>NZ_BAABAE010000005.1:0-91075 GCF_039537265.1 Leifsonella bigeumensis | reverse complement strand
CAGACTCGAACACATGTTTTCTACCATTTTCCCGCATTGGTGGATAACTTCTCCTCCACAAGGCCAGCGCGGAGTAGAGCCCCCCTGCCTGAGCTCAGCACTCCGCCCCGAAGAACGGCACCCGGATCTGCGCCATTCGCTCGTCGCCATCCTGCTGCACCGCGAACACCACGCATTCCGGCCCGTCGACGATCGTGAGGGCGGGATAGCTGGCATACCCGTCGCATCCGGGAAGCCGCACGCCGCGCCGCGCGCCGAGCAGGAGCTCGTAGGCGGTCAGCGACCCCCAGCGGTCCCAGGTCGAGACGAACAGTCGGGCGTCCCTGGGCGAGAGAATCGACACCTCCCCACTCACCCCTGGCGCCAGCTGGATGCTCGTGAGCCAGATCCGTCGATTCGGGTCGAACCCGGCGGGGACCGCCACCGGCCGCGTCAGATCATCCGCTGTCGGCGGGTTGTCCCAGGTCCACGACCACAGCCCGTCGGTGTCGAGCCGGCCCTGAAGGTGCTGCTGCTGGATGGCGTCCTCGGCGGCCAGCATGCTGCTGCAATCCGATGCCGGCTCCGGCTCGGGGACCGTGCACCCGGCCAGCACGAGGACGAACGCGACGGCCAACGCCGACGCGACAGTCGGCATCGCTCCACTCCGCCTCCGCCGGTGCATGCACCCAGCCTACGAACACGGCCACCCACAGGGCACTACAGTGGAACCGACCCCTTCACCGGATGTGGTGAGGTGCGTGCGTCCCCGCTCTGGGGCGGCAGGTTGTTCCGCCGGAAGTTCGACCGGCATCCCCATGTCGCTGCCACCTTTCGGAGAATCCATGCCTCGCCTCATTCACTACGGCGCCATCGCCACCGCCACCGCCCTCCTGTTGGCCGGCTGCGCCGCGAACGCCCAGGAGCCGTCCACGAGCCCGAGCTCGCGGACCGCGATCGACAACTGCGGGACGACCGTCGACCTGACCGCGGCCCCGCCGGAGCGCGTCATCACCATCAAGTCCACCTCGACCGAGATGCTCCTCGCCCTCGGCCTCGGCGACCGTATCGTCGGCACCGCGTTCCAGGACGGCCCGGTGCCGGAGAAGTGGGCCGACGCCGCAGCCGGTCTCCCGGTGCTCGCCGACAAGGTTCCGTCGCAGGAGGTCGTGCTCGAGGCCGAACCCGACTTCGTGTACGCCGGATGGGAGTCGAACTTCTCCGCCGACGGCGCCGGAACCCGCCCAGACCTCGACGCCCTCGGCATCCGGACGTACGTCTCACCCGCCGCCTGCAAGGAGGACGCCTACAAGCCGGAGCATCTGACCTTCGCCGACATCGACTCCGAGATCGGGGAGATCGCCGAGATCTTCGGGGTCGACGACACCGACCTGCTCGCCGCCCAGCACGCCACCCTCGCCTCGGTCGAGAAGGACACCCGCAGCCTGAGCGCACTCTGGTTCTCCTCCGGCTCCGACATCCCCTACGTCGGTGCGGGGATCGGGGCGCCGCAGCTCATCCTCGACACCATCGGGGTGCGCAACATCGCCGCCGACGTCGAGGACACCTGGGCGAGCTACAACTGGGAGAGCGTCATCGCGGCGAACCCCGATGTCATCGTGCTCGTCGACGCGTCGTGGAGCACGAAGGAGAAGAAGATCCGCGTGCTCGAGGAGAACCCGGCGACCGCACAGCTCGACGCCGTCAAGAACCACCGCTACCTCATCGTGCCGTTCGCGGCGAGCGAGGCCGGCGTGCGCACGGTGGACGCCGCGGCCGACCTCGCGAAGCAGCTGGCGGCGCTCGACCTTGGCTAAGAAGATCTGGGCGGTGACACTCGTCGCCGCACTCCTCGCCTCCATCACCTTCGCCGTCACGTTCGGCCCCGCGAACATCACGCCGGTCGAGGTCTGGGGCTCGATCGCGCACCACCTCGGGTTCGGCCAGTCCTCCCTCCCGCCGCTGCGCGACAGCATCGTCTGGGAACTGCGCCTGCCGCGCGTGCTCACGGCCGCGGCCGTCGGCGCGGGGCTCGCCCTCGCGGGCGTCGTCATGCAGGCCATCACCCGCAACCCGCTCGCCGACCCCTACCTGCTCGGGCTCTCCTCTGGCGCCTCGCTCGGCGCCGTCGCCGTCCTCCTGCTGGGCAGCGCTCTCCTGCTGCCGGTCGCCGCGTTCCTCGGCGCCATGGTCGCCCTCGCCGCGACGCTCCTGCTCGCCGGCGCCTTCGGCCGCATCACTCCCGGGCGTACTGTGCTCGCCGGCATCGCCGTCTCCGCCCTCGCCGGAGCCGTCACGAGCCTCGTCATCTTCTGGACTGTCACGGGCGACTCCTACCGTGAGATCCTCGGCTGGCTGCTCGGTTCCCTCGCCGGAGCTCGCTGGCCGGCGGTCGGCATCGGCCTCGCCGCGATCGTCGTCGCCGGCATCCCGATCATGCTGAGCGGCCGCGTGCTCGACGCCTTCGCGTTCGGCGACACCTCGGCGGCGACCCTCGGCGTCAACGTGCAGGCGACCCGCTGGATCATGCTCACTGCGACAGCCCTCCTCACCGGCGCGATGGTGTCGGTGAGCGGCGCGATCGGCTTCGTGGGGCTGATCCTCCCCCACGCGGTGCGGCTTCTCGTCGGCCCGAGGCACCGGATGCTGCTCCCGCTCTCCGCGCTCGTCGGCGCGAGCTTCCTCATCTGGGCCGATACCGCGGCACGCTCCCTCTTCGACCCGCGCGAGCTGCCGGTCGGCATCGTCACGGCGATCATCGGCGCCCCCGTCTTCGCCGCACTTCTCGCCCGCCGGAGGGTCAACTCGTGAACGGCCTGGAGGTCCGTGGGATCAGCGTTCGCATCGACGGCACCCTCATCATCGACGGCGTCGACTGCACGGCACCGGCCGGCACGGTGACGGCGCTCATCGGCCCGAACGGCGCGGGCAAGTCCACCCTGCTGCATGCCCTCGCCGGGGTGCTTCCGCTCGACGTGGGGGCGGATGGCCCAGTCGGCGCAGGCGGCCCCGGAGACGAAGGCCGCCCTCCCGGCCCCGCAGGCATCCGCTTCGCCGGCGGCGACCTCCTTGCCCTTCCGCGCCGGGCCAGGGCGCGAACCCTTGCCCTCGTCGAGCAGGATGCCGGCACCGAGCTGTCCCTCACCGTCGCCGAGGTCGTCGCCCTCGGGCGCATTCCCCACCAGGGATACTTCGCCGACGAGACCGATCATGACCGCGAGCTGGCGCGCGCAGCCCTCGAATCAGTCGGCATGACCGACTTCGCCGACCGCGACGTGACGGAGCTCTCCGGTGGCGAGCGCCAGCGCGTCCTGCTGGCCCGCGCCCTCGCACAGGAGCCCCGACTTCTCCTGCTCGACGAACCGACCAACCACCTGGACATCGCCGCCCAGCTCACGACCCTGAGGCTTCTCGCCGGGCTCGCCGCCGATGGGGTCACCGTGGTCGCAGCCCTCCACGATCTGACGCTCGCCGCCGGCTACAGCGACAACGTCATCGTGCTCTCCCATGGGCGAGTCGTCGCCTCGGGGCCGACGGCGGAGACCCTGACACCCGCACTCATCGGCGAGGTCTACGGGGTCGAGGCCGACATCCTGCGGAACCCGCGCACCGGCCGGCCGATCGTCGCCCTCAGCCCGCGCGGGTGACCATCGCGGTGCGGGCCGAGGCCGGAAGGCCGAGGAGTCCGACCAGCCGCGACCAGATCGACCGCGGTGCGAGAGCCGCGATCAACCGGGTGCGGATGCCCATGGACGCCCGCATTCTCGACGCGATCCGGGTGACCTGCTCGACCTGCACTGCACCGGATCCCCCCGTCCCGCCGGATGCTCGCGCAAGGCGGGGCGCCCGACCGTCGCCGTCCGCCCGCACGGCCGGCCGGCCGAAGCTCTCCCGCTCGACCACGCCGAGGGTGCGCTCGAGGGCTGCGGCATCCGCATCGACGAGGCGCGCGGCCTTCGCGATCGCGCGCGCGGCCTCCCTGGGCGTCGTCGTCTCCTCGATTCCGAGGCCGAGGTCCTCCGCGGTCTGCAGCAGCTCCCGCCATCCGGTCGCCGCTGCGGGGGAACCGCGAGAGAGCCTGCGCATCCGCATGCTGCGCTGCAGCGCGCGCACGATCGCCGGGGCCAGAAGCAGGAGGAGCATGGCGAGCACGATGAGCGCGGGCCAGAGCCAGGCGAGGGATGCCGCCGCCGCGTTCCCGGCAACCGTCGGGTCGTCGGGATCGACCGGTGGAGCGATGCTCGTCGGGCTCGATGTCGGGGTGGGGGTCGACGTCGGGGTCGGATCGGTCGACGGCGGAATCGGTACGCCGGGGGTGGCCTCGTCGGCGTAGGTGGGGACGAAGCCGAGCCCCGGCGTCGGCTCGAACCGAGTCCAGCCGATGCCGTCGAAGTAGAGCTCCGGCCAGGAGTGCACGTCCCTCGTCGTGACACGGAACGACACCCGACCCTCGACGAGGTCATCCTCCTGGGTGCCGGGGAGGAACCCGACCGCGACGCGTGACGGGATGCCGAGCGTGCGCGCCATGACGGCCATGGCCGAGGCATAGTGGATGCAGTATCCGCTCCTGGCCCCGAGGAATTTGGCGAGCACCTCCATGCCGTTTCCGTCGTAGTCCTGCTCGACCGGTGCGGTCTCCGAGTAGGTGAAGTCGCCGTCGCGGAAGAACTCTTGCAGGGCGACCGCCATCCCGTAGTTGCTCGTCGCAGCGCCGGCGACCGTGCGCGCGGTGTCGGCGATGATGGCGGGCATGCCCTCCGGCAGGTCGAGGTACTTCTGGTATCCGGGCGGCACGACCGAGCCGGCACTCGTCAGCTGCTGCGGGGTCGGCTGCACGAGGAGGCTCTCCGCGCGGTAGGCCTCGCCGCGCGCTGCCCGGTCGGGGCTCGTCAGTGTCAGGTCCTCCGAATCCCAGAACCAGTCGCCGCTCAGACCGCTCACCCTCGTCACCGGATACGGCACCGGAAGCCACGGGCTGCCGAGGTTGGAGACGTCGATCCAGGTGGTCTCATCCTCGAAACCGACATCCTCCGCGAGTCCGGGCACCGGGCCGATCGTCGACGGGCGGTTGCCCCGCTCGATCGTGGGCGGATCCGGCTCCCAGGTCTCCGCCGTGAAGTTCTGCAGGCTCACGAGGCGCAGATAGGTCGGGGAATCGGTGCGCGAGCTGTACCTGAGCACGGTGCGCGGCAGGTTGCGCCGCAGGTCGTCGCCGAGGTTCAGCACCGGGTTGACACCCGCGAGATACCCGCTGAAGGTGTCCCCGGTCGCCTGCGACTCGTCGACGGGGGGAAGCACGAGTGGCGTGACCAGCGCCACGACGACCGCGACCGCGCCGAGCCCGAGGGTTCGGCCGGTCTGGCGCAGCGGCTGCCCAGCACGCAGGAGGACGAGCCAGGCGATCGCGGCCAGCATGAAGACGAAGAGGTCGGTGAGGTCGATGCCGATGAAGGCCGGGATGCCGAGCACGATCGCGAGGGGAACGCCGGCGAGCGCCGGCCGCCGCCACGTGGCCGCGATGAGGTCGGCGACGATCGCGAGTGAGCCGATCCCGAGGCAGAGCAGGAACATGATGCCGAAGGTGACCTCGGCGGGCCCCGACTGGGCGCTGATCGACAGTGCTCCGGCCTGGCCGAGGTCGCCGAACTGCACGAGCGTTCCCAGGGTGGGGATGAGGAAGAGGAAGGCGGTGCGGGCCGCGAAGAACAGGGTGAGGATGACGAGCAGCACGATCGATGAGACGACGGTCGGCAACCACCGGCGCGGACTCGCGGCACGGCTCGCCGCCGCTGCACCCAGGACGGCGACCACGACGAGGAAGACGCCGAACCACCAGAGGATCCCCTGCAGCAGCGGGTACAGTCCGGCAGTCACGACCCCGAAGCAGAACAGCAGCGCGACGCTGATGCGCCACGCACCGGCCGCCCTCACCTCAGGCCCTGGCACGACGCACCTCCCGAAGCTCGGCCGCCGCGAGCCACACCGCTGCGAGGTCGTCGGTGGGTCGCACCGCGATACAGATCCACCCCGCATCGTGCAGCGGCCCGAGCACGATCTCGTTGTGCGGGTTGACGACGAAGGCGATCGCGACGTCGAACTGGGCGCGCTGGGCCACGAGCCGGTCGACGGTATGCGGTTCGGCGTCCGCGACGATCGCGAACACCGAGCCGAGTGCACGACCGGGGTCCGGCAGGAGGCTGAGGATGCCGCGCCCAGGGCGCTCGTCGACGAGCGAGACGGCCGCGAGCGACTCGAGGAAGTCCTCCGGATGCTCCGGCGAGCTGAGCTGCCGCAGCCCCGTCTCGATGACCTCGACGGTGAATCCGATGCGCTGCAGGTGCAGGGCGAGCGAGGCGGCGAACGAGACGGCCCACTCGAAGCTGTCGCTCTCCGGCTCCTGGTCGACGGGCGGAGCGGTGTCGCGGTATCCGGCCCGCCTGGTGTCGAGCAGAATGCGCGCCTGCGCGTGGCTGCGCTGCTCCTCCTGGCGCACCATGAGCTCGCCGTGGTGCGCCGAGGCGCGCCAGTGGACCCGCCGGAGCGGGTCGCCGTAGCGGTACTCGCGCGTCATGAGTTCGTCCTCGCCGCCCGTGTTCCTGCGCTGCAGTGCGCGCGCGGATCCCTCGTCGGCCGCGATCGACTGGCCCGTCACCGGCAGGATAGCGATCCGCGGCGTCACCACGAGCTTCTGGCGCGCGCCCACCACGATCTCACCGCGCGCGAGCTGGAACGGGTCCCCGAAGTCGACGACAAGCGGCCCGATCTCGAACACGCCGCGGCGGGGAGGGTCGAGGACGTAGTCGACGAGCACGGCGCTGTCCTGCCCGAACGGCCCCCGGTTCCGGGTGAGCGGACGCAGCCTCGCCGTCGGGGTTCCGTAGGGCGACCACGGCCACTCGTCGCGCCAGCCGGCCTCCCCCGTCTTCGCGGATCCGAGATTGCGCACCTCGACGGCGACGCGGACGGGGCTGCCGGCCTCGGCGACGGCGGGCGAGAAATGCCGGGCGACGCCCATCCGCTGCCGCCGGAACCGCACGAAGGCGAGCGCGAGCAGTGGCATCCCCGCCAGCAGCGACCCGAGGTACAGGAGCTCGGTTCGGGCGAGCGGATAGGCCGCGGCGATGAAGCACAGGCCGGCGATCAACAGGATGCGCCCGCGCCCGGAGAGCCCGAAGCTGCGGCGGCGGCGGGGCGCCCTCGGCCGCCTGGACCTCGGACGACGACGCGCCGCCTCCGAACTCCCCTTGCCCGCCATGCCGGAGGCTACGCGGGCTCGCCTGCGCCGAGGGGCACGGGCGTCGCCGCGACGATGCGGTGGATGATGTCCGCGATGCTGTTCGACTGGAACGCGGAACCGGTGCCGGCGATGCGCGCGGCGGCGATGAGCCGATGCCCTAGCACGGGGACGGCGAGCGCGTCGATGTCGTCGGGAAGCACGAACTCGCGCCCGTCGAGTGCCGCGCGCGCCTTGGCCGCGCGTACGAGGTGCAGCGTCGCTCGGGGGCTCGCACCGAGGCGCAGTTCCCGGTCGCGCCTGGTCTCCTGCGCGATGCTCACTGCATACTGCTCGACCGCCTGCGACACGTAGATGCCCCGTACGGCGGCGATCATGCCGCTCAGCTGGCCGAGTGAGATAACCGGGACGAGACTGTCGAGCGGGCTGGTCTTCTCCCGCGTGCGGAGCATCGCGAGCTCGGCGACATCATCCGGATACCCCATCGAGATGCGCACCATGAAGCGGTCGCGCTGGGCTTCGGGGAGGGGATAGGTCCCCTCCATCTCGACCGGGTTCTGTGTGGCGACGACCGTGAACGGACGGGCGAGCGGATACGTCCGACCGTCGACGCTCACCTGGCCTTCCTCCATGCTCTCGAGCAGGGCCGACTGCGTCTTGGGGCTCGCCCGGTTGATCTCGTCGCCGATGACGATGTTCGCGAAGACCGGCCCCGGCTTGAACTCGAACTCCCGGTCGGCCTGGTTGAAGACCGAGACCCCGGTGATGTCGGAGGGCAGGAGGTCGGGGGTGAACTGGATGCGGTTGACCGTGCAGTCGATCGAGCGCGCGAGCGCGCGCGCGAGCATGGTCTTCCCGACCCCGGGGACGTCCTCGATGAGCAGGTGCCCCTCGGCGAGGACGGTCGTGAGGGCGAGCTCGACGGCCTCCCTCTTGCCGTCGATGACGGTCTCGACGCTGCGCACGATCTCACGGCTGAGCGCGTGGAAATCTGCGTAATGGACTGTGTCAGCGGTATCGGTCACCGAGCACCTCTCCCTGTCGCGGCCCGCGCGGGTCTGCGGGCCGACATCTCCTGAGCCTAACTTCCGTCATGCCAACCTGCCCACGAGTTTCACCGTACGCGATACGAGCGACGGTGGCAGCATCGTGGCCCGAAGCCTGTCGTTGCCGTCCGCACCGGCCTTGAGGCATCGGAGCACGATGGCCAGATCGTCGGCGAGCCCGGACCGCACATCGATGACTCGCGACTCTCCATACCCCGCGGTTCCGTCCCGTGTCGGCCTTCCGTAGCCCTCCCGTTCGATGGCGCGCCCGATCCGGTCGAGGGCTTCGCGGCCCGCGTCGCTCATCCCGCGCACGCGGTGGAGGCGCGCGACTGCTTCGCGCGGGGTGAGCGTCCTGCTCACGGTCACCCCGATGTCCTCGGCGGATTCCATGACCTCGTGCCAGGCCGAGGCGGCGGTGCCGCGACCCGCTCGCAGCGCTGCCAGGCGCCGTCGGCGCCGCATCCAGCGCAGGCCGGCAGGGAGGAAGACGATCCCGAACAGCAGGACGACCACCCCGCCGATCGCGAGCCAACTCGACAACTGGCCGCTGGAGAGCCACCTCACGACGGTCGGTCCCTGGTCGATCTGCGGGGCGGATCCATCGTCCAACCCCGACTCGGGATTGCTGGGAACGGCGGGAGGCCCCTGGACCACCGGCACCCCCGGGGTCGTCGCGTTCGCGTAGTCGGGGATGTTGCCGCGACTCGGTGTCGGCTCGAACCGAACCCAGCCGATCCCCGCGAAGTAGAGCTCCGGCCAGGCGTGCAGGTCTTTCGTGGTGACCTCGAAGAGGCGCCGGCCGCGGTCGCTGCCGTTCTGGAGGGCACCCGGCTGGAAGCCGACGATGATGCGGCTCGGAATGCCGAGCTCGCGCGCCATGACCGCCATGGCGGAGGCGAAGTGGATGCAGTAGCCCCGATGCTGCTCGAGGAACGCCGCGACGACATCCACACCCGTTCCGTCGTATCCGTCCGTCACCGGGGCGGACTCCGAGTACTGGAACGGCGCCGACCGCAGGTACTCCTGAAGCGCGAGGGCTCTCTCGTAGTTGCTCGACTCGCCCGCCGTGACCTCCCGCGCGGTCGCGGCGATGATCCCGGGGGTGTCCGGCGGCAACGACAGATACTCGCCGAAGCCGTCCGGGACGCGCGAGCCCGCGGCCAGCAGCTGGTCGGGGGTGGGGGTCAGCACGACACTCGAGACCGTGTAGTCCTCACCGCGTGCGAGGGACAGGTTGCTGGCCACCGTGAAGGACTCGGGGAGGTACTGCCACGAGCCGTCGAGTCCGGTGATGCTCGACGCGGGGTAGGGCACCGGGAGCCACGGACTCACCAGGTTCGCGACATAGACGTAGGTGACCTCGTTTTCGGTTGTCACCCCCACGGCGAGCCCCGGCGGGCGCGGGAAGTCGACCGGCCGGTTCTGCGAATCGAGGCTCGGCTGGCTCGGCCCCCAGTCCGAGCTGAAGAAGTCGGAGACCTCGACGAGTCGCAGGTACTCCCCCCGCCCGGAGACGGTGCTGTAGGTCAGGGCGACGTGGATGTCTGTGCTCCTCAGGTCGTCGCCGAGGCGCAGCATCGGGTTGACCCCGGTCGACACCGTGGGGCCGAGTCCGCTGCTCGTCGCCGTGAGATCCGTGCTCGGCAGCGCACCGGGCAGGACGAGTCCGCTCAGCACGGCCGCCACCCCGATCGCGACCGTCGGTACGAGCTGCCCCGCTCGCCCGACCTGCGCTCGCCCGACGAGCAGGAGTGCGAGATAGGCGAGGGCACTGGCCGCGAAAAGCCATCCGTCGGTCGTGCCTTCCGGCGTCATGCCCGGCACGAGGAAGATGGCAGCGAGCGGCAATCCGGCGAGGGCGGGCAGGCGCAGTGAGAACGCGAATATCTCGGCCGCGAGGAGCAGTGCGGTGGCCCCTGCGGCAAGCAGGAAAGAGATCGGTTCGTCCGCGGTCGCCGGCACGTTCTGCCAGGTGATCGAGTAGCCGGCGTCCCGGATGAGGTGCCGGAACCGGTCGACGACCGCCGCCGTGGGAATGAATCCGAGCAGGGCGGCATCCGAGGCGAACCGGATGACGATGGCCGCCGCCGCGAGCATCGCGCCGGCGAGGGGGCCTGCGATCCGTGCGACGACCGGATGCCCGCGCAGCAGGGTGCGGACGGCCAGTCCGCCGCCGAAGACGAGTACCGCGAGCACCAGGCAGAGCACCAACCACGCCCCGCCCTCGAGGATCGTATGGAGCCCACCGAAGGTCACCGCGAACGCGAGCAGGAGCACGAGCACGCGGGGAAGCTCCCTGCGCATCCCGCCCGAGGAGGTCGTGTTCCGCCGCTCAGTCATCGGCCGCACCCCCCAGCGCATGCCATGCGGCCGCGACGCCTTCCCCGTCCACGACCCGGTGCACGGTCCAGCCGGCGCGCTCCAGCCGTTCGGCCGGGTCGCCTGCGGGCGAGCCGCCGCGAGGGCGGCCTGGGCCGGGAGGGCCGAGCAGGAACGCGACCGCGAGATCGAAGGAGCCGCGCTGCTCGAGGAGCGCATCGAGCGTCTCGCCATCCGGATCGTCGAGCACAGCGAAGAGCGAGCCGACGCTGTCCGCCTTCGGTTCTGCGAGGATCAGGGCGGGGCCGTCCTGGTAGCTGAGCCGCACGCGTGCGAGGCTCTCGACGAAGTCGTCGACGTGGTCGGCATCCGCAAGCTGGGCGACGGCCGTCTCCATCACGCGGACGCGAAGCCCGCCCTTCACGAGGTGATCGCGCAGCGAGGCGACCATGCTGAGCGCCCACTCGAAATGCTCGCTCTCCGGCCGATCGGTCGATGGCGTGCGCGAGACGTCCCGGTAGGAGCCGCGTCGCGTGTCGACGAGGATGAGGGCTTCGGCGTGGCTGCGCTTCTCGTCCTCGCGCACCATGAGGTCGCCGTGGTGGGCTGATGCCTTCCAGTGCACGCGGCGCAGGGCGTCGCCGGGGCGATAGTCGCGGGTCATGATGTCGTGCTCGCCCGCGAGTGCGCGGTGCTGGAAGAGCCTCGCCGACCCGCTGTCGGAGGCGATGTCGACCGCGCCCTGGCTGAGGTCCACCGTCTCGGGGGCCACGACGACGCGCTGCCGGTCCCCGACCGGGAACTCGCCGCGCGCGAACCCGAACGGGTCAGCGACCTCGATCACGAGCGGGCCGAGCTCCGGGATGCCGCGCCGGGGCGGAGTGAAGGCGTACTGCAGCGAAAGGCTCGCACCGGCGTCCATGACCGGCAACCCCTGCCGGCGCGTCGCCCCTGGGCTCCACGGCAGATAGTCGCGCCAGTGGGCGGGCGAGGACTTCGCCCCGGCGGTGTTGCCGAGCCGCAGCCTCGCCGACCCGGTGGTCCCCGCCGTCACGATCGCCGGGGTCGTGAACCTGGCCACGGAGAGCCTCGGCCGCATCCGCACGACGAAGACGAGGGCGAGGAGCGGAGGGATGCCGCAGAAGCAGGCGATGATGAGCAGTTCGGGCCAGCCCGCGATGTAGGCGACGACGAGGGCGAGCACTCCTGCCGCGAGCACGGTACCGCCGCGCAGGGTGAGCGTCACGACCCTCCCCCGGCGCTGCACCGGGCGGCCGAATCGAACAGCTGTGTCCATGGCCACTCCATCGGGGGCCCGCGGGCTCCCCGGATACGAGTCTTACAGTTTCCGCCCCATTTCGGCAGTGAATAGGCTCCGATTGCTGCCACCCTCTCGGATACCCTGATCCCATGCGCCTGCGCCTCGCGACAGCCACCGCCCTCATCGTCGCGACCGTTCTGTTGCCGGGTGCAGCAGTCCAGGCAGCGCAGGACGATGCCCCATCCGCCGTGCCCGCGACAGTGAACGACTTCACCTTCACGTCGATGGCGGTCGACTACCACCTCGGCAGGGACGCGGGAGGCAACGCGATCCTCCGAACGGTCGAAACACTCGAGGCCGTCTTCCCGGACTTCGACCAGAACCACGGGATCGAACGGGCCATCCCGCTGAAGTACGGCGAAGCGAACCTCGGCCTCACCGTCCTGAGCGTGAGCGATGGGGCGGGAACCCCGCTCGACTACTCCCGCAACGACCACGACGGCTTGGCGGTGCTGCGTATCGGCAGCGCAGACCGCTACGTGCATGGCGCGCAGACCTACCGCATCGAGTACACCCAGCGCAACGTCGTCGGCTCGTTCGCGGACACGGCGTCCGACGAGTTCTACTGGGACGTCAATGGCACCGGATGGGCGCAGCCGTTCGGTGCGGTGAGCGCGACGGTGCATCTCGACGACGGGATCGCCGCCGACCTGACCGGCAACATCGCCTGCTACCAGGGCTACGAGGGCAGCACAGACCGCTGCACGATCACGCAGGCCGGCGACACGATCAGGGCGAGCACGACCGACCTCGACCCGTACCAGACGATGACGATCGCGATCGGGTTCGACCCCGACGCGTTCGTGGACCCGCCGCTCGCGCGCAACCACTGGGTCTTCGCCATCCTGCCGTGGGTGCTCCTCGGCCTCACCGGAGCGGCGTTCCTCTTCATCATCATCGTGCGCATCGCGGTGTGGCGGGACGCCCGCGGCAGAGGCATCATCGTGCCGGAGTACGCACCCCGTGCCGACGTCTACCCGATGCTCGCCGCCGAGCTCCTGCAGCGCGACAGTGCAGCCCTCCCGGCGCAGATCGTGGGATTCGCCGTCCAGCGTGCCCTTGCCATTCGGGAGCGCCCGAAGAATCCGAAGGCCACGCGCTACAAACTCGAACTCCTCGCCGGGTGGGCGGCCGTGCCCGAGCAGGAGGTGACGAGCCTCAAGACCCTCTTCGGCAAGCTCGGCGTCGGCCACACAGTGGTGTTGAACGGTAACGACCCCAAGCTCGGTGACCGTCTTCTCGCGCGCAGGCTTGCTGTGTCCCGCGAGGTCAGGGAACGCGGCTGGCGGGCCAAGCCGACGACGAGGCTTTCCCGCATCCTGCGCTGGTCGACGTTCGGGATCGCGGTGGCCGCCATCGTGGTCTGGTTCTTCGCGGTCAACCTCGAGGCCGACGGCACCGGCGTGTGGCTCGCGGCGATCCTGTGCCTGGTGGGCTGGATCGTCGTCGCCGCCCTCGCCTCCCCTCCCTGGATCATGACCGACGATGGCGCCGCCGTACGCGACCACCTCTACGGGCTGAGGGACTACATTGCGCTCGCCGAGGCGGACCGCATCCGGATGCTGCAGGCACCCGACACCGCGGAGCGGGTGGATGTGACCGACGAGTCCGCCGTCATCCGGATCTACGAGAAGCTGCTGCCCTACGCGATGATCTTCGGCGTCGAGAAGGGCTGGATCGCCGAACTCGGCCGCCACTACGCGCAGACCGAGTCGCCGGGCTGGTACACCGGATCGAGCGGTGTCGCGAGCGTCGCGACATTCTCGAACTCGATCGGCTCGACCTACTTCGCGCCGACACCGCCGCGGTCATCCAGCGGCGGCTCGTCGTGGAGTTCGTCGGGCGGCAGCTCGTCATCCGGCGGGTCGAGCGGCGGCGGCTCCTCCGGTGGCGGAGGCGGCGGCGGGGGCGGCGGAGGCTGGTAGCGCTACTCCGTCGGCGAGGATTGCCCGTCTCGGAAGCCCTCGGCATAGGCCTCGTCGCTGCCGAGCCGGAACAGGTCGTCGGCCGCAGAGCGGATGATCGCGCGTGCGCCGGGCTCGTCGAGGTCGCCCACGAGGTGGCCGAGTCCCCGGATGACCGCGACCGGCAGCCCGGACGACTTCCCCTTCACGAGGTCCGCCGTCGCGGCGATCTCATCCGCCACCGCGGCGATCGTGGCCTCGAGGCGGCGGCCGGAGGCATCCGTCGTGCCGCGCAGGTCGTCGAGCACCCTGAGACCGGCCGCGCCGATCGCGACATCGGTCTGGCCGAGACGCCAGGGGCGGCCGAGTGTGTCGGTCACGACGACGCCGATGCGCACGCCGAACCGCTCGCGCAGCGCCGCACAGATCGCGCGGGCGGAGGCATCCGGATCGACGGGGAGGAGCAGTACGAGGCCTTCCGGGGTGTTGCTGGAGTCGACGCCCGCCGCGGCGAGCACCAGGCCGAGCCGGTTCTCGACGATGCGGGTCACGCCACCCGGGTGCTCCTTCGTGGCGACGACCCGCACGGTCTCCGCGGTGATCGCGTCCTCGCGATCGGCGGCCTCTACCTGGCGTCCCTCAGCCTTGGAGACGATCTTGCTCGTGACCGCGACGATGTCGCCGTCTGCGAGGGGTCCCTGCTCCGCGGCGGCCATGGCCTCGGCGATGATCGCAGCGAGATCGTCACCGGCGGTGATCTCGGGGATCCCGTCGACCGTCCATGCGCCGAGCGTCCCCATCAGGCAACCAACTTCGGCAGCACGTCGCGACCGAAAACGTCGATCCATTCGCGCTGGTTACGGCCGACGTTGTGCAGGTAGACGCGGTCGAAGCCGAGATCGAGGTGCCGCTGGATGGCGGCGCGGTGCACGTCGGGGTCCTCTGAGACGACCATGCGCCCCTCGAAGTCCTCCGGCCGCACGAGCCGGGCGAGCTGCTCGAACTCGAAGGGAGAGCGGATGTCGGAACGCGGAAACCGCAGGCCGCCATTCGGCCACTCCGTTACGGCGTTCGCGACCGCCTCCTCGAGGGTCGGAGTCCAACTGAGGTGCAGGCGGAGCACACGGGTTCCCGGGCCACGGCCCACCTCGCGCGCACCCTCGGCGAAGCGCGAGAACAGGGCGGGGATCTTGTCGTAGCCCGCGCCGTCGATGATGATGCCGTCGACCGTGCGCCCCGCCCGCTTCGCCGTCACCGGCCCGGAGGTCGCCACGAGGATCTCCGGGGCGACGGGCGGCATCGTCCACAGCCGCGTCGACTCGAGCGTGAAGTACTGGCCGGAGTGCTTCACGTCGCGGCCCGCCAGGGAGGCGCTGAAGAGCTTGTGGATCAGTTCGACGGCCTCGAACATCCGGTTGATGCGTTCCGCCGTCTCCGGCCAGTAACCCCCCGTGACGTGCTCGTCGATCGCCTCCCCCGAGCCGACGCCCAGCCAGTGACGCCCCGGATACAGGGCGGCAAGGGTCGCGCTCGCCTGGGCGACCATGGCAGGGTGCCAGCGGTAGCCGGGAACGGTCATCCCGGTTCCGAGGTCACCGCTCGTGACCTGGCCCATCGCCCCGAGCACCGTCCAGGCGAACCCGGCCTCCCCCTGCCTGGGCACCCAGGGCTGGAACCGGTCGGCCGCCATGACACCGCTGAACCCGGATGCCTCGGCGTGTGCGGCGAGCTCGACCGCCTCGGCCGGCGCGAACTGGTCGAGCGCGGCGCCGAAGCCGATCTGCGGACCGTTGCCCGGGCTGACGCCCGCGCCGGACCGCGAGCCGCCGGACGAGCGGTCGTGCAGGCTGCCGCGCCCGGTCATCCGCCCTCCTGGGTGCGGCGCTTCTCCTCGAGTTCCGCCTCGAGCCTGCGGATGCGGTCGGCTTTCTCGCTCGCCTCGATCTCCCGCTCGAGGGCGGCCAGCTCGGCCTCGGTGTCCCGCGCGACGGGCGCCGGCGCCTCCCAGCGACGAGGGTCGCCGAAGCTGCCGCGGTCGGCAGGCGCCGCATACTCCCGGCCGACCGTGAACCAGAGGATCGAGCCGACGAGCGGAATGATGATGACGATGACGATCCAGGCCAGTTTCGGCAGGTGCTTCGCCCGCGAGGGATCGATCGTGATGATGTCGGCGAGCGCCCCGATCATGAGCAGCAGGAGCAGGACCGAGAACACGAGGTACATGATCAGCATCCTAGGGAATCGCCGGGCGAGGCGTCGGTCAGCCGATGGCCGGGAGGCATCCGGTCGGCCCGGCGTAACGGATGTATAACTACGGCACCGGATGCCGCGTCGCGCGTTGCGCGCCGACCGCCCGCGGCAGTAGGTTGGTACCCGCGCCACAGACGAAAGGAGGCCAGCGTGTTGATGACAACAATTCCGGGAATCTCCCGTACCACCGCCGGCTTCGTCTGCGTTCTCCCCGCCTGATCGGTTCTGGGCCACCCACGCCTGATCGACTTCGGGTCTCCATGACCTGATCAGTTCTGCAGCGCCGTCATTGGCTCAGCATCGCCGACGAGCGGTGGTGACGCTTTCGAAGCCCCGACTCCACAGGCTCGGCACATCCGCGCCTTCGGCGACCTCGTCGCCGTGCCAGCACGATCCAGCACAGAACGAACATGCAAGGACAACACCATGAACACCGTATTGACGACTCACCGCAGTCGCCACGAACATCCGCCCCAACCGGCGGAAACGCAGTACCGCTACGAGGTGCGCAGGGTCGGTCTCGCCGACCGTGTCGCACTGCACCTCGGTGTCGCGCTCGTGAAGTGGAGCCGCCGGCCCCTCACGGTCGAAACCCGCGAACGCCGTGCCAACCGGGTCGAGCACCTGCTCGCCCGCCTCGCGCGCGAACGTGAAACCGAGAGGATGCGCTACCTGAACGTTCCACGCCAGTGATGCGCGCCGAACGAGGGCCGCCGCCGGAGCACTCCCCCGCCCTGGGGAACGCGTCCGGCGGCGGCCCTTTCCTTTGCTGGGGTGCTTTCAGGGTGCCGGGGGCGTGAAGACCGGGATGCCTGCGGCGACCGCTGCCTCGCGGTAGGCCTGGGCGAGCTGGGCGAGAGAGGCGTGTGCGTTGAGGCCGCTCGGATTCGGCACGACCCAGAGCTGCGCACCCGCAATCGACTCCGGCTGTCGGCCGACCACGGCATTCTTGCGCTCGAACGCGACCCGGTAGGCCGTGATGCCGAGCATCGCGACCACGGCGGGTCGAAGCGCGGCGACCCGCTCGGTGAGCTCAACGGCCCCTGTGCGCAGTTCGCTCTCCGATAGTTCGTCCGCGCGCCGCGTGGCCCCGCGAACGAGGCTCGTGATGCCGACGCCCCTCGCCAGGATGTGCGCGCGATCGGCGGGGTCGAATCCGACAGAGGCATCGACGATCCGATCCAGGATGCCGGCGCGGAACAGCGCAGGATAGAACCGGTTGCCCCGCCTGCTGAAGTGGGCCTGGACGGCAGCGGTGTGCAGGCCGGGGTTGATCCCGACGAGGAGCATCCGGATGCCCGGCCCGGCGAGATCGGGAAGGCTCACGCCGTAGAACGCCTCCAGCTCGGCATTCGTGAACCCCACCACTTCACTGTAGCCCCGGCAGCCCTGCAGCCCGGGCCGCTGTGCGCGCTACCGAACGCGGGCCACCCGGGCGCGCTACCCGAGCGCGCGCAGTCGCGGCGCGAGGTCGCGTTCGAAGAGTTCCTGGAAGCGCGCCTGGTCCTCGCGGGGGTCGTGGAAGACGAGGTGGTTGAGGCCCGCGTCGATGTACTGGCGGATCTGGGCGACCACCTCATCCGGGTCGGAGCCGACGATCCAGCGCGAGGCGATCTGCTCGATCGGGAGGGCATCCGCCGCCGCCTCCATCTCGATGGGATCGGTGATGTCGTGCTTCTGTTCCTTGCTGAGCGCGAGCGGAGCCCAGAAGCGGGTGTTCTGGAGGGCCGCATCCGGGTCGGGGTCGTAGGAGAGCTTGATCTCGATCATCCGGTCGATCGACTCCGCATCACGGTCGGCGGCGTCGGCGCCCTCCGCGACGGCGGGGAGCAGCTCCTCGGTGTAGAGGCCCATGCCCTTGCCGGAGGTGCAGATGAAACCGTCGCCAGCGCGCCCGGCATAGCGGGCCACGACGGGTCCGCCGGCCGCGACGTAGACCGGGACGGGCGCATCCGGCCGGTCGTAGATCGAGGCGCCGTGCGTCGAGTAGTACTCGCCGTCGAAGTCGACGCGGTCCTCGGTCCACAACCGGCGCATGAGCTGGATGGCCTCGCGCAGGCGGGCGAAACGCTCCTTGAACTCGGGCCAGTCCTGTTCTCCCGCGCCGCGGAATCCGGTCGCGATCTCGTTGAGCGCCTCGCCGGTGCCGACACCGAGCAGGATGCGCCCGGGGTAGAGACAGCCCATCGTCGCGAACGCCTGGGCGATGACGGCCGGGTTGTAGCGGAACGTCGGCGTCATGACCGAGGTGCCGATCGTGATCGTGCTCGTGCGCTCCCCGACCGCCGCCATCCAGGCGAGCGAGAACGGCGCATGGCCACCCTCGTGCCGCCAGGGCTGGAAGTGGTCGCTCACCGTCACGCTCTCGAAGCCGTGGGCTTCGGCGGCGACCGCGTACTCGACGAGGTCACGGGGGGCGAACTGTTCTGCGGAGGCCTTGTAGCCGAGTTTGAGGGGAAGCATCCGTATCTTTCTAAGCCGGCGGCGTCTGCAGGTACTCGGCGACCGCCGAGGGCACGTACGGGCTCACGTCGCCGCCGAGCGCCGCGACCTGCCGCACGAGCGAGCTCGACACGTGCGCATGGGCCGGATCGGGCAGGAGGAACACCGTCTCGACGCCGGCGAGGTTGCGATTGACGATCGCCATGGGCGTCTCGTAGGCGACATCCACCTGCGAGCGCACGCCCTTGACGAGCACGCTCGCACCGACATCCGTGCAGTAGTCGACGAGCAGACCGACGCTCCAGGAGGTGACGCGGATGTCGCCCTTGAGCCCGGCATCGGTGATCGCCTTCTCAATGAGCGAGACGCGCTGGGCGACCGGCAGGAGCGCGGTCTTGTCCGGGTTGTGGACGACGAGCACGTGGAGTTCGTCGAAGAGGCCCGCTGCGCGGTCGATCACGTCCAGATGACCGAGGGTGATCGGGTCGAACGACCCGGGAACGACGGCGATCCTGTGCATGTCCCAACCCTATCCGCCCGAGAGGGCTTCCCTCTCAGGACTTGGCAAGGAAGTCGCGCTCGGACTCGTCGAGACGGCGGTCGAGGGCCTCGCGCAGCGCCGGATGCCCGGCGAGCGTCGGATCGTCGGCGAGCACCTCCTCGGCGAGCCCCCTCGCCTCGAGGATGAGGTCGCCGTCCTTCGCGACCCGCAGTAGCCGCAGGCTCGACCGACCGCCGGACTGCACGCCGCCGAGCACGTCGCCCTCCTGCCGCAGTTCGAGATCCATGAGAGCGAGCTCGAACCCGTCGAGGGTCGCCGCGACGGCGTCGACGCGCTCCCGGGCGAGACTGCCGTCCTCCGCGCCGGTGACGAGCAGGCAGAGCCCCGGCACGCCGCCGCGACCGACCCGACCGCGCAACTGATGCAGTTGCGAGACGCCGAACCGGTCGGCGTCGAGCACGATCATCGCCGAGGCGTTCGGCACGTCGACACCGACCTCGATGACGGTCGTGGCGACGAGCACGTCGATCTCGCCAGTCGCGAAGGCGCGCATCCGGGCGTCCTTCTCGTCGCTCGTGAGGCGGCCATGCAGGGCTTCGATGCGGGCGGCGGCCAGCAGCGGGTTGGCGCGAAGCATGGCGAGCGTGTCGGTGACGTTGGCGACCGGCCGCGCGGCCTCGGTCCCGTCGAGTCCGGGACCGGGCGTGGGATCGGGCGGCAGCTCGCCCGCTTCCGGATGCGCGGAGTCGATCGCGGGGCAGACGACGAAAGCCTGTCGCCCGAGTGCGAGCTCCTCGGCGAGGCGCTCCCAGATGCGCGCCTGCCAGCCCGGCCTTTCGGCGAGCGGTACGACGAAGGTCTCGATCCCCTGTCTGCCCTGCGGGAGCTCGGCGATCGTGGAGATGTCGAGGTCGCCGAACACGGTCATGGCGACGGTGCGCGGGATGGGGGTCGCGGTGAGCACGAGCACGTGCGGCGGCACGGTGCCCTTGCGGCGCAGCGCCTCCCGCTGGTCGACGCCGAAGCGGTGCTGCTCGTCGACGACCACGAGGCCCAGGTCGAAGAACTCGACGGATTCGCTCAGCAGCGCATGCGTTCCGACGACGATGTGCGCCTGCCCGGAGACGGTCGCGAGCGTGGCCTTCCTCCGGTCGGCGACCGGCAGCTGGCCGGTGATGAGAGTCGGCCGGAGACGAGCGGCGAGATCCGGCCCGAGGTTCGCGACGATCGATCGCAGGTGCTGGCCGGCGAGCACCTCGGTCGGCGCGAGCAGCGCGGACTGTCCGCCGCTGTCGGCGACCGCGAGCATTGCCCGCAGCGCGACGACGGTCTTGCCTGAGCCGACCTCGCCCTGCAGCAGCCGGTTCATGGGTTCGGCCTTCGCGATGTCGGCGGCGACCTCCGCACCGACGACCAGCTGGTCCGAGGTCAGGGTGAAGCCGAGCGCCGCGTCGAACTGCTCGAGCAACCCACCCTGCTTCGGCAGCCGCGGTACGGCGGCCTGCTCCTTGAGCCGCTGGCGCTGCTCGAGCAGGGCGACCTGCAGCACGAAGGCCTCCTGGAATCGCAGCGCAGCGCGCGCCGACTTCCACTCGGTGTCGACCGTCGGCCGGTGGATGAGCTCGAGGGCACGGGAGAACGGGACGAGCCCGCGCGCGTCGCGCACGGCATCCGGAACCGGATCGGCGAGCGCAGGCAGCGTGTCGAGCACGACCCCGATCGCCTTCTGCAGCTGCCAGCTCGCGACGGATGCCGTGGCCGGGTAGATCGGGATGGGCGTCTGCGCCCAGGCCGCCGCCTGCGCATCGCGCAGTCCTTCATCGCCTGGCTGCTCCCCGCCAGGCCAGTCGTGCGGCTCGAAGAGCTCGTAGTCGGGGTGGGCGAGCTGCAGCGTCCCCCGGTAGTCGCCGACCTTGCCGGCGAAGATGCCGCGCACCCCCGGCCGCAGGTCTTTGATGCGCCAGGCCTGGTTGAAGAAGGTGAGGGTGAGCCTGCCCTTGCCGTCGGTGATGACCGCCTCGAGGATCGTGCCCTTCCTGGCGCGCATGGGCCGCTCGCGCACCTCGATGACCTCGGCGACGATGGTCACGTTCTCGTCGCGCGGCAGATGGCTGAGTGCGGTGAGCTCTCCGCGGCGGGCGTAGCGGCGCGGGAAGTGCATGAGCAGGTCGCCGACCGTCGCGAGCCCCAGGCCCTTGGTGAGCGCAGCCGCGGTGCGCCCGCCGAGCGCACTGCTCAGCTTCGCGTCGAGGGGTGAGGCCACACCAAGAGATTAGCTGCGCCCGGGATAGTAGGTTGGCTGCGTGACGAGGATCATCGCGGGGTTCGCCGGCTCACTTGCCCTTGCGGTGCCCGGCGCAGGGACCCGGCCTACGAGCGACCGGGTGCGCGAGGCGATCTTCTCGGCGCTCGAGTCGCGGGACGCCATCCGCGATGCGCGGGTGCTCGACCTGTATGCGGGGTCCGGCGCGCTGGGCCTCGAAGCCGCGTCGCGCGGGGCAGCATCCGTAACCCTCGTCGAGCGCAACGCCGCTGCCGCACGCGTCTGCCGGGAGAACGCCGAACGAGTACGCCGGAACGCTCCGAAGACCGGTGTACCGGACAACATCGCCCCGGAGATCGTCGTCGTGCACCAAGCGGTGCAGGCCTTCCTCGATGCGGGGCTCGCCGCGGGCGGAGGTCCGAACGCAGGCCCCTGGGATCTCGTGTTCCTCGACCCTCCCTACGAGCTCGGCGACGACGAACTGCTCGCCGGCCTGCGCACGCTCGTCCCGCTCCTCGCCCCGGATGCCGTGGTGCTCCTCGAGCGCGGCGCCCGCTCTCGGGAACTCGCCTGGCCACCACCCCTCCAGCTCGACCGCAGCAGGAGTTACGGCGACACGACACTCTGGTGGCTCGGTCTCAGTGAGGACGACTCGCCCCGGTAGGGTGTAGACCGCACGTCACCCCCGAACGGGGGGAGCTGAGGGGAGCCGGCATGAGAACTCGCACGCGCATTCTGGGGATCGCCACCGTCCTGGCCGTCGCCGTTCCGCTCGCCGCCTGCACGGGCGGCACCGAGGACCCGCTGCCCAGCGTGACGGTGGAGAGCCTCACGGTCCCCGACTCGATGCTGCCGACCGAGGCCGTCATCGACCGCGACAGCGAGTTTCTCGCCGCATCCGGCGACCTGCCGCTCGCGTTCGGCGGCTCGGTCACCGAGCCGGGCGAGACTTCGGTTCCCGCCGTCTGGGTCTCGGATGACGCCACGACCTGGCAGCGCACGATCGTCGACTCCGACTTCGACGGCTCGTTCGACGGCGTGCTCGCAGGCTCCTCGGAGCGCGCGGCCCTCGGGGGGCTCGCCTGGAAGGACCGCGCCTACAGTTCGGTGCTCTGGACATCCGAAGATCGCGCCAACTGGGAGTCGGTCGAACTTCCGGATGCCTTCCTCTCGACCTATCGCCTGAGCATCCTCTCCGTCGTGGGCACCCGCATCTTCGGGATCGGCGTGTCGACGGAGGGCGAGGCAGCGGGCTTCGTCGTCTCGGGCGACAGCGCCGCCGAGATCTCCCTGCCGGAGCTCGGCGACGACGAACTGCTCTCCCCCTCCTCGCTCACCGGCGAGGGCTCGAACCTGCTGCTCGTCGCGCGCCCCGGCCCGGAGGGCGAGCCGGCCGCCACCGTCTCGTTCGTCTCGACCGATCGGGGCAAGAGCTGGTCGGACCCGGTGGAGATCGCCGACTCGACCGCCGGCGTCGCAGGGGTCGCCTGGACCGGCACGGAATACGTCGCGACCGGGTGGAGCCCGCGCACGACGGCGGGCGGCGCGAGCGATCGCGCGAGCTCCTGGGTGTCGGCCGACGGCTCCTCGTGGTCGAAGGAAGCGGTGCCCGCTCCTCCGGAGGACGGCCCGTTCTTCCTCGTGGATGTCGCCGATGAGTGGTTCGGGGCTCCCTCGACCGCAGGCGGTATCGTGACGGTGGTCGCGGCGAACGCGAACGCGGCGATCAGCGCGCTGTTCACGCGGTCGGCATCCGGCGTCTGGTCCTTCACGGGGACGACGAGCACGAACGAGGCATCCGGGGGAACCGGGATGGCGGTGCCGCTCGGCGACGGGGCAGGCACCGCAATCGGCGGCGATGCGACCGCCGCGGTGCTCCTCGGCTCGAGCGGATACCTGCGAGCCGGGACCTTCGCCGGCAGCAGCTATCGGGGCGGCGCGACGCTCGCCAGCCGCCAGTTCCTCGCCCTCGTGAACGACGCGTTCCCGGGACCGGAGGGCATCGACCTCGTGCTGCGCAAGCGTGTGTTCACCGTCTCGGAGAATCTCGACTGGCGCAACACGAGCGAGTACAGCCTCGCCGGCTACTCGGGCGGCGACACCGTCTCGACTTCGCCCTGGGATCCGGAGATTCTCGGCAGCCTCCTCAATGTGACCATGGCAGCGGATGCCGACGGCGGGCAGATCATCACCGGTTCAGCGTTCCCGAAGGGCCGGTCCGTGATCCTCGCACAGGGCTTCTACCGCGCAGACGAGAATGTCGACTGGGTGCCGATGACCGGCTTCAGCGACGAGGGCTCGACCGAGTTCTTCGCGCTCGCGAGCACGGGGGACGGCTGGGTCGCGGTCGGCGACTACCGCACGAGCTCGAACGCCGGAACGCCGTCCCATGCCACCGCGTGGCAGTCGACGGATGGCGTGGCCTGGTCGCGGGCGGCGGGCGACTTCGGCGACGGGCTCCTGGAATCCTCGCTCGCGGATGTCTGCATCCTTCCCGATGGGACTCCGATCGGGATCGGCTGGACCGAGGTCAACACCGGCTCGTACCGGATGACGGCGTGGTCGCCCGACGGCGACTCCTGGGCGCACCGCGACCTCGGGGAGTTCGGTGAGCGCGAGGGCTTCGGGTCGAGCTGTGCGAACGACGACGCCGGGGTCGTGGTCTCGGCCACGATCGGCGGGCGGGACGTGCTGCTGCGGACGACGACCGGCGCCGATTGGCGTCAGGTGTTCAAGGCCGAGCGCGGCGTGAACCTCTACGACCCGGTCACGGTGCCCGGCGGTTTCGCCGCGGCCGGCGGCTGGGCGAACGACACGACGGCGGGCGCGGTGGTCTGGCTCTCGCGTGACGGCATCCGCTGGACGCCGGTGTCGATCCCGAGCCTCAACCCCGACTCCACCAATCTCGTGGCCGCCTACGGCGACGACCTGCTCGTGGCGCTGCCGGCCGTCTCAGGTGACCCGCTGCTCGTCGTGCGCGACATCGAGAAGGTCATCGACGAGCTCGTGCCGAAGGCGGAGAAGTAGCGAAGTCAGTCTGCTGAGCGATCCCACCCGGTGAACGGGTCCCACCCGGTCGCCGGATGCGGCACGCCGTCGAGCAGGATGCGGCTGGCATCCGCGCTCACGACCGCGCCCACCCGACGGAAACCGCCGGGCAGCTCCACTCCGGGCGGGAACGTCGCGAAGAGGGAGTGGTCCTCTCCCCCGCCGAGCGCGAGCTCAGGGTCGTCCCCGAGGGCACTGCTGTCGAAGTCGATCGACACTCCGCTCGCGTCGGCGACGCGCGCAGCATCCTTCGCCAGTCCGTCGCTCAGGTCGAGCATCGCGGTGGCTCCGGCGAGCGCGGCAAGCGGACCATCCCCGATGGGCGGTGCGGGGGCGAGTTGGGAGCGGGCGCGATCGCGCAGGGCAGCAGCGCGGGCCGCATCCGGAACCCCATCGGCGTCCACAGCCTCGGCGAAGAGCAGACGGAGAGCAGTGGCCGCAGCACCGAGCGGGCCGGAGACCGCCACCACGTCGCCGACCCTGGCACCGGAGCGCAGTACAGGCACCCGGCCCTCGAGGTCGCCGAACGCGGTCACCGCGATGGTGAAGGTGTCCGAGGCCGAGAGGTCACCGCCGACGACGCCGCAGCCCGGGGCGAGCGCCTCGCAGGCGTCGCGGAACCCGTCGGCGATGCCTTCGAGCATCGCGACCGGGGTCGCGGGCGGCGCGGCGATCGCCACGACGAGCGCTGTCGGCACCGCCCCCATCGCGGCCACGTCGGAGAGGTTGGATGCCGCCGCCTTCCAGCCGAGGTCGTGAGGCGTCGACCAGGCCAGCCGGAAGTCGGGTCCGTGCACCATGAGGTCGGTGGTCACGACATAGCGGCCATCCGGGGCCGCGACGATCGCCGCATCGTCCCCCGGGCCGAGAAGCTGTGCGGCCGCGGCGGGCAGCCTCGGGAAGATGCGGGCCAGCACGCCGGACTCGCCGAGGTCGCCGAGAGTCTCGGCCGAGCCGGCATCCGTTGGCATGCTCACACGGTAGCCTGAAAGCGATGTCTCCGTCTCTTCGGCGCGTGCTCGCCATCGCGCTCGCCCCCCTCGCGCTCCTCGCCCTCGCAGGATGCGCGCCGATCGTTCCGATGGTGGCGGCCCCGGACGCGCAGAACCCCGAGTGCGCCGAAGTGATCGTGCGGCTGCCCGACGCGATCGAGGATGCCGCCAAGCAAGGCTCCGGCAACGAACCGGTAGGCGTCTGGCTGAAACGGGAGACCGACGCGCAGGGCACCGGCGCCTGGGGCAACCCGGCGGCGATCCTGCTGCGCTGCGGTGTGGCCGTACCAGGACCCACGACCCAGCAGTGCGTCACGCTCAAAGGCATCGACTGGCTGCGCGACGACAGCGGGGCGCCGAACTACGTGTTCACGACGTTCGGGCGAGACCCCGCGATCGAAGTGATCGTCGACGGGGAACGGGCATCGGGGACCAACGCGCTCGTCGACCTCAGCAACGCGGTCGGGTCGATCCCGGCGACGGGGGCGTGCACGAATCCGGATGACGTGCTCGGGGTGCCCGAGCCCACGCCGTCGCCGTAGGCATCGCGTACGGCTTCCTTCGTAACGCCTACCGCTCGGCCTCGAGGCCCAGGTCGATGAGCTCGGTGATGAGCTCGGGATAGCTGAGCTCGCTCGCCAGCCAGCACTTCGGGAACATGGAGATCGGTGTGAACCCCGGCATGGTGTTGATCTCGTTGAGCACGAACCCCGATGGGGTCAGGAAGAAGTCGATCCGCGCCAGTCCCGAGCCGCCGATCGCCTCGAAGGCACGCGCCGCGATGCGTTGCAGGTCGGCGAGCTCACCGTCCCGCAACTCGGTCGGGCACACCAGTTCCACGCCTGGCGCGTCCAGGTACTTGGCTGCGAAATCGTAGAACCCGCCCTCGGCCACGATGACCTCGCCGGCCAGCGACACCCGCGGCACCCCGCCATCCCGTCCACCGAGCACCCCGCACTCGATCTCGCGCCCGACGATCGCCTGCTCGACGAGCACCTTGCCGTCCTCGGCGAATGCGGTCGCAAGCGCGGCATCCAGATCGTTCCAGTCGTCGACCCGGCTGACCCCCACCGACGACCCGGCCCTCGCCGGTTTGACGAACACCGGCAGGCCGAGCGAGCGGGCGCGACTGCGCCACAGCTCGCTGTCACGCGCCCATCCGGATGCCGTGATCGTCACCCAGGGAGCGACCTCGATCCCGGCCGCCTCGAGCACGGTCTTCGTGAAGTGCTTGTCCATCCCGAGCGCGGAGGCGAGAACACCGTTGCCGACGTAGGGGATCCCACTGAGCTCGAGCAGCCCCTGGAGGGTGCCGTCCTCGCCGAAGGGCCCATGCAGGATGGGGAATACGATGTCGACCTCACCCAGATCGCGCACCGTACCGGCGGCATCCGTCATCGTGAACTCGCGAGTGCGCGCACTCTCCGGAAACCGCACGCGCGAACCGTTGTCGACGACCTCGGGAAGCGCACCGGGGTCGAGCCGGAACCGCTCGGGGTCGTCGACCTCGAGCACGAAGGCGCCGTCGCGCGTGACCCCGATCGGGATCACGTCGAAGCGGTCGCGATCGATCGCCGCGAGCACGCCTCCCGCCGTCGCGCAGCTGATCGCGTGCTCGCTCGAGCGCCCGCCGAAGACGAGGGCGACCCGTGTCCTGCGTGCCATGGCCTAGTTCTCCGGTTGCGGTTCGTCGCTGTTCGAGGTCAGGTGCGGTGCGATGTCCTTCGGGTTCATGGTACCGGCGAGCACCTCGGCCACCTGCGAGACGATCGGCATCTCGACGCCCTTCGCCATCGCGAGTTCGAGGATCGGCGCCACCGAGGCCAAACCCTCCGCAGTCTGGTTCATCTGCGCCACGACATCCGTGAAACTGTAGCCCTGGCCGAGCAGCCGCCCCGCGGTGTTGTTGCGGGACAGCGGCGACTCGCAGGTCGCGATGAGGTCGCCGAGGCCGGCCAGACCGGCCAGCGTCTCAGGCCTGGCCCCGTAGGCGACAGCGAACTCGGTCATCTCGACGAGGCCGCGGGTGATGATCGAAGCCTTCGTGTTCTCGCCATAGCCGACACCGTCGACGATGCCGATCGCGACGGCGATGAGGTTCTTGAGCACCCCGCCGAACTCGGTTCCGATGACGTCGGTGTTGACGAAGGATCGCAGGTAGTCGGTGCGCGCTGCCATGGCGACGAGCGTGGCCGTCGCCAGATTCTCGGAGGAGACGACGGATGCCGTTGGCTCCTCCTTCGCGATCTCGAGCGCGAGGTTCGGGCCCGAGATGACCGCGATCTGTGCGGGGTCGGCGCCCAGTTCCTCGCGGATGACCTGGCTCATCCGACGGGCGGTCCCGCGCTCGACGCCCTTCATGAGGCTCACGACGATCGCCTCGGGCGGGATGAGGTCGCGCACCGCTGCGAGGTTCTCACGCAGGCTCTGGCTCGGCACAGAGACGAAGACCATCTCCGCACCGTCGAGCACTTCGGCGACGTTCGGGCTCGCCCACAGGGTGCGCGGCAGGTTGATGCCGGGCAGGTAGTCGCTGTTGCGCTTGGCTTGGGAGATCTCCCGCGCGAGCTCGGTGCGGCGTGCCCAGATCGCGACATCCGAGCCGCCGTCGGCGAGCACCTTCGAGAAGGTCGTCCCCCAGCTGCCGGCGCCGAGCACCGCGACACGGCGGGCACCGGGCTGCGAGATCCGGATCGGCATCGTGTTGCTCATGATCGCTCCTCGAATCGTCCGGTCTCCGCCTGGCCCTTCCTGGCCGGGTCCCAACGCTCGGCCGGCGGGGTCTCCTCGCGCAGTTCGGCCAACAGGCCGGTGATCGCATCCATGAGCACGTCGGTGGCCTCGGCAAGAGTAGCCGAGTCCAGGTTGCGCCCCGCGAACCTCGAGAGGTCGACGGGGTCGCCGAAACGGATGCGGACATCCTTGCGCGGGAACAGGCTGACACCTTTGCCGTAGCGCGGCATGATCTTCTGGGTACCCCAGTGGGCGACCGGAATGAGCGGGACGCCCGCGGTCAGGGCGAGACGTACAGCCCCGGTCTTGCCGCGCATGGGCCACAGGTCGGGGTCGCGGGTGAGCGTTCCCTCCGGATAGACGACCACCACGAGGTCGTTCTCGGTGAGCTGGTTCGCGGCCGCGAGCGGGTCATTCCCCCGCGATCCATGGCGCTCGACCGGAATCTGCTCCGAACGCCTCAAGAACCAGCCGAGCACCGGCACGGTGAAGAGCGAGGCCTTCGCGAGGTACCGCGGCGCCCGCCCCTGCATCCAGATGGCCACACCGATCACGATGGGGTCGATCTCGCTGTAGTGGTTGGGGGCGACGACGACCGCGCCCGTCTTCGGCAGCTTCTCGCCCTGCTCGATGCGGTACCTGCCGAGGATGTTCATGAGCGGCAGCAGGATCGCGGCGAGGACCCGGAACACCGGGGTCTTCTCCGATCGGGGCGCCGTCGCCCGGTCGCGCTTCGTCACGCGCCGGCTACCCCTCGACGTCGAAGTCCGCGCCGAGGTCGGCGAGCTTGTCGACGAAATGCTCGTACCCGCGCCGGATGAGGTCGAGGTTGCTGATCCGGGAGGTGCCCTCCGCGCTCAGAGCTGCGATGACGTGGCTGAACCCGCCGCGCAGGTCGGGCACCCGGATGTCGGCGCCGTGAAGTCTCGTCGGCCCCGTGACGACCGCAGCCTGCTCGAAGTCGCGCCGGGCGACGCGCCTCGGATGGTCGGGGAGCCCGTGCGGGTGCACGACGATGTTCGCGCCCATCTCGTTCAGCGCCTCGGTGAACCCGAACCGGTTCTCGTAGACGGTCTCGTGCACGATGGACACCCCGTTGGCCTGGGTGAGGACGACGACGAGGGGCTGCTGCCAGTCCGTCATGAAGCCGGGATGGACATCCGTCTCGATCGTCACGGGCTTAAGCTCACCGCCCGGGTGGTAGAAGCGGATGCCGTCCTCCTCGATGTCGAACGCCCCGCCGACTTTGCGGAAGACGTTGAGGAAGGTCATGAGCTCGGACTGCCGGGCGCCGGCGACGAAGATGTCGCCGTGGGTGACGAGGGCGGCCGCGGCCCAGCTCGCCGCCTCATTGCGGTCGAAGAGCGAGCGGTGGGTGTAACCGGTGAGCCGGTCGACGCCCTCGATGAGGATCGTCCGGTTCGGCTCGACGGAGATGATCGCGCCCATCTTCTGCAGGATGGCGATGAGATCCATGATCTCCGGTTCGATCGCCGCATTGCGGAGCTCCGTCGTGCCCCGCGCGCGCACCGCCGTGAGCAGCACCTGTTCCGTGGCGCCGACGCTCGGGTACGGCAGGTGGATGTCCGCCCCGCTCAGCCCGTTCGGCGCCGTCAGGTGGATGCCCTCATAGTTCTTGTCGACGATCGCCCCGAACGCGCGGAGGGCGTCGAGGTGGAAGTCGATCGGGCGGTCGCCGATGCGGCATCCGCCGAGGTCGGGGATGAACGCCTCGCCGAGACGATGCAGGAGCGGCCCGCAGAACAGGATCGGGATGCGGCTTGAGCCGGCGTGCGCGTCGATCTCGGCGAAGTGCGCCGTCTCGACGTTGCTCGGATCGAGCAGCAGTTCACCGGGCGTCTCGCTCTCGGTCACGAGCACACCGTGCACCTGGAGGAGCCCGCGCACGACGGTGACGTCGCTGATGTCGGGCACGTCGCGCAGCACGCTCGGCGTCTCGCCGAGAAGGGCCGCGACCATGGCCTTCGTCGCCAGGTTCTTGGCGCCGCGCACGTCGACGCGACCGCGCAGCGGGTTGCCGCCGCGGATGACGATCCGGTCGGACCTCAACTCCACCTGCTCACCCGCCTTCCCGGCGTCTTCGACCACCGTCTTCACTGGCTCACCTGCTGACTATTGTGCGGGAAGGGTTCGTGGTCGCCAGGATTCCCTGGACTTCTCGAACCGGGTGATGTGCGATTCTTCGCGCAACGTCAGGCCGATGTCGTCGAGACCTTCGAGCAACCGCCACCTAGTGTAATCATCGATCTCGAAAGGAACCGTGAGAGTTCCGACCGTCGCCGTCTTCGCCGTCAGGTCGACGGATGCCGCCACCCCCGGCTGCGCCTCGATGAGGGCCCACAGCGCTTCGACGTCGTCCTCGGCGACGATCCCGGTGAGCAGTCCCTGCTTGCCGGAGTTGCCGCGGAAGATGTCACCGAACCGTGGACTCAGCACCGCCCGGAACCCGTAGTCGTGCAGGGCCCACACCGCGTGCTCGCGGCTGGAACCGGTGCCGAAGTCGGGGCCGGCGACGAGCACGGTCGGATTCGCGTAGGCGGGATCGTTGAGCACGAAGTCGGGGTCCTGCCGCCAGGCGTAGAAGAGGGCGTCGTCGAAGCCGGTCTTCGTCACCCGCTTCAGGAACTCGGCGGGGATGATCTGGTCGGTGTCGACGTTCGCCCGACGGAGTGGGACTGCCGTCCCCTCGATGACGGTGATCTTCTCCATGGCTACGCCCCCTTCCGATCTTCTCGGGTCGAGCCGCCTTCTCCGGTCGAGCCGCCTCTTCCGGTCGAGCCGCCTTCTCCGGTCGAGCCGCCTTCTCCGGTCGAGCCGCCTCTTCCGGTCGAGCCGCCTTCTCCGGTCGAGCCTGCCGAGACCGTCGAGCTCGGCGAGCTCGATCCGAGAGGCTCGTCCAGGTCCCACGGGCCGGAGAGCGTCCCGCGCACCGCTGTGGCTGCCGCGACGAGCGGCGACACGAGGTGGGTGCGCCCGCCCTTGCCCTGTCTGCCCTCGAAGTTGCGGTTCGACGTGGATGCGCAGCGCTCCCCCGGTGCCAGCTGGTCGGGGTTCATGCCGAGGCACATCGAGCATCCGGCGAACCGCCACTCCGCCCCGAACTCCTCGAACACCCGGTCGAGCCCCTCGGCCTCAGCCTGCAGCCGCACCCGCGCGGAGCCGGGCACGACCATGACGCGCACGTCCTTCGCCTTCGTGCGGCCCTTGATGACCGAGGCGAAGGCGCGCAGGTCCTCGATGCGGCTGTTCGTGCACGAGCCCATGAAGACCGCGTCGACCCTGATGTCCTTCATGCGGGTGCCGGCCTCGAGGTCCATGTACTCGAGGGCGCGGCGCGCAGAAGCCTGCGCGTTGGGGTCCTCGAAGCTCTCCGGGTCAGGGATCGAGTCGGAGAGCAGCACGCCCTGGCCGGGGTTGGTTCCCCAGGTCACGAAGGGTTCGAGCTCATTCGCGTCGAGGAACACCTCGGCGTCGAACACGGCGTCCTCATCGGTCGGCAGCGTGTTCCAGTAGGCGATCGCCGCATCCCAGTCCTCACCCTTCGGGGCGTGCGGACGGCCCTTGAGGTAGTCGTAGGTCGTCTGGTCGGGGGCGACCATGCCGGCACGGGCGCCCGCCTCGATCGACATGTTGCAGATCGTCATGCGGCCCTCCATCGAGAGCGACCGGATGGCGCTTCCGCGGTACTCGAGCACGTAGCCCTGCCCGCCGCCCGTGCCGATCTTCGCGATGACCGCGAGGATGATGTCCTTCGCGCTCACCCCCTCGCGCAACTCGCCCTCGACGGTGACGGCCATCGTCTTGAAGGGCTTGAGCGGCAGGGTCTGGGTCGCGAGCACGTGCTCCACCTCGCTCGTGCCGATGCCGAAGGCCATCGCCCCGAACGCGCCGTGGGTGGAGGTGTGGCTGTCGCCGCAGACGACCGTGATACCCGGCATGGTGAGACCCAGCTGCGGGCCGACGACATGCACGATGCCCTGGTCGACATCGCCGAGGGGGTGCAGGCGCACCCCGAACTCCTCGCAGTTGCGGCGCAGCGTCTCGATCTGCGTGCGGCTCACCGGATCGGCGATCTGCTTCGTGATGTTGATGGTCGGGGTGTTGTGGTCTTCCGTCGCGATCGTGAGATCGGGGCGGCGAACCGGGCGTCCCGACATCCGCAGCCCGTCGAAGGCCTGCGGGGAGGTCACCTCATGGACGAGGTGGAGGTCGATATAGAGAAGGTCGGGGGCGCCATCGGTTCCCTTGGCCACGACGTGGTCGTTCCACACCTTCTCCGCCAGAGTCTTACCCATGATTGCTGTCGGTCCTTAGCTGTAGCTTCGATCATCCCCGGCCGACGACAGACTCCGCGACGAGGGGGCCGAGTGGGTCAGGCCTCGTCGCGGCGAGGAAGGAGCAGGCTTCGATCGAGCATGGAAATCAGGCTACCACCCGCCGCTGCGCCCCGCCGCCCCACCGTTTGTGCTCACTTTTCGTCGGAACAGGCGGGTCCCCAGCGACCAAAAGTGAGCACAAACGGCGGGCGAGGGGCGGGGCTATGCTGGCTGTAGCCGAGCGAGCCGCATCCAGATCGCCGGTCATGTTTCCGCGCCCACAAGGCCAGCACACCGGAGTGACCCATGCCCACGACCGCCGTTCAGCTCGAAGCGATTCCCTTCGACCACGAGAGGGTGGTGATGGTCACCGGTTCGCGAAGCCGGCTGCCCATCATCGTGGCGGTGCACTCCACGGTGCTCGGCCAGGCCCTCGGCGGTGCCCGCGTATGGGCCTACCCGCACTGGACGGATGCGCTCGCGGACGCGTTGCGCCTCTCAGAGGGCATGACATTCAAGAACGCTGCTGCAGGGCTGGCGCGGGGCGGCGGCAAGTCCGTCATCGCCCTCCCACTCGGTACCTCGCTCACCGACGACCAGAAGCGGGACGCCATGCTCGACCTCGGCGACGTCGTCGAGGGCCTCGGCGGCGTGTACATGACGGCGGAGGATGTCGGCACGAGTGCAGAACTCATGGCCGTCGTCGCCGAGCGCACCCAGCACGTCTGCGGTCTCCCGCCCGAGCAGGGCGGCGTCGGTGAGCCGGCGGATGCGACGGCGGAGGGCGTGCACGCGAGCGTCCTCGCGACGCTCGAGGCGCTCTTCGGCAGCAAGGATGTCTCCGGCCGCCGCATCGTCATCTCGGGCCTCGGCCAGGTCGGCGGGCGCCTGGCGAAGCGCCTGGCCGCGGAGGGCGCTGCGCTCACGGTGACCGATGTGAACCTCGCCAAGAAGGAGCTCGCCGAGTCCCTCGGCGCCACCTGGGTCGACGCCTCCGATGCGCTCACGGTCGAGGCGGACCTCTTCGTCCCGTGCGGCCTCGGCGGGGTGCTCACCTCTCAGGTCATCGCGGACCTGCGCGTCAAGGGTGTCGTCGGCGCCGCGAACAACCAGCTCGCCGCCCACGACGGTGCCGCCGAGCTCGCCGCCCGCGGCATCCTCTGGGCCCCCGACTTCGTCGTCAATGGCGGAGGCGTCATCTACCTGGACATGGCCATGCGGCCGGGGGCGGATGCTGCGGCGATCTCCGCGCGCGTGACCCAGATCGGCGACGTGGTCGCCACGATCTTCCGCGACTCGGCCGCGAAGGGCATCACGACGCTCGAGGCAGCGGAGCAGCTCGCCGCGGCCCGCCTCGGCGCCGCCTGACTCGTACGCGACCCTCACCTCGCACGAGGTGCATCATCCGGTATTCCCGTCGCCCTCCTCCGCAAGCTGCATGACGGCGGCGTGAGGGGTTCGCTTCTCCCATGCCATCGCAGCCAGGACAGGCACGAGAACCACGGCGACGACGACCACAAGGTTGACTATGTGGCCCGCGAGGGGCCACCCCAGCAGTGCGAAGGGGAAGGCAAGAAACCGTCCTCCCAGAGACACCACCACGAGAGCCACCCACAGGAGTACTGCGAAATAACCCTTCCCCCGAAATGGGCGAGCAATGGCCCATGAGAAGAACAGCAGCGGCGCGCCCAGGTAGAAACCCGGATTGAGGTTTGCGAACACGTCATATGCGACAACAGCGGTGGCTGCGAGGAAAATGACCAGGATGCCGAGCACTGCTGCCCAGACACGACGCCACGGTGGGGCACCGGTTCTGAGGGCCGCGACGGCGGCAAACGCACCGCTTATGGCCAGCAAGCCGGGTTGGAGAATCGGAATCACTGTGGTCCAGGCCGTGGATGAGACCATGACAGTCATGGCCTGCACCGTGAGCAGGAGGACGCCGAGACTGGGGAGCACAACCGAGGCGAGGTAGCTGACGAGCGTCAGCACATTGAGTGGCGAACCAGGGCGTTCCCGCATTGTTCTCTCCCGTAACGTCCTCTTCGAGGGTGCCGACGTCGGCCCTGTTACAGACTGTAGAGCCTCACTCGGTTTCCGTCGAGACAGTTTCTCGCACCCGGCCGCAGCGCTGCCTAGACCCGCCGACCACGCTCGACGCGCAGCTTCACCAGGCTCGCGATCGTCGCGACCGCCATCGCTCCGACGATGACGCCGAGGGACAGCCAGGTGCTGATGTCCGGCGCCCAGTCGACCGGCTGCCCGCCGTTGATGAAGAACACCTCGTTCTCGTGCAGGGCGTGCAGCACGAGCTTGACGCCGATGAAGCCGAGGATGAACGCGATTCCGTAGTGCAGGTAGACCAGCTTCTCGATGAGGTCGCCAAGCAGGAAGTAGAGCTGCCGCAGGCCCATGAGCGCGAACACGTTCGCCGAGAACACGAGGAACGCGTTCTGCGTGATGCCGAAGATCGCCGGAATCGAGTCGAGCGCGAAGACCAGGTCGGTGGCGCCGAGCGCGATGAAGACGACGAGCACGGGGGTGAACATCCGCTTCCCGTCGACGACCGTGCGCAGTTTCCCGCCGTCGAAGGTGTCGGTGATCGCCACGTGCCGGCGCAGGAAGCGGATGATGCGGTTCTCCGTCTCCTCCTCATCCTCGTAGCCGGTGAAGGCCTGCTTCCACGCGGTGTAGAGCAGGAACGCGCCGAAGAGGTAGAAGATCCAGGAGAAGCTCTCGATGAGCTGTGCGCCGATGATGATGAAGATCGCCCTGAGCACGAGGGCGATGAGGATGCCCACCATGAGGATCTCCTGCTGGTACTTCCTCGGCACCTTGAACTGACCCATGATGATGAGAAAGACGAACAGGTTGTCGATGCTCAGGCTGTATTCGGTGAGCCAGCCGGCGACGAACTGGCCGGCGTGCTCGAGGTCGCCGAGCCACACCAGCAGGCCGGCGAAGACCAGCGCCAGCGCGACGTAGAACCCGACCCACAGCGCCGACTCCCGCACACCCGGGATGTGCGGCCGCTTATAGGCCAGCACGAGATCGGCGATGATGATGAGGCTCAGGACGACAAGCGATCCGACCTCGAACCAGACAGGGATGGACAGTTCCACTCAGGATCCGTTCGTGAAGGGGTTGACAGGACTCGAAAGTCTCTCCCGTGCCGTACGATCACGACACCACCGCATCCGGGGCAGCGCCGTTGCTGACCGTCCTGACGAGTGCGATGAAGTGGGATACTCCCCTTCGCTCCCGCAATGCTAGCGGATGCCACGGGCCTCTCCCGCACTGGGCACCGGAAGCCGAATGGTCGATAATCGTCGAATCGGCTCGGGTTTTCCGAGAGGAGTGAGGATATGAGCACGGTCTACAGCGACATCGCGGTCTCGGCGGACGGGTTCGCGGCGGGACCCAACCAGCGGGAGGATGCGCCGCTCGGCGAGTTCCCCGAGAACTGGCTGCACGGGTGGATGTTCGACGCTTACGAGGAGAACAAGGCGGAAGTGGATGCGATCGTCGACTCCGGCGCGACGATCATGGGCCGCAACATGTTCGGTCCGGTGCGCGGCGAGTGGGACCGCGACTGGCGGGGCTGGTGGGGCGCGGACCCGCCGTACCACGGACCCGTCTTCGTGCTCACCCATTTCGCGCACGACCCCATCGAGATGGAGGGCGGCACGACGTTCCATTTCGTCACCGACGGCATCCATGCTGCGCTCGAGCGGGCGCGCGCCGCGGCTGGCGACCGGAACATCTCGATCGCGGGCGGCGCGTCGACGGTCAACCAGTACCTCGCGGCCGGCCTCCTCGACGAGTTGCGGCTGCACGTGACGGCCTGCATCCTCGGCGCGGGAGAGCGCGTGTTCGACGGGGTGCCGGCCCAGGCGCTCGAGCGGGTGTCGGTGCGGGCGACCTCGCTCGTCACGCACATGACCTACCGGCCGGTGCGGGCCTGATGCTGCGAGTCCTCTAACCCGTTGTCCTCACCGGATGAGGGCAGGTGTAACCGACGTGAAAGGGTGCGCACGAGGACCCGGCGTCGTCAGCGCTTCTAGCCAGTCTTTCGCCATCCTGCGGATCGACGTGCCAGCAGGGCGATGCCGGTCGCCAGAAGGAGAGTAGCGGGAGCGGCGATTCCGGTGGACAGAGCATTGCCCGTGAGGGCAAGGAGCAGACCGATCGTGACCGCTGCGGCGGCAGGGCTGCTGGTGACGGTCGCGCCGGAGGCGGTGGTCCCGCTGGCAGTGGCGGTGTTGTCGACGCGAGTTGCGCTGGCGTCCGCTGCGGTGATCAGATACGCGCTGGTACAGGTGGTGGACGCACCGGGGGCGAGCGTGGTGGTCGGGCATACGGCGCCGGCCAGGGAGCCGGTCCCGGTGAAGCTGGTCTCGGTGATGGTGATTCCGTCGAGGGTGGAGTCGCCGGAGTTGGTGACAAGATACGAGAACACCACCCGCTCCCCCGCTCCGGCGACGTTTGTCCGGTCGACGCGCTTCTGGAGGTGGATTGCGGCGGTCGGCGTGACCGGCACCGTGGTTTCGGAGGGAGCCGATGCGACTGCCGCCCCGACCGGTGGGGTGCCGTGGGAGGTCGCCGTATTGAACACCTCTTCGGCATCCACGTCCGCCTGAGTGAGGCTGTAGGTCGCGGTGCAGGTCGTGGAGTCTCCCGGGATGAGAACCGTTGCCGGGCAGTCCGCCACCGGTGTCGGCCCGGTCCCGGAGAACGCGGTTTCGGTGATGCCGACCCCGGTCAGGGTGACGTTGCCGGTGTTCGTCACAATAAAGCTGTAATCGACAAGCTGGCCGGCACCAGTGAATGGCCCGCCACTTGCGGATTTCAGCACCGTGATCGCCGGTGAGGGTTCGATGAGCACGACTGCGTCATCGGGCGCCGAAACGGTCACCGGGCCGGTCGGGGGAGATCCGGTCGAGCTGGCCGTGTTGGTGATCTCGCCAAAGTCGACATCGGCCTGGGTCAGCGCATAGGTGGCGGTGCACGTCACCTGTGCTCCAGGTGCCATCGAGGTCGCACCGACGGGGCAGACCGGCGCGGACATCGTCCCGAACCCGGTGAATGTCCCCTCCGCGACCCCGACGTCGGTCAGCGTGACGTTGCCGGTGTTGGTCACAAGGAAGCTGTAGGTCACGACCTGTCCCGCCGTGGTGAAGTCTCCCGGCCCCGCGGTCTTCACGAGGTCAATCGACGGGTCCTGCACTGCAGGAAGCATCACCGACCGCAGTGGGCTCACGACGGCCGGACCAGAGGGCGGCGTTCCAGTGGCCGTCGCGGTGTTCGTCAGCGCCGCTCCGTCGACGTCGGCCTGCACGGGGGTGTAGGTGGCGGTGCAGGTCATCTGGGCGCCTGGCGCCAGCAGCGTCGGCGCGGGTGAGCCGCAGTCGGGAGCGGTCATCCCCGCGAGGTTCGCCCCGTTGAAGGAGACCTCGGTCACGACCGGGTTCGACAGATCGACGTTGCCCGAATTCGTCACGACAAAGGTGTAGGTGATCGGCACCCCGACCGTGATCGTCAGGGGTGAAGCCGACTTGACCAGGTCGATGGCCGGCGCGCTGATGAAGAACGTCTCGGCCGGCTGCCCCACCGCGCTCACCACATCGGAGTAGTACGGGCTGCTCAGCACATCGCCATAGGAATAACAGCCACCGGCGGTCGGCACCCCCGCCGGGGTCGTCGTCATGGTCCCGTCGCCGGTCACCGCGACCGTCCCCGAGGCGAACACCGGAGCACCGGTCCAGTCCAGACCGGTACAGGCATCGCCGACCGCGGGGACGGGACCATACAGAGTCCAGTCCAGGGAGCCCGCCAGCCCCTCGGTCGCGGACACGGTGACGTCGTCCGAGAAACCGTCGGAGCTGATCTGAGTGGTCAGGGTCGGCTGCGGCACATTCTGCATCGCCTGGAGTTCGCGCCAGATGATGTCCGGCGCTGCCGCGGTGCCCAGGTTGGTGATCTGCGACAACCGCACGGTCGAGACACCGTCAAGCGGCGACGGGAACGCCGTCACGAAGATGCCACCTCCGTTTCCGGCTGTCAGGGGCCCGCTCCACAGGAGATTGTCGCTCGCATCGAAGACCTCGACGAGCGCACCCCCGATCCCGTCCTCATCGGTGAGAATCCCGCCGCCGTTGTTCCACAAGCGGAGGCTGTTCAACTGCATCTTCGGGGTGGCGAAGCCGTACTCGATCACGACGCCCGCGGCATCTGCCCGGTTCGTGAAGATGCGGCCGTAGTTTCCGCCGCTCGTACTCCCATCGATCGTGTTCCCGATCGTGTCGATCCGATAGCCGTTCGGGTTCGCCGTCACCGTCACCGTATCGAAGCGGAGCGCCACTGGCACGGCGAGAGCAGGCTGAGCGATGAACATCGAGGAGAGGACGAGACCCAGCCCTGCGGCCAGCCCCCACGCTGCCGACATACGCCTTGGTCGCCGCCGCAGGTGTCCGCGCCGAACCCGCACGTCGAACATCATCCGGTCGAGCGACGAGAACCTTGCCGACCTCCGCGGCGCCCGATACGACATCGTAATCCCCCCTGACTACCGCTTCACGATAGCGGCTATCGCATGATAATTGGAATTCCGGCCCGCCAGGGAGGCACGAGCGCCGAACACGAGGAATGCAAAAATCGCTGACCAGCACTTTTGCTATGGTGACCCCACCCGGATTCGAACCGGTGTTACCGCCGTGAGAGGGGCTTCTGGAGGCCATACGCCCTGGCAGTAGCGCCCAGATCCCAGTTTTTGTCGGGATTCGGAAGTGCGTGGGGTGGTCACGCGAGGCCCTTGTCGTCAGCGGTCGTAGCCATTCTGTAGCCATGGCGCGGGGGCCTGTACGGCGGCATGGCGAAGTGGCCCGGGTGCGCCAACGCGAACACGACGCCGGGGTCCGACGCGCATGTTCTCGGTGAAGCACGGGATTTGACTGCCATTGAACGACTAGACGTGGCGGCGCACGCGCCGCTTGTGGCGGCAAGCGTAGAGCGCCCGTTAGGCGTTGATCGCGACGATCGGCGACTTGGCGTAGCCCAAGACGAGTGTGACAACCGGGCGATATATGGCGGGCGCCGCGGTGTCATCCCATTCGTACACAACGGTGCGAATCGTGTTGAGCAGTCGCCCGAGGAGGACTGCGATGGCGAAGGGACCTTGGAAGGCGAGATGAACCTGGGATGGCGACGAGTGCCCCGAACGCCCGCGTGTCGGGATTGGCCGTAAGAGCGACAGCAATCGCTGCGGGCGACCTCGCTCGTCACGCACATGACCTACCGGCCCGTGCGGACCTGACGCCCCCGCGATAACACAAATAATCGTGCCAGACACAGCAGTCACCGTCCCGACGCCAGCATCCACAAGACGATGCCTCACCTCCGCCGCGAGGAGAACCTTTACGCCCCTCTCACGGTCGAAGAAAAACCGGCACACATCCGATATGTTCGAAAGAACAAAAATAAAGCTGAACGCCTCTATGCGATACCGAACGGCACTCCATGCCGGGTCGAGGGGCCATTATCGAAAGCCGGACGGCATGAACGCGAGAGACCAACGCCACCAGATCGTGCTCAATATTCTGCACGAGCGGGGACGGGTCGAGGTCACTGAACTGCGCGAGACACTGGGTGTGACCGAAATGACCATTCGCCGAGACCTCGAAATTCTTGAGGCGGATGGCGCCCTCAAGAGAGTTCATGGCGGTGCCACGCTGCCGATCGGCTCAGGCTTCGAACCTCCGTTTTCGGCGAGACGCAAGATTCATGTCGAAGCCAAGGAGTCGATCGCCCGGCTGGTGAGCGATGCGATCAGTGATGGTGACACGATCCTCCTCGACGGGGGCTCGACCGGGCTTGCCGTAGCCCACGCATTGTTCTCGAGGGTGCTCACCATTTGCCCATTGTCACTCCGCGCAGCCACGTTCCTGGCAACCTCCCCGACCATCAACCTGCGGGTTCCCGGCGGCGCCGTTCGACAGGGCGAACAAAGCTTCATCGGCGCCGACGTTACCGACTACCTCGACGCGCACAACTTCGACCATTACGTCATGACGGCGAGCGGCGTTTCAGTACGCGGCGGGATCACCGAATGGAATCCGGAAGACGCCGCAGTCAAACGCAAGGCCCTGCAATCCAGCGCGAACATCATCGCCGCCGCCGACGCGAGCAAGTTCGGTCGGACCGGCTTCGTTCGCATTTGTTCGATCGAGACGCCGAACGTGATCTTCACCGATAAGACACTGTCGGACACCGATCTGGAGACGGTGAGCGAACACGGAGCGCGCGTGATCCGTGCGCAATAGGAAGTCAGCGAGCGAGCGTCGCGAGAGCGAGGTAAGCGCCGCCGATTGCGCCGCCGAAGTCGTCTAGTTCCGTTGGACGCACAGTGAAGGTGGAGTGCCACAGCGACGTGCGTTCAACGACAGACATCATGGCGTCCCGGTACTCGGCGAGAAATGTAGCCGAGCCTCCGCCGATCACCACGGTCGTGGGCCGATAGAGCGCCAGCAGCGTCGCAAGTCCCTCGCCGACCGCAGCTCCGTAATCGGTGAACACACGCAAGGCCGCCGTATCCCCCGCACGCGCCGCGTCTGCGGCAATCCGGATATCGCGCAGGTCGCCATTCGCGGCGAAACCGGCATTTGCTGCGGCGGCCTGGAGCGCGGTGCGTGATGCGCGCTGCTCCCAGCAGATCTCTCGTCCGCAGTAGCAGGGGGCCGGGGGGCCGCTGACCGAGAAGTGCCCGCTCTCGGGATGGGCACCATCACCTCCACGAAATGGCTCACCGCCCTGAAGGAGGCACACCCCGACCCCGGTGCCCAAGGTCACGTGCAGCAGACTGTCTGCGCCGATGGCCGCCCCAGAACGAGCCTCGGCAACTGCCGCTGCAACCGCGTCGTTGTCTATGACGCATGGCGCACCGAACTCGGATTGAACCATAGCGAGCAAGGGGATGCCGGTGAACGCGGCGAGCGTATCGGAGTTGCGGATGATGCCGGCGGTGTCGATCGGCCCACTCGCTCCGATACCCACGGCAGTCGGTGACGAAAGGCGATCAAGGCGCTCCACCTGTCGGCGAAGGAATCCGCGAACGTCGATGTCGGGCTCGACCGGCGTTGCGACGATGGTACGTGCCAGCACCTCGCCACTGGGAGTGAGCGCGACGAACCGGCATCCGGTCCCCCCGAGGTCGATACCGAGAACCCATGCTGCTGACTCAACCATCAGCGGGCCGTGGTGATTTTGCTGCCATAGGCAAAGCTACCGGGTACGACGCCGTTGGCACGCGAAAGACCCACCGCGAGCAACTCGGCGGCGACGGCTGCTGTTGCGAGACTCTCGAGTACGAAGCTGCCCGGTGCCGGAACGGAAACCGTGCCGCGGAGCTCGTCGTGACCCACGACGACGACTGATGATCCCGTTGCGACGAGGTCGCTGGCAAGGCGACGGAGAATTGGGTCCGGGCGGGTCACGTCAAGGCCGAAGATCACCGCGGTGAGTCCGTCGCCCGCAAGCTCGAACGGGCCGTGGCGGAACTGGCCACCGATAAAGCCCTCCGCGGGCAGTTTGGCCGACTCCTTGGTGATGAGGGCGGCGAACAACGCGGTGGCGCCGTGGTCGCACCTGCCCACCATTGCGAGCCGATACCCCGGGATGGCAAGTGCCTCGGTGGCAACCGTGGAGAGATCCGCCTCCCCGATCATCCGTTCCACCGAATCGGCTGTGATGAGAACCTGGTCGGTGACGGCGGCACTCGACTCGCCCAGGAATGCCGCGGAGATGTACCGGTGAACAGCGAGCGTGTTGAGATAGCTTTTGGTGCTCACCGTCGCTTCTGGCCCGCTCTCCAGCGGAAAGTAGAGCTGGGAGGCAACAGCGAGCGCGCTGGATTCGTCATTGCTGACTCCGACGAGCAGCTGTGGCTTCAGTTGCCCGGCTGCGATGCGATCGACCAGTTCGACGATCTCGCCGCTCGCGCCGGATTGCGACGTCACAACGAGTAGCGTGCGTTCAGTCACGAGTCCCGGTGTATCGAGCAGCTGCCCCGTGTCGACCGACCAGGTCGCACGGCCGGTGCCGATCAATGCCCGCCAGGTTGGAATGCCCGCGAAATACGAAGAACCCATGCCGGTGAAGACGATACGGTCCCAATCACGCACGAGCTCGGCAGCGGGGGTGCCACCCAGCGGCGAAGCGGCAAGACGTCGCAAGGCAGCCGGCTGCTCAAGGATGTCGGCTTCGAATGGTGTTTTCGAGGTAATCATTGAGCTTCTTTCGGATTGCGTGGGGATGATGTGCTACTTGATGGCACCGGAGGTCGCCCCCGAGGTGAAGTATTTTTGGCCGGCGATGAACAGCACCATGACGGGAATGACGAAGAGGGTGGATGCGGCGAGTAGGAGGTTATACGCCGTGAAATGCTGACTTTGGTACTGCTGCAGCCCGAGGGACAGAGTGTTCAGCGACTCATCGCTGAGGAAGATGAGCGGACCCACAAATGCGGTCCACGAACTCAGCGCCGTCATGATCGTCACCGTCACGAGAATCGGGCGCGCCAGCGGCAGGAGGATCTGCACGAGGATGCGCAGACTGCTCGATCCGTCGATCTTGGCAGCCTCGATGAGTTCATAGGGAAGCTGGGCGAGGAACTGCCGCAGCAAGAAGATCGCGAGCGCTGAGGAGAATGCGGGCGTGATGAATTGACCGACGAACGGCGTCACAAGGAGAGGGGTCAGTGAGCCGATCATTCCGAGCTGTCGGAAAATGAGGTACATGGGCACCATGACTGCGGGGAACGGCAACATCATGCTGAACAGCACCACGCCGAACGTCGCCTCGCGTCCGCGCCACCGCAGTACTGCGAAGGCGTATGCGGCGGGAACGCAAGCGAGGAGTGTGCCCGCAATGGTGAACACCGTGACGATCGCGCTGTTGGTGATGTAGGTGCCGAAGTCGATGTACGTGACAGCGGCGGCGTAGTTCTCCCAGTGCAGCCCGTCAGGAAGGAGCTGCGGTGGCGAGGCGGTCACCGCCTCGTTGCTCTTGAGGGAACCACTCACCATCCAGATGATGGGTATCAGGAAGGCTGCCGCGAGGGCGAAGCCGATGGCGAAGCGGATGGTTTCGCGCACGCGATCGGCTCTGCGTCGGCGCTCTCTCGCCGGAGTTCTGGCCTCAGCCTGCCGGAGCGTGATCATCAGCGTTCCATCCTTTTGTTGATTGCGAAGAACACCGCGATGACGACGGACGATACGACCAGGAGGAGAACTGACATGGCAGCCGCGTTACCCATCTTGAGATAGGTGAACGCCTGCTGGTAGAGGTACAGGGCGTAAGTGAGCGTGGACTGCGCCGGCGCGCCCAGGTTCGTCGGGTTGACGACGAACGCCTGCTCGAAGAACTGAAAGTAGAAGAGCGTCGCAATGACGACGTTGTACAGCAACACCGGCCGCAAGATCGGGAAGACGACGCTCACGAAGGTACGTAACCGACCGGCACCGTCAAGAGATGCAGCTTCGAGGATGTCCTCTGGCACATCCTGCAGTGCAGCGACGAAGGTGACCATCACTTGGCCGACGGAGCCCCACAGCACCATCATCAGGAGCCCGTATTTGGCAAAGTTCGGGTCGCTGAGCCAGCCGATCGGAGGAAGTCCCAACGCGCGAGCACCAGCATTCAGCAGGCCGTATTGCGGGTTCAGGATGAACGTCCAGACGATCCCGGTCGCGACTGGTGGCACGACTGCAGGCAAGAAGATGAGCGAGCGGAAGATCGTCGTGGAGGTGCCGCTGCGGTTGAGCAGCACGGCCGATCCAAGACCCATGGCAGTACCGACCGCGACGCCGACTCCCGCCATGAACAGTGTGTTGGTGATCGATTTCAGGAATACCGGGTCGGCGAACAGGTTCGCATAGTTGTCGAACCCCACCCATTTCGGTTCGTTGAAGAGGTTGAAGTCGGTGAAACTCCAGTACAGGGCAAGAGCCGAGGGGATGACGACGAGCCAGGCCACCCCTATGCCCCACGGGGTGAGGTACCAAACTGCGTGACGGCCCTCACCCCGCGTTCTGCGGCGACCTCGCGTTCGCAATGATGTGCGCACGGTGTTGTTCTCCTGTTGTTGCATCGGCACGGTTCAGAGCGAACGCGCGAGCCAGGTTACTCAGTCTTGACGGCCATGAGTGCCTCCAGCGGGTCGACCCCGGTGAGCAACGCGGCATCCTGCGCCTGGCACAGGTTGGCACCATAGGTCGACGACGTCGCGGTCTGAGTCCAACTGCGGGCGCCCTCGCCGTTAGCGATCTCCACATATGTCGCATAGATCGGGTCGTTTTGACGCTCGAAAGCCGGAACCTTCTTCAGCTGTGGGATGTTCGCCACATCATTGGAGAAAATCGCGGTCTGCTCGGCATTGGTGGTCATCCACGCGATGAAGTCGAATGCTTCCTGCGGGTGCTTTGCCCCCGAAGGAATCAGCTGAGCGTTCGCGTCGATGTAGGTCGCGCCGGTGCTTGACGGCGAACTTGCGGCGCCGGGGAACGGAGCTGCAGCGAGTTGTGCGGCCACGGCAGGATTGTTGTCCTTCGTGAACGCGGCCGACCACGGTCCATCGAACATCATCGCAAGCTTGCCCGATTCGAGTGGATCGCCACCGGTAAGGTAACTGCCCGCGCTCTGGATGAAGTTCTGGATGTTGGCAACGCCGTACTCATCGAAGAACGACTTCTCCCATTCAAGCGCAGCGACGTTCTCATCCGCGGTCGGAGTGGGATTACCGTTGGCATCGGTCCAGCTGCCACCAAAGGCGTAGCCGTAGCTGATGAGCGGACAGGTCTGCCCCTGGTCGGGACCGGGGTAAGTGGGAAGAAAGCCCATCTGGGTGATCGCGCCGGACGCATCCGTCTTCGTGAGTTTCTTCGCGAAGTCGGCGAGCTCTTCCAGCGTCGTCGGCGGCGAGTTGGGGTCGAGGCCGGCTTCTGTGAAAAGTTCTTTGTTATAGAGCAACCCCGCATTGAACACCTGAAACGGCAGCGCATACGTGACGCCATCGACGGTCATGCCTTCGTACGCGCTCTGAATGTACTGGCTCGTGTCGAGACCGGCAGCCTTGATGTAGTCATCGAGTGGCTGGATGGCACCGGCCGCTGCCCAGCCGCCGAGTGAGAGCGAGTTTCCCAGGTCAATGATGTCGGGCGGATTGCCTCCCGTGATCGACGAGAGGATCTCGGCGTTATTTGTCACAGGTTCCTCGGTGATCGTGATGTTCGGGTGGAGTGATTCGTACTCGTGGATGAGTGCTTTGAGGGTGTCGCGCTCGTGCCCACCGCCCCATTGCTGCCACATCGTGAGTTCAATCTTGCCGCTTTCGTTCGCGTTTCCGTCGACCGCGCAACCGGCGAGCGCAAGAGCACCCGCAATCGTCATGGCGCCCACGCCGAGGAACCGGGTGACGACGCGATTGCGTCGACCGTCTCGGGCACGCGCAATGATCTCTGGGTGGTTAGGGAACATTTTCACTCTCCTCGTTGATGAGTAGGTGCCCGATGCCAGACGCACATATTATACGTTCGGATGAACACTGATCGAGATCGTATAGCTTAAAGCAAATGTTCACAAGAGCAGTGAGCATGTGGGTCTACGAGTTCGCCCAACTCCGCGGGAAGGGAAGAAGAAACCCTCCCGGGGAGTACTCCAGGGAGGGTTTTCGCTATGGTGACCCCAACCGGATTCGAACCGGTGTTACCGCCGTGAGAGGGCGGCGTACTAGGCCACTATACGATGGGGCCGTAGTGGACAACTCATAGAGTATGCCATAGACGCGCAGCCCGGCGAAATTCCCGGGTCACCGACACAGCACGAGGGAACGATATGCGTAGAAGCACGCTGTCCGCGGGTATCGCCGTACTCGCCATCGCCGGTCTCGTGAGCGGATGTTCGCTCCTGAACCCGGGGCCGCCCCGCGACGACGATGGCCGGGTGACGGAGAGCACGACGATCTCGGCTAGGGACCTCCATGAGGGTGATTGCTTCACCTTCAACTCCGCCGACGGCGGGGTCGTCGCCGAGGTCACGGTCATGCCCTGCTCACTTCAACACGACTACCTCGTGATCGGGCAGGGGACGCTCACGGCATCCGATGTGACCTCGGCCGGTTCGCTGCAGAATGCGGTCTCGGTCGCCTGCGCCGACACCTTCGAGGTGTTCAAGGCCGCCATCACGGGTGACACCAGACCGAAGCAGGAGTTCCTCGTCTTCGCCGAGACCGAGGAGGCCGACGCCGACCAGCTCTACTCGTGCATCTCGACCGACCCCGACCAGACGACTACGGAATCGGCGCCAACACCCTGAGCGCTCCGGGCCGCACCTCGACCTCGACCGGCAGTGCGGAGACACGCTCGCCGTCCGCGTAGGCGACGATGTCGTCCGCGTCGATCCGGATGCGACGGGCCCGGCTGATCGACACCCTCGCATCGGTCACATGGGTGCCCTTGAACACGCGCGGGAAGATCCGCAGGAACGCGGTGCGCGAAAGCGGCTGCACGACGAGCACGTCGAGGAGGCCGTCGTCGAGGCGGGCATCCGGGGTCACGAGCATGCCGCCGCCGAGGGAGGTGTTGTTGGCGACGGCGATGAGCACGGCATCCGTCTCGCTGGCGACCCCGTCGAGTTCGAGCCGGTAGCGGATGGGTTTCAGCATGGCGAGCTCCCGCAGGAGTGCGAGGTTGTAGCGCTGGCGACCGCGCGGCCAGCGCATGAGGTTGGCCCGCTCGTTGACGATCGCGTCGAAGCCGGCCGAGAGCACGCAGGCGTACCAACTCGTCGAGCCGTCGCCGTGGGTGACGTGGCCGGCGTCGATCGTACGCGGCGGTCGGCCGAGCGCCCCGAGGAGCAGGTCGATGGCGCGTTCGGTGTTGCCCACCGGGATGCCGAGGCCGCGCGACATGTCGTTGCCGGTGCCGGAGGGCACGATGCCCAGCGGGATGCCCGTGCCCGCGACCAGGTTGACGCCGAGGTTGACCATCCCGTCGCCACCGACGACGACCAGCGCATCCGGTTTCTTCGCGAGCGCGGCGGCCGCGGCGGCGCGCAGTTGTTCGTAGTCCGGCTCAGTGAGGCCCGTCACGTCGTGCCCGGCCGCGCGCAGCGTGTGGACGACCGCGGGACCGACCGCGCGGCTCCTGCCGAACGAGGCCTGCGGGTTGATGGCGACGACGATGCTCAGCGGCTTCGTCGTCGTCATCCCCCGATTATGGCGGTTTCGCCCCCTCCGTGGTGAACGAAACGAAGGAGTTCGACGCCGAATCGCACGCTTCTGCCGCGCCACGTCCCGAATGAAGGCATTCGGAGCCGGAGACCCACGCGGGGCATGGCATCCGCAGGCTGCCCGGCTCCGAATGCCTTCATTCGGGACAACACGACTAGCGCAGGCGCAGTCGGCGCAGCAGCTGCGCGTTGAGGGCGACGACGATCGTCGACACCGACATGAGCACGGCCCCGAGCGCCGGAGACAGCAGGATGCCTGCGCCGACGAGCACGCCGGCCGCGAGCGGGATCGCCACGACGTTGTATCCGGTCGCCCAGAACAGGTTCTGCTGCATCTTCGTGTAGGTCGCGCGCGAGAGGGTGAGCGCCTTCGCGACGCCGCGCGGGTCGCTCGAGGCGAGCACGATCCCCGCCGACTCGATCGCGACATCCGTGCCCGCGCCGATCGCGATGCCCAAATCCGCCTGCGCGAGTGCCGGGGCGTCATTCACCCCGTCGCCGACCATCGCCACGACCGTGCCCCCGGCCTGCAGCTGCTTCACGACCTCGGCCTTCTGGCCCGGAAGCACCTCCGCGAACACCTCCTCGATGCCCAGCTGCGCAGCCACCGAGTCGGCGACCTCACGTGAGTCGCCGGTGAGCATCGCCACCCGGATGCCTCGCTTGCGCAGTGCCGACACCGCCTCGGCCGACTCCTCCCGAACCACGTCGGCGAGCGCGATCATGCCGAGCACCGCATCGTCGTCCACGACGTAGACGATCGTCCGGCCCGCCTCGGCGGCCATACGCGAGGCGTGCACGAGCGACGCCGGCATGAGCAGTCCGCGCTCGTTGACGACGCGACGGCTAGCGACGGTGGCGGTTCGCCCGGCCACGGATGCCTGCGCCCCACGCCCCGGGAGCGCCTCGAACTTCGACGCTCGCTCCACCCTGAGCTTCCTGGCCTTCGCCTCCGCGACGATCGCCCGCCCGATCGGATGCTCCGCCTTCGCCTCGACCGCCGCGGCGAGCGCGAGCACTCGGTTCGCCTCCTCGGCGTCGTCGGTGTCGGCACTGCCTGCATCGTGATCGTTGGCGACAGCGACTTCCGCGACCCCCTGCTCGCCGCGGGTGAGCGTTCCGGTCTTGTCGAAGAGCACCACGTCGATGCGACGCGCATCCTCGAGCGCGCGCCGGTTGCGCACGAGCAGGCCGTTCTTCGCGCCGAGCGCGGTCGAGATCTGGGCGACGAGCGGGATTGCGAGCCCCAGCGCATGCGGGCACGCGATGATGAGCACGGTGACGACCCGCTCCAGAACGAAGTTGGGCTCATCCGGGCGCAGCAGCAGCCACACGACGAGCGTGATGAGGGCGGCCGCGATCGCGATGTAGAAGAGCCAGGCCGCCGCGCGGTCGGCGAGCACCTGCACACCGGACTTGCTCGCCTGAGCGTCCGCGACCATCCGCATGACGCCCGCGAGCGCGGTGTCGCCGCCGACCCTGTCGACGCGCACGGTGAGCGAGCCGCTGCCGTTGATGCTGCCGGCGATGACGGATGCCCCCTCCGCCTTGTCGACGGCGGTCGACTCCCCGGTGAGGAGCGCTTCGTCCACGTCGGACTCCCCCTCGATGACGACCCCGTCGACGGGGACCCGCGCCCCGGGCCTCACGACCACGTGGTCGCCGAGCGCGAGGCTCGACACCGCCACCGTCATCATGTGGTCGCCGTGCACGAGCTCAGCCTCGTCGGGAATGAGCTTCGCCAGCTCGCCGAGGGCGTCTTGGGCGCCCGAGATGGCGGACATCTCGATCCAGTGCCCGAGGAGCATGATCGTGATCAGGGTGGCGAGCTCCCACCAGAAGTCCATGCCGGGCAGACCGAGGGTGACAGCCAGGGAGTAGCCGAGGGCGACCACGATCGCGAGGGAGATGAGCGTCATCATGCCGGGCTGGCGCATCCGGAGCTCGGCGACCGCTCCCGTGACGAACACCCAGCCGCCGTAGACGAAGATCGCCAGACCGAACACCGCGGGGATGTACTGGCTGCCGGGGAAGCGCGGGCCGCTGAGGCCGAGGATGTCCTGGAGGCCGTGCGAGAACACGAGCGTCGGAATGGTGAGGATGAGACTCAGCCAGAACTTGCGGCGGAACTGGGCCGGGTCGTGGTGACTGTGGTCGCCATGGCCGGAGTGGTCGTGGTGGTCGTGACTTGAGTGATCGTGATGGGTCTCGGCAAGCTCGACCGGAGAAGCCAGCTCGACCGGAGAAGTCGAATCGACCGGAGAAGCCAGCTCGACCGGAGAAGTCGAATCGACCGGCGAATCCGTGTGATGGTGCTCGTGCATGCTCATTCTCCCCTCACATTCGCGAGCTCGTAGACCTTGAGCAGTTCGTCGACCGCGTGGTCCCTGCTGTCGCCGCCCGCAGCGAACATGTCGCTCACGTGCGTGCGCAGGTGGTTCTCGACGAGCAGCTTGTTGAGGCTCCTCAGCGACTTCTGGATGGCGAGGGACTGCGTGATGATATCCATGCAGTAGTCCTCGTTGTCGATCATCTTCTCGAGGCCGCGCATCTGGCCTTCGAGGATGCGGCTGCGGTGCAGCGCGCGTTTCTTCAAGTCTGCGATCATGCTCACAAGCATACCCCTAGGGGGTATCTATGACAAGCCACCGCAATAGGCTTGCTCCATGAAGGTCACCAAGCAGGAGCACTCCTGCCTCATCATCGAGAGCGCCGGCAGGACTCTCATCCTCGATCCGGGGTCGTTCACGACCCTGCTCGTCGGCATGAGCAACGTCGTCGCGATCGTCATCACCCACGAGCACCAGGATCACTGGACCGCCGACCAGCTCGAACGCATCCTCGACCGCAATCCGGATGCGCGCATCTTCGGCCCCGCCGGCGTCGCGGCTGCGGCATCCGGTTTCGCGGTCGAGGTCGTGGGGCCCGGCGACACGGTCGAGGTCGAGCCGTTCTCCCTGCGCTTCTTCGGTGGCCGCCACGCCGTCATCCACTCCTCGATCCCCGTCATCGACAACGTCGGTGTCCTGATCGACGACGAGCTCTACTACGGGGGCGACTCCTTCACGATCCCGGAGGGCGTCGAGGTCCCGACTCTCGCGGTGCCCGCCGGAGCACCCTGGCTGAAGATCGGCGAGGTCATGGACTATGTGACGGCCGTGGCGCCCAGGCGCAGTTTCCCGGTGCACGAGATGGTGTTGTCTGTGGCCGGCAAGGCCATGTCGAACGCGCGCATCCAGGCCATGACCGAGGCCGGCGGCGGCGAATTCTTCCCGCTCGAGCCCGGCGACTCGATCGACCTGTAACCGCGCCTGGCAGCGCAGTCCGGGCAGACGAAAGGCCCGGTCGAATGACCGGGCCCCTCGTGACGTCAGGCGAGGATCAGGCCTCGCTCATCGCGGTGACCTCGGCTTTGCCCTTGGCGGCGTAGTAGGCGGCGCGCTCGGCGAGACGACGAGTCTGCTCGGCCTGGCCGGCATCCAGGATGTCCTGCGAGACCTCGTAGTTCGGCACACGGGACTTGCCGTTGTACTTGGCGATGTAGGCGTCGAGTTCCGGCCCGGACTCCCACGACGTGATGAGGCAATAGCGCGGCGTCTCGCCGTTGTGGGTTGTGGCGTGCCACAGGCGCTGGGTGTCCACGATGAGCTGGGCGCCGGCCGGGAGGGCGATGTGGTGCTCGATGCTCGGGTCGGTGCGGTTCTCCCGCAGAACGAAGTAGCTGTCTTTGTCGTCGCTGAGGTTGAAGAATCCGCGCACGACCCAGCCGGTGCCATCCGGGTTGAGACGGTTGTTGTCGTCCTGGTGGAGGTTGTAGAGGCAGTCCGCATAGTCGGTGGGCTGCAGCTCGATGACGCGGCAGCGGCCGACGTTGGAGCCCGGCTCCAGGGCACGGCGGGTCAGGTTCGGGGCCTTCTCGACCTGGGACGGGATCCAGACGCCGTCCTTGTCGGTGCGGGGGTTCTGCCCGTGCCAGAAGCCATTGCACTCGATCTCGCCCTCTTTGGAGGCCAGCGGCGCGAAGCGGGTCTCGCCCGACGACTTCCAGTCGACGAACTCGATGTCGAGCCATTCCTTCGGGTCGAGCTCCTGGTTGTAGCGGTCGAGGACCACGTAGCCGGTCTCTTCGAGCGCGGCGGATTTGATGTAACCCATGAGGTGGATTGGTACCTTTCTTCGGGGCCAGCACGTTTTAACAGGCCCAACTTAGGTAAGCCTAACATCGGGTAGGCTGCGTACTGGCTGGCATTGTGCGGAGAGCCCGGGTCCAGCAGTACCGCTGAACCCCTCAAGGAGCAGACCTCGAAGATGGTCACCGCCACCAACGTCGACGCCACGGCAGTCAGCACCATCGGCTGGCTCTCGACCTCCGAGGCCACGATCGTCGTTCCGGTGTACCAGCGGCAGTACCGCTGGGACATCGGCGGATGCGAGCGGCTGCTCGCCGACATCCGCGCCGTCTCGGATGCCGGCCCCGGCCACCGGCACTTCCTCGGTTCGATCCTGTCCTCGGCGAACGCCGGCGATGGATCCGGAGAGCTCGTGCTCATCGACGGGCAACAGCGCATCACGACGCTCATGCTGCTCATCGCCGCCCTGCACCACACGGTCAAGGACGACGATCCCGGGCTGGCGGCCGAACTGTCGGCCGTGCTCGTGCACGCCGACGACCCGACACGGACCCGCCTGCGCCCGCACCGCGCCTGGGCCGAGATCTTCGACAGTGTCGTGCTCGATCGCCGACTCTCCGAGCACGATGCCCGCGACTCGAGGTTCGACGACAATTACGCCTTCTTCCGCAGCCAGGTGCGTGGTGAGGAGGTGCCGAGGATCTGGCGCGGCCTGCAGAAGCTCGAGCACGTCGCCATCTCGCTCGGCACCGACGCGAACGCGCAGCAGATCTTCGAGAGCCTCAACTCCACGGGCGCGCCGCTGCGCGATCACGAGCTCATCCACAACTACCTCCTCATGGGCCTCTCGCACGAGGAGCAGCTCGAGATCGAGGACTCCTTCTGGGTGCCCATCGAGCAGAACACCGGCGAGTCGATCGGCAGCTTCTGGCGCCACTACCTCGTCATGACGACCGGGCGCGAGGTCGCGGTCGCCGGTGAACGCGGGGTGTACGACGCCTTCCGGCAGCGGTTCCCGCAGCTGGGCCTCGAAACGCTGCGCCAGCAGGCGGCCGAGTGGCGGGAGTTCTCGGAGATCTACCGCATCCTGCTGGACCCATCGCTCGAACAGGATGCCGAGATCGGACGTCAGCTCGCCTGGGTCAACGCCTTCGGTCGCGGGATGTACCCGCTCGTCCTCCGCGCGTACCACGACCACGCGCGCGGGGACATCGAGAAGGCGGCCCTGGTCGAGACGCTCGAGCAGGTCCAGTCGCTGCTCCTGCGCCGGGCCGTCGTCGGCGTGAGCATCGATCGGCTCGTGGCACGGATGTGTCGCGCACGCGAGGCCGGCGTCGAGAGTCTCGAGCGTGCGATCGCCCGCATCACCCCCTCCGACGAGCGCGTGCGCGTCGCCCTCAAGTACGCGGAGCTTCCCTTCGCCGGCTACGTGCTCGGGCGGCTCGCCGGGGTCGACGGCACGGATGCCGAGGTCGACCACATCGTCCCGCTGGCCCCCTTCGACACGTGGAGCGGCGACGGTGTGCGGGCCTGGGCGGACTACACCGAGGACGAGCAGAACAGCCACCGCGCCCTCGCCCCCACCCTCGGCAACCTCGTCCTGCTGGAGGAGCCGCTTCTCGAGCGCGCGCTGGGGGCATCCTTCCCGGTGAAGCGGGACCGGTTCTACGCCTCGAGCGCGATCCCGGCGACGCGGTCGCTCGCCGAGGTGCCGGCCTGGAGCACTGCGGCGATCACCGAGCGTTCGTCGCTGCTGACCGAGCAGTTCCTCACTCTCTGGAAGCGGCCAGGCGCGCTCGAGATCGATGACGACGGGCTCACGCCCATCCTCGACGCCCACTCACGGCGCGGCTGGCCGCACGGCTGGCAGCGCGAGTTCGACTACGTGGAGTACCGCGGAGAGCACTGGGAGGTGCACGACGTCAAGCACCTGTTCCACCGGGTGTTCCTGCGGCTCTGGGCGGATGCGCGGGCGGATGTCGTGCGGTTCAGCGATCGCCGTGGCGGCCCGCTCTTCGAATCGCAGGCCTGGAACGGCGAGTGGGAGGCCTTCGACGCCACCCACCACCTCTACCTCGGCTGGGACTCGCGCTACATGATGACCGCGGTGCAGGGCGTGCTCGATGAGGCCGGCCTCGCCGCCGAGGTCTTCATCAAGTACTCCTACATCGGCGACGCGATGTAGCCATCCGCTGCGGGAGTGTGCGCCCTACCCGCGCACCAGCTGCTGGATCTCCGTCCCCACCGTGTCAGGGTTCTTGCCGTATTCCGGAGCGATGATCTCGGCCAGCGAAAGCGCTTCTTCGCAGCATGCCCGGCATCCGCGGAGATGCACGCGGAACGCCTCGGAGAAGGTGCTCGTCCCGGTGATGAAGGCCTCGATCATCTCATCCATCTGATCGAAGCAGTCGTCGCACGACTGGTACGGGTCCGTGTCCAGCATGAGCTCACGGATCACCGGGTCGCCCCATGGCGGTGTCGTGCTTGTTTCGGGATTCGGTTGTTCTCGCATCATCTTGTCTCCCAAACCGGTGTGGTTTGATTCTCACTGCGCGAATCGGCATCGAGCAGGCCGCGTGCTTCAAGGTAGACACGCAGCTTCTTCCGCGATTCATGCAAAGTCTTGTAGAGCGCTCCCCGACTCGTTCCCAACCGCTCGGCGAGTACATCGATGGGGACCTCATCGATCAACAGGGCGGTCGCGATGCGGCGCTGATGCTGCGTGAGCGCTTCGGCGAGACCACGCCGCACCGCCTGGTGCAGATCATTCACTTCGGCAGTGGCCTCTGGCGCGTCGTCGACCGGTGTCGGGATGTCGAAGGAGTCGTCCAGCTGGATCTCACGGTCGCGCCACACCAGTCGCCGCATTTCGACTCTCGCGTGCAGAACCCCGAACTTGAACGCCCAGGTCGTGAACCGGCTGCGCCCCTCGAACGTATCGAGCCGGGAGAGAACCACCAGGGTCGCCTCGTCTGCGGCCGCGTGCACGACTTCTTCGACCCGGGCAGCACCGATACGGTCCACCCCATGCATGCGATGCACTTGATGCCCGGCCGCCCTGAGCATCAGTTCACGAAGGTGCCCGATCGCATCCTCCCGGACACGGCCGGTGGTCGTGAGCCGCCGCATCCATTCTTCGTTGCTGATCGGGGCGCTGTGAGGTTGCCACGACCGCCGCTCATCATCCTCATCACGAAGGATTCCGTCACACTCGTCGTCGACGGGCAGAGCGAGTGTCTCGTTCATGACCTGGCCCCTCTCTCTGTGACGTCTCTCTCAGAGTACTGAGTCGCCCCGCAAGCTCCAGCCTCAGCGTCTTCGATGAGCGCGTGAATATCGAAGGCCGGGTCTTTCGCGTGCCGGTAGGCCGTGATCTCGTCGACCCTCGCGCGAAGGAGCTCCTCGCGCCTGAAGCGGATCTCCAGCCGCGTCAGAAACCCCGGAACCGTCTTCGGGATGCCGGAGTGGTGGGCGGGTGAGCTGGTCATACTTCGTGAGTGTCCGCGCGGATGCCATTCCTTACCGATTTCCCCCAAAAAATCTCATGGAGAAGGAATTCGTCGCATTTCGGTAAGACTCCTGGCGCACTTCGGCACTCATGGGGCAGACGGTTCGATACGGCCACGAAACGGGCCTCCCGATCCAGACGAATCGGGAGTCGCGATCGACCGCACGGCGTCAAGCCGGAACCCAAGAGGAGAAATCTCATGTTGAAGCCACATACGCGTCTTTCGGCCATCGCGCTCGCGGGGGCCCTGCTTCTCAGCGGCGGGCTGTTGACCGCCTGCTCCCCGTCCGGCCCGGGCTCGGGCCCTGCGCCCGTTGCGCAGGATCACTCGGCGATGCAGATGGAGACGCCAGCGAGCCAGAGTGCGCAGTCCGCGCTGTACGGCGCGATGCGGGAGCTGTGGGCCGACCACATGCAGTGGACCTACGCGACGGTGAAGGACTTCTTCCACAACCAGGACGCGCTGCCCGACACTCTCGACCGGCTCCTGCAGAACCAGGTCTTCCTGGGCGACGCGATCGCCACGTACTACGGTGACGACGCCGGACAGGCCCTCACCGACCTCCTGACTGAGCACATCCAGCTTGCCGTGCCGGTCCTGACCGCAGCCCAGGCCGGCGACGATGCGGCCCTGCAGGCCGGGCTCGACGACTGGTACGCCAACGCGCAGGACATCGCCGACTTCCTCACCGGGGCGAACCCCGACTCGTGGCCCGCAGGAACCACGAGCGAGATGATGAAGGCCCACATCGACACGACGGTGGCCTACTCGGTGGACCTGCTCAAGGGCGACTACAAGAAGTCGATCGCGGACTACGACATCGCCTTCAACCACATGATGGACATGGCGGATGCGCTCTCCGCCGGCATCGTCGCGCAGTTCCCCGACCAGTTCTAGGGAGTTCTCGTCGTGAGGCTGGGCCGGTAGCGCTCGCTACCGGCCCAGCCTCCAGTCACGTCCGCGAGCGTGTCCCGATGGCCACCGACGAACGAGCGAAACAGCCGTCCTGCGCTAGCCGCGCCCGAACCGGATGTCTGCGGCGCTGAAGATCGGGGACCCGAGAGTCTCCCGCGCTGCCCGGTATCGTTCAGGGCTCACGCCGGACGCTTCGAACTGCCGGGCGCGATCGGCGTAGCCGAACCCGTTCGGGATGCCGCCGGCCTCCAGCTCGCGGGTCCTCTGCTCGCGGAGGATGGAGCCCGGCGACACGAAGCCGTGCGGCTCGTACTGGTAGAGGTTCCAGCACCAGGCGATCGCGCGTGCCCGGGTGAATCCGGCCCAGTCGCCCTGGGTGACCGGCTCGTTGCTGTCTTTCGTGGACACGGGGGTGTTCCCCCTCTCCGGGGGCTCGCCCCCATCGACTCTTGCACCACGAGATCTCGTGGGCCCGTTCTTCCCCTGGGACACCCGGGAATCGATGGATTCGGGTTGTCGTGCGGCCGGCCAGGTACCTGTGGACGCAACTCTGGAACGTGGCATCAGAGTAGCGGAGGGCGCCGACATGCGAGGACGACAGCGAAGGGAGGTCAGGGAGTCTGCTGGGGTACCTGGACTCGAACCAAGAACAAAAGAATCAGAATCTTCCGTGTTGCCAATTACACCATACCCCACCGGTTCCGACCGAAGCCGGGCCGACTGTCTACTTTAGCGTATCGTGCGGGTTGCTTCGAGGCGACGCTCCTACAACCGCTCCGCGAGCCTCGCGATCCTCGCGAGCGTCGACTCCTTACCGAGCAGCTCCATCGACTCGAAGAGCGGCGGGCTGATGCGGCGGCCGGAGATCGCCATGCGCAGCGGCCCGAACGCGAGGCGCGGCTTGAGGCCCAACTCGTCCACGAGCGCGCCGCGCAGGGCAGCCTCGATTCCCGGCGGCGTCCAGTCGTCGAGATCCTTGAGCGCGCGCGTCGCGACGGCGAGCACCTCGGGGCCGCCGTCGCCGGGCAGGGCATCCGCGTCGAACTCGAGGGCGTCATCCGCGGTGAACAGGAACGCGAGCAGCCCCGGAGCCTCGCCGAGCAGCTGCATGCGTTCCTGCACGAGCGGGGCGGCACGGTGCAGCATGGCGCGGTCGGCATCCGTGGCGACGAGGTCGCCGAGGTAGGGCAGCATCCGGTCGGCGAAGTCGGCGACATCCAGCATCCGGATGTGGTCGCCGTTGATCGACTCCGCCTTCTTCAGGTCGAACCGCGCCGGGTTGGGGTTGACGTCGGCCACGTCGAACGCCGCCACCATCTCCTCGATCGTGAAGACGTCGCGGTCGGCGGAAAGCGACCAGCCGAGCAGGGCGAGGTAGTTGATGAGCCCCTCGGGCACGAAGCCGCGGTCGCGGTGGTGGAACAGGCTCGACTCGGGGTCGCGCTTGGAGAGCTTCTTGTTCCCCTCGCCCATGACGTAGGGCAGGTGCCCGAAGCGCGGGATCGCGGTGGCGATGCCGAGCTCGATGAGCGCGTGGTAGAGCGCGATCTGGCGCGGGGTGCTGGAGAGGATGTCCTCACCGCGCAGCACGTGCGTCACCCCCATGAGCGCGTCGTCGACCGGGTTGACGAAGGTGTAGAGCGGCTTGCCGTTCGGGCGCACCACCACGAAGTCGGTGAAACTGCCCGCCGGGAAGGTGATCTCCCCGCGCACGAGGTCGTCGAACCCGAGGTCGGTGTCTGGCACGCGCAGGCGTAGCGCCGGCTCCCGCCCCTCGGCGCGGTAGGCGGCGCGCTGCTCCTCGGTGAGGTCACGCTCGAAGTTGTCGTAGCCCTGCTTGGGGTCACGCCCGTTCGCCGTGTTGCGCGCCTCCATCTCCTCCGGCGTCACGAAGCTCTCATACAGGTGCCCGGATGCGCGCAGGCGTTCGATCACGTCGGCGTAGATGTCGCTGCGCTGCGACTGCCGGTACGGCCCGTGCGGCCCGCCCTTGCCCTCGCCCTCGTCCCAGTCGATGTGCAGCCAGGAGAGCCCGTCGAGCAACTGCTCGTAGCTCTCCTCGCTGTCGCGTGCGGCATCCGTGTCCTCGATGCGGAAGATGAGCTTGCCGCCGGTGTGCCGGGCGTAGGCCCAGTTGAACAGCGCCGTGCGGATGAGCCCGACATGCGGTGTGCCGGTCGGCGAGGGGCAGAACCGTACCCGGATGTCGGAGCCGGTCGCGGTCGTGAAGGAGGCAGTCATCGCTGCAATTCTAGGCGAGGGCGGGAACACTGCAGATTCGCCGGTTCGAGATCACACCCTCTGGTCTCAGACGTTCAGCGCCCGGAACGAAGCCCGCGCCAGAGCAGCCAGAGGCCGACCACGACGTTGCCCAGGACTCCCAAGAGCAGGAGAAGGTGCCAGGCCATGAACCCTGAGCCGATGAAGCTGAGCAAGGCGACTGTTGCGGCGATCACCGGAATGGATGCGGTGGCGACCCACTTCTCCCCGGTACTCCAGGTCTTCGACATCCACACCATGGCGATCCCGAAGACCCAGCCGAGGAGCGGAACGACAATCCCACCGAATGCTACGAGCAGGCTCGCGAGCACCGTGTACCAGCGCGGGTCGCCCGCCTGTGGTGTACCCCCACGCACGACCTGCGGCTGGGTTCGCTGGCTCATGATGTGCTGTCCTTTCCGATGAGCTCGCCGACGGTGCTGCTGAACGGTGCCCACTGCGCCCGGAACGCGTCGAGCTCGGCTGTGCCGGCATCCGTCAGGCGATAGTACTCGCGGACGGGTCCCGAGGCGGATGCCCGGTCGAAACTGCTGACGAGTCCCCGCGTCCGCAGGCGGGTGAGCATCGGGTAGAGCGTGCCGAGCCCGATCTCCTTCGAATTGGTTCACGCGAAACGGACGGCGGCGAGGGCGAGCGCCGCGACGAGCAGCCAGGCGAGGCCGCCGACCGCGAGCGAGCGCGCGCCGGTCTTCACGAGGGTCGCGAACCGCACGGCCGAGCCGAGGCCGAAGAGCGCGGCGGCCAGCAGCACGGTCTGCACGGCATCCGCCCCGGCGAGCACCGGCGCAGGAACGACAACGAAGGAGTTCAGCAGCACGGCCGCGAGAAAACCGGCCACGAAGAGCGGAACGATGGCGGGACGGCGCGTTTCTCCTTCGTTTTCGTTCCTCCCGGATGCGGTCGCACCGGCCGAGCGACGCCGCACGACGAGCGACGCGCCGGCCACCATCGGCGCGAGCATGAGCACGCGTGTGAGCTTGACGACGACCGCGATCGCGAGCGCGGCGGGCCCGGCGATCTGCGCGGTCGCGACGACCTGCCCGACGTCGTGCACCCCCGCGCCGACCCAGTGCCCGAACTCGAGGTTCGTGAGCCCGAGCGGCGTCTGCAGCAAGGGCAGCACGGCGATCGCGAGCGTGCCGCACAGGGTCACGAGCGCCACGGGGGTCGCCTGCTCCTCGCGTCTGCTCCCGGTCACCGATCCCATCGCCCCGATCGCGGATGCGCCGCAGATCGCGAACCCCGCCGCCACGAGCAGCGGCTCGTCGCCCGGCAGGCGGAACATCCGGCCGAGCCACCATGTCCCGAAGAACGTCGCGATCACGAGCGCCACGATCACGAGGATCGCGAGCCAACCGAGCCGGCCGATGTCGACGAGGCTGAGCTTGAGCCCGAGCAGCACGATACCCGCGCGCATGAGCGTCTTCGCCGCGAAGTGCAGGCCAGGGGCGAGGGGTCCGTCGAGCCAGGCCCGTGCGAACGGCAGCTGGGCGACGAGGATGCCGAGGGCGACGGATGCGGTCAGCAACGGCACCGCGGGCACGAGCGTGTGCACCGCGAAGGCGACCACCACGGCTGCAGCCGCAGCCGCCAGCCCCGGCAGGAGGCGGGTGACAGCCGGAAAACCCGTCATCCTGCGAGCGAGAGTTCGCACGAGGCCGAGGTCATGAGGGGGTTGTGCCTCGTGAGGGCGAACATTCGCCGTCATGAGGCACGAACCGGTTCATGGCTGCCGGGACCACCTCTCCGAGGCTCACGCGGCTCGGTTGCGCGCAGGGTTCGAAAGCGTCCCGATGCCCTCGATCGTGATGTCGACGGTCTGGCCGTCCGTGAAACCGCCGAGGCCTGCGGGCGTCCCCGTGCAGATGATGTCCCCCGGCAGAAGCGTCCACACGCTCGAAGCGAACTCGATGATCTCGGGAACGGTGTAGAGCATGTCCCCCGTGTTACCGTGCCGCCTCGGCTCACCGTCGACGAACGTCTGGATCTCGAGGTTCGAGATGTCGAGCTCCGTCTCGATCCAGGGCCCGATCGGGCAGAACGTGTCGTACCCCTTGGCCCGCGCCCACTGGCCGTCCGCGAACATGACATCGCGCGCCGAGATGTCGTTGGCGATGGTGAAGCCGAAGACGTAGTCCGCCCAATCGGCCGCCGACACGAGCTTCGCGATCTTGCCGATGACGATCGCGAGCTCGCCCTCGTGCACGATGCGACCGTCGACCGGCGGGATCTGGATGGTGTCGCCCGGCCCGACGACGGCGGTGTTCGGCTTGAGGAAGATGAGCGGGTTGTTCGGTGTGTCGGCGTGCAGCTCGGCCTTGTGCGCGGCGTAGTTCATGCCGACGCACACCACCTTCGAACGCGGGATGACGGGCGCCAGCAGTTTCGCGTCAGCGAGCGCGACCCGCTCCCCCGTGGTGTCGAAGCCGCTGAACATGGGATCTCCGGCGAGCACGACGAGTTCCTCGTCATCCACGATCCCATAGCGGGGATCTTCACCGGCCGTACTGAACCGCGCGATTTTCACGTATTCCAGCCTAGCCGCGTACGGAGTCGAGCCTGGTCAGCCAGCCGTGACGGTCCTCTGCCCGCCCGTACTGGATGTCGGTGAGCTCCTGCCGCAGCGCCATCGTGAGCTCGCCGGCCGGAGCATCCGCCGACCCGATCGTGAAGTCGGCGGCCTTCAGCTGGGCGATGGGCGTGACGACGGCCGCTGTCCCGCAGGCGAACACCTCAACGATGTCGCCGGATGCCGACCCCTCACGCCACTCGTCGATCGTGACCCTGCGCTCCTCGACCGTGTGGCCGCGGTCGCGGGCGAGCTGCAGGATGGAGTCGCGCGTGATGCCTTCGAGGATGCTGTCGGACTGTGGCGTGACGAGCGTGCCGTCCTTGTAGACGAGCACGATGTTCATACCGCCCAGTTCCTCGAGATACTTGCCCTCCGAGGAGTCGAGGAACATGACCTGGGCGCAGCCGTTCTCCGAGGCCTCGGCCTGCGCGATGAGCGATGATGCGTAGTTGCCGCCGGTCTTCGCCGCCCCTGTTCCACCCTTGCCCGCGCGCGCGTAGGTGGTCGAGAGCCAGATGGAGACGGGAGCGACCCCGCCGTGGAAGTAGGCCCCGGCCGGGCTGCCGATGACGTAGTACGCGACCTTCTCGGCCGGGCGCACGCCGAGGAACGCCTCCTTGGCGAACATGAACGGCCGCAGGTACAGGCTCGTCTCCGGCGCCGACGGCACCCAGTCGGCGTCGACGGCGATGAGCTGGCGCAGCGAGTCGACGAAGTATTCGAGCGGAAGCTCCGGCAGGGCGAGGCGCTCCGCCGAGCGGCGCATCCGACCGGCGTTGGCCTCGGGACGGAAGGTCCAGATGGACCCGTCGGCGTGGCGGTACGCCTTCATGCCCTCGAAGATCTCCTGCCCGTAGTGCAGCACCGCTGCCGCGGGGTCGAGGGAGATGGGCCCGTAGGGCTGCACGCGCGGCCGGTGCCATCCTCCGCCGACTGACCAGCAGATGTCGACCATGTGGTCGGTGAAGAACTTGCCGAACCCGGGGTTGGCGAGGATCTCGGCGCGCTCCTGCGCGCTGCGCGGCACGAGGTTGCGGGTGACCGCCCACTCGAGGTCGGTGGAACTCTCTGAATCAGCGGTGATGCTCATGGGGTCCTTCTCAGGTCGATAGGTGGTGCGATCAGGCTCTGGCCAGCAGTCCGGCGATGTCGTCGCCGATGGCGGTCGTCGACCGGGTCTGGGCGCCGCGGGCGGCGAGATCCGCCGTCACGGCCGCCGTGACCCGTTCCGCGACCTCTGGGTAGCCCTGCTGCGAGAGCAGGAGTGCTACAGAGAGGATCGCGGCGGTCGGGTCGGCCAGTTGCTTGCCGGCGATGTCCGGGGCCGAGCCGTGAACCGGTTCGAACATGCTGGGAAAGGTGCCGTCCGGGTTGATGTTGCCGGATGCCGCCAGTCCGATGCCTCCGCTGATTGCGGCGGCCAGGTCGGTGATGATGTCGCCGAAGAGGTTGTCGGTGACGATCACGTCAAATCTACTCGGATTCGTGACGAGATGGATGGTCGCGGCGTCGACGTGCTGGTAGCCGACCTCGACATCCGGATGCTCGAGGGCCACGGCGTCGACGGTGCGCTGCCAGAGCGAACCGGCGTAGGTCATGACGTTGGTCTTGTGAACGAGGGTGAGCTTCCTGCGCCGCGCCTCGGCCTGCGCGAAGGCGAACCGAACGACCCTCTCGACGCCGTACGCGGTGTTGACGCTCACCTCGCTCGCGATCTCGTGCGGCGTGCCGGTGCGGATGCTGCCGCCGGTCCCCGCGTACGGCCCCTCCGTGCCCTCCCGCACGACGACGAAGTCGACGGCGCCGGGGTCCCGCAGCGGGCTCTGGACCCCCGGGAGGGTGAGCGTGGGGCGCAGGTTCACGTAGTGGTCGAAGGCGAACCGCAGCTTGAGCAGGAGCCCGCGTTCGATGATTCCCCCGGCGAGCCGCGGGTCGCGGGGGTCGCCGCCGACGGCGCCGAGCAGGATCGCGTCGTGGCCTCGGAGGCTCTCGAGGTCGTCGTCGCCCAGGATCACGCCCGTCGAGAGGTAGTGCGCCGCGCTGAACGGGTAATCGGTGGTCTCGACCTTCGTGTCGGAGGGCACCGCCACACGCAGTACTTTGACGGCTTCGGCGATGACCTCGGGGCCGATTCCGTCTCCCGCGATGACGGCGAGATCGAGCGTGCGCGACATGGAACCTCCGAGTGGATGCTGGGGTTCCAGAGTACCGCGACGGTCAGCGACCTCCGCCGCCCCCGCCGCCCCCGCCCCCGCCGGAGAAGCCCCCGCCGAAGGAACCACCGGAGAAGCTTCCCCCGCCGCTGCGCGACCAGGACGAACCGGAAGAGGATGAGCGAACCGTCTGCCGCGCGATCGTCGACGTGGAGATCGAACCGAGCGCGCTCGAGAAGACCGTCCCGTCGAAGGAACCGGTCGAGACGAACCAGTCCGGCGCGGTCTCGCCGTAGAGGATTGTGAGCTCCTTCGTCCACTCCCTCTCGACGCCCCACAGCACCGCAAACGGCAGAAGCTTCTCGTAGAGCTTGACCCGCTGGGCGGGCTGGCGGATGTCGAGGCCTTCCGCCCGCACGCGCTCGGCGCCTTCCGGGCTCTGCAGCATCCGGAACCGGTCCGCCTCGGCGAGCTGCAGATAGTCGCGGATGCCGAGGAGGTAGTCACGATGCACCGCCCCGGCGGCCGAGGCGACGGCCGGCCGGTAGGCGAAGCCCGCGCACACGAAGCACCCGAGGATGGCGAGCAGGAATCCGACGATTCCCCAGGCGTTCACGTCTGTGAAGAAGATCGACACCATGAAGAGCCCCATCGACACGAAGCTCATGACGAACATGAAGACCGCCGCGAGGATCCCGACGAGCGGCGAACGCTTCTGCAGCAGCCCGCGCGCCATCACCGACCTCCGCACTTCTGCACGCACTCCTGCGATCGCCGTGGCCGCGGCATCGTCGACGACTCCCACTTCCTGGATCGCCCCGATCTGCGGGAGGCTCGCATCCACCACCGCCGAGTCTCCACCGAAGAACGAGGCGACGGCGCTCATCGTCGCCTCATCCAGGATTCCGCTCGTCTGCAGACGGGCGAGATGGTCGACCGCGCTGTCGCCGAAGAGCGCCTTCATGAGGTCGAGCTCGGTCGGGTCGAGCCCGTCGAGGTCGAGGAGTTGCAGCGTGTAGCTCGCGCCGCTTCCGGTGACCGGATAGTCGAGGATTCGCAGCCTGCCGCGCACCGCGAAGCTCACGATCTGGGCCGGAAGCCCGCTGCCCCGACGCCCGATGATCTCGGCGGCCTCGAGCAGGTTGAGTTCTTTCGGCGGCGTGTATTGGGGAACGATGATGCCACTGCCCTTCGCCGAGGCAGGCTTCACGAACCGCCAGACGACGGTGAACGCCGTGCCGAGCACGATGAGCAGGACCGAGCCGATGGATGCCGCATTCAGCCACCAGGGCGACTCGGTCTGCCCTGGAAAGAAGGGATTGACGTCGCCGGGGAAACCATCGTCGGGCTCCACCTCCGCGGGAACCTGGACGAACGTCCCGAGGGTGAACCCGATGACGACCGTGAGGTTCTCGTAGGCCCCGATGTCGCGAACGGATGCCGTGAAGACGTCGCCGGCGGCATCCGGGGCGTGCTCGACCGGGCAGGTGTCGGTCGCGCCCTGCCCGCCGCGGTAGCAGGCGTTGTTGCCGGTGAGATACTGCGTGAGCGCGGGGTCGAGGTGCACGCGCGCGGAGACCGTGCCGAACGGCTGGGGGAAGCCGGTGCCGTTGGTGTCCCAGTAGAACTCGTCGTCGCTCGTGTCGGCGAAGGCGCGCACGACGTTCTGCTGCGTGTAGGTGATCGTGTACGTCGTGCGGCCGTGCACGAAGTCGTCGGTGCCGAGCGCGAGCTCGGTGAACCCGCCGCTGACCGTCTCCTCGTAGGGCACATCGGCACCGTTCTCGTCGACGACCGACTGCACGTCCGTGAGCAGTGGGACCCCGTCGTAGTCGTTCGGGATGGCCCTGATCATGCCCCGGTTCTGGTCGAAGGACGGGAACCTCGCGACGAAGGTCTCCACCGTGCGCAACGTCGCGTGCCCCTGAGCGTCCCGGCCGAGGTAGTAGTCGGCCGAGTAGGACTCGAACTCGAAGTCCTGCACTCCGGCACGCACGGAGTGCCCGGCGTCGGCGGGCCGGCCCTCGGACGCGACCGCCGCTGCGGCGAGCGGCGACCCGAGGGCGAACCCGAGAGTCAGGATGGCGAGGGCTGCCCACGATCGCTTCACGAGAGCGAGCCTATCCGGGAGCCCGATACAGGCAGCACCCAGCACTCGTACAGGTATCCCACAGGAGATGCGAGAAAGGTGATGGCCACCAGAGAAAGGACGCAGGATCATGGGAATCGGAACCGGAATAGTGCTCTTCGTCATCGGCGCGATTGTCACCTTCGCGCTCAACTTCGATGTCAGCTGGGCCGACCTCGACCTGATCGGCTACATCCTCATGGGAGCCGGCTTCGTCGTCTTCGTCATCTCGCTCGTGCTCGTCATGCGCAAGCGGTCGAGTGTGGAGACGATCCGTCACGTCGACGGGGCCGGTGAGCGCATCACCGAGCACGAGAGGCGTGCAGACAGCAGCAACAGCGACCCGCTCGTCTGATCCCGCGGAACTGAAGTCCCCCAAAGCAGGCCTCTCGTACTGCGCGTCGTCACCGCGCGCAGCGGATCAGGGGCAACGGCCCGGCGGCCCTGTCGCCGGGCTTTTGCCGTGCCGGTGACGTGCTCGGTTACGCGGTGATGTCGATTTCGCGCAACAGGTCGGCCTCGATCGCGGTGCGCACCTTCTCGAGCAGGCCATCCGGAACCGGAGAATCGACGGTCAGCACGCTGAGCGCCTGGCCGCCGGCGACCTTGCGGCTCACCTGCATGCCCGCGATGTTGATGCCGGCGTCACCGAACTCGCGACCGAAGATCGCGACGATGCCTGGTCGGTCGGTGTACACCATGACGATGAGGTGGTCGGCGACCGGAACCTCGACGTCGTAGCCGTTGATGCCGACGATCTTCTCGATCTGCTTCTGGCCGGTGAGCGTTCCGGAGACCGAGATCTCGGTGCCGTCGGCGAGGCCGCCGCGAATGGTCAGGAGGTTGCGGTACTCGTCGCTCACCGGGTCGGTCACGAGGCGCACCGGGATGCCGCGCTGCTCGGCCAGCAGCGGTGCGTTCACGTAGGAGACGGATTCGCTCACGATGTTCGTGAAGTAGCCCTTGAGCGCGGCGAGCTTCAGCACGTTGACGTCGAACTCGACGATCTCGCCGCGCACCTCCACGTCGATGCTCGTGACCGGGCTGTCGGCGAGCCCGCTGAACACCTGGCCGAGCCTCTCCATGAGCGGGATTCCCGGACGCACCGTCGGGTTGATGACCCCGCCTGCGACGTTCACGGCATCCGGAACCAGTTCGCCGTCGAGGGCGAGCCGCACCGAGCGGGCGACCGAGACGCCGGCCTTTTCCTGCGCCTCCTCCGTCGACGCACCGAGGTGCGGGGTGAGGATGATGTTGTCGAGGCCGAGCAACGGTGAGCCGGTCGGCGGCTCGGTCACGAACACGTCGAGGGCGGCCCCGGCGATGCGCTTCGTCGAGAGCGCCTCGAAGAGCGCGTCCTCGTCGATGATCCCCCCGCGGCTGCAGTTGACGATGCGCAAGGAGGGCTTGGCCCTGGCGAACTCCGCTGCGCCGATGAGGCCGGTCGTCTCGGGCGTGCGCGGGATGTGGATCGTCACGAAGTCGGAGAGCTCCATGACCTCCTCGAGGCTCGCGAGCTGCACGCCGAGCTGCTGGGCGCGTGTCGGCGTGACGTAGGGGTCGTAGGCGATGATCGTCGCGTCGAAACCGGCGAGGCGCTGGGCGACGAGGGTGCCGATCCGGCCGAGGCCGATGATGCCGATGGTCTTCTCGAACAACTCTGCGCCGGTGAACGCGGAGCGCTTCCACTCCCCTGCCTTCGCCGAGTGGTTGGCATCCGGGATGTGACGCGCGAGCGAGAGCAGGTGGCCGATCGCGAGTTCGGCCGCCGAGACGACGTTCGAGGTGGGGGCGTTCACGACCATGACCCCGGCTTCGGTCGCCGTCTTGATGTCGACGTTGTCGAGGCCGACACCGGCCCGTGCGATGACCTTGAGCTGCCGGCCCGCCGCGATCGCCTCGGCGTCGACGTGCGTCGCCGAGCGGATGAGGATGGCGTGCGCCTCGGGCATGGCTGCGAGGAGCGCCGCGCGGTCGGTACCGTCGACGGAGCGGATGTCGAAGTCCGGTCCGAGGGCATCCACCGTCGCCGGTGAGAGCTCTTCTGCAATGAGTACGACGGGTTTCGACACGGCAGGTTTCGACAAGACGGCGCTCCTTGCGATTGCGGCAGGCAATGATGGGTGCGCCGCGACCGTGGGGCGCCAGATTTCACCACTCTAGTGGTTGGCTCGCTGCCCGAGCCATTCTGTGACGCGGCCGGCCGGGATCAGGAGAGCACGCCGACGAGCTCCGCAAGGCTGAGGCTCACGGCGGCGACGACACCGAGGCCGGCGAGCAGCACGATCGCAAGGATGCCGACGTTGCGCTTGCGGGCGACCACGAGCGCGAGTCCGAACACGACGGGCGGGAGCAGGAGGTTGGCCACGAGCACGGCCCACGGGATCGCGATCGTGTTGAGCCCGATGAGCGTCGCGTTCTCGTTGTACTTCGATATCTGGGTGGCAACGCCGAAGAGGTCGGAGATCGCCTCGAACAGGTCCCAGACGTAGACGAGGGCGAACAGGACGATGACGGTGAGCCGGAACCAGGGCAGCTTCTTCGCGGATCCCGCCTCGGGCTTGCCTCCTGCCGCCTTCCCACGCGCCGGGGATACCGGGTGTGCTGCCGGTTCGCGGACCACCTGCTTCTGGTCGGGTGCCTTCCGCGCAGCCTCCGCTGCCGGGCCGCGGTCGGCCGCCGGGGTTTCGTTCTTCGCCATCCGTCTCTCCCCTATCCGCCGAGAATGAACGGCCATGGCGCGAGCACGAGCACTCCGACGAAGAGCCAGAACAGTCGCCACGCGGGCTTTCTCAGGAGCAGCCACACCGCACCCGCCCACAGGAAGGGGCTCACGATCGCGAGGAATTCGCCGAGCTGGTACATGATGACCGGGAACACCCCGGCGACCGGCACCGAGTGCGAGAAGGCGTGGATGCCCCAGCCGATCGCGTACAGAAGGTATATCCCCGCCAGTATGCCGAACACGATGAGGAGGACGGATCCCAGTCCGGTCTTCGCCTCCCCCGTCGGCGGGGCGGCTTTCGCCGCATCCTTCGTGGATGCCGGCGCCGCGACGTGGGTGGGGTCGGTCTCACCGGCCCAGCTCAGTGCCTCGTCGTCAGGATCCGCGCCCATGCAGAAACCCTATCGCCCCAGTGCCTGTCCCAAATGAAGGCATTCGGCGACATGCGCTACGTGTTCACGGGCAACTGCGGGCGGGACCAACTGAAATGCCTTCATTTGGGACGGGCGTATGGTGAGGGGATGCCCGGCGACCGCATGCTCAAGGCCATGAACGGGCTCAACCGGATGGCGCAGCGGCTGAGCGGCGGACGGATCGGCTGGGAGCTGCGTGGCATGCCCGTACTCGAGCTCACGACGACAGGTCGGAAGTCCGGACAGCAGCGCACCACCCTGCTGACCTCACCCCTACAGGTCGGCGACAGCTACATCGTCGTGGCCTCCCGCGGCGGGGAAGACACGCATCCGGCCTGGTTCCTGAACCTGCGGGATAACCCCGAGGTAACCGTCGGCGTGCAGGGACGCCCTGCACGACCGATGACGGCACGCATCGCCACGGCGGCCGAGCGCGCCGACCTGTGGCCGCGCGTCACTGCCCGCCACCCCCACTACGCCGCCTACCAGGAGCGAACCGACCGCGAGATCCCGCTCGTCCTCCTCAGCCCGCGACCCGCGGATTAGAGTCACCGGCGGCTCCCTTCGTGACGCCGACTACGTCGGCTCCTCAGGGAGCGAAGCAGGGAACGGTGACCTACCGCGCCGCAGTACCCTCGGTGTAGTCGTCGTCCTTCTGCTTCCACGCGAAGAGCTTGCGCAGCTCGCGTCCGGTCGCCTCGATCGGGTGGTCCTCGCCCTTCTTGCGCAGCGCCATGAACTCGGGCGCCCCGGCATCCTGGTCGGCGATGAAGCGCTCCGCGAACGCCCCGGACTGGATGTCGTCGAGCACACCCTTCATGTTCTCCTTGACGTGCGGGTCGATGACCCGCGGACCGGAGACGTAGTCGCCGTACTCGGCCGTGTCGGAGACGCTCCAGCGCTGCTTGGCGATGCCGCCCTCGTTGATGAGGTCGACGATGAGTTTGAGCTCGTGCAACACCTCGAAGTAGGCGACCTCCGGCTGGTAGCCGGCCTCGGTGAGCGTCTCGAAACCGTACTGGATGAGCTGCGAGACGCCGCCGCACAGCACCGACTGCTCGCCGAACAGGTCGGTCTCGGTCTCCTCGGTGAAGGTCGTCTTGATGCCGCCGGCACGCAGGCCACCGATCGCCTTCGCGTAGCTGAGCACGAGCGGCCAGGCGTTACCGGTCGCGTCGTTCTCGACCGCGACGATGACCGGAACGCCACGCCCGGCCTCGAACTCGCGGCGGACGACGTGCCCTGGTCCCTTCGGGGCGACCATGATGACGTCGACGCCCGCCGGAGCCTCGATGTAGCCGAACCGGATGTTGAACCCGTGCCCGAAGACGAGGGTGTCGCCCTCGGCGAGGTTGTCTTTGATGTCGGCGGCGTAGAGACCGCGCTGGTGCTGGTCGGGGGCAAGGATGACCACGACATCCGCCCACTTCGCCGCCTCCGCGGACGGCAGTACGGTGAAGCCGGCCTCCTCGGCCTTCTGCTTCGACTTCGAGTCGGGCTTCAGCCCGATGACGACCTCGACGCCGGAGTCGCGCAGGTTCTGGGCGTGGGCGTGGCCCTGGGAGCCGTAACCGATCACCGCGACCTTCTTGCCCTGGATGATGGAGAGGTCGGCGTCCTTGTCGTAGAAGATCTCGGCCATGGGGTTGTGCTCCTTGCTTCTGGGTTTTCGGTTGGTGGGTCTCGACGGGCTCGACCGGAGAGTGCTGGACTCGACCGGGGAGGGGGAACTGCTAGTTCTTGTAGACGCGCTCGGTGATGCTCTTCGACCCGCGCCCGATCGCGAGGAGGCCCGACTGGGCGATCTCCTTGATCCCGTAGGGCTCGAGCACGCGCAGCAGCGCCTGCGTCTTGGCGGTGTCGCCGGTGACCTCGATCACGAGGGCATCCGTCGCGACGTCCACGATCCGCGCGCGGAACAGGTTCGTCGCCTCGAGGATCTGGCTGCGCGTCGTGTTGTCGACCTTGACCTTGATGAGCAGGTGCTCCCGCTCGACGGTCTGGGTCGGGTCGAGTTCCACGATCTTGATCACGTTGACGAGCTTGTTGAGCTGCTTCGTGACCTGCTCGAGCGGGCCCTGCTCGACATCCACCACGACGGTGATGCGGGAGAGCCCTGGGATCTCGCTCTTGCCGACCGCGAGCGACTCGATGTTGAACCCGCGGCGGGCGAACAGGCCGGCGACGCGCGTGAGCAGGCCGGGCTTGTCTTCGACGAGCAGCGACAGGACGTGGCTCATGGCTACTCCTCCTCCCATTCCGGCGCCTTGTCGCGCGCGTACTGCACGCTCGAGTTCCCGACCCCCTGCGGGACCATCGGCCACACCATGGCGTCCGCGCTCACGATGAAGTCGATGACGACGGGCCGGTCGTTGGTCGTATTGGCGAGCTTGATGGCCGCATCCACCTCTTCCTGCTTCGTGACCCGGATGCCGAGCGCGCCGTACGCCTCGGCCAGCTTCACGAAGTCGGGGATCATGACGGTGTCCGCGCCGGTGTTCAGGTCGGTGAAGGCGTGGCGGCCGTTGTAGAACAGGGTCTGCCACTGCCGCACCATGCCGAGCGAGGAGTTGTTGATGATCGCGACCTTGATCGGGATGTTGTTGATCGTGCAGGTGGCGAGCTCCTGGTTGGTCATCTGGAAGCATCCGTCGCCGTCGATCGCCCACACCGTGCGGTCGGGGTTGGCGACCTTCGCCCCCATCGCGGCGGGGACGCCGTAGCCCATGGTGCCGGCGCCGCCCGAGTTCAGCCAGGCGTTCGGCCGCTCGTACTTGATGAACTGGGCGGCCCACATCTGGTGCTGGCCGACGCCCGCGGCATAGATCGCCTCCGGGCCGGTGATGGCGCCGATGCGCTCGATGACGTACTGCGGGGAGAGCAGCCCGTCATCCGGGTCGTCGTAGCCGAGCGGGAAACGCGTCTTGAGCTCCTCGAGACGCGCCCACCAGGCGGCGATGTCCGGTTTCGTCTTCCTGACCGCCTCGGTGTAGGCCTCGGTGAGATCGGCGATGACATCTTTGGCATCGCCGACGATGGGAACATCTGCGACCCGGATCTTGGAGATCTCAGCCGGGTCGATGTCGACGTGCACGACGGTCGCATCCGGCGCGAACTCGCTCGGCTTGCCGGTGACCCGGTCGTCGAAACGGGCGCCCAGCGAGATGAGCAGGTCGGATTCCTGCAGCGCGAGCACCGCGGGCACCGTGCCGTGCATCCCCGGCATGCCCAGGTGCTGCTTGTGCGAGTCGGGGAAGGCGCCGCGGGCCATGAGCGTCGTGACGACGGGGACGCCGGTCTTCTCGGCGAGCGCGAAGAGCTCCTTCGACGCCTCGGCGCGGATGACACCCCCACCCACGTAGAACACCGGTCGCTTCGCCTCGGCGAGCAGTTTCGCCGCTGCCTGGATCTGCTTCCCGTGCGCTTTGGTCACCGCGCGGTAGCCGGGAAGGTCGACCGCCGGCGGCCAGATGAACGGCGCGCTGTTCTGCTGCGCATCCTTCGTCACGTCGACGAGCACGGGGCCTGGCCGACCGGTTGTGGCGATGTGGTACGCGGCCGCGATCGTGGCCGGAACATCCTCTGGGCGCGTGACGAGGAAGGAGTGCTTGGTGATCGGCATGGTGATGCCGACGATGTCGACCTCCTGGAACGCGTCCGTTCCCATCGAGGTGGAGAACACCTGGCCGGTGATCGCGAGCAGCGGCACGGAGTCCATGTGGGCGTCCGCGATCGCCGTCACGAGGTTGGTGGCGCCGGGTCCGCTCGTCGCGATCGCCACGCCGACCCTGCCGGTCGAGGAGGCGTAGCCTTCTGCTGCGTGGCCGGCGCCCTGCTCGTGACGGACGAGGATGTGGCGGATCGTCGTCGAGGACATGAGCTCGTCGTAGAACGGCATGATGGCGCCGCCGGGCAGCCCGAAGACATCCTTGACGCCGAGCTTCTCGAGCGAACGGAGGATCGCGCCGGAGCCGGTGAGGACTTCCGGCTTGGCGGTGGCAGCCGGTGTCTTCTTCGGCGGCAGGAGCGGCGTAGCGGACCTGGCCGCGGGGGGCACGGGTTTCGATTCCGTGGGCATGGGGTGTGTCCTTTGTGGTTGTCTGTCCGGTCGTCCGCCGTGGGCGAGAACGAAGGCGCGCCGCTATCCGGTGATCGCGCCCTCAGCTGCTGAGTGCACGAGCTTCGAATACTTTGCGAGAACGCCACGGGTGTAGCGCGGAGGAAGCGGAGCCCAGCCGGTGCGGCGAGCTTCGAGCTCTTCAGGCTCGACCAGTAGATCGAGGGAGCGAGCTGCGATATCGACCCGTATCAGATCACCATCGCGCACGAAGGCGATGGGACCTGCGTCCACCGCTTCGGGAGCTATGTGGCCGATGCACAGGCCGGTTGTGCCGCCTGAGAATCTGCCGTCCGTCAAGAGTAATACATCTTTGCCGAGCCCTGCGCCCTTGATGGCTGCCGTGATGGCGAGCATCTCGCGCATCCCCGGCCCGCCCTTGGGCCCTTCGTACCGGATGATGACGACGTCGCCCTTGGCGATCTTCCCCTCGGTGAGGGCGTCCATGGCCGCGCGCTCGCGCTCGAAGACGCGCGCGGGGCCTTCGAAGACATCGAGGTCGAAGCCCGCGGTCTTGACGACGGCGCCCTCCGGAGCGAACGACCCGTGCAGGATGGTGAGGCCGCCCGTCGCATGGATGGGATTGTCGAGCGTCCGCAGCACCTCGCCGTCGAGCGGCAGCGGGTCGAGCTCGGCGAGGTTCTCCGCGACGGTCTTTCCGGTGACGGTGAGGGCGTCGCCGTGGATGAGCCCGGCATCCAGGAGCGCCTTCATGACGACGGGAACACCGCCGTGCCGGTCGACGTCGTTCATGACGTACTTGCCGAAGGGCTTGAGGTCGCCGATGTGGGGGGTCTTGTCCCCGATGCGGTTGAAATCGTCGAGGGTGAGCTCGACATCCGCCTCGCGGGCGATCGCGAGCAGGTGCAGGACGACGTTGGTCGAGCCGCCGAAGGCCATGGCGACGGCGATCGCGTTCTCGAACGCCTTCTTGGTGAGGATGTCGCGGGTCGTGATGCCCAGACGCAGCATGTTGACGACGGCTTCACCGGAACGGTGCGCGAAGTAGTCGCGGCGGCGATCGGCTGCGGGCGGGGCGGCGGACCCGGGAAGGCTCATCCCGAGGGCCTCGGCGACGCTCGCCATGGTGTTCGCGGTGTACATGCCGCCGCAGGCTCCCTCGCCCGGCGCGATCGCGCACTCGATGCGGTGGGCGTCGATGGCGGACATCGTGCCGGCCTTGACCGCGCCGACGGCTTCGAAGGAGTCGATGATCGTGACGTCCTTCTCGGTGCCGTCGGAGAGCTTGACCCAGCCGGGCGCGATGGACCCGGCGTAGAGGAACACCGAGGCCAGGTCGAGGCGGGCTGCGGCCATGAGCATCCCGGGGAGCGACTTGTCGCATCCGGCCAGCAGCACGGAGCCGTCGAGGCGCTCGGCCATCATGACGGTCTCGACCGAGTCGGCGATGACCTCGCGGGAGACGAGCGAGAAGTGCATGCCCTCGTGGCCCATCGAGATGCCGTCGGAGACCGAGATCGTGCCGAACTGCAGCGGGTAGCCGCCGCCGGAGTGCACGCCCTCCTTGGAGGCCTGGGCGAGCCGGTCGAGGCTCAGATTGCAGGGGGTGATCTCGTTCCACGAACTCGCGATGCCGATCTGCGGCTTGTCCCAGTCGGCGTCGCCCATGCCGACCGCGCGGAGCATCCCGCGCGAGGTCATGGCTTCGATCCCGTCGGTGACGACACGCGAGCGGGGCTTCAGATCATGCTCAGGCATGCACCCGAGTCTAGAACTTCCCCGCATTCGGGTTCTTCGGTGCTTGGTCGTCCTACTACTCGCGGCGAACGGGTCACGGTGGCGGAGCGTCGTCCTCACCGCGCTCGCGCTGCGCCTCCTCGACCGCCCGCTCGAGCTCGTCGACGAGCAGCGACCCCGGCGCGACGACTCCGGTGCGGTAGCCTGCGCGACCCACCATGTGCGCGGAGATCGGCGCGGTCATCATCTGGAACAGCAGGATCGCGAGGAGGACGAGCACGGTCGTCCAGCGCCGCTCCTGCAGGGCGATCGCCCCGAGGATGAAGATGAGCCCGAGGATCTGCGGTTTGGTCGTCGCGTGCATGCGCGCGATCGCATCCGGGAACCGCAGGAGGCCGACACCGGCCGCGAACGACAGGAACGCGCCGAGTACGAGGCAGATCCCGGTGAGGATGTCGAGCACGAGGTCGAGGTTCACTTGCTCCCCCTTCTCGACACGTAGCGCGCGACCACGACCGCGCCGAGGAACGCCGCCGCGGCGAGCACGAGCATCGCCGTGAGGTTGCGCGTGTGCCCGTTGTAGACCATCTCGGCGCCCATGGCGCAGATGATGGTCGTGAGCAGCATGTCGGAGGCGATCATCCGGTCGAGGATCGACGGCCCCCGCGCGATCCGATACAGCGCCATGACGGCCGCGGCGGTCAGCAGCACCCCGACGACGAGGAACACCCACTCGGTCATGAGCCGGCCCCCCGGTTCGCCGGATCGGCGGCGCGGATGCGCTCGAGATCGGCCTTCGACCCGATCGCCCGCACGATGCGCGCTTCGACGACGAGCACTTTCCTGCGCATCGCCTCGACATCCTCCTGCGTCTCGGTCGCGAAGGTGTGCAGGTACAGGACGGAGCGTTCCCGGTCGGCCTCGACGACGAGCGAGCCCGGCACGAGCGACATCGCGATCGCGTCGAGCGTCATCACGAGGTCCGACCGCGTGCGCAGCTGGATGCCGATGACCGAGGAGTGTGGGATGGGTTTCGGCCAGAGCGCCTGGAACGCCACCTGGAAGGAGGCGATCGCGACGTCGAGGAAGAAGTGGGCGAGGAACACGAGCACGTACCACGGGTTGACCCGCCCGGAGAGCTCGATCGCCGGCAGGTAGAAGACGCGAGTGACGACGATGGCGACCACGATCCCGGTGGCGAGGCTCAGCCAGGTGAACTGCCCCCAGAGCACCATCCACAGCACGACGAGCGCGACGAGCAGCGGCAGCTGCTGCCACAGGCGCTGGCGCACCTCGCGGCTGTCGGCCCCCAGCTCGTTGTCCTTCTCCCCCGGCGCAGTCTTCTCCAGCGCGGTCTTCTCCGGCACGGTCTTCTTCGGCACGATCTCCTTCCCTGCGCTCATTCCGACTCCCCCGTGACGACGAGGGTGATGTAGTACTCGGGGCCGTCGATGTTGTCGCCCGCACGCGAGCTCACGTCGTAGAGCGGCCCGGCGAACACCGTGAGCGCGACACTCAGCGCGACCATGGCCGCCGTCGCCCCGACCATGATGCGCGGGATGCTGCGCGCCGACCGCACCTCGGTCATGACTCCCACGTGGCTGAGTACCGGAAGCGGATTGTCGTAGTCGGCCACCTCGTCCGCGTCACGCCAGAACGTCATGTTCCAGGCCCGGGTGAGCGCGTACAGCGTGAGCAGCGAGACGAGCGCACCGGATGCGATGAGCACCCAGGCGAGGATCGAGCCGTCCTGGGCCCCCGCTTCGAACAGCGCGAGCTTGCCGAGGAACCCGGAGAACGGCGGGATGCCGCCGAGACTCAGCATGGGGATGAAGACGAGCACGCCGATGAGCGGGGAGGCCTTGAGCATCCCGCCGAGCCGGTTGATGGAGGTCGTGCCGCCCTGGCGTTCGACGAGCCCCACCCCGAGGAAGAGCGTCGTCTGCACCGTGATGTGGTGGATGACATAGTAGGTCGCGGCGGAGAGCCCAGCCGCCGTGCCGAGCCCGATTCCGAACAGCATGTAGCCGATGTGACTCACGAGGGTGAAGGAGAGGAGCCTCTTGACGTCCGCCTGCGCGACGGCGCCGAGGATGCCGACGATCATGGTGAGCGCGGCGACGATCATGATGGGTATGCCGAGCTCGTCGCCGGGGAACATGATCATCTCGGTGCGCATGATCGCGTACACGCCCACCTTGGTGAGGAGGCCGGCGAAGACGGCGGTGACCGGCGCAGGTGCGGTCGGGTAGGAGTCGGGCAGCCAGAACGACAGCGGGAAGACAGCCGCTTTGATACCGAAGGCGACGAGCAGCATGACGTGCAGCACGAGCTGGATGTCGTGCGGCAACTCCCCCAGCCGAATCGCGAGCTGGGCGATGTTCACCGTGCCGACCGCGGCGTAGATCATGGCGATCGCCGCGAGGAAGATGATCGAGGAGACGAGGCTCACCACGATGTAGGTGATGCCCGCGCGGATGCGAAGCTCCGTACCGCCGACGGTGATGAGCACATAGCTCGCCACGAGCAGGATCTCGAAGCTCACGTACAGGTTGAACAGGTCCCCGGCGAGGAAGGCGTTGAAGACGCCCGTCGCGAGGATGAGGTAGGTCGGGTAGTAGATCGACACCGGGGTCTCCCGGTCGCCGTCGGCGAGCCCTTGCCCGACCGAGAACACGAGCACCGACAGCAGGACGGCGGCCGACACGACGAGGAGCAGTGCGGCGAGCCGGTCGACGACGAGCACGATGCCGATGGGGGCGTCCCAGCCGCCGATCGCGACCGCGATCGCACCGTCGGCGTCGACGGCGAACAGCAGGATGACGCCGATGGCGAGAACGGCCACCAGCACGCCGACCGCGATGAGGGTCTGGACTCTCGGATGCTTCGCCTGGGTGAGCGCGACGGCCGCGCCGAGCAGCGGCAGCAGGACGACCAACGGGACGAGGATATTCACGGCAGTCCACCACCCTCGTCGCCACGGCCCTCGGCGCCCTTGCCACCGCGGTCGCCGCTATCGGCGCTGTCGGCACCCTCGAGCGATTCCTCCTCGAGCCGGCGCAGCTCATCCAGCCTGCGCAACTCCTCGAGGCGCGCCACCTCTTCCGCCCGTTCCAGTTCCTCGAGGTCGACCGCGGTGGAGACGGCGGCGGTCGCCCGCGTTCCGAACTCGGTGTCGTCGCTCGCGAGCTCCGGTTCCGCCGCGACCGAGACGTCGCGGCGGCCGACGGCGACGTCCTCGGTGTCGTCCTCGACGACATCCGCGTGGGCGAGCCGCCACGAGCGGTAGATGAGCGCCATGAGGAAGGCGGAGACCCCGAAGGTGATGACGATCGAGGTGAGCACGAAGGCCTGCGGGAGCGGGTCGGCGAGCGGCTCAGTCTCGCCGTGGAACGGGGCGGCACCCGCGCGGCCGGAGACCACGAGGATGAGCAGGTTGGTCGCGTTGCCGACGAGCAGGAACCCGAGCAGCACGCGCGTCATGCTGCGCTCCAGGAGCAGGTAGACGCCGCCGGCATAGAGCACCGCCATGACGGCGACGAGCACGAGGGAGACGCTCATATCGTGCTCCCCTCTTCGAGTTCTTCGCTCGCGTCCTCCTGCTGGCGGTCGACCTCGGCGCCGAGGCTCCTCAGCACGTCGAGCACCATGCCGATGACGACGAGGTACACCCCGATGTCGAAGATGGTGGATGTCGTGAACTCGAGGTGGCCGAGAACGGGTACCGTCGCCTCGAACCACGTCGAGGTGAGGGCATTCGCGCCGAAGAGCAGCGGAGCGGTCGCGGTACCGGCGGCCAGCAGCAGGCCGACGCCGAGGAGGCGCCCGGCATCCACCGGGGCGGCCGCCCCGAGCTCGTAGCGGCCTCCGGCGAGGTAGCGCCCGGCGAGCGCGAGTCCGGCGACGAGGCCGCCCGCGAACCCGCCGCCGGGCGAATTGTGCCCGGTGAACAGGATGAACACCGAGACGACCACGACGGCGTGGAAGAGGAGCCGGACGACGACCTCGAGCAGGATGGAGCGATTCTCCGGTGCGAGCTTGAGCCCGGCGAGCAGCCAGGCGTTGCGGATCGACGGGTCCTGCACGCCCGGCACGTACTCCGCGGCGACGGTCTCGCGCACCGGGCGGAGGCGGGAGCGCAGGCTGCGCCCCACGGCATCCGGGACCCGGGGCAGGTTGTCGGTGCGGCTGCGCAGGAACACGAGACTCGCAACGCCGGTCGCCGCGGCGATGAGCACCGAGAGCTCCCCGAGGGTGTCCCAGCCGCGTACGTCGACGAGCACGACGTTGACGACGTTGCTGCCGTGCCCCACCTCGTACGCGAGGTCGGGCAGGTCGAGTGAGATCGGCAGGGCGGTGCGAGCGCCGAGGGCGACGATCGCGACGGCCGCCATCATGAGCCCGAGGCTCACGCTCACGATCGCGCGAACCGCCCGGTGCGCCGTGCCATGGGTCTGGCCGAGCCGGGCCGGGAGCCTGCGCAGCACGAGCACGAAAGCGATGAGCGTGACGGTCTCGACGAGCACCTGGGTGAGGGCGAGGTCCGGGGCGCCGTGGAAGGCGAAGAGCGCCGCCATCCCGTAGCCCGTGACACCGACGAGGAGTGCTGCGGCGAAGCGCTTGTCGGCCCTCGTCAGCGCGACGGCGGCGACCGCCATGATTCCCCCGATCGCGAGTTGTGCCGGGCTGTCCCAGAGCCGCCACTCGGCAGGCCAGGTGCGGTTGAGCACGAGCGTCGTCCCCACCGAGCCGACGAGGGTGAGCAGGATGACGCCGAGATAGAACGGGAGCGAGCCGCGCTGCGTCGTCGAGGTCACCCGGGCGGCGAGCCGGTCGAGTCCGCGCATCGTCTTGCCGTAGAGCTCGCTCGCGTTGACGACGGGAGGCAGTTTCGCCTGGGCCGCCGCGACGGGGACGCGGGCCCAGAACAGGGCGAGCCCGGCGAGGAGTGTGAGCGCCGAGACGAGGAGCGCTGCATCGAAGCCGTGCCAGAGGGCGAGGTGATAATCGCGCGCATCCGGCGGGAAGAGCGCCGGGTAGCCGGCGAGCAGGTCTCCCACGAGCCGGAACAGCGGGGCCAGCACGATCCCGGCGACCGCGAGGACTGCGGGCGAGGCGAGGAACGACACACTCTCGTGCACCGGGCGGACCTTCTCGACACCACTCTTGCGGGCGAAGGCGCCCCACAGGAACCGCGCGCTGTAGGCGACCGTGAGGGTCGAGCCGAGGGCGATGCCGACGAGGACGATCCAGCCGGCCACAGCACCGGGAGCAGAACCCGCTGCGGCTCCCGCTCCACCCTGTGCCGCATCCAGGAACGCGCTCAACACGGTCTCCTTGGCGACGAACCCGGCCGTGAACGGCACACCGGCCATCGAGAGCACGGCAAGCGCACCGACGATCGTGAGCACCGGCGCCTCGCGGCCGAGCCCGGAGAGCTTGCGCAGGTCGCGCGTTCCGGCCCGGTGGTCGATGATCCCGACGACGAGGAAGAGCGCGGCCTTGAAGAGCGCGTGCGCGAGCAGGAGTGCGACCCCGGCGAGCGCTGCCGTGCGCGTGCCGAAACCCGTGACGACGATGAGGAAGCCGAGCTGGCTCACCGTGCCGTGCGCGAGAAGGAGCTTGAGGTCGTGCTGGCGGAGGGCACGCCATCCGCCGACGAGCATCGTGGCCAGGCCGAGCCCGAGCAGCAGCGGATGCCACCCCGGTGTCGCCGAGAACCCTGGCGCCAGGCGCGCCACGAGGTAGATCCCGGCCTGCACCATCGCCGCCGCGTGCAGGTAGGCGCTCACCGGGGTCGGCGCCGCCATCGCCGCGGGCAGCCAGAAGTGGAACGGGATGATCGCCGACTTGCTGAGCGCGCCGACCAGAATGAGGATCACGGCGGCGACCACGAGAGGCGCGCCGAGGTCGAGCCGGCCATCCTGCGCCATCGCCACGAGCTCGGAGACACGGGAGGTCCCGGCAGGCACCGAGAGCATGACGAGGCCGACGAGCATCGCCAGGCCGCCCGCCGTCGTCACGATGAGGGCCTGCAGCGCGGCGCCCCGGCTCGCGCGCCGGCCGGTGTAATGACCGATGAGCAGGTAGGAGAAGACGCTCGTCGCCTCCCAGAACACGAACAGCAGGAATACGTCGTCGGAGATCACGAGTCCGTACATCGTGCCGGTGAAGGCGAGCAGCACGGCTGCGAAACGGCCGAGGCCCTCCTCGGCATCCGTGAAATACCACGCGCAGTAGAGGAGCACGAGCGCCCCGATGCCGGTGACGACGAGGGCGAGCAGCCAGGACAGCGTGTCGACGCGCACCGCGAGGCTCACCGCGAGCTGGGGAATCCAAGGAATGACCTCGGCGGGCGGCGAGCCGGCCAGGATCGCTGGGGTCTGCGTGAGCGTGAAGACGAATGCCGCGGCGGGAATGAATGCGAGCCCGACGAAGATCCTTCGGCCGAGCCAGCGGGTCAGCGGAGGTACGACGAGGGGGGCCAGGGCGAACACGATGAGGAATGCGAGCACGATTCCTCCCAGAGCGTCAGTGCGGCAGGCGCTCGGCGCATGGAATTACCCCGAAGTTGTGTTCATCCGCAGCACGATTCTACCGGGGCTATGGGGCGATCCGCTCTCGGTATCGCACGAGCAGGCCGAGCAGTTCCGCCACGGCCTCCGGGTCATCGACCCGCCGGGTCGCCCTGGTATCCCCGGCTCCGACCTTTACACCGAGGTCGTCTCCGGCGAGCACCGCGAAGCCGTCCTCATCCGTCACGTCGTCGCCCACGAACAGCACGGCGGATGCTGCGGTGCGGTCGCGAAGGACCTGGAGCGCCGTTCCCTTGTCGGCCGTGCGCACCGTGAACTCCAGGATGTCCTTGCCATAGCGCTCGGCGATGCCCTCGCCGCCGGCCAGGGACCTGACCGCGGCGAGCGCCTCTCTCCTTACGGCCGCGGCATCCTCCGGCGATGCCGTCCGCGTGTGGAGCCCGCAGCCGGCGGGCTTCTCCTCGACGCGCACGCCCGGATACCGCGTGGCGACCCCGGCGACGGCCCCGTAGAGACGACCGAGCAGATCGAGGTCCTCTGCTGAGAGGTCGGGGCCGGACTCCTCGCCGTCGATGCGCAGCTCCGCCCCGTGCGAGCCGACGAGCAGCAGTTCCGACGGCAGCTGGGCAACCCGCTCCAGGCTCGCGATCGCACGGCCGGAGACCACCGCGACGCGGGTCGCGGGCAGCCCGGCGAGAGCCACGACGGCCGCACGGGCCGCCGGCAGCGCGCGGGCGGCATCCGGGTCGTCGACCGTCGGTGCGAGCGTCCCGTCGAAGTCGAGCGCGACGAGCAGGGCGGGGGCGCCTGCGATGCGCTGGAGGTCGGCACGCAATCCGGGCTCGAGACCCGACCCGGGATCCTGTGGCGATGGGCTTGCCGGCTCGGCACTGCTGTCGCTCATGCCTCGGAACTCGAGTCCGCACCCGCACCTGCACTCGCACTCGCACTCGCACTCGCGACGATCGCATGGTGATGCACCAGCACGTGCAGGAACCCGCTCGACCATTTCTCCACATCGTTCTCGAAGACGCGTTTGCGCAGGTATCGCATCCGCGACTCGCGCTCGCGTGCCGGTAGCTCGATGGCCGCCATGATGGCATCCTTGAGCCCGTCGATGTCGTGCGGGTTGACGAGTACGGCGCGGGTGAGCTCGTCGGAGGCGCCGGCGAACTCGGAGAGCACCAGCACCCCGTCACTGTCGAAGCGCGAGGCGACATATTCTTTCGCCACGAGGTTCATCCCGTCGCGCAGGGCCGTCACGAGCATGACGTCCGCCGCGAGGTAGAGGGCGACCATCTCGTCGCGCGGGTAGTTCTGGTGGTGGTAGCTGATCGCCTGGTGCCCGATCTCCGAATAGTCGCCGTTGATGCGCCCGACCGTGAGCTCGATCTCGTCGCGCAACTGCATGTAGCTGAGCACCCGCTCCCGGCTCGGGCTCGCCACCTGCACCAGGATGACCTCCTCGGGGTTGACCCTGCCCTCGGCGAGCAGCTCGCCGTAGGCCTCCAGACGATGCCGGATGCCCTTGGTGTAGTCGAGCCGGTCGACGCCGAGCATGATCGTCTTCGGGTTGCCGAGGTCGCCGCGGATCTGTCTCGCCCTCGCCCGGATGTCCGGCCGCGCCGCCGCCTCCCGGTAGAAGGCGGCGTCGATCGAGATCGGGAACTTCTTCGCGATGACGGTGCGGGAGGCCTGCCCCCGCTTGATCGGCCCGTACACCCGCACCCCCGGCGACGTGTCTACGAGGGGAACCTCGATGTGCGATCCCTTCGTCGCGTACCCCTTGAGGCGGCGCACCGCCTGCTGGAAGTTGCCGGCATCGGCGTCCCGCTGGAAACCGACGACATCCGCCCCCAGCAGCCCTTCGACCACCTGCGTGCGCCAGGGCAGCTGCGAGAACAGTCCGTACGGCGGGAACGGGATGTGGTCGAAGAACCCGATCGTGAGGTCGGGGCGGAGCTCGCGCAGCAGCTTCGGGACGAGCTGCAGCTGGTAGTCCTGCACCCAGACGAGTCCGCCCTGAGCCGCCACCTCGGCGGTGCGGTCGGCGAACCGGGTGTTCACGAGCCGATAGGTGTCCCACCACTCACGGTGGAACGACGGGGCGGCGATGACATCGTGGTAGAGCGGCCACAGGGTGTCGTTCGAGAAGCCCTCGTAGTAGTGCTCCACCTCGAGCGCGCTGAGGGGCACCGGCACGAGGTGCATTCCGTCGGTGTCGAAAGGCTCCAGATCGAGGTCGGCCTGGCCCGGCCAGCCCACCCACGCCCCGTCGCGCGACTGCATGACCGGCTCGAGCGCGGCGACGAGTCCGCCGGGCGACTGCGTCCAGCGCTGACGGCCGTCGCCGCCGACGACGCTGTCGACCGGGAGACGGTTGGAGACGACGACGAAGTCGTAGAACCGTTCCTCCGCATCCGGGCGCGTCGTCATTCGAGGGTGCTTCCGTCCTGTTGCACGCCGGGGAACCCCCACGACGGCATCCACCAAGGCTACCAGCGGGCCCGGAACTGCACCCGGGGAACCCGGAGCCCGCGTGCGAGGGCGCCTGAGGCCCGCAGCTGGCCGCGCCTGCGCCCCGATCCGGGCGGCCCCGTACACTGGAACCGATGATCAGGATCGGAATGAGCACATCGGCGGTCTACCCGCTGCCCACCGAGAACGCCTTCCGGCTGGCCAGGCTCGCGGGTTTCGACGGTGTCGAGGTCATGGTCACCAACGACGAGGTGACTCAGGATGCGCGTGCCCTGCTCGAACTCTCCGACCGGTACGAACTGCCCATCCTGGCCATCCACGCCCCCGTCCTGCTGCTCACCCACTTCGTCTGGGGGCGCGACCCACGCGTCAAGCTCGAGCGCTCCGCCGAACTGGCGCGCTCGGTCGGCGCGTCGACCGTCGTCGTGCATCCGCCGTTCCGCTGGCAGGCGCAGTACGCGCGCGACTTCCTGCGGATCGTGCGTGAGACCGCAGGCACCTACGGCGTCGAGATCGCCGTCGAGAACATGTTCCCCTGGAAGCTCGCGCGGCAGAACCTCAAGGCCTACGCGCCAGGCTCGGACCCGACCACCATGGACTGCGACGCCATGACCCTCGACTTCTCGCACGCTTCCCTCTCCGGCCGCGACTCGCTCGAGCTCGCGATGGCCATGGGTTCGAGGCTGCGGCACGTGCACCTGTGCGACGGTTCCGGCTCGATGGACGAAGGGCGCATCTTCGACGAGCACCTGCTGCCCGGACGCGGGAACGAACCCGTCGCCGAGGTGCTCGAATACCTCGTGGGTCAGGACTGGCACGGTTCTGTCGTCGCGGAGGTGAACACCCGCAAGGCGCGCACAGAGGATGCCAGGCTCGAGCTGCTGCGGGAGACCCTGGCGTTCGCGCAGGCCCACCTCGGCACCGAGCGAAGGAAGCATTTCTGGCATCCGCGCCCCGCCGATGCGGTCGGCGCGATTCGCCGTGCGGGGCGCCGCGCGCTCGCGGCGTTGCGCTCCTCCGACTGACCGCCCTCCGGCCGACCCCCTCCGGGCGACCCCTCCGGGCCTCCTCGGGGAACCTGCCGGGAACCTCAGCCGACACTCACCGGTACGAGCCCGAGCGCCCATGCCCGGCGCGTCCGCCGGATCGCGAAGAGTCCCACGAGCACGCTCCCGATGCCGAACAGCGCGAGCACGAACGCCGCGCCCAGCACCTGACCGGGCGCACCGCCGGCGATGATCCCCTGCATCCCGGACATCCCATAGGTGAGCGGCAGCAGTGGACTCACCCACTGGAACGGCGTCGCGAGCAACTGCACGGGATACAGTCCACCGGTCGCCGTCACCTGCACCGCGAGCACGAAGAGCGAGACGACGAGACCGCCGCGACCCAGACCGATCGTGAGCAGGTGGTGGAACGCCGTGAAGGCGATGGCCATGAGCAGCGAGAACCCGAGGGTCGCCGGCAGCGCAGTCCAGCTCACCCCGACGACCGTGTGCAGGAGCGCGACGAGCAACAGTGCCTGGGCGGCCGTGACCGCCCCGGCCCGGGCCAGCGCGTCGAAGACCAGCCGACCGTTCCCGGCGGTGGAGGCCAGCTCCCTGCGGTTGACCGGGCGCAGCACGAGAAACACCGCGAGGGCCCCGACCCAGAGGCCGAGCGGAATGAAGAACGTCGAGATGGACTGGCCGATCCCCGACACCTCGTTGTCCCGGGTGACGGTGAGCGAGACCGGGTCGGCGGCCACCTCGGCCGACACCGCAGCGGCGTCGCCATCCGCGGCCGGCAGCTGCGCCGCGCCGGCCGCGAGGCCGTCGGCGAGCTCTGTAGCACCCTCGGCGAGAGACCCGGCCCCCGCGGAGGCCTTCGACGCTCCCCCGGTCAGGCTGCCGAGCCCGGCCGCGAGCGACTCCGCCCCCGACCTCAGGTCGGCAGAGCCCGAAGCGATCCTCGCCGCACCAGCAGCGCTCTCGGCGATACCCGCACTCACCCCGCTGATCGCCCCGGTCGTCCGGGCCGAAAGGGTCGCACCACCGGATGCCGCCGCGCTCAACTGCGCACTCAGCGCATTCACCGTCGCGAGAGCGGTGGCGTCGTCCGGGTCGGCCTGCAGGTCCGCGTTCGCCACGGCGAGTTGCGCGGCGATCGCCGAGACCGATCCGGTGAAGTTCGCGACGCCGGTACCGATTCCGCCGAGCCCGGCCGAGCCGGCCTTCAATCGGGTGAGACCGGCGCTCAGCCCGTCCACGCCACCGGTGTACGCGCGCATCCCTGCGGCGAAGTCCTCGGCGCCTCCGTGCGCGGACGCCACTCCATCCGCCAGCGCCGACAGTCCACTGCTCAGGTCGGATGCACCGCCCGACAGCGCCTCGGCCCCGCCCGCTGCGTCGCCGAGCGACGCGCCCAGTCGCCCGACGCTCGAGTAGACGCCCTCGATGTACTGCGCCGTGATCGCGGTACCGAAGGTGTTCGCCATCGACTCGCCGACCGACTGCGCGAGAGCACCCGTGAGGTAACTGTGCGCGTCGTCTGTGGTGATACCGAGGTCGGCACGCGTGGGGTCGCTCGAGCTGAGCGACAGGATCGAGCGGGAGAAGTCATCCGGGATCGTGAGCACCGCGTACACGTCGCCCTTGGCGAGCGCCGCCTTCGCGCCGGCCTCATTCGTGACGAGCCAGTCGAATCCAGCCGAACCGCCGGTGAGTTCGGTCACCAGCTGGCGGCCGGCGAACATCGGGCTCCGGGTGCCGTCCTCGGCGGTCGTGTAGACGAGGGTGTCGTTGTTGACGATCGCGGCCGGAATGCGGTCGAGCGCGGTGTCGGCCTGCGAGAGCGCGCCGACGAAGAGCCCCGCGAACGCGAGCGGTACGAGCACCACCGCGGCGATCCCCAGCCACCGGGAGCCCCCAAGCCCTCGGCCACGTCGTCCACCGCCGCCCGTCACGGTTTCGGGTGTCATCGTGCTCATGAGTAACTGCCTCCCGTGCTGTCGGATGCGATGCTGTCGATTGCCGTGCTGTCGGATGCCGTGGGCCCGGCTGGCGATGCGGTCGCCTGGTCCCTGTCGAGGTCGAGTCGGACGACCGCGCGGCCAGCGACGGCTGCCACCGCAAGCGGCTCGGTCGAACCGACGACGATCGTGGTGTCGGCCCGGGCGATGGTCGCCACGGCGTCGAGGAACGCCTGTTCCTCCTCCGGGCCCGGAAGGTACTCGGATGCGTCGAGCATGACGACCGCCGGCGACTCGGCGAGTGCCACGCTCGCGAGCGCGATCGCCCGCTCGAGACGGGGTACGGTGCGAAGTCCGGCATCCGGTGCGATCGGCGAAACGGCCGACACCCGCCGCATCCACTCCGCGGTGGCGCGACCGGTGATCCAGCTCCGGTACCAGGGCAGTGTCACACGGAGCCGCTCCTCCACGAGCTCGCGCCAGGTCGGATCGGCCCAGGCGGCGGAGTCCCCTGCGGAACGATCTGCTCCGCCCACGTCGATCATCGCCACGCGACGGGCGACGCGGTCGACCTCGGAGGGCAGAGGATGCCCCGCCACCTGCGCCCGGCCGCCGACTATCCCGAGTCGCCCCGCGAGCGTCGCGGCGAGCATCCGGCGATCGGCGGCCGGGCCGTTGACGAGCAGCACAGAGCCCTCGGGGACCGCGATACCGATCGGCCCGACCCTCGACGAGGCGGTACCCGCGACGAGCCCTTCCGCCGTGATCGCCATGCCTCGCTGTTTGCGCGCCCAGGCGTCCGCGGTGATGTGCGCGCGCAGGCTCTCACCCTCGATGTCGACATCGGGGAGGACCCTGCCGAGCCAGGCCGGCATCCACCACGCCGCCCTTCCCATGAGCGCCATGAGCGCCGGGCCGAGTGTCATCCGCACGAGGAACGCATCGAAGGCTATCCCCGTGGCGAGCCCGAGGGCGATGGGCTTGATCATGCCGGAGCCTTCCGGAACGAACGCGAAGAAGACGAAGAACATGATGAGTGCTGCTGCGGTCACGACGCGCGCGCCGTTCGCGAAACCGCGCGGGATCGCGGCCCTCGCGTCGCCGTCGCCGCGACGTCTGCCGTGGACGAACTCCTCGCGCATCCCCGAGACGAGGAAGACCTCGTAATCCATGGCGAGGCCGAAGAGCACCGCCATGAGGATGATCGGCATGAAGCTGAGGATCGGCCCAGCGCGTTCGAGCTGTACGAGGTCGCCCAGCCAGCCCCATTGGAACACCGCGACCGTGACGCCGAATGCGGCGACCACGGAGAGCAGGAAGCCGAGTGCGGCCTTGACCGGAACGAGCACCGACCGGAACACCATCATGAGCAGCACGATCGAGAGCCCCACCACGACAAGGCCGAACGGAACGAGAGCTGCGCTCAGCCGGCTCGAGATGTCGATGCCGACGGCGGTCGTCCCGGTAACCCATACCGCTGTGCCGTACTCATCCTCGATCGCGGGGGCGAGGTCGCGGATCGCCTGTACGAGTTGCTTCGTCTGCTCCGCCTCGGGGGCGCTGCCCGGCACGACCTGGATGATCGCGGTGTCGAGGCCGGCATCCGGAAGCCCCTGGCTGACCCACGCGACGTCGTCAAGGCTCCGCAGTCGGTCCGCGATGCCGTCGAGATCGTCGACGATGTCGGTCGTCTGGGTGATGTCGACCGCAACGATGAGCGGACCGTTGTAGCCGGCGCCGAAGCCTTCGCTCACGAGGTCGTAGGCCTGCCGCTGGGTGGAGGCGGCCGGCTCCGAACCGCCGTCGGGCAGGCTCAGTTGCAGGTCGAGGGCCGGGATCGCGAGCACCCCGAGCAGTCCGACGACACCGACCGAGGCGAGGATCGGATGCCGCAGCACGGCGGTCACCCATCGCAAGCCCATGCTGCCACCACGTCGGCGTGTTGTGGTCCCAGCGCCCGCAGAAGCCTCGGTGTCGCCGTCGGGCACGATCCCGCCTTCCGCGAGCGCGAGGGCCCGACGCGCGGCACGGGAGCCCGGCTTCGGACGCAGGCGCTCACCGGCGACACCGAGCATGGCCGGCAGGAGTGTCGTCGCGACGCCGATGGCGATGAGCACGGCGAACGCGGCCCCGATGCCCATGACGCTCAGGAACGGTATACCGACGACGAGCAGCCCGAGCAGGGCGATGATGACGGTCACTCCCGCGAAGACGACCGCACTCCCCGCGGTGCCGACCGCTTTCGCCGCGGACTCTTCGAGACCCTCCCCCGCCGCGAGCTGATTGCGATGCCGCGACAGGATGAAGAGCGTGTAGTCGATGCCGACCGCGAGCCCGATCATGAGCGCCAGCAGTGGCGCCGAGCTCGAAATCGTCGTGAACGCGGATGCCGTGGTGATCCCGCCGATCACGATCCCGACCCCGATGAGGGCGCTGAGCAGCGGCATCCCGGCGGCGAGCAGCGAGCCGAAGGTCACGAGGAGCACGATCCCGGCGAACACCACGCCGAAGACCTCGGTGACGGTGATTCCGAAGCTCGTCTCCTGGAAGACCTGACCGCCGAACTCGACGCGCAGGCCGGCATCTTCGGCGATCGAGGCGGTCGCCGTGAGCTCGTGGAGCATCGCATCGGTCACCTCGGTCGACGCGCCGTCGAACTGGATGCGCGTGATCGCCATCGACCCGTCGTCGCTCAGCTGCTTGCCCGCATACTCGTCGAAGGGGGTGGTCACAGAGTTGATGCCGGGGATGGCGCGGATGTCCGTCGCCATCCGGTCGATCGCTTTCTCGTAGGCGGGGCCAGTGATGTCGTTCCCATCCGGGGCGACGAACACTGCCTCGGCACCCGCACCGGCGACCTCGGGGAAGACTGCTTCCAGCCGATCGAGTGCCTGCTGAGACTCGGTACCGGGAATCGCGAACGATTCCTGGCTCTGCCCGCCGAGGGCGATACCACCGCCGAGGATCGCGACGAGGAGCACGAGCCAGGTGGCGATCACCCGCCAGGGGCGCCGGAAGGAGAACCGGCCGAGCCGGTAGAGAAGGGTCGCCACGTCGTTACTCCTGGTGTGCTGGAACGGGTACGGAGGCGAGAAGCTCGCTGAGGATCGTCACGAGTGCGCTTCGTGTCTCGTCCTCCGGGGCGGACTCGAAGCCCATGGCGTGCTGCGCGACGAGCATGTAGGCGGCACCGCCGAGGGCGACGCCGAATCGCATCCGGTGCTCGGTCGTCGGTGCGGCGGAAGCGAAGAACTCTGCGAGGCGCTGGACGAGCTCGTTGGCGCGATCGACGACAGGGACATCCACCAGGGAGGGGCCCTGATTGATGAAGAGGTGCACTTCGAGTCGGTGGGCGAGCAGGAAGTCGACGAACTCGATGATGAATTCGTTGCGGCTCTCCTTCGTGACGGGCCGGGTCGCCAGGGTTTCGAGGATCCTGCTGATCTGTTCGATCGCCGGCGCCACGGCGGCTTCGAGCAGAGCGTCTTTCGAGGCGTAGTGGTAGAGGACGCTCGACTTGGAGAGACCGGCGAGGTCGGCAATGCGATGGAGCGAGGTGGCTGCGTAGCCTGCTGTGGCGAACTCTTCGAGCGCGATCGTGCGCAGGTCTTCTGCACTGGTGGACATGTGATCAACGCTAGCTGACCGATCGGTCAGAAACTGTCCGATCGGTCAGTTTTAGGGTGAATTCTCAGGTGTCGACTGCCCCGGGACGCCCTCCGTCGCAGTTGGTGGCAGCGTCAGCCGGCAGCGCTTCTTCGAAGATGCTCGATGAGTGTGCTCTTGGTCTGCAGCAGTATGGGTGCCTGCGCCGGGTCGACCGTGGGAGGCGGAATGAGCCAGAATGCGGATCCGCGCCGCTCGATCTCCCAGTGGTTGTTGTGCAGTTGCAGGTGATGGAACCGGCACAGCAGCACTCCGTCGTCGACATCCGTTCGCCCGCGGTCGCGTTTCCACTGTTTCGTGTGATGCGCTTCGGTGAAGGCGGGTGGCCGGTCGCAGCCGGGCCAAAGACATCCGCCGTCGCGCACCGCGAGCGCTTCGCGCTGGCGGCGATCGTAGAGCCGGCTCGTTCGCCCGAGGTCGAGCGGCGTGCCGTTGCGATCAAGGGTCAGTTCGATCGCGTCGCCGTCGCACAGGATGCGCTGAATCGTCGCGGCTGATACCACCTCGCCATTACCCTCGATCACACCGAATCCGCCCGCCGACTCCGCGTCGCCGGCACCGTCGGCAGCATCGTCGGCATCGTCGGCATCGTCAGCAGTATCGCTGCACGCAGTATCGACAGTGGTGACGATCTTGACGAGCGTGCGCAGTTTCGGCTGCATCTTCTGAGGGTCGACGCCTGCCCCGAGCTTCACGAGTTCGAGGAGTCCGTCGAGCGTCAGGCGCTCGGTCGTGCGCGGGTCGTCGATGATGGCCTTCGCTCGAGCGATGTCGTCGGGTCTCGTAAAGCGCGGACCACCGCGCCGCGGGCTCGTGTAGGGGTCGAGCGCCGTCGTCAGGATGGCCGCCGATTCCGGGTCGACCTGGCCGCTCAGTCGCCACATGCCGTCGGGTTGCGGAAACAGTTTCAACCCGCCTCGGTCGTAGAGTTCCTGCTGCCTGGCCTGGATGCCATCGAGGTCGATGAGTTCCCGCTCGACCCGCGCCGCCTTGTACAGCCGGTCGGCGCTGAGGTCTGATTTCTCCCGGATGAGCCGCTCGGCCACGTCGCTGAGCATTTCCCCGGCGATGGTCTCGGTGGGCTTGCCGAGTCCGCGTCGGAGGGCGTCGGCGCTGTCGATGCTGAGGGTCCCGCGGGTGATGGCTTGGCAGA
>NZ_BAABAE010000004.1:0-192294 GCF_039537265.1 Leifsonella bigeumensis | reverse complement strand
GACAGACACCATCTCGGCATCGGAGGCAAGACCCCCATCGACCGAATCAACAACGGTCGAGGTCAGTACAACTAGGCCCGGCGTCACGCGACGCCTCGCCGACGACGTCGGCTGCACCTACTGGGTCAGGATCTCGCTGGAGGTGAGCGCCACCGTGAGCGCGGCCGCCGCCACCACGCAGGCTGTGACACCCACAGCCGACCCCGTGAAGTGAGCCGAATGGACGCCTGCCCGGGCGATCACCAGCCCACCCACGGTGAAAAGCACGAGAGCCGCGGCGTATACCAGGAGCATCAGGTACATCAGGTCACGACCCCGAAGCAGTCCATGGCCTCCTTGAAGGTCGGGACATACTGCCTGGTCTCGGGCGTGTGAAGAACATGGACCTCGTAGGTCCCGCCCAGCTCGGAGATGTAGCCGAAGACCGCCTGCGTGTCTTCGATCGATCCTGCACGGTTGGCACACACCTGCCACTCGTGCTCATTGATCGGTTGTGCGATCACCTCGCGGTGCGGTGCGTCGCTCACGATATCCGACATCGAATGCCTCCCAACTTTTCCAGCGCAACCAGAGAATGTGGTACTGCTGAAGAAAGTCGACCCAGCGGGGTTCGACAAGGGGCTTGACGCCGGGAGTGGCATTCGCTAAGAGGTTATGCCCTGGACCTCCTCGATCGGCAGAGTGCCCGCCTTGACCGCTTCGGCCTCTGCTTCGGAGATGATGATGAGGCCCCGCGACGTGTGGGAGAGTTCCGTCAGTACCTCGAGCCAGGGCCGGCTCAATTGAGGCTGCCGACTTCCGTAGAAACGGAATTGCAGCGGGATGCTGGGCGACAGCCAGAGCGACATCCGGCCGGAGCCGGCATCCGGCTCATTGGACCAGCTCAGGAAGAAGTTCTCCTGACGGCGCAGCTTCGCTGCGATCACAAACTTCAGATGAGCGAGGATGCGATCCTCGATCTCATACTCTGTCCCCGAACCGTAGATGAGAACGCCCATGCCGCAATCATCTCACTCCACACCCCCGCAGCGCGCCGAAAGAGGGGCTGCCGCGGGGGTGCTAGTGATCGCGGATCATGCGGATGAGGTCGGACTTCTTCTTGCCCGAATAGCCGCTCACTCCCAATTCCTTCGCACGGCCACGGAGCTCCTCGACGGTCCAGTCCTCGTAGTCGCCGGACCTGCCGCCCTTCCTGCCCACGCTGGATGCGCCACGCTTGGCCACCGCATTGGAGACCCTCGCAGCCTTCTCCTTGGACGCGCCCTCATCTCGGAGCTTCTCATACAGCTCCGGCTTCTTGAGGCGGGTGTCCTTCTTGCCAGGCATGACAGGCCTTCCTCCCGGTCACACCGAGCGTCGGCCGGAGAGGTAACGGAACAGCCAGGCGATGACCGCGATGATCAGCAGGACGATTCCGACCCAGAGCAGGAAGTTCACAGCCTGAACGAATCCTCCGACGAAAAGCAGGATGATGGCGATGATCGCCACGATCGCTAATAGTGCATTCATGATTCGGTTCCTCATTTCTCTTCATTGCGCAGAAGGAGTCATGGACACGGCCACAACTCCCTCCGCCCTATCCAGCCAACTCCGTATGGGCCGACCTTCAAGGGGCTTGCCGGGCAGGCCCAAGCCTGCTATGACGGCGGATGGCACTCACTCGAGGTCCGGACACCGCAGTGCTTTGAGGGCGCGCGCTTCGAGCTGACGCGCCCGCTCTCTCGAGATTCCCATTCGGCTCCCGACCTCCCCGAACGACATCGGGCTCTCCCCGTCCAGGCCGTACCGCATGGACAGGAGCCGCGCCTGCCGGTACGGCAAGCGAGCGATCTCGGTGCGCAGGCGCTGGATCCTCATCGTCATCGTCACCATCTCGATGACGGGAGCGGCATCGTCGTCTTCGATGATGTCACCCAGTTGTCCCTCCGAATCACTCGGGCCGATGGGGAGTTGGAGCGAGACACCGTCGCGATCGATCTCGAGGAGTCGCTGCACCTCTTCGAGGTCGAACTGCGACTCCTGGGCGAGCTCCTCTGGCGCCGCTCTGCGGCCGAGGGCCGAGTCGAGACCCGCTCCGATCCGCCGCAGCCTGCTCATCTTCTCAGCCGTGTGCACCGGCACGCGGATGAGGTGGCCGCCTTCGGCGAGACCGCGCGTGATGGACTGCCTGATCCACCACACCGCGTAGGTCGAGAACTTGAATCCCAGCCGGTGGTCGAATTTCCTGATGGCCCGGTCGAGACCCACATTGCCGTCCTGGATGACGTCGAGCAGGGGGATGTCCTGCCCGCCGTACTGCTTGGCGATGCTCACGACCAGTTTGAGGTTCGCATGCACGAAATCGCGGTAGGCGGCCTCGCCGTCCGTGACGAGCGTCCGGAGGTCGACTCGGGTCTGTGCGTCGATGCCGGTCGCCGTCTCCAACCGTTCCCGCGCCAGCAAGCCGACCTCAATCCGTGTGGCCAAATCCTGTTCCTCGGCGGCCGTCAGTACGGCGTAGCCCCCGATGCTGCGGAGGTATTCGCCGAGGCCGTCGGCGCTGACCCGGCCGACCCCTCGGACAGGCGAGTGCCGTACACCCCGTATTCGTTCACGCGGGCTCGGCTCGGGAAGCTGCAACGCATTCGACATGACCTTCCTCCATTGCTCACGCGATTCGGGTTCGCCATGTCCGCGCAATAGGGGTGCGTGGACCTGTCCCTATTTGCCCATGGCAGAAGTACCTCGAACAAGGGGTTGTTATCTCAGTCGCATCATGGTAAAAATGCGTCGCCCATGCAGAGGGGTCGCGCCCCGCAGAGTCGGGGGTCAAGCTCAACAGCGCGCGACAGGGGCATCCTCGGTGGGGGCATCCTCCCCTGGAGGAGATGGTGGAGATGGGGGGAATTGAACCCCCGTCCACTGCTGTGGTCGTATGCCTTCTACGGGTGTAGCCAGTGCAGGCGTTCTACTCGGCTCCGGAATTTGCCACTGGCACCTAATCCGACAAGCCCAGCCTTAGTTCAAGTCCCGCGACGCCCTAAGACGTAACGTCGCAGCAATCTCTCTGGATGACGCCAGAAATCCGGGTAGAGAGCATTCCCGGCCTGACGGACTTCTTTAGTGCGCTCGCTTAGGCAGCGAGGGCGAAGTCAGTGCGCTTTGCATTGGCACTTGTTTTTTGCGGGGATCGTTTACGAGATAACCCTGCATCCTCGACCCGCTTCTCACACTCTCGCAGGCAATGTCGAAACCGATCATCCCCATGCTCGAGCTCCCCCATCACTGGTGGTGGAGAGCCGGCCACTGTCACGCGCTGTTGAGTTGTCACACTGCCTGAGGCAGCCCTCCAGTCTACCTTCCGCATCCGGATGCCGCCAGCCCCGCCGCTGTCCGATCCGTTCCCGAGCGCGCCGGCATCCAGCATGATTAGCTAATACCACCGAGAATTGTTCGGGCGACGATGCCCGACACATGGAAGAGGAGTCCGCCCGTGAGCCGTTACGCCGTCACCAATCCCGCCACTGGTGAAACCCTGAGCACCTACCCGCAGATCTCGGATGCCGACCTCCAGCAGGTGATCGCCTCCGCGGAGAGCGCCTACCGCACCTGGGGCCGCACCTCGAGCATCGAGGAGCGCGCCGCCGTGGTGCGCAAGGTCGGCGATCTGCACTCGGAACGCCGCGAGGAGCTCGCCGCCATCATCGTGCGCGAGATGGGCAAGCCCATCGGCGACGCGCTCGGCGAGGTCGACTTCGCCGCCGACATCTACCGCTACTACGCCGACAACGCGCGCGAGTTCCTCGCGGATGAGAAGATCGAGCTCGCCGAGGGCAGCGAGGGCACGGCCGTCATGCGCACGAACCCGCTCGGCGTGCTCGTCGGCGTCATGCCGTGGAACTTCCCCTACTACCAGGTCGCCCGTTTCGCCGGCCCCAACATCGTCGTCGGCAACACCATCATTCTCAAGCATGCATCGCAGTGCCCCGAGTCGGCCGCCGCGATCGAGCAGATGTTCCGCGACGCAGGCGCCCCGGACGGCGCATACACGAACGTCTACGCGAGCAGCGAGCAGGTGGCCACGATCATCGCCGACCCGCGCGTGCAGGGCGTCTCGCTCACCGGTTCGGAGGGCGCGGGCTCCGCGGTCGCGGAGGTCGCCGGCCGCCACCTCAAGAAGGTCGTGCTCGAGCTGGGTGGATCCGATCCCTTCATCCTGCTGAGCACGGACGACATGGATGCCACAGTCGAGTCCGCGGTCGCCGCGCGCCTCGACAACAGCGGCCAGTCCTGCAACGCCGCGAAACGGTTCATCGTCATCGACGGTCTCTACGACGAGTTCCGCGAGAAGTTCACGGCGAAGATGCTGGGCGTGACCCCGGGCGACCCGCTCTCCGAGGATTCCGGATACGGGCCGCTCTCCTCGCTCGGTGCCGCAGAGGGCCTCGACGAGCAGGTGAAGCGCGCGGCGGCGCAGGGGGCGACGGTCACGAGGTCGGGCGAGCGCGACGGCGCCTTCTTCCCGACTGCGGTGCTCAGCGACATCTCGCCGAAGGCCGACGCCTTCCGCGAAGAGTTCTTCGGACCGGTCGCCTCGATCTACCGGGTCTCGAGCGAGGATGAGGCCATCGAGGTCGCCAACGGCACGCCGTTTGGCCTCGGCTCCTACCTGTTCACGACTGACCCCGAGCAGGCGAAGCGCGTCGCCGACCGTATCGACGCCGGAATGGTGTACGTGAATGTCGTGCTGGCGGACAGCCCGGAGTTGCCCTTCGGCGGAGTGAAGCGCAGTGGTATGGGCCGCGAACTCGGCCGTTTCGGCGCCGGGGAGTTCGTGAACAAGAAGCTCATCCGCATCGGCTGAACCACCCGACACTGTGACACGCGGCCTCACGGTGGCGGCGGGTAGTCTGTCGCCATGAGCGAGACCGTGATCACCGTGCAGGGCCAGCACTCGGCGTTCCACCCGGCGGAGCGCGCCACCGTGCAACTCACCATCGGCTTCGACGGGCCGCAACGCGGCCAGGTGTTCGACGCCGCCAACGCGCGTGCCGACGAGCTGCGGGGGCGCATCACCACGCTGCATGACGGAAAGGTCGGCCCGATCACCTGGTGGTCGAGCGACCGGTTACAGGTGTGGAGCGACCGGCCCTGGAACCAGGAGGGCAAGCAGTTGCCGCTCGTCCACCGCGCGCGCATCGGCTTCACCGCGAAGTTCAGCGACTTCGAGATCCTCGCGAAGTTCCTCGAAGAACTCGCCTCCGTCGAGGGCGTCACGATCGGCTCGATTGAGTGGGCGCTCACCGAGGCGCACCGCACGGCGGTGACGGCCGAAGTGCGTACCCGTGCGGTCAAGGATGCGATCGACAAGGCGACCGTCTACGCGAAGGCGATCGGGCTGGGCGAGGTGCGGGCGGCCGCGATCGCCGACCCGGGGATGCTCGGCGACCAGGCTGGCGCATCCGGGCACATCGAGATGGCGATGGCCTCGCGCGCCTTCAAAGCTGCGGATGCCGGCGGTGGCCCGGCGCTCTCCCTCAAGCCGGAGGACATCGAGGTGTCCGCGACCGTCGACGCCAGGTTCGTGGCGAGCTAGGCAAACCCTCTCCGGTCGCCCCACCTTCTCCGGTCGCCCCGCCTTCTCCGGTCGCCCCGCCTTCTCAGGTCGCCCCGCCTTCTCAGGTCGCCCCGCCTTCTCAGGTCGCCCCGCCTTCTCCGGTCGAGCTTGTCGAGACCCCCGCGCCCGCGATCTCGACAAGCCCGATCGGAGAACTCAGAAAGCTAGCTAATTCAGTCCCCGAGGTGCTTGCGGCTCGACATCGCGCGCTGGGCCTCGCGGACATCCTGCCGCTCGCGCAGCGTCTGCCGTTTGTCGTACTCGCGCTTGCCCTTGGCGACCGCGAGCTCGACCTTCGCGCGACCGTCGCTGAAGTACAGCCGCAGCGGCACGAGCGTGTAGCCGCCCTCCTTCACCTTGTTGTGGATCTTGAGGATCTGCGCTTTGTGCAGCAGCAGCTTGCGCTTGCGGCGCGGGGCGTGGTTGTTCCAGGTGCCGCCCACGTATTCGGGAATGTGCACGGCATCCAGCCATGCCTCTCCCCCGTCGATGTAGGCGTAACCGTCGACGAGGCTCGCGCGACCCTCGCGCAGCGACTTGACCTCGCTGCCGGTCAACACGAGCCCTGCCTCATAGGTGTCTTCGATGGCATAGTCGTGCCGCGCCTTGCGATTGGTGGCGACCACCTTCTCGCCACGTTCCCTGGGCACGGTACAACTCCTGAATGGTGAAGAGTGCCGGATGTCGGCAGCCCACCAGCATAACGCGCGCTCCACCCGCACAGAACCCCATCACCTCCGCGAGGGGTCGGTAACTGTCCTTCGTGGCAGGCAGGAAGGACAGTTACCGACCCCTCGCGGCGCAGCAGGCCAGAGCCGGGCAGGCGCGCGCTAGACCCGCAGGTAGCGGCGGATGGCGACAGCCGCCGAGACCGCGGCGAGCCCCGCACCGCCGACGATGAGGATGGGCACGACGATGAAGGCGTCGCCGATATCCACAAACGGGGTCGCCGATGGGGTCGCGTTGAGGTAGCCCTGCACGAAGAAGTGCACGATCGCCACGATCGCACCACTCGCGAGCGCCGATCCGATGAGCGCCGCCACCACCCCCTCGAGCACGAACGGGGTCTGGATGAACCGGTTGGATGCGCCCACGAGCCTCATGATCCCGAGCTCCCGGCGGCGGCTGAACGCGCTCAGGCGGATCGTCGTCGCGATGAGCAGCACCGCGGCGATGAGCATGAGCCCGGCGATGCCGATGGCCGTGAAGCTCGCCGCATTCAACGCGTCGAAGATCGGCTGGAGATATTTGCGCTGGTCGACCACCTCATCCACCCCGGCGACGCTCGACAGCCTCTCGACCAGGACATCCGACTGGGAAGGGTCCTTGAGGTTCACCCAGAACGTCTCGGGGAGAAAATCCGGTGTGACGAACCCGGTGGCCTCAGTGCCGAACTGCTCCTGGTAGCGGGCGAACGCCTGATCGTGATCCTCGAAGTCGTACTGAGAGATGAGAGGGGCGAGCGGCGGCGCCTCGAGCTGCTGCTCGATGTTCGCCTTCTGCTCGGTCGTCGCCTCGATCTCGTTGCAGTTGCCGCCCTCCACATACTCGGTGCACAGATACACGGCGACCTGCGCCCGGTCGTACCAGTAGCCCTTCATCTGGTTGATCTGCAGCTGCAGCAGGATCGCCGCACCCACGAAGGTGAGCGAGATGAACGTCACGAGTACGATCGAGACGACCATCGACGCATTGCGCCGAAGCCCCTGGCCGACCTCGGAGAGAACCAGGCCGAACCTCATCGGCCCACCCCGAACCCAGACGACGTGGGCGGCGGCGCCTGCTGCTGCACGGGCAGCGCCTGCGTCTGGTAGCCGCCCTGCCGCTCATCGCGCACGATCTGGCCGCTGACGAGCTCGACGACACGGCGCTTCATCTGGTCGACGATTCCTGCATCGTGGGTGGCCATGATGACCGTCGTCCCACCGGCGCTGATGCGGTTGAGGAGGGTCATGATTCCCGCGCTCGTGGTCGGGTCGAGGTTGCCGGTCGGCTCATCGGCGAGCAGGATGGACGGCTTGTTCACGATGGCCCGCGCGATCGCGACCCGCTGCTGCTCACCGCCGGAGAGCTCATGAGGCAACCTGCCCGTCTTGCCGGCAAGCCCCACCATCTTGAGCACATCCGGGACCGCCTCCTGGATGAACCCCTTCGACTTGCCGATGACCTGCAGCGAGAAGGCGACGTTGTCGAACACCGACTTCTGCGGGAGGAGGCGGAAATCCTGGAAGACGACGCCGAGGTTGCGGCGGAAGTAGGGGACCTTGCGGCTCGTGAGCCTGCTCAGGTTCTGGCCGAGCACGTGGATCTGGCCCTTCGAAGGTGACTCCTCCTTGAGCACGAGCCGCAGGAAGCTCGACTTGCCGCTGCCCGACGCCCCGACGAGGAACACGAACTCGCCACGGAGGATCTCGAGAGTCACCGAGTTGAGGGCCGGCCTCGTGTTGCCCGAGTACAGCTTCGTGACCTGGTCGAATCGAATCATGACCTTACGAGCCTAAGCAGGGGTGCGCGGATGCTCGGTAGCGACTCACTACTTACGTTTGCGCCACCGGATGCCCGCGCTGATGAAGCCGTCGAGGTCGCCGTCGAAGACGGCTGAGGGGTTGTTGACCTCATACTCGGTGCGCAGGTCCTTGACCATCTGGTACGGCGCGAGCACGTAGCTGCGCATCTGGTCGCCCCAACTGGCGGTGATGACGCCGGCGAGTTCCTTCTTCGTCGCCGCCTCCTGTTCGCGCTGCAGCACGAGCAGCCGCGACTGCAGCACGCGCATGGCCGCCGCCCGGTTCTGGATCTGGCTCTTCTCGTTCTGCATCGACACGACCGTGCCGGTCGGGAGGTGCGTGATGCGCACGGCCGAGTCGGTCGTGTTGACCGACTGGCCGCCGGGGCCCGACGACCGGAAGACATCCACCCGGATGTCGCCCTCCGGGATGTCGATGTGCTCGGTCTCCGCCATGAGCGGGATGACCTCAACCGCGGCGAAACTCGTCTGACGCTTGCCAGCCGAGTTGAAGGGGCTCATCCGCACGAGCCGGTGCGTGCCCGCCTCGACGCTCAGTGTGCCGAACGCGTAGGGCGCATCCACCTCGATCGTCGTCGACTTGATGCCCGCCTCCTCCGCGTAGCTCGTGTCGAGCACGCGCGTGGCGTAGCCGTGCTGCTCGGCCCAGCGCAGGTACATCCGCTGCAGCATCTCGGCGAAGTCGGCGGCATCCACCCCGCCCGCGCCCGCACGGATCGTGATGACCGCGGGCAGCGCATCCCACTCGCCGTTGAGAAGGGTCTGAACCTCGAGCTCGCCGAGCAGCTTCTGGATGCTCGCCAACTCGGTGCGAACCTCCTCGGCCGCCGCCTCGTCCGACTCCTCGTTCGCGAGCTCGACCATGATCTCGAGGTCGTCGAGCCGCTGCTGGATGCCGGTGATCTTCGCCAGCTCCGCCTGCCGGTGGCTCAGTGCGCTCGTGACCTTCTGCGCCTTCTCCGGGTCGTCCCACAGGTCGGGTACGCCCGCCTGCTCGCTGAGGCTCGCGATGTCGGCCTCGAGCCGCTCGACCCCGACGACCGAGCGGATGTCCGCGAACGTCGAGCGCAGCGCGGCAAGGTCTTCAGAGATGTCGAGCTCATTCATGTCCGATCAAGACTACCTTTCCCGCCGGAGAGGCCTCGTACGCCGAATAGACCATGAGCCGCCGAATAGAGTTGAGCAGTCATGACCACATCCGAGCCGCCACCCTTCAGGTTCAGCTCGATCGCACTGCCTGCCGTCCTGCCGACACTCGCCTTCTCGATCGGCGAGGGCGCCATCATTCCGATCATCCCGATCGTCGCCCACAACCTGGGCGCGCAGCTTGCGGTCGCAGGCCTCATCGCCGCGATGATCACGGTAGGCCAGCTCTTCGGCGACGTGCCGAGCGGCTGGATCATCAGCCGGATCGGCGAGCGTGCGAGCATGATCTACGCGGCCCTCCTGTCGATCGTCGGCCTCGCACTCGCCATGTTCTCACCGAATCCGTGGGTTCTGGGTGTCGCGATCTTCCTCATCGGTCTCGCGACCGCGGTCTTCGGGCTCGCGCGCCACGCGTTCATGACGAGTTTCGTTCCCGTCGCCTTCCGCGCCCGCGCGCTCTCCATCCTTGGGGGCAGCTTCCGGCTCGGCCTCTTCATCGGCCCATTCCTCGCTGCGGCCGTCATCCACCTCACGGGATCGACCTCCTCGGCATTCTGGGTGCACGTCGCCGGATGCCTCGTCGCCGCACTGCTGCTGGTCTTCCTCCGAGACCCCGAGGCCACGTTCCGCCCGAGGCTCGCAGCATCCGGGCAGCGCGAGGGTGAGATCCTCCTTGAGCGCGAGTCCCACGGTCTGTTCCAAACGATCGTCAAAAACCGCGGCGTGCTCGCCCGACTCGGATCCGGCGCCCTCCTCGTCGGAGCGCTGCGCGCGAGCCGCCAGGTCCTCGTTCCCCTCTGGGCGGTGAGCATCGGCATCTCGGATGCGAACACCGCCCTCATCATCGGTATCGCCGGCGCCCTCGACTTCGCGCTCTTCTACACGACGGGTCAGATCATGGACCGGTGGGGACGGATGTGGACGGCCCTGCCGTCGATGATCGGGCTCGGTCTCGGGCACCTCGTACTCGCGTTCACCCACGACTTGTCCGCCAACGCCGCATGGTTCATCGGCATCACGATGGCGCTCGGCGTGGCCAACGGATTCGGAACCGGGCTCCTCATGACGCTCGGCGCCGACCTCGCCGACAAGAAGGATCCGGCGCCATTTCTCGGCGCATGGCGCTTCACCTCGGATGCCGGAGGAGCTGCAGCACCCCTCGCGATCTCCGGCCTCACCGCGCTCGTCTCGCTGTCGTTCGCGAGCGGGGTCATGGGCATCCTCGGGCTCGTCGGCGCCGGCATCCTGTGGCGATACCTGCCACGGTACGCCCCGCGCAGGCGTTAGCATTTCCTCCACATGATTCCCACGGCCAACCTCCTCGCCTTCGGGCTCGCATCGATCCCGCTCATCGTCATCCCGGGCCCGAGCGTGCTGTTCACGATCGGCCGTTCACTCTCCCTCGGCCGGGTCGGTGGGCTGCTGAGTGTCGTCGGGAACGCCGCCGGCGCGCTCGTCATCTCGATCGCGATCGCCTTCGGACTCGGCACGCTTCTCGAGGAATCCGTCGTCGCGTTCACGATCGTCAAGCTGCTCGGGGCCGCCTACATCATCTTCCTCGGCATCCAGGCGATCCGGCATCGCCGTCGGAAAGCGGGTGCCGTCACGGCACCCGTCGCCCGTCGCGGCGCGTGGCGCACGATCTGGGAGGGATTCGTGGTCGGTGTCACCAATGCGAAGTCGATCATCTTCATGGTCGCCGTGCTCCCCCTCTTCGTGGACCACTCGGCGGGCGGCATCCCGCTGCAGATGCTGCTGCTCGGAATCGTCTTCGTCATCGTGGCTCTCCTGTCGGACAGCGTCTGGGCACTCGCTGCCGGGGCTGCGCGGGACTGGTTCGCCCGGTCTCCGAAGCGCATCGCGACCCTCAGCGCGACCGGCGGCGTCATGATGATCGGACTCGGCGCGGCCGTGCTGTTCGTGAACCACGAGCCGACCTGAGCGCTAGAAAGGGGCCGAAAGTGCCCTTCCGCGCCAGCGTGAAGGGCATTATGGGACCCTCAGCGGGAGAAGACCGAGCGGGCGACGGCCGTGACCTCGATACGGATGCCCTCCGGCACGAGCGCCGAGACGACCGGCGGGCGCCAGTATGCGGAAAGCGCGACGGTCGCGCTGCGTCCGTCGACCGTCTCCGCGCGATCCAGGCTGAGCGATTCGAAGCCCGAGGTCGGGACGGCAGCGAGGTATCCGGCGACGGCGACGGCGACATCCGGGGTCTCGAGCCTGGCACGCAGGCCGTCCGGGGTCTGGATGACCTCGTCGAGGTCGAAGGCCTCCGCGCCGACGAGTGCGGCGCCGTCCGCAAGGGTGAACAGGCGCTTGCGCTCGAGGTAGAGCGAGGTGGCGGCGACCACGATGAGGACGAGCACGAGGCAGAGGAAGCCGTAGAAGATGGTGAGCGGAAGGGTGGAGCCGCGGTCATCGCTAAGAGCGCTCTTGAGATTCTCGCCGCGTGATTCCTCAGTGAGTTGTGACGCGCTCATCGGTCGGCGCTCCAGAAGCGGGAGACCCGCTCAGTCGCGGTCGCCTGCAGGGGGATGCCGAGCGGTACCTCGAGTTGCAGCACCGGGGGAACGAGCGGCATCGGCACAGTCACCCCTACCGAGATCGTCACGGTGCCGAGCCTGGTGAGGCACGCATCCGGATGCGGCGAGCACGTCACCGCGACGTGCGGCTCTAGAGCGTCGAGGCCGGCATCCGCGAGGGCGAACCGGATGGCCCGCTCGGCTCGGGCGGCCGCCTCGGCGGTGCTCCCCGACTGCACGTACACGCGCACCGCCTGACGGGCCGCACCCTCGACCGCGAAGGCGCCGCCCTGGATGGACGACATCGTCAGCACGAGGTAGACGACCGGCAGCAGCAGGATGAGCCCGACCGTGATGAACTCGAGCGAGGCGGTACCGGCTTCTTCGCGGAGTCGGGCGGCTTCGCGCTGCAGGCGCTCAGTCCAGCGTCTCCACTGCGGCATGCCCCTCCACCTCCAGTCCGTGCTCGATGCCGATGAGACCGATGAGCGGCAGCGGGGCGCGCACGGTGACGATTGCGGCCGGATGGCCGAGGTAGCTGCCGTAGGACGCCGATACGTCCTCCGCGTAGCTCGGCCCGAGCGCGACCGTCACGAGCTGACTGGTCCGCTCGACCCCGTCGGCCAGCCCGTTGTCGGCGAGCGCGGCGAACCGCGCGCCTTCGGCGGCCGCATCCAGCACGGTGTTGCGGATGAGCAGGACGAGCCCCAGCTGGATGACGGAGAGGGTCAGGATCGTGAGCAACGCCCCGACCATGACGAACTCGGCGACCGCGGAGCCGGACTCCTCCTGCGCGAGCCGCTGCGGCATCCGCACGGTCAGAACCCGGTGACGCGATCGATCGCCTGCTGGAAGACCTCGCCGAGGGCCGGCCCGGCGAGCGCCCAGATGATGATGACGAGGCCAGCGGTCATGAGGGTGATGAGCACCCACCCTGGGACGTCGCCGCGGTCATCCGCGAGGAAGGGACTGAGTCGAGTTCGCAGCATCCGCACAGTATGTTCGATGCGCCACGAGGGCGTCGGAAGTTCTCCACAGGCGACGACGTAGTACGACGTCGCCGGCCGGTCTACGCGAAGCCGAACAGGGGCGGCAGGGCGAGTACGACGAAGGCGACCCAGGCGGCGAAGACCGGCAGGTACCTGGTCTGCCAGCGCTCAAGCCGCGCCGCCGGTGCGCGCCCCGCGACCTGGCGCACGAGCAGCCAGGCGGTGCCGACGAGATTGACGATGAGGATGACGTTGAGTCCGAGTGCCGCGACCCGGTTGGCCGTGAACCCGAGCTCGCCTACCCGCGCGAACATCGAGACGAGCACGAGCCCATCGAGCAAGATTGCCGCGACGACCGCACAGAGTCGGATGATGTCCATCACCCCGGTGCCCTTCGTCGCGTCGCGGGCGGAGATGCCGTAGACCACGAGGGCGACCACCACAAGCAGGAGCACATCGAACCCGATCAGCAGGTCGCGGTCGAAATCGCGCCAGACGCCGGAGACGAGGTAAGCGACCGCCGAGACGATGAGCATGACGGCGAAAAGCGGGGTGAAGATCGCGGTCAACACGGGAGCGAGATTCTCGATGATGCTCTTCTTCGCCTCGACGAGCCAGGCGGCAACGATGACAGCCCCAGCAGCCCCCGTCGGCATGACCCGGCTGAAGACGATACTGGTTACCTCGGGGGCGATGGGCGTGAGGATGAGTGTGGTCAGGCCGAGCAATACCGCGCCGCCGAGTGCGATGAGCGTGTAATAGATGACCCACTCGCCACTGAAGCGGAGGAAGTCCATCCGGCGGGCGGATGAGCGGACTTCCCCCCCGAGGTATGCCACGCCCACGACGAACCAGAGCACCAGAGGGAGATGGAGGACGACGAGATCTCCCGTGCTCCCGTAGAGCGTGAAGGGGTAGAGGTTGACGATGAGTGCGAGGGCGACGACCACGATGGCGAGCGGCAGGATGCGCCGCCACGGCATCCGTTTCGACCACGCGAAGTAGGCGGCGAGCACGGGAAGCACCAGGAGGCTGTAGTCCCTGGCGAGCCACCCGAAAGCCGCTTCTGACGAGGACGCGAGAAGGTGTGCGGTCAGAACGAGCGCACCGGCCAGAACCGCGAAGCCGAGCATGGTGGGCAACGACCGTCGTTCGCCGGTTTCGGCACCGAAGTCAGCGGTCGGCAGGGTGAGCTGTTTCCAGAGTCGGTCGCCCTGCACGCGGGCGAACTCGGCAGTGAGCGCATCCACCCGCCCGAGCCGTCGCACCGCGATGAGGAAGGCCTCGTCGGTCGCCAGTCCGCCTGTCTCGAGGTCGGCGACCTGCTCACGCAGGTGCCCCTCCAGCTCGTCGGCGTCGACCTCGTCGACGGCCTTCCCGCGCAGGATGGCGGCACGCCATTCGCCGATGCTGGTATCGAGGGCATCCATCGTCATGCCCCCGCCGGGAGCGCGAGGTCCCAGAGTCCGCCGAGTGTGCGGTTCGCCGTCTCCCATTGCCGGCGCTGGTCGGCGAGCTGGGCGCGACCGGATGCTGTGATCCGATAGTTGCGTCGCCGTCTGCCCTCGGGAGAGAGCGCCCACTCGGCCACGACATAGTCCAGTCGCTCGAGGCGGTGCAGGAGCGGGTAGAGCATCCCGTCGGTCCACTCGACGTCACCGGCGGAGAGTTCGCGCACGCGCTTCAGGATCGCGTATCCGTAGCTCTCGCCCTCGGCGAGGATCGCAAGCACGAGCGGCGTCGCCATCGCCGCGACGAGATCCTTGTCGATGTTCACGGATGCCTCCCTGCAGCGATCGTATACCTGATGCTGTTAGGTATCTAGATCATCGAGGTATGGCGTACTCAGAACCCCAGCTGCAGCACGTAGATCCCCGGGAAGACCGCGAACAGAATCGTCACGGGCAGGATCATGAAAACCAGCGGCACCATCATCGCCACCTCCTTCTTCCCGGCGAGCTCCAGCAGGTCGCGCTTGGCCTCCTCGCGCACATCCTGAGCCTGCGCGCGCAGCACGTCGGCGAGCGGCGTTCCGCGCTCGAGCGCACCGGTCACCTGCGCTACGCAGCGAGTGAGCGCGGGCAGCCGGATGCCGTCCGCCATCTGCTTGAGGCTCTCGGCGAGCGGCGACCCGCTGTTGACGGCGGTGACGACGCTGCCGAGCTCGGCGGCGAGCTCGCCCCCGCTCGTCTTCGCGATGCGGCGGATCGAGTCGAGGATGCCCTCCCCCGCCGACAGGCTGAGCGTCAGGAACTCGAGGACCACCGGCAACTCCCCCGCCATCCGGGCGAGCCGCGACCTGGCTGCACGTTGCAGCAGATAGTCACGCGCGACGAACCCGGCGACGCAGAGAACGACCACGAGTCCCAGGTGCACAACGACCGGCAGCGGCTGAGTGCGCGCGAGTGCGAAGGAGAGGAGCACCCCGACGGCGGCCCCGCCGATCGCCCAGGCCAGCTGGCGGGCCCGGAATGCATCGACACTGAGCTCAGACCCGGACTGCCGCAGCCTTTCGGCAACGACCGCCGGACCGCCGAGCAGCGGGGCGAGAAGCGCGCGCACGCGGCCGGCCAGGGGGCCGAGCATGGTCCCGAGCACCGGGAGCGGGTTCGACGGCCGGTGCTCGACGTACGCGCGCGCACCATCCGAGACATCGACGAGGTAAGGCGCCACGCGGTTGGTGAGTCCCGGTCGCGCCAGCCGAGGCACGAGGCTGACGAGCGACCAGAGTCCTAGGCCTAGCGTGAGCCCGAGGGCGATCGCCCAGGCACCCGCCGGGCTCACCGGAACCACCTCCGCTCCTCGGGCAGCCGCGCGAGCGCGATCATGGCACGATAGGCGACGACGGTCACGACGAGACCGCCGACGATCACGGCGATTCCCACCGACGTGTTGTAGGCGGCAGCGGCCTCCGGCCGGGTCGCGAGCAGCGCGAGGATGACCCACGGCGCTGCCGCACCGAGCCGCGCAGCATTCATGACCCAGGACTGCCGCGCCTCGACCTCCCCGCGGATGGCGGCCTCCTGCCGCAGGTGCGCGGCAAGCGCCCTGAGCACTGCGGGCAGTTCGTTGCCGCCGACCTCGCGCGACATCCGCAGTGTCTCGAGGATGCGGTCGGCGACCGGATCGCCGAGACGCTCCTTCACCCGGTCGAGACTCCGCGCGAAGTTCCCGGATGCCGTGAAGTCGCTCTCGAACTCGGCGAACGCCTCCCTCGTCGGGGCTGGACCGTTGTGGGCGAGGAGGGCGACGCCATCCGGGAGCGAGAGCCCGGAGCGCACCGCCGACACGAGGTGGTCGACGACGTCGGGCCAGACCACGCGGTTCGCACGGCGGCCGGCCCTGGCGCGCCAGTTGACGACGGCGGTCGGCAGGGCGAGGGCGACGAGCCCGGCGGCGACCGCGAGCGCGACGACCGGGACGAACACGAACACCGCCGCCGTGGTCACCGCACCGACGATGAGCGAGACGATCGCGAAGGTCGGCACCGAGACGGCCCGCAGGCCGGCCTGCCGCATCCGCTCCTGAAGGCGGCCGACGACACCTGGAGTGCTGCGCAGGGCTCGACGTGCCGCCGGCCAGAGGAACGGCGAGGCAGTGAGGAGCAGCCCCAACCCGAGGGAGCAACCGAGCAGGAGGATCACGCGGCGCCGCCCTCGGGAACGGCGGCCCGCCGGCGCGGCGCGACGGGTTCGGGAACGGCAGCCTGATCACGACCGACCGCGAGGTCGAGAATGCTCGCCGGGTCGAGCCCGGCGCTGCGGAACTTCGCCGACCTCGCGGGGTGGCTCCCTGTCGGGTCCAGGGAACCGCCCCGCAGCTCGAAGATCGTCTCGGCCTCGATCGTTCCATCGACGACACGGCCGGTCGGCGCGACGATCTGCACGATGTGCCGCCGACCGCTGCGCTCGAGCGCGCAATGCACGACGATGTCGATGCTCGTCGCGACGGTCGGGACCACGAAGGATGAGTCGATGTTACGGCCGGCGAGCAGCGGCAGCGTCGAAAGCTTCGTGAGTGCCTCGCGCGCGCTGTTCGCGTGCACACTGCACATCCCCGGCAACCCGCTGTTGAGCGCGATGAGCAGGTCGAGCGACTCGGCCTCGCGCACCTCGCCCACCACGAGGCGGTCGGGGCGCATCCGGAGCGCCTCCTTGATGAGGCGCCGCAGCGAGATCTCTCCCGTGCCCTCGAGGCTGGGTTGCCGGCATTGCATCGCGACGACGTCACGCGCGGTGAAGCTCAACTCGAACGTCTCCTCGACCGTGACGATGCGCTCGCCCGGCCGCGCCGACGTGAGCAGTGCGCCCAGCAGAGTCGTCTTGCCGCTCTGGGTGGCCCCGGAGACGAGGATGTTCTGCCCGGAGAGCACGCACATCCGCAGGAACTCGGATGCCTCGAGGCTGAGCGAACCGAGCGCGACGAGCTGCTGCAGCTCCTTGATGCGCTTGGCGAACTTTCGGATGTTGACCGCCCAGTGCCGCTGCGTGACATCCGGGATGACCACGTGCAGCCGCGAGCCGTCCGGCAGCGAGGCGTCCACGAAGGGGCTCGAGAGGTCGACGCGGCGACCGGTGGACTGCAGCATCCGCTCGACCAGATCGCGCACCTCGGTCGCGGCCAGCTCGACCCCGGTGAGCTCAGGGACGCCGTTACGGGCGACGAACACACGGCTCGGGCCGTTGATCCAGATCTCCTCGACCGTGTCGTCGTCGAAGAACGGCTGCAGGGGACCGAACCCGGTGATCGAGGCGACGACCTCCCTTGCCGCCTGCGCCTCATCCGGAATCGCAGGGAGCGAACCGCCGAGCGCCCGCTCGCTGTACCGGCGGATCTCGTCGCGCACGAAACCGCCCGCGAGCTCGTGGTCGCCGCCAAGGTCGACGCCTTCGCGGCGCACCCGCTCACGGACGCGGTCGGCGATGATCGTCACGGCGGAGTTCACCCGAGAATCATGCAGGAGCCGGTGCGCAGCCCGCCGAAGTTATCCACAGGTTATGGATGACGCTGGCTTGTAGGGGCAACCGCCTCAAGGCGTCGCGTAAGTTCGTTCCGCGATCGAGGACTTCCGAGGTCTGTCACCGGCGTGTCACTTCTCAGCCATCACCAGGTGGACTCCCCCACCGAGCCGCGCTCCGACACTTGAAGCTTGAGGCGCTCGAATCGCCGGAGCTTCCGCCGATCCTGCCTCGGGAGCGCTCCAGCGAGATCCATGAGATGAATTCTGACAATCTCCGCGAACTGCGGACAACCGGCGGCGATGAGAGAGTCCACCAGCCTGGTGTCCTTTGCTCCGTTCCTTTGGATGTAGTAGCGGAGTTGTTCCATTGTGCCGGATCGAACATCTAGCGGTGCGGAATCGTTCACGAGGATGAAGAAGTCATCCGGATGAAATGCTTCGTAGGAAAGCTCGTCTGCGTTTGGTTGATTTAGCAGCCCGGTGTCACAAGTCAGCAACATGTCCGCTTCCGAAGAGAGTGCCGCCGCGTGAACATGAAAGTCGTTTGGATCTGCACCCTGGTATTCGACTGACTCATCGAAGTCCTCGACGATTTCGTCGAACACTTCAATGATCGCAGCACGGATTCGCGTTATCTGACCCCCACTCCATCGCTGATTCTTGTCTCTCAGCTTGGAAAGCGTCTCAGAAATAACATCCTCGGTCGTGTACAACTGAAACATCGATGGAGTCGAGATTCTCATTTGGAACAGCCAGTTTCGAAGGCACGCGGAGTACAAAACATCCGCGTCGACAAATACTCGCTGTTGAATCACTCATCAAGGTTAGCCGGGTAGCTCCACGCGGAGGTTTTCCAAGGCCGCGACACGGTCCTTGTCTCGGCGTTCACGAAAGGCGATAACGTCTCGCGAGCGCACACGATGATGTGTTCCGACAATGCGCGAACGAATTTCTCCAGACTGGATATATTTCATAAAGGTCGGTCGTGAAACACCTAAGAGTTCCGCAGCGACGGTAGTGGTGAGTTCCTCTGGCATCGATCGAATATGCATAGTCCCGCCTCGAGCGGCCCGTTCAATAACATGGACGAGCAAACGCGACAGCGCTTCGGGCACCTCATGTCGGACACCATTAACTACGACTTCGAGGTGGCCCAATCGATCGTCTTCTGCGGTTTCAACTAGCTCGACAGCTTCATCGCGAAGCTGATCATCGAGGATAATGGAGTCGTTTGACAGAGTTAGCGTGGTCACCGTTCTCATCTCATCTCTCGCGCACGTGAACGCGAACTTGAGTCGGTCTTTTGTAAATCCGATTAAGACCAGATTACACATGTAACCGCAACTCCGCTTGCGCCCTCGAAAAGTTCAGCTAGGCCACGTCATTTCCGGGACATAGTCACCTGACTCCGAACGTCTGCGGAAGTTATCCACAGCCGACCGCCCCACGTACACTGGTGTCGCCCGCGGGAGTGGTGAAATTGGCAGACACGCAGGATTTAGGTTCCTGTGCTTTCGAGCGTGCGGGTTCAAGTCCCGCCTCCCGCACCGACTTTCAAGACTGTGCCGGTAACCTGTCATGGACGCATTCGCGCCCATCACACTGACTGGAGAAACCCCGCTTGGTTCCTTCCGCGCTCATCCCCTGGCTCGACCCCGAGCTCATCATCACCACCGCCGGTCCATGGGCGCTCGTCGTGGTCTGCCTCATCGTCTTCGCCGAGACCGGCCTGCTCGTGGGGTTCCTCCTCCCCGGTGACACCCTGCTCCTCATCTCCGGGCTGCTCACCCACACTTCACTGGTCTTCGGACTGGAGATCTGGTGGGTCGGCCTGCTCATCGCCGCAGCGGCATTCGCGGGCGGGGAGTGCGGCTACCTCATCGGCCACAAGCTCGGCCCGGCGGTCTTCGAGCGCAAGGAGAGCGGACTCTTCAGCCGTGAGAACGTCGAGCGAACCAATCGTTTCTTCGTACGTTTCGGCGGATTGTCGGTCATCCTCGCCCGGTTCGTTCCCATCCTGCGCACCTTCGTTCCGGTCGCCGCAGGCATCGGGCACATGAACTACAAGAAGTACTCGCTGTACAACCTGATCGGCGCCGGGATCTGGGGCTTCGGTCTGACCTTCTTCGGATTCCTCATCGGCTACATCCCGCCGGTCGCGGTGTTCGTCGAGGAATACATCGACGTCATCCTGATCGCCGCCGTCACGCTCACCCTCATCCCCACGCTGTGGCACTACTTCCGTTCGACGCAGAAGGCGAAGCAGGCGCAGCGCGCCGGGGTCGACCCGCTCAGCCCGAACGAGATCGTCATCGACGAGGCCTACTTCGACAACGACCCGAGCAACGACCCGCAGCGCGGGTGACGACCCCCTCGGATCGAGCTCGTCGAAATCCGGGTCTCGACAAGCTCGACGGGCGGTCAGAGCGCGAGCCAGATGGCGGCAGTGGCCTCGACGCCGAGGTCGAGCGCGGATGCGGGGGTACGGATCGAGAGCGCCCCGCCGAACGGGCGCCGCTCCACGACCTCGATGACCGTGTCGAGGGCGACGCCCTCCTCGTGAAGATGCTTGAGCAGCTCCGGGGCACGGTCGCTGATGCGAACGACAGGCCCGGAGAAGCCGTCGGGCGCGTCCTGCAGCAGCACGGCATCCGGCTGCTCGACCGTGCCGTCAGCGCGGGGTATCGGATCACCGTGGGGGTCGCGCACCGGGTCGCCGAGTTCGTGCGCGATTCGCTCGAGCAGCCGGTCGCTCAGCGCGTGCTCGAGCACCTCCGCCTCGTCGTGCACTTCGTCCCAGCCGTAGCCGAACGACTCGACGAGCCAGGTTTCGATGAGCCGGTGACGGCGCAGCATCCGCAGGGCGAGCGCACGCCCCTCCTCGGTCAGGGTCACGGCTCCATACGGCACGTGCGTGGCGAGGCCGGATACCGCGAGCTTCTTGACCATCTCCGTCACCGACGACGGCGCAAGGCCCAGCCGTGCGGCGAGCACCGAGGTCGTGATCGGCTCGGGCTGCCACTCTGTGTGCGAGTAGATGACCTTGACGTAGTCCTCGACGACGGCATCCGCGAAATTAGGCTTCTCCTTCACGACGCCTCCTACCCGACCAGAGTGAGCACGATGAGCGCGAGGTTGAGTGCGACCACCAGCATGACGATCGTAGCGAGGACCCATCGCACCGTTCGCCCGTTCGCCGACTCCCCCATGACCGTTCGGTCGCTCGTGAGCCTCAGCAGCGGCACGAGTGCGAACGGGATGCCGAAGCTCAGGAACACCTGGCTCAGCACGAGTGCCCAGGTCGGATCGACGCCGACCGCGAGGATGACGAGTGCCGGGATGAGCGTCACCACCCGGCGCGCGAAGAGGGGGATCCGGCGTTTGAGCAGCCCGGCCATGATCGTCGCGCCGGCGTAGCTGCCCACCGAGGTCGAGGCGAGACCGGATGCCAGCAGCCCGATTGCGAACACGAGCGCGATCCCCGGGCCGAGAGTGCCCTCGATCGCGGCATGGGCGCCCTCGATCGTGTCGGTGCCCTCGATGCCGCGCAGGTTGACCGCGGCGAGCAGGAGCATCCCGATGTTGACGATCCCGGCGATGCCGAGCGCGATCACGACGTCCCACTTCGTGGAGCGGAGGAGGCCGGCACGCGTCGCGTCACTCGCCCGTCCGTGCCGGTCGCGGGCGAGGGCGGAATGCACGTAGATCGCATGCGGCATGACCGTTGCGCCGAGCATGCTCGCGGCCAGCAGCACAGAGTCCGTTCCGTCGAATCGGGGCAGCAGTCCGCCCGCGATCGCGGCGCCATCCGGAGGATTCACGAACAGGCCGGCCAGGAATCCGATCGCGACGATCGCGAGAAGCCCGATGACGACGGACTCGAACGGACGTTGACCGAACCGGCTCTGCAGTCCGAGGAGCGTCATCGAGACGACGCCGACGATGAGGCCACCGAGGAAGAGCGGGATGCCGAACAGCAGGGAGAGGGCGATCGCGCCCCCGATGACCTCGGCGAGGTCGGTCGCGACGGCGACGAGCTCGGCCTGCGCCCAGAACGCACGGCGCGGGCCGGGGCGCATCCGTTCTCCGAGCAGCTCGGGCATCGTGCGGCCGGTGACGATACCGAGCTTCGCCGACTGGTACTGCACCATCGCGGCCATGAGGTTCGCCGCGACGAGCACCCAGACGAGCAGGTAGCCGTAGCGGGCGCCGCCGGTGAGGTTCGCGGCGACGTTGCCGGGGTCGACGTAGGCGATCGCGGCGACGAAGGCCGGGCCGAGCAGCATCCACGAACGATTTCGGATGATGCGCGTGCGAGTTTTCGGCATACCGAAATCCTACTGCGCCCGGCTCAGCTGTGGAAACGCTCCTCGTGCTGCGCGTGCTCCTCCGGCTCGAGCTGGAACGTCGAATGGGCGACATCGAAATGGTCGGCAAGGCAGGCGGAGAGCTCGTCGAGCAGCCGACCGGTGTCCTGGTCGGCGAACACCTCATCGGCGACGACGACATGTGCGGAGAACACCGGATGCCCGGACGTGATCGCCCACACGTGGACGTCGTGCACCTCCACGACCCCCGGGGTCTGCAGCAGATGCTCCCGAATCTCCGCCACGCTCGTGTCCACCGGCACCGACTCGCTCAGCACCCGCACCGCATCCCGCAGCAAGAACACGGCGCGCGGCGCGATCATGAGGGCGATCGCGAGCGAGGCGATCGCATCCGCCGGCATGAAGCCGGTCGTGAGAATGACGACGGCTGCCACGATCGCGGCGACCGAGCCGAGCAGGTCGCCGAGCACCTCGAGGTAGGCGCCGCGCATATTGATCGATGAGCCGGCCTGCGGGCGCAGGATGAGCGCCGCGGCCACGTTGGCGGCGAGGCCGAGCGCCGCCACGAGGAGCATGGGCAGGCTCTGGATCTCGACATCGCCGGGATAGACGAGACGCGTGACCGCCTGGTAGCCGACGGCGATCGCAACCGCGAGCAGGATCCCGCCGTTGACGAGAGCGCCGAACACTTCTGCGCGCTGGAAGCCGAAGGTGGCCCGTTCGGTCGCGGGCCTGGCCGCGATGACCGTCGCGGTGAGCGCCACGGCGAGACCGATCGTGTCGGAGAACATGTGGCCGGCATCCGCGAACAGGGCGAGCGAACCGGTGAAGATCGCGCCGACCACCTCGATGACGAGCACCGCACCGACGATGCCGAGCACGATCGTCAGGCGCGTGCGGTTCGCGCTCGAATGGTGGTGGTGGCTCACACCTCCACGGTACGGTGCTCGAGAGCGCCCCGCAGGCATTTTGGCCAGTCGGGAATGATAGTCGATCTCAGCTGACGTGCGCCCTGACGATCGGCAGCAATTGCGTGAACGCGCGACTGCGGTGACTGATCGCGTTCTTCTCGTCTGCGGTCAACTCGGCCGAGGCAACGTCGTAGCCGTCCGGCTGGAACACCGGGTCGTAGCCGAAACCGTTCGCGCCGGTCGGCTCGCTCAGGACCGTCCCCGTCCAGACGCCGAGCTCGACGTGCTCGAAGCCTTCAGTGACGAAAGCGGCCGCGCAGCAGAACTCGGCGCGGCGGTCGGCGGGCGCATCCGCTCCCGCACGGGTGAGCTCGGCCAGCAGGTGGGCGACGTTGTCGGCGTCGACGCGGGTACCGGCATAGCGCGCCGAATGGATGCCGGGGGCACCGCCGAGCGCGGCGAGGCAGATCCCCGAGTCGTCGGCAATCGTCGGTAGGCCGGTGTGGGTGAAGGCGGCGCGTGCCTTGATGAGCGCGTTCTCCTCGAACGTCTCGCCGTCCTCGACCGGTTCGGGACCGTCATAGCCGACGAGGTCGATCCCCTTGAGCAACGGCCCGAGGATGCGACGAAGCTCCTCGACCTTGTGGGAGTTGTGGGTGGCGAGGACGAGTTTCACGGGATCAGCCGTCATGCCTGCCCCGCGGCAAGTGCGGAAGCCTGCAGCCCGGTGAGGGTGGCCGCGCCGCCCACCGCGAGATCGAGCAGCGCGTCGAGCTCCCCACGATCGAAGGGCGTGCCCTCCGCGGTGCCCTGAACCTCGACGAAGAGGCCACGGCCCGTGACGACGACGTTCATGTCCGTCTCGGCCCGGACATCCTCGGTGTAGGCCAGGTCGAGCATGGGCGTGCCGTCGATGATGCCGACGCTCACCGCCGCGACGCTGTCGAAGAGCGGCTTCGCGTTCTTACCGATGAACTGCTTCCTGCGGCCCCACTCGAGCGCATCGGCGAGCGCGACATAGGCACCGGTGATCGCGGCCGTGCGCGTTCCGCCATCCGCCTGCAGCACGTCGCAGTCGATCACGATCGTGTTCTCGCCGAGCGCCTTCATGTCGACGACGGCGCGCAGTGAGCGTCCGATGAGCCGCGAGATCTCGTGGGTGCGCCCTCCGATGCGGCCCTTGACCGACTCGCGGTCCATGCGCTCGTTCGTCGAACGCGGCAGCATCGAATACTCGGCCGTGACCCAGCCCTTGCCCTTGCCGGTCATCCAGCGCGGGACGCCGTTCGTGAAGGATGCCGTGCACAGCACCTTCGTGCGCCCGAACGAGATGAGGGCACTGCCCTCGGCCTGCTCGCTCCAGCCGCGCTCGATCGTGACGGGGCGCAGCTCGTCCGCGATGCGGCCGTCTGCTCTGGATCCGATGGTGGCGGCGGTACGGTCGACATCTGGCATGTCAGGCGGTCTCCTCTGTTGTTGCTGTTGCCGGCGTCCCCGTCTCGACCAGTTGCACGGCGGACACCTCCGGGCCGAGGAACCTCCTCGCCAGGGTCATGAACTCCGTCTTGCTGTCGCCGGTCGCCTCGAAGCGGTACTCGGGCGGCGACGCCGCATCCCTCAGCAGCTCATGCTTGACGAGAGTGCGGAACACGTCGTAGGCGGTCTCCTCGGCACTCGACACGAGCGTGACCTCGCGACCCATGACGAACTGGATGGCGGCCGACATGAGCGGGTAGTGGGTGCAGCCGAGCACGAGCGTGTCGATCCTGGCCGCCTTGAGTGGGGCGAGGTAGTCCTCGGCGACGCGGAACAGCTCGGGGCTCGACGTCACCCCCGCCTCGACCAACTCGACGAAACGCGGGCAGGCCCGGGTGAACAGCTCGAGGTCGGATGCTGCGGCGAAGGCATCCTCGTACGCCTTCGACTTGATCGTTCCCTCGGTACCGATCACGCCGACCCGGTTGTTGCGGGTCTGGCGCACCGCAGCGCGCACCGCCGGCTGGATGACCTCGACCACCGGGATGCCGTAGCCGTCGGTGAACCGCTCGCGCGCGTCCCGCAGCATCGCGGCCGACGCGGTGTTGCAGGCGATCACCAGGAGCTTGACGCCCTGGGCGACCAGGTCATCCATGACGGCGAGGGCGTATTCGCGCACCTCGGCGATGGGCTTCGGGCCATAAGGGGAATGCGCGGTGTCGCCGACGTAGACGATCGACTCGTTCGGGAGCTGGTCGATGATCGCCCTGGCCACCGTGAGCCCACCGACGCCGGAGTCGAAGATGCCAATCGGTGCGTCGGTCACGAGAGTCGAGTTTAGCGCGAGGGATAGGCTCATCCTGTGACCAGCGCACTCCTCACCGACCGCTACGAGCTCACCATGGTCGATGCGGCCAGGAAGTCCGGGACCGCGGATCGCCGCTCGATCTTCGAGGTCTTCGCCCGCCACCTGCCGAACGGCCGTCGCTACGGCATCGTGGCCGGCACCGGACGTCTGCTCGAGCAACTCTCCGAGTTCCGATTCGGGGATGCGGAGCTCGCCTGGCTGCGCGAGAACGAGGTCGTCGACGCCGCAACCCTCGATTGGCTCGCCGACTACCGCTTCAAAGGGAACGTCTGGGGCTATCGCGAGGGCGAGGTCTACTTCCCCGGCTCCCCCATCCTCGTCGTCGAAGGCACCTTCGCCGAAGCGGTCGTGCTCGAAACGCTGTCCTTGAGCATCCTCAACTACGACTCGGCCGTGGCGAGCGCCGCCAGCCGCATGGTGACCGCCGCGGATGGCCGCCCACTCGCCGAGATGGGCTCCCGCAGGGCCACCGAACGCGGCGCCGTGGCCGCCGCCCGCGCCGCCTTCGTCGCCGGTTTCAGCTCCACGAGCAACCTCGAGGCCGGGCGCACCTGGGGCATCCCGACCATGGGCACCGCAGCGCATTCCTTCACTCTCCTGCACGACTCGGAGGAGGACGCCTTCCGCGCCCAGGTGGCGGCGCTCGGGCCTGGCACGACACTGCTCGTCGACACCTACGACGTGACCGCCGCAGTCGACCTGGCCGTGCGCGTGGCCGGCCCCTCGCTCGGGGCGGTGCGCATCGACAGCGGGGACCTGCCCGGCCAGGCATCCGCCGTGCGCAAGCAGCTCGACGCGCTCGGGGCGAAGAGTACGAAGATCACCGTCACGAGCGACCTCGACGAGTACGCGATCGCGGCACTCCAGGTCGCGCCGGTCGACTCCTACGGGGTCGGCACCTCCGTCGTCACCGGTTCCGGGGCGCCGACCGCCGGCATGGTCTACAAGCTGGTGGCGCGCGTCGGCGACGACGGTGACTGGGTTTCGGTCGCGAAGAAGTCGGCGGCGAAGCTGTCGGTCGGCGGGAGGAAGTTCCCGGTGCGCAGCCTCAGGGGCGGCGTCGCGACATCCGAGGTCCTGCACGTCGAGGACGACCCAGATGCCCCCTCCGCGCGGGCGGATGCCGGCCGGCCGCTGCTCGTCCCGCTCGTGACCGACGGGATCGCCGACCCTCGCTACCTCGGGGCCGCGGGGACCGCTCTCGCCCGCGAACACCGCGCGGTCGCCGTCGCGGAACTGCCCGTTGACGCGTTCCGTCTCGCCCGCGGCGAGCCGGTCATCCCGACGGTGTACGAGTAGCCGTCTGACGACGCCCGGGCGCCGTCTACCGCTCGGCCGGATGCCGGGCCCACGAACTGCGGCAAGTTCGGGGTTGTCACCATCGCGCACCACGAACTTGCCGCAGTTCGCGAGCGTCAGCGCACCCAGCGACGTGCAGGAGGTGGCGGGCAGTGGCCCGTGACGACGTCGAGAGGCAGGCAGCTCCCAGCCGCTACTTCTTCAGCTTCTCGTAGATCTCTTTGCAGGTCGGGCAAACCGGGAACTTCTCCGGATCGCGACCCGGGGTCCAGAGCTTGCCGCACAACGCGCGCACGGGCTTGCCGGTGAGCGCCGACTCGACGATCTTGTCCTTCGGAACGTAGTGGGAGAAGCGCTCGTGGTCGCCCTCCTCGAGCTGCTCCTGGTTCAGGAGCTCCTCGAGCTCCCGGTCGAGGGTCGCCGTGCCGCCGCCGGTGTGGTCGGTGTCTGCGCTGGTCATGCGTCAAGATTACCGCGCCGGCCGGCACGGTACCCGGCGGCCGGGTTGCGGCCGACGCCGCACGGTGCGGCCGATACCGCTCGGTGGTCAGTACCGCGCGGTGAACGCCAGCAACTCCGGCCCGCGCCGCTCGAAGACCCGCCCGCCGAGAAGGATGCCACCCACCAGAGCCAGGATGCCGGTCACGATCCCGACGACGAGTGCCGCCACATGCCAGCCACCTCCGTGCTGCAGTCCGAGTATCGCGAGCCACCCGGTCGGCGCCGCGACTCCGAGCACCGCGACGAAAGACAGCGCCTGCACCCAGGACGCCCCGCTCGCACTCGACTGCGGCTGGGCGAACGGGCTGTCGCCAGGATGCACGGCCGGGTACGGGAATCCTGCCGAGATGACGCTCGAGATCCCGAGGCCGACGAGCAGTACGCACAGGCCGGCACCGAGAAGCGAGGGAACGACATCCGTCGACCCGTAGCCCCAGGCGCTCAGCGGTGTGCCGACGAGGATCACGGCGAGTCCGAGTGCGAGAGGCGGTACAACCCGCCCAAGCCGATCCGCCCAGCCCGCCGTGTTGGAGGCGACGTGCAGCCATACTGCCGTGTTGTCGAAGGCCACGTCGTTGTGCACGGTGCTCCAGGCCAGGAAGAAGCACATGACGGGCACGGGCAGCAGCACGAGATAGTGCAGGGAGATCCCCGCGACCGCGAGGGCCCCGACCATGACAGCGGGCACGATCGGCACGATCACAAGCGCCGAGCGGTATCGCATGTCGCGGCCCCAATAGCTGAGGCTCCGGGCCGCGATCGCTCCGGCCGGGTTGCCCGGCACCCGCTCGAACCAGCCGAGTCCGGTGTAGGCCCGGATGCGCGAGGCTCGCTCCGGCGTCACGAGCATGAGGCCGACGATCACGCGCCAGGCGATGGCGAGCAGGACCACGAATCCGAAGGCGATGGCGAGCGAGGCGGATGCCGCCCCCAGGTCGTCGGCGGCGGCATCCGCCGGGGCGGCCCAGACGGCGCCGAGCGGAGTCCAGGCGGCGACCTCGGCGATCGAGTGGAGTACGTCGAGGCCACGCTTCTCCCAGTCGACGGTGACCATCATGGCGATGATGGGCGAGAGGGCGCTCAGCACGACGAGGGCGATGAGCCCGGTCGCCTCACGGGCGCGGCGAGTGGCCAGCAGCAGAGTGGCGATACTCGTCGTCACGCGCGAGCCGAGGATGCAGGTCACGACGATGAGCACGGTGGAGGCGAGAGCGAAGAGCACGGGCGCGGGTCCCCGGCTCCAGGTCACGACCTGCGCAACCGCGACGATGGTGATGACGAGTGCCGGCACCCCGATGAACGCCGCCGCAGCGAGCCCGAACGCGAGGCGGCCGTTCGGAATGCCGTGCAGGGAAAACTTGCGGGGGTCGATCGTGTCGTCCGCCCCGAAGACGAGGGGGACGAGCAGGAACCCGAGCACGATGACCGAGCCGACCACGACCACGATGCTGCGCGCCAGCCCGACCTCGGCGAGGCGCAGCGCGACGAGCCCCGCCACTGCCGTGAAGGCCGCGCCGAGCCCGTAGGCCAGACCCACGATGAGGCCGAAGACCTGCCAGGGACTGCGCCGGAACAGGTTGCCGAGCAGTCGCAGCTTCAGTCCGAGAAACTGTGCAACCACTCCAGGCCCTCCACCACGTTGCGGCCGCCGGCCAGTTCGACGAACTTCTCCTCGAGGGAGCCGTCGCCGCGCACCTCGTCGACGGTTCCGGATGCGAGCACCGACCCGTCCACGATGATCGCGACCGAGTCGCACATCCGCTCGATGAGGTCCATGCTGTGACTGGAGAGCACGACGGTCCCGCCGGCCGCCACATACCTCTTCAACACTTCGATGATGCTCGCAGCCGACACGGGGTCCACCGACTCGAAGGGCTCGTCGAGCACGAGCAGCCTCGGCGAGTGGATGAGCGCCGCGGCGAGGGCGAGCTTCTTGGTCATGCCCGCCGAGTAGTCGGCGGCGAGACGGGTGAGGGCGTCGTCGAGGCCGAAGGTGGTCGACAGTTGCGCCATCCGCTCGCGCACCGTCGCCGGGGGCAGGCCGCGCAGTACGCCCGCGTAATAGAGGAGCTGGTTGCCGGTGAGCCGGTCGAACAGGCGCAGGCGGTCCGGGAGCACGCCCATCTGACGCTTGGCGGCCGCCGGGTCCTTCCAGACGTTGGCACCATGCACCGTGACGGTTCCGGCATCCGGGCGCAGCAGGCCTGTAACCATGGAGAGCGTCGTCGTCTTACCTGCACCGTTCGGGCCGACGATGCCGAAGATCGTGCCCGACTCGACGGCGAGGTCGATGCCGTCGACCGCGACAGTGTCGCCGTAGTGCTTGACGAGCCCCTCGACGTGCAGCACCTGCTCGCGTTCGGCGGTCTCCCGCTCCTGTTTGCGCAGTTCCTGCTGGGCTTTGCGCCGCGCCGCCTGGATCCCGCGTTTCTCCTTCGCGGAGTCGGCCTCCAGCTTGGCGATGAGGTCGTCGAACCTTGAGAGGATCGTCTCGGCGTTGGGCACGAAGTCCACCGTACCAATCACAGGCAGGCCCGAAGACCCCTGAGGAGTCATCATCACGAATTGGGAACAAGACTCTGGGATTCCGCTGGGACCGTCGGAGCCGCCGATAAAGTTGTGAGAGCACAACGAAGTGTCGGAAACCCTGCCGCGGGTCGACCATCAGGTTAACGGTGCGGCACCTTTTAGACACTCAAGGAGTCATTGTGAGCACGCAGATCGTCATCCTGGCTGCCGGTATGGGCAGCCGTCTCGGTCGCTCATTGCCGAAGCCGCTCACCGAGCTGAGCGACGGCCGCACCATCATGCAGCAGCAGTTCGACAACATCCGTTACGCCTTCGGCAACAACGCGAAGGTCACGATCGTCGTCGGCTACAAGCTCGAGCACGTCATCGAGGCGTTCCCGGACGCCTCCTTCGTCTACAACGAGCAATACGACCAGACCAACACCTCCAAGAGCCTGCTTCGCGCGCTGCGGGCGTCCACGCCGGGCGGGGTGCTCTGGATGAACGGTGACGTCGTCTTCGATCCCGAAGCCCTCGAGCGGGCGGCGCAGCTGGTTGCGCGCGACCAGTCCTTCGTCTCGGTCAACACCGCGAAGGTCTCGGATGAGGAGGTCAAGTACACGACGGATGCCGAAGGCTACATCCGCGAACTCTCCAAGACGGTCACGGGCGGACTCGGCGAGGCTGTCGGCATCAACTTCGTCTCCCGCGACGGCAAGGCGGCCCTCGTGCGCCAGCTCGCCCGGGTGAACGACCAGGACTACTTCGAGCGCGGCCTCGAGCTCGCGATCGAGGAGGACGGCCTGCGCGTCGAGCCGATGGACATCTCGGACCTCTACGCGGTCGAGATCGACTTCGCCGAGGACCTGGAGCGCGCGAACCTCTTCGTGTGACCGGCTTGACGCCCTCTCGGGTCGAGCCTGTCGAGACCGATGAGCGCGGCGAGACCCTACGATAGACGTCGTGCCCACCACCGCTCCCGCACGCCCGATCTGGTCGCCCGTCGACCGCTACCGGCACTCGCTGTGGCTGCTCACCGTGCGCGACCTTCGAGTGCGCTACTCGACCTCGGTGCTCGGGTACTTCTGGTCGATCCTCGACCCGCTTGTCATGGCGGCCATCTACTGGTTCGTCTTCACGCAGGTCTTCGACCGCACGGTGGGCCAGCAGCCGTACATCGTGTTCCTGCTCACAGCCCTCCTGCCGTGGATGTGGTTCAACGGTGCGATCGGCGACTGCACGCGAGCGTTCCTGCGCGAGGCGCGCCTCATCCGGTCGACGAAGATCCCGCGCACGATCTGGGTGAACCGGCTCGTGCTCTCGAAGGGCATCGAGTTCCTGGCGAGCATCCCCGTTCTGGCGTTGTTCGCCATCCTGTTCGGCGCGCCGCTGTACTGGGAGGCGGTGTTCTTCCCGCTCGCGATCGTCATCCAGTTCGTGCTCACGATCGGGCTCGGCCTCATCATCGCGCCGCTCGTGGTGTTCTTCCGCGACCTCGAGAGGGCGATCAAGCTCATCCTTCGGTTCCTGTTCTATGCGAGCCCGATCATCTACGGGCTCCCGGATCTGCGCGATCTCGGCCTTGAGCAGCTGGCAGCATTCAATCCGCTGGCCGGCATCTTCTCGCTCTACCGGGGCGCGTTCTTCCCCGATCAACTCGACTGGTTTGCGGTCGTCGTGAGCGCCGCCATGAGCCTTGTGATCCTGGGGCTCGGGATGCTCGTCTTCCGCCGCACGGAGCGCTCCGTGCTGAAGGAGATCTGATGGCCGTCGAGCACTCAGATTTCGACAAGCTCAATCCGAGAAATCCCGCCTCTCCGGTCGAGCCGAATTCTCCGGTCGAGCCTGTCGAGACCCCGCCCGTGATCGAAGTCGAGGATGTCGGCATCCGCTTCCGCCGCAATCGACGCTCGCGCCGCAGTTTCAAGGACCTGTTCGCGGGGCGCAACCGCCGCATCCGCCCGAGCGAGTTCTGGGCGCTGCGCAACGTGACCTTCTCGGTCGCCCGCGGCGAGGCGATCGGCGTTGTGGGGCGCAACGGTCAAGGCAAGTCGACGCTGCTCAAGCTCGTCACCGGGGTGCTTCTGCCGGATGAGGGCTCGGTGCGAGTGCACGCGGGCGTGGCGCCGCTCATCGAGATCACCGGAGGGTTCGTCGAGGACCTCACGGTGCGGGACAACGTGAACCTCATGGCGGGCCTGCACGGGATGAAGCGGGACGAGATCGCCGCGCGGTTCGCCGAGATCATCGACTTCGCGGAGATCGGCGACTTCCTGGACACCCCGTACAAACACCTGTCGAGCGGCATGAAGGTGCGACTCGCGTTCTCGGTCATCTCACGGCTCGAGGAGCCGATCCTGCTCGTGGACGAGGTGCTCGCCGTCGGCGACAAGGCGTTCCGCGAGAAGTGCTACCGCCGCATCGAGGAACTGCTCGCGGGCGGGCGCACCCTGTTCTTCGTCTCGCACAACGAGCGCGACCTCAAGCGGTTCTGCACGCGCGGACTCTACCTCGACAAGGGCTGCCTCGAGCTGGACGCCCCGATCGCCGAGGTGCTCGACCGCTACAACGCGGACTACGGGCTGGTCACGCAGTAGTCGCTCTACAGCGACAGGTGAAGCCGGAGGGCGTCGTCCAGTCGGCCCATGAGCTCGGTGGTGAGTCGTGCAATCGGTCTCACAAGCCGGTCCGTGCTGATCGAGCGAACCTGCTCCGCTTGGGCCTTGGAGTGCGCCGGCAGGCCGGTCTGTTCTTTCGCAAGCAGGACTTGAAAGGGATAGACAGCACGTACGTTGCTCGTGATCGGCACCACTGTGACCACTCCCCTGCCTCGCCGACTCGCAGAGTCATTCGCGGCGTTGTTGCTCACGATGACCACGGGGCGGACTTTGCCCTGTTCGGACCCGACGGCAGGGTCGAGTGAGGCAAGGTAGATCTGCCCCCGCTCGATCACGAGGCGTTGGTGAGGCCGTCGGAGGCCACGGAATCCCAGAGCGCGTCATCCCCCGACTGCTCCCACTCATCCCAGGCCTCCGCATAGGAGTCGGTGATCGCGGCTTGACGAAGCACGGTGACGGCGGCCTTGAGCGCTGCGGAGCGGGAGTCGTATCGACCGGCACGAGTCTCCTCGTCGAGGAACTCGACGTCGTCCGCGGGGAGGCTCACGCTGAGTTTCATAACATCATGCTACCACGGTATGACTATGGTATGACCATGGTGCCTTGCGGGCAGGGTCTCTACTCCCGCACAGGATGCGCGCATCCGCGTTCTCCACAGAATGACCGGGGGTCGTCGGATGCCTCTCCTACCGTGCAAACATGGACCGACACCTCGATGATCGCCCGACCGCCGCGTATGCGGTGCCGTTCAGGATCGACCGATCCCGGGCACCACGCTATGAACTCACGAACGTCGGCAGCGAGCCAGTTCGCGCGATCACGCTAACCCTGCTCGGGTCGGGGCTCATGCTTTCGGACGGACCAAGACGACTACTCTCAGGGCAGTCACTGACGTTTGCCATGCGAGTCGACAACCCCGCTCGCAACACGATCGTCGTGGTCCGCTGGTTCCGTCCATCCGGCGAGCAATATCTCTGGCGGGTGAGTTTCTAACCGCTGCGCCGGGTGCGCTCGCGGATGAGGTCCGCGGCCGTGAGCTGATGCTTGCGTTGGGGCAGCTGAGCGAGACCGAGACCGCTCACGAGCTCAGCGGGGTCGATGTCGAGCACGCCGGCCATCCGCACGATCGTCGTGAGGCTCGGGTTCGCCTGCCCGCGCTCGATCTTGCCCCAGTTCGTCCAATGCATGCCGGCGAGGTCGGCCATGTCCTCCTGGCTGAGCCCGAGTTCGTTGCGCTGGTGCCGAACGCGCTCACCCAGCATGCGGGCGGCGACGGAGTGCGGTTCGGCCATCACTCATGACTACGCGCCCCGGGCGATAGTATCCACAGTGTCAGAACCTCATGTTTTTATGCCTTATAGAGAAAAGCAATGTTTGTGGCCACTAATCGTGAGGAATCGCCCGAATGAGCAAGTCCCTGCTTGAGCAGTTGCCGAAGATCGTCGCCGAAGGTAAGCGCCAGGCGGCGCAGATTTTGGAGCAACTTGAAGGAGAGCAGCGCGTATCACTGCAGACTCGCGAGTTCGTCGTCCCCAATCGGAGCACCTCCGAATTGGACGTGAAGTCACTCGAACTGGAAGATACTGCGGGCTCTGACTCTCCCAACCGGCTCATCTACGGCGACAATTTACTTGCTATGGCCGCGCTGCTCGCGGGTGACGAGGACACACCGAGCATGCGCGGCAAAATCGACCTCATCTACATAGATCCGCCGTTCGACTCGAAGGCCGACTACCGGACCTCTATCACTCTCCCGGATGTTGATGTCGAACAACGCCCCACCGCCATGGAGCAGTTCGCGTACTCGGATACGTGGGCCGAAGGCACAGCCTCATATTTGCGCATGATCGTCCCCCGACTAATTCTCCTCCGCGAACTGCTAGCCGGATCAGGCTCCATTTGTATCCACATCGACTGGCATGTTGGTCACTACGTGAAAATGGTTCTCGACGAAGTTTTCGGTCGACCGCGACTAACGAATGAGGTCATTTGGCATTATTCAACGCTCGGCCGGCCGACGGACCGCTTCGCGCAGAAGCACGACACACTCTTCGTCTATAGCAAGTCGGAAGACAGGTTCTTCAACGAAACGGATGCGCGAGTTCCCTACAGTCAGGAGTACATCGAATCCCATTTTCGTGACTTTGATGATCAGGGCCGTCGATGCCGGAAGCGCTTTGATGCCGGAAAGTGGAGAGTCTACTATCCCGAGTCCGGCATGATTCCCAACGATGTTTGGGACATTCCTTACGAGAATTCTCAATCCAAGGAACGCGTCAACTACGCAACTCAAAAACCAGTCGCTCTCCTTGAGCGGATAATCAAGTCGTACACGTCACCCGAGATGCTTGTAGCCGACTTCTTCGTCGGCTCAGGGACAACCTGCGCAGTGGCAGAGAGGCTTGGTCGCCGCTGGGTTGCAGCTGATCTCGGTAAACCAGCCATCATGATCACCCGCAAGCGCCTGATCGACCAGGATGCCAAACCATTCCTCTATCAAGAGATCGGTGACTATCAGGTCGAGCAGGCGCGGAGTGTGTTCGGTCGCAAGTTCCGCGTCGGCGAACTCGCCCAGACGATCCTGGGCCTATATGGCGCGCTACCACTCCCGCCCGAGGAGAACGTCAACGGCTCGCTCGGCCGTTTACCCGAGGACAAGACGCTCGTGCTCGCCGACAGTCCATCCAAGCTGACGACTTTGACAACCCTGCGCAAGGCGCAGTCCTTCCGTGACACGAAGATGGGCGGATTCGCAAAAGTCATTGTGCTCGGCTGGAACTTCCCGGCAGGGATCGGGCAGCAGATCGCCGACCTCAACGACGATCGGCTTGAGGTCCGCGTCATCCCACCCGACCTCATCGATCGGCTCAAGAAGAAGGGAAAAGAGAAACTCGCCGGATCGATCAAGTTCTCCACGCTCCAATATCTGGAAGCGAGCCTCGTCGGCATTTATCCAGGAGAAGGGTCTGATGAGATCACTGTCAGACTCGACAATTACGTTCTCCTCTCCCCGGAAGCAATCAGCCTCAAACCCGAGGATCGCGACAAGGTTCTCGAGGTCATGAACCGGGAGCCCCTCGCTCTGATCGAATACTGGGCAATCGACCCCGATTACGATGGCGAACTATTCCGCTCGACCTGGCAGGACTACCGCGGCAATACCGCGAACGATGACGACCCTCTGCGAGTCGTGACCACTGCCACGGTCACCACGCCAAAGAAGGCGGGCACCCGAAAGTTCTGCATTCGCGCGGTCGATGTCTTTGGGTTCGAGTCTGAGGTCGTTATGGACATCGGCGAGGTTGCAAGATGAGCGTACTCACCACCGAAACTTTTCCACTCGCTGATGGCCTCTTCCTCAGGATCAACGACGACCGGCTCGCCATCGAGGCAGGAGTGCCGAACGATTTCATCGGACAGGTCACTCCCACTACAGCGGAGTTGCTGCGATGGTGGTTCCAAGAGGACTATCGGACCATCCGGCAGGCCAACTTCCATTCCGGCCAGCGCGACGCCATCCTCGCGATCGTCTACGCCCACGAAGTGCTCGGCACAACCTCCGTCCTGGACCTGTACGAGAAGGTGGCTCCAGAAGCTCTGCTTGGTGACGGCATTCTCGGTGAGGTCTCAGCAGAACGGCACGGGCATCCGAAATATGCGGCAAAAATGGCGACCGGTACCGGCAAGACCTGGGTGCTCAACGCCTTGCTCATCTGGCAGCATCTCAACAATCGAGCTAACCCCGCCGATGAGCGCTTTAGCAGCAACTTCCTCATAGTCGCACCCGGGCTCATCGTCTACGACCGGTTGCTCGACTCCTTCCAGGGCAAGCTCGTCAACGGCAATCGCGAGTTCGCGACTAGCGACATCTACGCGCAACGCGAGCTCTTCGTCCCACCGACGTATGAGAAATCGCTCTTCGCCTTCCTGCAATCCTCGGTGGTGACGAAGAAGGAGATCGGCAGCAAAGTTACCGGCGGCGGTATGGTCGCCATCACCAACTGGCATCTGCTGACCGGTGCGGAGGACCCGGATTTCGTCGATGAAGAGGAAGACGATGTGGAGGCGCCCGGCGCCGACATTGATGCTGCGGAGGCGATCAACAGTTTCTTCCCGCTCACGCCGGGGACAGCATCCGGCAACTCCCTCGACGTTCTCGACCGCCGTTACCTGCGTGGTGGTCCCCTGCAATCGCTTATCGACCTGCCGGACTTGGTCGTCTTCAACGACGAAGCCCACCACATCCACAGCCTCAAGAAGGGCGAGGAGCAGACCGAGGTCGAATGGCAGAAAAGCCTGAGCGCGATCGCCGAGCCCAAGGGTCGCCGGTTCGTGCAATTCGACTTCTCTGCGACTCCCTACAACGAGACAGGCACCGGAGCAAAGAAGGGCAAGAAGTACTTCCCGCACATCGTGACCGACTTTCCGCTCTTCGCCGCGATGCAGCAGGGGCTCGTCAAGGCCCTCACGCTCGACAAGCGTAAAGAGGTCGCGACTTTGCCGCTCGACTTCAGTGTCGACCGCGACGAGAACAATGTCATCATCGGACTCTCCGAGGGTCAGCGCACGATGATCCGTGCGGGGCTCAAGAAGCTGCAGATTCTCGAGCGAAGTTTCGAGGAGACCGACCCGTCAAAGCATCCAAAACTCCTGATCATGACCGAGGACACCAAGGTGTCCCCTTTCGTCATCGAGTTCCTTATGGAGTGCGGTCTCAGCGAGGATGACGTTCTCCAGGTCGACAGCGGCCGCAAGGCCGACCTCGGGCTCAAGGAGTGGGAACCCGTTCGCGAAAAGCTATTCGACATCGATCATCGCGTCGCACCGAAAGTGATCGTCAGCGTGCTCATGCTGCGTGAAGGTTTCGACGTCAACAACATCTGCGTCATCGTGCCCCTAAGGTCGAGCCAGTCGGGAATCCTGCTCGAGCAGACAATCGGCCGTGGCCTAAGGCTCATGTGGCGCGGGGACGAGGCGATCGAGGACCAGAAGCGGGAGACCCGCGAACTCATCCGGGCCCATAAGGAGCCGAATAGCTTCTTCGACGTGCTCTTCATTGTCGAACATCCCGCCTTCGAGGCCTTCTACAAGGAACTCCTCGATGGAGGCTATGCAGTTGTCGTCGATGGGGACAGCGATAGCACCTCCCCCACTGGAGACATCGAAGTCGTGCCGTTGCGAGATGGATGGCCGGAGTACGACTTCGAGATCCCTATCGTCCTTCGCGACGCGGAGGACGAGCTCAAGAGCCCGAGTATCGACCCGCTCACACTCCCGGTAAGCAAATTCCCTCTCGCAGACCTGCTGCCGACGATCGGAAGCGGCGAACGATTCTCGTCCAATGACTTGCAGACCGGAACTCAATACGGCGACTACCGCGTCGACGGTGGTGTCATGACAGCAACGGGGTACAACGACTACCTCTCGCGCATCACGACGAGAATCACCGAGGCCATCGGTCGCACGTTCGTCGCGACCCAGCAGCAATACAACAGCATGTCGAAGTATCCGATCATGCAGACGCATAAGGCGATCATCGCCGGCTGGATCGATCGCTACATCCGCAAGCGGCTGTTCGGCCAGGTATTCGACCCCTTCGAGGATGAGAACTGGCGCGTACTTCTGGTCGGAGATGTCTCGGCGGAGATCGCTGGCACGTTCTCAACGGCACTGGTAGAGGCACAGGAATCCCTACAGGTCAGCGACGCTGTCGTCGAAACGCGGAGCACGTCGGAGGTGACTTCGATCAAGGTGCGGGCCAGCACAGCGGTCGAGGTTACGAAATGCATTTTCCCCAAGCTTCGGGTTGCAGCCCGATCGGGCGGCCTCGAGCGCCTCTTCATCGAGTGGGCAGATATCGACAGCAAGGTGGAGGCGCTCATAAAGATCGACGAATACGCCCACCTGTTCCTGCGTCGGCCGTATCTCAAAGCCGATGGAATGCCGGCCCAGTACTCGCCCGACTTCCTCGTGCGAACGGAGAACGCGATCTATATCGTCGAGACCAAGGCGCAGTCCGCAATCAGCGACGAGAACGTCAAGCGCAAGAAGCGAGCTGCTCTCGCGTGGGTTGACCAGATCAACGAACTCGCTCCAGATCTCCGTAGTGAACGTGACTGGTATTACGTGCTACTCGGGGAGGAGACAGTGAAGTCCTGGCGGGACAAGGGCGCTCGAGCATCTGAGCTTCTCGCTCAGGCACGTATCGCCCACACGGAGTCTGCGGCACAGCCGACGATGTTCTAAAAGATTGGGACCACGGGCCACCACCCGCAGCGGCTCCTCAGGGAGCGGATACAGGCACCGCATATGATTGGTCTCCCGGACGAGAGGCGGCAGCGTGAAGGCGATCGAACCCGCCCGCATCGATCCCGCCCAGGCGGCGCAGCATCCGATGGCCGTCAAAGGCTTCGACCGGCTGCTCACGACCCAGCGGTTCGTCGTGCTCGCGCACATCCGTGGCATCCGCCGGCGGCATCCGGATGCCTCCCCGGCGCGCGTCATCCAGATCCTCGAACGACGCTACCTCACCGCCGTCACGACCGGCGGGGCCGGGGTCGGTGCCGTCGCGGTCGTGCCAGGGGTCGGCACGGGCGTGAGCCTCGTGCTCACCGGCGTCGAAACCGCGGGCTTCCTCGAGACGACCGCGCTCTTCGCGCAATCGGTCACTGAAGTGCACGGCATCGCCGTCACCGACCCGGATCGCGCCCGCACGATCGTCATGGCCATGATGCTCGGAACCTCCGGCGCCGACCTCGTGCGAAACCTCGCCGCGCAGGCCACCGGCACAGGGGTGCCCCAGACCAGGTTCTGGGGCGATGTCATCGGCAGGAACGTTCCGCAGGCCTTCGTCGGGCAGATCGCCGACCGGATGCGGAAAGCCTTCCTGCGCCGTTTCGCCCGCAACACGACGACCGGCGCCGTCGGCCGCATCCTGCCCTTCGGCATCGGCGCCGTCGTCGGCGGAACCGCCAACCACCTGCTCGGACGCAAGGTCGTCACGAGTTCGCGGGTCGCGTTCGGGCCCGTCCCGGATGCCTTCCCGGCCGAGCTGGAACCGCGGCCCCGAAGGGCGCGGGTCATCACGGTGCGTCCTTCGCGACGATCGCCGGCTGACCGGCGGGACGCCGATCAGTCGGCGCCGGGCGCCTCGTCCTCGTCGTCCTCGTCGCCGTCCAGCACATCGAACTGACCGACCCGCTTGTCGGCGAGGTGGATCGCCGCGTGCTGCTCCCATTCCCCCATGAGGTGCTGGACGGCACCATGGAACCGCCCTGTCGCCGCCCCGGGAGTCGTGTCGCCGAAGTGGTACTTCACCCAGTGCTGCAGCCGCTCGAGCGCCTCCGCGTCGCCGCGCACGCGCTCGACCTGAGCGATGACATCCGGGGCGGCGTCCGCGTCCAGCCACTCCGCCGAACCGAGGTAGCCGTCCGTCTCCACCTGGGCTTCGGGCGATGACGGCCTGGTGACGATGAGCGGCTTCCCGGTCGCCAGCCGGTCGTAGACCATCGCTGAGATGTCGGTGATCGCGACATCCGTCGACCCCAGCTGCCAGCCGATCGCCGGGTTCTCGTCGAAGACATGCTGCGCCCGTGAGTCCCGCGCGTTGGCGGCGGCGATCATGCCGATGATCTGCTCGTTGGCCTGCCGGTACTCGGGGTTCGTGACCCCACTCCTCGGATGCGGGCGATAGATGAGCCGGAAGCGCGAGTCGGCGAGGAGGCTGCGCGCGATCGCAAGACCGTGGGTCAGCACCGAGCCGTAGCTCATCGAACCCCGGTCACCCTCCCAGGTCGGCGCGTAGAGCACGGTGACCCGATCATCCGGTGTGTAAGGCAGTTCGCCGGTGAAGTAGTCGGCCTGCGGACGTCCGATGACGAGTGCGCGCTTGCTCACGTCGTAGTCCCAGAGCGCATGGCTCAGCCGCTCGAGGGCGGCGTCGCCGGCGACCATGGCATAGTCGTAGGCCTTGTACTGGTTGCTCGCCATATACGCCTTGTCGCTCTCACCGTGGTTGATGAAGACGTGCCACATGCGTCCGTACCGCATCGACTGGAAGTTCTTGACATTCTGGTTCACGTAGAGCACGATCCGGATGTCCTGCTCGGCGAGGAAATTCTCGAAGTCGACGATCTTGCGCAGGTAGACGACCGGGAGCGGGCTCTCCTCGATCAGCCGCAGCATCGAGCTCGGCGACCGGGAGACCACCACCACGGGCCAGGTCTTCGATAACTCGACGAGCGGCTGGTACCACTGCCTCAGCTGGTAGAGGTTGACCTTCGGGTCGGCGAAGTAGAGCACGATCCTCACCGAACCCCGCGCCGGATGCTCCAGCTCACCCTGCACCGACGCCAGGCGGTTTCGTGCCCGCCGCGATCGCCACGCATTGCCAAGGATGCGCTTAGCCGTGCGCAAGTCAGTTGCAAGAGGCACGCGAGCGAGGCTAGGCAGCGAAGTTTGGATACCGCTGAGAGCACGCTGAACGGCTCGGGAACCACTACCTCAATCCACGCTCGAAGGGTCGTCCTCGTCGTCGTCCTCGCCGTCGAACGGGTCCGACTCGCGCACGCGCCGGTCGCCGACATGAAGTTCGGCGTGCCGATCCCACTCGTCCATGAGCGTTTCAACGGCCGCGTGGAACCGCCGCGTGGCCTCCCCCGCCGTCGTGTCACCGAAATGACGCGAGACCCAGAACTCAAGCCGCTCGCGAGCCTCGGGACTATTGCGCACCCGCTCGACGAAACCGACGATGTCGGCAGTGTCGGCAGCATCCAGCCACTCCGCCGCACCGAGGTATCCTTCTGAGTCCACTTCAGCGCTGGGGTTCGCCGGGCGCGCGATGATGAGCGGCTTGCCCACCGCCAAACGGTCATAGACCATAGCCGAGACATCCGTGATGGCGACATCCGCCGCCGCGAGTTGCCAGCCCAGCGATTTGCCGTCATCGTAGATGTGATGCGCTGAACGATCTCGCGCGTTCGCCGATGCGATCGCCGAGATGATCGCCTCGTTCGCGCGCTTGTACTCCTCGTCGACGATCCCGCTGCGTGGGTGCGGTCGGTAGATGACCCTGTGCTTTCCTGTCGCCAGGAGCGCCTTCACGATGGTCACGCCGTGCGATACGACCGAACCGTACGCGGCGGCCTCCCTGTCGCCCTCCCAGGTGGGGGCGTAGAGCACGACCGTCCGGTCATCCGGGGTGTAGGGCAGCTCACCCGCGAAATGGTCGGCCTGCGGGCGACCGATCATGAACGTGCGCGACTCCAGGTCGAAACCCCACAGCTTGCGGCCGAGCCGCTCGCGCGCAGCCTCACCCGCGATGAAGCTGTAGTCGTAGGCCTTGAACTGGTTCGTCGTCATGTACATCTTGTCGCTCTCGCCGTGGTTGACGAAGACGTGCCACATGCGCCCGTACCGGAACATCTGAAAATTCTTGGTGTTCTGGTTCACGTAGAACACGATGTGCAGGCCCTGATCGGTGACGAACTGCTCGAGGTCGACTACCTTGCGCCGGTAGATCACCGGCACCGGCGACTCGTCGAGCATCGCGAGCGTCGCACCAGGCGAGCGCGTGACGATCGCCACCGGCCAGGTCGCATTGAGCTCCGCGAGAGGCGCGTACCACTGCCGGATCTGGTAGAGATTGACCGTCGTGTCCGCGAAATAGACGGCGATCCGGATGCTGTCGAGTGCCGGTTCGGGCACACTGGCAAGCCGCCGGGCGAGCTCACGTCGAGTCCTGCGCGACCGAACGAGGTTGCGAACGATGCGCCGAGCGGACTTGAGATCGGTCAGGATGGCCACCAGCCGATTAAAGCAGCACCGGATGCTCTCGGCCGGGCGGCAGAACCGACCGTTACCCAGCCGATACTGCGCACATCCGGCGCTGCTAGGCTCGCCCCGACACACTTCCATGACGAAAGAGCGCGACCGCCCGGTGCCCAGCTTCACCTTCGCCAGAGGGAACGCGACGACGCTTCTCTCACTGCCGCTCTACGCTTTCGGGCGCCTGGCGAGCGTATTCGTGCGGCGTCGTGACGCACTCTGGGTGTTCGCATGCGGCTCAGGCATCGGAGAGGGCGCGCTCGCGTTGTATCGGCACGCGCGCGCGGCCGACCCAGCCCTGCGACTCGTCTGGCTCGCGCGCGACCGCGATGAACTGGTGCGGGCGGGCGAGCTCGGGCTGACGGCGGTACTGCGGTCCGGCTGGCGAGGCTTCCGGATGACGCTGCGCGCCCGCGTCATCGTCGTCACGCACGGCCTCGGCGACGCCAACCGCTTCGGAACGCACGGCGCGTTCATCGTGCAGCTCTGGCACGGCATCCCCCTCAAGAGAATCCAGCTCGACTCCCCCGCAACCTTCCGCGGCGCGCTCCCCGCCCGGATGCTGCGTGCGCTCTACCGGAAGAACACCGCGCGTCTCGGGCTCGTCCCGGCCGCCTCGGAAGTCTCCGCGGTGCGGCTGCGCAGCGCCTTCGGGCTCCCGGCCGAGCGAGTGGTCGTGACCGGCGACCCGCGCGACGACGTCGTGCTCGAGCCGTCGGGCCCGACGCGCGCGCTGCTCGCCGACGGCATCGGCGACTACGGCAGTGCGCGGATCATCCTCTTCGCCCCGACCTGGCGAGACGGCGACGCCGACCCGGTCGTCCCGACCGCGGCGGAGTGGGAGGCGATCGCCGCGTTCCTCGAGGCGAACGACAGCGTGCTCGTGCTGCGACCGCATCCGCACGGGGTCGGCGACTATCGCACCGGGGCGGCGGTCTCCTCCCGCATCCGGATGCTGTCCGCCGACGTGCAGAACGACATCAACCCTGTGCTCTCCGCCGTCGACGTGCTCGTGACCGACTACTCGTCGATCGCGTTCGACTTCGCGCTGCTCGGCCGCCCGACCGCCTTCCTCGCGCCGGACGCCGAAAACTACGCGGCCACGCGCGGGCTCTACGAGCCGTATCGCGAGTTCAGTGGCGGCAACGAGGTCGCCACCTGGGCCGGGCTGCTCGCCCTCCTCGTAGACCCGGTCGCACTCGACCGGCTCGCCGGGCACGCCGTTCACCTCGCCGCAACCCACCACGAGTACCGTGACGGCCGCAACACTGAGAGAGTGTACGCAGAACTCCTCACCCGATTGGGAGGGCAGGCATGACCGCAGCATCGTCATCGCGCACGCTCACGATCGAGTCGATCGCGCTCGGGGATGCCGCCGGGTCCGGCGTGCCTGTGCTCGAACTGCGGGGGCCGGGCAGCGCCCCCGAGTCGCTCGAGCTCGTCGGGCCGCGATTGCGGATGCCCGGGGTCGTCTCGACAGACGAATCCGGATGGCACGCGACCGTACCGCTGCGGGCGAGCCGATGGGGTGGGCCGGCACTGGCTCCGCCATCCGGAAGCTATCGACTTGTCATCGACGGCGGCCAGAGCGCGGATGCCGTCGCCATCAGCGCGATCGACGCCGTGGTGCCCGAGGCGCGGCTCGTACCGGGGCTCTTCCGCATCGCATTCCGGGTCTCCGAAGGCGAGGTCGCGGTCGTCTTCACCCCTCCGCTCGCCGACGACGAGCACGGCGGTGAGAACCAGGGGCGGCTCGAGGCGGCCTACCGCGCGGCGCGACCCGAACCGCTCGACGCGGTCTTCTTCGAGAGCTTCTACGGGCAGAACGCGTCCTGCAACCCGCTCGCCCTCGATCGCGCGATCGCGGTCGCGCGGCCCGACCTCGTCCGGTACTGGGGGGTGGCGGATGCCTCGGTCGCCGTGCCGGAAGGCTCGATCCCGCTCATCGAGGGCAGCGCCGAGTGGTGGCGGGTGCGCGCGGCAGCGCGGCTCATCGTCGTCAACGACTGGCTGCGCAACCGGTACCGCAAACGACCCCACCAGAAGGTGCTGCAGACCTGGCACGGCACGATGCTCAAGAAGCTCGCCCTCTCCCGCAGGCGCCCGGGGCTGCGCACCGCGCTCGCGACGCTGCGGGAGCGCTCGCGCTGGGACATCCTGCTCGCCCAGAACGACTACGCGAAGCGGATCTTCCGCCGCGCCTACGCCTATCTCGGACCGATCTGGGAGGAGGGCTACCCGCGCGACGACGTGCTCGTGGGCGGTGACTCCGCCGCCATTCGGAGGCGGCTGGGTGTTCCGGATGGCGCGCGCGTGCTGCTCTACGCGCCGACCTGGCGCGACGACCGGCCCGACCACGTCGACCACCTCGACGTCTCGCACTTCACCGAGCAGCTCGGGGCAGGTTGGGTCACGCTCATCCGCGGGCATTCCCGCACCCTCCAGCCCGGCGAGGACGTGCGCGCCGGCGGCGTCATCGACGTCACGAGCTACCCGGACGTCTCCGACCTCTTCCTCGCGGCCGACGCCCTCGTGACCGACTACTCGAGCGTCATGTTCGACTTCAGCGTGACCGGCAAGCCGATCTACTTCTTCACGCCCGACCTCGACCGGTACCGCCAGGTGCTGCGCGGCTTCTACTTCGACCTGCTGCCGGTCGCGCCGGGGCCGGTCGCCCAGGACGCGAGCGAACTCATCGAGCTGGTGCGGCATCCGGATGCCGTGCAGGCGGAGTACGCTGCGAAGTACGCGGCCTGGCGCGAGCGCTTCAACCCTCGCGACGACGGGCACGCGGCCGAGCGCGTGGTCGCCCGGCTCATCCGGGAGGGTGTGATCTGACATGCGGCATCGGCGGACGACGGCCGCGGTCGCGTCGCTTGCCGTGATCGGCGCGGTCGCGATACTCACCGGATGCGCGCAGGGCGCGGGCCTCATCACCCAGACGAGCGAGAGCGGGCATGTGCTGCTCGCGCAGGAGAGAGCGGTCGGGGCGTACCCGGATGCCGGCGTGGAGGGCACATTCGTCCTCGTCGGCGATACCTGCTTCGGGCTGACGAGGGAGGGTGCGACCTTCACGACGGTGTTCCCACCCGGAACGAGCATCGTCGAGGGCACCGAGCAGATCTCGATCCCCGGCTGGGGAACGCTCAGCCTGGGCGACGAGTTCACGGGCGGCGGCGTGTACTACACGCAGGACAGCGCCTCGTACTCCAACCAGGTCCCCGCGGAGTGCCGGACCGACGAGCTCGTCGCAGTCAACCCGTTCCGCTAGGCCTGTGCGGCAGGCCACCTGTCCGCGACGGCCGCGAGCGGTATCGTGTGCGCATGGCCACACGCAAGGAGACCGTCGAGTACGTGCTCGACCAACTCGACCCGCTGCCGGTGCGAGCGAGGTCGATGTTCGGCGAGTACGCGCTCTACTGCGACGACAAGACCGTCGCGTTCATCTGCGACGACACCGTGTTCATGAAACCGACGGCGGTGGCTGAAGAGGCACTCGGACCCGAAACCCTCGCCCCCGCCTACCCCGGCTCGAAACTGTACTACGCGGTACCCGGCGATCGGCTCGAGAACCGCGAGTGGCTGCAGGACCTCGTCCAGCGCACGGCGGATGTCCTGCCGGCGCCGAAACCCAAGCGCGCCAAGCCGGCCAAGCCCGCTGGTTGAGCGCGCGGCAACCCGTTGACCGTCAGATCTCGGTGCGGGAGGTGTCGTTGATACCGCGGGCGCCGCGGATGAGCCCCACGATGAACCCGGCACCCCAACTCACGTGCATGGTGGGCAGCACGACGAGGAACAGCCAGCGGTCGCGCCAGGGCTTCACGGCATCCTGGGTGAGGGCGACCCACAGCACGAGCAGCAGGTAGAGGATGGGCGCGAGATAGACCGCGCTCGCCACGAGGCCCAGCCGACCGTGCAGCACACCGGTCAGCTGCAGGATCCCGATGACCACGCTTGCCGCAAGCGAGAGCACGAGGAGCGGGGGCGCGAAGAACCGCCACGGGTTGCGGCCGCCGTAACGGCGCACGAGCTCTGCTCGCCAGACGCCGGTCGCGAAGAACTGTCTCGCCAGCTTCGGCCAGTTCTCCCGCGGCCAGTAGGTGACCTTGAGTTCCGGGTCGAACCACACCGTGTCCCCACCCCAGCGGATGCGCAGGTTGAGCTCCCAGTCCTCCCCGCGGCGGATCGTCTCGTCGAAGAGCCCCGCCCTCTCGAGCGCCTCGCGCCGGAACACCCCGAGGTACGCGGACTCGGCCGCACCCTCCTTCGCACCGCCGTGGTAGCGGGCGCCGCCCAGCCCGAAAGGACTGTTGTAGGCGCGGGCGACCGCTTTCTGGAACGCGGTCTTCCCCCTCGCGAACATGACCCCGCCCACGTTCGCGGCGCCGGTGCGCCGCAGGGTGGCGACGGCCGCCGCAGTGTAGCCGGGCTCGAGCTCTGAGTGCGCATCCACCCGCACGACGATCGGATTCGCGCTCGCGCGGATGGCGCGGTTCAGGCCGGCCGGGATGTCGGCATCCGGGTTGGGGACGGTGCGGATGCGGGGGTCGGCGGCTGCGAGCGCGGTGACCACTTCGGTGGTCCCGTCGTTCGAGGGGCCGAGGGCGACGACGAGTTCCTTGTCGCCGACGTAGTCCTGGTCGAGCACGGAACGGATGGCGGTTTCGATGTAACCGGCCTCGTTGAGCACGGGCATCACGTAGGAGACCGCGGGGTGCGGATCGTCCTGTTCAGCCATGCGTCAACTATGGCAGACCAGGGCGGGAATCCTGCTGGCTCCCTTCGTGATGCGCCGCGCTCGGGACGGTTGCTTACTTCAACTCGCCGAGCGTCACCGACACCGTGGTGGCCTTGCCGTTGCGCACGTAGGTGACCGTCGCATCCGACCCGGCCTCGGCGGCCCGAACCTGAGCGGTGAGGTCGTTGCTTCCGGTGATCGGAAGCCCGTTGAAGCCGGTGATGATGTCGCCCTTGCGGATGCCTGCCTTCTGCGCGGCGCCGCCATTCGTGACCGACTGGACGCTCGCACCCACGAAGGTCTTCGTCTTGATGGCGCTGTCACCTGTGACATCCATGATCGTGGCGCCGAGCAGACCGTGCGTCGCCGTGCCGTCGTTGATGAGGTCGAAGGCGACGCGCTTGGCCAGGTTCGACGGGATCGCAAAACCCACGCCGATGCTGCCGGACTGGGTGCCCGTGTTCGAGCCGGTGCCGGCGATCGCGACGTTGATGCCGATGACCTTGCCATCCTTGTCGAGCAGTGCGCCACCGGAGTTGCCGGGGTTGATGGCCGCATCCGTCTGCACGACGGGAAGGTAGATGTTCGCCTGCTGCGCGGCCGACGGGACCTGCTGCTCGCCGTCGTTGCCGCCCTGGCCCGGGAACTCCCAGAAGTTGAACGGGCCGCTGCCGCCGTTGCCGTCGGGGTTCTGGCTGTCGCCCTCGTCGGGCGCCGCAGACGAGGAGACCGTGATGCTGCGGTTGAGCGCGCTCACGATGCCGTTCGTCACGGTGTTGGAGAGTCCGAGAGGAGCACCGATCGCCACGGTCAGATCGCCGACGTTGAGCTTGCTCGAGTCGGCGAACTGGAGCGCCGGGAAGGTTCCCTCGACCTTGACGACCGCGAGGTCTGTGATCGGATCGGTGCCGACGAGCTTCGCCGTGTAGAGATGCCCGTCGTAGGTCTCCACGTTGATGTCGGGATGCGCCGACTCTCCGTCGAGCGTGACGACGTGCGTGTTGGTGAGGATGTAGCCGTCCTCCGTGAGAATGACGCCCGAACCCGTTCCCGCCGCGGTATTGCCCCGGACCGAGATGGTGACGACTGACGGACCTGCCTTCGCGGCGATCGCGGTGACGAGCGAGGCATCCGCCGCGTCGTTCACGGTGATGGTCGCGGGCGCCCCGGTTCCGGTGGCCGTGGTGTTCGAGTGGATGCTGGAAGTGACGGCCCACACGGCGACGCCCGCACCGGATACGCCGCCGACGAGCGCGCCCACGGCGAGCGCGGCGACGACACCGAGCGAACCGGACTTCTTCGCGGCGGAAGCGGAGGGTGCAGCGGGAGCCCACTTCTCGTCTGTACTGACCGGAGTGGGGCTGACCGGAGCAGGGCTGACCGGAGCTGTGCTGTTGGGAGCGTGCGATGGGGATGCCGGGGAGATCGGTACCGTCTCGGCCTGTGCAGGATCGATCGGCGCCGTCTCGGCTCGGGTGGGTTCGATCGGAGCGGTGCTCATCGGCGTGGGTTCGTTCTCACCGGGGGTCTGGTTCTCACCGGGGGTCTGGGGGTTCTCAGTCATCGGGTGCTCCTTCCAAGCAGGCTCAGCATCCAACCGCAGCCTGAACATTGTATTTGTCTGCGCTGAGAGCCCGCCGACCAGTCTGCCTGAGTGTGCCGGGCGGGGCCGACGAAGGAGCGATCCAGCGCGGGCCGACCCGGAATCGACGGCGAGTCAGCCGCCGCGAGTCAGCAGCCCGGCCCGGACGGGTTGATGGTGCACTCATCCTCGACCAGGACGGTCTTCGCCCCAGCTGCCGCTTCGGCGACGAGCCGGTTCGCCGGGACCCAGATGACACCGGAGACCGGGATCCACTCGGTCCCGTCCGCATAGCGGTACTCGGGGGCGTACCCGATGGTGAGGTCGATGTAGTAGGTGCCGGGGTTGCGGTAGACGTGGCTCGTCGCGGTTGCATCGAACTCGTGGAGGCCGAGCACCTGCCAGGTCGCCCCGGGGGTTGCGGTGGTGCGGGTCGCGCCGTCGCCATAGGCCCAGCGGTAGCGCACGGGCGTGAACCGCACGGATGCGGGGCGACCGAGCAGCGTCCCCGACTTGACGTGCTGCGTGGCGCGCGCGTAGAAGTTGGTGTCGAGCCCGACGACCATCCAGCGGTTCGGCTGCATGTGATCGGTGCCGGGGTCCGGGCGGAACCTTGCGAGGTCGGAGAGCGTCACCGGCATGGTGACCGTGTAGTCCGGCCGATCGACCGTGAGCGGCGGCATCGTGGGCGCCGGACCGCTCGGACCTGCCGCCCGCGGGTCGGTCGTGCTGGGGATGTCGACCTCGCCCTCGAGGATGACCTCGTCCGGGTCGACCTCAACGGTTACCTCTGGACAACCAGTTGTCTGCGCGGACAGGTCACTGCAAGTTCCCGCGGCCGCCGCAGCGCTGGTCTGGCTAATCGCTATCCAGCCACCGACTGTGATGGCAATGCAAATTACGCTCGCGACCCTCAGCATGGCTGATCTGACCAAAGTTCCTTATGCGAGACAAGCAAATCGTTCATCTTGGTTGCCCAATCAAATGTCACCTCATATAACGAAGTGTCCGGGCGGGTACTCGAAACGATCGACGCTCCCGACTGATCAAATACATCAACCGCAGATACGTTCTCGCATATGTAGACGATGATGATCGACTTGCCATCGGAAGCACCGGCGTCATACTGCTGAAGCTCCTGAACTTCAAAAGTGGTCCCGCCCGAGCTATGCAACCCCCGCTCATTGACCTCCGCAAATGCGTCGGATTCAGTCTGCAATTGATCACCCGTGGCGACGTTTTCGAGTTGGCTTAGATCAGTCGCGCCGCCGATGAAGATCTTGTCGAGCACCTCTCGGTACTTCGCATACGCCTCGGTCGCCGCCGCGAGCGCCTCCTCATCGGAGGCGAAGACGGGTGTCGCATCCGGGTCGGGCTCGGGCGTGATGACGGGTTCGCCGGGTATGCAACCGGCCAACAGCAGGACGGCGGCCAACGCGGCTGCAGTGCGCAGCATCCGAAACCCCATGGGGATCGAGAGTAGAGCACGCAAGTGGCAGCGCGCCAAAGTTATCCACAAGTCGCGCTAGCGTGGCGGTATGACGGTGCATGGTTCCTGGCAGCGAGCGGCGCGCGGAGCTATGCTGCTCGGCGACGACGGCGAGCAGCGGCCCACGATCTTCGCGGAGATGTCCGCCCTCGCGGTCTCGACCGGTGCGATCAACCTCGGGCAGGGCTTCCCCGACGAGGACGGCCCGGCCGAGGTGCTCGAGGCTGCACGGCAGGCCATCAGCGACGGGGTCAACCAGTACCCGCCCGGCCTCGGAATGCCGGTGCTGCGCAACGCGATCGCAGCTCACCAGGAGCGCTTCTACGGGCTGGGCGTCGACCCCGACCGGGAAGTGCTGGTCACCGCGGGGGCGACCGAGGCGCTCGCGGCGACCATCCTCGCGCTCACCGAGGAGGGCGATGAACTCGTCACGCTCGAGCCGTTCTACGACTCCTACGCGGCCATCGCCGGGCTCGCAAGCGTGCGCCACGTCACGGTGCCGCTGCGCGGTAGCGACTTCCAGCCCGACCACGACGAGTTGCGTGCGGCGGTCACCGACCGCACCCGCATCATCCTGATCAACGACCCGCACAACCCGACCGGCAGCATCCTGAGCAGGCAGACGCTCGAACTGATCGTCGAACTCGCGCACGAGCACGACGCGATCATCGTGACCGACGAGGTCTACGAGCACCTCGTATTCGGCGAACGGCATATACCGATCGCGAGCCTGCCCGGTGCGCGTGAACGCACCGTCAGCATCTCGAGCGGCGGCAAGACCTTCAGCACGACCGGCTGGAAGATCGGCTGGATCACCGCGCCGGCAGAGCTCATCCAGGCGATCCTCGCCGTCAAGCAGTTCCTCACCTTCGTCAACGGTGCGCCGTTCCAGCCGGCGATCGCCGTCGGGCTCGGCCTCCCCGACTCCTTCTTCGCGGATGCCGCCGCCACACTCGAGGCGAAATGCGGCCTGCTGTCGGCCGGGCTCGTCGCCGCGGGGTTCACGGTCTCACGCCCGCGAGGCGGCTACTTCGTGATCGCGGATGCCGCCCCGCTCGGCTTCACCGACGCAGACGAAGCCTGTCGCCGGTTGCCCGAACTCGCCGGAGTGGTGGGCATTCCGGTCACCGCCTTCGTGCGGCCGGAGAGGCGGGACGAGTACGGCTCGCTCATCCGGTTCGCCTTTTGCAAGAAGACCGAGGTGCTGGAGCGGGCATCCGCGCAGCTGGCCGACCTGCATCGCTGAGCCGTGAGTCTGCTCTCACTGGCCTCCTGCGCGTCATTTCCTTCGTTGACTCGGGTCATCTTGTGGGTAGTCATGCAGCGGTACCCACAAAATGGCCCGAGTCAACGGGAGAATGGGACCTGGTGGGCTAGGAGCAGACCTCAGGAGCGGTCTAGCGCGGGGTGACGCCGAACCGCCGGAGCGTGAGCGCCGGATTGACGGCGCGCACCTCGGCGATGCGGGCGGCGGAGACCCAGGCGAGGGCGACATCCGTGTTCTCGCCGATCGTGACGAGTTCGATGCCCATGGGGTCGACGATCATGCTGTTACCCGCACCGACGGGCGGCGCCTGGTCGGCCGCGACGAGGTAGACGGTGTTCTCGAGGGCGCGCGCCGTGACGAGGGTGCGCCAGTGGTGCTCCTTGAGCGGACCGCGCACCCACTCGCTCGGAAGCAGGATGAGGTCGGCGCCGGCATCCACGATCCGGCGGGTGACCTCGGGGAAGCGCACGTCGTAGCAGGTCTGCAGGCCGACGGTGAGCCCGCCGAGCGCGAAGGTCTCCGGCTGTTCGACGGGGCCGGCGACGACCCAGTCGGACTCCTTCTGTCCGAACGCGTCGTAGAGGTGCAGTTTGCGGTACTTCGCGACGAGGCTCCCGGAGCCGTCGAATGCGAGGAGTGTGTTCGAGAAACGTTTCGGATCGACGGTCGTCTCGAGCATGCCGGCGACGAGGTGGATGCCCAGCTCGGCGGCGAGCGCGGCGAGCGCGGTGGCGAAGGGCCCGTCGAGCGGTTCGGCGGCGGCGACCGAGCGCTCCCCGAGCTCGGGCACGAAGAAGGAGGAGTATTCGGGGAAGACGACGAGCTTCGCGCCGCGGCCCGCAGCGCGGGTGGCGAGCGAGCGGATGTCCGCGAGGTTCTGGGCGGTGTCGTCGCCCGGCGCGAACTGGGCGACGGCGATCGCGGTGGAGTCGTCGGTCATGACTCAAGCCTAGGAGGTGGGTCACCCTGCGCGGCATCCAGTCTTGTCCCAAATGAAGGCATTTCAGTCTGCCATCGCCGTAGTCACAACGTTGGATCGCGCGCGCGGCACGAAATGCCTTCATTTGGGACGACGGGCGGACGAGTTCAGATCGGGCGACGGCGCTTCCACTGAGTAGAATTGCCGGATGGCGGGCGGCGCAGCGGACAGCGATTCCGCCCTCGCCCGCGCCTCACGCATCCTCACCGCTTTCGATGAGGCCCACCGGCGCCTCACGCTCACCGAACTCTCCGCGCGTTCGGGGCTCGCCGCATCCACCACCCACCGGATGCTCGCCGAGCTCGCGAAGACCGGCCTCGTCGACCGCGCCGCCGACGGGCGCTACACCGTCGGGCGCCGCCTCTGGGAACTCGGCGAGATCAGTCCGATCAGCCTGGAGCTTCGCGAGACCGCGCTCCCCTGGCTCCTCACGCTCTATGAGGCCACGGCCGAGAACGTGCACTTCGCGATCCTCGACGGTTTCGAGGCCCTCTATGTCGCGCGGCTCGTCGGCCCGAACTCGGTGCCCACGATGAGCCGGATGGGCGGACGGCTTCCGCTGCACACGACGGGCGTCGGCAAGGTGCTGCTCGCCTGGCAGGGTCAGGACTATCTCACCGCATACTTCTCCCGCCGCCTCGAACGGCCGACGACGTTCTCCATCACCTCGGAACCACGCCTGCGCACGCAGCTGCGGGAGATCCGCGAGCGCGGCTACAGCGTGACCCACCAGGAGCAGACGCTCGGCAACACCTCGATCGCGGTGCCGGTTCGCAGCCCGGGCAGCAGCGCATCCACCGACACATCATCCACCGACATCGCCGTCGGACATCCGGATGCCGCCCCGCTCGCTGCGGTCGGCGTCGTCACCCACACCGCGAGGGCCGACCCCGCGCGCCTCGTCCCGGTGCTCTCGCGCGCGGCAGCCGGCCTGGCCGACGACCTCGCCGCGCTCATGGCCCGTCACGGCATCAGTGACTTCCACTGAGCGGAAACCACTCGTTGAGTCCGCCCGGCAAAGATGTCACGCTCGCATCGACGCACGAAGGAGCACCCGTGGCCGAACTCTCCAGCCAGCACGAGATCACCGCCGAGATCGACGCGAAGAAAGCCGCCTACCAGGCCGCCCGGGCGAGCGGCGAACCCGTCGACGACCGCACCACCCTCGACTACCCGCCGTATCGAAGCAGCGTATTGCGGCATCCCACCAAGGACCTGCACCACGTCGACCCGGAGACGATCGAACTCGTCTCCCCCGCCTTCGGCCACACGGATGTCGCCGACATCGAAGCCGACCTCACCCTCCAGCACTCCGGCGAGCCGCTCGGTGAGCGCATCCTCGTGACCGGGCGCGTGCTCGACGGCGAGGGTCGTCCCGTGCGCAACCAACTCGTCGAGGTGTGGCAGGCGAACTCGGCCGGGCGGTACATCCACAAGCGGGACCAGCATCCGGCGCCCATCGACCCCAACTTCACCGGAACCGGCCGCACGATCACGGGCGACGACGGCTCGTACCGGTTCGTCACGATCAAACCGGGCGCCTACCCCTGGAAGAACCATACGAACGCCTGGCGACCAGCCCACATCCACTTCTCGCTCTTCGGCAACGCCTTCACCCAGCGCATCGTCACGCAGATGTACTTCCCCAGCGACCCGCTGTTCCCGCTCGACCCGATCTACAACTCGATCGTCGACGACGACGCCCGCGCGCGGCTCGTCGCGAACTACGACCACGAGCTCACTTCCCCCGAGTGGTCGCTCGGCTACCGCTGGGACATCGTGCTCACCGGGCCGCAGCGAACCTGGACCGAGCCGGAAGGCGGCGACGAATGAACCGGAAACCGCCGCCGACCCCCGGCCAGACCGTCGGCCCGTTCTTCGGCTACGCCCTGCCCTACGAGGGCGGCGGGGAGCTCGTCCCCGCTCACCACCCGGGCGCCGTGCGCCTCAGCGGCACCGTCTTCGACGGCGCGGGCACACCGATCCCGGATGCGCTCGTCGAACTGTGGCAACCGGATGAGCGCGGCGAGATCCCCCGCACCCGCGGCTCGCTGACGCGCGACGGACACACCTTCACCGGGTTCGGGCGCTCGGCGACGACCCGTGACGGCCGGTACTCGTTCACGACGGTCGAGCCGGGCGTGCTCGCCGGTTCGGCATCCGCCCCGTTCTTCGCCTGTCTCGTCTTCGCCCGCGGACTCACCGACAAGCTGCACTCGCGCATCTACCTGCCCGGCTTCGACGAGCTCGCCGCGAAAGACCCCCTCCTCTCCTCGCTCCTCACCGAGCAACGGGCTACCCTGATGGCAACCCGTCAGCCCGACGGGTCGCTGCATCACGACTTCCACCTGCAGGGGGACGAGGAGACGGTTTTCCTTGACTTCGGATGAGCAGGCTTCGGATGACCTCCCCGCCTCGGCGGATGTCGGCCTCCTGTCGCCCGCCTGGGCAGGCACACCGGTCGCCGACGAGACAGGCGATCCCGCGGTGCTGCGCGCGATGCTGGATGCCGAAGTCGCCCTCGCGGAGGCCGGAGCCGCCGTCGGCGCGGTTCCGGATGCTGCGGCACAGGTCATCCGCGAGGTGGCCGCCACGGCGCGGTTCGACCTCGTCGCCCTCGCGGCCGGCTCGCGCGCAGGAGGCAACCCGGTCATCCCGCTCGTCGCCGAGCTGAGGCGCGCGGTCACCGCGGCCGACCCCCGCGCCGCCCGGTTCGTTCACCTCGGGGCGACGAGCCAGGACATCCTCGACAGCGCGCTCATGCTCGTCGCCCGGCGCGCCATCCGGCTCGTCACAGGCGATCTCGACGCGACGGTCGCAGCCCTGGCCGCACTCGCCGAGAAGCACCGAGGAACGCCCATGGCGGGGCGCAGTCTCACCCAGCACAGTGTCCCGATCACCTTCGGGCTCAAGGCGGCCGGCTGGCTCATGGGGGTGTCGGATGCGCGCGGCTTCCTCGCCGCGGTCGCGGAGGCGCTGCCCGCGCAGCTCGGCGGCGCCTCCGGAACGCTGGCGTCGTTCGAGGAGCTCGCCCCCGGTCACGCCGTCGAACTCGCCGAAGTCTATGCGGCGCGACTCGGCCTGTCGTCGCCGCCGTTGCCGTGGCACACAGTGCGTACCCCCGTCGTGCGGCTCGCGGATGCCCTGGCCGGCTCGGCGGGCGCGCTCGGCAGGATCGGCGTCGACGTCGCGCTGCTCTCGCGCACCGAGATCTCCGAACTGCACGAGCCGACCGGCGGCGGCTCCAGCAGCATGCCCCAGAAGCAGAACCCCGCGCGCAGTGTGCTCATCCACGCGGCGACCCGCACTGCCCCCGGCCTCGCTGCCGAGCTGCACCGCAGCGCGATCGCGGTCGATGAGAGGCCGGACGGCGCCTGGCATGCCGAGTGGCAGAACCTGCGCGAACTCCTCCGCTGTGTCGGCGGTGCAGCCTCGCTCGCCGCCGAGCTCACGGGAGGTCTGCGGATCGACCCGGAGCGGATGCGCGCCAATCTCGCCATGACCGGCCCGCTCATCGTGAGCGAACGCGTCAGCCTCGCCGTCGGCCCCGTCCTCGGAGCCGACACGGTCCGGAAGCTCATCGCCGAGTCCGCCGGCGACCCGGACGGGCTCGGCGGGCGTCTGCAGGCCGCACTGCCCGACTGGAACGCGGAGCGCATCCGGGAGCTGCTCGACCCCCTCGCCTACCTCGGCGCGAGCGACGCGCTCATCGACCGCGCGCTCGCGCACGTCCGGGCGACCGGGAGCACAGGACTGTGAGCCCGGTACTGTGAGCATCCCCGCTCTCACCGCCGTGCACAGCGGCTCGGACGCCGCTCCCCTGCTCGTGCTCGGGCCATCCCTCGGCACCGCTGAGCCGCTCTGGGACGACGCCATCGAGCTGCTCGCGCCACACTTCTCGATCCTCAGCTGGGACCTGCCCGGTCACGGTCTCTCCCGGCCTGCCACAGAGCCGTTCACGCTCGCCGACCTCGCCGATGGGGTGCTGCGGCTCGCCGACGAACACGGTGCCGGGGAGCGAGGCGACCGTCGTTTCGGCTATGCCGGCGTCTCCCTGGGCGGCGCGGTCGGTGTCGAGCTCGCGCTGCGGCATCCGGATCGGGTCAGCGCGCTCTCGACCATCTGCTCGGTCCCGAAGTTCGGCGAGCCATCGGCATGGCTGGATCGGGCGGCACTCGTGCGCGCGCAGTCGACGGCCGCGCTTGTCGTCCCCTCGGCGGGCCGGTGGTTCGGGCCGGACTTCATCGCCGCGAACCCGCGCATCTCGAGCGCGCTTCTGCACGTGCTGAGCGACGCCGACGACGAGAGCTATGCGCTGTGCTGCGAGGTGCTGGCCGAGTACGACGCCCGTCCACGGCTCGGCGAACTCCGGATGCCGTTCCTCGCGCTCTCGGGTCAATACGACACGGTCGCGACCCCGGATGCCGTGGCCGAGTTCGCCGCAGCGGTCCCGGGCGGTCGCGCGACTGAGATCGCGGATGCCGGGCACCTTGCCCCGGCCGAGCAGCCGGAGCACGTGGCGACCCGGCTCATCGAGCATTTCCTGGCAGGCACATCATAGAAGGCAGTTCACAACGGGAGGCAACACGTGACACACGACGCCCTGAATGACGACATCAGGCGGGAGCAGGGGATGCGGGTGCGCCGTGAGGTGCTCGGCGACGCGCATGTCGACGCCGCCAACGCTCGCATGGACGACTTCACCGCCGACTTCCAGGACTTCATCACCCGCACCGCGTGGGGGGACGTGTGGTCGCGGCCGGGGCTGGACCGCCGCATCCGGAGCGCGATCACGATCACCGCGCTCATCGCACACGGGCACTTCGACGAGCTGGGCATGCACATCCGGGCCGCGATCACGAACGGCCTGAGTCGCGACGAGATCAAGGAGATCATCCTGCAGAGCGGAATCTATTGCGGGGTGCCGGCAGCGAACTCCGCGTTCCGCGTCGCGCAGGAGGTGCTCGCCGAAGGTCAGTGAGGCATCAACGCTGACGCGTGAGCATCGGCAGGCCGGTGTAAACCTCGGCGAGGTGCGACATGGCGCGCTCCGAGGAGGTCAGCAGGCGCAATTGGCCGAGCTGCACGTGGTAGTCGTAGTCCACGTTCTCCGGATGCCCGCCCTCGGCCGACTCGTCGAACCGGTGCAGCATCCTCGTCATCCAGCTCGAGAAGTGCTGAATCTGCCAGACGCGACGCAGCGACCGCGGCGAGTACTCGTCGAGCCCGGTCTCGCTGCCATCGCGATACCAGTCGGTGAGCGCCTCGTGGAGATAGGCGGCGTCCGCGATCGCGAGGTTCAGTCCCTTCGCACCGGTCGGCGGCACGATGTGTGCGGAGTCGCCGGCGAGGAACAGCCGACCGTAGCGCATCGGGTCGCTCACGAAGCTGTGCATGGGGGTGATGCTCTTGTCGAAGATCTCGCCGTGGTGCAGTGTCCAGCCCGGGATGCCGAGCCGGGTGTCGAGTTCGGACCAGATGCGCTCATCCGACCAGTTCGCGATGTCATCGTGCGGGTCGACCTGCAAGTAAAGACGGGAGACCTTCTCCGAGCGCATGCTGTGCATGGCGAAGCCGCGCTCGTGGAGCGAGTAGATGAGCTCCTCGGTCGAGGGACGGACATGGGCGAGGATCCCGAGCCAGCCGAAGGGGTAGTCGCGCCGGTAGGTCTTCTTGTGCTCGGCGGGAATGGTCGGCCGGCAGACCCCGTGCGCGCCGTCCGAGCCGACGACGAAGTCGCCCCGCAGTTCGTAGTCCTGCCCGTCCTGGGTGAAGTACACGACGGGCGTGTCGCTCAAGATGTCCTCGACCCGGACATCCGAGACGCTGTAGCGCGCCGGGGTGCCTGCCGCATCGTGGGCCTGCATGAGGTCCTTGATGACCTCCTGCTGCCCGTACACCCAGACGGATCGGCCGATGAGGTCGTGGAACGACACGTTGTGGCGCTCCCCGTCGAACTGGAGGTTGATCCCGTGGTGCTCCTGGCCTTCGCGGTCGAGCCGCTCGCCGAGTCCCACCTCGCGTAGCAGTTCGACGGCGCCGTGCTCGAGCACGCCGGCGCGCACCCGCTGGATCGTGTAGTCACGGTCGCGGAGTTCGAGGACTACGCTGTCGATGCCGGAGAGCCGAAGAAGGTGCGAAAGCAGTTGCCCCGCCGGGCCGCCGCCGACAATGGCCACCTGAGTGGTGAGTTTCGTTGTGGTGGGCACGCGGTCGTCCTCTCGCTCCATTGCCGGGTCGTAGCCCCAATGATACGCTCATCATAAGAACACTCGTTCACTGAGCGCACAATGCGCTCCTCGCACACCATGACACGGGGGTCGGATGTCCGCCAGTTTCGTCTACGACGCGATCCGCACGCCCTTCGGTCGACTCGGCAAGGCACTCGCCGGAGTGCGTCCGGACGACCTCGCCGCCACCGTGCTCGCGCAGATCCTCGAACGCAACCCCTCCCTCGACCCGGCGAGCGTCGACGACATCATCCTCGGCGACGCCAACGGAGCGGGCGAGGACAACCGCAACGTCGCTCGGATGGCGGCCATCCTCGCCGGGTTCCCCACCTCGGTGCCCGGCGCCACGACGAACCGCCTGTGCGGCTCCGGCGTCGAGGCGATCATCCAGGCGAGTCGGGCGATCGAGACCGGAGACGCGAACCTCATGCTCGCCGGCGGCGTCGAGTCGATGAGCCGTGCCCCCTGGGTCGTACTCAAGCCGGCGAAGCCGTACCCGGCCGGCCACGAGACCATGTACTCCACGACGCTCGGCTGGCGCATGGTCAACCCGCGGATGCCCGGCCAGTGGAGCATCCCGCTCGGCGAGACCGCCGAGATCCTCGCCGACCGCTACGACATCACCCGCGAGGAGCAGGATGCCTTCGCGCTGCGCAGCCACCGCCTCGCCGCCGCTGCATGGGACGCCGGAGTCTACGACCACGAAGTCGTCGCGGTACCGGGGGTCGACCTCGTACGCGACGAGGGCATCCGCGCCGACAGCTCCCTCGAAGCGCTCGCCGCGCTGAAGCCGGCCTTCCGCGAGACCGGCTCGGTCACCGCCGGCAACTCCTCCCCCCTCAACGACGGCGCCGGCGCCCTCGTGATCGGCGCGGAGAACGCGCTCGACACCGAACCGCTCGCGCGCATCGTCTCCCGCGGGGTGCACGCCGTCGACCCCGACATCTTCGGCATCGCGCCCGTCGAGGCCGCCAACAAAGCCCTCGCCCGCGCCGGGAAGACCTGGGCGGATGTCGACGTCGTCGAGCTCAACGAGGCTTTCGCCTCGCAGAGCCTCGCCTGTCTGAAGCTCTGGCCCGAGCTCGATCCGGAGAAGGTCAACATCCACGGCGGCGCGATCGCCATCGGACATCCGCTCGGCGCATCCGGAGCGCGTATCGTCGGCCACGTCGCGCATGAGCTCGCCCGCCGCGGTGGCGGCGTCGGCGTCGCCGCGATCTGCATCGGCGTGGGGCAGGGGCTCGCGATTGTGCTCGAACGGTGAGCGAGCCACGGCAACGCATCGCTCGGGAGCATGGAGGATAGTGGGATGACCGAATCCACCGGCCGTTCACCCGACCCGAGCGGGCAGTACGTCCAGTCGCTCGCGCGTGGCCTCGCCGTCATCCGAAGCTTCGACGCCGACCACCCCGAGATGACCCTGAGCGACATCGCCCGGCGCACCGAGCTCACGCGCGCGACGAGCCGGCGCTTCCTGCTCACGCTCCTCGAGCTCGGCTACGTCAAGACGGACGGGCGGATGTTCTCGCTCACCGCACGCGTGCTGGAGCTGGGCTTCAGCTACCTCTCCGCCCTCACCCTGCCGGAGATCGCCCAGCCGCACCTCGAGCAGCTCGCGGCGAGCATCCACGAGTCCACCTCGGCCTCCGTCCTCGACGGCCCCGACATCGTCTATGTCGCCCGCGTTCCCACCCGACGGATCATGTCGGTGCGCATCAACATCGGGACACGGTTCCCCGCCTACGCGACCTCGATGGGGCGCGTGCTGCTCTCCTCTCTCACGCCCGACGACCTTGCCCGGCAACTCGACGGGATCGACTTCGAGGGACTCACCTCGCACACCATCCGCACGCGTGACGCCCTCGTCGCAGAGTTGGACCGCGTTCGCGAGCAGGGCTGGGCCATGGTCGACCAGGAGCTCGAGAACGGCCTGCGGTCGATTGCCGCGCCGATCTTCCATGGTCGCGAGACCATCGCCGCCATCAACGTCTCGACGACGGCCAACAGTCACACGATCGAGTCCATCGAGGAGAACCTCCTGCCGCAGCTGCGGCTCGCCGCCGAGCGGATCAGCGAGGACCTCACGGCTTCACGCCCGTTCTCGAAGCCATCCAGCCACGGACTGAGCCCCACCAGCCACCCCCTCTGACGTCGGCGCGTCCCGGTAGTGGGGCTCCGCCTCAGAGGCGATCTCGCCTTCCTGCGGTTGTCCGCATCCATCGCCCCAGGCTCCCGCCGAACGGAAGCCTCGGGCTGTGTCGTGCCTTCGCGCCGGGGATCTGTACTCCGCAGGCGCCTGCGCGATCCGAGCCGCTTGACGAACAGCGCAGAAAGATTGTATTGTCTTGAGAACACTCGTTCGCATCCCGAACAAGTCTGCATCTGGTGAAGTTTTGCCATCACAAAGGAGTGACCATGAAGAAAGCACTAATGGCCGGACTTGCCTTCGCGTCCGTCCTCGCACTCGCCGCCTGCGGAGCCCCCGCCGGGAACGGTGACGACGCGCCCAGCGCCGACCAGCCCACCAAGATCACCGTGGGCGTCATTCCCATCGTCGACACCGCCCCCATCTGGCTCGGCGTCGAAAAGGGCTTCTTCTCCGACGAAGGTCTCGACGTCACGGTCCAGCCGACCACCGGTGGTGCAGCGTCCGTCCCCGGCGTCGTTGCAGGCAGCTACGATTTCGCCTTCGGCAACTATGTCTCCGGCATGGTCGCCAACGACCAGGGGCTCGCGCTCAAGTACGTCGCCAACGGCAACTCGACGGCGGGCAACCCGGACTTCGGCGCCGTCATCGTGAACGCTGACTCGCCCATCCAGACTCCGGCCGACCTCTCCGGCAAGACCGTGTCGGTCAACAACCTCTCCAACATCGGCGACACGACCATCCGCACGGTCGTCGACGATGATGGCGGGGACTCCTCGACGATCAAGTTCGTCGAGGTGGCGTTCCCGGATGCCGAGGCTGCGGTCACCAACAACCAGGTCGATGCAGCGTGGATCCTCGCACCGTTCCTCGACTCGGCCGTTGCGAACGGGGCACGCGTCATCACGTACAACTTCTCCGACTTCGATCCCGGACTGGACATCGCAGGCTACTTTACGACGCTCGAGAACTACCAGAACAAGCCCGAACTCGTGAAGGCCTTCCAGACGGCGATGAACAAGTCGCTCGAGTACGCCGACAGCCACCCGGACGAGGTCAAGCAGATCGTCACGACCTACACGAAGATGACGCTCGACCAGCTCGACGCCATGGTTCTGCCGAAGTTCAACGTGGAGTTCAACCGCGACGCTCTCACCAAGCTGGGTGCTGCTGCGGCGGGCTACGGAACGCTCTCCAAGGCTCCGGACCTCGACGCCCTGCTGCCGTAGTGGCAGCCTCGCAGCACAGAGACAACACCGTTCTGAGATAAGAAGGTCGAACCCAGTGACGAGCTCGAGCAGCAGGATGCCCTCCCGGAAAGTGACCGGACCGGTCCTCGGGATCACCGGCATCCTGCTGTTCCTGCTCGCCTGGGAGCTGACCCCCCGGCTCGGGATCGTGCAGGAGAGGTTCCTGCCGCCGGCCAGCACGGTCCTGAAGACCCTCGTCGACTACCTCGGCCAACCGGCGTTCTGGGGCGACGTCGGCGAGACCATGCTCGCCTGGACGATCGGTCTCGGCGTCTCCGTCGTCTCGGCCGTGATCCTCGGGCTCCTCATCGGGTCCAGTTCGTTCCTCAGCAAGGCCACCTACACGACCATCGAGTTCCTCCGGCCGATCCCGTCCGTCGCCCTCATCCCACTGGCCGTGCTCCTCCTCGGTGTCAAGATCGAGTCCTCGCTGCTCCTCATCATCTACGCCTCCTTCTGGCAGGTGCTCCTTCAGGTGCTCTACGGCGTCGCGGATGTCGACCCGGTCGCCGACAACACCGCCCGCAGCTACGGCCTCGGCCTGTTCGCCCGGGCCAGGTACGTCGTCTGGCCCACGGTCCTCCCCTACCTCATGACCGGCATCCGCCTCGCCTCCGCGGTCGCTCTCATCCTGGCCATCACGGCAGAACTCGTCATCGGGAGCCCCGGCCTCGGCTATCAGATCGCCCTGACCCAGTCGGGCGGCGCCGTCCCCGAGATGTACGCCCTCATCGTCGCCACGGGCGTCATCGGCATCATCATCAACCTCGTCATGCGCTTCCTCGAGAGGAAGCTCCTCTCCTGGCACAGTTCGATCCGCAGCGAGGTCGTCGCATGAGCATCGTCAAGCGCGTGGCCTACTTCGTCGGGCTCCCCATCCTGCTCGTCCTCATCTGGTGGATCCTGACGCTCGGGCCGAAGAACTTCTTCGTCCCCACCCCCGGTGAACTCGGCCAGACCTTCTTCGAGGTGTGGGCGGGTCCACGATTCGTCACCGACTTCATCCCGAGCGTCATCCGGCTCATCATCGGCCTCATCGCGACGATCGTGCTCGGAATCGTGCTCGGCGTGCTCATCGGCTCCTTCCGCTGGCTTCGCAGCCTCACCGAGCCTCTCCTCGAGTTCTTCCGGGCCATTCCGCCACCGGTCCTCGTCCCCCTGTTCCTGCTGCTCATCGGGCCGACCGACCAGATGAGGATCGCCGTCATCGTCTCCGGGGCGATCTGGCCGGTGCTGCTCAATACCGTCGAAGGAGTGCGGGCGGTCGATGAGGTTCTCGTCAACACGAGCCGCACCTACCGCATCGACGGGTTCGCCCGCCTGAGGCACCTCGTGCTGCCAGCCGCGAGCCCGCAGATCATGGCCGGGGTCCGGCAGAGCCTGTCCATCGGCCTCATCCTCATGGTCATCTCCGAGATGTTCGGCGGATCGTCCGGGCTCGGGTTCACCATCGTGTTGTACCAGCGCAGCTTCGCGATCCCCGAGATGTGGAGCGGCATCATCGTGCTCGGGCTCATCGGGATCGCCCTGTCGATGATCTCGAAGGCCGCGGAAGGCATGGTGCTGCGCTGGTACCGAGGGCTCAAGGAGGTTCAACGTGACAGCTGACCAGGGAATGGGAACGACGACCATGGGCACCACCACTGCCAGACCGATGCTCTCGATCAAGAATCTCAAGAAGGTGTACCAGGTCACCGGCGGCGAGATCGAAGCCGTGCGCAACCTCACCTTCGACGTCGCGGATGGTGAGCTCATCTGTATCGTCGGACCTTCGGGCGCCGGCAAGACGACCCTTCTCAAGTGCATCGCCGGGCTTCTCAGCCCCACGTCGGGCTCCATCGAACTCGCTGGAACACCGGTCTCCGGGCCGCCGAAGGCGATGTCCGTCGTGTTCCAGGAGTACGGGCGGAGCCTGTTCCCCTGGATGACCGTGCAGGCGAACGTCGAGCTCCCCCTCAAGAATCAGGGCGTCCCGAAGGCCGAGCGCGAGAAACTCGTCGCGGATGCCCTGGCCGCCGTTGAGCTCTCCCACGTCCCGAAGAGCTACCCCTGGCAGCTCTCCGGCGGCATGCAGCAACGCGTCGCCATCGCCCGCGCTGTCGCCTACCGGCCCAAGGTGCTGCTCATGGACGAGCCCTTCGCCGCAGTCGACGCCCAGACGCGTGCCGACCTCGAGGACCTCATCCGGGACATCTGGCACAAGCTGGGCGTGACCATCCTGTTCATCACGCACGATATCGACGAATCGGTGTACCTGGGGCAGCGCGTCATCATGCTCTCCAACTCGCCGACCGTCGTGCAGGACGACCTGAGGATCGACCTGCCGGATGAGCGCGACCAGCTCGAGACGCGTTCGAGCAAGCGCTTCGCGGAACTGCGCACGCATGTCTACGAGCAGATCCAGCTCGCCAAGGCGAGCAAGCCCACCGGCGTCGTCGCCACCCAGAAGGCCGCAAAGCGATGAGCGCCCACGGAACCATGAAAGTCAGCGAAGCGGTCGGTCGGGCACTCGCCCAGTGGGGTGTCGACAGGGTGTTCGGGGTAGCCGGCAGCGGCAACTTCGAAGTCACGACGGCGCTCGTCGCCGGGGGTGCGAGCTACGTCGCGGCACGCCACGAGGGCGGTGCGACCACCATGGCGGATGGCTACTCGCGCCTCGCCAGGAAGGTCTCCGTGGTGAGCGTCCACCAGGGGCCTGGCCTCACCAACGCGATGACCGGGATCGGTGAAGCCGTCAAGGCGCGCACCCCGTTGATCGTCGTCGCCGGGGAGACCCCGCGCACCATGAAGACCTCCAACTTCTGGATCGACCAGGCCGCAGCGGCCGAGGCTCTCGGTGCCCTCGCGTTCCGGCTCGAGAGTCCGCAGACCGCACTCGCGGATGCCGCCCAGGCGTTCCTCGCAGCCCGCTCAGGTCGTCCGGTGCTCCTGGGGCTCCCCCTCGACGTGCAGGCCGCCGAGTTCGACTGGACCGGCTCCGCGCCCGCGCTGCCCGACGCGCCGTCGCCTTCGGTCGCCTCTGCGGATGCGGTCGCCGACCTCGCTTCGCGACTCGCCGCCGCCGAACGACCCCTGATCCTCGGCGGACGCGGGGCTTTGAGCGCCCACGACGAGCTCATCCGGCTGGCCGCGGCATCCGGTGCGCTTCTCGCGACGACCGCGATGGCTCGCGGGCTGTTCAACGACGACCCCTGGAACCTCGACGTCATGGGCGGCTTCGCCAACGCGGCCATGGCGGAGCTGATCCAGGCCGCCGACCTCATCGTCGCCTTCGGCGCCTCGCTCAACCGGTGGACGACCCGCAACGGCGAACTCGTCGAGAACACGACGGTCGTGCAGGTGGATACCGATGCCGCGGCGTTCTCCCGGCACCGCCGCGTCACATCGACCGTCCTGGGCGATGCCGGCCTGACCGCGGACGCCGTCGCCGCCGAACTCGCATCCGGAACCCTCGGATCCGCCGGCACGCCTCGCGAGGGCTTCCGCACCCAGCAGACGGCGAGAGCGCTCGCATCGGGGCGGCTGTGGCGCGACCAGCCGTTCGAGCCGCGGGTCTCGGAGTCCCGCATCGACCCGCGCACGCTCGCCGTGGCGCTCGATGAGCTCCTGCCCTCCGAGCGCATCGTCACCGCGGATGCCGGCAGCCACACCGAGTACACGGCCATGTACCTGCAGGTGCCGGATGACCGGGGCTTCTGCCTCCCTCTCGGGTTCCAGTGCATCGGTCTCGCCCTCGCGGCCTCCATCGGTGCCGCGGTCGCGCGACCTGATCGACTGCCGGTCACCGGGGTCGGAGACGGCGGGTTCATGATGAGCCTCGTCGAGCTCGACACGGCGGTGCGGCTCGGACTTCCGATGGTCATCGTCGTCTACAACGACAGCGCCTACGGAGCCGAGGTGCACCACTTCGGTCATACCGGGCTGCCGCTGGATGTCGTCGAGTTCCCCGAGACCGACATCGCCGCGATCGCCCGCGGCTTCGGGTGCGACGGGATCACCGTCCGATCGCTCGACGATCTCTCTGGGTTGCGGCAGTGGCTCGAAGGCGATCGCACCGCACCCATCGTGATCGACGCCAAGACCATCTCCTTCCCCTCCTGGGTCGATGCGCATGCGTTCGTCGGCGAGCCGAAGTAGCGCCATGATCTCCAAGATCGTCGAGAGCGCCGCCACAGCCGTCCGGGACATCCCGGATGGCGCGACCGTCATGATCGGCGGCTTCGGCACCGCCGGGCAGCCCGTCGAGCTCATCGACGCGCTCCTCGAGCATGGCGTCGGCGACCTCACAATCGTCAACAACAACGCGGGGAACGGGACGACCGGCCTCGCTGCGCTACTCGGTGCCGGCCGGGTGAGGAAGATCATCTGCTCGTTTCCGCGGCAGGTGGACTCGCAGATCTTCGACGGGCTCTACCGGGCGGGACAACTCGAACTCGAACTCGTTCCGCAGGGAACACTCGCCGAACGCATCCGGGCGGGAGGGGCCGGAATCGCCGCCTTCTTCACCCCGACGGCATTCGGCACGACCCTCGCAGACGGCAAGGAGACGCGCCGCATCAACGGCAGGGACTACGTGCTCGAGGAGGCCCTCACGGCCGACTTCGCTCTCATCAAGGCCCACGAGGGCGACCGGCTCGGCAACCTCGTCTACCGCAAGACGGCGCGCAACTTCGGACCCCTCATGGCGAGCGCCGCGCACACCGCGATCGCCCAGGTCAACCGCATCGTCGAGGTCGGAGCACTCGATCCCGAGGCCGTCGTGACCCCCGGCATCTTCGTCGAACGCCTCGTCGAGGTCGGCGGTCGCCTGCCACTGGCCACGGAGGGACAATGACCGTTCGCACACGCGGGCCGCTCACGCGGGACGACATGGCGCGCCGGGTGGCCGACGACATCCGGGAGGGCGCCTACGTCAACCTCGGTATCGGGCTCCCGACGAAGGTCTCCGACTATCTGCCGAGCGATCGGGAGATCATCCTGCATACCGAGAACGGCATGCTCGGGATGGGCCCGGCCGCCGTCGGCGACGAGATCGACCCCGACCTGCTCAATGCGGGCAAGATCCCGGTGACCGAACTGCCGGGCGCGAGCTACTTCCACCACGCCGACTCGTTCGGCATGATGCGCGGCGGGCACCTGGACATCTGCGTCCTCGGCGCATTCCAGGTCTCGACGAGCGGCGACCTCGCCAACTGGCACACCGGCGGTGAGGACGCCATTCCGGCCGTGGGCGGCGCCATGGACCTCGCGATCGGCGCCAAGCAGGTGTTCGTCATCATGGAGCTGTTCACCAAGGAGGGGGCCTGCAAGCTCGTCGATGAGTGCAGCTACCCGCTCACCGGAATCGGGTGCGTCGACACCGTCTACACCGACTATGCGGTGTTCGACATCACCCCCCGAGGAGTCGTCGCGCGGGAGATCTTCGGTGAACTGGGTCTCGACGAGCTCGCGGAGCTGACCGGGCTCGCCCTCAGCGCGGACTGACCAGAGATTCAGGAGGCCGCGAACCCCGCGCTCCCGATATGCTGGTGCCTCCAAGACCAAGGGGATGGAAATGGCCAAACGCACCAAGAAGGTCGTCCGGGTCGAGTCGACGCCGGATGCCGAGACGTCGAGCACCGAGAGCAATTGGAAGCCGACTGCGGAGTCGAAGTCGAAGGCCGGACGCTTCCGGATCATCGCCGCGGTGCTGTGGGTTCTGGCCATCGCGACCGAGGCCTTCGCGATCTTCTGGCTGCTGCGACAGGTCCCCTTCGAGACCTGGCACCTCATCCTGCTCATCGGCCTGCTGGTCGTCATCGCCGGCCTCGCCATCGGCGGCTCCCTGCTCTGGAAGAAGGCGAACCGCCTCGACCCGGCCTCGAAGAAGGACAAGTTCCGCTTCTTCGTACAGAACCAGCTCGGTGCGATCGTGACCGCCATCGCGTTCCTGCCCCTCATCGTCATGATCCTCCTCAACAAGGACATGGACGGGAAGCAGAAGGGCATCGCCGGTGGAATCGCCGTCGTGCTGCTGCTCGTCGCGGCCTACTTCGGGGTCGACTGGAACGCGCCCTCGCAGGAGGACTACGCCAACGACCGCGACGCCGTCGTCTTCCTCACTGGCCAGGACGAGGTCACCTGGACCCAGTCGGGCTCGGTCTTCCACCTCTGCCAGGACGCCTCGGATGTCAACCGCGAGTCGAAGGACGGCCAGATCTTCGTGGGCACCACCCAGGAGGCGGTCGCCGCGGGCAAGTCCCGCCTGACCAAGAAGCTGGCGCAGGAGGTCCGCGAGTGCGGCATCGACCCGCAGAAGCTCGAAGACTGGGAGAACCAGGACGTCACCGGCGGCTCCGAATAGCCACGGGGCGCCATCCGCCAAACGCCCGCCAGTGGCTTAGGCTCGACGGGTGGCGATCGAGACCGAGACTCGCACCGGCCCCCCGGAGCGTTCTCACACCCGGGTCAGTCCCGCGCGCGCGGCGTGGATCGGAGTCGGCGTCGTCGGCCTGGCGAGCCTCTTCCTCATACGGGCGATCACCTCGAAGACCGGCCCCTGGTCGCTCCCGAACCAGCTCCAGGACCTCCTGACCCTCAGCATCAGCGTCATCGTCGAGTCGCTGCCGTTCGTCATCCTCGGCGTGCTGCTCTCGATCCTCGTGCAGGTCTGGCTCCCCGACTCGTGGGTCATGCGCGCCCTCCCCCGCAATCCGGTTCTGCGCCGCGCGGCCATCTCGTTCCTCGGCATGTTCCTCCCGGTCTGCGAGTGCGGCAACGTCCCGCTCGCGCGCGGCCTGCTCGTCAAGGGCTTCACGGTCTCCGAGTCGATGACCTTCCTGCTCGCCGCCCCCATCCTCAACCCCATCACCATCATCACGACGCACCAGGCCTTCGGGTTCGACGACGGCATCCTCGTGGCGCGCCTCGTGGGCGGTTTCGCCATCGCGAACATCCTCGGATGGCTGTTCAGCAGGCATCCCGACCAGGACAGCCTGCTCACCTCGCGCTTCGCCGCAGAGTGCCGGATGCCGGACCGGCACGAGCACGGAACCAGCCGGCTGGGCTCGAGCATCGACCTGTTCACGCGCGAGGCCGCCGTCATCATGCCAGCGCTCTTCATCGGCTCACTCCTCGCCGGTCTCGTGCAGGTCGCCGTCCCGCGTTCGGTGCTCATCGGCCTCGGCAGCAACCCGCTCTGGTCGGTGCTGGTGATGATGCTGCTCGCCTTCGTGATCTCGGTGTGCTCCAACGTCGACGCGTTCTTCATCCTGCCGTTCGCGAGCACCTTCCTCCCCGGTTCGATCGCCGCCTTCCTCGTCTTCGGCCCCATCATCGACATCAAGATGCTGAGCCTCATGCGTACGACATTCACGACGAAGACACTCGTCCAGCTCACGGTCGTCGTCGCGCTCCTGAGCGCCCTCGTCGGGCTGGTGGTCAACTATGTCGCCTAGACACCGCACCCGCAGGGACTGGCGCCGCTGGAACGGGATCGCCCTCACCGCGGCCACGATCGTGGCGACGGTATGGCTCGCCACGACGAACCAGCTGCTGCTCTACATCCACCCCCGCTACATCGTCTTCACGGTCATCATGGCCGCCTTCGGGCTCGTCTTCCTCGTCGCGAGCTTCGTGCCCCGCTCACGGCACGGCCACGACCACGACCACGAGACCCAGGACGAAGCGTCGGCGTCGAGCGGCCTGCGCCGCTGGATCACGGCATCCGCCACCATCGTGACCGCTGCGATCGCCCTCGCGCTCGTGATCGTCCCGCCGGCCACCCTCACGAGCGCGACCGCCGACCAGCGCGAGATCAACAGCACGAACGTTCTCGACACGCCCCAGTCGGCGGATGCGGTAGCCCCCGCCGGTGCCTCGGAGCGGTTCACCGTGCGGGACTGGGCCTCCCTCCTGCGTCAAACCTCCGACCCGGTCTTCTACAGCGGCAAACCGGCGGATGTCGTCGGGTTCGTCACCCCCGACCCGGACGATCCGGAGAACGTCTTCTATGTCTCGCGCTTCATCATCACCTGCTGCGCGGTCGACGCCCAGCCGATCGGGGTCCCGGTGTACCTGCCGGACTGGACCTCCAGCTTCCACAAGGACGACTGGGTACAGGTGACCGGAGGGTTCGAGACCAATCCCAGCGCGGCCAGCGCCCAGCCCATAGCCCTCGTGCCCACGAGCACGAAGACCGTGCAGCAACCCGATGAGCCCTACCTTTACTGACGGCGGGCGGCTCCCGGATGTCCGCCGGTTCCGGAGAACCCTGACCATTCTCGTCACCACCCTCCTCGTACTCTGCGGAACCTTCTTCACCCTGGACTGGTTCCAGGGCCCGCGACTGTCGGATGCCCAGGTCGACACCGCGGCGGTCGCGGCCCTGCCGGGGCAGCAACTGAGGCTGTTCGCGAACGAGCCGCTCGCCGACATCCGGGCCGACCAGGTCACGGTGGCACCTGAGGTGCCCTTCGACGTGTCGACCTCCGGGGCGGTGATCGCAATCCGATTCACCACGAGGCTCGACTACTCCACCGAGTACCGCGTGACGATCACGGAGGCCGCCGGCGTGCAGCACACGGCGACCTCGACGCTCGAACACCGCTTCACGACCGCCGCAGCCTCCGTGTACTACCTCGACCGGGCGGACCCGGCGGTGGGCGGGAAGGACACGATCCTTCGGACCGGCATCGGTTTCGGTCCGGAAGCGGTCGAGAAGAAGGTCGTCTACTCGGCGGATCGCATCCAGGACTTCACGGTCGTCGGCCGCGCGCTCGTCGTCGTCACAATGGCGGCCGACCGCACCGGAACGGTCACGCTCGTGAGCCTCGACGACGGTGCGACGGAACAGCTCCGGTTGCCGCCGGCGGTGCAGGTCGAACGGCTGAGGGCCTCCCCCACAACCGGATTCGTCGGATTCATTCTCACCGGTCAGGACGGCGATCCCACCAACGCGCTCATGCTCGTCGACCTGGGCGGCACGCATGAGGTGACTCCGGTCGCCGCACTCGACGGGTCGAACCTCGGGGTGCTCGACTGGATGTTCCTTCCCGGTACCTCGCAGTTCACTGCACAGACCTTCGACCAGACGGTCCTGCTCTTCGACGCCGCCGCCCCCGGGGTGCCCACGCCGATCGGCACCTGGACCGAGCTCGATGATGTCTCGCCCGACGGTTCCGCGCTCCTGGTCAAGGATGCGTTCGGCAGCATCGTGGTCTCCCTCGCCGATGGAACCGAGACGCGGATCACCCCCTCCCCCGTCGACGGCGAGATCCCGTACTCCTCCACTCCCGCGCTCCTGCCGGACGGACACACGAGAGTGCAGTCGGTCGTCTTCCTCTCCGCAGACCTGACGAGCTCGCGAAGCTTCCTCGTCGTTGACGACGGCACCACGGGGCGCATCGTGTATACTCCGCCGGATGCCGGAGCGATCGACAGCTTCACGGTCTCCCCGAACGGCCAGTACGCGGCCATAGCGGTCAGTCCGGATGCCGGCAAGAGCACGTCGGACGGCTACTACCCGTTCGCCAAACCGACAAACATCATGACGATCGTGGTCGACCTCGCAACAGGCGAACAGGTGCGCAGCTATGACGGCTTCGGCACCAGTTGGCCGTGACATGACAAAGGCCCGGAACCTTGCGGTTCCGGGCCTTTGTCGCCCATCAAGGCGAACCTGACAGGCACTGCGTTGCGGGGACAGGATTTGAACCTGTGACCTCCGGGTTATGAGCCCGGCGAGCTACCGAACTGCTCCACCCCGCGGCACGAAGGTCAACTCTAGCACAGTGGATCCCACCCGTCCCTCCGGGCGAGACCGCATCCTCTCCCATCGAGACCGCATCCTCTCCGGCCGAGCCTGTCGAGACCCGAGGTTGCGGTCTCGACAGGCTCGACCCGAGAAGTTCGGGACCGAAAGCGCGTCAGGGGGTGACCCCGGAGGCGGCAAGCGCCCGCTCAAGGGCATCCTGCAGCTTCTCATCGGCCTCGGCCGCCGCGACGAGGTCGTTGGCCGCGTAGGCGGCCTCCCGCTCCTTGAGGGCTGCAGCGGCATCCCTGAGCGCCGCATCGAGCGCGGCGTTGTCCGTCGGTGTCGTCGGCTCCTCAGTGCCCGGCTCCTCGCCCTCATCCGGCGGCGTCTCGTTGTCGCCGGCCTGGGCTCCGGAGTCGCCCCCGAAGATCGAGTCGAGTGCGGCGTCCAGTGTCGACTCGAAGGCGATCTTGTCACCGAAGGCTACGAGCACCTTCTTGAGCAGCGGATAGCTCGTCTCACCGGTCGACTGGATGTAGACCGGCTGCACGTAGAGCAGCCCGCCACCGACCGGTAGCGTCAGAAGGTTGCCCTTCTTGACATCCGTCGAGCCCTGGCTGAGCAGGTTGAGCTCCGTCGACACCGTCGGGTCGGAGTTGAAGTTGTTCTGCACCTGACCGGGCCCGGGCACCGTCTCCGCCTTGGGCAGCGTGAGCAGGGTGAACTTGCCGTAGTCGGGCGAGATCGTCCCCGGCGTCGAGCCGGCGTCCGCGTTGACCGCGAGATATCCGGTGAGGATGCTGCGCGCATTGTCCCCGGACTCCTGCGGGATGTAGGTCGAGTAGAGCGTGAACGCCGAGGTCTCCGCCCCCGGAACCTTCATCGTCAGGTAGTACGGCGGCTGCAGCTTGGCACTGGCCGAGGGCTGCGTCGGGTCCGGCGGCGTGATCCACGCATCGTCGCTCTGGAACCACGAACCCGGGTCGGTCACGTGGTACGTGCCGAGGATCGCCCGCTGAACCTTGAACAGGTCCGAGGGGTAGCGCACATGGCTCATGAGCTCGGGGCTCATCTCGCTCATCGGCTGGATCGTGGTCGGGAAGATCTTCTGCCAGGTCTTGAGGATCGGGTCGCTGTCGTCCCAGGCGTAGAGCGTGACCTCACCGGTGTAGGCGTCGACCGTGGCCTTCACCGAGTTGCGGATGTAGTTGATGTCGTCGACCGCGAAGAGCGGGGTCGGCGTGTAGGTGTCGGCGATCGCGTTCGAGAGCTGCTCGACCTTCGAGTACGGGTACTGGTCGCTCGTCGTGTAGCCGTCGACGATCCAGACGATCTTGCCGTCGACCACCGCCGGATAGGGGTCGGTGTCGAGGGTCAGGTACGGCGCCACCTTCTGCACGCGCGTGAGCGGGTCGCGGTCGTAGAGGATCTGCGACTTCTCGTTGACATCGCTCGAGAGCAGGATCTGCTCCGACTGGAACTTGATGGCGAAGACGAGCTTCTTGAAGATGCCGTCGAGCGTCGGCCCGCCGTTGCCGTCGTAGGTGAACTGGGCGTTCTGGCTGTTCTCCTCGGTTCCCGACGGGTAGTCGAGCTCGGCCGGGGTCGCCCCCTCCGGGGCGCCGACGATCGAGTAGTCCGGCGAGGCCTCGCCGAAGTACACCCGCGGCTGGAACTCGCCCAGGTCGCCGGTGCTCGGGATGCCGTGCTCGATGAACTCCGGAAGCCCGTCGACCGTGCGCTGGTTGCCGTACGCGGCGACGACCCCATAGCCGTGGGTGTAGACGATGTGATCGTTGACCCAGTTGCTCGAGCTGCCGATTCCGGCCTGATTGAGCTCGCGCACCGCGATCACGGTGTCCTGCGACTTGCCGTCGATCGTGTAGCGGTCGACGTCGAGGTGCGGTGCGAACTGGTAGTACTGCTTGATCTGCTCGAGCTGGGCGAAGGCATCCGTCACCAGGGCAGGGTCCAGGATACGGATGTTCGCCGTCGTCTCGGCGTCGTTGCGCAGGGTCCCCGGCGCGGTGTCGGTGTGCGCCTTGTAGGGCGACTCGACGACATCCGAAACCCCGTACGCGGCCCGCGTCGCCTCGATGTTCCGCTCGATGAACTGCGACTCCGCCGTGCGCGCGCTCGGCTCGACCTGGAAGCGCTGCACGATCCAGGGGTAAACGCCACCGATGAGGATGGCGCTCACGATGAGCAGCGCCGTCCCGACGATCGGCAGGCGCCAGCGCCCGATGATCGCCGTCACGATGAAGAGGATGGCGACGAGAGCGGCGATGCCGGCGAGGATCGCGCGCCCGGGGATGACCGCGTTGACATCGGTGTAACCCGCACCGGTGATGAGGTCTGTCGAGGTGCTCGTGGCCATCGTCCCGTACTGGTCGAGCCAGATGCTCACGGCCTGGATGAGGAGGTAGACGGCGGCCATCGTGGCGAACTGGATGCGCGCCGAGCGCGAGATCCGCACCTCACGCCCGTTGAACCGCAGGGCGCCGTAGAGGTAGCTCGTGGCAACCGCAGCGAGGAGGGCGATGAGCACGATCGCCGATGCGAAGGCGACGACCGCACGATAGAAGGGCAGCTCGAAGAGGTAGAAGGAGACATCCAACCCGAACTGCGGGTCGGCGACTCCGGCCGGCGTGCGGTTGAGCCACTCGAGTGCGAGCTTCCAGTTGGCGCTCGTCGCGACACCGGCGAAGAGGCCGAGCACGACCGGGATGCCATACATCGCCAGGCGGCGCAGCGGCTCGATGACCTGCTGGTAGCGGTCGAGCTGCGAACTGAGCTTCGCGTACACCGGCCGCCAGCGGAACGCGACCTCGATGCTCACCCACACCGGAATCGCCATCGCGAAGAACCCGATGCCGAACATCGCCGCGGCCGCAGTCCACTGCGTCGTGAGGACGTTCAGGAACCCGAGCTGCTCGTACCACAGCCAGTCGGCGTAGAGGCCGGCGAAGACGAAGAATGCGATGACGAGCGCGCCGATGACGGCGATCGCGATGACGAGGGGGACGCGGGAGCGTTGGGCCGGGTGGCGCTCAGCGGGTGTTGAGGTCAAGGAACCACTCCTGGCTTGTCGAGACGGGGATCAGTCCATCGTAACCGTTGGTCACATCCGCCGTTCTCCCGAGAGCTCCCGGGGCCGGCGCTCAGCCGGTGGCGCAGGACGGAAGCGACCCGGTTTCGCGCCCGGACTCGATCGCCGTGAGCGCCGCGAGCGAGTCCTCGAGCGTCGACACCGCGACCACGTGAAGACCGTCGGGCACATGCCCCACGACCTCGTCGCAGTTCGCCTTCGGGGCGAGGAACCAGGTCGCACCCGCCCTCAATGCCCCGTACAGCTTCTGCCGGATGCCGCCGATCGGCCCGACCTTCCCCGCCGCGTCGATCGTTCCCGTGCCCGCGACGCGCTCCCCACCGTTGAGCTCGCCGGGGGTCAGCTTGTCGATGATGCCGAGAGCGAACATCTGTCCACCGCTCGGCCCGCCCACGTTCTGCAACTGGATCTTCACCTCGAACGGGTAGTCGTAGTCGATCGCCGGGTAGACGCCGACGATGGGCGCCGGCGGGTTCTCGTCGCTCAGTTCAGGCACGATCGAGACCGTCATCGGCTCACCGTTCCTGGTGATCTCGATCTCGATCGGCTTCCCCACCCCGTTCTCGGCGATCACCGAGCGCATGTCCTCGACGCCGACCACCGACCGACCGCCGACCGACAGGATGACGTCCCCCGGCTCGAGAATGCCGTCGGACGGGGAGTTCTCGGTGAGGGAGCCGACGGTCACGGTAACGGGAAGGTCGTAGCCGAGCTCGGTGAGCGCGGCGGCGATCGCATCCTTCTGCGAGTTCGCCATCATGACCCTGCCGTCCTCATTGGACTGCTCGACCGAATAGCCGGGCGGATACACCGAGTCGAGCGGCAGGACGGCTTTCGAAGGATCGAACCAGGCGGTGACCACCTCGAACCAGGTCGGCGTGTTCCCCCGATCGCCGACGGTGCTCACCGTGAGCAGGTCGAGGGCGCCGTCGGTCGGGTAGGTGGTCTCCCCCGGGATCTCGATGAGGGGGACCTTCTTCCCGTCGATCGTGACCTCGCCGAGGGTATTGAAGACCGGGCCAGGCACGTCGATGACGTAGGGGGATGGGACGAGCGCGAAGAGGCACACCCCGAGGATCGCCACGGTGAAGAGCCAGCCGCCGATCCGCCTGGACCTGCCCCGACCCGAGGGTGCTTCCGAGTCGTCGATGCCGAAGAGGGCCACGCCAGTCCTTTCGCGAGAACCTGTTCGCCACAGGCGCACTGTGGAAGATTCAAGCCTAGGTGAAAACCCAGCCGCGCCAGCGGTGCAGCGGCTAGCGTAGTTCTCATGCCTGACAACTCGGATCATGGCCCCGGCGAAGGCGACCAGGGGAACCCGGAGGAGGAGTTCCGCGACCTCCTTCGGGAGTTCCTCTCCGGCAACTCCGACCTCGACCCGGGCCGCCTGGCGAGTGCCGCAGGCCTCCCCAACGATCCCGCGCTCGTCGCCCAGCTGATGAGCAAGCTGCAGGATGCCCTCCAGAACAGCGGGGACGGCATCAACTGGGACCTGGCCCTCGAGCAGGCGAAAGCCGTTGCAGGGCGCGAACGCCAGCCGTCCCTTCCCGCCGAGCGCTCCGCCCTCGAACAGGCCTTCCACGTCGCAGCCCTCTGGCTCGACGAGGCCACCTACGTCGCAGAACTCACCGCGACCCCGCGCCTCATCAGCCGCACGGAGTGGGTCACGACGACGATGCCGATCTGGACGCAGCTCGCCGAACCCGTCGCGACGAGTATCGCGGATGCCCTGACCCGAGTGCTGCACGAGCAGTCGCCCGAGGAGATGAGCGACATGATCGCCGGTGCAAGCAGACTCATGCGCAACGTCGGCGGGACCCTCTTCGCGATGCAGCTCGGCCAGGTGGTCGGCCAGCTCTCGACCGAGGTCGTCTCGGGAGGCGATGTGGGCATCCCGCTCTTCGGTGCGGAGGAGGACGCTGCGGCGCAGGCCGCGATCATCCCGCAGAACGTGGCGGCGTTCGGCGCGGGGCTGGACATCGACGAGGAGCAGGTGCGCCTCTACCTCGCGGTGCGCGAGCTCGCCCACGCCAGGCTGTTCCGCCACGCGCGGTGGCTTCGGCTGCAGCTGCTCAGTGCGATCGGCGACATCGCCCGGGGCATCACGATCAACACCGAACGTCTCGAGGAGCTCGCCGAGAACTTCGACCCGTCCAACCCCGAATCGCTGCAGCACGCGGTCTCGGCCGGTGAACTGCTCGCCCCGAAGAACGAGTCGCAGCTCTCCGCGCTCACCCGGCTGGAGACGACGCTCGCCCTCATCGAGGGCTGGGTCGACGTCGTGACGGCGGAGGCGACGAACCGCCTGCCCAAGTCGGGGGCCATCGCCGAGACGGTGCGGCGACGCCGCGCATCCGGCGGACCGGCCGAGTCGGCGTTCTCGACGCTCGTCGGCCTCGAACTGCGACCGCGCCGGCTTCGCGAGGCTGCCGCGATGTGGCAGCAGCTCACGGATGCCGTGGGCGCCGAGCGCAGGGACGCCCTGTGGTCGCACCCCGACCTCGTACCCTCGAGCGAGGACATCGACGACCCGGCAGCGCTCGTCGCGAGGATCACCGACCCGGAGCCCGAGCTCGACGATGTCGACCGCGCGATCGAGGACCTCCTGAACGACGAAGGCGGCGAGGACCGGCCCGTCGAGTAAAACCGACGCCCGGGACGGGCATCGGCGCTGGCACGGCTAGGCCTGCCGCGAAGGCCAGAAATGGCCTTCGCTCAAAGCTCCAGCGCACCTGTGGACAGATTCCGACCCACTTCTCGCGAGCACGGCATCATGGCGGGGTGACCCTCCGACTCGACCCCCGCTATCCGCTCGTCTGGCGCAGCCCCACCAGCCTCCAACTCGGCGTGGACGAGCCGCGCGCCCGGTTCGACCACGTCACGGTCGCCGAGGAACGTCTGCTCGCCGCCCTCACCGTCGGGTCGACCGCGACCGGCATCCAGGTGATCGGCACGAACTCCGGGCTCACGAAGGCGCAGATCGCCGGATTCCAGACCGCCATCTTGCCCGCGCTCGAGAGCGCGCAGGGTTCGCCCGCGAAAGGCTCCCCCGCGCCCTCGCACACCGTCGTGGTCTCCGGTACCGGACCGACGGCCGACCGGCTCGCCTGGCGCCTCACCGAGGCCGGACTCGACCCGCGGGCAACGGGCGCGAGCCCCGGGGACGCGGTCGCCGCCCCGGCGCTGCGCTCCGCCGCGATTGCAACGGTCGTCGGCCATTACGTGCTCGACCCGGAGTTCTACGGCCTCTGGCTGCGCCGCGACATCCCGCATCTGCCGATCGTGTTCGGAGACACGGGGGTCCGAATCGGCCCGCTCGTCGAGCCCGGCTCCGGTCCCTGCCTGTACTGCCTCGACCGATACCGGACGGATGCCGACCCGGCCTGGCCGGCGATCGCCTCGCAACTCTGGGGGCTGCGCAGCACCGCCGAGACCTCGTTCCTGGCGAGCGAGACGGCGACCGTGGCTGCGCGGCTCCTCGCGAACCGGGTCGCCGGTCTGCCCGCGCCCGCCGCGACGAGCTTCACGATCGACGCCGCGACGGGCGAGCAGTCGAGGCAGGGCCACGTGGCGCATCCGGACTGCGGGTGCGCCGGTCTCACGGAGTTCGAGTCCGGAGGGCCCGCGGTCAGCGAGCGAGCTCCGCGAGGAACCTCGAGGGCCGATTCTCGCCGCTCCGCTGCCCGTTCGAGGCGGACCACGAGAGGTGCAGACGTTTCCGTGCCCGCGTGAGCCCGACGTAGAGGAGACGGCGCTCCTCGTCGATCGCCTCAGGGGTCGACGCATACCCGATCGGCACGAGCCCCTCCTGCAGGCCGACGAGGAAGACGGTGTCCCACTCGAGACCCTTCGCCGAGTGCAGGGTCGCGAGGGTCACCGCAGCCATGGTCGGCTCGTGCTGGCCGGCCGAGCGTTCGAGCAGTTCGGCGACGAACCCGGCAAGCCCGGTACCGGGAGGCTGGTCCTCGGCGAGCAGCATGAGCGTGTTGAGCGACTCCCACCTGCTCCGGACGGCGCCACGCGACTCCGGCGGTTCCTGCGTCCAGCCGAGCGAGCGCAGCACGTCGCTCACCGTCCTGAACAGCTGCTCGTCGGTCTTCACGATCGTCGCGCCCTTGAGCATCATGATCGCCTGCTTGATCTCGGGCAGGTCGAAGAAGCGAGTCCCCCCGCGCACCTGGTAGCTCACCCCCGCGTCGTCGAGCGCGGCGCCGAGCGCGACCGACTGCACGTTGATGCGGTAGAGCACGGCGATGTCCTGCGGCTTCGCGCCACCCGCGATGAGTTCGCCGATGCGCGAGGCGACCCCTCTGGCCTCTTCGGTGTCGGAGCGGCAGGCGTCGATCGTCGGCGCTGCGGAGGGCGGGGGCGACACCGTCCGGGAGGGCGCGGCCGACGGGATCGTCGCCACCTCCGCCGGCGGTGCGGCGACAGAGGCCGCGGCCGCCGTGAGCGTGAGCGCCCCTGCTCGCCCGCGCATGAGCCGGTTCGCCGCGTCCACGATCGCGGGAGTCGACCGGTAGTTGCGTTCCAGCCGGACGACCATCGCATCCGGATACCGCCGCGGAAAGCCCAGCAGGAACTCCGGGCTCGCCCCCGCGAAGGAGTAGATCGTCTGGCTCGCGTCCCCGACCACGCAGAGGTCTTCGCGATCGCCGAGCCACAGCTCCAGCAACCGCTGCTGCAGCGGGGAGACATCCTGGTACTCGTCGACCACGAAGAAGCGGTACTGCTCGCGCACCTGCTGGGCCACCCTCGGCTCCGAGTCGATCATGCCGGCGCAGGCCAGCAGTACGTCCTCGAAGTCGAGCTGCCGACGGTCGTCCTTGAGGTTCTCGTAGCCCTGCTGGAGGGCGACGACCTGCTCGGTGCTGAGCGAACCGGGCGGGGTACGGCCGGCCGTCGCATACTCCTCGATGCCGAGGCCGGAGACCTTCCGCCACTCGACCTCGGCGGCGAGGTCGCGCAGTGCGGCGGTGTCGACCCGCATCCGGAGCGACTCAGCGACCTGCCCGAGGAGGCGCGCCTTGCCCTCGAGGATGCGCGGCATCGTCCCCCCGACGACCTGCGGCCAGAAGAACGCGAGCTGGGAGAGCGCCGCGGCGTGGAAGGTGCGGCTCGCGACCCCGCCCGCGCCGAGCCCGCGGAGCCTCGTGCGCAACTCGCCCGCGGCTCGGGTCGTGAAGGTGAGAGCCATGACCTTGCCCTCGCTGTAGACGCCGTTGGCGACGCCGTAGGCGATGCGATGGGTGATCGCCCTCGTCTTGCCCGTGCCAGCGCCGGCGAGCAGGCACACCGGCCCGAGCAGGGACTCCACGGCGACCCGCTGTTCCGGGTCGAGCCCCTCGAGCAGGCTCTCGGCGCTCACGGGCGCGCGAGCCACTCGTCGATGATGGCTCGGGCGATCGAGGTCGGGCCTGGAAGGATGAGCGACTCGTTCTCGCGCAACTCCTCCCGCGTGAACCAGCGCAGGTCGAGGATCTCGGTACCATCCGGCGTGAGCTCACCCGCCCCTCTCGGGTCGGCGAACGCACGGAAGCCCAGCATGATGGAGGCCGGGAACGGCCAGGGCTGCGAACCGAGGTAGACCGGATCCACGACCCGGATGCCGGACTCCTCGAAGACCTCGCGCACGACCGCGGCCTCGAGCGACTCCCCCGGTTCGACGAAGCCGGCCAGCAGGGAGTAGCGGTTCGACTGCCACAGGGCGTTCGAGCCGAGCAGCAGCCGGTCCTGCTCGTCGAGGACCGCGACGATGATCGCGGGATCTGTGCGGGGGAAGACCTCGGTCGTGTCGCCGGCGGCCCTCAACACCCAGCCGCCCTGCTCCGCCACGAGCGGCTCGCCGGTGCGCGGGGAGAACCGGTGGCTCGCATGCCAGTTGGCGAGCGCGATCGCCTCGACGAGGAGGCCCGCGTCGCGGTCGCTCAGAGCGGCGCCCAGCTCACGGAGGCCCGCCCACTCGGTCTCCGGGGCGAGCGCGATGGCATCCGTCTCGGTCAGGACCGCGGCGAGGATGGCGGTGCCCGGCGGCTCGGCGGTCGTCGTCGAGAGCGAACGTCCGAGATAGAGCCAGGTCTCGGCATCCGGGATCGCCGACGGCTCGAGAAGGCGCAATGCGGGGTTCTCGCCCCCGATGGGGAGCGGGTCGGCCACGAGCGACCGTCCCTGCCATACGGGGAGGATGCGGGTGGCCGGGTCGCCGCGCAACTCCCCGATGAGCTGTGGCCGCGCCCGGGAGAGATAATCGCGATCCACCTCGCTGCGCGAGAGGGGCATCGGAGCCGGATGCACCGAGCGGGCGAGGTTCCGCCCCGAGCGCGCATCCACGACTGTCATCCCTTCATCATTGCAGTACGACAACCTGATAGTCGCGTGGCGTTCGGCCGGGGTCGGGGATGCACGACCTACCCTGTCAGGTATGGCCAGATCCCACCTCACGCTCGCCGCACTGGCGACCGCCGCCGTCCAGGGACTCGACGCCGCAGGCGCCCAGCCGATCGGCTCGGGTTCGCACGGCGACTTCGAGGCCGCACTCGTCACGGGAACCGACGGCCGGCACTGGATCATCCGCATCCCCACCTCTGAGCGGGCCGAGGCGGAGCAGTCGGCCGACCTCGTCGCACTCCGTGCGCTCAGCACCGGCATTCGCGGTCGTCTGCCCTTCGCCGTCTCCACCTTCGCCGGACAGACCCCGGTGAGCGGAACGCGCGCCGTCGTCTACGAGTTCGTCCACGGTCGCAAGGCCGCACTCGACGACATCGAGCCCGGCGGAGAGCTCGCCGACTCGGTCGGCCGTGCCGTCGCCGCGATCCACTCCCTGCCGACGAGCTTCATCGCGGATGCCGGACTCCCGGTGCTCAGCCCCGCCGAGATCCTGCGCGCCAACATCACGATCATGGACCGCGCCTCGGCGACCGGTCTCGTCCCGGGCGCCCTGCTCGGACGCTGGGAGGGTGCGGCCGAGGATTCCGCCCTCTGGCAGTTCGCCCCGACGGTCATCAACGGGGCGCTGAGCGCGGACTCCCTGCTCGTGGACAGCGGGTCCCACGGCGGCGAGGTCGTCGGCATGCTCGGCTGGCACGGACTGCGCGTCGACGACCCGGCCCGCGACCTGTTCTGGATTCTCGGTTCGAACCGCGCCGGAGCCGCCGAGACCGTCATCGACTCCTACCAGCAGGCTCGCGGTTCGACCGATCGCCAAATCGAACGTCGCGCGCGCCTCTACTCGGAGCTCGAACTCGCCAAATGGCTGCTGCACGGAGCGCAGGAACGCTCCACCGAGATCGTGGACGACGCGGTCGCCATGCTGCACGGACTGGCCGACAGCGTTCGCGACGACCTCAGCACCACGCTCAGCCACCACACCATGCCGGTCATGGCCGTCGACGAGGTCGAGGCCATGCTCGACCGCCGCCGCGCCTGACGCGGACGTACGGTCGTCCCTGATCCCGGCGGCTCTGCGCGCGGGGGCGGTCGGACCGGTTATAGTCTGGGCATCCGCCGAAGGAGGCACCATTGTCCTTCACCGATCCGAACGAGCCCGTTCCCCCGGGGCCCAGGACGGACGAGTTCGTCCTGCGTCCGATCGTGGCCGATGACGCGGAACTGGATTATGCCGCAGTGATGGAGACGCGCGAGTACCTGCGGTTATGGGAACAGTCGACCTGGCCCGAGGACGATTTCACCGTGGAGGCGAACCGGAAGGACCTTGTCGACCTCGAGCAACGCCATGCTGCGCATCGCGCGTTCACGTACACCGTGCTCGACCCGGACGGCACCGAATGCCTGGGCTGCGTCTACATCTTTCCCACGAACGCCACCTTCCTCGGAAAAAGCACGGTGACTCCCGTCGGTGACGATGAGTGGGCGAAAGTGGACGCCGTCATCTACTTCTGGGTTCGTCTGTCCCGGATCGAGAAGGGCATGGACGAGCGCCTTCTCGCCGCGCTCCGTGAGTGGTTCGCCGAGGAATGGAAGCTCGAGAGAACCGTCTATGTGACGAATGAGCAGTTCGCACAGCAGGTGGACCTCATCGACCGCACCGACCTGAGTCTGAAATTCGAGCTGCTCGAGCCCGGCAAGCCGGGAAAGTATCTCGTCTTCGGCTGAGCCGGCGGGGCGGCCGGCAGACACGCCCTACCCGAGCTGGCCGCGCACCTCGACCGTGAGCGGGATGATGCGGCGGCGCATCCGGAGACGCAGCGTGAGCCGACCCGACCGCGCCAGAAGGAGGGCGATGACGATCGCGGCGAGAGTCGGGACCAGACCGGAGAACACCATGGCGGCGCGCACGCCCCAGAGTTCGGCGAGCCAACCCATGAGCGGTCCGCCGATCGCCTGGCCGCCGAGCACCACCATCGCGTAGATCGCCATCACCCGTCCGCGGATGATGCGGTTCGACGACATCTGCACGATCGACTCCGCCGCCGTCGCGAACAGCAGGCGCGTGAACCCGATGCCGGCGAGACAGAGCAGGAACACGGAGACGACGGGCGCGATCCCGGAGGCGGCGATCGTGAGCCCGAAGCATCCGGCGGCCAACATGATCGAGCGCAGCCGGTAGCCCATCCGGCGGGTGGAGGCGATCGATCCCGCGAGCGCGCCGAGTGCCGCTGCCGAGCTGTAGAGGCCGTACCCTGCGGCACCGGAGCCGAAGACATGGTCGGCGAAGGCCACGAGCATGACCGGCAGGTTCATCCCGAACGTCGCGACGAAGGCCAGCATGACGGTCGGCCAGAAGATCGTGGGCTTGGAGAGGGCGTAGCGCAGGCCCTCCCGGATCTGGCCCTTCGACCGCTTGGCGACGAGCGAGGGCAGCAGTTCTGAGCTGCGCATGCTGAGCAGGGTCACCACGACGACGCACGCTGCGAGCGCGTTCGCCGCGATCGACCAGCCGGCACCGACGATGGCGATGAGGATGCCGCTCACCGCAGGCCCCACGAGCCCGCCGAGGTGGAAGATCGAGGCGTTGATGCTGATGGCGTTGCCCAGACGGTCGTGACCCACCATCTCGTTGACGAACACGGAGCGCGCCGGGGAGTCCACGACGGCGGTGCAGCCCATGATGAGGGCGGTCGCGAAGACCTCCCACACCGTGACGACGCCGGCGATCGTGAGCACGGCGAGGGTCGCGCAGGCGGCCGCGTTGACCGCCTGGGTCGTGACGAGGAGCCGTCGCTTCGGGTAGCGGTCGGCGATGACGCCGCCGAGCGGGCCGAGGAAGAGCATCGGGCCGAACTGAAGCGCCACGGTGATGCCGACGAGCGTCACACTGCCGGTGAGTTCGAAGACGAGCCAGTCGATCGCGATGCGCATCGCCCAGCCGGAGGTGTTGGAGATGGCCTGCGAGATCACATACAACCGGTAGTTGTGGATGCGCAGGGAACTGAAGGTGTCCCGCCAGCGCGGACGTTGCAGGAGCACCGGGATGGGCGCGGTCGCCGCCTCATCCACTGATTGCTCCGGTGTCACGAAGTCAACGGTATGTCGGGCCTATTCATTCAACCGTATTATCGAGACTATAAGTCCTATTACATTCTGCAATGGGAGATCCGATGTTCGACCCCGTCCTGCTCAAGACCTTCGTGACGGTCGCCGAGACCCTGAACTTCACGCAGGCCGCCCAGGTGCTCGGGCTCAGCCAGCCGACCGTAAGCCAGCACATCCGAAAACTCGAGCTCGCGGCCGGGCGCAACCTCATCACGCGTGACACGAGGGACGTACGGCTGACCGACAACGGCGACGCGCTGCTCGGCTTCGCCAGGACCATCCTCGCCGCACACGACGAGGCTTCCAGCTATTTCACCGGCTCCGCGATGCGCGGGCGGCTGCGCTTCGGGTCGGCCGACGACCTCGCTCTCACCCAGCTGCCGCAGATCCTTCGGGATTTCCGGCAGCTCTACCCGCAGATCAACCTCGAGCTCACCGTGAGCCAGAGCGGCGCACTCATGCGCCGGCTGCAGGCCGGTCAGCTCGACCTCGTCTTCGTCAAGCAGGAGTCCGGCGAACCGCTCGGCCGGCTCGTGCGCCGCGACCGGATGGTGTGGGTCGGCCACAAGAGCGTCACGATCGACCCCGGCTCCCCACTGCCGCTCATCGTCTACCAGGCACCGAGCCTCAGCCGCACCTTCGCCATCCGGGCACTCGAGTCGGTCGGGAGGACCTGGCGCATCACCTGCAACGTCAAGGAGGTCAACGGGGTGCTCGCCGCCGTGCGGGCCGGGATCGGCGTCGCCGTCTTCCCCCAGTCGCTCATCCCCACCGACCTCGTTCAGCTGCCCTCCTCGATGGGGCTGCCGGAGGTCGGCGACGTCGACTTCGCCCTCGTCGAGAACCCTGCCGCCGCACGAGAGCCGGTCGAGGCGCTCGCCTCGGCCATCATGGGCCGGCCGGTGCAACTGCGGGCAGTGCCCTGAGCCTGCCGGCTCCGCCGGTTCGGACCAGGACGGCTCAGACCCCTCCGGTCGCCGCGCGCCAGAGGTCGAGGAGCTCCTCCTCGTCGTAGATGCGATCCGGTTCGATGACCCGGTCGTCGGAGACGTAGTAGAGGACCGCGTCCACGCTCTCCGGATCGATGCCCTTCCACTTCGCGAAGGCGAGGCGGTAGAGGGCGAGCTGCAACTGCCGTTCCGCTAGCTCGTCGGCGCTCTTCGGCGCCTTGCCGGTCTTCCAGTCGACGATCTGGTACCGGCCGTCCCGCTCGTAGACGGCGTCGATCTTGCAGATCACGATGTGGCCGTCGAAGGGCAGATGCAATTCGCGCTCCACCTCGACCGGCTTGACCCCCGCCCAGGCCGAACGCTCGAAGATCGCCTGCAGCCGCGCGAGCTCGGCCTTATCGATCGCGGCATCCTCCGGCTCGAGCTCGCTCGACAACGCGTCGATGACCTCGCGCGAACCGCTGAGGCCCGACCGCTCCTCGACCCAGGAGTGGAAGAGCGTGCCGAGGCGCGTCGCCCGATACGGCTTCTCCGGCATCGGGCGGCGGATGCCTGCAGCCACCTCAGCCGGGTCGGTCACGAAATCCTTGAAACGGCTGGCGGGAACCCGGTTCGGCAACGCGACGTACTCGGCGGCGGCGAGCATCCGCCGCCGTTCGGCGAGAAGCAGCTCGAGTTCGCGCCCCAGCGGGCCGGATGCTCCCGGCACCGCGCTGCGGACGAGCTCGGCCGCCTCCTCGACGCCTGAGCGCCGACCGCCCAGAGGGTCGCTCGGCCACACCAGCGACTCAGCCTGCTCGCCCTCCGGCTTGTCGGTGTTCAGCGGGGCACTCGGAAGATCGCCGACGATCCCGGCCTCGGCGAGCTCGACGAGGTAGGGGCTCGGCGGCCGGGACCCGGCCTGCGACGACCAGAAGGAGCCGGTGAGGAGCAGGCCGTGCCGCGCCCGGGTGACGGCGACGTAGGCCAGGCGTCGTTCCTCGAGTTCGTGCCTGGCCTTCACCCCGGACTTGAAGTCGGCATGACGGTCGAGCAGATCCTTGCGCGACTCGGCCGCCTCCCAGGCGAAGACCGGAAGGCTCTCGACGTCGCCACGGAACTCGTAGGGAAGAGCACCGAAGGCGGTCCATCCGTTCGTATCCCTCGCCTTGGCCGGAAGCTCATCGGTCACGAGCCGCGGAACGACCACGAGATCCCATTCGAGCCCCTTGGCGCCGTGGATCGTGAGCAGCTGTACCGCACCCTTCTCGGGCTCCTCCGGCCGCGGAGCGAGGTCGTCGCGGCGCACCGCCTCGCGCAGCCAACCGAGAAAGCTGCCCAGACCGCCTCCCTCGTTGACCGCGCGGAACGTTCCGAGCGCGTCGAAGAAGGCCTCCATGCTCGCAGCGCCCTCCGAGCGCGTCTCGTTCGCGATGACCTCGATGTCGAGCCGGAACTCCTGCTCGACGAGCGTCACGAAGTCGAGCAGGTCGAGGGAGGCTCTCGCCCGCAGCCGGGAGAACACGAGACCGGCATCCCGCAGCCGTTCGAGCCCCGGCTCGCTGAACGCCTCGAGCATTCCGTGGCCCGCCTTCGCATGCGCGACGAAGTCGAGGGCGTCGACGATGGACCCGCCCTCCCCCTCGGCGACCGAGGAGCGCAGTTTCTGCTTCGTCTCGTCGTCGAGCGGCTGCTGGGCGTGATCGCGGTCGCGAAGCCAGGATGCGACCCGGCTGAGCGCGTGAAGGTCACGCACCCCGATCCGCCACCGCGAACCGGCGAGCAGCCGCACGAGCTCCGAACCGGCCGTCGGGTCGTTGACGACCGTGAGCGCGCTCACGAGATCGGCCACCTCCGGCTCGTCGAGCAGGCCGCCGATGCCGAGCACGTGATACGGGACCCCCGCGTAGCGCAGCGCCTCCACGAACACCGCCTGGGTGCGACGGGCCCGGAAGAGCATCGCCGCCGTCGGTTCCTCTCCATCCTTCAGTGCCGAGCGGACCTCCTTGCTGGCGAGCTTCTCCTTGAGCCAGGACGCAGCCGCGACGGCTTCCTCCCTAATCGACTCCTCGAAGCTCACCTCGAGAGGGAAGTGCGTTGCGACGGGAGAAGCCGTCAACTTCTCCACCGGTATGGACGTCGCGGCGATGAGCGGCTCGACGACGGTGTTCGCCGCCGCCAGGATGCCGTGGCCGTTCCGCCAGCTCGTGGAGAGCGCGAACTCCCGCACCGGCTCACCGCGACCGAACCCGGCCGCGAACTGCTCGAGGTTCGCCGCGCTCGCCCCCCGCCATCCGTAGATCGACTGGTTCGGGTCGCCGACCGCCATGACCGGATGCCCGGCGAAGAGCTCGGAGAGCAGCCAGGTCTGCACGACGCTCGTGTCCTGGTACTCGTCGAGCAGCACGACCCGGTATCGCTCGCGCAGCTCGTCGCCCACCCGCGGTACGCGCCGGATCACCTGGAGGGCGAGCATGACCTGGTCGGCGTATTCGACGAACCCGTTCTGCGCCTTGGCCGCGGAGAACTGCACGGCCAGGTCGATGAGCAGGGAGAGGGTGCCGACCGAGGCGATGAGGTCGAGGGCCTTCTGGTACTCGCCGCGCCCGCCATTCGGCAGTTCGGTGAGTTGCGCGAACCGCTCCGCCATCGCACTCACCTGGGCGGGATCGGCGACGTTCTCGCTCAGCGCATGGCTCAGGTCGAGCACGGCATTGGTCAGCTGGTCGACGCTCCGGTCGAGCCCGGCGAGTCTCTCGTCGCGGCTGGCCACGACGAGCGAGCGGGCCAGCTGCCAGGCGGATGCCTCCCCCAGCACGCTGCCGTCGGTCTCCCGCCCGAGAAGGATCGCGTTGTCCCGGAAGATCGAGTTCGCGAAGGAGTTGTAGGTGGCGACGGTGGGCGGGTCGAAGGCGTCATACTCCGCGGCAGGCTTCGTCGTGAGCCCCGACTTCGCGAGCTGTGCGATGCGCTTCCGGATGCGTTCCGCAAGCTCACCGGCCGCCTTGCGCGTGAAGGTCAGCCCGAGGATCTCGCCGGCCTCGACGCGACCGTTGGCCAGAAGCCACACGACGCGGTTCGCCATGGTCTCCGTCTTGCCGCTCCCTGCACCTGCGATGACGAGGGAAGGGCCGAGCTCGGACTCGATGACCGCCCTCTGCTGGTCGGTCGGCCGTGGGAGCCCCAGCGCATCGGCGAGCTCGTCGGCGCCGATCGATCGGGTGCGCGATGGCTCCGGCATCCGCTCAGTCACTCGACACCGCCCTGACCCGGTGCAGTGCCCGCTTCGCGGTGTCGCCGACGCCGAAGGGGTCGAGCACGCGAGGCCCGGTGTAGACGCCGAGTGCCATCCCGATCGCGGCGAGGCGGATGCGCTCCCGGAACTCCTCGAGTTGTTCCTCGGTGAGCGGCGCCTGGAAGCCTTCCCGGTAGGACTTGCCGCGCACACCCTCCTTGACGAACACGAGCTTGGCACCACCCGCGTGATGCTCGCCGAAGGGGTCGAGTGCCGTATCGAGCTCGCCGGAGGCGTAGGCGAGCTGGTAGGCCCCGAGCTGCGGGAACTCGTCGATGACCGCCTGGCTGGTCTCGGCGGCGCCCGTCTTGAGGTCGACGATCACGACACTCCCGTCGGCCGAGCGCTCGACCCGGTCGATCGAGCCGTTCACGCGGGCACGACCCACCTCGAGTGTGAAACGGTCCTCGGCGCCGGCGAGTGTCTTGCCCTCGCGCTCGAAATCGCCCAGGTACTCGGCGACGGCTCCGGCGAGCCTTCGGGCCGCTCGCCGCTGCTGTTCGGCGAGCCAGGGGGCCTCGAAGAGCAACTCATTCCACCGGCTCTCGATCGCGGCCCACACGGCCTCCACGTCGGGGGCGGTCGCCGTCTCCATCGCCCAGTGCACGATCGTGCCGATCCCCATCGCCGTGCTCGACTGCGTGCCGGAGATCGACTCGATGAACCAGTCGACAGGCGACTGCTCGAAGGCGCCGAGCTTCGACGGCGACACCGGTACCGCCTCCTCGTCGAGATAGAGCGGTCCGGTGGTCGAGGCCCCCAGGACGCCGTGCCACTCCCCCGGGTCCGCGCCCGGCACACCGGATGCCGCGAGCAGGCCCAGATTGGCGGCAGCAGCGTTGGCGGCAGCAGCGTTGGCGGCAGCAGCGTTGGCGGCAGCAGCGTTGGCGGCAGCAGCGTTGGCGGCAGCAGCGTTGGCGGCGGCATCGTTGGCGGCGGCATCGTTGGTTGCAGCATCCGGCCGGCCCCGCCCGCCCGGTTGCCGGACGTCCCGCACGAGCTCCCTCCGCAGTCGGCCGACGAGACCACGCAGGGAGTGCGGCGGCAGCGCGGCAGCCGTCGTCTTCTTCGAGCCGTCCGGGGCGAGCTCGAGGAAGACGCTCGTCGCCTCGTCCTCGTTCGCGACCGCGGCCAGGATGACCTCTCGGCTCGCCCTGGAGACCGCGAGCGCGAACATCCGTAGTTCATCGGCGAGCACCTCGCGGCGGGCATCGATCGCGGCGCCGTCGATCCCGTTCGCGGCGCGCACGAGTTCGCCCGGATAGAGCAGCGATCCGCGCAGGCGCAGGTTCGGCCATGCGCCGTCCTGCAGGCCGGCGACGACGACCGTGTCGAACTCCAGGCCGAGCACCCCGCTCGGCGTCGTGACGAACACGGCATCCGCGGTCGCCTGCGGCGAAAGCGTGTCTTCAGGAACCTCGGCGTCGAACACCCCGGTGAGGAACACCATGGCCGGCGAATCGGGTTCCCGCTCGACGAAACGCTTCGCCGCCGTGAAGAGTGCGAGGATGCCGTCCAGATTCCGGTTCGCCTCGGCGGCCAGTATGCCGGCGCCGAGCGCCTGTTGCCGCCAGGTGACGGCGAGCCCGCTGCGCTCCCAGACGAACCAGAGCAGTTCTTCGATCGTCGCACCGCCGGTCGCCTGCGCGGCCAGCTCGGCCAGGGTCTCCGCGAGCTTCGCGGCCGTCCGTGCCGCAGCATGGTCGATCGTCGCGAACCGCCCCGGTGCCGAGAGCGCCTCCACGAGCAACTCGTCGCTCGTGCGGTGACCATCGCCCGCGAGCTCCTCGGTACGCAGCGCGAGCCGCAGCCGGCGCAGCCCGAGCCGGTCGAGGCCGCCGAACGGGCCGAGCAGTGTCTCGACGGCGGATTCCGCGGTGAGCGGCGTCCGGCCGATGCCGAGGTCGACGATCGTGAGGAGCGCGCGCGCGGCGACATCCTCGCGCAGCGGGATGCCGCCCACCGCGGTGCGGGTCGGGACGTCGGCGAGCGCGAGGGCACGGGCAGCCGCCGGCACCTGGGCGCCGCTGCGCAGAACGACAGCCATCCGCTCGAACGGGGTGCCGTCCTCGAGGTGCCGCTCGCGCAGGCGCCGCGCGAGCGCCGACCAGAGCCGCGCCGGGGTGGAACCGGTGATCGTCTCGACCCGGCCGTCCCCCTGAGCGTGCGACGGGCCCGGCGCCTCTGGATGCCGGTGCCCGACGATCCCCGCCGTCCCGATCCGATCCGTCACAGCGTCGGTGAGACCGAGGAGCACTGCGCCCTGCCGATGCGACGTCGTCAGGTGCATGGTGCGCACCCCGTCGATGCCGAGCGCAGGTCCGAAGCGCCCGACGACATCCGGTTCGCCGCCCCGGAAGGCGTTCGCCGCGACATCCGGGTTCCCGAACGCGATGACGCTCGCACCCTGCACGGCGAGGGCCCGCAGCATCGAGACGGTCGCCTCGGTCGCCTCCTGCAGGTCGTCGACGATGACGAGCCGCAGCCGGGATGTCGATTCCGGGACCGCCCCTGCCTCGATCGACCGGCGGGCGACAGAGGTGAGCTCGGCGGCATCCAGCTGGTCAGGGCGCAGCTCGGCCATGACCTGCAGGTACTCGGCGTGGAAGTCGGCGAGCGCTGCCCACTCCGGCCGCCCGTGCCGCGCGGCGAGTTGTCGCAGTCGCGCCGGGTCGAGGCCGTATTCGGTCGCCCGCATCATGGTCTCGCGCAGTTCGGTCCGAAAGCCGCGCAGTGCGCGCACGTCGGCGCCGAGCGGCTCCGGCCAGTCGGGACCGGTCCCGTCCTCGATGTGTCCGGAGAGCAGCTGCGCGATATCGCTGTCCTGGTCGCCGCCGGTGAGCAGTCGTGGCGGGGCGAGCCCGGCAGCGCGACGCGAGAAGGAGACGATCTCGAAGGCGAGCGAGGCGATCGTGCGTGCGAGCGGCCCTTCGGTGGGCACCGCGAGGCGCAGGGCCAGACGGTCCCGCAATGCGGTCGCCGTCGATCGGCTCTGCCCGATGACGACGAGCTCGCCAGGGGCCCACCCCCGCGCGAACACCCGGTCGGCGACGAGCTCGACGACGGCCGTCGTCTTGCCGGTTCCCGGAGCGCCCACGACGACCGCGGATGCCGCATCCGGCAGGTCGATGACCGCCCGCTGGGCGGCATCGAGGCTCGGCACCGGCGTGGCCCCGGACCTGCGCGCGAACCCCTTGACCGTCACGAGAGTCAAACTATCCCACGCCGCGGACAACCCGGCGAGGGCACGAGAGAGATGCCCCGGCGGCGCGGTACCTGTCCGCTCCTGACGAACGAGCCGACCGGCCATCGCGTTCTGCCGTAATCTGGGCTCGTGGACATTCGCATTGGCATCATCAACAGCCCCCGTGAGCTGAGTTTCGAGTCCGACCAGTCGGCAGCCGACATCGAGAAGGTCGTGGCCACCGCCCTGGAGAGCGACGCGAAGTTCATCAGGCTCGTCGACGACAAGGGGCGGGTGTTCCTCGTCCCCGTCGACACCTTCGCCTACATCGAGGTCGGCTCGGAGTCCTCCCGTCGCGTCGGGTTCGTCGCCTGATGGAACTCCTCTTCGTCGTTCTCGGCGCCGCCCTCGTCGGCCTCGGCCTGCGCTACCTCCTCCCGGGACGCGACACCTACGGCAGTGCCGTCCTCCCCGCCGTGAGCGCAGCCGTCGCCGCCGCGGTCTGGGCTGGCCTCACCTGGATCGGCTGGACCTTCGACGGCGGCTGGATCTGGTGGGCGAGCCTCGTCGCCGGCGGCGTTCTCGCGATCGCGACCGCACTCATCCTCGCCCCGCGCCGCAGGCACCGCGATGTGGCGCTCTTCGATCGGCTCAGCCGACCCTGACCCGCAACGGATGAGAACTTTCTCATCCAGTTCTCGTGATCACCTCATCCGGGGTTGCGAACCTGAATGAAGCAACTCGGAACCGGGTTGCGGGAAAGTGAGTGAGAACATGTTGAACAAGTCCGCAAAGCTCATCATGACGGGTGCTGCGAGCATCCTCGGTGTCGCCCTCGCCGCCGGTGGCGCCTGGGCCGCGAGCGGCTCGTTGACCGTGTCCGACGCACCGGGCCAGGTGCTCAAGGTGGATGGCATCGGACCGGCATCGCTGCACGCCAGCGAGACCGCCAGGATGCACGCCAACGCGAACGCCAGGGGGCTGTTCGGGACGAGCACCGACGCGACGGTGGAAGGGGAGCAGGATGCGACCACCGACGAGGGCGAATCCGCCACGCCGACCGCTCCTCAGGAGGCCTCCAAGGACGCCTCGACCGTCAAGGGCAGCACAACCGGCGAAGAGGTCAGCGCCTGGGCCCACGAGAATGCCGGCGTCGAGGTCGTGACGCCCGGCAGCGCAGTCTCGGTTCAGGGTGAGGCGCACGCCGAGACCCGCTGATCAAAGAAGTTCTGCCGCGCTAAGCGCCAGCAGAGCAGGCCAGGGAACGCCTCTTCGGGTGAAGCGTTCCCTGGCCGTTTCAGATTAACCGGTAGCCCATGCCCCGCACCGTCTCGATGCGTTCGGCGCCGATCTTCGCCCGCAGGTACCGTACGTAGACCTCGACCAGATTCGACCCGGGATCGAAGTCCAGTCCCCACACGCGACTCAGCAACTGCTCCCGACTCAGCACCTGGTCCCTGTGACGGATGAACTCCTCGGCGAGGGCGAACTCCCTCGCCGAGAGGGCCACCGGGGCACCATCCACGAGGATCCGGCGGGTGCGCACGTCGAGTTCGAGGCCGCCGGCCAGGAGGGACTCCGCCTGCTGGGGCTGGGCCTCCTTCAACCGGAGCCGAACGCGCGCCAGCAGTTCGTCGAACCGGAACGGTTTCGCCATGTAGTCGTTGGCACCGCCCTCCAGGCCGCGTACGGTGTCCATGGCGGAGTCGCGGGCCGTCAGGATGATGACGGCGATCCCGTTCCCCTCGCCCCGGAGAGTCTCCAGGATCTCGAATCCGCCCAGGCCGGGTATCCCGATGTCGAGGATCATGAGGGCGTACTGGCCGGTCCTGACCTCGGCCAGTGCCGAGTGGCCGTCCGACGCCGTCGCGACGGCGAACCCCGCCGCGCGAAGCCCCTTCTCGACGAACGCGGAAATGCGCGTCTCGTCCTCGGCGACCAGTATTCGCGTCATTGCCCGTCCTCATCCTCTTGCGGCGAGGGCTCGATCGGAATCCGGATCGTGAACAACGACCCTTCGCCCTCGGCACTCGCCAGCGTAACCGTGCCACCGTGCGCGGCAGCGATCGCCGACACGATGGCGAGACCGAGGCCGGAGCCATCCGAACCCCTACTCGCCTCGAGTCGATGGAACCGCTCGAAGATCTCACCCTGCGCATCGACGGGAATCCCTGGTCCGACGTCGCGAACGAAGAGCAGCAGCCACTCGCCGGTCCGTATCGTCTCCCGCTTGCTCCCCAGCGAGATGGTGGTGCCTTCGGTCGAATACTTCGCCGCGTTGCCGGCCAGTTGAAGCCACGCCTGGGTGAGGCGCCCCGTGTCGACGAGCGCCGTCCCCGTCGCCCGGGACTCGACCACCCATTCGCGCGCCGGGTCGAGGGCGCTCGCCTTCGTCACGACGGCACTCGTCAACGCGTCGAGGTCGGTCTCGTGCCGGTCGATGAACTGGGGCGTCCCCGACTCCGCCAGCAGGGAGATCTGGGAGACCAGGACGCTCATCCGGTCGAGTTCGTCGATGGCCAGGGCCTTCACGGCGTCGACGTCGTCCCGTTTCTCCGAGTCGAGGAGCTCGAGGTGCCCGCGGATGATCGTGATCGGGGTCTTCAGTTCATGCCCCACATCGTCGATCAGCCGGCGCTGACTGGAGAACGCCTCCTCGAGTCTCTCGAACATCCTGTTGATCGTCTCCGTCAGCTCCGAGAGGTCGTCCCGGCCGGTGACGGGGATCCGCCCGGAGAGGTTCATCGCCGTGTTCTCCGCCGCCGCCCGGCGCAGGAGGCGGATCGGCCGCAGCAGCCGGCCCGCGACGAGCCAGACGACGAGTCCGATGAGCAGCAGTGCGATGAGAGCGACGACGAGGAAGGTCCCGAACGAGTCCAGTACGTCGGTGAGCACGGCATCCAGGTTGATGGCGGCGACGTACAGTCCCTCGTGCGGGTCGCCGTCGAACGAGACCGGGATGATGATGTACCGCAGCGTTCCCGCCTCGGAGTGGGCCGTGCCCATGACGACGCTGGTCGGATGCGCCTCCGTGGTGATGCGCTTCAGGAGCAGCGGATCCGCGTCGATTCGGAACGGAAGCGAGATCGAGGGGATCAATGCCGGACTTCCGTCGATCAGGCCGAGCACGCTCTCATCCGGAGACGGGACCAGTTGCTGCATCGCCGCACGGAGTATGGTTTCGACCGTATCGGGAGTCGTGGACGAATCGGCCTCCGAAGCGACGGCCTTCAACTCGACCACGGTCTGCAACAGCTGTTCGTCGACCGAGGCGAGAACACGCTGGCGCTGCACGAGGTAGGAGGCGGTTCCCGACGCCGCGAGTCCGATCGCCGTCGCAGCGAGAATCGCCACGATGATCCGGGAGCGAACCGAGAAGCCTCTGCGCCGGCCGGTATCGCGCCCGATCATCCGCCTTCGCGGATCGCGTTGTCGCGACATCGTCCCATTATCGCAACTCGAGGGCCGGGATCATGGTCGGCCTGGCCGGATCAGGCGGTGAGGCCGAGGTCGTCCATCCGTCGCGTATGCGCGGCGATGAGCTCGGTGAGCACCGGCTCGAGGCGTTCGTCATCCGGGGCGGTGTCCTTCGGCAGATCGAGTGCGGAACGCGCCACGAGCAGCACGTCGCCGACGAGGCGCCGACCGTAGAGCGCGAGGCGCGAGGCGAGCCGCGGGTTGTCGTCGATCGCAGCCCGCAGCTCGGCGACGACGATGTCGTGGGCGACCTCATTCGAGAGGAGGCGGGCGATGCGTTCGGCGTAGTCGTCGGAGAGCCCCTCGGCGATACCGGCGAAAGCGTCGTCGAGGATGCCGGACGCCACGTAGTAGCCGAGCAGCGCCTCGAACCAGTCGCTGCCGCGCGTCCTCAGCTGGAAGGCGTCGATCGGACCGACGAAGGGCTCCATGGCCTCGCTCGGCGACTCACCCTCGCGCTCGAGCTCCGCGACGAGCTCGTGGTGCCGACCGAGAGCGATCGCGGCGACCCGGCTGACCGCCTCCTTGGATGCGGTCGACGGCGCAGTCGTGACCGCCCGGGAGAGCCCCTCGAAGAAGGAGAGCTGCAGGTATGCGGCCTGGCCGAGGAAGTGCGGCAGGTCGGGTGTGAGCTCGCTCAGCCCCACCCGGTTGACCACCTGGTCGGGGTTCGGATGCCGTGATCGGCCCCGCGAGAGCGAGGAGCGCCGCTTGCGACGGGGGAACAACGTGACCACCAGTACAGCCTAGCGGCGCCACCTGTACGACTGGCCGGGGTCGGTTGTCAGGAGTTCGGCATCCGTGGCGGCTAAACTGATGGTCGGCCCCCACTCTGGCGGGGCCCTGCGCCCTGGGAAAAGACGGGCGTAACCGCTCGACCCAGGACAGGGCTGTACAACTTGACATTCTCAGAACTCGGCGTCGACCAGGACATGGTCGACGCACTCGCCGCCAAGGGCATCCTCGAACCGTTTCCCATCCAGTCGCAGACCATCCCGCTCGGTCTGAGCGGCCAGGACATCATCGGTCAGGCCAAGACCGGAACGGGCAAGACCCTCGGTTTCGGCCTGCCGCTGCTCCAGCATCTCGGCACAGACCCCGAGCCGGGCGTCAAGGCGCTCGTCGTCGTCCCGACCCGTGAACTCTGCGTCCAGGTCGCCGAGGACCTCGTCATGGCCTCGGCCAACCGCTCCACGAAGGTTGCGGCGATCTACGGCGGCAAGGCCTACGAGGGCCAGATCGAGCAACTCAAGGATGGGGCCCAGGTCGTCGTGGGCACGCCGGGGCGCCTCCTCGACCTCGCCAGCCAGCGGATGCTCTCCCTGGGGCACGTCGAGGTCATGGTGCTCGACGAGGCGGACAAGATGCTCGACCTCGGGTTCCTCTCCGACATCGAGAAGCTCTTCGCCCAGACTCCGCCCGCCCGCCACACGATGCTCTTCTCGGCGACCATGCCGGGCCCGATCGTGGCGCTCGCCCGCCGGTTCATGAACCGGCCCATCCACATCCGGGCAACCGATCCCGACGAGGGCCTCACCCAGGCGAACATCAAGCACGTCGTCTACCGGGCGCACGCGCTCGACAAGGACGAGGTCATCGCGCGCATCCTGCAGGCCGAGGGGCGTGGCAAGACCGTGATCTTCACCCGCACCAAGCGTGCCGCGGCCAAGCTCGTCGAGGAGCTGGGCGACCGCGGCTTCAACGCCGCCGCCGTGCACGGCGACCTCAACCAGGAGCAGCGCGAACGGGCGATGGTGGCCTTCAAGGCCGGCAAGAAGGAGATCCTCATCGCCACGGATGTCGCGGCGCGGGGCATCGACGTCAACGATGTCACCCACGTCATCAACCACACCATCCCCGAGGACCACGACACCTACCTGCATCGTGCCGGTCGCACCGGCCGTGCGGGCAAGACGGGCATCGCCGTCACTTTCGTCGACTGGGACGACCTGCACAAGTGGTCGCTCATCAACCGGGCCCTCGAGATGGGCATCCCCGAGCCGACCGAGACCTACTCCTCGTCGCCGCACCTCTACACCGACCTCGACATCCCCACCGAGGCGAAGGGTCGCCTGAAGACGGCGGGGCCCGCGCGCGAGCGCGAGCCGCGTTCAGCGACGGCCGGTCACGGCGGTGCACGACAGGGCAACCGTGACGCCCAGGGCTCCGGTCGGGGTTCCGGTCACGGTGGAAGTTCCGGCCGGGACCGCGTTCGCACCCGCGGCGGCAGGTCGGTGGAAACCGCAACCGACGCCAAACCGGCCGGCGCGGGCACCCACGACGGCTCCGGCCCATCGCGCCGCCGTCGCAACCGCACGCGCCGCCCCAGCACGGGGAACACCCCTCCCGCCGCCTGACGACCGATCCCTACCCGCCGCCCGGCGATGCGGTGTTTCGTCGGCCATGCGGCGCTGTGAACACCCGCATCGCCGACAAATACCCGCATCGCGCCGGAAATTCGTCCTAACCGACAGCCGCCGAGCCCGTCCCCGCCTCGAGGATGCGCGCAAGAACCTCGGGCTCGGTCGTGTTCTCACCCAGCCGGTTGGGTTTTCCCGCGCCGTGGTAGTCGCTTGAGCCGGTGACCACGAGCCCGAAATGGTCCGCGTACTCCGCAAGCCGCGCAACGGCATCCGGCCGGTTCTCGCGGTGCCTCAACTCGAGGCCGAACAGCCCCGCGTCGACGAGTACGCCCAGGTTCTCCCTCGAGATCACGTCGTCGATGCCGCGCGTGGCCGGATGGGCGAGCACCGGGACCCCGCCCGCCGCGCGCACGAGCTCGACGGCCGCGAGCGGGTCGGGCGCATAGTGCGGCTCGTAGTAGCCGAACTTCGGGTGCAGGATGTCGCGGAATGCGGCGCTGCGATCCGCCGCGACACCGCGTGCGACGAGCGCGTCTGCGATGTGCGGGCGACCGACCGTCGCCCCGTCGCTCGTCTGGGCGACGACATCCGCCCAGGAGATGTCGAAGTCGGCGGCCAGACGCGACACGATCGACTCGGCGCGGGTGAGACGTGCTTCCCGGATGCGCAGGGTCTCCTCCCGCAGGGCGAGGTCCTGCGGGTCGACGAGGTAGGCGAGCAGGTGGATGCTCCTCCACTCGCGGCGAGTGCTGAACTCCATACCCGGCACGACCATGAGACCGGTCCCTGCAGCCTCCTCGAACGCCTCGGCCCAGCCCGACGTGGTGTCGTGATCGGTCAGCGCGACGGTGCCGAGCCCGGCGGCGAGCGCCGCGCGCACGAGTTCGGCCGGTGTCTCGGTGCCGTCGGAGACGCTACTGTGAGTGTGCAGGTCGATGGGGCCGGGCATTCTGCAACTCTATTGCGGGTCGACCGGTTAGGCTCTGCTGACCATGTTTCGTCGTGTCCTCGCCGCTGCCGCGATCCTTATCGCCGCGGCCGCCGCGCTCATCGCGGCCTGGCCGCAGTTGTTCGGATTCCAGCGGCTCCCGATCGCCGCCCAGGTGGTGTCGCTGCGCGGGATCGCGATCGCCGTGGGCCTCATCCTCCTCGTCGTCCTGCTCTTCGTCGCCCTCGCAATCCCTGCCTTCCGCCGATTCTGCGCTGCCCTCGGTCTCGTCGTCACCGTGTTCGTGGTCGTGAGCGTTCTCGTCCTGGCGACGCGGGGATTCGGTGACAACTCGTTCCAGAGCAAGGGCGAGGCGGATGTCACCGTGCTCTCCTGGAACACGCTCGGCGACGAGCCCGGTGCTGCCGCCATCGCTCAGGCTTCGCTCGACGTCGAGGCGGACGTCGTCGTGCTGCCGGAGACCACGAGCGAAACCGCGATCGAGGTGGCCGGCCTCATGAAGGCGGGCGGGCATCCGATGTGGGTGCACACCTTCGCCTACGACCACATCTCGAAGGCCCGCAGCACCTCGCTGCTGCTCGGCGTGGACCTCGGCGATTACAGCGTCGACACCGACCATCGCACGACGAACGTGCTGCCGAGCCTCGTCGCGACCCCCGACGACGGGACAGGCCCGACGATCGTCGCGGTGCACGCGGTGGCGCCCATCCCGAGCGAGCTCAACCACTGGAAGCTCGACCTCGCCTGGCTGAAGACCGCCTGCAGCGGCGACAACGTCATCATGGCGGGCGACTTCAACTCGACCATCGACCATTTCGCCGACCTCGGTACGCACGAGGGTGCGACGATCGGCAACTGCATCGACGCCGCCACCACGACGGGGAACGCCGCCGTCGGAACCTGGCCGACGATGCTTCCGCCGCTCCTCGGCGCGCCCATCGACCACGTCATGGCGACCCCGGGATGGCACGTGACGGGCATGCGGGTCATCGGCTCGCTCGACGGTGCCGGGAGCGACCATCGGCCGATCGTGGTGCAGTTGTCCCCGCGGGGGTGAGAATAGAGGCATGGCCGAATCGACTACCCCGGCGCCGCGCGCCACGAGCAACCGTTCGACGACCCCTGTGTCGGACACCTTCAAGAGCTATATCGCCTCGAACTGGGCTGAGCGCACGGATGCCGTGCCCGCCCCGCGCGAGCAGGCGCCATTCGCGGCTGCCCGTCGCGACCGCCTCTCGACGATGTACCCGGGCAAGCGGCTCATCGTGCCGGCCGGAGCGGCCAAGGTGCGCTCCAACGACACCGACTATCCGTACCGTGCCCATTCCGCCTTCGCACACCTGACCGGCTGGGGTTCCGACTCCGAGCCGGACTCCGTCCTGGTGCTGGAGCCGACCGCGTCCGGCCACGAGGCGACCCTGTACTTCCGCGAGCGCGCGGGCCGCGACTCCGACGAGTTCTACGCGAACCCGCAGATCGGCGAGTTCTGGATCGGGGCGCGCCCCTCCCTCACCCAGGTGGCCGGCGACCTCGGCCTCGCGACCAAGGACATCGCCGACTTCGAAGCCGTGCTCGACTCCGTGGATGCGAACACCCTTGTGGTGCGCGACGCCGACCGGGACGTCACCGACCAGGTCGACGGGCGCCGGCTGCTGAGGGCCGAGGCCGATTCGGTCGACGAGGACCCGGATGCCGCGCTCGCCCGCGACCTCTCCGAGTTGCGCCTCGTGAAGGACGACTACGAGATCGACCAGATGCGCCGCGCGATCGCCGCGACGAAGCAGGGCTTCGACGATGTCGTGGCGGATCGCCCGGAGATCGTTGCGCATCCGAGGGGCGAACGCCTCGTCGAGGGGACGTTCAACCGGCGCGCCCGCGCCGACGGCAACACGGTCGGCTACGACACGATCGCCGCCTCCGGGCCGCACGCCTGCATCCTGCACTGGACCCGGAACGATGGTCCGGTCAACAATGGCGACCTCATCCTCCTCGACGCGGGGATCGAGCTCGACAGCTACTACACCGCCGACATCACCCGCACTCTGCCGATCAGCGGCACCTTCACCTCGGTGCAGCGGCAGGTCTACGAGGCTGTGCTCGAGGCGGCGGATGCGGCGTTCGCGATTGTGAAGCCCGGCATCCGGTTCCGCGAGATCCACGCCGCCGCGATGGAGGTCATCGCGAGGAAGACCGCGGAGTGGGGACTGCTGCCGGTCAGCGCCGAGGAGTCGGTGCAGCCGGACGCGCAATACCACCGCCGGTACATGGTGCACGGCACGAGCCACCACCTGGGGATCGACGTGCACGACTGTGCGCAGGCGCGGCGCGACATGTACATCGACGGCGTGCTGGAGGCGGGCATGGTGTTCACGATCGAGCCCGGGCTCTACTTCCAGCCCGATGACCTCACCGTTCCGGAGGAGTTCCGCGGCATCGGCGTGCGCATCGAGGACAACATCCTGGTGACCGCCGACGGCGCCGAGAACCTCTCGGTCGGCATCCCCCGCACCGCGGATGCCGTGGAGGCGTGGCTGCGCTGACGCGGCCGTGGCTCCACTCCCCCACAGCGCGGCATGGAGCGAACTCTCCACCGATCGCGGGAGGTGCGGCCGACGTCTCGCCCCACGCTGGTACCGTTTCTGGCGATGCAGGCGGCTGCCTGCGAAACTGGGAAGGTGATCGTCGTGCCGTTGGAGACCTGGGTGTCGGTCGGCAGCCTGCTGATCGCGACGCTCACGCTGGCCACCTTCACGAGATCCGCGGTGTCGAGTGCGGAGAAGCGTCTCGGGGAGCGCATCGACTCGGTCGAAGCAGGCCTCAGCAAGCACATCGACTCAGTCGAAGCAGGCCTCAGCAAGCACATCGACTCAGTCGAAGCGGGCCTCAGCAAGCACATCGCCTCAGTCGAAGCTAGTCTCGAGAAGCTCGATGACCGTGTCTACGCCCTCGCGACCGGGATGAGACCGTTGCTCGAATCGACCGAGAAGCAGGAGTCTGCAATCACTCGCCGACCGGCCTAGCCAGCAGCTCCTGCGCTCGCACGGTGAGCGACGGGTCGACCATGATCTCGTACTTGCCCGCGATGACCTGGTGGATCGACGTGAAGTCCCGGCGCCTGCGGTTGAGGGCGTAGCTCACGATGCCGAACAGCATCCCGAACCCGGCACCGATGAGCACTGCCGCGCCCACGTAAAGGATCGCGTTCTGCGAGGGGCTGAAGATGAACAACAGCAAGCCGAGGAAGAGCCCGAACCATGCGCCGCTCGCCGCCCCGGCGAGCGCCGCACGACCGTACGTCATCTTGCCGGTGACCCGCTCGACCGTACGCAGGTCGCTGCCGACGATCGAGACCTGCTTGACCGGGAACTCGCCCCTCGCCAGCCGGTCGACGACCGCCTGGGCCTCGTCGTAGGTGTCGTAGGTGCCGAGCACATCGCCTCTGGGAAGTGTGGGAAACGCCCGGTTTCGACTCGAAAATCCGCTCTGATTGCTCACCGGCTCATTCTCGCATGCGGAGGCTAGGGTTGTAGCGTGAGCGCTGCGAAGGTCTTCGTCGCCCGCCTGGCCGGGTGCGCCGTTTTCGACCCCGCGGGGGATCGGGTCGGCCGCGTTCGCGACGTGCTCGTCGTCTACCGGCGAAAGGATTCACCGCGTGTCGTGGGTCTCGTCGTCGAGGTTCCCGGCCGGCGCCGCATTTTCCTCTCGATCGGCCGGGTCACGAGCATCGGCAGCGGCCAGATCATCACGACCGGCCTCATCAACCTCCGTCGCTTCGAGCAGCGCGGCGGCGAGGTGCGGGTGATCGCCGAGATGCTCGGCCGGGTCGTCACCTTCGTCGACGGCTCCGGCAGCGCGACGATAGAGGATGTCGCGATCGAGCAGAACGCGCAGGGCGAGTGGGAGGTCCGCGAGTTGTTCCTCCGGCGCCCCAAGACGAGCGCATCCCCCTTCGCGAAGGGTCACACCGTGTTCGCCCCGTGGGCGGACGTCACGGAGAGCTCGAACGACGACCCGCAGTCGGCCCGTCACCTGCTGGCCACCTATGAGGACCTGCTGCCTGCCGACCTCGCCAACGCCCTCCTCGACCTCCCGGATGAGCGCAGGCTCGAGGTTGCGGAGGAGTTGAGCGACGAACGCCTCGCCGACGTGCTCGAGGAGATGCCGGAGAGCGAGCAGGTCGAGATCCTCGAGCACCTCGAGGACGACCGAGCTGCAGACGTGCTCGACCAGATGCAGCCGGATGACGCCGCCGACCTCATCGCCCAGTTGACCGAAGAGCGTGGCGAGACCCTGCTCGAGCTCATGCAGCCGGAGGAGGCCGAGGACGTCCGGATGCTCCTCGCCTACGCCCCGGACACCGCGGGCGGCCTCATGACCACGGAGCCGGTCATCGTCCCGGCCGACACGACCGTCGCGGAGGCGCTCGCGCTCATCCGCCGCCAGGATCTCGCCCCCGCGCTCGGGGCCGCGGTGTGCGTCACCCTGCCGCCCTACGAGCCGCCGACCGGGCGCTTCCTCGGGATGGTGCATTTCCAGCAGATGCTGCGCTACCCGCCCATGGAGCGCCTCGGCACCCTGCTCGACCAGAAGCTCGACCCGGTACCGGCTGACACCTCGGCGGCCGAGGTCAGCCGCATCCTCGCGAGCTACGACCTCGTCTCGGTGCCCGTCGTCGACGAGAACCATCGCCTGGTCGGCGTCGTCACGGTCGACGACATCCTCGACTACCTGCTCCCCGACGACTGGCGAAGCCACGACGAGGACGAGCCGGCGAAGCTCCTGCGCGCCGACACGAGTCCTCTCGAGATCGTCACCACCACTGCTGCGGCTTCGGGAAGGGGGAAGACCCATGGCTCGAAGAGTTGACGCACGACTCGATTCGCCGAAGGGCCTGCGCACTTCTTTCGTCCCCCGGCTGGGCGAGCCGAGCGACCGGTTCGGCCGGTTCACCGAGAGCATCGCCCGCGCCATGGGAACACCATGGTTCCTGTTCGTCCTCACCGTGTTCTGCGCGCTCTGGATCACCTACAACGTCATGGCCCCGGACGGCTGGCGCTTCGACTCCGCCGCGCTCGGATTCACCGCCCTCACTCTCATCCTGTCGCTGCAGGCGTCCTATGCCGCCCCGCTCATCCTGCTCGCCCAGAACCGCCAGGACGACCGCGACCGCGTGCAGATCGAGCAGGACCGCCAGCGGGCGGAGCGCAATCTCGCCGACACCGAGTACCTCGCGCGGGAGGTGGTCGCCCTGCGCCTGGTCGTCAAGGATCTGGCGAGCAAGGACTTCATCCGCGCCGAGCTGCGCTCCCTGCTCGAGGAGCTCGACCGGGACAAGAAGAGCGAAACGGTTGACTGACCTCCGTTCCGAACTGGATCGTGCTCTGGCGACCGTCATCGACCCCGAGATCCGCCGCCCTATCGCCGACCTCGGCATGATCGACTCGGTGGAGTTCGCGGATGGCCGCGCAACGATCGGCATCAAGCTCACGATCGTCGGATGCCCGGCCGCCGACCGCATCGAGCGGGATGTTCGTGAGGCGGCCGGCTCCGTACCGGGGGTCGAGGAGGTGGAGGTGAATGTCGCGGTCATGAGCGTCGCGGAGCGCACCGCCCTCACCGAACGGCTGCAGGGCGCGCGTCGGCGCGAAGTGCAGTTCGGGCCGGAGACGCCGACGCGCATCTTCGCGATCACGAGCGGCAAGGGCGGGGTCGGCAAGTCGACGATCACGGCGAACCTCGGGGTCGCGCTCGCGGCGAAGGGGCTGAAGGTCGGCATCGTCGACGCGGATGTCTTCGGCTTCTCGATCCCCGGCCTCCTCGGCGTCTCTGAGGAGAAGCCGACCCGGGTCGGCGAGCTCATGCTGCCGCCCATCGGCTTCGGGGTGAAAGTCATCTCGATCGGGATGTTCCTGCCGGGGCCGGCTACCGCGGTCTCCTGGCGCGGACCCATGCTGCATCGCACGATCAAGCAGTTCCTGAGCGAGGTCTACTTCGATGAGCTCGACATCCTGCTGCTCGACCTGCCGCCTGGCACCGGAGACGTCGCGATCTCGGTCGGGCAGCTGTTGCCGCATGCTCAGGTCGTCGTCGTGACGACGCCGCAGACCGCGGCCGCGGATGTCGCCGAGCGCAGCGGTCTCGTCGCGCGCAAAACCGGCCAGCGGGTCATCGGCGTCGTCGAGAACATGGCAGGGCTTCCGCAGGCCGACGGCACGGTGCTCGAGCTGTTCGGCACGGGCGGAGGGGCGGATGCCGCGGCGCGGCTCGACGTGCCGCTCCTCGCCTCGATCCCGCTCAGTCTCGCCCTGCGCGAGGGCGGTGACACCGGCGAGCCCGTCGTGCTCTCCCACCCGGAGGACCCCGCCGCAGCTGCCATCCTCGCCCTCGCTCAGCGACTCCTTCAACCCGCGAGGTGATCCATCAGGGTCGCGCAGATCCTCATTCCGTCCCTAAAGCGGCGCAGCTCGAAATTCTCGTTCTCCGCGTGATTGCTCTGATCCGGATTGGCGTAGGGAACCAGCACCGAGGGAATGGCCAGGATGTCGGTGAACGCGAAGTTGGGCAGCGATCCTCCCAGACTCGGCACGACGAAGGGCTCCTGACCAACAGCCTGTGACACGGCCCCGGCGATCAGCGGGATAACGGGATCGTCGGCCGAGGTCCTCGACGGCGGGACGGAACTGAGCCTCACCGTCTCGACCGATCGGCCGTTTCGCGCGAAGTGCTCGCGCAGGAGAGCGAACAGCTCATCGGGGTCCTGATCCGGCACCAGTCGCATGTCGATCCTGGCCGCCGCTTCGCTCGCGATGACGGTCTTCATGCCGGGACCGGTGTACCCGCTGGTCAGACCGGTGATCGTCAGGGTCGGCTGCAGCATCAGCCGCTCGTAATAGTTCGGCCCCAGCGGCGGCGGCAGCTCCGCAATGCCGTAGGCGTCCAGGTGATCGCGCAGATTCAGCGGGAGCCGCGCCAGGTTCTCGCGCTCGGCCTCCGTGGGGGGCCGCACCGCATCGTAGAAGCCTGCCACGGCGACCCGTCCGCTTCGGTCCCACAATGAGGAGAGCGCCCGGACCAGATCCGCGGCCGGGTCCGGAAGCAGCCCGCCCAGGCTGCCGGAGTGGGCATCCTGATTCGCGCCGCGGGCACGCAGCTCGATCCCGAGCTGACCGCGGGTCCCGAGCACCAGCTGAGGCGTGCCGCTTCGGTGGACGGGGCCGTCCGAGGTGATCGCGACGTCGGCGTGGAGGAGCTCCCGGTGCGCACGCACGAGTTCGGCCAGATGCGGACTCCCGACCTCCTCCTCCCCCTCGATGAGCACCTTGACGTTGACCGGCAGCTCCCCGCGCGCGGCGAGAAACGCCCGGATCGCCCAGAGCTGGGCGAGGTGCTGGCCCTTGTTGTCGCTGGATCCGCGCCCGTACATCCGTCCCTCGCGGATGACGGGCTCGAACGGCGGGCTCAGCCAGCCATCGGTCGCCTCGGCGGGCTGGACGTCGTAGTGACCGTAGAGGAGCACTGTCGGCCTGCCCGGGTCCACGATCCGCTCCCCATAGACCGCGCTGGGGCCGTATCCGTCGATCAGACGCGCATCCAGCCCACTGCGGATCATGCACTGCCGCACCGCCTCGGCGCAGCGTGCCAGCTCGCCTGTCGGCTCCGCGCTGACGCCGGCGATCCGGACCAGGGCAGCGAGATCGTCGAGGGCATCGTCGAAACCCTCGTCGATCCGGGAGTAGACATCCGTCAACTCGGTCACGACGCCCGCTGCCCCGCCTCGGGCGCACCGGGCAGCGGGCCGAATACCGGCACCGGGGGTTGCTCGCCGCGAGAGCGCCAGGAAACCTGCACCCGGGTGCCGATCCGGCAGGCGTCGCTCGTCAGATTGCTGAGGAGGCGAGGCCCCTCATCGAGCTCGACGATCGCGACGAGGTAGGGAGGTCGAAGGTCGAGTTCCGGGGCGGCGTCCAGGTGGACCGTGGTTCGCGAGTAGACCGTGCCCAAGCCGCTGGCTGGGACCTCATCGATCTCATCGCTCTCGCAGACGAGGCAGAACGGTCGCGGATAGAACTGATACCGCGAGCAGGTCCGGCACCGTTGGATGAGCAGCTTCCCCTTGCGTGCCGAGGCCCAAAAGGACTCGGTCGTCGGATCGGTCCGGTCGACGATGTTCCCGATGCCGTCAGTCACGGACGAGCACCGCCGTCGCCGCCGTCGAGAACAGTCCACCGATGCCGTGCACGAGGCCGATTCGGGCATCCGGAACCTGCCGCGGACCGGCCTCTCCCCGCAGCTGCCGCACCGCCTCGACGACCAGGAGAAGGCCGAGGGCGCCTGGATGACAGTAGGAGAGGCCGCCGCCGGAGGTCATCGAAGGCAGACTCCCGGCCGGGCCGAGATTGCCCGCCTCCACGAAGCGGCCCGCCTCGCCCCGGGAACAGAAGCCGACATCCTCCAACGCCAGGAGGACGCTGATCGTCGAGGCGTCGTAGGGCTCGAAGACGTCGATGTCGGCGGGCGTCACTCCTGCCCGATGCAGAGCGGTCTCCGCGGCGGCCGCACCGGGCGAGGAAGACAGGCCCGGGAGCTGCGGGATATGCCATTGACGATGGCTCTCGCCGGTTCCCGCCACGTGGATCGGCACACGCGCCGCGTCGCGCGCGCGATCGGCGGTGGTCAGGACGATGGCGCCGCCGCCATCTGTCACCAGGCAGCAATCCAGACGGTGAAGGGGCTCGCAGATCATCCTGGAGGCGAGCACGTCCTCGACGGTCAGGGGGTCGCGCGACCAGGCCTTGGGGTTGAGTCGGGCCCACTGCCTGGCCGCGACGGCGACCGAGGCCAGCTGTTCGGAGGTCGTCCCGTACTCGTATTGGTGCCGTGCTGCCAGCAGGCCGAATTGACCGAGGGGGGCGGGCAGACCGAACGGCTGCTCGAACTGGGGCGACACCGCCTTGTCGTTCCAGTGGTTGAGCCTGCGGCTGGCCCGTGTGCGTTGCCGCGAGGCGTACACCACGAGCGCGACCTTGCACCGGCCGGTCTGCAGGGCGGCCGAGGCATGGCCGAGGAATGCGACGAAGGCCGCGCCACCCAGATCCGAGGAGTCGGCGTAGCTCGGCTGGATCCCGAGGTATTCGCCGACCTGGACCGAACCCTCCTCGCCCATGTAGTTGACGAAGAGCCCGTCGACATCCGACAGACGCAGCCCGGCCTCGGCTAAAGCCTCACGCGCGGCCAGGGCGATCATGGACAGCTCGGAGTGGTCTCTCACCTCCCCGAGCGGGGCCTCGGCGACCCCGGAGATGTAGACCTCACGGCCTGTTTCGGTCATCGACATCGGTACGAGCTCCTTTGGCGAGGCCGGTGGGTTCGACAGGGATAATCTAACCACCATATAGACTAGCTGTCTATCTAGCGATACAGTTCGGATGACATCCTCACCCAACTGGCTGAGCCGATTACGGAGATGAGAGCACAATGTCGGACACGGTGACCGGGCTCGATGCAGACCGCGCAAAGGGCCGGGAGGACTCGACGACCGATCTTGCACCGATACCGTATGCGCAGAGGGTCGCCGATTTCGCGCGCAACCGGCCGACGCGGGCTGCACTGATCTTCGTCGCGCCAGATGGCAGCGAGCGTCGAGTGACCTGGGCGGAGCTGGACCGGAAGGCCAATCAGATGGCCCGAGCCCTCGCCCGTCACGGCGTCGGCGCGGAGTCGCTGCTGGCGATCTGCCTCCCGACCCGCCCCGAGCACATTGTGGCCGCCATCGCCGCCTGGAGGCTGGGTGCATGCACACTCCCGCTCTCGCCGCAGCTGCCGGACCGCGAACGTCGCGAGATCCTCGCGGTAAGCGACTCCTGGCGCCCCACCGTCACCCTGGTCGAGCATCAGGGACAGTATGACGACGACCTCGGCCTCGACCGGTTTCCCGACCTGGAGGACTTCGACGACAGCCCTCTCCCCACGATCGACGCGAAGCCCGGCAAGGCGATCTGCTCGGGGGGCTCGACGGGGCGACCGAAGATCATCCTCGACGATCGGGTGTGGCAGAAGACGCCCGGCCGGGGCAGCTCACTCCACAGCTTCGGGCTGCGGGCCGACCAGGTTCAACTCGTCACGGGCAGGCTTTACCACAACATCGCCTTCAGCCTCACGCACAACGGGCTCTTCGAGGGCCATACCGTGATCCTGCTCGAGAAGTTCGACGCCGCGCTCGCCGTCGATGTCATCGAACGCCATCGGGTCACCTTCCTCGGCATGGTTCCCATCGTCATGCAACGCATCGCCCGCCTGCCGGATGTCATGGACCGAGACTTCTCCAGCATCGAGGCGTTCTACCACAGCGGAGCGGTCTGCCCGGCCTGGACCAAGCGCGTATGGCTCGAGCTCGTCGACCCTGTGCGTCAGTACGACTGCTACGGCGGTGCAGAGGGGACAGGGGTGGTCGCCATCCGCGGAGATGAATGGCTGGATCGCCCCGGCAGTCTCGGCCGCCCCGTCGACACCAGGCTGGCCATTCTCGACGGCTCAGGGAACCCGTTGCCCCCGGGCGAGGTCGGCGAGATCTTCACCGGGCCGGAAGGCGGACCGATGACCTTCCGCTATCTTGGCGCCGAGCCGCCCGAGAAGACCCCGGACGGGCTCGTCTCGCTGGGCGACCTCGGGTGGGTGGATGACGAGGGGTACCTCTACCTCGCCGACCGTCGCGTGGACCTCATCGTCACCGGCGGTGCGAACGTCTATCCGGCCGAGGTGGAGGGGGTGCTCTCCGAGCACCCGGACATAGCGGATGCCGTCGTCGTCGGCGTCGACGACGACGAGTGGGGCAAGCAGGTCTACGCCATCCTCCTGCCGACGGACCCCGCGGCCGCACCCGACCCTGAGGACATCCGGGCGTTCTGTCGTGAACGGCTTGTGCCCTACAAGGTCCCGAAGACCTTCGAGTTCGTCTCGGTCGGATTCCGCGACGACTCGGGGAAGGTGCGCCGGTCTCAGCTGGCCCGCGCCAGAAGCCGTCGCGGATCGCCCGCCCCGAGCCCCCGATTGAAAGACGAGAACGCGTCATGACGAACCAGCCCCTCGCCCTCGTGAACGGCCGACTCATCGACGGGACGGGCGGCCCGGTCCGCGAACGGGCCACGGTCATCATCCACGGCGAGCGGATAGCCGAGATCCTCGATGAGCAGGCACCGCCGGCCACAGCGCGGGTGGTGGATGTCGGCGGCGCGACCATCATGCCCGGCCTCATCGACTGCCACATGCATCATGCGCCATGGGCACAGAGCCTGGTGACCCATCCCGAGCCCCTCGGGCTCCTGATGTCCCGGACGGTGAGCGCCCTGAAGGAGACCCTCGAGTCGGGGGTGACCACAGCACGCGATCTGGGCGGCCTCGAGCGCGGCTTCGTCCAGGCGATCGACCAAGGGGTCATCCCCGGCCCGAGGATGCAGACCTCCTTGATCATCGTGTCGCCAACGAACTCCCTGATGGACCACCATCCGGTATCCGGTGGCGCCATCACCGCCCGCGGCAGGTTCGAGTCTCTCCCCGGACTGCCACTGCCCTGGTGCGACGGACCGGTCGCCGCACGGGCCAAGGTGAGGGAAGTACTGAGGATGGGAGCCGATGTCATCAAGATCGCGATGACGGGGAGCATGACGTTCCCGGCCCGTAGACCCCACCGGCCGCTCTTCACCCAGGAGGAGCTCGCGGCGATCGTCGACGAGGCCCATCTCGAAGGCGTCCCCGTCTGCTGCCATGCGCATGGCGATCCCGGGGCACTGATGGCGGTGCGCGCGGGGGTGGACACCATCGAGCACGGTACCTACCTGTCGGAGGAATGTGCCATCGAGATGGCTGAACGCGGCACATGGTATGTTCCAACAATGTGCATCTCGACGTGGCACAGCACCCTGTCGCCGGAGAGTGTTCGCGCCCATACCGCGAAGATGCCGGAACGCCACCAGGAGAGCATCGCGCGAGCGGTCCGTCTGGGGGTCCGCATCGCCGCAGGCACCGACACCAACAACCGGCACGGCTATGGCCGCACCGGAATGGAACTCGAGCTCCTCGTCGCAGCTGGGCTGAGCGAGGCCCAGGCGATCTCTGTCGCCACAGATGCCTCGAGCCAGTGCATGGGAATGGAGAAGGATGTCGGGACGATCGCGGCGGGCAAGTTCGCCGACCTTCTGATCCTGAAGAGCGACCCATACGAGGACATTCGCATCCTCCAGGACCGCAGTCACCTCGGAGCGGTGATGAAGGGAGGCGAGCTCATGTACGGATCGCTCCCGCCGGCCAGCGATGCCTCCGGAGGCCGTCTCGTGGAGTCGACTGCGTGAGCATGACACCTTCCGAAGCGGCAGAGGAACCGGCCGATCCGGTGAAAAAGGGGTCCGGCGGAACCGCTAACGGTCCCGCGACCGATTACATGGTCGGACCGGTCGCCGCCGCGCTGGACATCATGCTCGAATTCGAGCACGGTCAGCGGGAGCTGCGCGTCGCCGATCTCGCCAGGCGGATCGGCCTCACCAGGAACAAGGCCTTCCGGCTCATCAAGACTCTCGAGTCCCGTGGCTTCCTCCAACGGGTCGGGGATCATTACCGCGTGGGCACCCGGTTGCTGACGCTGGGCGAGCAGGCGGCCAAGCCGATCGAGGCGCTGCGCGCCGCCGCCCAGGCCGAACTGGAGTCGCTCCAGGAACAGACCCAGGAGACGGTCTACCTGCTGGCTCCGGTCGGCAACGAGGCGATCTGCATCGCCAGGATCGAGAGCACCTACTATCTCCGCATCTCGGTCGACGTCGGTGACAAGCGCCCGCTGTACGCCGGCGCCGGGCAGAAGATGCTGCTGGCCGGTCAGGACGAGCAGCGACTGGCGCAGGTGCTCCGCCATAAGGGCCCGGCCTTCACCGAGTACACCATCACCGACGAGACGGAGCTGAGGGCCCAGCTCGAGGACATCCGCCGACGCGGGTTCAGCCTCAGTCTCGGCGAGGTAGACGCCGGAGCCGGAGCGGTCGCCGCGCCGGTCTACGACCATTCGGGGCAGATGGTCGCCGCGCTCGTCGTCGGCGGTGCGATGTCGCGCGTCGCCGGAAATCTGGAGACCGTCTGGCGGGATCTGGTCCTCGCCGCCGCGGGGCGGATCTCGGTCACACTGGGATACCAGCCTGCGTTCTAGGGTCATGTCGCTCGAGCGAGCGACCCCCTCGAGGGCGATTTCGGCGAGGCCGCCGGTTGCTGCCGCGCCGGTCCCCCATGACTGTCCCAGCACGCCGTGTGTATATCTCCTAATCATTGATTAGAGATAATGTCTGTCTAGTGATACATCTTGTGCTACGCTCAGGGCCAACCTGATGGTGAAGACAGCAATACCGGATGCCTCGCGCATCGCATTTCACCCACGACCCGTCGAGGTCTACTCGACCGACTGAAGCAATGGAGCAACGACGATGAAGCGCACCCCAATCGCGACAACCCTCTGCATACTGCTATCGGCAACTCTGATGACCGGCTGCAGCGCTGCGGAGAAGCCGGCGGATCCGGATCCCTCCGAAATGGTTCAGAGCATCCACGACGCGCTTCCCCAGGACATCCAGGATGATGGCTCGCTCACCGTCGTGATCAGCGGTGCAAACCCGCCCTGGTGGGTGACGACTCCCGGAAAGGCCGAGGAGTACACCGGCGCCGGCGCCGAGCTCATGCAGAAGGTGGGCGAGATCATGGGAGTCGACGTCGAGGTCGTCGCGATACCCGACATCTCCGGGGCGTTCGCGTCGATCAGCGCGAAGCGGTACGCCTTCGGCTTCTTCCCCTATGCCGACTCGGTCGGAGGTCCGCGCGAGCGCCCCGGCGCGGAGTTCGTGGACGTGCTCAAAGAGGTCGTGCCCTTCCTCGTGAAGAAGGGCAACCCGGCGAACGTCACCAGCATGGACGACCTGTGCGGCGTCACCGTCGCGGCTCTCGTCAACGCGGCGACCTACAAGGTGGCCGAGGCCCAGGCGGCGAAGTGCCAGGAGACCGGCCAGGATCTGGATGTCCTGGGCATCAAGACCGTTCCCGACGGGATCCTGGCGGTGCGATCGGGGCGGGCCGACGCCTTCTTCACCGGAGGGGCGTCGCTCTTCCACGCGGCGAAGGAGTCCAAGGGCGAGCTGGAAGTGGTCGGCGATGAGTATGACAACGGTTTCGCCGGACAGTTCATGGGCGCGCTGCTCCCGAAGGGATCGGACCTGACGCAGCCGCTGCTCGACAGCTTCCAGATCCTCTTCGACAACGGCGACTACGTTAAGATCATGAAGAAGTGGGGTCTGGACAGCGAGATCATCGAGAAGCCGGGCGTGAACCTCTACGCCGACTGGCTCGCCGACAACCCCACCAAGTAACGTGGCGATGCCGTCGAGAACTCAGCCCGAAGTGGAAGAACCCGTCGTGTCCCACCAAGACGCCGCCGTCGACGTAGCTGAAGCACGTTCGCCGCGCCGTCCGTGGACCTGGGTGATCACCGCTATCGCCTTGGTCTTCGGCGCATGGCTCGTACAGCTGCTCCTGACCAATCCCAACTTCGAGTGGGACGTCGTCGCGACGTACCTGAACAGCGAGACCGTGCTCCAGGGCGTGGTCATGACGCTCTTCCTGACGGCGACGGCGATGGCGATCGGGCTCGTTCTCGGCGGCATCCTCGTGGTGTGCCGCATGTCCGACAACGTGGTGCTCCGGGTGCTGGCGTCGGCCTACATCTGGTTCTTTCGCGGCACCCCTCAACTCGTGCAACTGATCTTCTGGTTCAACATCGGACTCCTCGTCCCCGTGGTGAGCATCGGGATACCGTTCGGCCCGACCTTCTTCTCGGCCGAGTCGAACGAGCTCGTCACGCCCTTGCTCGCCGCCATCGTCGGACTCGGCCTGCATGAGGCCGCCTACCAGGCCGAGATCTACCGCGGTGGGCTCCTGTCCGTCGACGAGGGCCAAGTGGAGGCGGCGAAGGCGCTCGGCATGAAGCCGGCGCGGCTGTTCTTCCGGATCCAGCTTCCGCAGGCCATGCGCTTCATCGTCCCCCCGACATTCAGCGCCATCATCGGCATGGCCAAGGGCACGTCGCTCGTGAGCGTCATCGGAGGCGCAGAGCTGCTCTTCTCCGTGCAGGAGATCTACAGCCAGACCTATCAGACGATACCCCTGCTCATCGTCGCCAGCCTCTGGTATCTCTTCATCACGACCGTGCTCAACGGCGTGCAGTTCTTCATCGAGCGCCATTACGGACGCGGGGCCAGTCGCAACGGCAGCGCATCCATGATCGGTCGATTCTTCGATCGACGGGCCGTCAACAGAAGCATCAATCTGACCCGGGGAAGCGAATCATGAATGAACCGGTCCTGCGCATCAACGCGCTGCGCAAGCAGTTCTCCGGCGTCGAGGTTCTGAAGGGAATCGATCTGGAAGTGCGGATGGGCGAGACCGTCGCCATCCTCGGCTCCTCCGGATCGGGAAAGTCGACTCTTCTGAGGTGTGTGAACTGCCTCGAGATCCCCACCGGAGGGTCGGTCTGGCTCGACGGCGAGATCATGGGCTATCGAAGGGAGCGGAACGGAGCGCTGCGTCGGCTGACCGAGAGCCAGATGGCCGTGCAGCGCAGGAAGGTCGGGATGGTCTTCCAGAACTTCAACCTCTTCCCGCACTGGACCGTGCTCGAGAACATCGCGGACGGACCGCGGTCGGTCCTTCACCTGTCCAAGAGCGATGCGAAGGAACGGGGCATGGCGCTCCTCACACGCGTCGGGCTGCAGGATCGGGCCGATGCCTACCCGCGGCAGCTCTCCGGCGGCCAGCAGCAGCGCGTGGCGATCGCGCGCGCACTCGCACTCGAACCGGCCGTGCTGCTCTTCGATGAGCCGACCTCCGCCCTGGATCCGGAGAACGTCGGCGAGGTCACCGACGTCATGAGCGCCCTGGCCGAGAGCGGCGCCACGATGCTCGTCGTGACCCACGAGTTGGGATTCGCGCGTGCCGCGGCGGACCGTGCCGTGTTCATGCATGACGGCGTCATTCTGGAGCAGGGAACCCCTGCGGACGTCTTCGATCACGCCCGCGAGCTTCGAACTCAGGAGTTCATGCGCAAGACCCTCGTGTGATTCGATCCCGCTCGTCCCGGGGCGTGGCGATCGGGACCCGTCGCTCGAGATGCGTTACGGCTCGATGAGTCGAGCTAGCAGTTCGGTCAGCAGGCGCTCGGTGAGCGGCGCAGGCAGCGCCTCGACGAGAGCCAGGAACGGCGCGAGCCGGTCAGGCAGGGCGGCAGCGCTCCCAGCCGATTCCGCATCCACCGCGCCCGAGGGGGCACCCGCCCCGGTCGGTGCGAGCCCGATCGAGCCGAGCAGCGACCAGGCGGTCTGCGAGTCGAGCGGGGCGGCATCCGGATGCTGCAGCGCGCCGAGCGCCTCGGCCGGCAACGCAGCCAGCACATCGGCCGCGGAGACGGCCGGCACCCCACGCACCTCGTCCGCTGCGGCGCGCAGTGCGGCGGAGAGCTCCGGCAGCACCGCCTCGGTAACCGGCGTGATCGTGAGGTGGGTCGTCGACGGCAGACGCACGCCGTTGGGCTGGAGCAGACCGGGCTGCAACTGCAGCAGGAACCCGTGCGTGCGCACCTGGTCGGCCCAATGGTGCGGGTCGACCCGGCGCTCGGCCGACACGCTCTCGTCGGTCGCGACCGCGAAGAGCGGCCCGACCGGGTTCCCGACCACGCGCAGGCCTTCGATGCCGCCGACCACGGCACGCAAAGCCGCCGTCGACCGCGCACAGCTCGCTGCGAGCTCGGCGTAACCGTCTTCCCCGAGTGCCCGAATGATCGCCCAGCTCGCCGCGAGCGCCCCCGCCGACTTCGATCCGAGCATCGTCGGGTTCACCACCGGATACCCCGGCCAGCGGGTCGTCGCGAAGTACTGGGCGCGCTGCCGGTCGCGGCCGCGCTGCAGCAGCACCGAGGCGCCCTTCGGCGCGTATCCGAACTTATGCAGATCGGCGCTCACGCCCGTGACGCCAGTAACCCGGAAGTCCCAGGGTGCGACATCGTCCAGCCACGGAAGGACCCATCCGCCGATGCAGGCGTCGACGTGGCAAGCTATGCCGCGCTCTGCCGCCGCCGCCGCGACTACGACGATCGGGTCGAGCGCGGCGTACGGATAGCTCGGGGCCGAGACGACGACGAGGGCGACATCCTCACCCATGCGCTCGATCATGGCAGGTGCGTCACATATTCCCTCCGCACCAACCGGTACGAGGTCAAGTGCGAGTCCGAAGTAGTGTGCAGCCTTCTGGAATGCCGCATGCGCCGTGACGGGTGCGAGCAGGCGCGGCACGCCGGCATCCGGATGCGCGGCGCGCCAGTTGTCGCGCGCCGTCTTGACCGCGAGCAGGCAGCTCTCGGTGCCGCCGCTCGTGACGGTGCCGACGACGTCCCCGTCCCCGTGGAGCACGCGCCGCGCGAAGTCCAACACCTCGCGCTCCATGGTCGCGACCGAAGTGAACGTCGTCGGGTCGAGCCCGTTGACCGGCTGCACCATCCGGATGGCCGCCGCCGCGAGTTCGTCGAGCCCGGCGAGACCGCTGTCGTACACGTAGGAGAGCACGTGACCGCCGTGGGTCGGAGCATCGGCGTCGCGCAGCCCCTGCAGGCGCGCGAGGATGTCGGCCGGCTCCTGCTGGAACATCATCGGCCGATCGTGTTCTTCCGCAGCCGGTAGCGCGCGAGGGTCACGAGGCTCAGGCCGAGGATCGCGGCCGGGACGACGCTGAAGCTCAGCACGATTCCGGCGATCGCGGCGGACGACTGCACGACCTCGACGCCCGCGGTCGACTCGGCGTACCCGGCGATCGCGAGCACGATCGTGAGGACCGTCGCCCCGAGGGCCATTCCCGTCGTCTCCCCCGCGGTCCACATGCCGCCGAAGGTGCCGGCCTGGCCATCGCCATGGGCGACCGCGTCGTCGGAGATCACGTCGGGCAGCATCGCCATGGGCAGCGACTGCATACCTGCGTAGGCCGCTCCGGCGACGGCGACCGGCAGGTAGACCCAGGCGCCGGGCGCCCACAGCAGGCCGAGGAGGCTGAGCGCGGCGAGCCCGAAGATGATGCTCGCCCAGACGAACCCGCGCTCCTTGCCGATCCGGTTCGCGATCCTGCCCCAGAGCGGCGCTGCGAGGAGGGCCGGTGCGATGAGGGCGATGAAGAGGAACGTCACGGCATCCTCGCTCTTCAGCACCCAGGTCGCGACGTATTGGGCACCCGCAAGCATGAGCCCCGTCGCGAGCCCCTGCAGGAGGAATGTCGCCAGGAGGGCGCGGAACGGCTGGCTGCGCTTCAGGGTGCGGAAACCCGCCGCGTAGTTCTCGCGGATCGAGGCCGGCTTCTCCGCAACAGCGGGAACGAGACCCTTCTTCGCGACGAAACTCGAGGCGAACATTCCCGTGCCGATCACGAGCCCTGCGACGACCGCCATGAGCAGGTAGCCGAGGAACGTGCTCCCACCGCCGAGGCTCCGCAATGCGGGGCCACCGGCCCCGAAGAGCAGGATCGCGAAGGTGAGCACGACGACGCGCCAGGTGAGCAGGCGGGTGCGCTCGTCATAGTCCTGGGAGAGTTCGGCCGGCAGCGCGATGTAGGGCACCTGGAAGAGACTGAACGCGGTGGCGGCGAGCACGAAGGCGACGAGCACCCACCCGCCCGCGACGAGCGGCGGCATCCCGGCCGGTACGGCGAAGGTCAGGATGAAGAACACCGGGAGCAGAATGGCGCCGAGCACCATGAACCGCCGGCGCGATCCGGTGCGGGCGAGGTCGCGGTCGCTTCGCCCGCCGATGACCGGGTCGATCACGACATCCCACACCTTGGCCGCCGTCACGAGGATGCCTGCGACCAGCGCCGTCACCCCGAGCGTGTCGGTGAGATAGTAGACGAGCACGAGACCCGGCAGCGTGGCGAAACCGCCCGTGCCGAGTGAGCCGATGGCGTAGCTCGCGATGGTGCGGTTCGGGAGTCGGGTGGTGGCGTTCGAGCGCTCCGTTGCGGTCATTCACCAGAGTGTAGCGTTGGCAGCATGCCCGGTACATTCCTGCCGCGCGAGGTCATCGATGACCTCGTCGGCGATCTCAGTTCGTCCCGATCGACCCACGTGCCGGTCACTGCGCCGTTCACCGGCGAGAAGCTCCACGACCTGCCGTACAGCACGGTCGAGGATGTCGCTGCCGCCGCCGACCGCGCGCGGCTCGCCCAGCTGGGCTGGCAGGCGGCGGGCTTCGCGCACCGGCGCAGGGTGCTGCTGAAGGCCCACGACCTCCTCCTGGAGCGGCGCGAGGCCCTGCTCGACACCGCCCAGACGGAGACCGGCAAGACCCGCGGGCAGGCCTTCGAGGAGGTCTTCCAGTCCGCCTCGGTCACCCGCTACTACGCGTTGTCGGCCCGGCGCATCCTGAAGACGCGGCGACGCAGGTCGACCATCCCGCTCGTGGTTCAAACCCGCGTGGGGTATCGGCCGAAGGGCCTTGTCGGGGTCATCACTCCGTGGAACTTTCCGCTGAGTCTCGCCGCCATGGATGTCGTCCCCGCGCTCGCCGCAGGGAACGCCGTCCTGCAGAAAGCCGACAACCAGAGCGCGCTCACAATCCTCGCCGTTCGCCGTGCCTTCATCGACGCGGGCATTCCGGCCGACCTCTGGGCGATCGTCACGGGTGACGGCGCCGTGATCGGCAACGCGGTCAATGATGTTTCGGACTATCTGAGCTTCACCGGGTCGACGGCGACGGGAACCCAGGTCGGCATCCGGGCGGCGACGGCGCTGCGCGGCGCCTCGCTCGAACTCGGCGGTAAGAACCCGATGATCGTGCTCGACGACGTCGACCCGGTCAAGGCGGCGCGTTCGGCGGTGTACGCCTGCTTCTCCTCCATGGGGCAGATGTGCGTCTCGATCGAGCGCATCTATGTGCAACGGCCTGTCGCCGATGCCTTCACGGCCGAGTTCGTCAGGCAGACGAAGGCGCTCGTGCAGGGTGCCGCGTTCGACTATTCGACGGATGTCGGCTCCCTCACTCTTCCCAGCCAACTGGAGAACACGCAGGCCCACGTGAAGGATGCGGTGGCCAAGGGCGCGACGGTGCTCGCCGGGGGCGCGGCGCGCCCCGACCTCGGCCCGCTGTTCTACGAGCCGACCGTGCTCACCGGGGTGACGGATGCCATGGAGTGCTTCGGCAACGAGACTTTCGGTCCCGTCGTGGCGATCTCCGTCGTCGACTCCGTGGAGGAGGCCGTGCTCGCCACGAACGACTCGGAGTACGGGCTCAACGCCGCCGTGTTCAGCGGCTCCCGGCGCAGGGCTCGAGAGGTGGCCTCAACGATCGACGCAGGGAGCGTCAACATCAACGAGGGCTATCGTGCGACCTTCTCGGCGGTGGATGCCCCCATGGGCGGGATGAAGAAGTCGGGACTGGGGCGGCGGAACGGACCGGAGGGCATCCTGCGCTTCGCGGAGCCGCGCACGATCGCCGAGACGACCGGGCTGCTCACCCTGCCGCGTGTCGGCAGCGAGTTCGCGAAGCTCGGCGGCCCGCTGCTTCTTCTGCTGCGGACGCTCAAGGCGCTCCGCCGGCGTTAGGTGGCCTCGGCGTCGAAGGGCGCCTGCTTGCCCTCCTCCTCGAGGCGACGCTTGCGCTTGGCGTAGGCGGAGTCGGCGATCGGCGGTGCTGAGGCCGTCGCGACCTCCTCGGTGAGCGCCTCCCGGATGATGCGCCGCGGGTCGTACTGCCGGGGATCGAGCTTCTTCCAGTCGACCTCGTCGAAGTCGGGACCCATTTCTTCGCGCATCCGGTCCTTGGCGCCGTCCGCCATCTTCTTGAGGTTCTTGACCAGGCGGGCCAGTTGCGAGGCGTAGTAGGGCAGCCGCTCAGGACCGAGCAGGAACACCGCGAGGATCCCGATCACCAGGAGCTTCTCGAAGGTCAACCCGAACACCAGTTCAGACTAACCCGTTCTGGAGCCGATCGGCTCTAGAGTTGAGGAGGCTAAGGAGCATCGTGGCAGGCAAAGAATCCGACTGGAAGCACGCCGAAGAGTTCGTCGTCGAGAACGACGACCTCGCGCAGGCGCGCGCCCACTCGCTCGAGCTGGGCATCGAGCCGATCACCCCCGCCATGGGCGCCCAGCTCGCCGTGCTCACCGCGGCGACCGTGGCCACCAACATCATCGAGATCGGCACGGGCGCGGGGGTCAGCGGCCTGTGGATGCTCGCGGGGGCGCCGCAGGCGACCCTCACCTCGATCGACATCGAGGCCGACTACCAGCAGTACGCCCGCAAGTCGTTCCTCGACGCGGGCGTCCCGGCGAACCATGTGCGGCTCATCGCCGGCCGCGCGCGCGACGTGCTCCCGCGTATGAACGAGAATGCCTACGACGTCGTGCTCATCGACGCCGACCCGCACTCGGTCATCGAGTACGTCGAACACGGGCTGAGGCTCGTGCGCGTAGGCGGGGTCGTCGTCGTAGCCCACGCCCTCTGGCGCGGCCATGTCGCCGACCCGGCGTACCGCGACGATGTCGTCGCCGGCTACCGCAGCCTCCTGCGTGAGCTCTCCGCCTCGGATGCGGTCATCAGCGCGCTCTCCCCCGTCGGCGACGGGCTGCTGCAGCTCACCAGGGTCGAGGAGTAGCGGGTGGACCGCTTCCAGGTGGTTCCGGCCGCCTACCTGTTCTTCCGGCGCGGCGAGGATATCCTGCTCCAGTTGCGCGAGGGCACCGGCTTCATGGACGGGCACTGGGCCGCAGCCGCCGCCGGCCACGTCGAGGAGGGTGAATCGGTACTCAAGGCCGCCTGCCGGGAGGCGCTCGAGGAACTCGGGGTCGTCATCCGGCAGGAGGACCTGACACCGCTTACCGCGATGCATCGCACCCAGGGCAACCATCGCGCCATCGACGAACGCGTCGACTTCTTCTTCGAGTGCCGCAACTGGGAAGGCGAGCCGCGCCTCCTCGAGGCAGACAAGGCCGCCGACCTCGGATGGTTCGCGCTCGACGCGCTCCCGCATCCGGTCGTTCCGCACGAGAAGCACGTGCTCGACCTATGGCACGCAGGAACGTTGCCGCCCGTCGTGACGTTCGGGTTCTAGCCCGCCACGCTACTTCGCGGCGGCGACCACTCCCGCGAGGGCGTCGTGGAGTTCCTTCGCTTCGGCGTCGTTCACCGACACGACGAGGCGTCCGCCGCCTTCGAGCGGTACGCGCACGATGATGAGTCGACCCTCCTTAACAGCCTCCATCGGCCCGTCACCGGTCCTCGGCTTCATGGCTGCCATGAATGGTCCCCTTTCCTGGAATCTCCATCCATTATCCCGCATTTGCACGCGTCCCGAAAACCGCACTGTCTACGGCGGCGTCCAGTCGTAGCCGTCGACCCACCAGCAGTAGTAGCTCCACACCCACTGGCCGGCGACGAACAGCACCACGAGAAGCACCCGATACCAGCGGGAACGCGGCTGTGCGAGCGCCCCGGCGAGCGGGAACATCGGGATGAGGAGGCGGAAGGTGCTCGACTGGGGAAAGAACACCGCGAGAAGGTAGATCCCGTAGCCGGCGACCCAGATACGCAGGGTCACACCGATGCGGCGCGCCCACGGCGTGAACAGGAAGGCGAAGAAACCGGCGACGACGAGAACGAGCCGAAGGATCCCGAGCGGCCCCGGCATCCAGAACCTTGCGCCCTGCAACCACGGCGTGAACGGGACGAGTTCCCGGTAGCCGAGGTAGGGAACGCGCCAGGCCAGCTCGGTGTCGGTGTAGGCGGTCAACGAGCCGGTCACCATCCAGGCCAGGAAAGGCCAGGCGAGCCCCATGAGGCCGCTGAACACGGCGACACCGGCCGCAAGGACGCGCTCCCATACCGGGAACGGGTCGCGCGCACGCGTCACCAAACGGTGGATGATGTGCAGGCCGAGCGCGAGCGCGAAGGCGAGCCCGCTCGGCCGAGTGAGCGCCATGACGGCGATGACCGGAATGAGCGCGACATAGCGCCTCTGCAGGAGCAGCCACAGCGCGAGGGCGAGCAGGAAGGCGTGCATCGATTCGGCGTAGGAGACCTGCAGGATCGGCGAGAGCGGGCCGATACAGAACAGCACGACCGCGAAGAGCGCCGTCTCCCCCGGCAGCACGAGCCGGAACATCCGGTAGACCACGAGTGCCGCCGCGAGCGAGAACGCGACCGAGACGAACACCGATACCGGCGCCCACGGCAGCCCGGTGATCACCATGAGACCGCGCACCAGCAGCGGGTAGCCGGGCATGAACGCCCAGGCGTTCTCGCCGACATGCCCATCCGCGGTGAGGGGAAGTACCGACGGATACCCGGACGCCGCGACGATGTGGTACCAGGTGCTGTCCCACAGCTGGGCGAAGGACAGGTAGTCCGGATGCGCGCCCGTCCACGCGTTCACCGGCTGGCGCGCGGCGAACCAGAGCAGGATCCCGGTCGTCACAACGCGCGAGAGCGCCCACACTACGATGACCCGGAGCCACCATGGGGTCATCCGGTAGCGGATTCTCACCCGCTTTCCCAGGGGCTGTCCTGCGAGGCTCGGCTGGTTCGAGCCCGACCGGCTCACGGCCCGGTCAGCCACGCCCTCAGTCCCCGCTCGCACTCGGTGATCTGCGCGGTGTCGACGCGCTCGTCGTCTGCGTGGGCGAGGAGCGGGTCGCCGGGGCCGTAGTTCACCGCGGGGATGCCGAGCGCAGAGAACCGGGCGACATCCGTCCAGCCGTACTTCGGCATCGCGGTGCCGCCGACCGCCGCGAGGAACTCCTGCGCGAGCGGGGCGTCGAGGCCGGGCCATGCACCCTCCGCGAGGTCGACGACCGTGAACTGCGAGTCCGGGATGTCGGCGAACAGTGTGCGCACATGCTCGATGGCCTGCTCGCCAGAGCTGCTCGGGGCGAAACGGTAATTGATGGCGACCGTGCACTCATCCGGGATGACGTTGCCCGCGACCCCGCCGGAGATACCGACAGCGTTGAGGGACTCCCGGTACACGAGCCCGTCGACCTCGACCTCGCGCGGGGTGTAAGCGGCGAGAATCTCGAGGATGGGGGCCGCCCCGTGAATCGCATTGCGGCCGACCCAGGAGCGGGCGGAGTGCGCGCGGAGCCCACTCGTCGTGACGTCGACGCGGAGGGTGCCGTTGCATCCGCCCTCGACGAGAGCGTTCGTCGGTTCGCCGAGGATCGCGAAGTCGCCGGTGAGCAGGTCGGGGCGGTTGCGGGCGAGCCGCCCGAGCCCGTTGAGGTCGGCGGCGACCTCCTCGTGGTCGTACCAGATCCAGGTCACGTCGACCGTGGGCTCGGTGAGCTCCGCAGCGAGCTTGAGCTGGACCGCGACGCCCGCCTTCATGTCGACCGTGCCGCGACCCACGAGGTCTTCACCCTCGAAGCGGGTGGGGAGGTTGCCATTGACCGGGACGGTGTCGATGTGCCCGGCGATGACGACGCGGTGGGAGCGACCGAGGTTCGTCCTGGCCACGATCGCGTCGCCGTCGCGCACGAGTTCGAGGTGTGCGCATCCGGCCAGCGCAGCCTCGATCGCGTCGGCGAGCGCCCTCTCATTGCCAGACACGGATTCGATGTCGCACAGCGCCCTCGTCAGCTCGATCGAGGACGCGGTCAGGTCGAGGCTCGGCACCCCGCAAGCCTATCGACCCCGTCCCCGGTAACTGTCACCCGCGGCCCGATACCCTTGTGACATGACCGACACGGCAGCCTGGGGCTATGGCATCGCGACGATCCGCACCGACGGGACCGTGCTCGACACCTGGTACCCATCTCCCCGACTCGGGGCCTTCCCCGCCGACCGTGACCCCCACATCGCCCCGGCCGAGCTCGAGGAGCTCACGGGAGAGGACACTCGCCGCCGGGTGCGTCTCGAGTTCGTCACGACCGAGATCCGCACGGATGCCGCACCGGCCTCGACCGCCGACGCCTACCTCCGCCTGCACCTGCTCAGCCACCGGGTCGTCGCCCCCAACACTGTCAACCTCGACGGGATCTTCGCCATCCTCCCCACCGTGGTGTGGACGAACGCCGGCCCCGTGCATCCGGAGGACGCCGAGCGCCTGCGCCCCCAGTTGCAGCGCGCCGGCATCAGTGCGCACAGCGTCGACAAGTTCCCGCGACTCGTCGACTACGTCACACCACCAGGAGTGCGCATCGCCGACGCGAACAGAGTGCGGCTCGGCGCCTACCTCTCCCCCGGCACGACCGTCATGCATGAAGGATTCGTGAATTTCAACGCCGGCACGCTCGGCGCATCCATGGTCGAGGGGCGCATCTCGCAGGGTGTCGTCGTCGGCGACGGCTCCGACATCGGCGGCGGGGCATCCATCATGGGTACCCTGAGCGGCGGCGGCACGCAGCGCATCATGATCGGCGAGCGTGCACTCCTCGGTGCCAACTCGGGCATCGGCATCTCACTCGGAGACGACTGCGTCGTCGAGGCCGGCCTCTACGTGACCGCCGGCACGAAGGTGGTCGTCGCGGATGCCGCCCCCACGGCATCCGGCGCGCCCCAGACGGTCAAGGCCGAGTCGCTCTCCGGCCGCAGCGGGCTGTTGTTCCGCCGCAACTCGCTCAGTGGTGCGGTCGAGGTGCTCGCGCGTTCGGGCGACGGCATCCAGCTGAACGCCGCGCTGCACGCCTGAGGTGCCCACCCACGCCTCGAGTGATGGTCTTCCGGACGAGTGATGGCGCCCGGGCGGGCACATTCGTCCGGAAGAACATCACTCGGCGAAGGAAGAGGGGCGGGAGTCGCGCGTCGAGAGGGCTGCAGCGCCGTCAGCGCCGCGGCCAGGCGCGCTCGGTCGGGCCGACGTAGAGCTGCTGGGGGCGGCCGATGCGGGTCGCCGGATCCGCGTTCATCTCGCGCCAGTGGGCGATCCAGCCCGGCAGCCGGCCGATCGCGAACAGCACCGTGAACATCCGCGGCGGGAAGCCCATGGCCTTGTAGATGACGCCCGTGTAGAAGTCGACGTTCGGGTAGAGCTTGCGCTCGATGAAGTAGTCGTCGGCGAGCGCGACGGCCTCGAGCTCCTTCGCGATGTCGAGCAGGTCGTCCTGCACGCCGAGGGCGTCGAGCACCTCGTCGGCACTCTCCTTCACGAGCTTGGCGCGCGGGTCGAAGTTCTTGTACACCCGGTGGCCGAAGCCCATGAGCCGGATGCCCTCTTCCTTGTTCTTGACCCTCTCGACGAACTTCTCGACGCTCTCACCGGATGCCTTGATCTCGCCGAGCATCTTGAGCACCGCCTCGTTCGCCCCGCCGTGCAGCGGCCCGTAGAGCGCGTTGATGCCGGCCGAGATGGAGGAGAAGATGTTGGCCTCCGTCGAGCCGACGAGCCGCACGGTCGAGGTGGACGCGTTCTGCTCGTGGTCCTCGTGCAGGATGAGCAGGCGCTCGAGGGCCTTGGAGAGCACCGGGTTGACGACGTAGGGCTCTGCCATGTTGCCGAAGTTGAGCTTCAGGAAGTTGTCGACGAAGCTCAGGCTGTTGTCCGGGTAGAGGAACGCCTGGCCGAGCGCCTTCTTGTGGGCGTAGGCGGCGATGACCGGGAGCTTCGCGAGCAGCCGGATGGTGGAGATCTCCACCTGCTCCGGGTCGTGCACGTCGAGCGAGTCCTCATAGAAGGTGCCGAGTGCCCCGACGGCGCTGGAGAGCACCGACATCGGGTGGGCGCTGTGCGGGAGCGCGTCGAAGAAGCGGCGCAGGTCCTCGTGCAGGAGCGTGTGGCGGCGAATGGTCTCCTCGAACCGGTCGAGTTCGACCGCGGTCGGGAGCTCGCCGTGGATGAGCAGCCAGGCCACCTCGAGGTAGGTGGAGTTCGCGGCGATGTCCTCGATCGCGTAGCCCCGGTACCGCAGGATGCCGGCGTCGCCATCGATGTAGGTGATCGCGCTCTGTGTCGCGGCGGTGTTGACGAAGCCCTGGTCGAGGGTCGTCAGCCCGGTCTGCTTCGTCAGTGTCCCGATGTCGATGGCGGATGCGCCGTCGGTCGCAGGGAGAACGGGGAACTCGGCGCTGCCCCCTGGGAAGCTGAGGGTCGCCACTGCATTGCCGGGTGCGATGTCGTCGAGTGGAGCGTCTTTCACTCCTACAGCCTAATTGGCTCGGGCGTCGACCGTGGATTCAGCCAAGAGACCTCCCGTTCAGCTGGAGGACTCCTCCAATCAACCCGCGGTTCCGGTGAGCCTTGCGGCTGCCTCCGCGATGTCCTCGTCGGTCGCCGTCAGGGCGAGCCGCACGTGGGTCTCGTCGCCGTAGAACGTGCCGGGGACCGCGAGGATGCCGGCATCCGCGAGCGCAGCGACGCTCTCCCAGGCCGGCGCGCCGGTCGTCGCCCAAAGATAGAGCCCCGCCTCGCTGTGGTCGACGCGGTATCCGGATGCCTCGAGCGCCGCGCGCAGGACTCCCCGCCTCGCCCGGTACACCTCGCGCTGTGCGTCGACGTGGGCCTCGTCGCCGAGCGCGGCGACCATCGCGGCCTGCACGGGGGCGGGCGTCATGAGGCCGAGATGCTTGCGGACGCCGAGCACCTGCCCGAGCACCTGGGAGCATCCCGCGACGAATCCGGCGCGGTAGCCGGCCAGGTTCGACTGCTTGCTGAGCGAGTACACCGCGAGGATGTTGTGGCGCGAACCGTCGATGACGGCAGGGTCGAGGATGCTCGGCGTCGGCCGGTCCTCCGTCCAGTTCAGCTCGGCGTAGCACTCGTCGCTCGCGATGACGGCGTCGAGCTCCCTCGCCCGCGCGACGGCCGCGCGAAGCTCATCCACGCCGAGCACCCGGCCATCCGGGTTGCCCGGACTGTTGAGCCAGACGAGCCGGGTCGAATCCGGCCAGCGAGCCGGGTCGTCTTCGGCGAGCGCCGTCGCCCCGACGACGGCGGCGCCGAGCGCATAGCTCGGGTAGGCGACAGAGGGGTGCACGACGGTGTCGCCAGGGCCGAGCCCCAGAAACAGCGGCAGCCCGGCCACGAACTCCTTGGAGCCGATCGTCGGCAGCACGTTCGCGACTCCGAGCTCGACGCCTCGGCGCCGGGCGAACCACTCGACGATGGCCTCACGCAGCTCAGGTGTCCCCGCCGTCTGGGGGTAGCCGTGCGCGTCGCCCGCCGCCGCGAGGGCGTCCCGGATGACGGCGGGAGTCGCATCCACCGGCGAGCCGACCGAGAGGTCGATCATGCCTCTCGGATGCGCCCGCGCGCGCTCGGCGTAGGGTGCGAGCGCGTCCCAGGGGAAGTCGGGCAGGTTCAGCGGCATGGTTCGATCCGGCAACCGGCGTCAGGTCGCCGTCATCCGAGGATGCCCGCGTTGATGTCCGGCGGCAGTGCCGCGACGATCGGGTGGTCCTTGTGGATAACCCCGACTTTTGCCGCACCGCCCGGCGAGCCGATGTCGTCGAAGAACTCGACGTTCGCCTTGTAGTAGTCGGCCCACTGCTCGGGGGTGTCGTCCTCGTAGTAGATCGCCTCGACCGGGCAGACCGGCTCGCAGGCGCCGCAGTCGACGCACTCGTCGGGGTGGATGTACAGCATCCGGTCGCCCTCGTAGATGCAGTCGACCGGGCATTCGTCGACGCAGGCGCGGTCCTTGACGTCGACGCACGGGAGGGCGATCACGTAGGTCATGGCGAGTCGACCTCCTTCCCGGGCGCTGGGCTCCTCCCCATCGTAGCCCGGGAGAAGACTCCAGGCCGCGGCCACGCGATCACGACGACGGCGATGACGGCGGTGCCGATCGTCCAGGTCCAACCGGCCGGGTTGGCGGGCACGAGCACCGAGCCGCCAGGGCCCGCCCCGGAGAGCAGGGTGACGACTGCCAGCAGTCCGGCGGCAGCGCAGGCGGCCACGATGCGGGTACCGAAGTAGAGGCGCCCGCCGACGAGCAGTGCCGCGCAGGCCAGAAGGGAGATGACGATGCCCGCCGGAACCTGCTGGCCGAAGACGTCGGCAGCGAGCTGGTGGTTGACGGTGGCGATGAATCCGACGACGGCGCCGAGCGCTGCAGCGAGCAGTGCCGCGACGACCTTCCAGGCTGGGCCGAGTACCGCCCAGTCGAGCCCGGGAGGCGGCGGATCCCCGTATTGGCGGAACGTCTCGGTGACCCCGATCTGCTCGACCTGGCCGCCGGAGTGCACGATCGTGTCCCCGACGACGGTGAGCTGCGTGCGGTGGGCGCGCAGGGCATCCGTCTTGGCGGCGAGCACGGGGGCGACGTCGACCACCCGATCGCCGGGTGACTCGTCTCCGGGCGGGACGATCGAGAAGTACGGCACCCGCATGACGAGGGCGGCGTGCAGGGCGGCCTCGCGCGCGACGACATGGTCCGGATGCCCGTACCCCCCGGATTCGTCGTAACTCACGACGGCAGCCGGCTGCACCGCCGCGATGACCGTGGCGACATCGGAGACGACCTCGCCGAAGTCGGCGGACGCGAGCGAGGCGGGGTCGGCATCCGGAAGCGCTTCGGCACCGTTCGCGCCCCAGCGCATCCCGGAGTCGAGGTAGCGCCGCGGTTCGCCGCCCGCGATGCGGGCGTCAGGATCACCGAGGAAGCGCTGGTCGGTCACCCCGAGGGCGCGCATCGCCGCCGCAAGCTCGGCAGTGCGCATTTCGGCGAGCGCAGGGCCGTCGCCTTCGAGTTGTTTCAGTTCCGGCGGCACCACCTCGCCGCGCTCCCCGCGCGTGCAGGTGAGCACCGTGACCTCCGAACCCGCCGCGACAAGCGTCGCGATCGTGCCCCCGGTGGCGATCGTCTCGTCATCCGGATGGGCATGCACGAAGAGCACGCGCTCCCCTGCTCCACCGACATCCGCCACAGGAACAGAATAGGTCCCCGGGACCGACCGACTACTTCGTGACGGTCGTCACCGTGTAGTTCGCGAGGGTACCGTTGCTGCCGTCATCCGAGACCACGACGAGCACGCTGTACTTGTCGGAGGTGAACAGGCCGCCACTGCCGTTATTGACCTCCTTCGACCCCTCCGCGAGCGTGAAACCGGCGCCCGTCAGCTCATCGGAGATCCCTTCGAAGGCGCCAGCGGAGACCTTGATGGTGACGTTCCAGACCTTCTCGCCGTCCTTGTCGGCGCTCAGGCCGAACACCACCTCCCCGGTCGCGAGGGGAACCTCGCTCGGGAAGTCGGCCGGGACGCTTTGGCCGCCCAGGTCGACCTGGCTTCCAGTGGCGTTCTCGATGATGCCCTCGATCGCGCTGCAACCGGCGAGCGCCGGAGCGAGGACGAGGGACAGGGCGATGGCGGTCGAGACCGCGAGACGTTTGCGTTGCATGGGAATGATCGGCTCCGGGTTTGTCGGACAGGGGGTCGACTACCCGGCCAGTCTACGAGTGGCCCGTGAGGGCGGCAATCGGTGAACTCGCAGACTACTCGGCGTTCGCGCGCTTGAGGTTCGCCGTCGCTCGAGCCCTAGCGTTCTGGTCGAGTTCGACCTTGCGGATGCGCACGAACTCGGGCGTCACCTCGACGCACTCGTCCTCCCGGGCGAACTCGAGGCACTCCTCGAGGGTCAGCTGGCGGGACGGCGTCATCCGCTCGAAGGTGTCGGAGGTCGACTGGCGCATGTTCGTCAACTGCTTCTCCTTGGTGATGTTGACGTCCATGTCCTCGGCGCGGGAGTTCTCACCGACGACCATGCCCTCATAGACCTCCTGCGTCGGCTCGACGAAGAACGACATCCGCTCCTGGAGGGCGACCATGGCGAACGGCGTGGCGACGCCCGCGCGGTCGGCGACGATCGACCCGGTGTTGCGGGTGACGATGGGGCCGGCCCACTCCGCGTAACCGTGCGAGATCGCGTTGGCGATGCCGGTGCCGCGGGTGATGGTGAGGAACTCCGTGCGGAAGCCGATGAGCCCGCGGGAGGGCACGATGAACTCCATGCGCACCCAGCCGGTGCCGTGATTGCTCATGCCGTCCATGCGGCCCTTGCGCGCGGCGAGCAGCTGGGTGATCGCGCCGAGATGCTCCTCCGGCGCGTCGATCGTGAGGTGCTCGAAGGGCTCGTGCACCTTGCCGTCGACCCGGCGGGTGACCACCTGCGGCTTGCCGACCGTGAGCTCGTAGCCTTCGCGGCGCATCTGCTCGACGAGGATGGCCAGGGCCAGCTCCCCGCGCCCCTGCACCTCCCAGGCGGCCGGGTTGCCGATGTCGACGACCTTGAGCGAGACGTTGCCGACGAGCTCGCGGTCGAGGCGGTCCTTGACCATGCGCGCGGTGAGCTTGTGGCCCTTGACCTTGCCGACGAGCGGGCTCGTGTTCGTGCCGATCGTCATCGAGATCGCCGGGTCGTCGACCGTGATCGCAGGCAGCGGGCGGATGTCGTCGGGGTCGGCGAGCGTGTCGCCGATCGTGATGTCGGCGAAGCCCGCCACCGCGACGATGTCGCCCGGGCCCGCACTCTCGGCCGGGTAGCGGTCGAGGGCCTTCGTGATCATGAGCTCCGTGACGCGCACGTTGTGGACGTCGCCGTCCTTGCGCACCCAGGCGACCGTCTGGCCCTTCTTGAGCGTGCCGTTGAAGATGCGCAGGAGCGCGAGGCGGCCGAGGAAGGGGGACGCGTCGAGGTTCGTCACGTGCGCCTGGAGCGGCGCATCCGGGTCGTACGAGGGTGCAGGGATGTGCTCGAGGATCGCCTCGAAGAGCGGCTCGAGGTCGTCGTTGTCCGGCAGGGTGCCGTTCGCGGGCTTGTTGCGGCTTGCAGCGCCGTTGCGACCGGATGCATAGACGATGGGGACATCGAGCAGGGCGTCGATGTCGAGATCCGGCACATCATCCGCGAGGTCGCTCGCGAGACCCAGCAGAAGATCCTGGCTCTCCACGACCACGTCGTCGATGCGGGCATCCGGCCGGTCGGTCTTGTTGACGAGCAGGATGACCGGAAGCTTCGCCTCGAGCGCCTTGCGCAGTACGAAACGGGTCTGCGGCAGCGGGCCCTCGCTCGCATCCACGAGGAGGACGACACCGTCGACCATGGAGAGACCGCGCTCGACCTCACCGCCGAAGTCGGCGTGGCCGGGGGTGTCGATGACGTTGATCGTCACCGGGCCGTCGGTCGCATGCTTGCCCTGGTAGCTGATGGCCGTGTTCTTGGCCAGGATCGTGATGCCCTTCTCACGCTCGAGGTCGCCGGAGTCCATCGCGCGCTCCTCGACGTGCGCATGCTCGCCGAAGGAGTTCGTCTGGCGCAGCATGGCGTCGACGAGCGTGGTCTTGCCGTGGTCGACGTGGGCGACGATCGCCACATTGCGCAAATCGTTGCGGGTGGCTGTGGGCATGGGTGTGCTGTCCTGGTTCTTTTGGGGGGCAGTCAATACTACTTGACTGTTGTCTTGTCGTCGCGTCGTCGGTCTCGTCACGTGTGCGCCCTCCACTCCTCCACAGGAGGGCTCCGCACGAGTTATCCCAAGATTGGGGCGGATGCCTTGTTCTCGATCTTCGAGAATGGGAGAATATAGACATGCGCTCCTCCGAAACTATCTTCGCCACCGCCCTCAGCGCTGCGAAGATCGCTGCTGCGGAGATTCCGGATACCGTGACTGCAGTTCGGGCGCTCGATGACCTCGGGCTGCTGGCCATCCAACGAGATCTGTCGGAATTGCGTCGAGTCGTGGATGCACGCTCCTCCCTCGTAGCCGGCGAGATCGCCTTCCGCTCCCGCCGCGAACTCGGCTACACGGGGCTCGCGCAGAAGGAAGGGTTCCAGACCGCCGAGAAGCTCATCCAGCACACCACCGGTTCCACCCGGCGCGAGGCCACCACTCTCGTCACGGCCGGGGTACTCGTCCACGACGCCGTGTCCCTTGAGGCCGCCGACCCGGTGACCGGCGAGATCCCGGAAGGATTCACGGTTCGTGAACCCTGGCTCGGCGGTGTCGGTAGCGCGGTGGCCGCTGGGGTACTCACGGTGGAGGCGGCGACTGCTATCCGTAACGGACTGGGCGAGCCCTCCCCCGCGGGCACCGACGGTGGTGTCACGATCGAACAACTCGCCGACGCCGTGCGGGTTCTGGTGAAGGAGGCTACCGGAGACAGCCCCTCCGGGCGCGGTGGACTCCATGCCGACCTGCTCTTCCAGCGCGCCCGGCAGCTTCGGGATGAACTGGACGAGGCCGGCATTACGACCCGCGAACGGGTCATCTACGAACAGCGCTCGTTTCGGAGGGTGCGTCGCCCCAACGGGTGTTCCCGGTTCATCCTCGACGGCGATCTGGAAACTTCGGCCTGGCTGGATGACGTTTACGACAAACTCACGTCACCGCGTCGGGGCGGCCCGCGGTTCATCGATCCCGCCGACCATGCGTGGGCCGAACAAATAGCGACCGACCCGCGCACGACCGACCAGTACCTGCACGATGCCATGATCGGCCTCCTGCGTCAGGGCGTCGACTCCGACCTCGCTGGCGACGCCCACGGGGACCGCGAGGCGCGCAAGGGTCGAGGTGAATCGACCGAGGCCGCCGGTTCCGACACTGCCGACACGGAAACTGCCGGCACTGGCACCACCGATGCCACCCTGCACCGTGTCCGCCCGCACGCCTCGCGCATCGTCGGGTCCCGCGTCCCCGCCGTCCGCGTCCTGGTCACCGAAGAGAACCTGCGGACCCGCACCGGGCACGGCCGCATCGAGGGCACCGACACCTCCGTCTCGATCGAGACCGTCGAACGGATCATCTGCACCTCCGGAACCGTCCCGATCGTTTTCGGGAAGGATGGCAACGTCCTCGACCTCGGGCGCGAACAACGCCTGTTCTCCGCCCGCCAGAAATCGGCACTGGCCGCGAGGGACGGCGGATGTCTCTGGACGAACTGCGACCGCCCTGCCAGCTGGACCGAAGCCCACCACATCAACCACTGGGCCAGAGATCACGGCCGCACCGATCTTGCCGACGGAGTCCTCCTCTGCCGACATCACCATCTGCTCCTCCACAACAATCACTGGGAGATCGAGCGACGGAGCAACAGCTACTGGCTCATCCCACCGCCCGATATCGACCCCGAGCAGACGCCGCGGCCCCTCACTTCCACAAGCGCCGCACTGCGCGACCTCCAACGACAACGAACTCGTGGCCACGATTCCGCGAACCACCGGGAACACGACCCGGACCGCGGACGCGAGCGACGACACGCATGACGGCGAAGGCGGCAAGGAACAGGGTCCCAGCGAAGAAGGTTATCGGCGAGCGCAGGGGTCAACGCCCACGATCATGACGGGAGCGACAGCGACTCGAGCCTCAGTAGAGCAGCGCGGTCAGCCGGCGACGAGCGGCGACAACCCTGGGATCCTCGGCGCCCGCGATCTCGAAATACGAGACGAGCCTGGTGCGCACGGCATCCTTCCCTGCCGGATCCAGCGCGGGGAAGAGGATCAGCAGCCGATCGAAGGCGTCATCGAGGTGCCCGCCGGCGACATCCAGGTCGGCCACCGCGAGCTGGGCCCTGGCATCGTCCGGCGCCGCAGCCGCGGCCGAGCGGATGTCCTCGGCACTGCTGCCGTCGAGGCGCGAGAGCAGCGAGACCTGCGCGAGACCGGCCACCGCGAGGTGGTCGCGGGGATCCTGCGCAATCGCGGTGCGGTACTCCTTGATCGCTGTCGCGTAGTCGCCGCGGTCGATCGCATCGAATGCCTCCTGGTGGTGTGGAGGAAGCGGCTCCTCGACCGGTTCGGCACCCTCGGGACTCGAAGTCGCGTCCGAGTCGGCATCGGCGGCCTTCGCCACGCCGGTGACCCCGTTCTGCGCCGCGGCGGCGAGCACCTGGTCGAACACCGACCCGGCCTCGGCTTCAGGGAGCTCCCCCTCGTAGAGCGCCAGCGGACGACCGCCGATGACAGCAGCGACCGTCGGCGCCGCGACCACCTGGAAGGCCTGGGTGAGCTGCGGATTCGCGGTCGCGTCGACGCGTGCGAGCAGGAGTCGCCCCGCATAGCCCCGGATGACGCGCTCGAGGGACGCCGATGCGCTCCCGGCGTGCAGTTCGACGATCACCGGTACGGTGCTGGAGAGTTCGAGCAACTGCCCGAAGTTGGCGTCATTCGCCTCGATCACGAGCGAAGGAACCGTCGTCCCGCCCGTCGGCTGGTCGCCCTGGCCCTGCGGAGGCGCCTTCCTGATGAGCGGCGAGAGGTCGATCGCCCCCCGAAGGTTCGAGGAAGGGACGTTGGTCATTTCAGCTCCTTCGCGGCGATAAGGCCGGAAGCCCATCCGATGAGGACGATCTGCTCATCACTCGTGGACGGCGGAACGTAGAACAGCAACTGGTCTCCGTAGGTCGCGATCGTGCCCTTCGTCGATGAGCTCACGCCCGAGAGCGACTTCACGGCACCCTCGGCGTTGATGACGGCCCCAGGCTCGACCGGGCGCACCGTCTCCGTCTCGTTGAGGTAGACCGCGACGATCGCGCCGTTGTCGTTCGTCACCATGGGGATCACCTCGGCGTCTCCCACCACACTGCCGAACTCCATCTTCGCGATGTTCGGAATTCCCTTCTTCCTCTTCTGCTTCGCGTCGAAACCGACGGACTTGATGAGTGAATCGTTCTGGACATCGAAATACTTGAAGAACTCGCTGTCCTCACCCTTGAGCAGCACGTCGCCGTAGGCCATCGCGAGCTGGTCGGGCTGAAGAGCGAGGAGCTTCACATCCGGTTGCAGGCGCTGGGTTCCGACATCCGCCGCCGCCATCTTGGGCAGGGTCGGGCTCGCCTCGAGCTGGACGACGTAGACGGCCTTGTAGTTCTCCCTGGGCGCCTCCTGCACGAGCATCATCGCCGTCGCCGGTACCGTCCCGTCATCGGGATCGAGGATGACGGTGAACGTCCTCGGCCACTTGTCGTTCTGCTGGGGCAGGGTCACCTGCACCGGACTCGAGGGGATGGCCGCGAGCTGGGCATAGCTCTTGTCGACTCGGCGGATGTCGTAATTCGCCTCACGCAGTTCGAGTGCCGGACCGGCGAAGCGCGTCTCGATGAGGTCGGAGTCGCGTGCGGCATCCGCCTGCTGGGCCGTGAGTGCGACCTTCGCGACGATCGACTCGAGCTGCGAAACGGTCACCGCGGGAGGTTTGTCGGTGATCACAGGGTCTGCCGTGTCCGTCGGGGAGGGACTCGGCGTGGTCGCGGGGCTGCCGCCGAGGAAGTCCGGCCAGGACTCTGCCGTGCAGCCGGCGAGGGTGAGCGACCCGACGAGCAGGATGGGCACGGCCATGCCGACCCGACCCGCCGCGCGCCTGCCCCGTGAGGCGGGGAGCGCCTTCTGCTTCTTCGGCCGGTACTTGAGCTGGCGCGGCGGCTTCGGCATCCTGGGCGGCCGTCGGCGGGGTCCCCGTGCCTTGCGCAGATGGGAGAGCGCCCACAGGTAGAGCCCGAGGCCGGCCAGGAGCAGCAGCATCCCGCCGACGATGAGCGGTCCGGACCAGGGGGTGCGGTTGTCGACCGGCCAGGTGATCGAGACCTGACCCGGCGCCGGCTCCGTGCCGTCGGAGATGATGATGATCGAGATGTCGGCCGGAACGTTGACCACAAAGGTCAGCTCCTTCTCCCGCGTGTACTCGGCGAGCCACAGGTCGGAGCCATGCGGATCGGGCACGCTCGACTCGGCGCCGGTGACCACCGAGTTCTCGAGGGTCGAGGTCTTCGGGTCGAACTCGAGCCTGTTGTACGAGGTGTCGCCGATCCAGGCGAGCACGTCGCCGGTCCTTCCGTAGGCCGCGAAGATCGTGTCCGATCCGGAGATCAGCACCTTCTGCCGGCCGTCATTGGCGTTGAGCACCGCTCCGTCGATGACGGTGACGGCGGCATTCGTCGAAATGTCGGTCGTCGCAGCGACATGGTCGGGCTCGGCCAGGATGGTGCGCTGGGCGATGCCGTAGCTGATCATCACGAAGGCGACGACGAAGCTCACGATTGCCACAATGAACCGCAAGGGGAACTCCTCTCGTGCTGCCGTCTCGGGTACCGGATCCGGTCAGCGGATCGGCATCCCGCGTCCGGAAAGGCGAATCGCAGACCGATCCGGCCGGATGGCCGAGCCATACCCCTCAGGCGGAGCCGGGCAGGGCAGCAGGCAAAGACATTACAGAATAGCGCACGCAGTCTGGGTGAATCCTTACCATCGGCTGTATGCGAATGGCGCTCGTGGCCGCTACCCGCTCCGATCACCCCGCTAAACTCTTGACTGTCCGGCCGATGCCCCCGAACTTCGGGCCGTCCACCTACCAGGGAGAAACCGTGGCAACCGACGACGAAGCCTTTTCGACAGCCATGCGCGGGTACAACCGCGAGGAGGTCGACAACGCCATCCAGGACCTGCGGCGCGAGCTCATCAAGGCCAACAGCGACAAGGCGGAGAGCGCCAAGGATCTCAAGCGCCTGAGTGCGATGGTCGCCGACCTTCAGGCCGAGCTCGATGAGACCGGGAGCCCCACCTACAGTGGCCTCGGCACGAAGCTCGAGAACGTCCTGCGGGTGGCCGAGGAACAGTCGACACGGCTCATCAGCCAGGCCGACATCGACGCGGAGAAGCTCCGCAACTCGGTGCAGGGTGAGGTCAACAACCTGCGCATCGAGGCGATGGAGGCCGCGGACCGGGTCGTCACCGACGCGCACCAGAAGGCCGGCGAGATCCTCGCCGCAGCGCGCGAGGAGGCGGACGGCCTGCTGGAGAGCGCGCGCACGCAGGCCGAGGCCGCAAACCAGGATGCGCTGCGGGAGGCCGCCGCCATCCGGGGCGCCGTCGCTACGGAGGCTGCGGAGGCCAGGACGACGGCCAAGCGCGAGGCGGCGGCCGTCCGCGCGGAGGCGGAGCGGGAAGCTGCGGAGCTCAAGGTCGTCGCCGTCCGCGAGACGACCGAGGCCCGCGAGACCGCGGCGATCCTCGCGAGGGACACCGAGAAGAACCGCAAGGAGTTCACCGCCGAGACCGAGAAGCAGTGGGGCGACCTCGCAAGGGACGTCGAACAACAGCGCACGGATGCCGAGCGCGAGGTCGAGACGACGCGCACGCAACTCGCGACGGAGGCGGAGCAGGCCAAAGCCGGACTCGAGCGGGAGCTCGCCGACGCGCGTGCGAAGTTCGAAGAGGAGATGGAGGCGGCGCAGGCGAAACTCAAGCAGGAGACCGCCGCAGCGCACTCCAAGCTCGCGCTCGAGACCAAGTCGGCACGGGCCGAGCTCGCGCGGGCCACGGAGGAGGCGAGGGCGAAGGCCGACGCCGAGATCGCCGAGGCCAGGGCGACCCTCGCACACGACATCGAGCAGCAGCGCACCGACCTGGACCGCGAACTCGAGCAGGCCAGGGCCGACTTCACGAACGAGCAGGAGCACGCTCGCGCCGAGCTGGCAGCCGAGCTCGCCACCACGCGCACAACCCTCGCGAAGGATGCCGAACAGGCCAGGAGCGACCTCGAGGTCGAGCTCACCTCCCGCCGCGACGAAGCGGAGAAGGAGTACTCGGCCCGGCACAAGGACGCGATCTCCCAGACCCAGCAGTACCTCGACGAGTCCCGCGCCCAGCTCGCCGACGCCATCAAGCGCGCCGAGGAGAAGCGCGCGGAGGCTGCGGCACTCGATGCGGACTCGAAAGCGGCGGCGAAGGAGACCCGCAAGACCGCCGACGCCACAGCGGCCGAGGTCATCTCCAACGCCGAAGCGCGGGCGAAGGCGCTCGTCAAGGATGCCGAGAAGCGCACCACGAAGCTCGTGTCCGAGGCGGAAGAGCGCCTGGCCAAGATTAGAATCGAGCGCGAGGCGGTTGCCGGGTATTTCGGCACGCTGCGCAACGTACTGGGCGAGGCGGAGAAGGTCGTCGCCGACAACTAGCGCGACCAGCAGTCACGAAGGGGCACCGTGAAGATCCAGAATGCTTTCCGTCTCGGCCTCTTCGGCGGCCTCGGCGTTCTCGTCGCCCTCGCGATCGGTGCGGCGGTGGGAACGCTCGCGACGATCATCACCTACATCGGCGCGGCGATCTTCCTCGCGCTCGGCCTGGACCCCGCGGTGTCCTGGCTCGAACGTCACCGCTTTCCACGATGGCTGGCCATCCTCACCGTCCTCATCGGTGTGCTCGCGGTCTTCACCGGGCTCGTCTTCGCCGTCATCCCGGTCATCGTCGAGCAGACCTCCAACCTCATCACCGGGCTCACCCCCCTCATCGCCTCCCTCCAGGACACCAACTGGGTGGCGAACCTCCAGAAGAACCTTCCGGACTACATCGACCTCCAGGCGCTCATCGGCGGTGCCCTCGAGTTCATCCAGAACAACCTGACCTCGATCGGCGGCGGAGTGCTGCAGGTGGGGCTGGGGATCGCCAGCGGCGCCTTCGGCATCGTCATCGTGCTCATCCTCACGCTGTACTTCGTCGCCTCGCTCAGCAGCATGAAGCGCGGCCTCTACCAGCTCGTCCCGGCCACGAAGCGGGCGCGGTTCGCGGACATCGCCGAACAGGTGAGCGACTCGGTCGGCCGCTATGTCGTCGGGCAGGGGACGCTCGCCCTGTTCAACGGCATCCTGAGCTTCATCTACCTCTCGATCGTCGGCGCGGAGTATCCGGCGCTCTTCGCGTTCCTCGCCTTCCTCTTCTCGCTCGTCCCGCTCGTCGGCACGCTCTCGGGCAGCGTCCTCATCACCCTCAGCTGCCTCGTCTTCGACGGGGTGCCGACCGCGATCGCCGCCGGCGTCTACTACGCGATCTACATGCAGATCGAGGCATACGTGCTCAACCCGAACATCATGAAGCGTGCGGTCAAAGTGCCGGGCGTCATCGTGGTCATCGCAGCGCTCGCGGGCGGAACGCTCCTCGGCATCCTCGGGGCGCTCATCGCCATCCCGGTCGCCGCATCGGTGCTCATCATCATCGACCAGGTGGTCGTCCCGCGCCAGAACGAGTTGTGACTAACCGTTCCACTCGGTCGGCAACGGCAGCGCCGACGGGTTGACCACGCGCACGATCTCGGTGAGCACCCGGCGCGTCTGCACCTCGCCGACCCACAGGTGCTTGCCGTCGGCGACCAGGACCAGTTCGGTCTCCGGCACGATCGCGAACCGCTCGCGGGCCTCGTCCGGGCGCAGGTAGTCGTCGAACTCCGGGACGACGGCCACGAGCCGTCGTCCACTGCCCGCCCACGCCGACAACTGCTCGTTCGACGTGCGCTTGAGGGGCGGAGACAGCAGGATGGCGCCGGCGATCGGATGCTCGAGCCCCCACGCGAGCGCGACCTCCGTACCGAACGACCAGCCGACCAGCCAGGGTGTCGGGAGCATCCGCTCGCGCACCAGGTCCATGGCGGCGGCGAGGTCGTGACGCTCGTCGATGCCGTGCCCGAACGCACCCTCCGAGCGTCCCCGCGGCGAGGTCACCCCGCGGAAGTTGAACCTCAGGACAGCCAGGTCGGCGAGCGCCGGGAGCCTGGCCGCTGCCTTGCGGATGATGTGCGAGTCCATGAACCCGCCGCCCGTCGGCAGCGGGTGCAGGCACACGATGGTCGCCACCGGGTCGCGCTCGAGCGGAAGCGACAACTCACCGACGAGCGTCAACCCGTCGGTCGTGTGAAGTTCGATGTCCTCCCGGCGCGCGGGAAGCTCGACCCCTGAACGGATCTCCACGACTCAGCTCACCTTCCAGCAGTGCGTATGCCAGTGACGGCGGGCGGCGATGTCCGCCGCCTCCCCCATGAGGCCATCGGCACGCCAGGCGACCGTATGCGCAAGCCCCGGCTGGATCGCGAGTCCGCATCCCGGGCAGACGTAGGCTTTGGCCGCCGACACCGCCGACACCGGCTGGACGTTCCACAGGCCATCCCGCTTCGTCTCGGTGCGCAGGGTTCCGTAGAGGGCTCGCTGAAGGTCGGAGGCCTCATCCTCGTCACCCACCTGGCGGCCGCGACGCGGTCGATTGGAGCGTGGCATGCCTCCAGCCTATGCCGAATCGACCGTCACGATCCGCTCGGGTTGTCGATCTGCTCGAGCCTCGTCTCCTCGAGATCGAGCATGGTCTGGGCCCGGGTGATGATCCGGGAGGAGTACGCGCCGTCAGCCATCGCGTCGAGGAGCGCCGTGCGCTCCGCATCGATGATCTGCCGACGCAGGAAGCGGTACTGCTGGTGCGGCGACTGGGCCAGCGCGTCTGCTCCCACGCCGATCTCCGCCCTTTCCCAGGCCGACTCGGCGCCGAGGAGCGTGTCGTTCCGCACGCGGTCGAGGACGATCTCATCGACCCCCGCCCCTCCCGGAAGCTTGAGCTCAGGGTTGTCGAGGATCGCAAGGCCCGCTGCTGCGATCTCGTCGAGAAGCGTCGCGAGCTCCCGGCGGTCGGCAGCTCGGTCGGTGCCGCGGATCCCGCTCAGCCGGATGATCCAGGGCAGCGTCCCGCCCTGCACGAGCAGTGTGACGATCGCGACCGTGAACGCCACGAGGATGAGTTGGGGGCCGTACGGGACATCCCGCGGCAGGGTCTGGGCCGCCGCCAGCGTCACGACACCGCGCATCCCGGACCAGGAGAGGATGGCACCGCCCCTCCAGTCGAGACCCGCCTCCCGCTGCTTCTGGATGTCGATCGACCGCCTGCGGTAGAGCTGGGCCAGTCGGTCCCTCCTGCGGATGAGCCGTTCGTTCTCGAGCGTGAGCTGTCGCACGCGTTCCAGGGACTCACCGAATCGCTGGTTCTGCCTCTCCTGCAGTTTCGCACGCCGCCGGATGTAGAACAGGAGCGGCCCGACGAACAGCCCACGCAGCAGGACGATCACGACCGTCATCAACAGCCCGAGGAGCACCGTGCTCTGAAGCGACAGCACGGTGGGATCCACGTGGCTGACGATCGACGAGATCTCGACCCCCATGAGCAGGAAGACGCCGTTCTCGAGCACGAATTTGAGCGTGTGCCAGTTGAGCCGCTCGCTGATGCGCGCCTGCGGCGTGAACCGTTTCGCGCTGTTGGCCCCCGCATAGAGACCGGCGACCACGACCGCGAGGACCCCGGAGGTGTTCGCCTCCTCGGCCGGGATGAACGCGATGAACGGTACCGCAAAGGAGATCGCAGTGTCGAGCACCGGGTCGTGCAGTTTGGAGCGGACGAACACCGTGACGAAACCGACCACGAGCCCGACCGCGATCGCGCCGGCAGCCGCCCAGACGAAGTCCCCGATGACGCCCCACAGCGTCACCGCACCCGCGGTCGCCGCGATCGCGGAACGCAGGAGCACGAGGGCGGTCGCATCGTTCACGAGGCTCTCGCCCTCGAGGATCGTGACAAGACGGGGCGGAAGCCCCAGCCTCTTGCCGAGTGCAGTGGCCGCCACAGCATCCGTCGGGCTGATGATGGCGCCGAGGGCGATGCCCGCCGCGAGGTCGAGGTCGGGCAGGATCCACCAGAGCAGGAGCCCTGTACCGAAGGAGGTGGCGATGACCAGCACGACCGAGAGCCCGGAGATGCTGTCGAGGTTGCGGCGGAAGTCCACGAGCGGCACGTTGATCGCGGCCGCGTAGAGCAGGAGCGGCAGGATGCCGGAGAGGATGACCTCGGGCGGCAGCTCGATGGGCCCGACGCCGGGGATGTAGCTGATCCCGATGCCGACCACCACGAGGATGAGGGGAGCTGCGACACCGAGCTTCTTGGAGAACGCTGCGACGGCCACGATCGTGACGAGGCCGATCACGATCGCGAGAGCGTACTCCGCGTAATCCACGGACCCAGTTTAGGGAACGCGAAAAGGCTGCTCAGTACCAGTTCTTGCTCTCGGAGTGCTCCCACGCGCCGCATGGCGTCGCATAGCGGGCCGCGATGTAACCGAGGCCCCAGGTGATCTGGGTGGCCGGGTTCGTGGCCCAGTCCGCCCCCGCGGACGCCATCTTGATGCCCGGGAGCGCCTGGGGGATGCCATAGGCGCCGCTGCTCGGGTTGTGTGCGTAGACGTTCCAGTTCGATTCGCGCTGCCAGAGTGCCACGAGGCAGTCGTACTGGGCGGTACCCCACCCGCGATCGATCACCATCTCCCAGGCGATGGCCTTCGCCGTTCCCGGGTCGGGGATGCCGGCAGCCGGGGCGACGGGGCGCTTCGTCACGCGGTAATCGTCTCGCACCACGGCGGGTTCGTAGTCGCCGGCCAGCACGAGGTGCTGCGCGTCGACCTCGGGCGCCGGGGCGCTCAACTGCGCCGACGCCTGTGCGGAGGAGTCGGGTGCGATGACGGTGACGAGCACGATCGCCAGCGAAACCCAGAACGAGAAAGCGGGCAGGGACCGCGGATGCCGCCCCCCGGAACCCGCCCCAAGGCGCGCAGGAATCACCGCCCCGGCCCCCGTAGTCCGCGACAGGCTCGGGAGAAGTTCCGTGTGCCTACCCACAGTGAAGGAATTTTAGCCCAGAAATCACGGAAACGGGCCTTTCGCGCTCAGCGCACCGCGAGCATGACGCTCACGACGCTGTCCAGGAAGTAGTCGACCTGAGCCTCCTGGTAGCCGCCCTTCCTGGGACGGAAAGCGACCGTGCGCACCTGGTCGACGCTCATCGGGGTGCCCTTGAGGAAGTACTGGCCGAGGCGCTCGCTGAAGGCATCCACCTGTTTGCGATCGTAGCCTTCGCTCAGGATGCCGGCCCTGCGAAACCGCTGCCCGGCCGGCCTCGCCAGCCGGTCCATGATGTCTTTGGCGTTCTTGCGCGCCTCGTCGAACCAGGCCTCGTCGCCGATTTGGCCTCGCGCGCGTTCGCGCTCACGATTCGCGAAGGCATCCTCGAGCCGTTCGAGCGCGGCGTCGACATGGGTGGGTGAGTAGCCGCCCTTCTGCATGGAGAACGCCGTGAAACGGATGGCATCCGCACCGAGCACCACCGGATCGCCCGGCTCGGCGTTGTAGGCGCGTCGCGCCTCTTCGAGGAAGTCCTCGACCTGGTCGATGTCGTAGCCGCGGCGGGACTTCCTGGTGCGGGGAAAGGTTGAACTCACCCGACCATTCTGCCCCATGGATGCTGCGCGCAGGCCCGTGTCGGTCGCTCAGGCGAAGATCAGGTACAGCACGTAGGCCGCGGCAGAGCTGAGGACGATCGAGTCCATCCGGTCGAGGAAGCCGCCATGGCCGGGCAGCCAGGTGCTGATGTCCTTGATGCCGAGGTCGCGCTTGATGAGCGACTCGGTGAGGTCGCCGATCGTCGCGGTCGCCACGATGACCGCCCCGAATACGAAGCCGAACCACCAGGGCTGGCCGATCATGAAGAGCGACAGCAGGATACCAGCGATGAAGGCTGCCCCGACCGACCCGGCGAAGCCCTCCCAGGTCTTCTTCGGGCTGATGCGCGGGGCCATCGGATGCTTGCCGAACGTCAGGCCCGTCGCGTACGCACCCGTGTCGACCGAGATCACGAGGATGAGGAAGGCGAGGGTCCACCACTGCCCTCCATCCTGGGCTGCCAGCAGTACCGCGTAACTCGCCAGGAACGGCACATACACCTGGATGAACGTGCCCGCCGCAAGGTCGAGCCACACCTCCCTCGCCGGCGCACGCAGGCGCGGACTCGCGAGTTCGGCACTCCGCCAGAGCACCACGAACGCGATCCCGGCGACGGTCACGAGCCACTTGCCGCTGTCGCCGAGATAGAAGGCGGCCGGAACCGTGGCGAGCGCGGCCAGCACGGTCGGCCAGCGCGGCACCCGTCGCCCGGACGCCCGCAGGGCGCTTGCGAGTTCGAACGCCGTGAACGCGATGAGAACGGCCGCGACGATCATGAAGAGTTCCTTCACGACGATGAGGCTGAACAGCATCGCGAAGCCCATGGCGAGCCCGATGAGGATGGCGAGCGGCAGGTTACGGCCGGTCCGGGCCTCGATCCTCTCGTTCGCCTCGTCGATCTGGGCCCTGGTGGCATCCATCTGCGACTTGAGCTCCGCCCGCCGTGCCTTCATCTGAGCTTTGAGCTCAGCGCGCGTCGCATCCGCGCGTGCCTCGAGATCGGCGCGTCGGAAACTCCACCTTCTCCTCGCCGGGGTCAGCGGCGGCCCTTCAGCGTCTTCCGGCATTCAGACCTCGAGAAGCTCGGCTTCCTTCTTGCGCAGCGCCTCGTCGATCGCGTCGACCTGGCTCTTGGTGAGCGTCTCGAGCTCCTTCTCCGCCCTCGCGACCTCGTCGTCGCCGACCTCGGCCTTGAGCCCGTCGAGGTCGTCCTTCGCCTTGCGCCGGATGTTGCGGATGGCGACCTTGGCATCCTCGCCCTTACCGCGCACGATCTTCACGAACTCCCTGCGGCGATCCTCGGTGAGCTCGGGCAGGGTCGCCCTCACGACCGTCCCGTCGTTGCCGACGTTCGCGCCGAGGTTCGGGGCCGCGACGATGGCCTTCTCGATCTCCTTGAGGGCGCTCTTGTCGTAAGGGGTGATCACGAGCGTGCGCGCATCCGCGTTCTGCATGCCGGCAAGCTGCGTGAGCGGCGTCGGAGTCCCGTAATAATCGACGAGAAGCTTCTGGAACAGCGCCGGATTGGCCCGCCCGGTGCGCACGCCGGAGAAGTCCTCCTTGGCGACCTCGACGGCCTTGTGCATCTTGTCCTTGGCCTCGGCCAGTACGTCGGTGATCACGGCAACTCCTTCGCGTTTGGGCAAGTTTATCGGCTAACTCGCAGCCAGCAGCGCGATCCCGGCGAGGACGATGGCAGCGCCGACGAGCCTGCGCGCCGGATGGGGTTCGCGGAAGAACAGCCAGCCCGCCAGCCCCACGAGGACGACACTCACCTCGCGCGCCGGTGCGACGATCGAGACGGGGGCGAGCTGGAAGGCGAGCAGCACGACGATGTAGGCGAGCGGCGCGAGCACTCCCACGATGAGGATGGCCACCCAGTGCCTCTTCGCGGTCGCGACAAGGCCCCTTCGCGAGCGAAGCCCGACCGGCGCGAGCAGCAGGAACTGGAACAGCACGCTCCCCCAGTAGAGGCCCACCGCCGGCATCCCGCCGACGGTCACCGCCGCACTGTCCCACAGGGTGTAGATCGCGATGAGGACGCCGATCACGAGGCCGTAGAGGATGCCGGCTCGATTGTCCGCGGCGTGGGCGCGTCCGCCGGCGAGGCCCGTGATGACGACCCCCGCGATCACGAGTGCGGCCCCGGCGAGAGCGACGAGACCAGGGCGCTCACCGAACAGGATCATCGCGAAGACGACCGTGAGCAGCGGACCGGTGCCCCTCGCGAGCGGATAGACGACCGAGACATCGCCCTTGCGATAGCCGCGCTGGAGCAGGAAGAAGTAGGCGATCTGCAGGGCACCGCTCACCACGGCCAGCCAGAGCCAGTGCAGGAGGTCGACGCCGGAGTCGACAAGCGACCAGATGCCGAAGGGCAGGAACACGACGGCGCCGACGATGAAACTCAGCCAGAGGAAGCCCGGCCCGCTGGCTCCGGCGCGCTTGATCGCGATGTTCCAGGCGGCATGGGCGATCGCGGCGAACCCGACGAGCGCGAGGACGAGGAGCGACATCCCCGGTCAGTTGCTGACGAGGGTACCGATGCGATCGCCCCGGATCGCCTTGGTGATGTTGCCGCCCGGCTCCATGCCGAAGACGACCATGGGCATCCCGTTGTCCATGCACAGGCTGAACGCCGTCGAGTCGACGACCTTGAGACCCTGCACGAGGGCCTCCTGGTAGGTGACCTTGTCGAGCTTGGAGGCCTTCGCATTCTTGCGGGGGTCTCCGTCGTAGACGCCGTCGACCCCGTTCTTCGCGACGAGCACGACATCCGCACCGATCTCGAGCGCACGCTGGGCTGCGACGGTATCGGTCGAGAAGTACGGGAGACCGGCCCCGGCCCCGAAGATGACGACGCGGCCCTTCTCGAGGTGGCGCTCGGCACGGCGCGGGATGTATGGCTCGGCGACCTGGGTCATCGCGATCGCCGACTGCACGCGCGTTGCGGCGCCGGCCTGCTCGAGAAAGTCCTGCAGGGCGAGAGCGTTCATGACCGTGCCGAGCATGCCCATGTAGTCGGCACGACCGCGGTCCATACCGCGCTGGGAGAGCTCTGCACCGCGGAAGAAGTTGCCACCGCCGACGACGATCGCGATCTCGGCATCGGATGCCGCCGCGGCGATCTCCTTCGCCAGGCCGCTCACCACATCCGGGTTGACGCCGAGCGCGCCGCCGCCGAACGATTCGCCTGAGAGCTTGAGGAGCACCCGTCGTCTGCCGGAGTCGGTCATGGTCTCTCCCCTGTCTGTCCTGTCCAGATTATTCGCTCTGAGCAGCGAAATGGGGTTCCGGATGCGAACATCCGAAACCCCATCAACACTATTCGCTAGGCTCCGACCTTGAAGCGGGCGAAACCGGTCACCGTGATGCCGGCATCCTTCAGGACCTGCCCGATCGTGAGCTTGTTGTCCTTCGCGTAATCCTGGTCGAGCAGGGCGACCTGCTTGAAGAACGCACCGATGCGGCCCTCGACGATCTTCGGAAGTGCCGCCTCCGGCTTGCCCTCGTTGCGGGAGATCTCGGTGACGATCTCGCGCTCCTTCTCGACGATGTCGGCCGGGACCTCCTCGCGCGTGAGGTACTGCGGGTCGGCGAAGGCGATGTGCTGGGCAACACTGCGCGCGGTGTCCGCATCGCTTCCGGTGTAGCCGACGACGACACCCACCTGGGGCGGGAGATCCTTGCTCGTGCGGTGCAGGTAGATCGAGAACGCGTCGGCATCGACCGAGACGACACGGCGGAGCTCGACCTTCTCGCCGAGAACCGCGGAATCCTCCTCGATGAGCTGGGCGACGGTCTTGTCACCCGACGCTCCCCCTGAGCCTGCCGAAGGGGCCGCGAGCGCCTCCTCCACGGAGCCGGCGCGCGCAGCGGATGCCGCGGTGAGCACCGCCTCGGCGAGGTTCACGAACTTGTCGCTCTTGGCCACGAAGTCGGTCTCGCAGGCGAGCTCGATCATCGTGGCGGTACCACCGTTCTCGACGGCGGCGACGAGGCCTTCGCTCGTGGAGCGGTCGGCACGCTTCGCGTTGTTCTTCGCACCCTTGAGGCGAAGGATCTCGACGGCCTTCTCGAGGTCGCCATCCGCCTCGACGAGAGCGTTCTTGCTGTCCATCATTCCGGTGCCGAGGCGGTCACGGAGCGCCTTGACGTCTGCGGCAGTGAAGTTTGCCATTCTCGGTTCCTTACTGGTTCTACGTTTACTTGGACGCGTCGGCGGAGTCGGCCTTCGCGGCCGGCTTCTTCGTCGCGGGCTTGGCCGTGGCGTCGGGTGCGTCGGCCTTCGCAGCGTCGGCCTTCGCGGCCGGCTTCTTCGCGGCCGGAGCCTTGGCGGCGGGCTTCTCGGTCGTCTTGTCGGCCGTCTTCTCGGCGGCCTTCTCCTCGGTCTTGGCGGCGGCAGGCTTGCTCGCCGCCTTCTTCTCGGCGGGGGCCTCCTCGGCGACGGCCGGGGTCTCGACAGGCTCGACCGGAGACGTTGCGGGCTCGACGGGGGGCGTTGCGGACTCGGTCGGAGACGTTGCGGACTCGACCGGAGTTTCGACAGGCGCAGCAGCATCGGCATCCGGAGCCGGCGTGCCGGCCTGGAGAAGCTCGGCCTCCCACTCGGCCATCGGCTCGGCGGCCTCGCCATCGCCCTCCGGCTTCTGGTGGCGCTGGATGAGACCCTCAGCCGCCGCATCCGCGACGATGCGCGTCAGCAGGGCGACCGAGCGGATCGCGTCGTCGTTGCCCGGAATCGGGTACTGGACCTCGTCCGGGTCGCAGTTGGTGTCGAGGATGCCGATGATCGGGATACCGAGCTTGCGCGCCTCGTCGATCGCGAGGTGCTCCTTCTTGGTGTCGACGACCCAGAGCGCCGACGGCGTCTTGGTGAGGTTGCGGATGCCGCCGAGGCTCTTGTGAAGCTTGTCGAGCTCGCGCTTCTTGATGAGGAGCTCCTTCTTGGTGAAGCCCTTCGTCGTGTCGTCGAAGTCGATCTCCTCGAGCTCCTTCATGCGCGCGAGGCGCTTGGAGACCGTCTGGAAGTTGGTGAGCAGTCCGCCGAGCCAGCGCTGGTTGACGAACGGCTGGCCGACGCGCTGCGCCTGCTCCGCGATCGAGCCCTGCGCCTGCTTCTTGGTGCCCACGAAGAGGATCGTGCCGCCGTGGGCGACCGTCTCGCGCACGTAGTCGTAGGTCTTGTCGATGTAGGCGAGCGACTGCTGCAGGTCGATGATGTGGCTGCCACTGCGCTCGGTGAGGATGAACCGCTTCATCTTCGGGTTCCAGCGGCGGGTCTGGTGTCCGAAGTGGACGCCGCTGTCGAGCAGCTGGCGGATGGTGACAACGGCCATGGCCGTCTCCTTTTCTGGCGCGCGGCATCCGGAGAACCCGGGCCGTGCACCGCTTCAGTTTTCTTCCGCACCGGTCGGCGCGGAACCTGGTGCCCGACACGGCTCCGCCCGGCTCTCGCCGGGACTGAATGGAGATGGTGTGCGTTCGCAGACGTTGGTGTGCAAATGCTGCGGGCACGCGTAGTCATCCTGCTGGGCAGGATGCGGAGTCAATGATAGCACCCGGGCGCGGGGCCGGCGGTCCCACGCCTCCCCTCCTCCACAACACGAGCCGCCGGCGCTTGTCCACGGATGCCGCGACCATCGCGGCCGAGGCCGTCATCGCTGCGGCATCCTGTACTCCATGTCGCTCCCGTCGCACCCCAGGCCACTCAGGCTGGCCTCCATCCCGGTGCTCGTCGCTCTCACCTTTCTGATCGGCACCGCGACCGCGACGGGAGCGACACTCTCCGACGCGGCAGGCTCGTCGGACACCCTGACAGCGATCGCCTCCGGGTCGACAACCTGGGTCTGGCCACTCGACCCGCCGCATACGGTCGCCCGCCCGTTCATCGCACCCGCCACGCCCTACGCCTCAGGACACCGGGGAATCGACCTCCACGGGGCGGTCGGGTCCGCCGTCTATGCGCCGGCCGACGGCGTCGTCCACTTCTCCGGGGTCGTGGTCGACCGTCCGGTCATCTCGATCCGGCATCCGGGCGGTCTGGTGTCGAGTTTCGAACCGGTGACCTCAGAACTTGTCGCGGGCACGGTGGTGCACCGCGGCGACACTATCGGTGCCCTGCAGTCCGGCGACTGCGGGGCACCGTGCCTGCACTTCGGGGTTCGACTTCACGGCGAATACGTCTCGCCGCTTCGCTACCTCGTCGGGATACCCCGATCGGTGCTGCTGCCGACGCGCCCGCTGAGTCAGCCGGCACCGGGTCAGCGGGCTCCCCTGGCCAGCGCGCTCGGCCACCAGACCTTCCGACCGAGGTCGTAACCGAGAGCCGGGACCAGAAGGGATCGAACGATGAAGGTGTCCACGAGAACACCGAACGCCACGATGAAGGAGATCTGCACGAGGAACAGGATGGGCAGAACCCCGAGGGCCGCGAACGTCGCCGCGAGAACGAGTCCTGCCGACGTGATGACCCCTCCGGTGGAGGCGAGGCCCCGCAGTACCCCCTCACGCGTGCCGTGCTTCAGGGACTCCTCGCGCACCCGGGTCATGAGGAAGATGTTGTAGTCGATTCCGAGCGCCACGAGGAACACGAAGCCGAACATCGGCACCGACGGGTCGGCCCCCGGGAAGCCGAAGATTCCGTTGAAGACGAGCGCGGACACCCCGAGGGCGGCGGCGAACGAGACCACGACGCTCAGGATCAGGAGCAACGGGGCGAGCACGGCACGCAGCAACAGCATGAGGATGAGCGTGATCACGAGGAGCACGAGCGGGATGATGAGGTTCCGGTCATGGATCGCCGCGTCGTTCGTGTCGAGGGCGACGGCCGTCACCCCGCCGACCAGCACCTCGCCGTCGACGGTGGCCAACTGGGCCCTCAGCTCGCGCACGGTGGCCTCCGCCTCGGCGGAGTCTCCCGGGGCATCCAGGGTCGCCTGCAGCATGACGCGCCCATCGACGACCGTCGGCGCAACCCGCAGGTCGGAGACGGAGTCGCGGGTCACGGGGACGGTGCCGGAGGGCGACTCGTGCGCGATCGCAGTGAGCGAGGCGACGCCGTCCTGGGCGAGAATGACGTCGGCCATGGCGGCGAGAGAGCCCTCCGGACCGAGGACGACGGCGGGGGTGCCCGAACCGCCCGGGAAATGCTCGCCCAGTACGGTCTGGCCGTCGCGCGCCTCGGAGTGCCCGAGAACGAATTCGCTCTGCGACACCCCGTCGGCCTTCAACTGCAGCATGCCGACGGCGGCGACGAGCAGCACGAGGGTCGTGCCGATCCAGATCGCCCTCGGTCGGCGCGCGATGACCGTGCCGAGCCTCGGCCAGGTGCCCCTCGCCCCCGGGCCGGTGAGCACCGGGTGCGCAGAACCGGACCTTGGCCTGACCGGCCAGAACGCGACTCTGCCCGCGAACAGCAGGACCGCAGGAAGGAAGGTCAGGGCGGCCAGGAGCGCGAAACCGATCCCGATGGCCGCGACCGGCCCCATCCCCTTGTTCGAGTTCAGGTCGCTGAAGAGCAGCATGAGGAGGCCGGCGATGACCGTCGCCCCTGAGGCGAGGATCGGCTCCCAGGATGTCGTGAGGGCCTTCCAGGTCGCCGACCACCGGCGCTCGTGGTCGCGCAGTGCCTCGCGGTACCGCGCGACGTAGAGCAGCGAGTAGTCCGTCGCGGCCCCGATGACCAGAATGAAGAGAATGCCCTGGGTCTGACCGGTCAAGGTCACGACCCCCGCAGTCGCGAGGGCGACGACGACGAGCACCGCCCCGGTGAGCGCGACGAGGCTCGTACCGAGCACGATGATGGGCAGCAACGGGGACCGGTACACGACGACGAGGATGATGAAGACGGCGGCGAACGCGACGAGCAGCAGCAGCCCGTCGATCCCGCTGAAGGCCCCGGCGATGTCCGCGGAGAGCCCGGCCGGGCCGGTCACGTACACCGCGAGCCCTTCGCTCACATGATCCGCGAGGTAGGCGCGCACCTCGTCGACCGTGTCGCTCACCTTGATCGTGCTGTCGATGGGGACGAACACCTCCGCCGCCGCACCATCCTCCGAGGGGATCATGGGCGAGACGTCGTCGGTCGAGACGCCCGGGACATCCCGGAGCGCCGCGATCTGGTCGGCGATGAACGACCGATCGGCATCCGTCAATCCGCCGTCGCGTTCGTAGACGATGACGGCGGGGATGAGGTCACCGTCGCGGAACTCGGCCTGGAGCTCCTGAACCGTCGTCGCCTCCGCGCTCGAGGGCAGGAACTGGGCCTGGGCGTTGCTCGCGACCGCGCTGACCTTGGCGAACGATGAGCCCCCGGCCGCGAACACCACCAGCCAGGCGATGGCCAGTACGACGGGGACCAGGATGCGAAGCCAGCGGGGAACGCGCGAGTTCTCCGCGCGCGCGACGGGGGTCGAAGGTGTGCTCATGACGCCAACGCTACGTTTCACACCCTGCCGTCGAATCGTCCGAAAGTTTGAATCGACCCGCCCCGGCCCGGAGGGCGACCGTCCCGGGGCGGGGAGCACCGCCGAAGCTAGGCTGATCTGCGTGACCGAGAGCGATGCGACCCACGGGGGCGACCGCCCTTCCGCGGCGCCATCCTTGACGCCGATGTTCCTTGCGATGCGGATCGCCCTGCACACGCTCGTCGTGCTGCTCACGATCTTCGTGGCCGTCCGCAGCGCCATCGCGCCACCGGTGCACGCGAGCTGGGTCATCGCCCTCTCGATCGTGCTGCTCACGACCTACGTCGGCGGCGCCTTCCTCGCCCGTACGGGTGTCGGGCGCGGGGTCCAACTGCTGTGGCTCGCGCTCGTCACCCTCGAGGGGCTCACCCTTGCCGTGTTGACACCGGATGCCGCCTTCCTGGTCTTTCCGCTCTTCTTCCTGCAGTTGCACCTGCTCGCCCCGCGGTGGGCCATCGCGGCGGTTGCCGCATCGACGATCGTCACGGTCCTCGCGCTGTCCCTGCACATCGGCTGGAGCATCAGCGGGATGCTCGGCCCGACGATCGGCGCCGCCGTCGCGGTCGTCATCGGCCTCGGATACCGTGCCCTGTACCGGCAGAACGAGGAACGGCAGGCGCTCATCGACGAGCTCCTCACCACACGAGTGGCCCTCGCCGTGCGGGAACGAGAGACCGGCGTGCTCGAGGAGCGCTCGAGGCTGGCGCGGGAGATCCACGACACGGTCGCCCAGGGCCTGTCGAGCATCCAGTTGCTGCTCCACGCTGCGGAGCGCGACGGTGTTGCGGATGGGGCGCTCGACCATGTGCGCCTGGCGAGGGCGACGGCCGCGGAGGGCCTCGCCGAGACGCGTCGATTCATCCGCGAACTCGCGCCGCCTGCACTCGACGGCCAGTCCCTTCCGGATGCCCTCTCCCGGCTCGCCGAGTCCGCCTCCCGCGACGGCCTCACCGCGACGCTGCACCTCAGCGGGGAGCCGACGGCCTTGACGATGAGCCTCGAGACGACGCTCCTGCGCATCGCGCAGGCGTCGCTCGCCAACGTCGCGCAGCATGCGCAGGCGACCCGCGCGGAACTCACCCTCACGATGCTCGACGACTGGGTGGGACTCGACATCGTGGACGACGGGCGCGGGTTCGACCCGCGCGCGGTCGTCGAGCGCGGCTCGTTCGGACTCCGGGCGCTGCGCGAACGTGTAGAGGCGCAGGGCGGCACGCTCACGATCGAGTCCGGCCCCGACCGAGGGACCGCCATCGCGGTGTCCTTCCCCATCGCCGAAGCGTCATGATCCGCATCCTGATCGCCGACGACCACCCGGTGGTGCGGGCCGGTCTGCGCGCCCTGTTCGACGCCGAGGAGGACCTCGACGTCGTCGCAGAGGCGGCGAGCGGCGTGGAGGCCGTCGCACACTGCGAGCGGGGGGAGGTCGACCTCGTGCTCATGGACCTCCAATTCGGCGTCGGACCGTCGGGCGCCGACGCCACCCGGATGATTCGCGGGCTCGATGACCCGCCGCGCGTTCTCATCCTCACCAACTACGACACCGACGCGGACATCCTCGGCGCGGTGGAGGCCGGCGCGAGCGGTTACCTGCTGAAGGACACCCCGCCGGATGAGTTGATCGCCGCGGTACGTGCGGCGGCGGGAGGGGCGAGCGCCCTGGCGCCGTCGGTCGCCGGGCGTCTCGAGTCGCGCCGCCGCTCCCCCACCCCCGGATTGAGTCCGCGGGAGATCGAGGTTCTCGGCATGGTCGCTGCCGGCCGATCCAACCGGGAGATCGGCCGGGAACTGTTCCTCAGCGAGGCGACGGTGAAGTCGCACCTCGCGCACATCTTTACGAAACTCGGTGTGAACTCCCGCACCCGCGCCGTGGTCGCGGCCCGCGAGATCGGCGCCATCCGCCCCTAGCACTCCAGCATCGACCGCGTCGAGGTCGCCCGATTCAAACTTTCGGACGATTCGCGCGGCCGTGCACACCGCAAGGCTGAGAGCATGACAAAACTCTTCTTCGCAACCCTCGGCTACCTCGTTCTCGGGCTGGCATCCGGACTCTTCTACCGCGAGTTCACGAAACTGAACGGCTACACGACCGCGGACGGGTTCACGCAGCTCTCCGTCGTCCACACCCACGTGCTCACGCTCGGGGTCATCGTGCTCCTCGTCGTGCTCGTGCTGGAGAAGGTCTTCTCACTCTCGAAGGAGAGGGCGTTCAGCTGGTTCTTCTGGATCTACAACCTCGGTCTCGTCGTCACGGCATCCGCCATGACGGTCAACGGTGTTCTGCAGGTTCTCGGGCTCGAGTGGAGCAAGGCGCTCGCCGGGGTCTCCGGGAGTGGGCACATTCTGCTCTCGGCGGGGCTTCTGCTGCTCTTCCTCGCACTCGGCCGGCGTATCCGCGCGGCTGCCTCGGCCACCGCCGCCGAGGCTTCCCCTGTCGCGTGAACGAAAACGACGGGAATCCGGTCGCGGATGGCCACACAGCACCCGATGTGGTCGGAAACCGACGGATCTCCGTCGTTTTCGTTCACGCGCGGGGGTGGGCGGTGCGGTAGCTCTCCTTGAGCCGCTCCATGGACACATGAGTGTAGATCTGGGTCGTGCCGAGACTCGCATGCCCGAGCAGCTCCTGCACGGCACGCAGGTCGGCGCCCCCGTCGAGCAGGTGCGTCGCAGAAGTGTGCCGGAGGGCGTGCGGGCCGGATGGGCCAGAGCCGGGGATGTCGGCGAGCAGGCTCGCGACGAGCTGGTAAACCGTGCGGGAGTTCACCCGCTTGCCTCGCGCCCCGAGGAAGATCGCCGTCATCGGCTCGCCCAGTAACCGGGGCCGCCCGAGGTCGAGGTAGGCCGCTATCGCATCCTTCGCCGGGACCCCGAAAGGGACGACCCGCTCCCTCGACCCCTTACCGGTCACCCGGACGGTGAGGCGCCCGAGGTCGACCTGGTCGAGGTCGAGGCCCACGAGCTCGCTCACCCGCAGTGCCGAGGCGTACAGCAATTCGATGATCGCGAGGTCGCGTTGCGCGATCGCATCGCCGGATGCCGCGTGCGCCGCGAGCGAGTGGAGGATGCCATCGATCTGCCCTCGCGTGAGCACCCGGGGAAGGTGCTGGTCCGCTTTGGGCGCGCGGAGGCGGGCGGCGGCATCCGTCATGGTCAGGCCGGTTCGCGTCGACCACGCGGTGAGGCTGCGGACGGCCGCCGTGCGGCGGGCGAGGGTCGACTTCGCGAGGCCGGAGTTCGATGCCTCCCAGAGCCAGTCGCGCAGGAGGTCCAGGTCGATCGCCTCGATGGTGGTCACACCGCGGTCGACGGCGAATCCCGTCAGCGCGGTGAGGTCGGACCGGTAGGAGCGCGCAGTGCTCTCACTGAACCCGCGCAGGGTCGTGAGCTGGCCGACGAAGTCGTCGATGGCGTGTGCGAGATCCACCTGACCATGGTCCCTCACACCGCCCATCGTCGAGGGGATGCGCGCCGCGACCGGTGTGTCCGACAGCCCGGGGTATCCGGCAGGCTCAGGTTGAGCTCGTCGCCTCGCGCGCATTGAACGGGGACTTCTTGTTGGAGAACAGTTCGAGGCGCTCCTGCGGCGTCATGGCCTCGATCTGGGCCCAGTTGTCGGAGGAGAACCCGGTGATCTCGACGGTCTCGCCGACGGGGACGATCGAGTGCACGATGCGGTCGTCGTAGACGTGCACGAGGTTGAAGGCCTGACCGAAGTCGACGCCCGAGAGGAGCCGGTCCTTGGCCGTCAGGTTGAGGGTGTAGCAGGTCGCCGCCGCAACCGACACCGGGATGCCGGCGAAGGTGCTGTGCGTCGAGTAGTGGAGGTGCCCCGCGAGGATTCCACGGACATCCGTGCCCCGGATGACGTCGGCGAGCCGGCCCTGGTCCTGCAGCTCGAGCATGCCCATGGCTTCGAGGAGCGGTGTGGGGATGGGCGGGTGGTGCACCGCGAGGAGGGTGCCGTGCGGCGCCGGCGTGGCGAGCACGTCGGCGAGCCAGGCCAGTTGCGCGTCGGTCACCTCGCCGTGGTGGTAGCCGGGAACCGTGGTGTCGAAGGAGATGATCCTCAAGCCACCGATGTCGTAGACGTGGTCCTGGGGTTCTTCGGTACCGTCGAGGTCGAAGAGCTGCCTGGAGTACTGGAGTCGTTCGTCGTGGTTGCCCATGACCCAGACGATCGTTGCGCAGAGGCGCTCGGCGACCGGTTCGACGAGCGCGCGGAGTCGCGTGTAGGCATCCGGTTCGCCGAGGTCGGCGAGGTCGCCGGTGAAGACGATCGCCTCAGGCCTGGCACCGGACGCCTCGAGCTGGGCGAGCGCCTGGGCGAGGTGCTCGTCGGTCTGGACGCTCCCGTAGAGCGGTCGACCACCGCCGAGGAAGTGCGTGTCGCTGATGTGCGCGATGACGTGGTTCGCGGCCGGATACTGTCCGAGTTGGATCACGCGTCAAGCCTAGAGGTCGCCGTATTCGGCGGGCGCCAGTTCCTCGGTCGAGCGGGACGAGAGCGCGGCGAGGTCCTCGGCGATGAGGCGCCGCATCCGTTGCTCACGGTGCTTCAGATAGTCGGCGTCGACGGGGATGTTCTCGAGGTCGAGGTTGTGTTCGATGTTGGAGGCGACTTCGCGCCAGGCGTCGCGCCTGGCCGTGCTGACGAGCTCGATCAGGAATGCCTCGTCGGCGCTCTGCTCCCTGAGCCTTCGCGCCACCTCGCGCGAGACGTCGCGCCGATGCTCCATGTTCGGGAGGTCGTCGTGCGTGTAACCGTGGGCGTCGCGTGCGGAGGCCGGATTATCACTGAACTTCTCGATGAGCCGGTCGAGGTTGTCGGCATCCGTGTCGGATTCCCTGGCCAGTGACTGCAGGATGTCGCGGGCGATTCCCTGGCCGCGGGCGAGCTCCCACGGTTCGTGGCCCGCGAGCACGCGGATGAGGAACCGGTTCTTGACCGCCATCCGACTCGCGTATTCGGTGAGGAGCAGCCCCTCTTCGACGGCTTCGGCCACGGTGAGGAACTTCGGTCTGGGCAGTGTCGACTCATCGAACGGGACGTGCGCGCGACCCCACTCGCGAGGTCGATCGCGGTTCCAGAACCACATTCGTGCCAGCGCTGCCTTCCGAACGACCTGCTGCGGGTCGCCAGTCCCAGATTAGCTGGCGGTTGCCCCTGATGCGGAGGACGGTTTCGCCTTGACCCACCCGGATGCGCGCTCCGTGGCGGTGCCTTCGAGCTGCATGGCGCCCAGCGCCGACTGCACGGTGGCGATGGAGAGCCCTGCCCTCGCGGCGATGTCGTCGACGAGGCGCGCCGACCTCGTGCTCAGCGCGTCCATGATCCTCAACTGCTCCGCACTGAGGCCCGGTAGTTCGCTCGACCCGGTTGAAGCATCCGGTGGCTCGACGGCGGTGTCGAGGGGCGCGAGCTCGGCCATCTCGTCCGCGTCGGTCACGCAGACGGCGTCGAAGTCGCGGATGAGCCGGTGGCATCCGGCCGATGCTGCGCTCGTGACCGGCCCTGGGACTGCCCCGAGCGGACGGCCGAGGGCAGCGGCGTGGCCTGCGGTGTTGAGCGAGCCGGACCTCCAGCCCGCCTCGAGAACGACCGTCGCACGACTCGCGGCGGCGATGAGCCGGTTGCGCTGCAGGAATCGCCATTTGGTGGGGGCCGAGCCGCAGGGCAGTTCGGAGATGACCGCGCCCTCCTCGACGATGCGGGTGAGGAGCGCCTCGTGCCCGCTCGGGTAGAACCGGTCGACACCACCGGCCAGCACGGCGATGGTCTGCCCCGAACTGGCCAGTGCCGCGCGGTGCGCCATGCCGTCGATCCCGTAGGCCGCACCGGAGATGATCGTGTAGCCGCGGTCGACGAGCCCCGCGGATGCCTCCATCGCCACGTGTTCTCCGTATCCGGTGGCCGCCCGCGCGCCGACGAGGGCGATGGAGGCGCCGACCGAGGACAGCGTCGACTCGTTGCCGCGCAGCCACAGGGCGAGGGGAGCATGCGGGCCGAGGTCGAAGAATCCGGCCGGCCACGCCGGGTCTCCGGGGATGAGCAGTCGCACCGCGTAACGAGCGGCCTGCTTGAGGGAGAGCAGCGCCGTGCGGGACTGCAGCCGAGGCGTCCACCGCTCGATGGCCTTCTCGACTTCCTCGGCGACGAGGTCTCCGGCGAGCTCTCCTTCGGCATCGCTCTCGGCGGCGCGCTGCAGGATCTCCTCGGCGCTTGCCCGCGCCACGACGGCATCGAGGGCCGCGACCGCTCCGAGCGCAGCGATGAGCACGCCGGCGACCCGGTCGCCCGGCTCGACGATGCCGGTCCAGGCTGCGCGTGCGAAGCGTTCCCGGAGCGCGTCGCCCTGGAGCCCCTCCCCCGCGACCGCCCGCACGAGAGGGGCGACCTCCGCCTCCTTCAATCCGAGAATGCTCATGACGAGATCGCCTTCCTGAGGTAGAGCGCACGACCGATATGGTCGGCGGTGGGTGGTGGAGCGGCGCCTGAATCCGCGGCGTCTGAATCCGCACAGTCAAGATCGGAAAGTGTCCACGCGAGGCGCAGAACCCGGTCATAGCCGCGCATCGTGATGCCTCCGCGTTCGAGCGCCCGATCGATGCTCGCCGTCACGACGGCGCTCAGACGCGCCTGTGGCCCGCGAAGCCAGGACCCCGGCACTTGCGAGTTGAGCCGCCACGGGGTTGCGGAGAGACGTTCGGCCGCCACCGCCCGCGCGGCGACGACACGTTCACGCGATCGGGCCGTCGTGGTCCGCGGCGTCTCATTCCCGAGCTTCAGCTGGGCACTCGTGATCCGCTGCACGCGAAGCTGGATGTCGATGCGGTCCAGGAGCGGACCGGAGAGTCTCCCGAGGTACCGGCGCCTCGCGCTCGGCGGGCACGTGCACTCCGAATCCCGTGCCCCGTACTGCCCGCACGGACAGGGGTTGGCCGCGAGGATGAGCTGGAAGCGCCCAGGATAGTGCGCGATCGCGTTCGCCCGATGGATGCTGATGACCCCCGACTCGAGCGGCTGGCGAAGCGCGTCCAGTACCGAGGAATTGAACTCCGGCGCCTCGTCGAGGAACAGCACGCCCCCGCTGGCCCGCGCAGCCGCCCCGGGCCGGATCTGCTTGCTGCCTCCACCGATGAGAGCCGCAGCCGTCGCCGTGTGGTGCGGCGCCTCGAAGGGTGGCCGCACGACGAGGGAACGCCCGACCGCGAGCCCGGACAGCGACCGGATCGAACTCACCTCGAGCGCCGTGGCCGGGTCGAGATCCGGAAGCAGCCCTGGCAGGCGGGCCGCGAGCATGGTCTTGCCGGAGCCGGGCGGCCCGAGCAGGAAGGCATGATGACCACCGGCGGCTGCGACGACCATCGCCTCGATGGCGTCCTCATTGCCGATGATGTCGGCGAGGTCGAGCCGGTCGTCCTCTGCAGCCCCGCCCTCGGGGAGCATAATCGGGTCGACCGGGATCGGATCGAACTCAGCACCGTGCCAGATCGCCGCGTCGCGCAGCGAGGCGACCGGCATGACCCGGATGCCCGGCACAAGCGCGGCCTCCTCCGCGTTGCCGGTCGGAACCATGACCGTGGCGAACCCCGCGGATGCCGCAGCCGAGACCGCGGGCAGGATGCCGGTGATCGGCCGCAGGCGCCCGTCGAGACCGAGTTCCCCGAGGTGCACGACCCGGTCGATCGACTCCGGCTGCACGATCCCCGCGGCGGCGAGAGTTGCGAGCGCGATCCCCAGGTCGAAGCCGGAGCCCTGCTTGGGCAGCGCCGCGGGCGACAGGTTCACGGTGAGGCGGCGGCTCGGCAACTCGCATCCGGAGTTCGCGGCCGCGGCGAGAACGCGGTCACGCGCCTCGCCGAGGGCGGCATCCGGTAGCCCGATGATCACGAACTTCGGCAACTGGGACGAGTAGTCCGCCTCGATCTCGACGATCGCGCCCTGCAGCCCGAGCAGGGCCACGGCGTGCGTGCGCCCGACGGTCATCAGTGCACCCGCTTCAGGTGTTCGATGCGCGGCGGCTGGCCCGCCGGCAGGATGACCGCGATCGCGTCGATGCGGATGACGCCCCGCCGGTACGGGTGCGCCTCGCACCACACGCCCGCGAGACGCTTCAGCCGGGCCAGCTTCTGCGCGGTGATCGCCTCGAACGGATGCCCGTACGCGGTGCTCGAGCGCGACTTGACCTCGACGAAGACGGTGTCGTTCCCATCGCGTGCGACGAGGTCGATCTCCCCCCTCGCGCAACGCCAGTTGCGGTCGATGACCATGTAACCGGCGCGCACGAGGAACTGCGCCGCGAGTTCCTCGCCGCGCCTGCCCAGTTCATCTTTTGCTGCCACGGGTCGAGGATGGCGCAGGGCGACGGCCCCCTCAGGTCACGAGGCGCCATTCAGTGGACTACCCCGTCCAACCCTCGCTGTGGAGGAGTGGTGGACACGGCCGAGCGCCCCAGCCATGATGTCGTTTGTGCCTCAGGACGGCGAACGTTCGGCCTCACGAGGCACAAACGACGTCATGGCTGCGGGTGGGGCCACCGCCCGGCCAGAGGTCAGGAGATGTACACCTTGCGCAGGGTCTCGGTGACCGTCCACACGGTGCGTTGTCCCTCGTGCAGCCGTCCCACCGACCCTGGGCCCAGCTCGACGGCGGTTCCGTCCTCGAAGGCCACCGTCGCGGCGCCGAACAGCACGACGAAGACCTCGTCGGCTTCTACATCCGTCGATACGCCGATCGTGTGCTCCCAGACGCCGTATTCGTGCTCGCCGAACTCGCCAAGCGGAGCCGAACCGGTCATGGGCGACCCGGCGACGACTTGCTCGGGCGGTATCGGCTCGTGCTCGAGGTCGAGTGCAGCAGCGGCGGCGAAGTCGGGGTCTCGACGGGCTCGACCGGAGAAAGGGAAGGCCTGGCCGGAGAAAGGGAAGGCCTGGCCGGAGAAAGAGGAGGCCTGACCGGAGGAAGACGGGGCGAGGCCAGAGACAGAGGGATCCCGACCGGAGAGGTCGTCGCTCACGAGTCGAAACCGAGGCCGACGGCATCCAGCGTGCGCAGCACGAGGTTGCGCTTGCCGCGGTTGTGGTCGGCGCGATTCATCGCCCAGCGCGACACCTCGACGCCCATCCAGGCGATCGGGTCCGGCGGGAAGGGAATGGGCATCGAGCGCACCATCTTGAGCGACGTGCGCTCGGTCTCGAGCCCAGCCAACTGGTCGAGCATGACGTTCGCGGCGAAACGGGTGCCGGCGACTCCGAGCCCGGTGAAGCCCGCGGCGTGGGCGACGCGGCCGCCGCGGGCGTGCCCGAAGAACGCGGTGAAGCGGCTGCAGGTGTCGATCACCCCTGCCCAGCGGTGCGTGAACCTGATGCTCTCCAGTTGCGGGAAGGTCGTGAAGAAGTGGCTCGCGAGCAGGCGGTGCGACGCTGCGCGGTCCTCGTACTCCGGCTTGATCCTCCCGCCGAAGTGGTAGATCGCGTCGTATCCGCCGAACAGGATGCGGTTGTCCTTCGTGAGCCGGTAGTAGTGGAATTGGTTCGCGAGGTCGGAGAGGCCCTGCCGGTTCTTCCAGCCGATCGATGCGAGCTGCGCGGCGCTCAGCGGCTCGGTCATGAGCACGTAGTCGTAGACCGGAACGGTGTGCCAGCGGTAGCGCTTGAGGAGCGAAGGGAACGCGTTCGTCGCGAGCGCGACCCGCTTCGCCCGGATGTCCCCGGCCGCGAGCTTGACGACGACCGGCCCCGTACGTTCGCTGTCGAGCGTCAGAACCGGTGAGTTCTCGAACAGGTCGACCCCGGCATTCGCACAGGCCCGAGCGAGCTCATGGGCGAGCTTGCCCGGATGCACCATCGCCGTATCGCGCTTCGACCACAGCCCTGCGAGGTAGGTGGGCGAGGTGATCTCGGCCTGCATCTGCTTCTCGTCGAAGTACTGCGTGTGGCCGGCGCCGCCATTGGTATCGAACGCGTCGGCCTCGAGCTCGGCGACCTGGTACGGCTCCACCGCCACGGCGACCGAGCCGGTGCGCTCGAAGTCGCAGTCGAGGCCGAGCTCCCACACGGTCTGCTCGATCTCATCGAGGTTCTGCATACCCAGCCGGTCGAGCGCCTCGAGCTCCTCCGGGAAGCGTCGCTCGCCGTTCTTCTCCCCGTGGGTGAGGGTGGCCTCGCAGAAGCCGCCGTTGCGACCGGATGCCGCCCATCCAATCGTGCGCGCCTCCAGCAGGGCGACGCGAGTCGAGGCATCCCGCTGCTTGGCCTGAAGCGCTGTCCAGAGCCCCAGGAACCCGCCCCCGACCACGACGAGGTCGTAGTTGGCGACGTCGTTGTAGCGGGGCCAAGTGGCGGCGGCGGCATCGTCGAGCCAGAAGGTCGCGAGTCGCGACTCGGCGAGGGACTCCGTGACGATCCGCTCGTCCGGAACAGTGCGTTCGAAGGCGGTGGGTTCCACGGAGACTTCCTTGTCTGTGTGCCGAGCATCGACATCCCGGCTCCGGAGAATGCCGGGGCGGCGCTACTCGTCGAGTGCGAGCTCCTTGGGCAGTTCGAGCTCCTTCGCGCTCAACTCCTCCACATTGACATCCTTGAAGGTGAGCACCCGCACCGATTTCACGAACCGGTCCGACCGGTAGACATCCCACACCCAGACGTCGTTCATGGTGAGTTCGAAGTAGAAATCGTGCTCGGTGTCCTGCCGCACGAGTTCGACCTCATTGGCCAGGTAGAACCGCCGCTCCGTCTCCACGACGTAGCGGAACTGCGAGACGACGTCCCGGTACTCCCGGAACAGCGCCAGCTCGACCTCGCGGTCGTAGTCTTCGAAATCTTCCTCGTCCATTGCCTGTCAATCCTAGGCGCTCCCGCTGGTGAGCGCAGGGGCCTTCAACCAGCTCAGACGGTGCAGTCGGCTCGGCCCGAGCCGGTCGATCGCCGCGAAGTGCCCGGCCGACCCGTAGCCCTTGTTCCCGCTCCACTCGTAGCCGGGCAGTTGGGCGTCGGCCGCGATCATGAGCCGGTCGCGATGCACCTTAGCGATGACGGATGCGGCGGCCACCGACCCGCAGTCCCGGTCCGCCTTGACGCGGGTGCGCACCGTGAGCGGGGTCTCGAGCGCCGGGTTCAGCCAGTCCTGGTGCCCGTCGAGCAGCAGAACGCTGTCGAGGATGGCGAGCCCCGCCGCGTGCAGTTCGGCGAGGGCGCGTTTGCCGGCGAGCCCCAGGCACGCGGTGATCCCCAGGCGGTCCACCTCCTCCGCGCTCGCGAGCCCCACGGCGGAGTGGGTCGCCCACGCCGATGCGAGCGGCGCGATGGCCTCCCGGCGGCGCTCGCTCAGCATCTTGGAGTCGCGAAGCCCTTCCGGCATCCGCCGTTCGACGTCGCGGATCGCGCCCACGTCGATGGCGCACAGGCCGACAGCGACCGGGCCGGCGATGGCGCCACGACCGACCTCATCGCATCCGATCACATAGCGGGCGCCGGATGCGAGCAACTCGTTCTCGACCTCGAGGGTCGGGTCGGCGACCGCCACCTACGGGCTCTTGTCGTCCACGCCCGCGAAGACCGTCGGGTAGTTGTCGAGCCAACTCCAGTGGTCGATCGGCCAGCTCACGACGAAAGCACGGCCAACGACGTTCTCGATCGGCACGAAGCCCTTGCCGGGCTGGTCGGTGTTGTAGCGGGAATCCTTCGAGTCGTAACGGTTGTCGCCCATGACCCAGAGGGAATCCTTCGGAACCGTGACCGAGAAATCGGTTCCGGACGCCTTGGTGACCCCCGGGCCGAGCTTGAGGTACGGCTCATCGAGCGGGACGCCGTTGACCGACATCTGGCCGAAGGTGTTGCAGCACTCGACCGTGTCGCCCGGCAGCCCGATGACGCGCTTGATGAGGTGGTCGTTGCTGTCGGGGGCGCTCAGGCCGACGACCGAGAGCACCCAGTCGACGCTCGTGACGAACCAGTTCTGCGGCGGTTCGTAGCGCGGGTCGAGCCACCCGCCCGGGTCCCGGAACACGACGACGTCGCCGTGCTCGATCGGGATGACGTTGGGGACGAGTTCGTTGACGATGATGCGGTCGTCGATCTGCAGGGTGTCCTTCATCGACCCGGAGGGGATGTAGAACGACCGGATGAGGAAGGCCTTGATACCGACCGAGATGACGATCGCGGCGAGGAAGATGATGACGATGTCGCGGATGAAGAGCTTTACGCCGCGAGTACGGCGGCGCTTGTCCGATTCGGCGCGTTCGTGCCGCGTCGGCTGTTCTTCTGTCGTCATCTGGCCCCTGAGTTCCCGACAAGTCTAGGGTCTGGCAAAGTCCTGCCGGGCCAATGGCCTACTGCGCGTCGCGCTTTTCCTTGATCTTCGCCTTCTTGCCGCGAAGGTTGCGCAGGTAGTAGAGCTTGGCGCGGCGCACGTCGCCCCGCGTGACGATCTCGATGTGGTCGATGACCGGGGAGTGCACGGGGAAGGTGCGCTCGACGCCGACCTGGAAGCTGACCTTGCGAACCGTGAAGGTCTCGCGAACGCCTTCGCCCGATCGGCCGATGACGACGCCCTGGAAGACCTGGATGCGCGAACGCGTGCCTTCGACGATGTTGACGTGGACCTTGACGTTGTCTCCGGCGCGGAAGTCCGGGATGTCGTTGCGAAGCGATGCTGCGTCAACGGAGTCGAGGATGTGCATGATGGTTCGCTCTCTGCAATCGCCACAGGTCGACGGCGTGCTGGGTCTGGCTTGAAAGAAGGAATGTGCCGAGTGACTGCTGACCCCCCTGTGGCAGGGTCGTGCGCGGGCACAGTGGACTATTCTGTCACACCCGCGTCACCCCCGCCAACCGGAGAACCGGCGTCGGCTCGCGTCGGCTATCTCGAAGTCACCTGGACGGCGTCGTAGCCGGCGAAGGCGAGCGTCACGCGGTGCCGCGTCTCGACGAACAACTGCCAGACCGCGCTCCAGAAGCCGAGGAGCGTCGCGACGACCGCGAGCACCGCGACGAGCGGATTCGAGTAGAGACCGGCGATCACGACGACCGCATACCAGCAGGCCAGGATGCCGACGTCGAGCCAGGACACCATCCGGGCACGGCGCACCGATCGGCGTGCCATCGTGAGCCCCATGATGACGATGAGCGCGAGGGAGAGTGCTGGCGCGGCGAACAGGAGCACCACGAACTCCCAGCCGGGACCGTCGATCGTGATGCCACGTCCGATGAGCAGCCAGAGCGGCAGCACGGGGATCGCCCAGTACTGCGCGTAGTAGAACGCTCTCCTCAGCCACATGCACCCAGACTACGCGCGGCTTGGTGAAGAATGGCTGGATGATCGAGTTGAGAACGCCGGCCGAGATCGATGCGATGCGGGCTGCGGGAGGTTTCGTGGCGGGGGTGCTCACGGAGCTGGCTGCGGCATCCGATGTGGGGGTCAACCTTCTCGAGCTCGACGCGCTCGCCCACCGCCTCATCCGCGAACGCGGAGCGGAGAGCTGCTACATCGACTATCACCCCACCTTCGGCGCCATGCCCTTCGGCAAGGTGCTCTGCACCTCGGTCAACGACGCCGCGCTGCACGGTCTGCCGTTCGACTATCGGCTTCGCGACGGGGACCTGGTGAGCCTCGACTTCGCGGCATCCGTCGACGGCTGGGTGGCCGACTCGGCGCTCTCGCTCGTGGTCGGCACACCGCGATCCGAGGATCTCGCCCTCATCGACACGGCCGAGCGCGCACTCGCCGCGGGGATCGCCGCGGCGCAGGCGGGCAACCGGATGGGCGACGTGTCCGCGGCGATCGGCGCCGTCGCCCGCGCCGCCGGTCTCGGGGTCAACACCGACTTCGGCGGTCACGGGGTCGGGCGCACTATGCACGGCGAGCCGCACGTACCCAACGACGGACGGGCGGGGCGCGGTTTCCCGCTCAAGCCGGGGCTCGTGTTCGCGATCGAGCCGTGGTTCATGCACGGCACCGACCGCATCTTCACCGACCCGGATGGCTGGACCCTGCGCAGCCTCGACGGTTCACGGGCGGCTCACGTCGAGCACACGGTCGCGATCACGGCAGACGGTCCGGTGGTGCTCACCGCGCGCTCCTGATCCGACCCCGTTGTGCGCGGGTGTTTTCGCCGCGCGCGGGTGAAATATCGCGGGCGGTGGAGGAAAAGACCCGCGCAACGCGCGAAGGATCAGTCCAGCAGGTCGGGGCGGATGCGCCTGGTCCGCTCAAGCTGCTGCTCGCGGCGCCACGCGGCGATCGCGCCGTGGTTGCCGCTCAGGAGCACCGGCGGCACCTCGAGACCGCGCCACTCGGCCGGTTTCGTGTAGCTCGGGTACTCGAGGAGGCCGTCGCTGTGCGACTCCTCGAGGAGACTCTGCGGGTTGCCGATCACCCCGGGAATGAGCCGGCCGATCGCCTCGATCATCGCCATGGCCGCGACCTCGCCGCCGTTCAGGACGTAGTCGCCCATGCTCATACAGCGCACCCTGGCGCGCGTCGCCGTGTAGTCGACGACCCGCTCGTCGATGCCCTCGTAGCGACCGCATCCGAAGATCAGGTGTGGTTCGGTGGAGAGCTCCTGGGCCGTTGCCTGCGTGAAGGGTTCGCCGGCGGGAGAAGGGAAGATGACGACAGACTCGGGGACGAGGATGCTGTCGAGGGCCTCACCCCAGGGCTCGGGCTTCATGACCATGCCCGCGCCGCCGCCGTAGGGGGTGTCGTCGACCGTGCGGTGACGGTCGTGCGTGAAGTCGCGAAGGTCGTGGATGCCGAGCCCGATGAGCCCGCTCTCCCTCGCCTTGCCGAGCAGCGAGACGTCGAGCACGGAGAAGAACTCCGGGAAGATCGTCACGATGTCGATGCGCACGGCACCCAGCTTAGATTGTGGGTTCGACGTCCTCGTCGTCCTCGTCGGGGAGCGGCTCGAAGAGGCCGGCGGGCGGTGTGACCGTGATGGTGCCCTCCGCAATGTCGACGGCGGGGACGATCGCCTTGACGAACGGAACCATGACGTCCCCGGCATCCGTCTCGACGTGCAGGAGGTCCTGGGCGGGGAGGTGGTCGAGTCTTGTCACGGTGCCGACCTTCACGCCGTCCCGCATGACGGCGAGGCCGACGAGCTGGTGGTCGTACCAGGCGTCCTCTTCCGGGGTCTCCGCCGGGTCGTGCTCGATGAGCAGGATCGCCTTGATGAGGCTCTCGGCCGTGGTGCGGTCGTTGACATCCTTGAAGAAGGCAACCGGATGCGAGTTGAACCACTTGAGCTCGGCCAGCTCGATCGTCTTCCCCGACCAGACAGAGCTCTCCGGAACCTGCAGGGTGAACACGGCGCCCGGAACGAAACGCCGCTCCGGGTCGTCCGTGTACAGCTCGATCTTGATCGCTCCCTTGAGGCCGTGCGCCTTGGTGAGTCGACCCACCCGCAGCCGGGTGCTCTCCGGACGGGCCTCGCTAGAAATCGGTGTCCACCACGTCCACGCGCACCTTGCGGCCATCGGCGAGCGCCGACACGAGGGTGCGCAGCGCCTTGGCGGTGCGACCGGCCCTGCCGATGACGCGACCGAGGTCCTCGGGGTGCACGCGCACCTCGAGAACTTCACCGCGCGGCGAGTTCTTCGCGAGGACCTGCACCTCGTCCGGGTGATCGACGATCCCCTTGACGAGGTGCTCGAGGGCTGCAGCGAGCACTGCTACGCCTTGCCGGCGTCGTCGGCCGCAGCGCCGTCGGCCCCGGCATCGTCAGCAGAAGCGTCGGCTGCAGCCTCGGTCGCGGGCTCATCGGAAGCCGCGGCGGGTGCGTCCTCGGCGGGCTTCTCGGCGGCGGGAGCCGACTCTTCTGCGGGAGCCTCAGCAGGAGCTTCGGCAGCAGCCTCGGCGGGCGCGGACTCCTCGGCGGGCGCGGCGTCCTCGGCCTTGTCGGCCTTGGACGGGGCCTTCTCCGCCTTGTCCTCGGCGACCTTCTCGGTCTTCGGGCGCAGAACCGGCTTCTTCTTCTCGTCGGCCTGGAACTCGACCTTGGCCTCGGCGGTGCGCACGGTGCTCGTGGCACCCTTCTCACCCTTGAAGGTGCCCCAGTCGCCCGTGAGCTTCAGGAGCGCCATGACCTGCTCGGTCGGCTGCGCGCCGACGCTCAGCCAGTACTGGGCACGATCGGACTTGATCTCGATGACCGAGGGCTCCTCGGTGGGGTGGTACTTGCCGATCTCCTCGATGACGCGGCCGTCGCGCTTGGTGCGCGAGTCGGCGACAACGATGCGGTAATAAGGAGCGCGGATCTTGCCCAGACGCTTCAAACGAATCTTTACAGCCACAATTCTCCGTAGATTTCTTGTATGAGGGCGAACTGCCGACCGTGGGCGTGGGGGCACACGCGGCGAAAGCTCTGATGGATTCCACGGCAACCGATAGAGGGTCGGGTTGGCCGGGACTCGACTGTCTATTGTGACAGATTTTGGGGCGCGGCGGGAACCGAGGGCGCAGAGGCAGGCCCGGCGGATGCGGCGACCACGACATCCGGCACCCTGCGGCGCGAGACCGCGACACCCACGAGGCAGATGACACCGCCGATGATCGCGAGAAGCGTGGGAATCTCGCCGAACGCAAGCCAGCCCATCAGCACGACGATGGCGGGAACGACGTAGGTGGTCACGCCCAGTTGCCCGGCCGGAAGCCTCGAGAGCGCGTAGCCCCAGGTGGTGAAGGCGAGGGAGGTTGGGATGGCCCCGAGGTAGAGGATCCCAAGAATGGCGCTGGGCGGCGCGGCCTGGAGCTGGGCCAGGAGGCTGCCGGCGAAGGGGAGGCAGACGACGACGCCGATCGCGCAGCCCAGCCAGGTCACCTGGGTCGCCGGAATCCGGCGCATGATGCGCTTCTGGCAGAGCACCCCGATCGTGTACGTGACGGCGGCGGTGAGCGCCCACAGGATGCCGACGCCGCCGGTGTCTGCTTCCGCACCGCTGCTCAGACCGGCCGCACCCGTGCCGACCCCGATGAGCACGACCCCGCCGAAGGCGATACCAGCGCCGATCGCGAGCCACTTCGGCACCCCTTCGCCGAGGAAGACCCCGGCGCCGAGGGCGATGAGAATCGGGCCGATGTTGACGATCATCGAGGTCGTCCCGGCGTCGAGCGTGTGCTCGGCGATGTTGAGGGTCACGTTGTAGGCGCCGAACCAGGCCACGCCGAACAGGAGAATCAGCAGCCACTCCCGCCCCGTCGGGCGAACCCACGGCCGCCGGATGAGCAGGAGGGACAGGAGCGCCGTGCCGACGAGCAGGCGACCGAGCGCGAGCTCACCACCACCGATGTACGGCCCGACCCCCCGGATCACGACGAAGGCGCTCGCCCACGCGATGACGGTCACGACGATGGCGACGACGACCATGGGCGTCATGGCGGTGGTGCGGGAGGGTGCGTTCACCCCCTCACGCTACGCGGAACCGACGACATCCGAACGCCGTGGAGATAGCGCTGGCAGTCCGTGCGGGAAGGTTGGCGCTAAACCGCTGCCGTCACCCCGTCGGCAGTGCGCCCTCGAGCCTCGAACGCCGGTGCTGGTCCCGCCAGGCGAGCCAGTCGCGCACCTTCTCGAGATCGAAATCCGGCCCCCGCAGACCGAGGGTGAACATCGTGACGCCGAGGCTCACGAGCTCGTCCGCCTCCTCGTGCGTGCGCTGGCGGATCTCGGTCGACAGTTCGATCTCGCTCGTGTCGCGCCCGACATCCGCCCCGTGCGCGGCGAGGACGCCGAGCTTGCGTTCGAGGGTCTCCGCGTCGCTGAAGCTGTGCCAGATGTCGGCGTGCTCGGCGACGATGCGCAGCGTCTTCCTCTCGCCTCCCCCGCCGATGAGAATCGGGATGTCCCGGGTCGGTGCGGGGTTCAGTTTCGTCCAGCGATCCCGGATGACGGGCAGGTCACGGGCGAGTGCATCGAGCCGCGACCCCTTCGTCCCGAAGTCGTAACCGTACTCGTCGAAGTCGCGCTCGAACCAGCCGGATCCCGTGCCGAAGATGAACCGGCCGACCCCGCCGTTCGAGCCGGCGCTGATGTGGTCGATCGTGCGGGCCATGTCAGCCTGGAGACTCGGATTCCGATACGCATTGCAGTTGACGAGGCAGCCGAGCTCGACCCCCGTGGTCTGCTCCGCGATGGCGGCGAGCATCGTCCATGCCTCGAAGTGCAGCCCATCCGGCTCGCCGTCCAGCGGGAAGAAGTGGTCCCAGTTGAACACGATGTCGACGCCGAGCTCCTCGCACGCCGACACCGTGTCCCTGATGTTCCGATAGGTGGCGTGCTGGGGGGCGATCTGCACGCCGAGGCGCAGCGGACGGTTCGTGGTCATCCGATCAGACTATGCGGCGTGGCCGGGATGATGCGTCACCCGCGCTCGAGACGCCCGACCTCGTTGCCCGCGGTGTCGAAGAGCAACAGCCAGCCGTCGGCGTTGATTCCGGCCGAGGCGGCCTGTCCCACCCAGGACGGCACGGGCGCGCCCTCGCAGGCGATGAGCGTCGACGGGCCGGAGGTCGCCAGGAACTCGCCATCCTCCCCGACGGCCCAGCGGCCCTGGCCGCCGTTGCATCCGTCGGAGCCGGTCCAGGTGCCGCCTGCCTCGAACAGCACGTGCGGGTCGGTGGAGACCGCGTAGGCGACCGGGATCCACTTGCCCTCGAGGGCGGCATCCGTCGCCGGGGTCAGGCCGGCCGGCAGGGTGGCCGCAGCGTGGAAGTATTCGCGAACCTGGTCGGTGAGCTCGGGCGGTTGCGCGTAGAACTCGGCGGCGGTCGGGATCGGCTCCGGGGCGCCATCGATCGAGAGGGAGGCTACGGTCGCGCCCGAAGGGTCGATGAGGTAGTAGCCGTCCGGCGAGATCTTGAAGCCGGTGACGCTCTCGAGCCAGTCGACCTTCGGCATCGTGTTCGTGACGCAGTCGCCCATCCCACCGAACGGTGCGGCGATGAGGAGGGAATCGCTCGCGCGCCAGGAACCCATGATCATGCCGCAGTCGCGCCAGAGCTGGAACTCTCCCGCGTCGAGGCGCAGCCAGGTCGGGTCGGTCTCCCCCTCGGCACCGGTCACCCGCCAGAGGTTCACGAGACCGATCGCCTCGGATTCGCCGTCCGCGGGGGTGCCGATCATGGGCGGAGCGTCGGGGTTCGGACCGCTGGGGCCGCCGGGCTGCTGGCCCGCGCATCCGGTCAGCAGGAGCAGTCCGGCCAGCAGAGGGAGTGACAGGGCCGGTCGGACCAGGCCGGGCCGGTCCAGTGCGGGCATGCCGAATCGCGTCATGCCTCCACGCTGCCAGAGGGTTCCGGATGCCGCCACCCAACGTTTCGCACCCGCCACTCGTCGCGCCGGAGGGGAATCGGGGCGGATCAGCGGCCGAGGAACTTCTGCAGTGCGGCGAGTTCCTCCTCGCTGGGCGCCCCCTTCGCGGCGGCGCCTCCGAGGCCGAAACCCGAGCCGGCGGCGACCGTCGGCTTCGCACCCGCCGCGAGCGCGGCATCCTCTGCGGCACGCTTCGCCGGGTTGCCCGACCTCGAGCCCTTCTTCTTCTGCTGCTTGCGTGCGCCCCCGGAGTATCCCGCGCCGGGGATCGGCCCCATACCCGGTACCTGGGGAACGCCGCCCTTCGCGACGGTCTTCATCATCTTCGCGGCCTGCTCGAAACGGTTCACGAGGGCGTTGACCTCGGTCACCGTCATCCCCGAACCCTTCGCGATGCGCAGGCGCCGTGAACCGTTGAGAAGCCTGGGCTGCCGGCGCTCGGTGGGCGTCATCGACTGGATGATCGCCTCCGTGCGAGTGATCTCGCGCTCGTCGAAGTTGTCCAGCTGCTGGCGCATGCCCTTGGCGCCGGGCAGCATCCCGAGCATGTTCTTGATCGAGCCCATGTTCTTGAGCTGCTGCATCTGGGAGAGGAAGTCCTCGAGCGTGAAGGTGTCGGTCGCGAACTTCTCCGCGGTCTTGCGCGCCTCCTCCTCGTCGAAGGTCTTCTGCGCCTGCTCGATGAGCGTGAGGATGTCGCCGAGGTCCAGGATGCGGCTCGCCATCCGGTCGGGATGGAACGGCTCGAAATCGTCGAGCCCCTCCCCCGTGCTCGCGAACATGATCGGCCGACCGGTGACCGAGGCGACCGAGAGCGCAGCACCACCGCGCGCGTCGCCATCGAGCTTCGTCAGAACGACGCCCGTGAAGTCGACGCCGTCCTGGAAGGCCTTGGCGGTCGTGACGGCATCCTGCCCGATCATCGCGTCGATGACGAAGAGCACCTCGTCGGGGTCGATCGCCTTGCGGATGTCGGAGGCCTGCTTCATGAGTTCCGCATCGACGCCGAGACGACCGGCCGTGTCGACGATGACCGTGTCGTACTGGCGGCGCTGGGCCTCCTTGACACCGTCTTTGGCCACCTTGACCGGGTTACCGACCCCATTCCCCGGCTCCGGCGCCCAGACCGGCACGCCGGCCTGCTCGCCCACCACCTGAAGCTGGGTCACGGCGTTCGGGCGTTGGAGGTCCGCGGCGACGAGAAGCGGCGTGTGACCTTCTCCGGCGAGCCATTTCGCGAGCTTGCCGGCGAGGGTCGTCTTTCCGGCACCCTGCAGGCCGGCGAGCATGATGACGGTGGGCGGGTTCTTGGCGAACTCGAGTCGGCGCTGCTGGCCGCCGAGGATCGTGACGAGCTCGTCGTTGACGATCTGCACGACCTGCTGGGCGGGGTTGAGGGCCTTGCTGACCTCATCGCCGAGGGCGCGCTCGCGCACCCTGCCGGTGAAGTCTTTGACGACGTCGAGGGCGACATCCGCGTCGAGCAGGGCACGACGGATCTCGCGGACGGTTCCGTCGACATCGGCAGGGGTCAGCTTGCCCTTGCCGCGCAGTTTCTTGAAGGCGTCGGCGAGGCGGTCGGTGAGGTTTCCGAAGGTGGCCATGGTGCCCCTAGCTTAATCGAGAAGGTCCGGGCTTCTCCGCCACAGGATGGCCGGTACCGGACCACGATCAATCCGGCGTGATGGGCAGAAAAGGGCGAACCGGCCTGCACGCTGAGTTGGTGCCGTTCGGCAGAACCATGTCGGGGATCGTCGCTAGGGTTGCCGCATGCGGCACGGCATCGTCATCCTCCCCCAGCAACCATGGGCCGAGGCCCGACACACCTGGCAGCAGGCCGAAGAGCTCGGCTTCGACCACGCCTGGACCTACGACCACCTGTCCTGGCGCAGCCTCGCCGACCAGCCATGGGGCGCCACGATTCCGACCCTCACCGCGGCGGCCGCCGTGACGTCCACCATCCGGCTCGGCACGTTCGTGTCCTCGCCGAACTTCCGGCATCCGGTGCCGTTCGCGAAGGATCTCGCGACACTCGATGACGTCTCAGGCGGCCGCTTCCTGCTCGGGGTGGGCTCTGGCGGCACCGGGTTCGACGCGTTCGTGCTCGGGCAGGAGCAGCTCACCGGCCGCGAACGCCACGAACGATTCGTCGAGTTCGTGCGAGGCCTCGACGCGCTCCTGCGCTTCGAGGCGCCGGGCAGCGGAGGCATCAGTTTCGACGGCGAATGGTTCACCGCGCACGAGGCGAGGATGGTGGGCACGCCCGCCCAGCATCCGCGCATGCCGTTCATCGTCGCTGCCGACGGGCCGAAGGGCCTGCAGCTCGTCGCGGAACTCGCGGACGGCTGGGTCACGCTGGGCCGCGAGTCGGAGACACCGGATGCCTGGTGGCGGTCGGTCGCCGAGGTCTCGCATCGGCTCGACGACGTCCTCGCCGACCGTGGACGGGACTCCGCCTCTCTCGACCGCTACCTCAATCTCGACTCCCAAAGCTACGCGCTCACGAGCGTGGGCGCCTGGGACGATGCCGTCGGGCGCGCGGCAGAGCTCGGCTTCACGGATGTCGTCACCCACTGGCCGCGCACCGACGGCATCTACGCGGGCAGCGAAGACGTTCTGGTCGAGGTGGCCGGCCGTCTGCGCCGATGAGATGCAGCGCCCATGAGATGCAGCGCCCATAGCTGCAGCGCCGATGGGCACAGGGCGCACTGATGCGGGAACATCCGAACCCGCCTAACGTGGAAGCATGACGACTCCCTTGATTCGCAGTTTCGGTGGGAACACGCCGGATGTCGACGCGACCGCGTGGGTCGCCCCCAATGCCACCCTCGTCGGCCAGGTCACGCTCGGTCCGGAGTCGAGCGTGTTCTACGGCGCCGTCCTGCGCGGCGACACGGATGCGATCGTGCTCGGCGCCCGCAGCAACCTTCAGGACAACGTCGTCGTCCACTGCGACACGGGCATGCCGACGACGATCGGTTCCGGTGTGAGCGTCGGCCACGGCGCGGTCGTTCACGGCTGCACGATCGAGGACGACTGCCTCGTCGGCATGCACGCGACGGTCATGAACGGCGCGACGATCGGTGCCGGCTCACTCGTCGCAGGGGGCGCTGTCGTGCTCGAGGGCACGGTCGTTCCGCCGCGCTCCCTCGTCGCGGGCGTGCCGGCCAAGGTCCGTCGCGAGCTCAGCGATGACGAGCTCGCCGGCATCCGCGCCAACGCCGATCACTACGTGGAGCTCAGCCGGGCACACTCTGCGCTTTAGCGGCGGCCTCGCGCCGCTCGAACGCCAGGTGGATGGCCCACACCGCGACGGCGACGACGCCGAACGCGCAGAAGAGCACGATCCAGCGCACGAAGTCACCGGCGATCTCGCCCCAGGAGTTCGGAATGGTGAGCAGGACCAGCATGAACGCGAGCAACCCGACCAGGTAGCAGAGCGCCCACAGCCACTTGTTGTAGTCGAACAGCTTGTGGCCGTCGAGCGCCAGGAGCGGCAGGAGGGCGAGCGGGAGGCTCGCGATTCCCTCGATCGTGACGGCACTGAAGAACTCGGATGCCGAAACGAGCAGCAGATTCCCCGGAGCTCCTGCTGCGATGGGCGCGAGGAGGCTGAACCCCACCCAGGCGAGGAGTGCGACGGCGAGCCCGAACCCCGTGCCGAGGACGACCACCATCGCGTTCTTCGCCTTGGACAGGGTGGTGGCGAAGACGAGCCCCGCGACGAGCCCGAAGATGACCCCGGGATGGAACTCGAGGAGGCGCGCGATCAGCACCGCGACAGTGACCAGGATGAGCGAACCCCAGCGGAACTTGACCGTGGCCACGGCATCCGGGTGCCGTTTGCGCATGATCACCCTCACGAGGGACCAGGCGGCGACGTTGAACACGAGCAGCGAGAGGAAGGCCGTCACGAGCAGCCTCGCCGACATCGCATTCAGTCCGAAAGACGGGTCGACGAATCCGCTGATGATCGACGCGATCAGGAGGCCGGGAATGAACAGCCAGCCGAACAGTCTGGTCGGCGCAGGCGTATCGACCGCGGATGCCGCCGCGGAATCCGTACCGGCCTGGTCCGGGACCGCAGACGTGGTACCGCCGGCACCCACCGCCTTCGACCTGCGTGCCGCCCGCCGTTTACGCATCCGGTCGACGAACTGGTCGTATCGAGGACCGATGACCGAGTTCAGGAGCGAGCCCGGATACCCGATCACGAGAGTCAGGATGACGGCGGTCCCTCCGACGGCCGCAGCGCCGGTGGGAGTCACTGCGACGTCGCCGATCGATTTGAGTCCACTGAGCACGCTCGGGTCGGCTATTCCGTCGCCAGCGAACGATTCGGTGAGCACCACCTCGACGACGAGGCTGGGGGTGGTGAATACGCTGCCGTTCGTCGTGTAGGTGTCCCCGTCGGCGTAGCTGAGGCTGATGATGTCCCGGTTCGTCGCCGCGTTGCCGAACCGCCCGCCTGCGAAGAGAGGGGGCGAGTCGAGGGCGGCGAGCTGGTCGGCCGAATACAGCACGCTGTTCTGCATCCCGCCGCCGGTGTCGATCGAGGTGATCGCGGCGTAGTTCGTCAACCACCCCTGCTCCTCGAATGCGCGCGCCATCCGCACGACGACGTCGAAGTCGACATCGGCGTAGACGAGCGTGTACTCGACGGCGGAACCGGTGTCGAGGCCGAAAGGGCGGTCGGCGTCGCGTACCGCGCAATCCCATGCTGCGACTCGCAGGGGCGGCGGCAGGTACCGCAGCTCAGGGGTGAAGAACTCGAGGCTCTCCTGGTCGTAGTAGGAGTCGGCGCAGGCGCTCTCGTCGGCGTACGCCGGGGAGGCCGGGGTCGCCACCACGAGTGGGAACATGATGACGGCCAGCGCCAGGATTAGTCGGGTCATCCGAGACACGGGTACACGTTAGTGGTCGGCGGGCGCCCAGCGCGAGAGTTTTTTCGCGCGACGATCGGGCGGCGAACGCCGGAAGGGAATGCCGGCAGGCTCGAGTTCAGCCGACCAGATTCTGCACGAAGACGTGCGGGGTGAAGCCGGTCAGGTCGCCGATCCCCTCACCCTGGCCGACGAGCTTGATCGGGATACCGGTCCTCTCCTGCACGGCGAGCACGAAGCCGCCCTTCGCCGAACCGTCGAGCTTCGTGAGCACGAGTCCCGTGACGCCGGCGTGCTCGATGAACGCCTCCGCCTGGGCGAGCCCGTTCTGCCCGGTTGTCGCGTCGAGCACGAGGAGCACCTCGGCGATCTCGGTCTGCTTCTCGACGACGCGCTTGATCTTGCCGAGCTCGTCCATGAGCCCGCTCTTGGTCTGAAGGCGGCCCGCGGTGTCGATCAGCACGATGTCGATTCCCTCCCGCTGCGCCTTCTCGACGGTCTGGAACGCGACGGATGCCGGGTCCTGCCCCTGCTGCTGCGGCTTGACGATCTGCGCCCCTCCGCGCTCCGCCCAGGTCGCGAGCTGCTCGACAGCGGCGGCCCGGAAGGTATCCGCCGCGCCGACGACGACACTGCGGCCGTGACCCGCGAGGAATCTCGCGAATTTGCCGATCGTCGTCGTCTTGCCGACCCCGTTGACCCCGACGACGAGCACGACGGCGGGGCGCGCGGAGAGGGTCAGGGTCGGGTCGAGACGGGCGAGGCGTTCCTCGAGGGTCTCGCGCAGCATCCGCTTGAGGTCGGCGGGATCCGTCGTCCTGAACCGATCCACGCTCGCCCGCAGTTCGGTGACGACCGAGTCGGTCACATCCGGTCCGAAATCCGCCGAGATGAGGGCGTCCTCGAGGTCGTCCCAGGTCTCGTCGTCGATCGTCTTCTTCGCGAACATGCCGCGAAGCGCGCCGCCGAGCGACCAGGGCCTGGAACTCTCAGCCATGAGAGAGAGCCTAGACGCTATCGGATGTCGGCCGGTCGCCGCGCGGGCGCCAGGTGCCGCACCGACCAGAACCCGACGACGGCGACGAGCAGCAGGCACACGACGCCGAGGCCTGAGTAGCCGACGAGAGCGAGCACCGGGCCGGCGAGTGCACCGCACACCGCGGCCGTCGAGTTCATGAGCAGGTCGGAGACCCCCTGCAACCCCGCCCGGTCGTCGACCGGTGCGGACTCCGCGACGAGGGTCGACCCTGCGATCGTCGACGCGGACCAGCCGAGTCCGAGGAACACGACGCTCACGATGACGAGCACCTGCGAGTGGCTGCCGACCCATGCGGTGAGGAGCGACACCACAAGCATGCCCTGACCGAACAGGATCGTCGGGATGCGGCCCCAGCGGTCGGCGAGCCAGCCGAAGGCTGGGGAGAGCGCGTACATCCCCGCGATGTGGAGGCTCAGGGCGAAACCGACGATGATGAGCGTCGCCCCGTGCTCATAGAGGTGCACGGGTGTCATCGACATCATCGCGACCATCGTCGCGTGGCTGAGGGCGACGGCGGCGACCGCGTACCGGGCGAGCGCGTTCACGCGCAGGGTCGCAAAGCCGTGCCGGGGCGGCGCGCCCTCGCGCGCTGGCGCGTTCGCCAGTGCGGTGAGCAGCGGATCCGGCCGCAGGGCGAAGTAGTAGACGAGCATCGCCGCGACCTGCGCCGCAACCGTGAAGACGAAGGGACCGGTGAGGGTCGGAAGCCCGATGGCCCCGCCGATCAGTTCCCCCGGCTCGATGAGATTCGGGCCGAGGACCGCGCCGATCGTGGTCGACCACACGACGAGCGAGAGTTGCCGCGCCCGGTGCAGGGGCACGGCGAGGTCGGTCGCCGCGAACCGCGCCTGCAGGTTCGTGGCGGACCCGGCTCCGGCGAGCGCGAGCCCGACGAGGAGCAACGGGAAGGAGCCGAGTGCGGCGGCGAAGGTCGCCAGCACCGCTCCCAACGCCGCGACGATCGAGCCGATCGAGAGCGCGACGCGACGGCCCCTGGCTTGGGCCGCGCGAGCGAGCGGCACCGCGATGAGGGCGGCGCCGAGCGTGCTCATCGTCGCCGCCATGCCGGACCACGCTGGCGAGCCGCTGACATCCGAGGCCAGGAGAGCCCCGACCGAGACGGTCGCGCCGAGCCCGATCCCGCCGAGGATCTGCGCGAACACGAGGGCGCGGATGACCCGCTTCTGGATGGCGGCGGTCTCGATCACCGCGCAAGTCTATTGCTGCGCCCCTCTTCGGCGAAGGAACGGTTACGCTCTTCAGCCGGCTCGCGAAGAGCAGTAACTGACCCCTCACGCAGAGGGGACGAGCAATCAGCTGGCCTGTTCCTCGTGCGCGACGCGCTGGCCGACGACAGCACTCACGCCGTCCTGGCGCATCGAGACGCCGTAGAGCGCATCCGCGATCTCCATCGTGCGCTTCTGGTGGGTGATCACGATGAGTTGTGAGCCCTCCCGAAGTCCCTCGAGCACGGTGAGAAGCCGCCCGAGGTTGGCGTCGTCGAGTGCTGCCTCCACCTCGTCGAGGATGTAGAACGGGCTCGGCCTCGCCGTGAAGATCGCGATGAGCAGGGCGACCGCCGCGAGCGAGCGCTCCCCGCCGCTCAGGAGCGACAGCCGCTCGATCTTCTTGCCGGCCGGTCTCACGGTGACGTCGATGCCGGTCGTGAGCAGGTCGTCCGGCTCGGTGAGATGGATGCTGCCGGCGCCGCCGGGGAACAGTACGGGGAAGACCTCGTTGAAGGCTGCCTTGGTGTCCTCGAACGCGCTCGCGAAGATCTCCTGCATCCTGTCGTCGATGTCCTCGATGATCGTGAGGAGGTCCCTGCGGGTGTTGGTGAGGTCGGTGAGCTGCTCGGTCAGGAACCTGTGACGCTGCTCGAGCGCCTCGAACTCCTCGAGGGCGAGCGGGTTGACGCGGCCGAGCTGGGCGAGCTTGCGCTCGGCCTTGGTGAGCCGGGCCTCCTGCTCGGCGCGCACGAACGGCTTCCCCGCCCCAAATGAAGGCATTCCCGCGCCCACCTGGTCCGAGTCGCCCATGTTCTCGGCACCAGCATCCGGGATTGCCTTCATTTGGGACGCGACCGCGAGGTCGGCGGGCATCGCGTCGGCATGCGCCACGTCGACGGACAGCGGATCGGCGGGCACCGGCACCTCGGGCCCGTACTCGGCGACGAGCACGTCCTCGACGAGCCCGAGCTCCTCGCCCGCGCGCTCGAGCAGACTCGACAGCTGGAGCTTCTTCTCGTAGATCTGCATCTCGAGCCCGTGCACGCTCTCGCTGATCGCAGAAAGCCGCTCACGCAGCGAACTCTCCTCGCGACGCAGCACGGCGAGCTCCTCGTTCTGCTGGGCGCGCTCCGACTCGCGCGCGGCGAGTTCGACGCGCGCCTGCGACACCGAACGGTCGACGGTGTCGAGCACCGGCGGTAACGCCTCGATGACCCTCTGCGCGGACTCGAGCTGGCGACGACGGATGACCGCACGCCTCGCCGCCTCCTCGGCCGCCGCGCGATCCTCGTCCAGCTGCCTCGCGAGCTGGACCGCGCGAAGCTCCTCGGCCCGTACCCGCTCGCGCGCCGTCTCCAGTTGCAGCCGCGCCTCGACCTCGAGCTCTCGCGCAGTGTCCAGTTCGGCAGAGAGCCCATCGCGTGCGGCGACATCCAGGATGGGCCGCGGTGCGGACTGCGCCGCCTCCAGCTGGCCGCCGGCCGCCTCGGATGCCTTCACGGCATCCGCCACCGTCTCGGTCGCGAGAGCGAGGCCCCGCTCCAGTCGCTCGGACTCGGCCTGGGCGGCCTCCACCTGCACACGCGCACGGCTGAGCTTCTCGGTGCGGGCCGCGAGCTGCGCGTCGAACTCGCGCAGGGCGGCGAGCGCCGCTGTCGCCCGCTCCTTCGCTGCGTCGAGCACGGCCCGCTGCTCGGCGAGGGCGAACTGGGCCCGGTCGATCAACGTCGTGACCTCGGTATGCCTGGCCTGCGCGGCCTCACGGTCCGCGACGAGTTCGACGCGCGATCTTTTGGCGCCGGAGCCTCCGCGCAGCACCCACCGGCTCAGCACGTCTCCGGCCTTCGTGATGACCGTCACCGTCGAGTCGTCCCCGATGGCCTTCCAGGCGCGGCGGGCGACGTCGAGGTCGTCGGCGATGACGACATCCGCGAGGATGCCGAGCACGCCGCCCGGCGCGGTCACGACGGAAGCCGCCGCAACGGCGCCCGCGGGCAGGTCGGCCTGAAGGCCCACGCGTGCCCCAGCGGCGCCGGCATCGGCGAGCAGCACCTCGACTCGCCCGAGCTCGTCGGAGCGGGCGAGCTCGATCGCATCGACGGCGGAGCCCCGGTCGTCGGCCAGCACCGCATCGGCGAGCGAGCCGAGCGCGGCCGCGACCGCAGCCTCGAACCCCGGCTGCACCTGGATGTGCTCGGCGACGAGTCCCCGGATGCCGCGGAGATTCTTCGCGACGAGCGCGCTCGAGCCGTCCTTCTGATCGAGGGCGCTCGAGAGGGCGCTCGTGCGGGCGGCGAGCCCCGAGCGTTCCCGCTCGTGACCGTGAAGCTCCTCACGAAGCCGCTCGATCTCGGCTTCCGCCGCCGTCACCTCGGCCTGTGCGGCCTCGTAGGCTGCGTCAAGATCGGTCTCCGCCGTCTCGCCGAGGGCGGCATCCGTCTCGAGGCTCGCGAACTGCGCCTGTGCGGCTTCGCGCCGCTCGATGGCCGCGTCGAGGGCGTTCTGCTGGCGGAGCACCTCGCCGCGCACGGCGGCGAGTCTGGAGGCCGCCGTCTCCGCCTGTCCGGTGAGCTTCGAGAGCTCGAGGTCGTGCTTCGAGACGAGCGAACTCTGCAGGGCGATCTCCTCGTCGAGCGCATCCAGGTTCGCCTTCGCCTGCCCGCTCGCGAGCTGGGTCGCATGCCACGCATCCTCCGCCGAGGTGACCGCCTCCGCCAGCCGCTCGACCTCGGCCTTCGCATCGACGACCTGCTGCGGGGTCACGGCGCTCCCTGCTCCCGGGTCGTCCACCTGGGTGCCGAGCAGCGCGAGCCGCTGGTTAGCCAGGGTGAAGAGTCCGCGCAGGCGCTCCTGCACCGACTCGAGTCCGAACGCGGTACGGCGGGCGATGTCGACGGCATCGCCGACCTGTGCCTGCTCGATGTGCTGCTCGCGCAGCTTGTTCTGGTCGAGCTGCTCCTGCAGCACGATGCGCTCGGTCTTGCGCTCCGACTCGCTGCGACCGTGCAGCGTGAGGCTCGACCGCAGCGTGACGACCTCGTCAGCGAGAAGTCTCGCCCTCGCGTCGCGGACGATCGCGGCGATCGACTGGGCCTCCTTCGCGATCTCGGCCTGATGCCCGAGAGGCTTCAACTGGCGTCGGATCTCGCCGGCGAGGTCGCTCAGGCGGGTGAGGTTCGCCTGCATCGCCTCGAGCTTGCGCAGGGTCTTCTCCTTGCGGCGGCGATGCTTGAGGATGCCGGCGGCCTCCTCGATGAACCCCCGCCGTTCATCCGGGGTCGCGTGCAGCACCTGGTCGAGCTGCCCCTGCCCGACGATGACGTGCATCTCCCGGCCGAGCCCGGAGTCGCTCAGGAGCTCCTGCACGTCGAGCAGGCGGCAGGCCTCGCCGTTGATCGCGTACTCGCTGCCGCCGTTGCGGAACAGCGTACGACTGATCGTGACCTCGGAATAATCGATCGGGAGGGCGCCATCCGCGTTGTCGATCGTGAGCACGACCTCGGCACGGCCGAGCGGGCCCTTCGTCGCCGTGCCGGCGAAGATGACGTCCTCCATCTTGCCGCCGCGGAGGGTCTTCGCGCCCTGCTCCCCCATGACCCAGGCGAGCGCATCCACCACATTGGATTTGCCGGAGCCGTTCGGCCCCACGACACAGGTGACCCCCGGCTCGAAGGCGAAGGTGGTCGGTTGGGCGAAGGACTTGAACCCCTTGAGGGTCAGGCTCTTCAGGTACACCGCGGTGCCCTCCTCGACCCGACGAAACTCATCCAACTACGGTACCGGAACGACGGGAGGGTTCCGTCGATTACAACGGTTCGGTTTCTCTCCGGCACAGGCCGCTCGCCGCGCATGTATCCTGATCGGCTTTGCACTTCTCGCCCCGACACCCTGTCGAGGGACGGACCATCGACACGGAGTGACCCCATGACCGCTTTCACGATCGACCAACTGGTGATCCCGGCCACGATCGACGCACCGGATGCGGCCGGTTTCATCGAGATGACGCACGTCCGCAACGAGATCGAGGCCGACACCGTCGGCAACCGCGACCTGTGTTACGAGCCCGCGGAGCTCCTGCCGAACTGGCAGGACTCGTACCAGCCCCAAACCTGCCTCGTTGCGCGGGTCGACGGGCGCATCGTCGCCCGCGCCATCTACCAGGCGCCCATCGAAGAGGACTCCAAGGATGCCTGGCTCGCGATCGAGGTGCTGCCCGCGTTCCGTCGGCGCGGTATCGGCTCCGCGCTCTACGAGAGGCTGGTGGCGATGTGCGCAGCCGATGACCGCACCGTGCAGCAGGGCTATTTCATCCACAAAGGCGCCGACGGATCGGAGCAGTTGCCGTCTCCGACCGGCTTCGGTTCGGTCCCCCTCGATAACCCGGAGACTCGATTCCTGCTTGAGCGGGGATTCGCCCTTGAGCAGGTCGAGCGGATGAGCCGCCTCGCACTTCCCGTGGATGAGACCGAGTTCGCGCGACTCTTCGACTCTGCCCTGGCTGCTGCTGGCGAGGACTACCGGCTCGTCCGGTGGACCGGGCGCACCCCCGAGCAGTGGGTCTCCGACATCGCCCTCCTCCACCAGCGGATGAGCACGGATGCGCCGGCGGCCGGCCTCGAGGTCAACGAGGAGAACTGGGACGACGACCGGGTGCGCACCATCGACGACCGTCAGGAGGAGAGCCCGCGCACGATGCTCCTCACCGTTGCCGAGCATGTGCCGTCGGGCAGGCTCGCGGGCTTCACCGAGCTCTCGGTTCCCGCCGAACTCGAACGGCCGGTCGAGCAGCAGGACACCCTCGTGCTCAAGGAGCACCGCGGCCACCGGCTGGGGATGCTCCTCAAGCTCGCGAACCTGCAGTACCTCGCCGAGACGCACCCGGGGCATCCGTCGGTCACCACCTTCAACGCCGAGGAGAACCGTCGCATGCTCGATGTCAACGAGGCGATCGGTTTCGTTGCGGTTGGCTACGGAGGCGGCTGGAAGAAGGACACCGGCGTGAGTTAGTGCCGGCCGCAGCTCGCCAAGCTCGTCGCGTCGTGTCGCGTCGTATCAGGCAGTCTGCCGGCGCCGGCGAGCCGCGACGAAGACCGCTCCGCCCAGCAGCAGGAGACCGCCCAGCAGCCCGCCCATCCGCGCGTCGACCCCAGTCGCCGCCAACTCGTTGTCGATGGTCGGGGCCGACTCGATCTCGAGCGTGTAGGCCGCGGCATCCGATCCGGCCGAATTGCTCGCGGTGACGGTGAACGCGAAGCTCCCTGAGGTCGTCGGAGTGCCCGAGACGGTGCCGGAGACGGGGTCGAGATCCAGACCCGCCGGCAGTTCGCCCACGGTCACCGCGAAGGTCGGCGCCTCGTACCCGGATGCCGTCACGGTGAACGAGTAGGCCGAGTTCTGGGTGGCGGCCGACGGTAGACCTGACGTGATCGCCGGTGCGACCGCGTCGACGGCGATGACCGTCACCGAGTCGTCGTCCTCGTTGGTGACATAGGCCTTTGGCTGGGTGAGGGAGAACGCCGTAAGCACCGGGCGGTTCCCCATCGGGATCGTCGCGACAACCGCCGCCGTGACCGGGTCGATCACCGAGATGGAGTCGCTATTGAGGTTAGTGACGTAGATCTTGGTGCCATCCGGGGAGAACGCCGGAATGTAGGGCTGTGTCCCCAGACCGAGCGCGATGGTCACCGTGACGGCGGCGGTCGCCGCATCGATCACCGACACGGAGTTCTCTAACTGGTTCGCGACGTAGACCAGGGAGCCGTCCGGGGAGACCGCGATGCCCGACGGGAAGGATCCGACGTCGATCGGCGCACCAACCACCGCCCCCGCGACGGTATCGATCACTGACACCGAGCTCCCGCCTTGGTTCGCGACATAGGCCCGAGAGCCGTCCGGGGAGATTGCAATGCCGCTCGGGCTGGTACCGACGGCGACCGTCGCCACGACGAGACCGCTTGAGGTGTCGATGATCGACACCGAACCGTCAGCGCGGTTCGTGACATAGGCACGTCCGCCGTCTGACGCGAACGCCACCGAGATCGGTTCGGAACCGACGGCGATCGTGTCGACGACGGCATCCGTGTCCGTGTCGATCACCGACACCGAGTTAGAGAAGCGATTGGTTACGTAGGCCATTGCCTCGTCCGGGGAGAAGGCGACGAAGAGTGGGTTGGAACCGACCGTGATCGTGCCCACCACGGTATCCGTGGCTGTATTGATGACCGACACCGAGTCGGAGCCGCTGTTGACGACATACGCCTTAGAGCCATCCGGAGCGAATGCCACGCCGCCCGGCGCGTCTCCGACGGAGATCGCCGGCGGGACCACCGCATCCGCCCAGGCGGGCGATCCGGCCCCGAGGACGAGGCCGGCCGCGAGCGTCGCAGCGGCAGCCAGGAGCAATCGCGAACGACCAACTGAAAAGTGCGCGGGACGCGAAGGGGTCGAAGCTGCTGTCGCCATCGGGTGCGTGCTCCAAGTCAGGGGAAAAGGAAGTGGTATCCGCTCACCTTATCCTGCTGATATACCGCTTACCAGACCGCTCAGTTCCCGGAGCGGCTACGCAGGCGCTGGCAGTGCGGGCAGAAGTGACTGCCGCGGTTCATGAACTGCTCGCGCACGATCGGGCGGCCGCAGCGCGGGCACGGCCGGCCCTGCTGCCCGTAGGCGTTGAGTGAGTGGGAGAAGTACCCCGACTCGCCGTTGACGTTGAGATACTGCGCGTCGAAACTCGTGCCGCCCTCGGCGAGGGCCTTCGCGAGCACGGCGCGCACCTCGGTGAGCAGGGCTTTCGCGCGCGGACGGCTCAGAGCATCCGTCGGCTGGTCGTAGTGGATGCGCGCCGCCCAGAGCGCCTCGTCCGCGTAGATGTTGCCGATTCCGCTCACGAGGCTCTGGTCGAGCAGCGCGCGCTTCACCCCGGTGCGGCGCCGGCGGAGCGCGGCCAGGAATCGCGCGTCGTCGAAGTGCGGGTCGAGCGGGTCGCGCGCGATGTGGGCGACGGATGCCGGCAGCCGCTCGCCGGGAGCATCCGGCCCGAGATCTGCCGCCGCCACGAGCGCGTCGATCGCCATCGAACCGAAGATGCGCTGGTCGACGAAGTTGAGCCGTACCGGTCCGTTCTGCGGATGCTCGAGGTCGATCCGGATGCGCGTGAGGGCATCCTGGGTTCCGGGCGGCCTCAACAGCACCTGCCCGCTCATCCCCAGGTGCACGACGAGCGCCTCACCGTCGCCGAACGGATTCGAAAGCAGGGGCAGCCAGAGGTATTTGCCGCGGCGGGACGGCGCCGCGAGCACGGCGCCGGTGAGGCGGTCGACGAAGTCCTCCGCCGGCCCAGGATGCCGCCGCAGCGAGCGTTCGTCGAGCACCTCGACGCGGGTCACCCGCGCACCCGTGGCGAAGGGGACGAGGCCTGCACGCACCACCTCGACCTCAGGCAGTTCGGGCACGATCAGTCGCCGGCGATGCCCGGGGCGCCGAGAGCGCCACCGTTCCCTGTCGCCTCGACCCGGCCTGCAGTGCCCGCGACGCGAGCCGGGCGCCGCGTCCCGACTCCGCCGGCATCCGCCTGCAGTATGTTCCAGGCCTCGAGCGCTGCCGCCATCTCCGCGTGCTTCTTGCTCGAGCCCTCGCCCGAGGCGACCTTGTCACCGGAGAGCATCACGACCGCGCGAAACCGCTTCGAGTGGTCGGGGCCGCTGTCGGTCACCTCGTAGTGCGGAAGTCCGTACCCGAGGACGGCGGCGAGCTCCTGAAGGCTCGTCTTCGGGTCCATCGACGCACCGAAGCGGTCCGGACTGTCCATGAGCGGTCGGATGAGGCGCAGTACGAGCTCCGTCGCCGGGTCCGGCCCGAGGTCGAGGTATGCGGCACCGATGACCGCTTCGACGGTGTCGGCGAGGATCGACGACTTCTCGCGCCCCCCGGTGTGCTCCTCGCCCTTGCCGAGCCGGATGAACTCACCGAGCCCGATCCGGCGCGCCACCTCCGCGAGCGCGACACTGCTCACGAGACTCGCCCGTCGCTTGGCGAGCTCGCCCTCGTCGAGATCGGGATTCTCGGTGTAGAGCATGACCGTGACGGCCTGGCCGAGAATCGAGTCGCCGAGGAACTCGAGGCGCTCGTTGTGGGCGATACCGCCGTTCTCGTACGCGAACGAACGGTGTGTCAGGGCAAGCTCAAGCAGCCCCGGGGCGATCGGGGCTTTGAGCCGGAGCGCGAGTTCCTGGGGGTCAGTGGCGTCACCGTCCCTGCGCTCCCCCTGGTCCGACATCCCTGGTGTCGGTCGATCAGACGTCGGCGACCTTGCGACCCTTGTACTCCAGGTACAGGGGTGTGCCGGTCGAGTCCTCGACGACCTTCGCGCGGTGCGGAAGGCTGTAGACGACCTTCCCGCCCTCGATCGTCTTGACGAGGGTCGGCGGGGTAGCCTTCCACTGGGCGCGGCGCGCACGGGTGCTGGCGCGCGACATCTTGCGCTTGGGAACAGCCATGGTTATCTCTTCTCTTTCTCGGCGCCGCTTTCCGCAGCCCCAACGTCTTCTTCTTTGACCCCCGCGAGCCCGCCGAGCGCAGCCCACCGTGGATCGACGGGCACCTCATGCTCGTGCCCGGGATTGTCCAGGAGCCGCACCCCGCACTGCGGGCACAAACCTGTGCACTCCGCCTGGCAGACGGGCTGGAACGGCAGTGACAATACCACCGCGTCCCTGACCACGGGTTCGAGATCCACCTGGGTCTCGTGAACGTCGTAGTCGAATGCGTCGTCAAGAGAATACGCGAAAACCTCCCGGATTTCGACCTCGACCACTTCCTCGAGGTCGATGAGGCACCGAACGCACTCCCCCCGGGCGACCGTGTCGACTTCCGCCGAGACGAGGATGCCCTCGTGCAGCGACTCCAACCGCACGTCGATATGCACCGGCTCGCCCTCGCGCACACCGATGACCGCGTTGCCCCAGCCTGCCGGAGCGGCGACCTCGATCGTGCGTTCGCGCATCTCGCCCGGCCGGTGGATGAGGTCGACGACATCCAGCGTCAGCGCTATCTTCCTCAGCGCTGTCTTCCCCGGCGCAGACTTCCTGGGGGGAGTCTTCTTCACGTGAACCACCGCATCAGCCTAATCCGCGGGCCCGATCCGCGCAGGCCCGATCCATGGCGCCGGCGAACACCCGGTCTCAGGACTTCTCGACCGCGGTGAACGCCTCGTCGTAGATCCGCAGGGCGCTGGCCACCTCATCCGTGGTCACGACGCACGGCGGCACGACGTGGATGCGGTTCTCCGAGGCGAACGGCAGCAACCCGCGCTGCTGGAGCTCGGACTTGAGCGCGCCGATCACCGCCGCGTTCACCGGCTCGTGCGTCGCCCGGTCGGCCACGAGGTCGAGCGCCCAGAAGACGCCGACGCCTCGCACCTCGCCGATCATCGGATGCTTCGCCTGCAGCTCTGCGAGCCCGGGCGCCAGGTGGTCGCGCCCGATCGTGGCTGCGTTCTCGATGATGCCTTCTTCGTCCATGGCGTCGAGCGTCGCCACGATCGCCGCCATGGCGAGCGGATGCCCCGAATAGGTGAGCCCGCCGGGGAACACCTCGTCGACGAACGCGTTCGCGATCGACTCAGAGATGACGACGCCGCCCGCCGGCACATAGCCGGAGTTGACGCCTTTGGCGAAGGTGATGAGGTCGGGGACGACACTGTTCCTGCCGTCGCCGAAGTCGCCCTGGAAGGCGAACCATTCCCCCGTGCGGCCGAACCCGGCCATGACCTCATCGAGGATGAGCATCATGCCGTACTTGTCGGCGAGAGCACGAAGCCCGGCGAGATAACCGGCCGGTGGGACGAGGATGCCCGCCGTGCCCGGCACGCTCTCGACGAGGATCGCCGCGATCGACTTCGGTCCTTCCGCCTGAATGATCCGCTCGAGGCTGTGCAGCGCTCGCTCGCACTCCTCCTCGGGCGTCGTCGCCCAGAACTCGCTGCGGTAGAGGAAGGGTCCAAAGAAGTGCACATGTCCGCGCGAGTACTCGTTGGGCACGCGTCGCCAGTCGCCGGTCGCGCCGATCGCCGCACCGGTGTTGCCGTGGTAGGAGCGGTACTGCGAGAGCACCTTGTCGCGCCCCGTCACGAGGCGCGCCATCCGGATCGCGTTCTCGTTGGCATCCGCCCCGCCGTTCGTGAAGAACACCCGGCTGAAGGTGGACCCGGCCTTCGCGAGGATGCGCTTGGCGGCCTCGCCTCGCGGCAGGCTGGCGTGCGCCGGCGCGATCATCGTGAGCACGTCGGCCTGCGCCTTGATGGCGGCGATGACCTTCGGATGCTGGTGGCCGATGTTCATGTTGACGAGCTGGCTCGAGAAGTCGAGGTACTCCCTGCCGTCGTAGTCCCACATCCTGCTGCCGAGCGCGCCGGCGGGCACGAAGGGTTTGAGCGCGCCCTGCGCCGACCAGGAGTGGAACACGTGCGCCCGGTCGAGGTCGTATGCGAGCTTGCCCTCTGCACTATCGACGGCGTGCGTCTGCGAGCCGTCGGCGGTGTGGGACTGTCCTGCGGTCATTCTCTAGTTCTCTCTCTTCGCAATGATGTGATCGCGCAATGCGGGGATCACAGTCTCACCGTAGACCCGAAGCGTCTCTTCCTTGTTGTCGTGCTGGAGGTAGCCGGCGAACTGGTCGACTCCCATGTTCTTGAACTCCTTGAGCTTGGCCACGTGGTCCTCGACCGGGCCGAGGATGCAGAACCGGTCCACGATCTCGTCGGGCACGAAGTCGGTGTGGGTGTTGCCCGCCTGGCCGTGTTCGTTGTAGTCGTAGCCTTCGCGACCCTTGATGTAGTCGGTGAGCGCCTTGGGAACGGCCGAGTCCTCGCCGTACTTGGCGACGATGTCGGCGACGTGGTTGCCGACCATCCCCCCGAACCAGCGACACTGGTCGCGCATATGCTCCCACCCGTCGCCCACGTACATGGGGGCGGCGACGCAGAATTTGACGGCATCCGGATCGCGTCCGGCCGCCTTCGCCGCCTTGCGCACGGTCGCGATCATCCACTCGGCAACGTCGAGGTCGGCCAACTGCAGGATGAAGCCGTCGCCCACCTCGCCCGTGAGCTTGAGGGCGAGCGGGCCGTAGGCGGCGACCCAGACCTCGAGTTCGGAGTCGTGGCTCCAGGGGAACTGCAGTTGCGCCCCGTTGTATTCGACACCGCGGCTGTTGGCGAGCTCCCGGATGACGTGGATCGACTCGCGCAGCGTCTTCAGGTTGGTGGGCGCACCGTTGGTCACGCGCACCGCCGAGTCGCCGCGGCCGATCCCGCAGATCGTGCGGTTGCCGTACATCTCATTGAGTGTCGCGAAGATGGATGCGGTGACCGTCCAGTCCCTGGTGGCCGGGTTCGTCACCATCGGGCCGACCTTGATCTTGTGCGTCTCGGCCAGGATCTGGCTGTAGATGACGTAAGGCTCCTGCCACAGCAGGTGCGAGTCGAAGGTCCACACGTGGCTGAAGCCGTGCTGCTCCGCGAGTTTCGCGAGGGCGACGGTACGGGAGGCCGGCGGGTGCGTCTGGAGTACTGCTCCGAAATCCATGGTGCTCCTAGATCAGGTACTGCGAGAGACCGCGCTTGAAGTACTTGCCGTCGCCCTTGGCACCGACGTACTCGTCGCCGTCGACGATGACCTTGCCGCGGGAGAGCACGGTGTCGACGTGGCCGTCGATCTCGAAGCCCTCCCAGGCGGAGTAGTCCATGTTCATGTGGTGGGTCTTGTTGAGCCCGATCGAGGTGTGCCCGTTCGGGTTGTAGACCACGACATCCGCATCAGCGCCGGGCTGGATGACGCCCTTCTTGCCGTACATGCCGAACATCCGCGACGGGGTCGTCGAGGTGACCTCGACCCAGCGCTCGAGGGAGATGTTGCCCTCGACGACGCCCTGGTAGAGCAGGTCCATGCGGTGCTCGACCGAGCCGATGCCGTTCGGGATCTTCGAGAAGTCGCCGATTCCCATGTCTTTCTGACCCTTCATGCAGAACGGGCAGTGGTCGGTCGACACCATCTGGATGTCGTTGGTGCGCAACGCTTGCCACATGTGGTGCTGGTGACCTTCTGCGCGCGAGCGCAGCGGCGTCGAGCACACCCATTTGGCACCCTCGAATCCGGGGGCGCCCAACTGCTCCTCGAGCGAGAGGTAGAGGTACTGCGGGCAGGTCTCGCCGAACACGTTCTGGCCGAGGTCGCGGGCGTGGGCGATCTGCTCAACCGCCTGCTTCGCGCTCACGTGCACGACGTAGAGCGGTGCACCGGTGAGGTTGGCAATCATGATGGCACGATGGGTGGCCTCCTCCTCCGCCTGCCAGGGGCGGGTGAGCCCGTGGTAGTAGGGCGAGGTGTTGCCGGCCTCGATGGCCTGCTTCACGAGCACGTCGATGACCGCGCCATTCTCGGCGTGCATCATCATGAGCGCACCGTTCTGGGCGCCCTTCTGGAAGGCGCGCAGGATCTGACCGTCGTCCGAGAGGAACACGCCCTTGTAGGCCATGAAGAGCTTGAAGCTCGACACGCCCTCCTTGATGAGCTCATCCATCGCCACGAGCGAGGAGTCCTGCACATCGGAGAGGATCTGGTGGAACCCGTAGTCGATGGCGCAGTTGCCCGCGGCCTTCTCATGCCAGGCGTGGTATTGGTCGAGTACGTTCTGGTCGGGGTACTGCACGACGAAGTCGACGATGCTCGTCGTACCGCCCCAGGCGGCAGCGCGGGTCCCGGTCTCGAAGGTGTCGCTCGCGTTCGTGCCGCCGAACGGCATCTCCATGTGGGTGTGGGCGTCGACGCCGCCCGGGATGACGTACTTGCCGGTCGCGTCGATGACCGTGTCCACATTCTTCTCGATGTCGAACCCCAGGAGGTGCGATCCCGGGGCCAGCACGGCGGCGATCGTCTCGCCGTCGATGAGCACGTCGGCGGATGCGGTTCCGGTCGAGTTCACGACCGTGCCGTTCTTGATCAGAGTCTTCATGTCAGCTCCTTTGCAGACATCCGGCGACTATGGCTTGGGGATGGAGGTGTAGGAGTCCGGCCTGCGGTCACGGTAGAACTGCCAGTCGTCGCGCATCTGCTTCACCATGTCCATGTCGAGATCGCGGATGAGGACCTCTTCGTCGGTGCCCGAGCCCCGCTCGCCGACGAAGTTGCCGCGCGGGTCGATGACCTGGCTGGTTCCGTAGAAGTCGACGGCGAGCTCGCCGTACTCGTTGTCCTCGCGCCCGACCCGGTTGGGTTGGAGCACGAAGTATCCGTTGGCCACGGCGGCAGCCGGGCCCTCGACCTCCCAGAGCCGGTTGGAGAGTCCGGGCTTGGTGGCGTTCGGATTGAACACGATGTGCGCGCCATTCAGGCCCAGCTCGCGCCAGCCCTCGGGGAAGTGCCGGTCATAGCAGATGTAGAGCCCGATCTTGCCGACGGCGGTGTCGAACACCGGGTAGCCCATGTTGCCGGGGCGGAAGTAGAACTTCTCCCAGAACCGGTCGAGGTGCGGAAGGTGGTGCTTGCGGTACTTGCCGAGGATCGTGCCGTCCGCGTCGACGATGACGGCCGTGTTGTAGTACACGCCCGTCATGTCCTCCTCGTAGATGGGGAGGATCATGACCATGTTCAGCTCTTTCGCCAGCTTGGCGAAGCGCTGCACGATGGGGCCGTCGGCCGGCTCGGCGTACGCGTAGTACTTCTTGTCTTCGGTGATGCCGAAGTATGGCCCGTAGAAGAGTTCCTGGAAGCAGATGACCTGGGCCCCCTCGGCGGCGGCATCACGGGCGAACTGCTCGTGCTTCGCAAGCATCGATTCCTTGTCGCCGGTCCAGGTGGTCTGGGTGATGGCGGCGCGTACGACAGTCATGGGGTTCCTCCACGTCGAGTTGTTTCCCGGGTATCCATCGAGCATAGGACGTTTACGCAAGCCCCGGATTGCTCAGATGAGCAACGCGACGGATGCCCCCTGGTCCCTTCCTGCCGAGCCCTGAACGCCCTCTCGTTCTCGCCGCCGATGCCGGGAGAGGGTGCTCCTGCTCTCCAGCCGAATCGCGGTCTGCTGCGGGTCGACCGCCGTCGGGGGCGTGAGCCAATACCGGCCGTCCGCGTCCCGATGGATCTCCCAGCGATTGTTGTGCAGGAGCAGGTGGTGGAACCGGCACAGCAGGATGCCGTTGCCGACATCCGTTCGGCCGCGATCGCGTTTCCACTGTTCGATGTGGTGGGCCTCCGTGAAGGCCGGAGGCTGGGTGCATTCCGGCCACAGGCAGCCACCGTCCCGCACCGCAAGGGCTCCCCGCTGCCGACGGCTGAAGAGCCGCTGCCTCCGACCGACGTCAAGGGGGTTGTCGCAGGTGTCGATCGTGACTTCCTGCCAGGTGGCGTCGCACAGTGCGGCTTCGGCTGTGCCGAGGGGGATCACCGTTCCGGTCGATTCGATCTCCGCGAAGGAGGACGGCTGCCCGGTACGGTCCACGGCCACGACGACCTTGACGAGCGTGTGGTCGCCGTTCGGCACCGTCTCCTCGCCCGTCGGGCCTGCCGACTGACTCCCGGACTTCACGAGGGCGACGAGCCCGTCGAGCGTGATGCGGTCGGTCGTGCGCGGGTCGTCGATGACCGCCTGCGCCCGGGCGACATCCTCGGGCCTCGTGAAACGCGGTCCACCCCGACGCGGACTCGTGAGAGGGTCGAGGGCGCCCAGGAGCACGGCTGCGGACTCCGGGTCGGCCTGCCCTGCATACCCGTACATCCCGTTGGCCTTGCGGAACAACCGGAACCCGCCCTGCAGATACAACTCCTGCTGACGGGCGGCGATGCCGTCGAGATCGTTGAGATCCCGTTCGGCGCGTGCCCTCTGGAAGAGGGCATCCGCGGGCAGGTCGCTGTACCGCGACAGCAACTCCGTTGCGAGCGCCCGCAGCTTCTCGGCCGTCATGTCACCCCCGGGTTTGCCGAGTCCGCGTCGGAGGGCGTCGGCGCTGTCGATGCTGAGGGTCCCGCGGGTGATGGCTTGGCAGA
>NZ_BAABAE010000003.1:0-1498866 GCF_039537265.1 Leifsonella bigeumensis | reverse complement strand
AACTAGACAGCTCCAACTCGACTACGGAGGTCTCTCCTACGTCAACAACGATCCGGGTCAGTACACCTAGTCGGCGCTCGGAGGGTGCGATTCCTCCGGTTCAGGGATGAGCCGTAGGCCGTCGACGCTGTTGGCGGCGGAGACGAGCAGTTCGAGCCAGCGTCGATCGAGCTCCGGCTGGCGTTCCTCCTCGAACTTGAACCTGAGCGGAATCGCGGGGTTCAACCAGATCGTCGATCTCCCAGCGTCGTCGCTCGGGTCGTGCTCGAACGAGAACGCGAACGATTCGCCCCTCCTCAGTTTCGCGAGGATGACGATCTTGATGTGGGCGAGCGTTCGATCCTCGATCTCGATCTCTTCCGCAGGCCGACCGTAGAGCAGGAAGCCCATCTGTCTCTCCTAGAGGTCGTCGAGTCCGAAATGGCTGCCTTCGCCGCGCGCCGGCCGAGCGTGGAGGACGTGGTTGCGCCCGTTGCGGTGGTCCCTGCCGATCTCGATGCGGATCGCGGAGGCCTGGTCTGCGGCGCGAATCTCGATGGATGCCGACATGCCGGTTTCGCCTAGGGTCGAGGCAAGCTCCCCGATCGCGTCGGCGACGGCATCCTCGACGACGATCTGTCCCCCCGGGTACTGCAATTCCTTCATCGATCCATGGTGGGTTCGTGTCGGGGGGAACGTCAAGGCATTGACATGTCGGCCAAAATCGGTTAACCGCGACTCGGACGCCTCAGGTCTCGATCGCGCTGCCGGTGTCCTGCAGGTGTCGTCGCAGCGTCAGGCTCGGGTCGGACTCCTGCTTGCGGCGGTAGCCGGCGAAGTCGAGCTGGGTGCGCAGGTCGGTGCCCGAGCGCATCCGGTCGGCCTGGGCCGTTTCCGTGCTCAGGATGCCCCTGGCCGTCTCGTAGAGCTCCTCGCGCCGTTCCGGGCCGACGATGAGCACTCCGTCGTCATCCGCGACGATCTCGTCGGCTTCGCTCACGGGCGCGCCGTCGAGGAATGCCGTCGCCATCCGTCGCCCGGCGGGTGGGATGCGGCGCGGGCCGTAGGGGTAGGCGCCGAGGCTGTGCAGCGGCAGCCCGATCTGGAGAAGCTGGGCGGTGTCGCGGTGGCGCCCCCAGATGACGACGCCGGCGAGCGCCGCGAGCTTCGCCTCGAGCACGATGAGGTCGCCCACGCAGGCCTCGTCGTCGCGACCGCCGTTGTCGATCACGAGCACTCCGCCGGCGGGGGAGTCGTCGATCGTCTCGAGGATGACGTCGACGCTTCCGAGGTGCGTGACCGGCATCGACGGCCCTGCGAAGATTCGCCCGGGGAGGAGCGGTCGCAGGGACGCCGGACCCGTGGCGACCCGGATGCCGAGACGGACTGCGGCATCGACGATCGCGGCGGTCGGGAGTGGCGGGACGGTGTCGGGCACGGTGGGTCTCCTCGGGCTCCTGCGCGGGTCAATTCGTCCCACGCGGGTCCATTCTCGCCCGCGCGCGAGGAAAACTCCCGCGCGAAAGCGCCTACGACAGGCCGATGACCGTCATTCCCGGATGGCTGCCGCCTTCCATGGTGGCGAGCGCCTCGGGCGCGTCATCGAGCGCGATCGTGCGGCCGACGAGCATCCGGGGGTCGATGTCGCCTCGGGCGATGCTCGCGAGCATCGCCGGGTACTCGTACGCGGCCATGCCGTGGCTGCCGAGGATCTCGAGCTCGCTCGCTATGACGAGGTCCATCGGGATCGGCGCACGCGCGTGCTCGCCGGTCATGAGGCCGACCTGCACGTGACGGCCTCGCTTGCGCAGGCTGCGGATCGAGTTGTCGCAGGTCGCGGCGCTGCCGAAGGCATCGAGGGAGAGGTGCGCTCCGCCGCCCGTGACCTCCCGCACTTCCGCGGCGACATCCCTGCTGCCGGGCACGGCCACGGCGCCGAGCTCGGCAGCGACGGCGAGTGCCCTCTCCGAGACGTCGACGGCGACGACCTTCGCGCCCGCCGCGACGGCGATCATGATGGCGGAGAGACCGACGCCGCCGCATCCGTGGACCGCAACCCATTCGTCGGCCTTCACCCGGCCCTGGGTCATGACGGCGCGGTAGGCGGTCGCGAACCGGCAACCGAGGGCGGCTGCCGAAACGAAGTCGAGGTCGTCCGGCAGCGCGACGAGGTTCGTGTCGGCTTCGGCGATCGCGACGAGTTCGGCGAAGGAGCCCCACTGGGTGAAACCCGGCTGCTCCTGGTTGTCGCACACCTGCTGGTTTCCGACCAGGCACTGCTCGCACCTGCCGCACGCGCACACGAACGGCACGGTGACGCGGTCACCCGCCGCCCAGCCGGTCACCTGTTCGCCGACCGACTCGATCACTCCGGCGAACTCGTGGCCGGGCACATGCGGGAGTCTGATGCCGTCGTCGTGCCCCATCCACCCGTGCCAGTCACTCCGGCAGAGCCCGGTGGCAAGCACCCGGATGACCGCGCCACCGGGTGAGCAGGTCGGGGCCGGCACGTCGCGGACCGTCGGCCGCACGCCGAAATCACGAATCACGACAGCGCGCATGAGGGCCGGCCTCCTCGTCGGGTTACGCGGGCGAATTCGTCCCGCGCGGGTCCATTCTCACCCGCGCAGGACAAGAACACCCGCGCGAGCCGGGCTCAACCTTCGTCGGCCGTCACAAGCAGGTTGCCTTCCGCCACCGAGTTCTCGATGACCGAGTCGCGGTCGATCGTGGTCGCGAGCGGCACTTCCCTGATGAAGCACAGCAGCACGAAGGCGGCGAGCGCGAGCGGCACCATCCAGAGGAAGAGCGGCGTGAGTGCGTCGTTGTAGGCCTGGTCGATGAGGGTGCGGAGCGCGTCCGGCAGGTGCTTGACGGCGTCCGGGGTGAGCGAATGGGCGCTGCCACCGGGCAGCGCACCCGCTACCGGAAGCCGCTCGGCGAGCAGGTCGAACAGGCGCGTCGCGAACAGGCTCCCCACGAAGGCACTGCCGAGTGTCGCCCCGATCTGGCGGAAGTAGTTGTTGGCGGCGGTCGCGGTGCCGACCATGCGCACGTGGAACGTGTTCTGCACGATGAGCACGAGGATCTGCATGCTCGTCCCGAGCCCGACGCCCATGACCGCGAGGTAGCTGCAGAACACCCACAACGGCGTCTCCGGGGTCATGGTGCTGAGCAGGGAAAGTCCGGCCGCGACGAAGAGAGCACCGACCATGGGCATCCACTTGTACCGTCCGTAGCGGCTCACGAGCCAGCCGGTCACGACGGAGGTGACGAGCAGTGCGCCCATCATCGGGATCATGAGGAGGCCGGCGGTCGTCGCGTCCTGGCCGAAGGTCATCTGCAGGTACGTGGGCAGGTAGCCGATCACACCGAACATGGCGACGCCGGTGAGGAGGCCGGCGATGGTCGTGAGGGTGAAGTTGCGCTCGCGGAACAGACTCATCGGGATGATGGGCTCCGGCGTGCGCAACTCGACGAGAACGAACAGGCCGCCTGCGACGACGGTGCCGACCCCGAGCATGATGATCTGCAGCGAATCCCAGTCGTAGGCGCTTCCGCCCCAGCTCGCGATGAGCACGAGGCAGGTCGTGGCCGCGGCGAGCAGGGCCATGCCGAACACGTCGATGCGCGGCTTGACGCTCGTGTCGTGCTTGGGAAGGTGCAGGAAGGCGATGGATGCTGCGAGGGCCAGGATGCCGAGCGGGATGTTGATCCAGAAGGTCCAGCGCCAGCCGATCCCCTCGGTGAACCAGCCGCCGAGGAGTGGGCCGGCGACCGAGGAGACCGCGAAGACGGCGCCCATGACACCCATGTACTTGCCGCGCTCGCGGGCGGGAACGACATCCGCGATGATCGCCTGCGAAAGGATCATGAGTCCGCCGCCGCCGATGCCCTGCACGACCCGGGCGATGATGAGCATGTTCATGTCGCCAGCGAGGCCGCCGAGCACCGATCCGGCCATGAACGCCGTGATCGCGAAGAGCAGCAGGCCCTTGCGGCCAATGAGGTCGCCCATCTTGCCGTAGATGGGCATCATGATGGTCGAAGCGAGGATGTAGGCGGTCATGACCCAGAGCATGAGATCGACGCCGTTGAGCTCACCGACCATGGTCGGCATGGCAGCGCTCAGCACAGTCTGGCTGAGGGAGGCCAGCAGCATCGCGAGCATGAGGCCGACGAAGAGCAGGATGAGACCGCGGGTGGATTCGTGGGAGCGTGCCCGCTCGACACGTGCCCTTTCGGTTCGGGGCGCGGCGGGAGAAGTCATTACGTCATTTTTGCACAGGATGCAAAAATGCAGAAATCGAAGGTTCGAGCGTCAGCTCGCGGCGCCCTTCAGGCTTCCGGTCGTCTGGCCCGCCTCGTCGTAGACGTAGCAGAGGATCTCCCGGTCGCCTGCGTCCCAGCTTCCGGACGACGGGTAGAAGTACGAGTAGTTCAGGGTCCCGGCATAGTCGGATGCTGCGCCGATGAAGTCGAAGAAGCGCGAACTGCAGGCGTCCTCGGCCTGGTTCAGAGCTGCATCGTCGCCGGGGAATGCGGCATCCGCCATGAGCACGCTCGCATAGGCTTCGTCGTCGTGCGCGAGAGCGCACTCGGCGGCGGCGATCTCGCTGATGAACCCTTCGGCGTCGGCCGTCGGCTCGGTGAAGCAGTCGCCGACCTCGATCGCGAAGGCGCTCGAGTCGTCGAGCGGGCTGCCGCCGGTGAGCTGACCCACGATGCCGCCAACGGCACCGCAACCGGCGAGAGCCGTGCCGGCTGCGAGCATCGCGGCGATGCCGACGACTCTGATCATGCGACGGTGCATGGGTTCCCCTCTCAGACGCCGGAACATCGTCGCGGCTGGCAGCAGCATACCGCCGCCGTCGCACGTTCGGGAAGGAACTCGGGGACGCTGTCTGCGCGTGTGTTGCGGTGATCCCCCTCGCTCTGCAGCGCGGCGAACTATGCTCCCAGAACCGCCCGCACAGCATCGTGCAACAACCCGTTGGTCGCGAGTGCCGAGCCGTGCCATGGGCCCGGCTCCCCGTCCATCGCCGTGAGCACTCCGCCGGCCTCGGCGACGATGGGGAAGAGCGCCGCCATGTCGTAGGGCTGCAGACCGAACTCGCCCGCGACATCCACGACGCCCTCCGCGACCATCATGTACGGCCAGGCGTCGCTGTAGTCGCGCGTGCGCCACACCTGCCGCGCGAGCTCGAGGTAGTTCTCGAGCCTGCCCTCCTTCTCGAAGCGGTCGAGGCCGCTCAGGGCGACCGAGGCATCCGACAGCGCAGAGACGCCGGAGACCCGGATGCTGCGCTCGCTTCCGTCGATGTCGCGCGTGTGCGCTCCGAGGCCGTCAGCCCCCCACCATCGCCGGCCGAGTGCGGGGGCACTCGCGACGCCGAGCACGGGCACGCCGTCGACCGCGAGTGCGATGAGCGTCGTCCAGACCGGCACCCCCCGAACGAAATTGGCGGTGCCGTCGATCGGGTCGACGATCCACTGGCGGCGTGAGTCGCCGATGGTCCCGAACTCCTCACCGTAGATCGAGTCGCCGGGGCGCCCCGCCGCGATCTCCTCCCGGATGCTCGCCTCGACGGCCTTATCGGCATCCGTCACCTGGGTCATGTCCGGCTTCATCGAGATCTCGAGGTCGGCCGCCCGGAAGCGGTCGAGCGAGATCGCATCCGCGAGGTCGGCGAGTGAGAGCGCGAAGGCGAGGTCCTGGGAGAGTGTGAAGTCGGCCATCATGCAAGGGTAGCGAGAAGCCGCTGCAGCGAATCGAGCCGCAGCCTGCCCACCTCGCCGAGCTCGCCCGCGCGCACCCGCTCGTCGATCGCGCAGTCCGGCGCATCCGGCAGATGGGTGCAGCCGCGCGGGCAGTCCTTCGCGAGTTCGGCGAGGTCGGTGAAGGACTTCAGGATGTTCTCCGGATCGACGTGGCCCAGCCCGAAGGAGCGCACGCCGGGGGTGTCGATGATCCAGCCGGGCAGCTCACCGGAGGTCGAGTGGCCGGCGTCGACGCGGTACGAGATGCTCGAGGACGAGGTATGACGACCGCGCCCCGTGACGGTGTTGACCCGGCCGATCGCACGGTTGGCATCCGGCACGAGAGCGTTCACGAGCGTCGACTTGCCGACACCGGAATGCCCGACCGCGACGGTCGTGTGCCCACTGAGCAGCTCACGCAGTCGCTCGAGCGGGACGTCGTCATGTGCGCTCGTCACGACGGTGAGGTCGAGGCCGGCGAAGTTCGCGAGGAACGGAGCAGGATCGGCGAGGTCGGTCTTCGTGACGCACAGGATCGGTGCGATTCCCGCGTCGAAGGCGGCCACGAGGTAGCGGTCGACGAGCCGGGGCCGGGGTTCAGGGTCGGCCGCCGCGACGACGATGAGCATCTGGTCGGCGTTCGCGACGATGATGCGCTCGACCTCGTCGGTGTCGTCGGCGCTGCGGCGCAGCACCGTGGTGCGGGGCTGGATGCGCACGATGCGTGCGAGCGTCCCGTCGTCGCCGCTCGTGTCACCGACGAGGTCGACCCGGTCGCCCGTGACGATGGCCTGCTTGCGCAACTCGCTCGCCCTGGAGGCGCTCGCCTCGCGCTCGTCGCGCGTGCCCTCGCCGACGAGCACCGAGTAGCGCCCGCGATCCACGGTGAGCACACGGCCGGTCACAGCATCCGAATGCTCCGGGCGGATCTTCGTGCGCGCCCGGTTGCCCTTCGGGTTCGGGCGGGTGCGGGCCTCGTAGTCCGCGTACTTGTCCTCGTCCTGGTCGTCGGTCAGCCAGCTCATGCGCGGAGGGCTCAGCCGAGCCCGAGCCCGAGCGCGCCGCTGGAGAACGGGTCGATGGAGACGGTGCCGGCGGCCGCCTGCGGGCGAACGAGGTTCCGCCAGAGTGCCGGGAACTCGGGGAGCGTCTTCGCGGTCGTGCCGATGTCCTCGATCTCCACGTCGTCGACGGCGAGGCCGATGATCGCGCCGGCCGTCGCCATCCGGTGATCGCCGTAGCTGTGCCAGAGGCCGCCATGGAGGGGCCTCGGCTCGATCGCGAGCCCGTCGTCGAGTTCGGTCACGGCGCCCCCGAGGGCACCCAGCTCGGCCGCGAGGGCCGCGAGGCGGTCGGTCTCATGGCCGCGCAGGTGCCCGATCCCGGTGATGCGACTCGGCCCGTCGGCCAGCGCGGCGAGGGCGACGAGCGCGGGAGCCAGTTCCCCGCCCTCACTCAGGTCGAGATCGATTCCGGCGAGGGAACTCCCGCCGAGAACGCCGAGTCCGCCGTCGATCGTGAGATCCGTTCCCTCCCGCCGGGCGCTCGCCCCGAAGAGCCCGAGCAGCCTCTCGAGCTGGGCGCCGACCTGCGTCGTGCGCTCGGGCCATCCCTCGATCGTCACGGTGCCGCCGGCGACGAGCGCAGCGGCGAGGAACGGTGCCGCGTTGGAAAGGTCCGGCTCGATGTCGACCTCGCGTCCGGCGATCGGACCGGGGGAGACCTGCCAGGTTCCGGATGCCTCGCTCGACACCTCCACGCCCCTCGCGGCAAGCGTCGCGATCGTCATCTCGATGTGGGGCAGGCTCGGGAGCACGGCGCCGGTGTGCCGAAGCGTCAGGCCGTTCTCGAAGCGTGCGGCCACGAGCAGGAAGGCCGAGACGAACTGGCTGGACTCGGAGGCATCCACCTCGAGTTCGCCGCCCGCCACCGTGCCCATGCCGTACATGCTGAACGGAAGAGTGCCGCGACCATCATCCGTCACATCGACACCGAGGGCGCGCAGGGCGTCGATCGTCGCGCGCATCGGGCGCTTGCGGGCGTGCGGATCGCCGTCGAAGGCGACCGGTCCGAGCGCGAGTGCCGCAACGGGGGGAACGAACCGCATGACGGTACCGGCCAACCCGCAGTCGATCGACGAGCCGCCGGTGAGCTCCTGGGGGGTCACCCGCCAGTCGGGGCCGAAAGCGCCCTCGCCCGGCACCTCCTCGATGAGCGTGCCGAGTTCGCGCAGCGCCTCGGCCATGAGCGCGGTGTCACGGGAGTGCAGCGGAGCGCGCAGGAGGGAGGGTCCGTCAGCCAGGGCCGAGAGCACGAGCTCCCGGTTGGTGAGCGACTTGGAACCCGGGATGCCGAGCCTTGCCGAGAGGGGTCCCTCGGCGCGCGGAGCCCGCCACGGACCGTCCGGTGTCTCCAGCACGAGGTCGTCGTTCTCGTACGGATTGAACTCCGGTTTGGAATATCTGGAAACTAGCATCGGTTACCAGAGTATCGGCGTTTGCTGCGAGGAGAGGGGTGGCCGGGAGTGACCGTGCTTGAGATGCCCGTGCTCGAACTAAGCTTGGCCGCGATGACGACTACAGAAGACCAGTCCGAGCCGGAGCCCGTCGAGCCGGGATCCGTCGAGAACCTGCGGGAACTCTTCGAGGAGCAGGCGATCCCGTTCATGGACCAGCTCTACGCGGCGGCCATGCGCATGACCCGCAATCCCGCCGACGCGGCCGACCTCGTGCAGGAGACCTTCGTCAAGGCCTTCGCCGCATTCGGCCAGTTCAGGCAGGGGACCAACCTCAAGGCCTGGCTGTACCGCATCCTCACCAACACCTTCATCAACAGCTATCGCAAGAACCAGCGCAACCCGTACCAGGGCACGATCGACGAGCTCGAGGACTGGCAGCTCGGCGGCGCGGTGTCGGCCACCTCGACCATCACGCGGTCGGCCGAGGCGGAGGCGATCGACCACCTCCCCGACAGCGCGGTCAAGGATGCGCTGCAGTCGATCCCGGAGGACTTCCGCCTCGCGGTGTACTTCGCCGACGTCGAAGGCTTCTCCTACCAGGAGATCGCCGACATCATGAAAACCCCGGTGGGCACCGTCATGAGCCGTCTGCATCGTGGCAGGCGGTTGCTGCGCGAGCTGCTCGCCGAGTACGCAACCTCTGGAGCGAAGAAATGACCGATTGCGGATGCGAGAAGGCGCTCGCCGAACTCGAGGAGTTCCTGCACAACGAGTTGTGCAAGGAGGACTACACCGACATCGCCGAGCACATGGCGACCTGCGGTGACTGCGAGGGCGAGGCCCGGGTCGGGGTCGTGCTCACCCAGGCGGTGCAGCGGGCGTGCAATGAGACCGCGCCGGAGGAGCTCCGGGCGCGGGTGCTCGTACGGATCCGCGAGATCCAGTCCCACTGACTCATCCCCACTGGCTCCTCGTGCGCACAGCGAATACATAGCTCGCGCCCAGTCGGCCTGAACGCCGGTGTGCGAGAACTGGAAGAGTGACCGACCTTCAGCGCGAGCAGTTCGCGCGCGCAACGCCTCTCGTGCGCACCGACGGTGCGCGCATCCGGGCGCTCGTCGTCGACGACGAGGCCTCGCTCTCCGATCTGCTGACCATGGCGCTGCGCTACGAAGGGTGGGAGGTCGCCACCGCGGGGCTCGGCCACCGGGCGATCACGCTCGCGCGCGAGTTCCGCCCGGATGTCGTCGTGCTCGACGTCATGCTCCCCGATATCGACGGGTTCGAGGTGCTGCGGCGGCTTCGTGCGGACGGCCTCACCGCGCCCGTGCTCTTCCTGACCGCGAAGGATGCCGTGCGCGACCGTGTCGCCGGGCTCACGGCGAGCGGCGACGACTATGTGACCAAGCCCTTCAGTCTCGAGGAGCTCGTCGCGCGCCTGCGGGGGCTCCTGCGCCGCAGCGCGCTTGCTGCGACGGCGACCGAGGACCCCGTGGTGCGCGTCGGCGACCTCGTCCTCAACGAGGAGAGTTACGAGGTGCACCGCGGCGATACCCCGGTCGAACTCACGGCGACCGAGTTCGAGCTCCTTCGCTACCTCATGCGCAATCCGCGCCGTGTGCTCAGCAAGGCGCAGATCCTCGACCACGTCTGGAGCTACGACTTCGCCGGGCGGTCGAGCATCGTCGAGCTCTACATCTCTTACCTTCGGCGCAAGATCGACACGCTGGGGCCGCGGATGATCCACACCGTGCGCGGCGTCGGTTACTCGATCCGAGCGGTGGCCTCATGACGCTGCGCAGTCGGCTCGTGTGGGGGATCGTCGCACTGCTGGCGATTCTCAGCATCGTGATCGGCGCGGTGAGCGTTCTCGTACTGCGGCAGGCGCTCACGGCCCGTCTCGACTCCCAATTGGACAGCGCCATGCACCGCGTCGAGACGTTCCTGCCCCGCTACCAGATGACCGATCCGGACCGGGCGCCGGGCATCGGCGACGCCCAGGGCGCGGGGACTCTCGGGCTCATCGTGCGGGACGGTGTCATCCTCGGCCCGCAGTACTTCGACGAGAATGCGAGGCTGCAGACCCTCACCGCGGGCCAGCAGCGAAGCCTGGTCGGCATCCGCTCGGCAGCGCCCGTGACCATCGACCTCGGCGGCATGCTGGGCTCCTATCGGGTCGTGACGGCGCGGACGGTGTTCGGTGACCAGCTCATCGTCGGCCTGCCGATGCGCGAGGTGGATGCGACGACCTGGCAGCTCACCGGGATCGTGGGCGTCGTCGCACTGGCAGGCCTGGGTGTGGCCGGCCTCGTCGGCACCCTCTTCGTGCGTTTCGCCCTCCGTCCGCTGGCCGGCGTCGTCGCGACGGCGACGCGGGTCTCCGAACTGACCCTGGATCGCGGCGAGGTGGCGCTCGCCGAACGGGTCCCGGATGCCGACACCGACTCCTCCACGGAGGTTGGACGCGTGGGTGCCGCCCTCAACCGGATGCTGGAGCATGTCGCGGCGGCCCTGTCCGCCCGGCAGGCGAGCGAGAATCGGGTGCGCCAGTTCGTCGCGGATGCGAGCCATGAGCTGAGAACGCCGCTTGCCTCGATCCGCGGCTACTCCGAACTCACGCGCCGCGGCGGTCACGCACTGCCGAAGGACATCACGACCGCGCTCTCCCGCATCGAGTCGGAGTCGGTGCGGATGACCGCGCTCGTGGAGGAATTACTGTTGCTCGCGCGGCTGGACGAGGGTTCCGAGTTGCGAGCGGAGCCGGTCGCGCTCGTCCCGCTCGTCGCCGACGCGGTCTCCGACGCGCGGGTGAGCTCGCCGGATCATGACTGGGTGCTGCAGGGTGACGACCAGGAGGCGGTGGTGACCGGCGATCCGGCCCGCCTTCAGCAGTCCGTGTCGAACCTGCTCGCCAACGCGCGCATCCACACTCCGAAGGGGACGACCGTCACGACGACCGTGGCTCACCGAGGGGGCCAGGTCGTCGTGACGGTCGCGGATGACGGCCCCGGCGTCCCGCCGGAGCTGCTTCCGAACCTGTTCGAGCGGTTCGTCCGAGGGGACGGTTCTCGGTCGAGGGTGGCCGGCAGCACCGGCCTGGGCCTCGCGATCGCCCGTGCGATCGTCGAGGCCCACGGCGGGAGCATCGAGGTCACGAGCGAGCCAGGGGATACCCGGTTCTCGATCGCGTTGCCGCTGGTGCCGGTCTCGGTCCCTTAGTCGACGATCGTGATCGCGGAGGCGAAGTTGGTGCCACGCGTGAACTGCAGCTGCATGTGCAGCCAGGCGAGGGCCTCCATCGTGCGGGCCTGGGAGAGGGCTCCGGTGTCGATCACGCGGAAGCCGGCCTTCTCGGCGAACGCGACGACGGCGGCCTTCGCCTCCGCGTCATCCGCGGCGACGAGCAGGTCGAGCGCCTCGCCGTTCTTCTCCCCGGCGACGACGTTGCCGGCGAACACGGTGTTGAATGCCTTGACGACCTTCGCCTGCGGAGCGAGCTTCGCGATCTCTTCGGCTCCCGAGGTGTCTGCGTCGGTGTCGAGTCCGGTGAAGTCGGCGTTGAGCGGGTTCGTCGCGTCGACGACGGTCTTGCCGGCGAAGCCGCCGAAGGCCGAGACGATGCCGGCGACAGCCGACCACGGCACGGCGATGGCGACGATGTCACCGGCGACCTCTGCGCCGATGCCCGCGACGGACACGTTGCCGCCGAGTTCTCCGGCGAGTGCCCTGCCCTGCTCTTCGTTGCGGACGAGGAGTTCGACCTCGTATCCCGCGGCGAGGGCGCGGGTGGCGATACCGCGGGCGACGTTTCCGGCTCCGACAATGCTGATGGTGCTCATTCTGGTGTGTCCCAATCTGATAGTTGAATGTTCAAGTAGTTCCAGAGTAGACCAAAGTCCTTGAATGTTCAAGTAGTTTGCTAGACTGGATTCATGACATCCGAAGGGAAGCCGTTCCGCTGGCTGGACGACGACGAACAGCGCGCCTGGCGCGCCTACCTCGCGGCCTCGGCACGGCTGCAGCAGCGGCTCGACCGCGACCTTCAGCAGAAGTCCGGCATGCCGCACGCTTACTACATGATCCTCGCGATGCTCTCCGAGGCGCCCGACCGCGGCATGAGGATGACTGACCTCGCCGACCTCCTGTCCTCCTCGCCGAGCAGGCTCTCGCACGCCATCCGCAAGCTGGTCGAGCTCGGCTGGATCCGCAGGGACGACGACCCGAACGACGGTCGGGTCACCTGGGCATGTCTCACCGACGACGGGATGCGCGTTCTCGTCGAGGCGGCGCCCGAGCACGTGACGACCGTCGTCGACGCCCTGTTCGATCGGCTCACGCCGGAACAGGTCGAGCAGTTGCGGGAGATCTCTTCCGCGATGCTGCAGGACCGGGCCGCGCTGCAGGATTAGGAGAGGGTCAGCGCCTTCTCGAGGATGTCGGCCTGCTCCTGTGCGCTGCGCTTGCTCGAGCCGGTCGCGGGCGAGGCGGATGCCGGACGCGACACGACCGAGACCGGCCGCTTGTTCAACCGCAGCAGTTCGAGGCAGATGAACGGCCAGGCACCCTGGTTCTCCGGTTCGTCCTGCACCCAGACGAGTTCGGCATCCGGATACAGCCCGATGGTCGAGACCAGTTCGCGCAGCGGGAGCGGATAGTACTGCTCGACGCGCACGAGGGCGATGTCCTTGATCTCGCGCTTGTCGCGCTCGGCCAGGAGGTCGTAGTGCAGCTTGCCGGAGTGCAGGAGCACGCGCTTGACGGCCGAACGGTCAGTGATCGTCGCATCGTCGATGACCGGCTCGAACCGGCCCGAGGTGAACTCCTCGACCTCGCTCGTGGCGCCGCGCAGACGCAGCATCGACTTCGGGGTGAAGACGACGAGCGGGCGCCTTGGGCGCGAGTACGCCTGACGGCGCAGCAGGTGGAAGTAGGAGGCCGGCGTCGAGGGCCTTGCGACCGTCATGTTGTTCTCGGCGCACAATTGCAGGTAGCGCTCGATGCGCGCGGAGGAGTGATCGGGTCCCTGGCCTTCGTAGCCGTGCGGAAGCAGCAGCACGACACTCGAGCGCTGGCCCCACTTCTGCTCTGCGCTCGAGATGAACTGGTCGACGATCGTCTGGGCCCCATTGGCGAAGTCGCCGAACTGGGCCTCCCAGAGGACGAGAGCGTCGGCGCGCTCCACCGAGTAGCCGTACTCGAAGCCCATGGCCGCGTACTCGCTCAGCAGCGAGTCGTAGATCCAGAAGCGGGCCTGCGACTCCGAGAGGTTCGCGAGCGGCAGCCACTCCTGCCCGTTGGCCCTGTCGTGGAGCACGGCGTGACGCTGAACGAACGTGCCGCGTCGGGTGTCCTGCCCCGCCATGCGCACGGGGGTGCCCTCGAGCAGGACGGAGCCCAGGGCGAGGAGCTCGGCGAAGGCCCAGTCGATTGAGCCGTTCCGACTCATCTCGACGCGCTTCTGCAGCAGGGTCTGGAGCTTCTGGTGCACGGTGAATCCGGCCGGCGCATTCCCGTGCGCGTCGCCGATCGCGGAGATGACGCTCGCGTCGACACCGGTGGACTCCGGCTCTCCCGAGGCGTCGTCCCGCTGCGATCCCGGTCGCTCGAGGTCCGCGGAGACGGGGTTGCCGTCCTGGATGATGATCGGCATCGAGCCGGTCTGGGCGGCGTGCGTCTCGGCGAAGGCACGCTCCAGGCGGTCCTGGAAGTCGGCGTGCGCCGCCTCGTACTCCTCCTGCGTGATGTCGCCGCGGCCGACGAGCGCCTCGGCGTAGAGCGTACGGACGCTGCGCTTGGCCTCGATGAGGTTGTACATGAGCGGCTGGGTCATCGAGGGGTCGTCGCCCTCGTTGTGCCCGCGGCGGCGGTAGCAGACCAGGTCGATGACGACGTCCTTGTGGAACTGCTGCCGGAATGCGAAGGCGAGCTCGGCGACCCGCAGCACGGCCTCGGGGTCGTCGCCGTTCACGTGGAAGATGGGTGCCTGGATGGTCTTGGCGACATCCGTGGCGTAGATCGAGGTGCGGCCTTCGGCGGGAGGCGTCGTGAAGCCGACCTGGTTGTTGACGACGAGGTGGATGGTCCCGCCGATGCGGTAGCCGCGCAGTTGCGACATCTGCAGCAGCTCGACGACGATGCCCTGCCCGGCCATCGCCGCATCGCCGTGCACAAGGATGGGGAGCACGCGGAAGCTGCCGATGGGTTTGCGGTCCTGCTTGGCGCGCACGATGCCGGAGAGGACGCTGTCGACGGCTTCGAGGTGTGAGGGGTTGGCCGCGAGATACACCGGGATCTTCTCGCCGTTGGCCGCAGTGAAGGTTCCCTCGGTGCCGAGGTGGTACTTGACGTCGCCAGAGCCCTGCACCGTGCGGGGGTCCTGTGTGCCCTCGAACTCGCGGAAGATCTGACCGTAGGTCTTGCCCGCGATGTTGGTGAGGACGTTGAGGCGGCCGCGGTGGGCCATGCCGATCGCGACCTCCTCCAGCTCGACCTCGGCGGCGGCCTGGATGACGGCATCGAGGAGCGAGATCATCGACTCCGCGCCCTCGAGGCTGAACCGCTTCTGGCCGACGTACTTGGTCTGCAGGAAGGTCTCGAAGGCCTCGGCCTCGTTGAGCTTCGCGAGGACCCGCATCTGTTCGTCGTGGGTGGGCTTGGTGTACGGGGTCTCGACCTGGTCCTGGATCCACTTGCGCTCGGCCGGATCCTGGATGTGCATGTATTCGATACCGATCGTGCGGCAGTACGAGTCGCGCAGGATGCCGAGGACCTCGCGCAGCAGGGCGGAACGGCGACCGCCGAATCCGCCCGTCACGAACTCGCGATCGAGATCCCAGAAGCTCAGGCCGTGGCTGGAGATCTCGAGGTCCGGGTGGGTGCGCTGGCGATACTCGAGCGGGTCGATGTCCGCCATGAGGTGGCCGCGAACGCGGTAGGCGTTGATGAGGTCCTGCACGCGCGAGGTCTTGCCGACCGAGTCGGCGGTGTCGACGTGGATGTCCGCGGCCCAGTGGATGGGGTCGTAGGGGATGCGCAGCGCCGCGAAGATGGTCTCGTAGAAGCTCCGCTCGCCGATGAGCAGCTCGTGCACCTTCTTCAGGAACTCGCCGGAGCCCGCCCCCTGGATGACCCGGTGGTCGTAGGTCGAGGTGAGGGTGATGGTCTTGCCGACCCCGAGGTCCGCGAGGGTCGTCGGCGACATCCCCTGGAACTCTGCCGGGTACTCGAGGGCGCCGGCGCCGATGATGCAGCCCTGCCCCCGCATGAGCCGGGGAACGGAGTGCTCTGTGCCGATGCCGCCCGGGTTGGTGAGGGAGATCGTCGTTCCGGCGAAGTCGTCCGCCGTGAGCTTGTTGGCTCGCGCCTTGGCGACGAGCGCCTCGTATTCCGCGACGAACTCGGCGAATCCCATGGTGTCGGCGCGCTTGATGCTCGGCACGAGCAGAGCCCGCGAGCCGTCTGGCTTCGGGATGTCGATTGCGATCCCGAGGTTCACGTGGGACGGTGCGACCACGGAGGGCTTGCCATCGACTTCCTCGTAATAGACGTTCTGGCTCGGGAAGTCCTTGATCGCCTGCACGAGCGCCCAGCCGATGAGGTGCGTGAACGAGACCTTGCCACCGCGGGCGCGTTTGAGGTGGTTGTTGATGACGATGCGGTTGTCGATGAGGAGCTTCGCCGGCATCGTCCGAACACTCGTCGCGGTCGGAACCGTGAGGCTCGCGTCCATGTTGGCGGCGAGCGACTTCGACATGCCCTTGAGCGCCTGGACCGTCTTCTCCGGCTCCGCCTCCGGCTCGGCGCCCTCCACTTTCTCGACGGTCTGCGTCTTGGGCGCCTCGGCGGGGATCGGCTGTGCCTTGGGGGCGATCGAGGTCGTGCGGGCGATCGGCTGGGTCGCGGTCTGGGTCGACTCGGGGGCGTGTGGCTCGGCCGCGGTCGGCTCGGCGCTCGGCGCGGCCGCGGTCGGCTCGGCGCTCGGCTCGGGCGCTGCGGTCGGGATCACCCCGGTCGTCTTGATCCGGTGGTAGTTCTCGAGGATCGGCCACCAGGACTTGTCGACCGAATTCCGGTCGGCGAGAAAGTTCCCGTACATCTCGTCCACGAGCCACTCGTTGGCTCCGAATTCGCCGGACGAACCGTCCTCCGCCAGCCCGGTGACTTCGTTTGACACGCCTGACCGCCCACTCTCTGTTGTGTCTCGGTGACCGCCGGTCACACCTCCATCAAGCTTAACGGCATTGCCGTCACGGCGTGGCCCCGCAGCCGAACGACTACCCTTAAATTCATGAGGTTTTACGAGGCGACACCCACCCACGACCTGACCTACTCCGACGTCTTCCTCGTCCCGAGCCGATCCGCCGTTGCCAGCAGGCTCGACGTCTCGCTGGCACCGGACGACGGCACGGGTGCGAGCATCCCGCTCGTCTCGGCCAACATGAACTCGGTCACCGGTGCACGGCTCGCCGCGACGATGGCCCGCCGCGGCGGCCTCGGTGTTCTGCCGCAGGATCTCCACCTGCAGGACCTCGACACGGCCATCCGCTGGGTCAAGGACCAGCAGTCGACCTACGACACGCCCATCGAGCTGCCGCCGTCCGAGACCGTCGCCGAGGCGCTGCGCCTCGTTCCCGCCGTCGTCGGCCAGGGGATCGTCGTGAAGGACGGCGACGAATATCTCGGATGCCTGGATGCCGCGGCGCTCTCCACCGCCATGCCGCATGCCCGCCTCGGCGACCTGCTGCGCGGCCCGCTCGCCTCGATCGACGCCGACGACGTGACCGATCCACGCAGCGCCTTCGACCTCATGGTCGCGGCGGGGCTCGAGTTCGCACCCGTCATGCACCACGGGGCCGTCATCGGAACGCTCAGCCGCAAGAGCGCCCTGCGGTCGACCCTCTACACCCCGAACCTCGACGCGGACGGTCGACTCCGGGTGGCTGCGGCCATCGGCATCAACGGCGACGTCGAAGGCAAGGCGAAGGCGCTCGCCGCCGCCGGCGTGGATGTTCTCGTGCTCGACACCGCGCACGGAGACCAGGAGGCGATGCTGCGCGCGATCGGCGCCGTGGCGGGTCTCGGTCTCGGCCTCCCGCTCGTCGCCGGCAACGTCGTCACGGCATCCGCGGTGCGAGACCTCGCCGTCGCCGGCGCCACGATCGTCAAGGTCGGCGTCGGTCCCGGAGCCATGTGCACGACGCGCATGATGACCGCGGTCGGCCGCCCGCAGTTCTCCGCCGTGCTCGAGACGGCCGCGGCCGCGCGAGAGGCAGGCGCAGCGGTCTGGGCCGATGGCGGGGTGCGCTACCCGAGGGATGTCGCGCTCGCGCTCGCCGCCGGGGCGGCATCCGTCATGATCGGCTCCTGGTTCGCCGGGACCATCGAGGCGCCTGGGACGCTCGAGACGGACGAGCAGGGCAGGCTCTACAAGGAGAGCTGGGGCATGGCCTCCACCAAGGCGGTACGTGACCGCTTCGAGAAGCTCGACGCCTACGAGCTCGCGCGCAAGACCCTCTTCGCCGAGGGCATCTCGTCCTCGCGCATCTACCTCGACCCCTTGCGCCCCTCCGTGGAGGACCTCATCGACATGATCACCTCAGGGGTTCGCTCCTCGTTCAGCTATGCGGGAGCGCGCGATCTTCCGGAATTCAGGGAGCACGCCCTCGTCGGTGTGCAGTCGGCGGCGGGCTACGAGGAGGGCAAGGCGCTGCCGGTCGGCTGGTAGCTATACTCGATCTGACCATGGACGACCCTCCGCCTGAACGCACGTACCCGCCGTCGCCCTGCCAGCAGGCCCGATGTATGAGTTGATCATGCTCGGCGTCGGCGTTCTGCTGACGATCGGCACGGGACTCTTCGTGGCGTCGGAGTTCTCGCTCGTCAACCTCGACCGTTCGGAGCTCGAGGCGAGGCAGGAGCGTGGGGAGCGCGGGCTGCGCTGGACGATCGGCGCACTGCGTATCACCTCGACGCACCTCTCGAGCGCCCAGCTCGGCATCACGCTCACGACCCTGCTCACCGGGTTCACTCTCGAACCGGCGATCAGCGGGTTCCTGCGCCCGCCACTCCTCGACCTCGGTTGGCCGGATGCCGTGGTGGTCGTCGTCGCGAGCACGACCGCGATCGTCGTCGCGACCCTGCTCTCGATGATCATCGGCGAACTGGTTCCCAAGAACTTCGCACTCGCGCTGCCACTGGCGGTGGCACGATTCGTCATCCCCTTCCAGGTCGTCTTCACGGCGGTGTTCCGACCGGCCGTCTCGCTGCTCAACAACACGGCCAACGTCATCCTGCGGGCTTTCGGGATCGAGCCCAAGGAGGAGCTCTCGTCCGCGCGCACCGCCGAGGAGCTGCGCTCGCTCGTGCGACGGTCGGCGACCGCGGGGAGCCTCGACCACGACACGGCGACCCTTCTCGCGCGCACCCTCGTGTTCAGCGGCCACCTCGCGGCCGACGTGATGACGCCGCGTCCGCGCGTCGTCAGCATCGACAAGAGCGACTCGGCCCGGGCCGTCATCGAGCTCGCCAGGACGACCGGATTCTCGAGGTTCCCGGTCATCGACGAGAGCATCGACGAGGTCGTGGGTCTCGTGCACGTCAAGCAGGCGATCGCCGTGCCCAGGGAGCGCCGGGTCGACGTGCCGGTCTCCGCGCTCAGCACCGACCCCCTGCGGGTCCCGGAGACGATGAAGCTCGACACCCTGCTCGGCGAGTTGCGCGGCCGCGGCTACCAGATGGCCGTCGTACTCGATGAGTACGGCGGGACCGCGGGCGTCGCGACCCTCGAGGACCTCGTCGAGGAGCTCGTCGGCGAGGTCTCCGACGAGCACGATCGCACGCGCGCCGGCATCGTGCGCTCGCGTGACTGGGTGACCTTCCCCGGCATGCTCCGCCCCGACGAACTGCTCGATCGGGCGGGGGTCGCCGTCCCGGAGAACGGCCCGTACGAGACGGTCGCCGGCTACCTCATGAGCGAGCTCGGACGCCTCCCCGTCGTCGGCGACACGGTCGAGGTGTCGGCGGGGACCTTCCGCATCGACCGTCTCGACGGACGCCGGATCGACCGCGTCCGCTTCACGCCGAACCCGGCTGGGGACGGTGAAGCGCTGTGACCGACTTCTGGGGCATCGCCTGGCTCGGCATCCTGCTCGTGTTCAACGCCTTCTTCGTGGCGGCGGAGTTCGCGGTCATCTCCGCGCGCCGGTCCCAGATCGAGCCGAGGGCGGATGCGGGCAGCCGCGCAGCCAGGACGACGCTCTACGCGATGGAGCACGCGACGCTCATGCTCGCGACGAGCCAGCTCGGCATCACCGTCTGCTCGCTGCTCATCCTGAACGTCTCGGAGCCGGCCATCCACCACCTGCTCGAGTTCCCGCTCGCGGTCACCGGCTGGCCGGAGCCGGTCATCGCCGGGGTGGCGTTCGCGGTCGCCCTCGTGATCGTGTCGTACCTGCACGTCGTGCTCGGCGAGATGGTGCCGAAGAACCTGTCGTTCTCGATGCCCGACCGGGCCGCACTCCTGCTCGCCCCGCCGCTCGTCTGGGTCTCGAAGGTGTTCCACCCGATCATCGTCGCGCTCAACGCCACCGCCAACGGTGTGCTGCGGCTTTTCAGGGTCGAACCGAAGAACGAGGCGAACAGCGCGTTCACGATCGACGAGGTCGCCAACATCGTCGCCCAGTCGCGGCGTGAGGGAGTGCTCAAGGACGACATCGGTGCCCTCACCGCCGCCTTCGAGTTCAGCGCGAAGAAGGTGCGCGACATCGCCGTCGGGATGGCGCAGCTCGTGAGCCTTCCCGAAGGGACTACACCCGAACAGGTCGAGCGTGCCGTCGCCCAGCACGGGTTCTCGCGGTACGTGCTGCTCGACGCCGACGGAGAACCGAGCGGCTACCTGCATCTCAAGGACGTCATCGACCTCGAGGAGACCGTGGAATTCTCCCAACCGGTACCCGCCAAGCGCGCCCGTCGGCTCATCTCGATCTTCCAGGACACGGATCTCGAGGATGCGCTCGCGGCCATGCGTCGCTCGGGCGTGCACCTCGCGCGCGTCTTCGACGAGCACGGGACCGCGCGCGGCGTGCTGTTCCTCGAGGACATCATCGAAGAACTCGTCGGCGAGGTGCAGGACGCCACCCGTCGGCATCGCTCCTGAGCCGGCCATCCGGCCCGGTGCACTACCAGCCAGGGCTGACTATCGTGGTGGCATGGCCGGTTACGCCGAGTGGACGCCGGAGTCGGCGCGCGACTGGATCGCGGTGCCCACGGAGTGGGACGACAAGTACTCGCACGGCGTGCTCGGGGTCATCACCGGTTCGGTCGACTACCCCGGAGCCGCGGTCATCGGGGTCGACGCCGCACTGCACACCGGGGTCGGCATGGTGCGCTACCTCGGCCCGGAGCGGGCCGCATCCCTCGTCCTCGGGCAGCGGCCGGAAGCCGTCACGGTCGACGGCCGGGTGCAGGCCTGGCTCGTGGGCTCGGGGATGGAGGATGTGACCGACGACTCGCTGGCCTCCGCGCGATTGTGGACGGCACTCGAGTCCGGGAATCCGCTCGTCCTGGATGCCGGAGCCATCGGCTACTCGGATGATGCGGAGGGCCCGACCGTGCTGACTCCCCACTACGGCGAACTCGCGAGGACGCTCGGGGCGGATGCCGCCGAGATCGCGGCCGAACCCGAGGAGTGGGCGGGGCGTGCCGCGCGCAGCCTCGATACGACGGTCGTGCTCAAGGGTCACACGACCTGGATCGCGGGGCCGGGCGGCAGCTTCCGCGTCGAAGCGCGGACCACCTGGCTGGCGACGGCGGGGACGGGGGATGCGCTCGGGGGCATCCTCGGCGCCCTGTTGGCGACGCATGCCAGGGCCATCGCCGAGGACGACTCCGTCCTGACGCAGCTCGCCGCGACCGCCGTGCTGCTGCACGGGCTCGCCGGCAGCCGGGCCGGAGCGGGGGGCCCGTTCACCGTGCTCGGGCTCAACGCCGCACTGCCGGGTGTCATCGCCGCGCTGTGACGGGAGGGGTGCGGCTCGCGGTCGGTTACGCTGAACCGTGATGAGGACAATCGGCAGGAACCCGGTCGCCCTGTGGTCGGCGTTCATGGTCGTGCACCTCTGGCTCGGCCTCCTCAATCTCTACGGGCCCGGACTCCCGCTCGGCGACGTGTCGATCGTCTACAAGTTCTGGTCGGACCAGGTATTCCTCGCCGGCTTCTGGGTGGGCATCCACAGTTCCTGGGTGTATCCCATTCTCGCGATCTTCCCCATGCTCGCCGCCGGGGCTCTCGGTCCGGGCCTTTACGTGAGCACCTGGCTCAGCCTGATGATGATTCTCGACGCCGTCGCCTTCGCGAGCATCATCGGATGGCGTCGCACCACCCGTCGTGACGGCGTCCGTAGCGTGGCGGCGTGGTCGTGGCTCGGCTTCCTCCTCCTGCTCGGTCCCATCGCCCTCGGCCGCATCGACACCGTGACCATCGCGCTCGGCATCGTCGGGGTCATGTTCGCCGCCGCGCGGCCGCGGCTGGCCGCCCTCATCCTGTCGATCGCAGCCTGGGTCAAGGTCTGGCCGGCGGCGATCGTCGCAGCGATGGTCGTCGCGCTGGGGGATCGCCTGCGGGTGCTGGGCACCGCCGTGCTCGTGAGCGTGCTCGTGATCGCCGGCGCCCTGTCCTTCGGAAGCGGGGCCAACGTCCTGAGCTTCGTGACTCAGCAGACCGGGCGAGGGCTGCAGGTCGAGGCGCCGATCAGCACGATCTGGTTGTGGCAGGCCTTCGCCGGTGTGCCGGGCACCTCCCTCTACTACGACCAGCACATCCTCACCTGGCAGGTCACGGGCGACGGGGTCGGAATCGTGGGCGCTCTCATGACGCCGCTCATGGCGCTCGCGGTCGCCGCGATCGTCCTCGTCGCCGTCCTCGCCGTGCGCAGGGGGGCGGAGCCGCCCATCGTGCTCGCCACGCTCTCACTCGCCCTCGTGGCGGCCCTCATCGTCTTCAACAAGGTCGGATCGCCCCAGTTCATCGGATGGCTCGCCGTTCCCCTGGTGCTCGGCCTCGTGACGCGCCACCCGGAGGATCGATGGTGGTTCGTGGTCCCCGCTGTCGTGAGCGCCGTCGTCGCCGTCATGACCCAGGCGATCTACCCCTACCTCTACGGGTGGCTGCTCGGGCTGCATCCGGTCATGCTGGCCGCGCTCACCGCCCGCAACGCGCTGGTCGTCGTCCTGCTCGGCTGGGCAGTGCATGCGCTGTGGGCCATGGCCCGCCCGGAGACGGTGGACTAGAGCGCACCGCTCTCGTCGGACTGCAGCAGGATGCCGTCCTGGATGGCCCGTTTGCGCAACGCCACCTTCGTCCCCACATCGATCCCGGCCACGCGATACTTCTCCCGGATGCGCTTGAGGTAGGACTTCGCCGTCTCTTCCGAGATCCCCAGTTGGAAGGCGACCGATTTGACCGGCTCGCCGCCGCCGTAGAGCGCCATCACGCGACGCTCCTGCGCGCTCAGCTTGGGCGCACCGCCCACGTCGCTCGCATTGAGCGCGAGGTCGAGCTCTGCCGAGATGAAGGCCTCGCCCTGGTGGGCGGCGCGGATCGCCTCGACGATCATGGCCGCATCCTCGCTCTTGACGAGGTAGCCGAGCGCGCCGGCCGCGAGCGCCTCGCGCACGACGTTCGGCTCGGAGTATGTGCTCATGAGCACGGTCTTGACGCCCGTCGTCTTGAGCGTCGAGATCTTGAGCGAGATCGGGAGGTTGTCCTTGAGGTCGAGGTCGAGCAGGACCACGTCGACGGGGAACTCCGGGTGGGTCAGCAGTTCCGGCCAGGTGGTCACCGCCGCGACCATCGAGATGTCGGATGCCGCACCCCGGATCCACTCGGTGAGCGCCCCGAGCAGCATCCGGTGGTCGTCCACGAGCGCCAGGCGGATGGGTCCCTCAGTAGTCGTCACGGTCGTGCCCCTATCGTTGTGCTGCCTGTTCAGCATGGTATTGGTCTGCGGGGTTCGCCACCAGGCAATCGATCTCGACGCGCAGGATGGAGTTCTCCGTCGAATTGGTGAACGGACCGACGCGGGCGATCGAGCCCCAAGTCGCCGGGTCGACGCGGCTGCGGGAGATCCCGGTCGTCGCGACGACGATCGGCACCGAGATCGAGTTCGTCTGCGAGTCGACATCGGAGGCGGCGACAGGGCCGAGCGTGAGCTGCACGGTCCGCCTCTGTTTCGACTTGTCGCTCACCAGGAGCCAGACGGCGGAGAGCAGTCCATCGCGTTGCTGGGGGTCGAGAAGGCCGGCCAGGCTTCCCGCGTCGGAGAGCGTCACCGACTTGCCGAGCTGCTCGGACTCGGTGATCGCGTGGTAGAGCCAGGTCTCGCGTCGGCCCTCGATGAGGTGGAGTCGGAGCTCCGTCGCGAGGGATGCGGCGATCGAGGCGGTCTTCGGGTCGAGGGGGAGCCTGGTGCGGCCGCTCGAGACCGATTCGAAGAGCTCCTCGGCGGCGAGGTCGAGTCGGGCGAGTTCCTCCGACGCGAGCATCCCGACCGCGAACCGCGGAGCGGAGACGGTGCTCTGGACGAGCACCCGGTCGAGCTCGAGCTGCACGATCCGGCGGAACTGGACGACGAACCAGGTCGCGAAGACCGGGGGAAGGATGACCGCGGCGAGCACGACGGCCTGCGCGGGAAGGGTCGAGGCGTCCAGCGGGGTGGTGAGGAGGATCGCGACGATGAAGGCGACGGCGATGAGCCCGGCTGCCACGAGGATCTCGGCGGCGCGCCGGAGCGTGACGGCGATGAGGAGCCCGTAGCTCGCCGCGACGGATGCCGTAGCGCTCGCTCCGATATTGCCGAGCGGCCAGATGGCGAGGAAGTCGAGGGCGATGACGATCCCCAGGCTGGCGAGGAAGACCGCGAACAGCCAGGTCGGCATCCGCTCGCCGAGAATCGTGATCGTGACACCGATCGTGGCGAGGGCGAGGCAGTACACGAGCCAGGCGAAGGCACCGGGGAGGGGGTTCGGATAGATGGCGAGGTTCGACACGAACATCGCGAGCCCGAAGACGGCGGCGATCCCCGCGACGACACCGGCGCCGATCCCCAGGTAGCCGGTTCCGAGGCTCGCACCGCCGGCGCTCGCCTGGCGCAGGGCGCGTGCGGCTGGCGAGCCGGCCGAGGGCTTGGGGCGCCCGCGCTTGCCGATGACGACGCCGAGCGTGTTCTCCTCCGGACGTGCGTATCCGCTCACTTCGGCACCTCCAGCACGACCGTCGTCCCCGAACCGGGGGAGGAGAAGAGCCTTGCGGTTCCCCCCACCTCCCCGAGGCGGGCGATCACCGAGTCCTTGAGGCCGAGCCGGGCGGAGTCGATGTCCCTCACGTCGAAGCCGATCCCGGAATCGGTGACCATGGCCCGCACGGTCGTCTCGTCGTCGGTGATCGTCACATGCGCCTCGGTGACCCCGGCATGCCTTCTGACATTCTCGAGGCACTCGGCCAGGGCGAGGAGGAACGCGTCGAGCACCTCGCTCGGCAGGAGCACCTGGCCGGTCCCGTGCCAGCTGACCTCGAGGCCGATCCGGCCGAAACGCTGCTTGACGGACTCCAGTGTCGTCCCGAGGATGGCATCGTCGGTTGCGGCAACCGGAATCGCGCCGGTCGCCAGGGGCAGGTCCTGGGGCGCCGGGGTTGAGCCGAGGCGCAACTGCCGCAGGAGTTGTGCGTCGTCCCCGGCCTGCGCGCGCAGGGCGTCTTCGGTCACCCCGACGCCGGAGTGGGCGAGGAGGGTGAGGGTCGCCAGCACCGTGTCATGCAACAGGCGTGCGCCCTGTCGGCGTTGCGCCTCGATCTCGCTGGCCTGGCGCTCCGCGCGATGGGCGCGCCCGATGTTGTTGATGCGCCGGGCCGCCCTGGGCACGCTCGAGGACACCCAGAGTCCGACGAACGTGAAGATGATCCACCCGAGGACGACGGCGCCCACCGGGTAGCTGAGCGGGTTGGAACTGCCGGTCGCGAGCACGACGAGTCCGACGGTCGCGGCGAAGCCGGCGACGAGAATGACGACGCGCGGGATGCGGCCGGTGAGTACGAGCGCGAACGACGCGATCGTGCCGCCCGCGAAGGGGATGAGCGCAGTCGCCAGGGCGCTCTGGTCGGGTGCACCGAACGGAAGCTGCACGATCGTGAGTACCCCGAGACCGGCCGCGAGACCGAGCAGGACCCACAGGATCGAGTGGTCACCGCCGAGCCGCACCAGGCTGAAGACCAGAAGAACACAGAGCAGGAGCGCGGCGAACAGACTCGTGAGGTCGACGACTCCGGGAACGCTCAGACCGAGGAAAGCCACGACGGCCAGCGAGATGCCGATGAATCGGGCAGCTCGGTGCAGCAGGCGATCGCGTTCCTTGGCGATGAGTTCCACACCTGCTATGGTCACACGCTTGTACCCACAAGTGGGGGTGCGACACCGCCACACCGGAGTTTTGTCAACTCTCAGCTTCCTGACGGGCGATTGTCAGTGTCGATCCCAGCCGCAGGAGAGGGCGACGAAGTCGTAGAGGGCCGAGCGAACGGCGTCGCTGACACCCAGGTAGATGACGCCCGTGTCCTGCCGGGTCGTGACGGTGAAAGTGAAGAAGGTACCGCGCTTGTCCTCCTGTACGACGTGCGGATCGCAGCGCGCGGGGATCAGGGTGAGGGTGAACGGGACGGGGCCCTTCGCCGACCCGATGTCGAGTTCGAGCGGCACCGTTTCGCCCACGATGCCGGTCACCGGGTCGCGCAGGCTCACGAGTGGACTCCCGCGCACGGTGTCGATCGTGAGTATGCCGCCCTGCCCCGTCGGTGTGGCGGTGAACTCGAGTTCGGCCGCAGGCCTGCCGTCGATGGTCGTCTCCGTGAATCCGGATGCCGCCTCGATCGTGGCGACCTCGGCGACGAACTCGCCCCGGCAGTCCTCCGCCGCGATCTTGGGGAGTTGGCCCAGCCGGTCGTCGGGGGTCATCGTGACGCGGTACGCGACCCCCTCGATCGTGAAGTCGATCGCGACGACCGGGTCTCCGGGCTCGGCAGCGCACACCGCGGGTGGAAGCAGGACTTTGAGGTCGGTCGAGGTGCCGGGGCGCACGGTCGTCGGAACGCGCGCGTAGCCGGCGGCGGGGGTGAAGGTCGGGGAGGAGAACTCGGCGGACACCACCTCGAGCGGCGCCCGCCCGTGGTTGGCGACCGCGATCTCGAGGGAGTGGTCCGCGTAGTCGAACCGGCCCTGATAGACATCGATGGAGACGCCGGGCGGGAGCTCGGTGTTCACCGGGGGCGAGGCGCATCCGGTCACGCCCAGGCAGGCGAAGGCCGCACAGGTGACAGCGATCGAGGTCGCCAGGGTGGCGTGGCGCCGCTTCGGCATTCCGACAGTGTAATCCCGGGGCTTCGGACCGGCGGCAGCGCGCGGGGTTCAGTGCTCCAGGAGCGCTGCGAGGTGGGGGCCGACGAGTTCGTGCTCGATGAGGAAGGCGTCGTGCCCGAAAGCGGAGCCGATGACGACCGCCTCGACCCCGAGATGCGCCGCGATCTCCTGCTGGGCTGCGACCGGGAAGAGCCGGTCGCTGTCCACGCCGAGGATGAGGCTCTTCGCCGTGACCTGCGCGAGGGCCCTGGCGGTTCCGCCGCGACCCCGGCCGATGTCGTGCGAACTCATCGCCGTGGCGAGCACGAGGTAGCTGTTGGCGTCGAACCGCCGGGTGAATTTGTTCCCATGGAAGTCGAGGTAGCTCTCGACCGCGAATTTGCCGTGCCCGCCGAGCGGGTCGATACCGCTCTGCCAGGTGCGGCGGAACCGGTCGTTGAGCTCGCTCGGCGAGCGGTAGCTGAGCAGCGCCATCCGGCGGGCGAGCGCCAGGCCGGCGTGGGGGCCGTCGCCGTCCTTGGCGTCGTAGTAGTCACCGCCGTGAAAGCCGGGATCCATGCGGATGGCCTCGAGCTGGATGGAATTGAGGGCGATCTCGTCCGCATCGCTCACTGCCGGCGCAGCGAGCACGGCGACCCGCTCGAGGCGCTCGGGGAAGCCCACAGACCATTCGAGGGCCTGCATGCCGCCCATCGAGCCGCCGACGACGGCGGCCCAGCGACGGATGCCGATCGCATCCGAGAAGGCCGCCTGGGTGGCGACCTGGTCGCGGATGGTCAGGTAGGGGAAGCGCGAGCCCCACTCGTGCCCGCTGGGGGCCGGACTCGACGGTCCTGTGGTGCCCTGGCATCCGCCGAGCATGTTCGGGGCGACCACGAACCAGCGGTCGGTGTCGATGTATCCGCCCGGTCCCACGATGCCCGACCACCAGCCGTTCGTCTGGTGTCCTGGACCGGCGTCCCCCAAGACGTGGCTGTCGCCGGTGAGCGCATGCAGGACGAGTACGGCGTTGCTCGCGTCGTCGTTCAGCGTCCCCCAGGTCTCGTAGGCGATCCGGACGCTCGGCAGGCTCCCGCCCGCCTCGAGCAGTTGGGCGCCGAGGGTGACGAATCTCCGGTCGCCCACCGGGTCGCCATCCCGCCAGGCACCGGTCGCCGGCGGTTTGCCGAGGAGGGCGCGCACATTCGCCTCGGTGATGAATCCCGAGGGCACAGAGTCCGCTGCCGTCTGCCAGTCCATGTTCCTGCTCACTCCCGTCCCCGTCAATTGTCTCCCGGGAAGGGAGGGCAGGCCGGTACTGTTACACGCGCGGCCGTGCGGTCGTCAGGCCTTGCGCGCCGCGGCGAGCCCGGTTTCCAGGTCCGCCTTGATGTCGTCGATGTTCTCGAGACCCACCGAGAGCCGGACGAGACCGGGAGTCACACCTGCCGTGAGCTGCTGCTCCGGTGTGAGCTGCGAATGCGTCGTCGAGGCCGGGTGGATGATGAGGCTGCGCACGTCTCCGATGTTGGCGACGTGACTGAACAGGCTCACGCCGTCCACGAGCGCGCGGCCGGCATCCACCCCGCCCTTGAGCTCGAAGGAGAGCACGGCACCCGTTCCGAGCGGCGCATACTTCTTTCCGGCTTCGTACCACGGGCTCGACGGGAGCCCCGCGTAGTAGACGGTCTCGACGTCATCGAGGCTCTCGAGCCACTCCGCGATGGCCTGCGCGTTCTGCACGTGACGCTCGATGCGCAGGCTCAGCGTCTCGATGCCCTGGATGAGCTGCCAGGCGCTCGCCGGGGCGATCGCCGAACCGAGATCGCGCAGGAGCTGCACGCGCGCCTTGATGATGTAGGCGATCGCGTCGCCGAGCACGGTCGTGTAGCTCGCACCATGGTACGAGGGGTCCGGCTCGGTGAGTCCGGGGAACTTCTCGACGTTCTTGCTCCAGGCGAACTTGCCGCCGTCGACGATCACACCGGCCATGACCGTGCCGTGGCCGCCGAGGAACTTCGTCGCGGAGTGCACGACGATGTCGGCTCCATGCTCGAGCGGGCGGATGAGGAACGGGGTCGCGATCGTGTTGTCGACGATGAGGGGGACGCCGGCCTCGTGCGCGATGTCGGCGACCTGGCGGATGTCGAGCACGTTGATCTTCGGGTTGCCGATCGACTCGGCGAAGAGCGCCTTGGTGTTCGGGCGCACGGCGCGGCGCCACTCCTCGGCGTCGTCCTGGTTCTCCACGAAGGTCGTCTCGACGCCGAGCTTGGCGAGCGTGTACTTGAAGAGGTTGTAGGTGCCCCCGTAGATGGACGAGGAGGCCACGATATGGTCGCCGGCCTGGGCGATGTTGAGGATCGAGAACGTCGTCGCCGACTGGCCGGAGGACAGCAGGAGCGCGGCCGTTCCGCCCTCGAGCGCGGCGACCCGCTGCTCGACGACATCCTGGGTCGGGTTCTGGATGCGTGTGTAGATGTTGCCGAACTCGGCGAGGGCGAAGAGGTTCTTCGCGTGGTCGGCGCTGTTGAACACGTAGGCCGTGGTCTGGTAGATCGGCGTCGCTCGCGCGTTGGTGACCGGGTCGGGCTGCGCCCCGGAGTGGATCTGCTTGGTTTCGAACTTCCAGTTCGCTGCGGCGTCGGTCATGGTGTGCTCCCTCGAGTTGGTCTGCGATTCAGATTAGAAACGGCCCCGCTACGCGTCAACGCGGGGTGACACACGAGGTAATGAACCGTCCTCGGTCGTCGTGGATGCGACCCGGCCCTGCACGGCGCGGCGCGATCCGGTGGGGTCGGTGTGGGAGGGCCCGCGGATCTCATCCTCGAGCGGGATGAAGAGCCAGCCCGGCTTCGGCTCGATGAGCGGGTGGAAGATCCGCCGCACGAGTGGGCTCGCGAGCAGGATCGAGATGGCGAAGCAGGCGAGGATCATGAACACGAGCCAGCTCGCCGAAGAGTGGTCTCCGCGCAGCACACCGCTCTCGCGCAACGGGTAGAGCAGGAAGCTGTGCAGGAGGTAGATGTACATGGTCGCCTGCCCGAAGCGGGTCATCCAGGTCGTCCGCCTGGGCACGAGGGCGAAGAACGCGGCGGAGAGGATCACGGCGAGCACCATGACCGCGAGGCGCACGAACCCGGCCCACCACTCATCGGCACCGAGCCCGCTGTAGGAGTAGTCGTAGAAGAACCAGAACCTGAGGTCGATCCTGCGCCACAGCAGGATGTTCAGGCCGACGACGGCGAGCCATCCACCGAACACGGCGAGTGCTGCGGCCCGCAGCCACCAGATGCGGGCCCCCAGGTTCCGCCATTTCTCGATGACGCCCCACTGGCGCGCCTTCCAGCCGAGGACGAAGAACGGCAGGATGCCGATCGCCCGCGAGAGCGAGAAGGTGCTGTCGATGTTGTCGAAGTAGCCTGCGCCGACCGAGAGCACGATGGCCAGCAGGAACGGCCAGCGGAACAGCACGAGATAGGGCAGCACGAGCCGGAAGATCCCGAGGGCCAGCAGGAACCACAGCGTCCAGGACGGTTTCGAGGGGTTGAAACTCGGCTTTCCCTCCACGAGGAACTGCACGAGCGACCAGATCGCCTCCATGATGACGTAGGGCAGCAGGATGTCGGTGAGCACCTTCTTCATGCGCCGGGAGGTCGGCGGGCTCGCCTTCGAGAAGTAGCCGCTGATGATCGCGAAGGCGGGCATGTGGAAGGCGTAGATCACGAGGTAGACGATGAGCGCGTTGTTCGAGTCGATCGTGAGCCGTTGGACGCCATGCCCGATGACCACGAGTGTCACGCACAGGAATCGGGCGTTGTCCCAGAGGGGGATGCGCCGGGTCCCGGTCGCGTGCAGGGGAATGGTGAGAGCGGTCACGTTCTCCGTGTTAGCACGCAGAGAGTGGCGTTAGCTGCGAGTCGGCTCATCGGGGAGCGGCGTTCAGGCGTGCAAAGGCGAGCGCGGCGAGGTAGGCCGCGGCATCCGGGAGCACCGTGTCATCGAAGACCACGAGGTTCGAGTGGTTGTTCGGGGCCGTCTTCGGGTCGAGCCCTGGCGGGCAGGCGCCGACGAAGACGAAGGCCCCCGGCACCGCACGCAGCACCGAGGCGAAGTCCTCCGCACCCCCGATGGGGTTCTCGAGGATCTCGAAGCGTTCCTCGCCGAACATCTCGGTCGCGACCCGTTCGGCGAGCTCGACGTGCTCGGGCGAGTTCTGCAGCGGCACGGTGATGATCCGGAACTCGATGTCGGCCTCGAGCCCATAGGCGGCGGCGATGCCGTTCACGAGTTCTGCGCTGTAGGTCTCCACCCCCGCGAGGTTCTCGGGCGAGAAGGTGCGCAGCGTCGCGCCGAAGGATGCCGTGCTCGGGATGACGTTGTTGGTGCCGCGCTCGCCGCCCGTGAGCCAGCCCACCGTGACCACGACCGGATCGAAGGCGCTGAACCGGCGGGTGACCATGGTCTGGAGCCCCGTCACGATCTCGGCGAGCACCTGGTTCGGGTCGCGCGCGAGGTGCGGGGCCGAGCCGTGCCCTCCCGCGCCCCTGACGGTGACATTGAGCTCGGCCGCCGCGGCCATGAGCGTTCCCGGCCGCGTCGTGAAGTGCCCGCGCGGCTCCGAACTCGTCACATGGAGGGCGTATGCGCCGATGACCTCGCCCTTCGCGTGGTCGAGCAGCCCCTGTTCGAGCATGAGGTCGGCGCCGCGGTAGCCCTCCTCGCCCGGCTGCAGCATGAAGACCACCTCGCCGGCGAGCTCGTCGCGGTGCGTCGCGAGCAGGTGGATGGCGCCGACCGCGATCGCGGCGTGCAGGTCGTGACCGCAGCCGTGCATCCGGCCGGGGACCTCCGAGGCGAAGTCGAGTCCGGTGTCCTCCTGCAGTGCCAGGGCGTCGAGGTCGGCGCGCAGCAGCACCGTCGGGCCGGGCTCGCCGCCGGTGATGCGCACGATCGCCGACGTCATCGGGCCGGACGGCCCCTCGTCCTCGCGGCGGTCGATCTCGATCGGCAGCTCGGAGATCGAGGCGATGACCCGGTCGAGCGTCTTCGGGGTGCCCAGGCCCAGCTCCGGCTGGCGGTGGATGTCGCGCCGCACCTCCTGGAGGGGCTCGAGATAGCCGGCGGCTTCGGTGGCGAGGTCCTTGAGGTTCATCGCGCCACCACCTGCTCGGCGCTCGCCGTTGCCGGGTCGGGATCCTCGGCATCCGCGAAGGCGAGCTTCGGGACGAAGAAGAGCAGCACGGCGGCCACGAGCGCCCCAGCGCCGCAGATACCCCAGACCAGGTAGTAGCCGAAGAGGCTCCCAGCCGTCGCCCCGGCGATCTGCACGGCGCCGATCGCGAGGACGATCGCGAAGACCGAGGAGGCGAACGAGCCGCCGATCGTCTTGGTCGTGTTCGTGAGGGCGGAGGCGATCCCGGTCTGCCCGCGCGGCGCGGCGGCGGCGGCAGCGGCCGGCATGGCGCCGACCAGGGCACCACTCCCGAGACCGGCGATGACCATGTTCATGAAGACCTGCCAGGTCTCGAGGTGGAGCGGGATGAACATCAGGTAGCCGATCGCGACGAGGAAGGCCGCGACGATGAGGGCGAAGCGTGGCGTTCTCGAGCGCGAGACGAGCGGGAACAGGAGGGCGCCGACGATCATCGAGATGAGATAGATGCCGATGAGGACCGAGATCGTCCCCGACCCCAGTCCGAGCCCGTAGCCGAGCGCATCCTTGTCGGTGCCCGCGTAGGTCGCGAGCGGCGCCTGGGCGCCGAGGAGGCTGATACCGATGAGGAAGGCGGTGAGCTGCACGGGCCACATGTTGGCCTGGCGGAAGACCCGGATGTCGATGGCCGGATCCTTCTGCCGCAGCTCGAAGGCGACGAACGGCCAGAACGCGAGGATGCCGACCGCGATGAGCGCCCACGGCCACCAGGCGTCGTCGTTGAACTTGAGGAAGGTGAGACCGGAGGTGATGAGCAGCAGCGCGATCGTGAGGATCGAGAACCCGATCCAGTCGAGGCTGCGGCCGGGGAGGGGCTCGGACTCCGGCACGCCGAAGAGGATGACGAAGAAGACGAGGGTGACCGCGATGGCCGGGACCATGAGGGTCGGGACGACCGAGCTGCCCAGGGCATCCGGGCCCCCGAACGCTTCGAACACCGCCGAGCTGCCGAGGGCGCCCGCGATCGCGCCCGCCTCGAGTCCGACGATGAGCAGGCCCGCCGCCTTGCGGGTGGCCGAGGCTGCCCGGCCGCTGCGTCGGCCCTTGTCGAAGATGAGGGCGATCTCGAGCGGCAGCCAGACGACATAGAAGGCCTGGAGGGTCCAGGCCACGAGGAAGCTCGTGAAGTCGCCCGCGAAGGCGAGCCACCACGTTGCACCCGCCGTGAGCACGGTCGAGACGAGCAGGATCCTCTTGTGGCCGTACATGTCGCCGAGCTTGGCGAGGATGGGCACGACGAGTGCGGAGAGCAGCAGCTGGGCGCCCTCGAAGATGTTGAAGTCCGCATCCTTGATGCCGAGGTAGTCGACGAGGTCCGGGATGAGCGGAACGTAGAAGCCCTGCAGGACTCCGCTGACGAATTCGACGAAGAACAGGAACCCGATGAGGCTTGCCGTCACCGCACCGGCGCGGCCGCGAAGGAGAGTCATGAACGCACACTAGCGCCTCGTGCCGCCGTAGTCTGCTGTCATGGCCGCACCGAAGCCGCTCGCCGAGCTCGTCGAACCCGGATGGGCGTCCGCGCTCGAACCGGTAGCCGATCGGGTGGCCGCGATGGGCGACTTCCTGCGCGCAGAGGTCGCCGCAGGGAGGGGCTACCTTCCGGCCGGCCCCAACGTGCTGCGTGCCTTCACCTATCCGCTCGCCGCCGTGCGCGTGCTCATCGTGGGGCAGGACCCATACCCGACCCCCGGGCATCCGATCGGCCTCTCCTTCGCGGTCGAGCGCAGCGTGCGACCGATCCCGCGCAGCCTCCAGAACATCTACCGGGAGCTGCACGACGACCTCGGCATCGAGACCCCGGCCCACGGCGATCTCACCGGATGGGCGGAACATGGCGTCATGCTGCTCAACAGGGTGCTCACGGTCCGCCCGGGCGCCTCGGGCTCGCACCGCGGCAAGGGCTGGGAAGAGGTGACCGAGTGCGCCATCCGTGCGCTCGTCGCCCGCGGGGGCCCGCTCGTCGCGATCCTCTGGGGGAGGGACGCTGCCTCGCTCGAGCCCATGCTCGGCGGCACCCCGACCGTGAAGTCGGTGCATCCGAGCCCGCTCTCGGCGAGCGGCGGCTTCTTCGGCTCGCGGCCGTTCAGCCGGGCGAATGAGCTCCTCATGGGGCGAGGGGCCGATCCGGTCGACTGGAGGCTGTAGCCGGTCAGGGCAGAAGCTGATACGGTTCTTCTATGTCAACTAGCACAACTCTCGAGTTCACGGGACTCGCCAAATCCTTCGGGGCGGTGCGGGCGGTCGACGACCTGACGTTCACCGTGCCGCCCGGTCAGGTCACCGGATTCCTCGGCCCCAACGGCGCAGGCAAGACGACGACCCTCCGGATGCTTCTCGGGCTCGTCCGTCCGACCGCCGGGACCGCGACCTTCGGCGGCACCGCCTACCACGCGCTGCCGCACCCCCTCGAAACCGTCGGAACGGCTCTCGAGGCGTCGAGCTTTCACCCAGGGCGCTCGGCGAGGAACCACCTCCGCGGCTACGCGATCGCGGCAGGCATCCCCCTGCGCCGCGTGGATGACGTGCTCGCCCAGGTGGGCATCGCCGACTTCGCCGATCGGCGCGTCGGAGGCTACTCCCTCGGCATGCGCCAGCGGCTCGGACTGGCCTTCGCGCTCCTCGGCGACCCCGGCGTGCTCGTGCTCGACGAGCCGGTCAACGGACTCGACCCGGAGGGCATCAGATGGATCCGCTCCTTCCTGAAGCAACTCGCCGGTGAGGGACGCACAGTGCTCGTCTCCTCGCACCTCCTCAGCGAAGTGCAGCAGAGCGTCGACCGGGTCGTCATCATCTCGCACGGCAGGCTCGTCTACGAGGGCGATCTCGCCGGGTTGGAGAGCGGACAGCGGGTGATCGTCGACGCGCCGGACCGGGCTGCCCTCGACTCCGCCCTCCGCGCAGCCGGCGCGACGGTGGAGACTGCTCCGACGGGAAGCGCGACGGGCGCCCTCGCGGTGACCGGGCTCTCCGCCGAGCGGATCGGTTCCGTCGCACTGGCCGCCGGTGTGGCGCTCAGCCTCCTCGCGGTCGAGCAGACCGGAATCGAGAAGGCCTTCCTCGAGCTCGTCGGAGAGGAGGGCCGGCCGTGAACATCGTCGCTGCCGTCCGCGCCGAATTCTCGAAGATCCTCACCGTGCGCCTGTGGTGGGTCCTGCTCATCGTGCTCGCCGGATACGTGGCCTTCACCGCCGGAATCCTCGCCCTCGCCTTCGGCGGGCTCGGCGACCAGCTGGGAGCCGGCGGTGGCGATGTGCCGCAGATCCCGGATGCCGCACTCCCGCCGATCATCTACAGCATCGCCTCGAGCGTCGGCTACGTGTTCCCGGTGCTCTTCGGCACGCTCGCGACGACCGCGGAGTTCCGTCACCAGACGCTCACGCCGACGTTCCTGGCGACCCCGCGCCGCGGGGTCGTGCTCGCGGCGAAGTTCGTGACGCTCGCGGTGTTCGGCGGGCTCTACGGGATCGTCGCGCTGGTGGCATCCGTCGGCCCGGGCGCGTCGATCCTCGCAGCGACCGGCCGCGACACCGGTCTCGGCGACTCCGACACCTGGCTGCTGCTCGCGAGGGTCGTTCTCGTCATGGCGATCTGGGCGATCATCGGCGTCGGCCTGGGCGCGCTCATCCCCAGCCAGGTCGCGGCGATCGTCATCGTGCTGGCCTTCACCCAGTTCGTGGAGCCGATCCTGCGACTCGTCAGCTCGTTCGTGGACTGGGCGGCCGGCATCGGCCAGTACCTTCCCGGCGCCGCGGGCGATGCCCTCGTGGGCTCGAGCATCTTCAGTTCCTTCTCGGCGCCTTCTGCGGGGGCGGCGATGCTCGAGTGGTGGCAGGGCGGCCTCGTGCTCCTGGCCTACGCCATCGCCGCCGGGGCGATCGGCTACCTCACGAGCTGGCGCCGCGACGTAACCTGAGACCGTGCAGGAGGAGGGATCGATGCTCGAGGAGGAATACGAGACGCGCAGGCGGCTGCCACGACGGCTGCGTTCGCCGGAGGAGCCCGAGGCTCCCTTCTCCTATATGCTGCGCGACGCGCGCATCGCCGACCTTCCGCACATCCTCGCGATCTACAACCACTACGTCGCCAACTCGACCGTGACCTTCGATGAGCAGCCCACGAGGTTGCGGGAGCTGCGCGCGAAGTTCCAGCACCTGGTGAAGCTCGGGATGCCGTACCTCGTCGCGGAGAGTCCGAGCGGCGGCATCCTGGGCTACGCCTATGTCGCGCCCTGGCGGGAGCGGGCCGCCTACCGCTACACCGGTGAGAGCTCGATCTACCTGGGTCCGGCCGCGACCGGCAAGGGGCTCGGCCGCGTGCTGCTCGCCGAGCTCATCGAGCGCTCGAGGGCGGTGGGCATCAAGGAGCTCATCGCCGTGATCGCCGACCAGGGAGCTGAGGCGTCGATCGCGCTGCACGAGAGCTTCGGTTTCCGTGAGATCGGCCGCATGGGGCGGGTCGGATACAAGTTCGAGCGCTGGCTCGGCACGATCCTCCTGCAGAAGTCACTCAGGTAGCCGCCCTCCTCCCGCCCCCCCCGTTTGTGCGCAACTTTGGTCGGCGTGGGATCCTCATTCCGACCAAAGTCGCGCACAAACGGATTATGGGAGGCTGGGGGCATGACGGATTCACCGGTATCCCAGATGCGCCTCGTGGTCGAGGCGGAGGACTACGAGGAAGCGCTCGTGTTCTTCCGCGACGTACTCGGCCTCCCGGAGAGCGAGTCCTATTCGGGGGAGGGCGGAGCCAGGGTCGCGATCCTCTCCATCCCGTCGGCCACTCTCGAGCTCGCCAATCCGGCCCAGGTGCGGATGATCGACGAGGTCGAAGTCGGGCGCCCGGTGGCGAGGCGGTCGACCCTCAGCATCCGGGTCGCCTTCGAGGTCCCGGATGCCGACGCAACGACCGCACGCCTCGCCGCTGCAGGCGCCGAGGTTCTCGCGCCGCCGACCAGGACGCCGTGGAACTCGCTCAACGCGCGGCTGGAGGCCCCGGGCGGGCTGCAGATCACGGCGTTTCAGGAACTGGGCGGCTCCGCGGCCGTCTAGGAGCTGTGGTGCGCCCGAAACAGTTTCATCGAGGTCGGTGACATCGCGATCGTCGACCCCGGCGCGTGCTCGCTCTGCTCGATCCAGTCGAAGGCACTGTCGAACAGGAGGGTGTAGGAAGTCACGCCGGCGTGCGCGGGGAGCACCACCTTCTCCTCGGCCTCGAGTCCGTGCACCACGAGCAGAATGCGGTTGAACCCGTCGACCTCGTGGGTTGCGGCTGCGAGGTACTGCAGGGTTCGCTCGGCAGGCGAGTCCCAGTCCTCGATCGACATGGAGACCCCTGCCGAGTTGAACCAGTCCATCTGGGTCGCAGTCTCGAGCGTCTCGCCCCACACCCCGAAATCGCGTGGACGCATTGCCGGGTTGTCGAGCCGGAAGCGGATGCCGGCGCGGGCGATCGCGTAGAGATCCTCCTGCCACTCCTCGCGCTCCCAGGGGAGCCAACTGAGCTCGTCGTCGTGGCAGTAGGCGTTGTTGTTGCCGCGCTGACTGCGGCCGATCTCGTCTCCCGCCGTGAGCATCGGGGTACCCGCCGAGAGCAGGAGTGTCGCCAGGAGGTTTCGCAGCGCCTTCCGACGGGTCGTCAGAATAGTCGCGTCGTCGGTCCGCCCCTCGATGCCGTGGTTGAAGGAGTGGTTGTTGTCGGTTCCATCCCGGTTGTCCTCGCCGTTGCCGAGGTTGTGCTTCTGGTTGTAGGAGACGAGGTCCCAGGCGGTGAAGCCGTCGTGGGCGGTGACGAAGTTCACCGAGGCGATCGGACCGCGCTCGCCGGAGAACAGGTCGGAGGAGCCGGAGAGTCTCGTCGCGAACCCGCCGATGCCGATCGGCGCGGTGCCCGTGGATCGCACCGCCGAGACGTCGCTCAACCAGAACTGCCGCACGCGGTCGCGGTAGCGGTCGTTCCACTCGAGCCAGCCGTTCGGGAACCGGCCGGTCTGCCAGCCGTCCGGCCCGACATCCCATGGTTCGGCGATGAGCTTGGTGCCGGCGAGAGCGGGGTCGTCCCGGATCGCGGTGAGCAGCGGATGCTCGGGGTCGAAGTCGTCGTTCTCGTCGCGCGCGAGCGTGGCGGCCAGGTCGAAGCGGAACCCGTCGACCTGCACCTCGTTCGCCCAGTACCGCAGCGAGTCGAGAACGAGCCGCTGGGAGGCGGACTTCGAGGTGTCGAGCGAGTTGCCGCATCCGGTCGTGTCGACGTAGTCGCCGTGGGCGTCCTGCCGGTAGTAGGTGGAGTCGTCCAGGCCGCGCAGGCTCGTCGTCGGCCCGCCGGGGCCCTCCTCGGAGGTGTGGTTGTAGACGACATCGAGGATGACCTCGATGCCGGCCTCGTGCAGCAGCCGCACCATTCCCTTGAACTCGCGCAGGATGAGCGCCGGCCCGCCCTTCTGTGCGCGCGGCGAGGCCCAGGCGGCGTGCGGGGCGAAGAAGGAGAGGCTGTTGTAACCCCAGTAGTTGCTGAGGCCCATCGTCTTGAGCCGCTGCTCGGTGACGAACTGATGGACGGGCAGCAACTCGACGGCCGTGACCCCGAGGTCCTTCAGGTAGCCGATCGTCGACTCGTGGGCGAGGCCCGCGTAGCTGCCGCGCAACCGTTCAGGGACTGCCGGATTGAGCTTGGTCATGCCCTTCGCATGCGCCTCATAGATGACCGTGTGGTCGAGCGGGGTCGCCGGCTTCTCGACCCCTCCCCAGTCGAAGTGGTCGTCCACGACGCTCGAGCGCCAGTCGCCTGCGGGGGTGCGCACGAGCCCGCGAGCGTAGGGATCGAGGAGGTGCAGGGTCGGGTCGAAGCGGCTGCCGGAGGGTGTTGCCGAATCGCGCGGCCCGTTCGCGCGCAGCGAGTAGGTCGCGCCGCCCCGGAGCGCGTCGCTCGTCGCGGACCAGACGTTCGCCTCGTCCTTCGTGAGCGGGACGGTCGAGACGACCCAGGTCGGATCCCTGGGGGAGAACAGGCACAGCTCCAGGGCGCGCGCACTCGCCGAGTAGACCCGGATCGTGCCGCCATCCGGGGTCAGCGTCACACCGAGGTCGTGCAGCCCGTCGTGCAGCCCATCGGGCGACTGCCGGGGATCTGCGGTGGGCATCGTCCTAGAGTAATTGAGTGCGGGAGGCGCTTCCCGCGACGGGCGCGGAGGGAGTGGCATGGCGGTCTACCTCGACCATGCGGCGACGACGCCGATGCTGGCGGCCGCGCGGGAGGCCTGGATCGACGCGCTCGGGCTCGTCGGTAACCCGTCCTCGATCCACAGCGACGGCCAGAACGCCAGGCGGATGCTCGAGGAGGCCAGGGAGGGGATCGCGACGAGTCTCGGCTGCGACCCCATCGAGGTCGTCTTCACCTCGGGCGGAACAGAGTCGGTCAACCTTGCGATCAAGGGACTGTACTGGGCGGCGACCGGCCGGGACGCCCATCGCCGGCGCATCCTCGTTCCCCGGGGGGAGCACCACGCGACGATCGACACGGTCGAGTGGCTTGAGAAGCGTGAGGGTGCGATCCTCGAGTGGCTTCCGATCGACGATCTCGGACGCATTCGCCCCGAAGCGGTGGAGGCGGCGCTCGCGGAGCATGACGACGTGGCGCTGCTCACGGTCCTGTGGGCGAACAACGAGGTGGGGACGATCCAGCCCGTCGCCGAGCTCGTCGCCATCGCGGCGCGTTACGGCATTCCCGTGCATGCGGATGCCGTGGCCGCCTGGCGCCATGTGCCTATCGACTTCGCCGCGTCGGGGCTCACCGCGCTCTCGGTCTCGGCGCACAAGATCGGTGGTCCGCTCGGGATGGGCGCCCTCGCGCTCTCGCGGCGGGCGAGCGTCGTTCCGCTCATCCACGGCGGTGGCCAACAGCGTCAGGTCCGGTCGGGAACCCAGGATGCTCCGGCCGCGCATGCCTTCGCGGTCGCCGCCGCGCATCCGGTCGCCGAACTGGCGGGGCTGCGCGATCGGCTCATCGGCGGGGTCCGCGAGGCCGTGCCGTCCGCGATCCTGCGCGGGGATCCGGTCGATCGTCTCGACAACAACGCGCACTTCACCTTCCCGGGCTGCGAGGGCGATTCGCTGCTCTATCTGCTGGATGCGGCGGGCGTCTCGGTGAGCACCGGCTCGGCCTGCCAGGCCGGGATCCCCGAGGCGAGCCACGTGCTGCTCGGCATGGGGCTCGATGAACAGGAGGCGCGCGGTGCGCTCCGGTTCACCCTCGGGCACACCTCGACACCGGCCGACGTCGACATGCTGCTCGCCGCGCTTCCGGCGGCCCACGAGAGGGCGCTTCGGGCGGGGTACTCTGCGCGCGTGCCTACACTGGAACGATGAAGGTCCTGGCGGCGATGAGCGGCGGAGTCGACTCCGCCGTCGCGGCGGCGCGCGCCGTCGACGCCGGCCATGAGGTGGTCGGGGTGCATCTCGCCCTCAGCCGGATGCCGGGCACTCTGCGCACCGGCAGTCGCGGCTGCTGCACGATCGAGGACTCGATGGACGCCCAGCGCGCCGCGAACCTCATCGGCATCCCGTACTACGTCTGGGATTTCTCCGAGCGCTTCAAGCTCGACGTCGTCGACGATTTCGTGGCCGAGTACTCGGCCGGCCGCACCCCCAACCCGTGCCTGCGCTGCAACGAGCGCATCAAGTTCGCCGCGCTCCTCGAGAAGGCGCTCGACCTCGGGTTCGACGCCGTCGCGACCGGCCACTACGCGAACATCGTGACCGGTGCGGACGGTCGACGCGAACTGCATCGCGCCGCCGACTGGGCCAAGGACCAGTCCTACGTGCTCGGGGTGCTCACCGCCGAGCAGCTCGCCCACAGCATGTTCCCGCTCGGCGCGACCCCCAGCAAGGCCGAGGTGCGCGCCGAGGCTGCCGAGCGCGGGTTCTCGGTCGCGAGCAAGCCCGACAGCCACGACATCTGTTTCATTCCGGATGGCGACACCCGCGGCTGGCTCGCCGAACGGGTCGGGGCCGAATCCGGCGACATCCTCGACCGCACTGGCGCGAAGCTCGGCACACACGAGGGAGCCGCGGCCTTCACGGTCGGCCAGCGCAAGGGGCTGAACATCGGGTTCCCCGCCGATGACGGCAAGCCGCGGTTCGTGCTCGAGGTGCGGCCGAAGACCAATGAGGTCGTCGTGGGGCCGCGTGAGGCGCTCGACGTCGCCGAGGTCGCCGGCTCCCGGTTCAGTTGGGCGGGCGCCGCGCCGGAGACCCTCATGTCGCCGGAGACGACCGAGCCGCTCGCCTGCGAGATCCAGATCCGGGCGCATGCCGACCCGGTTCCGGCCGCGCTCTTCCTGCGCGACGGTGAGCCCGATCCTGCTGAACTCGTCGCAATCCCGGATGCGCCGCTCAGCGGCGTCGCGCCCGGCCAGAGCTGCGTCATCTACCTCGGCACCCGCGTCCTCGGACAGTTCACGATCGACCGGACGGTCTCCGCCGTTCCCGTCCATGCTGGTCCGGCCCACTGAGCCTGCCATAGGATTGCAGGGGCTTCAGGAACCAAGCCGGGTTCGCTCGCCTCGCCGTTGACCGCCGTGAGGCCGAGAAATCCAGTGAGACTCCTGTGACCGCCAACCCGCTCGCTCCGCCGTGGCTCGAAGCCCCGGCCGACAGCAACGCGCTTGCCGACGGCGTATGGTCCGCCAACGCGCGGCGCGCGTCCGGGGGCGAGCTCGAGGTCGCCGGAGTCCCGGCATCCGCGCTCACGGCCGAGTTCGGCTCGCCGCTCTACGTGCTCGACGAGGCGGATGCCCGCGCGCGTGCCGCCCGCATCCGCACCTCCTTCGAGACCGCCTTCGCCGCGATCGGCGCCACGGTGACGGTTTATTACGCCGGGAAGGCGTTCCTCTCGGCCGAGGTCGCGCGCTGGATGGATGAGGAGGGGCTTGCGATCGACGTCGCGAGCGGAGGAGAGCTCGCCCTCGCCCTCGCCGCAGGAATCGCCCCCTCTCGCCTCGGCCTGCACGGCAACAACAAGAGCCTCGATGAACTCGACCGTGCGGTCGCCGCGGGCGTCGGCGCCGTCGTCCTCGACAGCGCCATCGAGATCGAACGGGTCGCCGACGCCGCCCGCCGGCACGGGGTCGTCCAGCGCGTGCGCCTCCGCGTGAACACCGGCGTCCACGCCCACACCCACGAGTACCTCGCGACCGCCCGCGAGGACCAGAAGTTCGGTGTCCCGCTCGGCGAGGTCGCCGGGCACGTGGCACGCATCCGCTCCCTCGAATCGCTGGAGTTCCTCGGCCTGCACTCGCACATCGGCTCGCAGATCTTCGACGTGAGCGGCTTCGTCGAGGCCATCGGGCGGCTGCTCGCCGTCCACGCCATGCTGCTTGAGGGCGGCCCCGTGCCGGAGCTCAACATCGGCGGTGGCTTCGGGATCGCCTACACCTCGGTCGACCGGGTGACCCCCATCGAGCTCATGGCCGAGCAACTCGCCGAGGCGGTGGCCCGCGAGGCCGAGCGCAACGGCGTCGCGGTCCCGAACATCGCGATCGAGCCGGGCCGGGCGGTCATCGGCCCTGCCGGCCTCACGCTTTACACGGTCGGCACGATCAAGGACGTCGAGGTCGCGACCGCATTCGGGAGCGCGGTCCGCCGCTATGTGAGCGTCGACGGCGGGATGAGCGACAACGTGCGTCCTGCGCTCTACGGCGCCGACTACTCCACGCGGATCGCGGGTCGCGCCTCGGATGCCGAACCCGTTCTCGTGCGGATCGCCGGCAAGCACTGCGAGAGCGGCGACATCGTCGTGCATGCCGACTACCTGCCGGGCGATGTCGCACCGGGGGACCTGCTCGCCGTCGCGGCGACCGGCGCATACTGCTGGTCGCTCGCGAGCAACTACAACTACCTCGTGAGGCCGCCCGTCGTGGCGGTCGCCAACGGGGCGGCGCGCGTGATCGTGCGCGGCGAGACGGAGGCGGACCTCCTCGCCAGGGACACCGGCCTGAACCCCACCGCGAGCGGCGAAGGAGCCACCCGATGATCGAATACCGCAACCTGCGAGTCGCGCTGCTCGGCGCGGGGAACGTCGGCGCCCAGGTCGCCGCGCTCCTCCTCGAGCACGGCCCGGAGCTCGCCGAACGGGTCGGCGCCGGGCTCGAACTCGTCGGCATCGCGGTGCGCGACCTCGACGCCGAGCGCACGGCCGACCTTCCCCGCGAGCTGCTCACGACCGACGCCGACTCGCTCATCCTGGGCTCGGACATCGTCATCGAGCTCATGGGGGGCCTCGAGCCGGCGCGCGAGCACATCCTGCAGGCGCTGAACTCCGGGGCGGATGTCATCACCGGCAACAAGGCGCTCCTCGCGACCCACGGCCCGGAGCTCTTCGAGGCCGCGGAGCAGGTGGGCGCCCAGCTCTACTACGAGGCGGCGGTCGCCGGGGCGATCCCGATCATCCGGCCGTTGCACGACAGCCTCGCCGGCGACCAGGTGAAACGCATCCTCGGCATCGTCAACGGAACGACGAACTTCATCCTGGACCGCATGCACACGACGGGGGCGACGCTCGAGGAGGCACTTGCGACGGCCACCGAACTCGGGTTCGCCGAGACCGACCCGACCGCCGATGTCGACGGTTTCGACGCGGCGCAGAAGGCGGCGATCCTCGCGAGCCTCGCGTTCCACACCGTCGTCCCGCTCGAGTCGGTGCACCGTGAGGGCATCGCCGCGATCACACTCGAGCAGGTCGAGGCCGCGACGAGGGCCGGTTACGTCATCAAGCTCCTCGCGATCTGCGAGAGGCTGACGGATGCGGAGGGCACCGAGGGCGTGAGCGCGCGCGTCTATCCCGCGCTCGTCCCCGCCGACCATCCGCTCGCGGCGGTGCACGGGGGCAAGAACGCGGTCTTCATCGAGGCGGAGGCCGCCGGCGACCTCATGTTCTACGGTGCAGGGGCCGGTGGGCTGGAGACCGCGTCCGCCGTGCTCGGCGACCTCGTGACGGCGGCCAGGCGCCACGTCATCGGCGGACCGGGCATCGCGGAGTCCCGGCACGCGAGCCTGCCCATCCTGCCCATGTCGAGCATCACGACGCGCTACCAGATCACCCTCGCCGTGCTCGACCAGCCGGGGGTGCTCGCCGAGATCGCCGACCTGTTCCGCGAGCACGGCGTCTCGGTCGAGACCCTCGTGCAGTCGGTCGCGTCGGGTCCGGAGCACACGGCTCCCACCGCTACCCTTGTAATCGGCACTCACGAGGCGTCCGAATCATCCCTTGCCGCGACCGTCGCATCCCTGGCCGCGTCCCACGTCGTCGAATCCGTTGTATCCGTCTTGAGAGTTGAAGGACTGTGAGCATGTCCCAGCCGAGCACGTCCCGACAGTGGCGCGGGGTCATCCGCGAGTACGCCGACCGGCTCGATGTGAGCGAGGCGACGCCGGTCGTGACGCTCGGCGAGGGCGGCACCCCGCTCATCGACGCGGCGACGCTCTCCGCGCGAACGGGCGCGAACGTGTGGATCAAGTTCGAGGGGATGAACCCGACCGGTTCCTTCAAGGACCGCGGCATGACGATGGCGGTCTCCAAGGCCGTCGAGCACGGCGCGAAGGTCGTCATTTGCGCCTCGACCGGCAACACCTCCGCCTCGGCGGCGGCCTACGCCACGAAGGCCGGCATCACGGCGGCCGTGCTCGTGCCGCAGGGCAAGATCGCGCTGGGCAAGCTCAGCCAGGCGATCGCCCACAACGCGCAGCTGCTGCAGGTCGAGGGCAACTTCGACGACTGCCTCGACATCGCGCGCGAGCTCGACGCCCGTTACCCCGTGCACCTGGTCAATTCGGTCAACAACGACCGCATCGAGGGGCAGAAGACGGCGGCCTTCGAGGTCGTCGAGGTGCTCGGCGACGCGCCGGACTTCCACCTCGTCCCGCTCGGCAACGCCGGGAACTACACGGCCTACCACCGTGGCTACCGTGAGGAGCTCGCCCGCGGTGCCACGACGAGGCTGCCCCGGATGTTCGGCTTCCAGGCAGAGGGCAGCGCCCCGATCGTGCGCGGCCACGTCGTCAAGGACCCGGAGACGATCGCGAGCGCGATCCGCATCGGCAACCCGGCATCCTGGAAGCTGGCGCTCGCCGCCCATGAGGACAGCAACGGGTACTTCGGCATGTTCTCGGATGCGCGCATCCTCGAGGCCCATCGCATCCTCTCGGCCGAGGTCGGGGTGTTCGCCGAGCCCGCGTCGGCAATCGGTGTCGCAGGATTGCTCGAGCGCTCGGATGCCGGGGAGATCCCGAAGGGGTCGACCGTCGTCATCACGGTCACCGGTCACGGGCTCAAGGACCCGCAGTGGGCGGTGCGGCAGCCGGACGGCTCCGAGGTCGCGCCCACGGTCGTGCCGGTCGACACCGACGAGATCGCCGGGCTGCTGGGGCTGGCTGCGCAGGAGAAACGCGGATGACCGCGACCCCGACCATCCCGGTGGGCACCGCCGTCTCGGTCAAGGTGCCGGCGACGACCGCGAACCTGGGCCCGGGGTTCGACACGCTCGGGCTCGCGCTCTCGCTCTACGACGAGCTCGAGGTCTCGGTGCGCGCCGAGCCCGGCGTGCACGTCACGGTCATCGGTGTTGGGGAGGGGGAGGTGCCGACCGACGAGTCGAATCTCGTCGCCCGCTCGATCGCGTACGTCTTCGAGAAGGCCGGTGTCCCAATGCCGGGGCTCGAGATGGTCGCCCGTAACGCCATCCCGCACAGCAGGGGGCTGGGCTCGTCCGGCGCTGCGATCGTCTCCGGGATCATGGCCGCGAGGGGACTGCTCGACGGGATCGTCGAATTCGATGCGGTCACCCTGCTGGAGCTCGCGACCGACCTGGAGGGACATCCGGACAACGTGGCGCCCGCTCTCTTCGGCGGGCTCACGATCGCCTGGGTCGCCGAGGACGGCCCGAAGCACAAGAAGCTCATCGCGCACCGTGGCGTCTCCGCCGTCGTGTTCGTGCCAGAGGCGGCGATGTCGACCGCACTCGCCCGCAGCCTGCAGCCGGCATCCGTCCCGCACGAGGATGCGATCTTCAACGTGTCGCGCAGTGCGCTCCTCGTGGCCGCGCTCGTGCAGAGCCCGGAGCTCCTGCTCGCGGCCACCGAGGATCGGCTGCACCAGAGTTACCGTGCGAGTGCCATGCGCGAGACCGATGATCTCATCCGGATGCTGCGCTCTCACGGCCTCGCCGCGGTCGTCTCCGGTGCCGGTCCTTCCGTGCTCGTGCTCGGCAGTGACCCGAGCCAGCGTCTGAGGGCCGCCGAACTCGTGGAGCAGAATTCGGCCTCGACCTGGCAGGCGCTCATGCTGGCCGTCGACTTCAAAGGTGCTACAGTGATGGTGCATCCGGTAGAAGTCTCCGACTGATCCAGTCTGACTGATCCAGTGGGGGAGCCCGGATGAAATCACCAGCATTCGCCGTATCCCCACCCTGAGCACCCGCACAGACCCGGTGACGGGCATCCGGCGACAATCTCCGCTGCGAGTGGCGGCGCATCGTCGATGCGAGCGCTCGGCAGGGGAAAGGAACCCTCTCAGTGACTGATCCAATCGTGACGGATCCGAACGTCCGCGCCAGCGGGCCGGATGCCGGAGTCACGCTCACCGCGCTGCGACTGCCCGAACTCCAGGCCCTGGCCACGGAGCTCGGCATCAGTGGCGCCGCAAAATTACGTAAGGGAGAACTCGTGGAGACCATCTCCGAGGTCCAGGCAGCACAGGCTGCACCAGCAGCTGCCCCGTCGGCGGATACCGCACCGGCGGATGCCGCGCAGGCGGATGCCGCACAAACGGATGCCGCACCGGCGGCCGCGCCCAGGAAGCGCGCACCGCGCCGTGCCACCGCGGCAGCGGGCGTCGTGACCAGCACGGTCGTCGATGCGCCGGCGGAGGCGCAGGCAGAGGCACCGGCGGAGGCACCGGCAGCCGAGAAGCTCGCCGAAAAGCCCGCCGAGCAGCCCGCCGAGCAGAAGGAGTCGCAGGAGCCCGGGCAGGAATCCGACCACGAGGGCGAGAACGCTGCGGGCCAGCGCAGCCGCAACCGCAACCGCAACCGTGGCGGCGGAGACAAGCAGCAGCAGGGCGACGGCCAGCAGGACGGCCGCCAGCAGGGCGACCGCCAGCAAGGCGACCGCCAGCAGAACGGTCGCCAGCAGGATGGCCGTCAGCAGGACGGCCGTCAGCAGGACGGCGACGACCGCAACGGCCGCAATCGCTATCGCGACCGCAAGCGTCGCGGCCAGGGCGGGAACGACGACCTCGAGCCGGAGCTGACCGAGGACGACGTCCTCATCCCGGTCGCCGGCATCCTCGACGTGCTCGACAACTACGCCTTCGTACGCACGAGCGGCTACCTTCCCGGCAACAACGACGTCTACGTCTCGCTCGGCCAGGTCAAGAAGTACAACCTGCGCAAGGGCGACGCCGTCGTCGGTGCGATCCGCCAGCCGCGGGAGGGCGAGAACCCCGGCCGTCAGAAGTACAACGCGATCGTCAAGATCGACTCGATCAACGGCCTCCCGCTGGATGCCGCCGCCGAGCGCGTCGAATTCGGCAAACTGACCCCGTTGTACCCGACCGAGCGCCTGCGCCTGGAGACCGAGGCCGGCAAGCTCACGACCCGCATCATCGACCTCGTGTCACCGATCGGCAAGGGCCAGCGCGGACTCATCGTCTCGCCGCCGAAGGCGGGGAAGACGCTCGTGCTGCAGGCCATCGCCAATGCGATCGCCAAGAACAACCCTGAGGTCCACCTCATGGTCGTGCTCGTCGACGAGCGACCGGAAGAGGTCACCGACATGCAGCGCACGGTCAAGGGCGAGGTCATCGCCTCGACCTTCGACCGCCCGGCCGAGGACCACACGACGGTCGCCGAACTCGCGATCGAGCGCGCCAAGCGCCTCGTCGAGCTGGGCCACGACGTCGTCGTGCTGCTCGACTCGATCACCCGCCTCGGCCGCGCATACAACCTGGCCGCTCCGGCCTCGGGGCGCATCCTCTCCGGTGGCGTCGACTCCTCGGCGCTCTACCCTCCGAAGCGCTTCTTCGGCGCTGCGCGCAACATCGAGGACGGCGGCTCCCTCACGATCCTCGCCACGGCGCTCGTCGAGACAGGCTCCAAGATGGACGAGGTCATCTTCGAGGAGTTCAAGGGAACCGGCAACATGGAGCTGCGCCTCTCACGCCAGCTGGCCGACAAGCGCATCTTCCCCGCCGTCGACGTGAACGCATCCGGTACCCGTCGTGAGGAGATGCTCATGGGCGCCGATGAGGTCAAGGTCACCTGGAAGCTGCGTCGCGCTCTCGCCGGCCTCGAGCAGCAGCAGGCGCTCGAGATCGTGCTCGGCAAGCTCAAGGAGACCAACTCGAACGTCGAGTTCCTCATGCAGATCCAGAAGTCCCTTCCCGGCGTAGCCGGCGCGAGCAAGGACGACTAATCGTGTTCGAGTCAGTGGCAGTGCTGCTGGCCGAGCACGAAGACCTGCAGGTTCAGCTCTCCGATCCGGCCGTGCACGCGGATGCCGCCCGGGCAAGGAAGATCAACCGGCGTTACGCAGAGCTCAGCCAGGTGAAGGCCGCGCACGAGCACTGGGTTCAGGCCGGAGAGGACCTCGCCGCCGCGCGCGAGCTCGCGAAGGAGGACGACTCCTTCGCGGCCGAGATCCCCGCGCTCGAAGAGAATCTCGTCACGACGCAGGAGAAGCTGCGCAGGCTCCTGATCCCACGCGATCCGGATGACGGGCGCGACGTGATCATGGAGATCAAGGGCGGCGAGGGCGGCGCCGAGAGCGCGCTCTTCGCGGCCGACCTCCTGCGCATGTACCTGCACTACGCGGAGTCGAAGGGCTGGAAGACCGAGCTCCTGGAGCGCAACGAGAGCGACCTCGGCGGCTACAAGGACGTCCAGGTCGCCATCAAGTCGAACGCCACGGACCCCTCGCAGGGCGTGTGGGCGCACCTCAAGTACGAAGGAGGCGTGCACCGCGTGCAACGGGTCCCGGTCACCGAGTCGCAGGGCCGCATCCACACCTCGACGACGGGCGTGCTCGTCTTCCCGGAGGTCGACGAGCCCGAAGAGGTCGAGATCAATCAGAACGATCTCAAGATCGATGTCTACCGCTCGAGCGGCCCGGGCGGCCAGTCGGTCAACACGACGGACTCCGCCGTGCGCATCACCCACCTCCCGACCGGGATCGTCGTCTCGATGCAGAACGAGAAGAGTCAGCTGCAGAACCGCGAGGCCGGCATGCGCGTGCTGCGCGCCCGCATCCTCGCCCGCCAGCAGGAGGAGCAGGCCGAGCTCGACTCCGCCGCCCGCAAGAGCCAGATCCGCACGATGGACCGCTCCGAGCGCATCCGCACCTACAACTTCCCGGAGAACCGGATCGCCGACCACCGTACCGGCTACAAGGCCTACAACCTGGATGCCGTCATGAACGGCGCCCTCGACGCCGTGATCGACTCCTGCATCCAGTTCGACGAGGAGGCCAGGCTCGCCGACCTCGGCGCAGATGCGTAGGCCTGCACAGCCGCGTAATCTGGCCCCATGGCCGGCTCCAGGAGCAAGATCACGACCCAGCCGACGGCGGTGCCCGTCGAAGAGTTCCTGGCGACCGTGACCAACGCGCGGCGTCTCGCGGATGCCCGCGAGATCATCGCGATCCTGCGGCGGGTGTCGGGCGAGGAGCCGGTCATGTGGGGTCCCTCGATGATCGGCTTCGGTTCGTACCACTACCGCTACGACTCCGGCCACGAGGGTGACGCGTTCATCATGGGCCTCTCGCCCCGGGCGGCTTCGATGTCGGTCTACGGGCTCTACAACGCCTACGACCCCGATCCGCGCCTGGAAGAACTCGGCCCACTCACCGCGGGCAAGAGCTGTATTTACATCAAGAGGTTCGAGGCGATCGATCGCGAACTCTTCGAGGCGATGGCCGGGGATGCCTGGGCGCTGCAAGGCGGACCCGCCAGCCATCTCCGCCTGAAGGACCAGGGACGGCCTGAGGCGCCCGCGGAGTGATGGTCCAACGGACGAGTGATGGCGCCTCGGCGGGCACACTCGTCCGAACGGGCCACAATGGACGAATGCCCACCACGATCCGAGCCCTGCGCGATCGCGCCGTCGCCGAACTCGCCGCCGCGGGCGTGCCCGACCCGGAGGTCGATGCCGAGCTGCTCATCGGGCATGTGGTCGGCCTCGGCAGGGGAGAAGTGCAGGCGCGGATCGCAATGGATGCCGAGGTCAGCGAGGATGAGCGCGCGGCCCTCCAGGCGCTCGTCGCGCGGCGCGCAGCGCGGGAACCGCTCCAGCACCTCACCGGGCGCGCACCGTTCCGCAACCTCGAGCTCGCGGTCGGCCCCGGCGTCTTCGTCCCGCGGCCGGAGACCGAGCAGGTCGCCCAGTTCGCGATCGACGCTCTTCTCGCCACCGCAGAACCCGAGCCGGTCGCCGTCGACCTCGGAACCGGAAGCGGCGCGATCGCGATCGCCCTGGCCACCGAGGTTCCCCACGCGCGGGTGTTCGCGATCGAGCTCTCGCCGGAGGCGCACGCCTGGGCGGAGCGTAACGTCGCCGCATCCGGGGCCCAGAACCTCGAACTCGTGCTCGGCGACCTCGCCGACGCCTTCCCCGAGCTCGATGGGCGCGCCGCTGTCGTGATCTCCAACCCGCCCTACGTTCCGACGGATGCCGTGCCGCGCGATCCGGAGGTCCGTCTCTTCGACCCGGCCACGGCCCTCTATGGCGGCGAGGACGGACTCGACGTCGTGCGCACCGTCTCCCGCACGGCGCTGCGGCTGCTGCACCCCGGCGGAACCCTCGTGATCGAGCACGGCGAGTTGCAGGGCGAGGCCATCGGCAGCCTCCTCGCCGCAGACGGCTGGCGCGCGGCGGCGACCCACCCCGACCTGCTGGGTCGGCCGAGGGCGACGACCGCGCTGCGGTGACCCTCGCGCTGCGGTGGCCCTCGCGCTGCGGCGGTCAGCCCCGCCCGGCGAACTCCGCGATGGCCGCGTCCAGACCATGGGTCCCGGGGACGCCGTTCACTACCTCGATGTGATGCGCGCGGATGCCGACGGCGGATGCCCCCTCGGCGTTCGCCTCCGAATCGTCGGTGAAGAACGTGGTCTCCGGGCTCGCCCCGAATCGCTCCATGGCCAACCGGTAGATCGCGGCATCGGGCTTCCGAACGCCGAGGTCGCTGCTCACGAGCACGTTGTCGCCCACGATGGCCGCGACATCCGGCGCGAGCCAGGAGAACGACTCGGCGAACGGCGCAGGGTTGTTCGTGAGCACGGCGACCGTGCCGAGGTCCGCCGCGCGACGGAGGGCGTCGACTGCGCCGGGGATGGGCGTGCTCGCGAGCATGCGCGCCTCCCGCCAGCCCTCGAGCGTGAGCGCCGCGCCGGTGACCTCGGTGAACTTCGCGAGGTACTCCTCGGAGGTCGGCCACTCGCCGGCCTCCGCACGTCGCTCGAAGCCGCCGGCCCACCAGCTCTTCGCGAGGGTGTACTGGCTGACCCCGGTCAGAAGGGCGAGCGCGGGCAGCCGCATGCGGAAGTCGTAGTCGTAGAGCGTGTCGTCGAAGTCGAACAGGTACAGATCCACTCAGGTTCCCTTCCTCCGGCACCCAGGCCGCCGGCAGCGCCGTCCGCCGCCGGATGTCCAGTCTGCCCGAAGTAGGATGGCAAGCGACATGGCGACCATCTACGACTGCTCGGACAGCACCGAGCTCCTCACCGGCATGCGCCTGGCGCGGCAGGCCCTCGGCATGGGGGAGCTCATCGTGCTGCCCACCGACACCGTCTACGGGGTCGGCTGCGACGCCTTCAGCCCGGCCGCGGTGCGCCGGCTGCTCGAAGCGAAGGGCAGAGGCCCCGAGGCGCCGCCTCCCGTGCTGATCCCCGGCATCCCGACCCTCGACGCGCTCGCCGAGAGCATCCCCGACGAGGTGCGCAGGCTCGTCAAGGCGTTCTGGCCGGGAGCGCTCACCGTCATCGTCCCCGCGCGGGAGTCGCTCAAGTGGGATCTCGGCGAGACCCACGGCACCGTCGCGCTCCGGATGCCGGACAACGACATCGCGCTCGAACTGCTCTCGGAGTCCGGCCCGCTCGCGGTCACCTCGGCGAACCTCACCGGCAGGCCCGCGGCGACGACGGCCCAGGATGCGCATATCGCGCTCGGGGAGGCCGTCACGGTCTACCTCGACGGCGGCCCGGTGGGCCCCGCAGCGGGAGCCGAGATCGTGCCGGGCAACGACACGGGCTCGACGATCGTGGATGCCACCGGCCTCCTCGTCGGCAAGGAGCTGCGGATCGTGCGCCACGGGGCCATCCCGGATGAGGCGATCCTCGGGGCCCTGAAGTGATCTTCTACATCATCGCCGCGCTCATCGCTGCGATCGTGACCGCGGGATTCTCCTGGCTCATCCGCCGGCTCGGCGCGAAGTACCGCCTGTACCCGAGCATCCGCGACCGCGACGTGCACTCGACGCCGACTCCGAGGCTCGGCGGAGTGGCGATGTTCCTCGGCGTCCTCGCCGCCTTCGCGGTGGCGAGCCAGGTGAGCTGGTTCCATCTCGTGTTCGCCCGACCCGGACAGGTCGTGGCGATTCTCAGTGCGGCGCTCATCATCGTGCTCATCGGCGTGGCCGACGACATCTGGGACCTCGACTGGCTCACCAAGCTCGCCGGGCAGATCATCGCCGCCGGCCTCCTCGTGTGGCAGGGCGTGCAACTCGTGACCGTGCCGGTCGGCGTCAACTCGCAGGGGTCGCAGTCCTCGCTCGGGATCACGGTCGTCCCGCCCGTGCTGGGCCTCGTGCTCACCGTCGGTGCCGTCGTGCTCGTCATGAACGCGGTCAACTTCATCGACGGCCTCGACGGGCTGGTGACCGGCGTCGCGATCATCGCGAACGGCGTGTTCTTCATCTACAGCTACTGGCTCGCGCGGGCCGTGGGGGAGACGGAGTACTTCAACCTCGCCTCGCTCATCACGGCCGTGCTCATCGGCGCCTGCGCCGGGTTCCTGCCGTTCAACTGGCATCCGGCGAAGCTCTTCATGGGCGACGCCGGCGCCCTCCTGGTCGGCCTGCTCATGGCGACCTCGGCGATCTCGGTCACCGGACAGATCGACCCCGGTTCGCTGCAGTCCGGGAAGCTCCTGGTTCCCGCCCTCATCCCGATCCTCCTTCCCTTCGCAATCCTGCTCATCCCGATCCTCGACTTCGTGCTCGCCGTGACCCGCCGGATGCTCGCCGGCAAATCGCCGTTCAGCGCCGACCGCAAGCACCTTCACCACCGGCTGCTCGACATGGGGCACTCCCATCTGCAGGCGGTGCTGATCTTCTACTCGTGGACGGCCGTCGTCGCCATCGGGGTGTTGAGCTTCCTCTTCGTACCCTGGGTGTGGTCGCTGGCCTTCATCGTCGTCGGACTCGCCATCACGACGGCCGTCACGCTCGCCCCGCTGGGCAGGAGTCTGCGCAGAGCCACCGCGACGAAGGGAAGCCCATCATGACCGAGCGGAGAACGACTCCGGTCCCGGCGAGGGCACTGCGCTACGGGAGCCTGGTCACCCTGGTCATCGCCGTCGTCGGGTCCGTGATCGGCTTCATCGTCTCCGGCGTCCCGGGCATCCTGAGCGCCCTCATGGGCGCCCTGCTCGCGGCCGTCTTCATGGGGCTCACCGCGGTCAGCATGCTCGTCGCGTGGAGGGTCACGGGCGGCTCGGCGTCGGATCTCCGCTTCTTCGGGATCGTCGTCGGAGCCTGGATCGCGAAGCTCCTCGTCTTCGTGGGCGTGGCCATCTGGCTGCGGTGGCAGTCCTGGCTCGATCCGATGGTGTTCTTCGTCGCCTCGCTCGCCGCCGTCGTCGGATTCCTCATCGTCGACATCGTCGCGCTCCAGACCAGCCGCATACCCTATGTCGATGTGCCGTTGCCGGGGGACGAGGCGGATCGCGTGGAGAAAACGTCCCCCGATTCTTGATAGTGTTGTCGAGGTTTCGCCTGTCCGAACGCTGCGCATCGCGCCCCACGTCTGGAGTTCACCCTGCTCGCCTCTGTCTTGACCACGTCGCTTCTCGTCGCCGCTGACGAGACGGGCGACGGCGGTTTCGTGGGCCCGTCGATCAACGAGTTCTTCCCGGCACCCATCCTCTTCGTGGGCACGCCTTTCGAGCTCAACCGCATCATGCTCATCCGGCTCCTCGCGGTCGCCGTACTCCTGCTCGTGCTCTGGCTCGGCACGCGGAGTCTCAAGCTCGTCCCGGGTCGTGGCCAGGTCGCGATGGAGTTCGCCATCGATTTCGCGCGCAAGGGCATCGCGATCGACACGCTGGGTGAGAAGGAGGGCAAGCGATTCGCCCCTCTCATCATGACGATCTTCTTCCTCACGCTCGCACTCAATGTCACGGGCACCATCCCCGGGCTTCAGATCGCGAGCACAGGCCTCATCGGGCAGGCGATCATCCTCTCGATCATCGCCTACGTGACCTTCGTCTATGCCGGCATCCGCAAGTTCGGGGTGGGCCGCTTCTTCAAGAACGCGTTGTGGCTTCCCGGGGTACCGGTTGCGATCAAGCCGATCATCGCGGTCCTCGAAGTCCTGTCGACCTTCATCGTGCGGCCGATCACCCTCACCCTCCGACTCACCATGAACATGGTCGCCGGGCACATGTTGCTCGTGCTGTGCTTCCTCGCGACGGGCTTCTTCTTCGACATGCTCATCAGTGGGAGCGCCTGGGGCCTGATCGGAGCAGGGACGCTCCTCATGGGGATCGCCTTCGTCGTCCTCGAGATCTTCGTCGCGGCCCTGCAGGCCTACATCTTCGCCATCCTCACGGCCATCTACATCCAGCTGGCCCTGGCCGACGAGCACTGAGCTCCCGGCACCCACGTAACACCTCGAAAGGAACACCATGAATCTCGTCGGACACATCGCACCGCTCGCCTTCGGCCTCGCGGCCATCGGCTCCGGTATCGGCGTCGGCGTCATCGTCGGAAAGACGGTCGAGTCGGTTGCGCGCCAGCCCGAGCTCGCCGGTCGTCTCCAGACCCTGATGTGGATCGGTATCGCCATCACCGAAGCGCTCTGCTTCATCGCCATCGGCGTCGCCTTCATTCCGTTCCCCGCGCCGTAAGCCTCTTCGTCCCGCCAATCCAAAGGAGCCCTGAATGCACACCGCATTCATCCTCACCGCCGCCGAGCCGGCCGCAGAAGGGTCCGAGCACAGCATCCTCCTCCCGGAGCTGCCCGACCTGATCTGGGGTTCGATCGCGTTCATCGTGGTGCTCATCGTGATCCTCAGGGTGGTCATGCCCAACGTCACGCGCGCGCTCGATGCCCGCAGCGAGGCGATCGAGGGCGGCATCAAGCGCGCCGAGAAGGCCCAGGTCGAGGCGGATGCCCGCAAGGGCGAGTACGAGGCCGCCCTGGCCGAGGCGCGCAGTGAGGCCGTCCGCATCCGCGAGCAGGCCCGCGTCGACGGCGCGGCGATTCTCGCCGAACTGAAGGAGCAGGCCCAGGCCGAGGCGAGTCGCATCGCCGCGGCCGCCCAGGCGACGATCGAGGTGGAGCGGCAGAACGCGCTCGCCTCGCTGCGCAGTGAGGTCGGCGTTCTTGCGCTCAGCCTCGCCTCCAGTGTCATCGGGACGAGCCTCGAGGACGACAAGAAGTCGGCCGCGATCGTCGACCGCTTCCTCGCCGATCTCGAGGCGGACAGCGCCGTGGGAACGAGCAAGTAATGGGATCAGCGACCAGGGAAGCGGTAGTAGCGGCGAAGGCGGCTCTTGCCGCCCGGCCGGCCGCCGCGACGCTGGCCGTCGGCGACGAGATCTTCTCGGCGGCACGGGCGGTCGGCGCCTCCGCCCAGCTCCTCGGCGCCTTGACCGACACCTCCGCGGATCCGAAGGACAAGGCCGACCTCGTCGACGCCGTATTCGGTTCCCTGGGAAGCGAGGCGCGTGCGCTGATCGCTGTACTCGCGCAGAGTCGCTGGTCCGCGCAGTCGGACTTCCTCGAGGGCATCGAAGAACTGGGCCTTCGGATCATGGCGTCGTCGGTCGACGGCTCATCGGACTCGGCGATCGACATCCCCGCCGAGCTCTTCGCCTTCGGCCAGCTCGTCGCCTCGAACGCGGAACTCGAACTCGCCGTGGGAAGCAAGCTCGGAGACCCTGCAGCGAAGGCCGCCCTCGTCAGCAGACTGCTCGAGGGCCGCGCGAGCGCACAGACGATCTCGATCCTCGGGCATCTCGTCCGTCAGCCGCTCGGCCGGCGTATCGGTGCACTCCTGCGGCATGCCGCCGACATCGTCGCCGACCAGTCGTCGCTGGCGATCGCAACCGTCACGGTCGCCTCGCCGCTCGCGCAGGCACAGCTCGATCGGTTGCGCAGCGGACTCGCGAAGAAATATGGCGACCTGCGCATCAACCAGGTCGTCGACCCGGAACTCATCGGTGGCGTCCGGGTTGCGGTGGGCCACGACGTGATCGACGACAGCGTCGCGACCCGATTGAAAGAACTCAGGCTTCAGCTCGCGGGATAGCGGCTGAGAATACCCAAGGAGCCGCCGTGCTCCGCAATGCAGAGGAATGACAATGGCAGAACTGACGATCAGCCCGGACGAGATCCGCGACGCCCTCCAGGACTTCGCGAAGTCGTACGAGCCGAACAAGGCCGGAGCGACCGAGGTCGGCCACGTTATCGACACCGCGGACGGCATCGCCCACGTCGAGGGGTTGCCCGGTGCGATGGCCAATGAACTCCTGCGGTTCGCCGACGGAACGCTCGGACTGGCGCTCAACCTCGAGGAGAGCGAGATCGGCGTCGTGATCCTCGGCGAGTTCGGCGGCATCGAGGAGGGCATGGAGGTCACCCGCACGGGCGAGGTGCTCTCGGTGCCGGTGGGCGACGCCTACCTCGGCCGGGTCGTCGACCCGCTCGGCAACCCGATCGACGGTCTCGGCGGCATCAAGTCGGAGGGCCGCCGCGCGCTCGAGCTCCAGGCGCCGGGCGTCATGCAGCGCAAGAGCGTCCACGAGCCCATGCAGACCGGCATCAAGGCCATCGACGCGATGATCCCCATCGGCCGCGGCCAGCGCCAGCTCATCATCGGCGACCGCCAGACCGGCAAGACGGCGCTGGCGATCGACACGATCATCAACCAGAAGGCCAACTGGGAATCCGGGGATGTCGACAAGCAGGTGCGCTGCATCTACGTCGCCATCGGTCAGAAGGGTTCGACCATCGCGAGCGTCAAGGGCGCCCTCGAGGACGCCGGGGCGATGGAGTACACGACGATCGTCGCGAGCCCGGCATCCGACGCGGCCGGCTTCAAGTACCTGGCCCCCTACACCGGAAGCGCCATCGGCCAGCACTGGATGTATGGCGGCAAGCACGTGCTCATCGTCTTCGACGACCTCTCCAAGCAGGCAGAGGCCTACCGCGCCGTGTCGCTGCTGCTGCGCCGCCCGCCGGGACGCGAGGCGTACCCCGGCGACGTGTTCTACCTGCACTCGCGTCTGCTCGAGCGTTGCGCCAAGCTCTCCGACGAGCTCGGCGCAGGCTCGATGACCGGTCTGCCGATCATCGAGACGAAGGCCAACGACGTCTCGGCCTACATCCCGACCAACGTGATCTCGATCACCGACGGCCAGATCTTCCTTCAGTCGGACCTCTTCAACGCCAACCAGCGCCCGGCCGTCGACGTCGGCATCTCGGTCTCCCGAGTCGGCGGCGACGCCCAGGTCAAGAGCATCAAGAAGGTCTCCGGAACGCTCAAGCTCGAGCTCGCCCAGTACCGTTCGCTCGAGGCCTTCGCGATGTTCGCCTCCGACCTGGATGCGGCAAGCCGCCGCCAGCTCGCCCGCGGCGCCCGCCTCACCGAGCTGCTCAAGCAGCCGCAGTACTCGCCGTACCCGGTCGAAGACCAGGTCGTGTCGATCTGGGCCGGAACCAACGGCAAGCTCGACGAGGTGCCGGTCGAAGACATCCTGCGCTTCGAGCGCGAGTTGCTCGACTACCTCGGACGCAACACGAAAGTGCTCGAGACGCTGCGCGACACGAACGTACTGGATGACAAGACCGTCGACGCTCTCGACAAGGCGGTCGACAAGTTCAAGCTCGAGTTCCAGACAGGAGAGGGCAAGCCGCTCATCTCCGCCGGTCACGAGGAATTCGAGGAGATCGCCCCTGAGGACATCGCGCAGGAGCAGATCGTCGTGAAGAAGCGCCGGTAGAAAACAATGGGAGCACAACTTCGGGTCTACCGGCAGAAGATACGTTCTGCCCAGACGACCAAGAAGATCACGAAGGCGATGGAGCTCATCGCCGCCTCGCGCATCCAGAAGGCACAGCAGCGAGTCGCGGCCTCGGGCCCATACTCGCGCGCCGTCACGCGCGCCGTATCGGCTCTCGCCAGCTACTCGAACGTCGATCACGTGCTCACGACGGAGCCGGAGAAGGTCGAGCGGGCGGCGATCCTGATCTTCTCGTCCGACCGGGGTCTCGCCGGAGCGTTCAACACGAACGTCGTCAAAGAGGCGGGTGAGCTCGCTGCGCGCCTGCGCTCGGAGGGCAAGGAGGTCGTCCACTATCTCGTCGGACGCAAGGCCATCGCGTACTTCAACTTTCGCAAGCGCCCGATCGAGCAGTACTGGGTGGGCGGTACGGACAGTCCGGAGTCCTCGACGGCGCACGAGATCGGCGAAGCACTCGTCGCCCGCTTCATGCAGCCGGCATCCGAGGGGGGAGTCGACGAGATCCACATCGTCTACAACCGTTTCGTCAGCATGCTCACGCAGACCCCGGAGGTCGTTCGACTGCTTCCCCTCGAGGTCGTCGAGGGCGTCGAAGAACCCGGTGAGCGCGTGATCCTCCCGCTCTACGAGTTCGAACCCGACGTCGACGATGTGCTGGATGCCCTGCTCCCGGTCTATATCGAGAGTCGGATCTTCAACGCGATGCTCCAGTCGGCGGCGAGCAAGCACGCTGCCACCCAGAAGGCGATGAAGTCGGCGAGCGACAACGCGGACAAGCTCATCAAGGACTACACGAGACTGGCCAACAACGCCCGTCAGTCCGAGATCACTCAGCAGATTTCCGAGATCGTGGGCGGCGCAGACGCCCTCGTCTCGGCGAAGTAGCCAACACAGGAGAAACAGGATAGCCATGACGACGACAGCTCCGGCCGACAAGAAGCCCGCGGCGAAGAAGCCCGCCGCGAGGAAGCCCGCCGCACGCAAGGGTGCCGCCTCGACGCAGAAGCCGACGAAGGCCGGCGGCGTGGGCCGGATCGCCCGCGTGACCGGTCCGGTGGTCGACATCGAGTTCCCGCACGATGCGATCCCCGAGATCTACAACGCGCTCAAGACGACCATCACGATCGGCGAAGAGTCGAACGAGATCACCCTCGAGGTCGCGCAGCACCTCGGCGACGATGTCGTGCGCGCCATCGCGCTCAGGCCGACCGACGGCCTCGTTCGCGGCCAGGAGGTTCGCGACACCGGGGCGGCCATCTCGGTACCCGTCGGCGACGTCACGAAGGGCAAGGTCTTCAACGTCATCGGCGAGGTCCTGAACGCCGAGCCCGGCGAGAAGATCGAGATCTCCGAGCGCTGGCCGATCCACCGCAAGCCGCCGGCCTTCGACCAGCTCGAGTCGAAGACGCAGCTCTTCGAGACCGGCATCAAGGTCATCGACCTGCTGACCCCCTACGTGCTCGGCGGCAAGATCGGCCTGTTCGGCGGCGCCGGCGTCGGCAAGACCGTGCTCATCCAGGAGATGATCCAGCGGGTCGCCCAGGACCACGGCGGTGTCTCGGTGTTCGCCGGTGTCGGCGAGCGTACCCGTGAGGGCAACGACCTCATCCACGAGATGGAGGAGGCGGGCGTCTTCGACAAGACCGCCCTCGTCTTCGGCCAGATGGACGAGCCGCCGGGAACGCGTCTTCGGGTCGCGCTGTCCGCACTCACGATGGCGGAGTACTTCCGCGACGTGCAGAAGCAGGACGTGCTGCTCTTCATCGACAACATCTTCCGGTTCACGCAGGCCGGCTCCGAGGTCTCCACGCTGCTCGGCCGCATGCCCTCCGCGGTCGGCTACCAGCCGAACCTCGCGGATGAGATGGGCATCCTGCAGGAGCGCATCACCTCGACGCGCGGTCACTCGATCACCTCGCTGCAGGCGATCTACGTGCCCGCCGACGACTACACCGACCCGGCCCCTGCGACCACCTTCGCGCACCTCGACGCGACGACGGAGCTCAGCCGTGAGATCGCGTCGAAGGGCCTCTACCCGGCTGTCGACCCGCTCACCTCGACGAGCCGCATCCTCGACCCGCGCTACCTGGGTGCCGACCACTACCGGGTGGCCACGACGGTCAAGCAGATCCTTCAGAAGAACAAGGAGCTGCAGGAGATCATCGCGATCCTCGGTGTCGATGAGCTCTCCGAAGAGGACAAGATCACCGTCTCGCGGGCTCGCCGCATCCAGCAGTTCCTCTCTCAGAACACCTACATGGCGAAGAAGTTCACCGGTGTCGAGGGCTCGACGGTTCCGCTGAAGGACACGATCGAGTCGTTCGACGCGATCTGCCGCGGTGACTTCGACAGCGTCGCCGAGCAGGCGTTCTTCAACGTCGGTTCGATCTCGGATGTCGAGGAGCGTTGGGCGCAGATCCAGAAGGAGAACGGCTGACATGGCCCTTCTCAATGTGAGCGTCGTCTCGGCCGACCAGGAGGTGTGGTCGGGCGAGGCGCGCCAGCTGGTGGCCAAGACCCTGATCGGCGAGATCGGGATCCTGGCCGGGCACGAGCCCGTGCTGGCGATCCTCGACACGGGCGAGGTGCGCATCACACTGGAGAACGGCACCGTCGTGAAGGCGAGTGCCGAGGACGGCTTCCTGTCGGTCGAGCACGACACCGTCACGGTCGTGGCGCGCGCCGCCGAACTGGTGCACACCGACACTGCCACGCATTAGTGCACGTTCTTCTTCCTCCCTCTGAGACCAAACGGGATGGGGGCGTCGAGGGCACCGCGCTCGATCTGGGAGCCCTCGGGTTCCCCGCACTGAACCCGGTGCGCCGGAGCATGCTCGCCGCGGTGCGCTCGCTGTCGAGCAATCGACGGAAGGCCGCTGCGGCGCTCAAGCTCGGTGCGACACAGCTGTTCGAGATCGACCGGAACCGGGCGCTGCGCCACTCGCCGGTCATGGCGGCGATGGACCGCTATACGGGCGTGCTCTACGAAGCGCTGGATGCCGCGTCGCTTCCTGCTGCCGCCCGCAGCCTCGCGGCAACCAGCGTCGTCGTCCACTCGGCACTCTTCGGGCTCGTGCGTGCGACCGACCCGATCCCCGCCTACCGGCTCTCGCACGATTCCCGGCTGCCCGGGCATCCTCTTGGACGCACCTGGCGTGCCGGGCTCGCGGGCGAGTTGGCGCACCTTCCCGGGCTCATCCTCGACCTGCGCTCAGAGTCCTACGCCGTGCTCGGGCCGGCGCCGGAGCACTCACTGTTCCTGCGTGTCGTCACCGAGGAGGGCGGCGGCGCCCGACGAGCGCTCAACCATTTCAACAAGAAGGGCAAGGGGGAGTTCGTGCGAGCCCTGCTGCTCGCCGAGGTCGATCATCCGGATGCCGATTCGCTCCTGCGCTGGGCGGCCGCGACAGGCATTCGCCTCGAGAGGGGCGAGCCGGGGGAGCTGCAACTCGTCGTCTGAGTCTCTCCGGCAGGGGCGCGATCACGCGGCGAGCAGAATGCCCTCGTGTTCGAGCAGCCAGAGCTTGGTGGGAATGCCGTTGCCGCCGCTGTATCCGGTGACGCGGCCATCCGAACCGAGAACGCGGTGGCAGGGGACGATGATCGGGATCGGATTCGCGCCGATGGCCCCGCCGACGGCACGTCCCGCGGTCGCCCGACCTGTTCCGAGGCCGAGCTCGCCGTAGGTCGTCACCTCGCCCCACTCGAGGGCGGAGAGCTGATCCCAGATGGCGTGCTGGAACTCGGTGCCGTGAGCGGCGAGAGTGAGTGAGAAGGAGCGGCGCCGGCCGGCGAAGTATTCGTCGAGCTGGCGGGCAGCGCGATCGAGCACGCGGTTCGAGTTCTCGGGCGCGGACTCGAGGGGGAGGTGGCCGTCCTTCTCGATCGAGAGGGAGGTGATGGCTTTGCCGTCGCTCGTGAGCTCGAGGCGACCGAGGGGGCTATCGACCCGGCGGAGCCAGGCGGGGGAAGTGGTGTTCGGCATGCTTCGACGCTACGCCCCCGCGCTGACACCTCGGACGCACGAGTGCTCCGACGGTGGAGAACGAGGCGAGTGCCGTGCTGTGCAGGAGTGGATAGCGTAGGAGCATGACAGAGCCGAACTACGAGATCGCGACCGACCCCATCCGCTACCGCAACCTGGGAACCTCGGGCCTGCGGGTCTCCACGATCGGACTCGGCTGCAACAATCTCGGCCGGGCCGGTACGGCGACCGAGACCCAGGCGGGAACGGATGCCGTGGTCGGCGCTGCGATCGACGCCGGGCTCACCTTCTTCGACACGGCCGACATCTACGGCAGGGAGCGAGGGCTGAGCGAGACCCTGCTCGGCAACTCCCTCAAGGGCCGGCGCGGCGACATCGTGCTCGCCACCAAGTTCGGGATGGACATGGCCGGCGCCAACGGCCCGGACTGGGGCGCCCGGGCGTCGCGCCGCTACCTCCGGCTCGCCGTCGAGGCGTCATTGACCCGTCTGCAGACCGACTGGATCGACCTCTACCAGTTGCACGCCCCCGATCCGCTCACGCCCATCGAGGAGACGCTCGCGACGCTCGACGATCTCGTCACCGAGGGCAAGATCCGTTACTACGGCCACTCGAACCTCGCCGGCTGGCAGATCGCCGAGGCGGAGTTCACGGCGCGGCTGGGCGGGCATCCGCGATTCGTCTCCGCGCAGAACGAGTACAGTCTGCTCGCGCGTGGCGTCGAGACGGAGGTGCTGCCGGCCGTGCGGCAGTACGGGCTCGGCTTCCTGCCGTTCTTCCCGCTGCACAACGGCATCCTCACCGGCAAATACACGCGCGCAGGCGGGCCGGAGGGCTCGCGCGTCATGACCGAGAAGCGCCACCTGATGGATCGCGTGGACTGGGACGCCGTCGAGCGCTTCCAGGCGTTCTGCGACGCACGGGGAATGAGGATGCTCGAGGCGACGTTCGGCTGGCTCCTCGCCCAGCCGAACCTCGCCAGCGTCATCGCGGGGGCCACGACCCCGGAGCAGGTGCGCCAGAACGTCGCGGCGGCGACGGCCTGGATTCCGAATGCCGCCGAGCTCGCCGAGATCGACACGATTTTCAGCTGACACGGGCTTCAGCTGACACGACTTTCAGCCGACACCGTTTTCGGCTGAATCAGGGGATCAGCAGCGCTATCTTGCCGAGGCCGTGGCCGGTCTCGAGGTCCCGGAACGCCGCCACGACATCCGGCAGATGGTAGGTGCTGCGTACCGGGACGACGAGTTCTCCCTCGGCCGCCTGCCGGGCGAACCCGGCGAGCTCCTCGGAGGTCTTCTTCCCGCCGCCGACGCCCTGCACGCCGAGCTCCTCGACCGCGGCCTTGTCGGCGACCGTGTTGACGCGGTCCGCCGGGATGCCGAGCGCGAGGGCCGTGCGGATGGCATCCCCGCCGATGTTGTCGAGTGCGGCCGTGTACGGCCCCCGCACTGCCGCGCGCAGGCGCTCGAGCTCGCTCGTGCCGTCGGAGGCCTGGCCGTAGGCAACGGGGATCACCCCGAGCCCGCGCAGGAACTCGTGGTTGGCCTCGCTCGCGGTGCCGACGACCGTCGCGCCGGTGGCCTTCGCGAATTGCACGGCTATGACCCCGACGCCGCCGGCCGCCGCCGTCACGAGAACGGTGTCGTCGGAGCCGAGCGCGAGTGAGTCGACCGCGCGGCGCGCGGTGTTCGCGACGAGTCCGACGCAGGCGGCGACAGCCCAGTCGAGTCCGGCGGGCTTCGCGGCGACGTGGGCCGCCGGCACGACGACGTACTCCGCCTGCGCGCCACGGCCGATCCAGCCGAGCACCTCATCGCCGACCGAGAAGCCCGTGACGCCGGCGCCGACCTCGTCGATCACTCCGGCGAACTCGGCGCCCTGCAGCGAGGGGAGCTGGTGGTTCGGGATGTAGCCACCCCGGCGCACCTTGAAGTCGAAGGGGTTGAGGCCCGCGGCTCGCACGGCGACACGCACTTCGCCATCGCCGGCATGGGGTTCGGGCACCTCGACGACTTCGAGCACCTCCGGACCACCGTATTCGCTGTACCTGACCGCCTTCGACATCTCGCATCCTCCCTGAAGAAACAACCATTCGAGCTTAGGCGCCCTGGCGAGGTCCTCGGAATTCCGCCCTGAACGAACGGGTGTTCGTCGAGTTGCGGAGTGAGTGCTCACTCAGTTACGATTCCCCTCGTGCAAATCGTGACCAACCCCCTGACGACGAGCGGTCGCGCACGCCCGCTCTCCGTCGAAGACCGGCAGGCGATGATCATCGATGCGGTCATTCCGCTCCTGGCCGAGCACGGACTCGAGGTGACCTCGAAGCAGATCGCCGAGGCCGCCGGTGTCGCCGAGGGAACGATCTTCCGTGCGTTCGGCGACAAGGAAACCCTCATCAGGGCGGCCATCGCGCGGTTCCTCGACCCCGAGCCGCTGCGACGCGAGCTCCGCCGGATCGACCCGGAACTCGACCTCCACACCAAGGTCATCTCGATCATCACGCTCATGCAGCGGCGGTTTCACGACGTATTCCGGATCATGGCCATCGTGGGCCACGAGCGTCCGTCGCACACGCACCAGCGCAAGATGTTCGCCGACATCATCGCCGAAGTCCTCGCGCCCGACCTGGAGAAGCTCGCCTGGCCGGCCGACCGCGTCGCGCACATCATCCGGCTGGTCACCTTCGCCTCCTCCGTGCCCCACTTCAACGACGGCATGGAGTTCACACCGGCAGAACTCGCCTCGATCATCCTCCACGGGATCCTGCATCACACGCATCCAACAGAAAGCCAGGACTGACAACCCATGCTCCTCAAGATTCTCGGCCGATACCTCAAGCCGTACTGGCGTCTCCTCGTCGCGGTCGGGGTGTTCCAGCTCGCCCAGTCGCTCGCCTCGCTCTACCTGCCGAGCCTCAACGCCGACATCGTCGACGACGGGATCGCCAAGGGGGATGTGCCCTACATCTTCATGGTCGGCGCCGTCATGCTCGGGATCACCCTCCTGCAGGTCGCCTGTGCGATCACCGCCGTCTATTTCGGCGCGAAGGTCGCGATGTCGCTCGGTCGCGACCTGCGCAGCGGCATCTTCCGCACGGTGAGCGAGTTCTCCGAGCGCGAGGTCTCGCAGTTCGGCGCTCCGTCGCTCATCACGCGAACGACCAACGACGTGCAGCAGGTGCAGATGGTCGTCCTGATGACCTGCACGCTCTTCGTCTCCGCCCCCATGCTTGCGATCGGCGGCGTCATCATGGCGCTGCAGCAGGATGTCGGCCTCTCCTGGCTCATGGCCGTGAGCATCCCGGTCCTGCTCGTCGCGGTCGGTGGGATCATGAGCCGGATGGTGCCCCTCTTCCGCCTCATGCAGAAGCGCATCGACCGGGTCAACCTCGTGCTGCGCGAACAGCTCACCGGCATCCGGGTCATCCGCGCGTTCGTGCGGGAGCGCCATGAGACGGACCGTTTCGCGACGGCCAACGCCGACCTCACCGAGACGGCGGTCAGCGCCGGCCGGCTCTTCGCTCTCATGTTCCCCGTCGTCATGATCGTCATGAACGTCTCCAGTGTCGCCGTCATCTGGTTCGGCGGCATCCGGGTGGGGGAGGGCGACATCCAGGTCGGTACGCTCATGGCGTTCCTCCAGTACCTCATCCAGATCCTCATGGGCGTCATGATGGCGACGTTCATGGGCATCCTGCTTCCGCGCGCGGCGGTGAGCGCGGACCGCATCGGTGAAGTTCTCGAGACGAAGACGTCGGTCGTCATGCCGGAGAACCCGGTGACCGAGGTCACCGAGGTCGGCACCGTCGAATTCCTCGACGCGACGTTCCAGTATCCGGGAGCGGAGGAGCCGGTCCTGAAGAACCTCACCTTCGCGGCCAGGCCGGGCAAGACGACGGCGATCATCGGCAGCACGGGCTCCGGCAAGACGACGCTCGTGAACCTGCTGCCGCGACTCTTCGACGTGACGGGAGGATCGGTTCTGGTCGATGGTGTGGACGTCCGCGAACTCGATGCGGACCTGCTGTGGAGCCTCATCGGCCTCGTGCCGCAGAAGCCCTACCTGTTCTCCGGCACCGTCGCGAGCAACCTCCGTTACGGCAAGCCGGATGCGACCGACGACGAGCTCTGGGAGGCGCTCGAGATCGCCCAGGCCAAGGACTTCGTCCTCGAGATGGAGAACGGGCTGGACGGAGAGATCTCGCAGGGTGGCACGAATGTGTCCGGTGGGCAGCGCCAGCGTCTCGCGATCGCCAGGGCGCTCGTCAAGAAGCCGGAGATCTACGTGTTCGACGACTCCTTCTCGGCCCTCGACACGGGCACGGATGCGCGGCTCCGGCACGCGCTCAAACGCAAGGTGAAGGGGGCGACGATGATCATCGTCGCCCAACGGGTGTCGACCATCGTCGACGCCGACCAGATCATCGTGCTCGAGAACGGCGAGATCGTCGGGATCGGCACCCACGAAGAATTGAATGAGAGCAATACGACGTACGCGGAGATCGTGTCATCGCAGCTCACGGCGGAGGAAGCACTATGAGCGACGACAAGAACGGCCAGCAGACGGCGACGGCACGCCCGCCGGTGCGCCGTGGGCCCGGCGGGCACGGACCGTTCGGCGGCATGGGTATGCCGGCCGAGAAGTCGATGAACTTCGGTCCGTCCGCGAAGCGGCTGATCGGACGCCTGCGTCCGGAGTGGTTCGGGATCATCTGGGTGCTCCTGCTGGCGATTGCGAGCGTGGCGATGACGGTGATCGGCCCGAAGCTGCTCGGCAACGGGACAACGCTCATCTTCGAGGGGGCATTCTCGAAGTCGCTGCCGGCCGGTGTCACCAAGGCGCAGCTCATCGCCGGTCTTCGGGCGCAGGGCGAGGACGGCAAGGCCGACCTGCTGAGCGGCATGCACCTCACACCGGGGATCGGCATCGATTTCCATGCGCTGTCGATGATCCTCATCTGGGTGCTTGCCCTGTACATCCTCTCGTCGGTGTTCGGATGGCTGCAGGCCTACGTCCTGAATGACGTCGTGCAGCGCACGGTGTACCGCCTTCGCGAGGACATCGAGGCGAAGGTCAACCGCCTTCCCCTCAGTTACTTCGACAAGACGCCGCGCGGCGAGTTGCTCAGCCGCACGACGAACGACGTGGACAACATCTCGCAGAGCCTCCAGCAGACGCTCAGCCAGATCGTGACATCCCTGCTCATGGTCGTCGGCGTGATCCTCATGATGCTGTTGACCTCGCCCCTGCTGACCGTCATCGCGCTCGTGACGATCCCGCTGACGATCGTCATCACGATGCTCATCGCGAAGCGCTCGCAGAAGCTGTTCGTCGCGCAGTGGAAGAACACCGGTGAACTGAACGCCCAGATCGAGGAGAACTTCACCGGCCACTCGCTCGTCAAGGTCTTCGGTCGCCAGAAGGAGGTCGCTTCTGTCTTCGGCGAGAAGAACGAGGAGCTGTACCAGGCGAGTTTCGGCGCCCAGTTCGTGTCCGGGATCATCATGCCGTCGATGATGTTCGTCGGGAACCTCGTCTACGTCGCGATCGCGGTCGTCGGCGGCCTGCAGGTGGCGGGCGGCGCGATGCGCATCGGCGACATCCAGGCCTTCATCCAGTACTCGCGCCAGTTCACCCAGCCGCTCACCCAACTCGGCAGCATGGCGAACCTCCTGCAGTCGGGCGTGGCATCCGCCGAGCGCGTCTTCGAGCTTCTGGATGCCGACGAGCAGAGTCCGGATGCCGAACCGGCCTCGTCGCCGGCCGTCACGAGCGGCCGTCTCGAGTTCGAGGACGTCTCCTTCCGCTACACCGAGGACAAGCCGCTCATCGAGCACGTGGACCTGGTGGCAGAGCCCGGCCACACGATCGCGATCGTCGGGCCGACGGGTGCGGGCAAGACGACGCTCGTGAACCTCATCATGCGGTTCTACGAGCTGAACTCGGGCCGCATCACGCTCGACGGCGTCGACGTCGCCACCATGACGCGCTCCGATCTGCGTTCTCGTATCGGGATGGTCCTGCAGGACACCTGGTTGTTCGCCGGAACCATTCGCGACAACATCGCCTATGGCAGGCCGGATGCCACGGAGGAGGAGATCGTCGACGCGGCGACGGCGACCTACGTGGATCGCTTCGTGCGCACCCTGCCGGACGGGTACGACACCGTGCTCGACGACGAGGCCTCGAACGTGAGCGCCGGCGAGAAGCAGCTGCTTACGATCGCGCGGGCATTCCTCGCACGCCCGAGCGTCCTGATCCTCGATGAGGCGACCAGTTCGGTCGACACCCGCACCGAGGTGCTCGTGCAGCACGCCATGGCGGCACTGCGCAGCGACCGCACGAGCTTCGTGATCGCGCACCGGCTCTCGACGATCCGCGACGCCGACCTCATCCTCGTGATGGAGAACGGCCAGATCGTCGAGCAGGGCACGCACGCCGAGTTGCTCGAGGCGGATGGCGCCTACGCGCGGCTCTACGATGCGCAGTTCGCCGGGCCCGTGCTGGCCGATGAGGAGCTCGTAGCGGAGGCGTAGCGAGGTCTCCTCAGCCGCCCACGAGCGGCGCCATGATCTTCGCGGCGAGCGAGGGGCGGCGGGTGACACGCTCCTCGAGGTCGGCGAGCTCCATGGCGAGAAGGCCGAGATTCGCACCGACGAAGCGCAGGGGCTCCGGCTCCCACTCGCGTGAGCGGTGGTTCACCCAGGGCAGTTCCACGAGCTCGGAGTCTTCGCCCGTCATGAGATCGGCGATCGTGCGGCCGGCGAGGTTCGTCGTGCTCAGGCCGTCCCCGACGTAGCCGCCTGCCCAGACGATGCCGGATGCCGCGTCGTGGTCGACTGCGGCGTGCCAGTCGCGGGGGACTCCGATCGGGCCGCCCCAGCGGTGGGTGACCGCGGCATCCGAGACCTGGGGGAAGAGTTCCACGAGGGTGCGGCGCAGGTGCTCGAAGACTCGCGGAACCGTGTCATAGTCCGGGCGGATGCTGCTGCCCCAGTGGTACCGCGCCCCGCGACCGCCGAAGGCGAACCGGTTGTCGGCCGTGCGCTGCCCGTACACGAGCAGGTGCCGGAAGTCTCCGAACGTCTGGCCGTGCTCGATGCCGATGTCGTCCCAGAGCGCATCCGGAAGCGGCTCTGTGGCGATCATGAGCGAGTACAGCGGAAGGACGCGGCGGTGCGTCTGTCGGAAACTCGCGCCGAAGCCCTCCGTCGCGATGACGATGGTGTCCGCCATGACCGTGCCGCGCGTGGTCGTGACGCGGTGCGGCTCCCAGGACAGTACCTCGGTCTGTTCGAAGATCTCGGCGCCCATCCGCTCGACGACGCGCGCGAGACCGCGCACGAGCTTGCCGGGGTGCAGGCGGGCGCACGCGGGCTCGAGAACGGTGGCGAGGGTGTTGGTGGGGAAGGTGCGCTCACGGTCCCAGCTGATCTGGTCGACGCCGTAGTGCTCGGCCTCGGCCACCTCCTCGCGGGCGCGGACGTACTGCGGCTTCGAACGGGCGAAGAGCAGCGTGCCGCCTTGCACGAAGTCGCACTCGATGCCCTCAGCGGTCGTGACCCGGCCGACCTCGGCGACCGTGGCGATCATGGCGCGCCGCATGGCCAGCGCGGCGGGCAACCCGTGCCGACGCTCGAGTGCCGCAGTGGATGCCGGGAAGAGCGCTGAGCACCAGCCGCCGTTACGACCGGATGCGCCGAACCCCGCGATCTCCTTCTCGAGGATCGCGATCCGAAGTCCGGGGGAGCGCTTCAGGAGGTAGTACGCGCTCCACAGGCCCGTGAGGCCGCCGCCGACGATCGCGACATCGAACTCGCGGTCGCCGGGCAGCGAGGTACGCGGGGTGAGATCATCCGACCCCGACTCGACGAGCGAGTCGAGCCAGAAGCTGACGTCCCGGTGGTCCCGCCCTAGAGCCTCGTCCACGCCTCGCTCAGCACCGACCGCAGGATGCCCTCGATCTCGTCGAACTCGGCAGGGCCGATCGTGAGCGGCGGCGCGAGCTGCACGACCGGGTCTCCCCGGTCATCCGCACGGCAGTACAGTCCGGCTTCGAAGAGCGCCTTGGAGAGGAACCCGCGCAGCAGGCGCTCGGACTCATCGGCGGTGAACGTCTCCTTAGTGGCCTTGTCCTTGACGAGCTCGATGCCGAAGAAGTAGCCGTCGCCGCGCACATCGCCCACGATCGGCAGGTCCATGAGCTTCTCGAGGGTGGCGCGGAAGATCGGCGAGTTCTCGCGAACGCGCTCGCCCAGCTTCTCCTCGGCCATGATGTCCAGGTTCTCGAGGGCGACGGCGGAGGACACCGGATGCCCGCCCCAGGTGTAACCGTGGTAGAACGTCGTGTCGCCGTGCTTGAACGGCTCGTAGATGCGCTCGTTGACGATCGTCGCGCCGGCCGGCGAGTAACCGCTCGTCATGCCCTTCGCACAGGTGATCATGTCCGGCACGAAGTCGTAGGTTGTCGAGGCGAAGGTGTTGCCGATGCGCCCGAATCCGGTGATGACCTCGTCGGCCACGAGCAGCACGTCGTATTTGTCGCAGATCTCACGCACTCGCTGGAAGTAGCCGGGCGGCGGGGGGAAGCATCCACCCGAGTTCTGCACGGGCTCGAGGAACACCGCGGCGACCGTCTCCGGCCCCTCGAACTCGATCATCTCCTCGATGCGGTTCGCCGCCCACAGGCCGAAGGCCTCCGGGGTTCCCCCGGTGAAGCCGGCCTCGTCGGCGCGGTAGTAGTTCGTGTTCGGCACGCGGAAGCCGCCGGGCGTCACCGGTTCGAACATCTCCTTCATGCCGGGAATGCCCGTGATCGCGAGCGCCCCCTGCGGCGTGCCGTGGTAGGCGATGAAGCGGGAGATGACCTTGTGCTTGGTGCCCCGCCCCTGCAGCTTCCAGAAGTACTTGGCGAGCTTGAAGGCGGTCTCGTTCGCCTCGCCGCCGCCCGAGGAGAAGAACACGCGGTTGAGGTCGCCAGGGGCTTCGGCCGCGAGGCGGTCGGCGAGCTCTATGGCGGTGGGGTGGGCGTAGGACCAGGTCGGGAAGAAGGCGAGCTCCTCGGCCTGCTTCGCCGCGGCCTCAGCGAGACGGCGGCGGCCGTGGCCGACGTTGACGACGAAGAGGCCGCTCAGCCCATCGAAGTACTTCTTGCCCTTGCTGTCCCAGATGTGGTGGCCATCACCGCGCACGATGATCGGCACGCCGGGCCCGTCCTCCATGACGGACTGGCGGGCCATGGCCATCCAGAGGTGATCCTTGGCCTTCTGCTGAAGCTCGGCCTCGTTGAAGGTGGTGATGGGCGTTTCCAGTGTTGTCATTTCTATCGCGTTCCCCAGTTGTAGAGCTGTTTGTAGAGTTTCAGGTAGACGAACGTCTCGGTGGAGTGGACCCCGGGAATGCCCCGGATCTCCTTGTTGAGCAGGTCGATGAGGTCTTCGTCGTTCTCGCAGACGATCTCGGCGAGGATGTCGAAGCTTCCGGCCGTGAGCACCACGTAGTCGACGGCGCTGATGCGACCGAGTCGCTCGGCGACGACAGTGGTATCACCGGTCACCCGCACGCCGATCATCGCCTGGCGGTAGAACCCGAGCTGCATGGGGTCGGTGACCGCGACGACCTGCATCACCCCGGAGTCGGTGAGTTTCTGCACTCGCTGCCGGACGGCGGCCTCGCTCAACCCGACGGCTTTGCCGATCTCGGCGTACGAGCGCCGACCATCGGACTGCAGCTGTTCGATGATCGCCTTGGAGACGTCGTCGAGCTGGATCGGTTTGCCGACGGAACTCATGTATCGATTCTGTCAGTGAAAGCTCTCGTTTACAAGCGAATCCGTACTTCGCAACCTCCGGAACGACGAAATCGGTGGCCAAGAGCGTGGCGCTGTGTCCTTTTCGCCAGTAGGTTGGAGGGCATGAACAGCACTGCTGAGCTTCGCAACTTCATCAACGGCGAATATGTCGCCGCCCGTACCGACTCCTCCTTCGAGGTCATCGACCCGGCGACGGGGCAGGGTTATGCGGTGTCGCCGGTGTCGAGCGCCGCAGATGTCGATGCCGCCTTCACCGCGGCCGCCGCGGCCTTCGAGGAGTGGGGCGAGACCACCCCGGCGCAGCGGCAGCTCGCCCTCTTCCGCATCGCCGACGAGGTGGAGCGTCGCGCCGAGGAATTCGCCGACCTCGAGTCGAAGGACACCGGCAAGCCGCGCGCGACCCTGGTCGAGGACGAGATACTGCTCTCGGTCGACCAGATCCGGTTCTTCGCCGGTGAGGCGCGCCACCTCGCCGGCATGGCGACCGGGGAGTATCTGAAGGACCACACCTCGAGCATCCGGCGGGAACCGATCGGCGTCGTCGGCCAGGTGACGCCGTGGAACTATCCGCTCAACATGGCGGTGTGGAAGTTCGCGCCCGCGCTCGCCGCCGGCAACACGACGGTGCTCAAGCCCTCCGACACGACGCCATCGGCGACGCTCCTGCTCGCCGAGGTGGCGGCCGAGTTCCTGCCCAAGGGCGTGCTCAACGTCGTCACCGGCGACCGCACGACGGGCGCCGCTATGATCGAGCACCGGATTCCGCAGCTGGTGTCGATCACCGGATCGGTGCGCGCGGGCATGGAGGTGGCAAGGGCGGCGGCGAGCGATCTCAAACGCGTCCACCTCGAACTCGGCGGCAAGGCACCGGTGATCGTCTTCGAGGATGCCGACATCGAGCGCGCGGTCGAGGGGATCGCGACCGCCGGCTACTTCAACGCCGGTCAGGACTGCACGGCGGCGACGCGCCTGCTCGTGCAGGAGGGCATCCACGACGAGTTCGTCGCGGCCATGGTCTCCTGGGCGGGGAAGAACGCGAGGACCGGGGCTCCGGGCGAGGACGGCATCCTGTTCGGGCCGCTCAACAATGCGAACCAGTTCGAGCGGGTCGCGGGAATCGTGGACGACCTGCCCTCGCACGCGAAGGTCGAGCTCGGCGGCGCACGCCAGGGGGCGGCCGGATACTTCTACGAGGCGACGATCGTCTCGGGCCTGAAGCAGGAGGATGCGGCGATCCAGAACGAGATCTTCGGGCCGGTCGTCACTGTCCAGAGTTTCCACGACGAGGCGCAGGCGCTCGAGTGGGCGAACGGCGTGCAGTACGGCCTCGCCTCCTCGGTGTGGACGAGGGATCACGGCCGTGCGATGCGCTTCGCCAAGCAGCTCGACTTCGGCTGCGTCTGGATCAACACGCACATCCCGATCGTCGCCGAGATGCCGCACGGCGGCTTCAAGCACTCCGGCTACGGCAAGGACCTCTCCTCCTACGGCTTCGAGGACTACACGCGGGTCAAGCACGTCATGTCGTACATCGGCCGGTAGCCGGGTGAGAAAATGCACAGCTGCCGACACGTGGTTTTCAGGCTGTGCGACGATTGACAGGTGGACAGCAGGTCGACCGGGGGTGGCTCGCACGCCGCGAGCGTGCGCGTGCTCTGGATGCTCGTGGCGGGAGGTGCGACCGCCGTCGCCATTGGGCTGCTCGGCTCGTGGGACTATGCGCTCGTCCTCGGCTGGATGGTCGCAGCCCTCACCTGGATGATCTGGGTGTGGCTGCGTATCGGACGGATGGGGCCCGATCAGACCAGGACTCACGCGACGCGCGAGGACCCCTCCCGTGGCCTCGCGGATGCACTCCTCGTCGTGGCGGGTCTCGCCTCGCTGGCGATCGTGGTGTTCGTCCTCGTGCGGGCGGCGTCCGCAGACGGGATCGAGCGCGGCATCCTCGCCTCGCTCGCCATCGGCAGTGTCGCGCTGTCCTGGGCGCTCATCCATACGCTCTTCCTGCTGCGCTACGCCTCTCTCTACTACGGCGGTGAGCCGGGAGGCGTCGACTTCAATCAGGAGGAGGAACCGGACTACGGCGATTTCGCCTACCTCTCCTTCACGCTCGGGATGACCTACCAGGTCTCCGACACCGCGCTCGGCAGCAGGGCCTTCCGGATGACGGCACTGCGCCACGCGCTCCTCTCCTACCTGTTCGGCGCGGTCATCCTCGCGACCGTCATCAACCTCGTCGCCGGGCTGGGGGCGTGACCGGAATGGTCGGCGGAGGCGACCCGAACGAGGACACCATCATCGGTGTCACCCCGCCTGCTCTCGTGGAGCCGATGGTGGATGGCTCGTCGGGCGCGGATGCCGACACGGTCATCGGGGAGGGCCGGTCCCCGCAGCCGAAGCCCCGTCCAGTGGCGGAGGCCCCCTCCGGCGGGGCGGGCCCCGGCGCGGGCCCAAAGTCTATCGGCCAGCCCGAAGCGCTCGGCCATCCCGAGGTGCCCGGCCATCCGGTGAGCTTCATCCGCATCGGCAGTCACGAGCCGATCCCGCTCGACGTCCCCGCCTACATCGGTCGGCGGCCGAGCTCACCGCGGATCACCGGAGGCAGGCTTCCCCGGCTCGTCATGGTCCCCTCGCCCTCCCGTGAGGTGTCATCCACCCACCTCGAGATCCGGCAGGAGGGCCCGACCGTCGTCGTGACCGACCTGGGGTCGACGAACGGAACGCTCGTGACCAACCCGCTCGGTTCCCCCGTCAAACTCCGTCAGGGCGAGTCGGTCGTCGTGGTCGACGGTTCGATAGTGGATATTGGAGATGGCATCCGCGTCGTCATCGTGCCGGGTACCGGCGACCAGAGCGCGGAAGGCCACCAGTGACAGTTCTCGGCGATAACACCGAACGACGCGAGATCGCGCTGCCGGGGGGCGTCGGCTCGAGTGTGACGCTCGCCTGGGGCATCGCCACCGACGTCGGGCTCAGGCGTGCGCACAACGAGGACAGCCTCGTGGCGGACGCCCCCATCTTCGCGGTGGCCGACGGCATGGGCGGCCATGCGGCCGGCGATGTCGCGAGCGATGCGGTCGTGACCCGGCTCGCGGAGCTTGCGCAGGAGGGCTTCACGCAGGCCGAGTCGATCGTCGAGGCGCTGCGGGCCGCCACCACCGATATCTCCCACGCGATCGACGAGCGCGAGTTGGGCGTCGGCACGACCGTGACCGGTGCGGCGCTCGTCGTGAACGCCGGCCATCCGTACTGGGTCGTCTTCAACGTCGGCGACTCGCGACTGTACCTGTTCGACCACAATGTCCTCACGCAGATCACCGTCGACCACTCGGTCGTTCAGGAGCTCGTCACCGCGGGTCTCATCAGCTCGACGGATGCCGAACACCACCCGGACAGCAACGTCGTCACCCGTGCGGTCGGCTTCAATACGGAGCCGGTCCCCGACTTCTGGCTGCTGCCGGTCGCCAGGGGGTCACGGCTGCTTCTGTGCTCAGACGGGTTGACACGGGAGGTGAGCGAACTGCGGCTGCGGCTGCACCTCGCAGCGGGCCTGAACCCCCGCGAGACGGCCCTCGCCCTCGTGGACGCGGCGCTGGCCGCCGGCGGCCGCGACAACGTGACCGCCATCGTGATCGATGTGCTCGAGGTGAGCGGGGCCGGGGGAGAGGAGATCGACGTGGAGGACACGGCGCCCGGGGTCTGAACCGTTGGTGGAGTCCCCACAAGTGGGGCGAGGTCACCACCTGTGAAGACTGTCATACTTTAATCGAGGATCCGGCCTCTCTGCCTAAAATGGGGCACTGGGCGAAGCGAGCGCACCCGATGCATCGTGCCCGCGAGTGAGTGAGCGAGGGGGCACTATGGCCAGGCGCTTGCCGTCGCAACCTCCCGTGCTGCCCGGTTTCTCCCACGTGCACATCCTCGGCTCGGGCGGGTTCGCGGATGTCTTCCTCTACGAGCAGAACATGCCGAGGCGGCAGGTGGCCGTGAAGGTCATGCTGAGCGAGATCGTCAACGACCAGGTGCGGCAGATGTTCCAGGCGGAGGCGAACCTCATGGCGCAGTTGAGCGCCCATCCGTCGATCCTCACCGTGTACCAGGCCGGCGTCTCCGCCGACGGCAGGCCCTACCTCGTCATGGAGCTCTGCTCGCCCTCCCTCAGCGAGCGGTACCGGCGCGAACGCATCCCGGTTCCGGATGTCCTCCAGATCGCCGTGAAGATCGGCAGCGCCGTCGAGACCGCCCATCGCGCCGGCGTCCTGCACCGCGACATCAAGCCGTCGAACATCCTGCTCACGGCCTACGGGCATCCGGTGCTCTCCGACTTCGGGATCGCGGCGACGCTCAGCGAGTCGGGGCACCGCGAGGCGGTCGGCATGTCGATCCCGTGGTCGGCGCCGGAGGTGCTCATGGACGAGACCTCGGGAACGGTCGCCTCCGAGGTCTGGTCCCTCGCAGCGACCGTGTATTCGCTGCTCGCCGGGCGTTCGCCCTTCGAGATCCCGGGGGAGTCGAACAAGTCGACCGACCTCATCGCGCGCATCAATCGGGCGAAGGTGCAGCCGGTCGGCCGGTCCGATGTTCCCGAGAAGCTCGAGCGGCTGCTGCAGAAGGCGATGTCGCGCAAGGCCGACAACCGGCCGTCGAGCGCACTCGAGTTCGTGCGGGAACTCCAGGCGATCGAGGCGGAGCTCGGTCTACCGCAGACCACCGTCGAGGTCGCGGTCGACGACTGGGCGCTCTCGACGGTCGGCGAGCTCGGCGATCGGACCCGGATCCGGGCGCTGCCGGGGGCCGGCCACATCGGGGGTTCGCGGCTGCGTCGTCGCCGCCGCAGCGCCCAGAGCGACTACTCCCCGGTCGGGACCGTGTTCCGGGACACCGGACCGTCGCAGCCGAGTGCGAGCACGAAGACCGAACAGCACGGTCGGGGGATGCAGGTGCTCGCCTGGGCGCTCATCGTGAGCGCCGTGCTCGTGATCGCTCTCGGGGTCGTGGCGACGATCGTGCTCATCCGCACCAACTCCGACCAGATTCCGCGCGTCACCGACATCGCCTCGACCCAGTCCGTCGACTCGATCGAGTTCAGCTGGTCGAACCCGGGCCTCCTTCCCGGCGACTCGTACGAGATCACCTCGAACACCGGGACGCCCAGCAGCATCCAGCAGTCGACCACCTTCTCGGTGGATGCGGCACCGGGGGACAGGGTCTGCATCACCGTGACGGTGAACCGCGAGGGCAGGACGGGCACGCCGAGCAACGAGAAGTGCGTCGAGTTCGGCGGTTGAGACGATCATGCTGAAGACCTGGCTGAAAGCGCACCGCTCGTTCGTCACGACCGCGGCGAGTGTGATCGCGATCGTCGCCGTCGTCGTGACGACGGCTGTCGTCTCGACCGGATATCCGGCGCAGAAGGTCGAGTTGAACGACGCCTCGGTGTGGGTTTCGAACGGGGCGAAACAGTACATCGGGCGCGCCAACACCGAGATCATGGAGCTCAACACGGTCGTCGCGAGCGACAGCAGCGAGCTCGACGTCGTACAGGGCGGTTCGACCGTCCTGCTGTTCGACGAGGGAAGCAGCAAGGCCGACATCGTCGACCCGGCGACCTCGACGATCCTCGACAGCGTGCCCATGCCGACGACGGCTCCGAGGCTCTTCCTCGCCGGCGACAACGTCGTGGTGGCCGACGGCGACGGGCAGGTCTGGATCGTTGCCGCCGCCGACTTCGAGCACTTCGATCCGGAGACCCAGCCGAACCTGAGTCTCGGTGGGGAGTCGGTCTTCGCCATGGGCGAGGAGGGCAGGCTCATCGCCTATTCGCAGGCAGCGGGACTCGTCTACCTCATCGACGCAGCAGGCACGGGCACGGTGGCGGAGACCCATGAGCTCACCTTCGGCGATGTGACGAGCACCCTTTCGGTCACGCTCGTCGGCTCGAGCTGGGCCGTATTCGACTCGACGACGCGTCTCATCGTTGTGGACGGCACCACGACGGACCTCTCGGGCCTGATCGGTCGGGGGGACCAGTCGCGGCTCCAGGAACCCGCGGCATCCGGCGACGGGGTGCTGGTCGCCTTTCCGGGCGGACTGCTGTCCGTTCCTGCCTCGGGCGACCCGGTGCAGCAGGTGGTGACCGGCCAGACGGGCCTGGCGGCGGCTCCGATCGTCGTGAACGGCTGCGCCTACGCCGCCTGGAGCGGCGGGACCGCATGGAGGAGCTGTGTGGGCGAGGCCGAACCGACCACGCTGACCCTGCGGTCGATGCCGCTCGGCGCCGCACGGCTGATGTTCGAGAGCAACGGGGATCGCGTCGTCCTCAACGACCCGCGCGGGGGAGGGTCCTGGGCGGTCCAGGAGTCCGGCCAGCTCATCGACAACTGGGATGCGCTTGAGCAGGTCCAGCAGGAACAGGAGGAGGTGAGCGACGACAACCTCGACACTCCTCCGGATTACGAGAAACTGCAGCAACCGCCGGTGGCCGTCGATGACGAGTTCGGGGCGAGGCCGGGACGCAGTGCGATCCTTCCCGTGCTGCTCAACGATTACGATTCGAACGGCGATGTGCTCGTCGTCTCGCATCTTAGCGAGTTGCCGGAGTCGATGGGACGACTCGACCTCGTGAACAACGCCCAGCAGGTGCAACTCACCCTCCCGGAGGGCGCGCGCGGCACTGTGAGCTTCGGCTACACGATCACCGACGGCCGGGGCGGCGAGGCGCAGGCCAACGTCGTCGTCACGGTTCGGCAGCCCGACGAGAACTCTCCGCCGGAGCAGGTCAGGAGAAGCCGGACGGTCGTCGCACAGGGCGGCCGTGCGACCGTCGAGGTGCTGGGCGACTGGGTCGACCCGGATGGCGACTCGATGTATCTCGCCGGCGCAGCGACCGGAGCCCCCGACATCGCGAGCTTCCAGCCGAACGGGACCGTCGTCTTCATCGAGGGCGGCGCGGCCGGCAGCTCCCGCTCTGTCGCCCTCGTCGTGACGGACGGCACCGAGCAGGGAAGCGGCAACCTCGCCATCACCGTGAGCCCGGCCGGCGACGTGCCGATCCTCACCGATCCCTTCGTCGTGCTCGCCTACGCCGACCAGGAGGTCACCGTGCATCCGCTCGCCCACGTGCGCGGCGGAACGGGGACCATCCGGCTGAGCAGCGTCCCGTCGAGAACCGGGGCCGACATCTCGGTGAGCGCAGACTCCGGCACCTTCCGTTTCAGCAGCAGTCAGGCCCGCACCTTCAACCTCGAATACGTGGTCACCGACGGGGAGCAGACGGCGACCGGCGTGGTGCGGATCGACGTCGCGTCCCCGCCGGATGCGAACACCAGGCCGATCACGGTCCCCAAGACGGTCTTCGTGAAGTCGGCGAGCAGCGAGACCGTCGATATCGCGGGCAGCGATATCGATCCGGCCGGCGGCGTGCTCCTCGTCACGGGCATCTCCAACCTCGCTGCCGGGGCCGGGATCAAGGCCGAGATCCTCGAACAGCGTTCGGTTCGGGTGACCCTCACCGCGCCCCAGGACGGAGGCCCGGTGACCTTCAACTATCGGGTGACGAACGGGCTTGCCGAGTCCGAGGGCTCCATCACCGTCGTCGAGATTCCACGCCCGGTGCGCCTGCAGCCACCCATCGCAACCGACGACACCATCTCGGTGCGGGTGGGCTCGGCGATCGACATCCCGGTCCTCGAGAACGACATCCAGCCCGACGGCGAAGCACTGACGCTCGACCCCCAGCTCACGAGCGGGTTGAGCGGCGACTCTGGCCTGTTGTTCGCGTCCGGCAACATCCTTCGCTACCTGGCACCCGACAAGCCGGGGAACTTCACCGCGAGCTACAGCGTGAGCGGGCCGGACGGTCAGGTCGCGCAGGCCCAGGTGAACATCGCCGTGCGCGAGAGCGTCGAGGCCACCAACGGGGCGCCGGTACCGGTCACAGTCGTGGGGAGGGTGCTGGCCGGCGAGAAGGTGGCCATCCGCATCCCGCTCTCGGGTACCGACCCGGACGGCGACTCCGTACAGCTTCTCGGCCAGGAGACCAATCCGGAGAAGGGCGCGGTCACCCCCATCGGCTCCGACGGATTCAGTTACGAGGCCGGCGACTACTCGGCGGGAACCGACAGTTTCACCTACACCGTCATCGACGCACTCGGGGCGCGAGCAACCGGCATCGTCCGGATCGGGATCAGTCCGCGGACGGACGGGGCGCGGAACCCGGTGGCCATCGCCGACGAGGTCGCGATGCGCCCTGGCGGCACCATCACCATCCAGGTGCTCGCGAACGACTCCGACCCCGACGGCAGCGAACTCACCGTCACCGAGGTGTCCCCGACGAACGATCAGGACGTCGTGGCGGAGACCGACGGCACGGTCATCACGGCCAAGCCGCCTTCGGCCCCCGGGCAGTACGGGCTCGTCTACGTCATCCAGAACGAGTTCGGCGGAACGAGTTCGAACTTCGTGACCATCACGGTCTCCGAAGACGCCCCCCTTGCCCGCCCCATCGCGAACGACACGGTCCTGACCCTCACCGACATCCTGGGGAGGGACACCATCGACGCCAATGTGCTCTCGAACGTCTTCTTCGCCGGTGGGCCGGTGAGCAGCCTCGGCGTGCAGCTCCTGAGCGGCTACGATTCGGGGGTTTCGGTCACGGCTGGGAAGCGCATCACCGTCACGGTCGGCGACAAGCGGCAGATCGTGCCGTTTGCGGTCGTCAATCCCGACGACCCCGCCATCGTGTCATACGCCTTCCTCTGGGTGCCCGGCTATGACGATGCCCTGCCGCAGGTCAATCGCAAGGCACGGCCACTGACGGTCGCGAGCGAGTCGACCCTGATCATCCCCATCAACGACAACGTCATCGCCATCGGGGGCACGAAGGTGCGCCTCACCGACTCGACGACGGTGCGGGCGACGCATTCGGACGGCTCGAGCCTGGTCGTCGACGACCAGACCCTCTCCTTCCGGTCGGCCGACAAGTACTTCGGGCCGGCGTCGATCTCCTTCGAGGTGACCGACGGGACGTCCGCCGACGATCCGAACGGCCGCCGCGCGACACTCGTCCTGCCGATCAACGTCACGCCGCGCGAGAACCAGCCACCGGTCTTCAACGGTGCCGTCATCGATTTCGAACCGGCGCAGGAGAAGGTCATCGACCTGCTGCGACTCACCGACTACCCGTATCCCGACGACATCGACGAGCTCGCCTACACGGCCATCGCCCCGCTCCCGGTGGGGTTCAGTTACACCCTCACCGGGCAGTCCCTCACCATCCGCGCGAACGAGAACGCCGTGAAGGGGTCGACGACCGCCCTCATCCTCGGGGTCCGGGACGATCTCGAGGACGGCAAGGCCGGTCGCATCGTGCTCAACGTCGTCGCCTCGAGCCGGCCGCTCGCCAGCCCGGTGGCCGACAGCGCCGTGACGCCGCGGGGCGCGACGACGATCGTCGACGTGCTCGCCAACGACGTGGCGGCTAACCCCTTCCCCGGGGAGCCGCTCACCGTCGTCGGCATCCGCGGGATCGACGGGGCGTCGCTGCCTCCGGGCGTGGCGATCACGCCGAGTGCAGACCTGAGTTCGCTCAGCGTCACCGTCTCGAAGGAGGCGCCGGCCCAGGACATCAACCTGCAGTACCAGGTGGCGGACGCCACCCAGGACCCCGACCGCTACGTCTGGGGCACCGTGAAGCTCCAGATCCAGGATGTCCCCGACCCGGTGACGGGGGTGCGCGTCGCCGCGTTCAGCAACGAGACTCTCGTCATCGCCTGGAGCCCGGGGCCGTTCAACAACTCGCCGATCACCGGATACGAGGTCACGGCGACGCGGGTCGACACCGGAGCGGTCGTCGGTGTGACGCCGTGCGCGGTGACGAACGGATGCGCGATCAGGACCTCGGGGAACGGCCCGGCGAACCAGGTGCGTGTCTCGGTCGTCGCGATCAACTCGATCGGGCCGTCCGAGCCGGCATTCGTCGGCTTCCCGGTCTGGTCCGACATCCTTCCTTCTGCCCCCACGGGACTCACCGTGGTCCCGACCGACGTCGCACCCGCCGGCGGGTCGCTCGCGATCGACTGGTCGCCCGTGCCCGACCCCTCTCCGGGGACCCCCGTCGTCGGCTACACCGTGCGCATCATCGGTGCTGGAGTGGACATCTCACGACTCGTGCCGGCGAACTCGACCGCCCTGGACTTCGGCAATACCGGGGGCCAGCTCGTGCCCGACACGAGTTATTCGGTCACCGTCTACGCGCGCAACAGCGCTCAGGTCGCCGGCGAGGGGAGCTGGCTGCGCAACCCGGCGGTCGCGGTCACCGCAGTGGGACCGCCGAGTCACACCGCGGGCGGCGTGGTCGGGGTCGTGGTCAACGGGCTCGGGCACATCCAGGTCAGCTGGGGTGCCAGCAACCCCCAGGGCGCCCCCGGTGTGACCTATTCCGTCGGGCGCTTCGACGCGGGGGCCGAGCTGCCGCAGGAGTGCCGCACACCGAACCCCGGTTCGGGGAGCGCGACCATCTCCGGCCTCAGCTGGACCGATACGACGGTCAGGGACCAGCACAGCTATCGCTATGTCGTCTACGCGGACAACGGCTACTACTGCACCCCGACGGCGTCGGGGGAGATCCTCACGATGCAGGCCCCTGGGAAGGCGTCGGGGAGCATCGCGCTGGCGCCACACGACGGGCAGTGGGACATCCAGGTGGGCGCCGACCTGAGCGTCGCCTCGCTCACGGCGGCCAAGTTCCAGTACCAGGTGAACGGCGCGGGAGACTGGCAGGACGTCGTCGAAGGCCAGTGGCTCACGTCGATCGCGAACTCGGCCGTGTACGGGAACCCGATGACCGTGAGATTCCGCGGATGTCGGGACCTCGCCGGCCAGTTCTGCGGAGAGGCCTCCGACGGCGCCACGCTCACCCCGGTCGACACGCGGGCAAGCCTGCTCAGCTGTGTCGTCGGGGAGCAGGTCGTCGCGAGCCCGCCCACCAATGCCGGTGCCCCGATCGTGACCTATCGCTACTCCTTCGACCGCGGGGCCGGTTTCTCCGCCTACTCGGAGGACGCGACGGTCCCGGAACCGATCGTCCCGGTCGTCAGCCAGACCCTCGTGCGGGTCAAGGCCGTCGTCGACTTCGGCTCCGCCGCGCCGGAACATCCGGGCAACCCGTACACCGACCCCGGTTTCGTCGAGGGAGCATGCACGCCATGATGAAATCGAAGGAAGCAAGCACCGAGAGGCCCGGAGAGGCAACCCCATGACGATGACACCCGAGCAGGCGACCTGGTTCGCGGACACCTTCAACCGGCTGGTGGCCGGGGTCGACCAGGTGCTCCTGGGAAAGACGTTCGTGATCAAGCTCGCGTTCACGGCGCTCCTCAGCGAGGGTCATCTCCTGCTCGAGGATTACCCGGGCACCGGGAAGACCTCGCTCGCGCGGGCGATGTCGCAAAGCGTCGACGGCACCTCCAGTCGCATCCAGTTCACCCCCGACCTCCTCCCGGGGGACATCACCGGGGTGAGTGTCTACGACGAGCGTTCGCGATCGTTCGAGTTCCACCAGGGACCGGTGTTCGCCAACATCGTGCTCGCGGACGAGATCAACCGGGCGAGCCCGAAGACGCAGGCCGCCCTTCTCGAAGTCATGGAGGAGGGTCAGGTCACGGTCGACGGGATCACCCACGATGTGGGCGCCCCCTTCATGGTCATCGCGACGCAGAACCCGATCGAGCAGGCGGGCACCTACCGTCTGCCGGAGGCGCAGCTCGACCGATTCATCATGAAGGCGTCGATCGGCTACCCCGACCACGCCTCGACCCTGCGGATCCTCCAGGGTGCCGGCGTGAAGGCGCACGACGTGGTCATCCCGGCGGTGGCGACGGCGGAGGTCGTCGTGGAGATGGGGGCTCTCGCCCGCACCGTCCACGTCGACCCGTCGATCAACGACTACGTCTCCCGTCTCGTGGATGCGTCGAGGCACTCGGACGAGGTGAGACTCGGCGCGAGCGTGCGTGCCGCGCTCGCGCTCGTGCGCACCGCCAAGACGCTGGCCGCCGCAAGCGGTCGCCACTACGTCATCCCGGACGACGTCAAGGTGCTCGCCGAACCCGTGCTCGCCCACCGGCTCGTGCTCGACCCGGAGGCGGAGTTCGAAGGGGTGACGTCGTCGAGCATCATCAGCCAGCTCCTGCTCGAGACGCCCCCGCCCACTGATCGGCAAGCGGTGTGAGCCAGGAGCACTCTCCCGGGAGGACTCCCGGTTCCGTGACGCGCAACGTGGCAGCGGCGGCCGCGACCCGGTTCGAGACCCCGTCCTCGAGCACGGGGCTCACCAACGTCAGAACGAAGATCGTCGGGAACCGTACGGGCATCCTCGCCGACGGGATCGTCGCCGTCGTGCGGATCAGTCGCGCACTCGGCGGCAGGGTTCAGGCCATGCTGTCACGGGTCTCCTCCGTGGTCACCCCGCTCGGCTGGACGATCCTGGCCCTCGTCCCTCTCTCCTTCGGCCTCGGCTACCGTTTCGGCTGGATCGAACTGGTCGTGGCGGCCTGGGCCGGCCTCGTCCTCCTGCTCGTCGCCGCCCTCTACCTCATCGGGCGCAACGCCTTCGTGGTCGAGCTCGGCACAGCGCATTCGAGGGTGCTCGTCGGCGAACCCGCGTTCGGGAAGGTGACGATCACCAATCCGACCCGTCGGCGCATCCTCGGCGTGACCGTCGAGGTGCCGGTCGGCAGGGCGCTCGCCGTGGCCACGATGCCGAGCCTCGCGCGCGGCGCCGGTTTCGTGCACGAGTTCCCGATCCCCACGCCGAGGCGCGGAGTCGTCCCGATCGGGCCGGTACGCACGGTTCGCGCCGACCCGGTCGGCCTCGTACGTCGCGAGATCATCTGGACGGATGCCGACGAACTCTACATCCACCCGCGCACGATCGGGGTCCCGAGCACGACGACGGGCTTCATCCGGGACCTCGAAGGAAACCCCACGCGCCAGATCTCCAACAGCGATGTCTCCTTTCATGCGCTTCGGGAGTACGTGCCGGGCGACGAGCGTCGCTACATCCACTGGAAGAGCACCGCGAAGACGGGGCGATACATGGTCCGTCAGTTCGAGGAGACGCGCCGCAGCCACCTCGTCATCGCACTCAGTCTCTCGTCCTTCGACTACGCGAACGAGGAGGAGTTCGAGCTCGCCGTGAGCGTCGCCGGGTCGCTCGGCGTCAGGGCGATCCGGGACGCCAGGGCGGTCTCGGTCGTGGTCGGAGAACGAACGCCGGACTTCGCCAAGCGCAAGGTCTTCGCCGTGTCGCAGTTGAGCACTCTCACGCGAAGCAGGCTGCTCGACGATCTCAGCACCATCGAGTGGGACGAATCCGCGCTCAACGTCCGGGACATCGCGCGGGTCGTCTCCGAGAAGGTCACCGGGATCTCGGTCGCCTTCCTGGTCTGCGGGTCGCGGACGACGCCCACCGAGTTGCGCGCGGCATCCGCATCGTTTCCGGTGGATGTGGAGGTCGTCGCCATCGTCTGCGATCCGGAGATGGTGCCGGGGTTCCGTCGCGTGCCCGGACTCAGCGTGCTCACGATCGGTTACCTCGAAGACCTCCAGAAGTCGCTTGCGAGGTCGGCGGCGGCATGAGCGAGGCTGTGACGGTGAAACAGCGGACGACGCGACCCTCTCTCGGGTTCATGCTCGTCTCCACCGTCATGCTCGCGATCTCGACCGGTGTGGCCTCCATCGCCCTGTGGCCGAGCTACGGGACCGCGTCGCTCATCGTGCTGGTGGCCGTCACCATCGTGGCGGGTTCCGCCATCGGCCTGCTCAGCGCCTGGTTCCGGTGGCCGAGTCCCGTCGTGCTCGCGGTCACTCTCGTCGTCTATCTCGCCCTCGGGGTCCCCCTCGCGGTCCCCAGTCTGGCGATCTCCGGTGTCCTTCCATCGCTGACCGGATTGCGAGAACTCGTGGTCGCGACGGCGACGAGCTGGAAGCAACTGCTCACCATCAGCCTTCCGGTCGGCGACTACCAGGCGCTCCTCGTCCCGGCATTCATCCTCATCCTCGTCACTGTCGTCGTCTCTCTCACGGTGGCTCTGCGTTCGAGGGTCGCCGAGGTCGCGGTTCTCGGCCCTGTCGTGGTCTTCATCGTCGCGAACCTGTTCGGGCCGGACTCCGCCCAGTGGCCGTTCGCGGTCACGATGGGCCTCATCGTCTCCCTCCTTCTGTGGCTCCTGTGGCTGCGCTGGTACCGGCGACGGGAGTCGATCCGCCTGCTCTCCGGTGTCAGCAGCACCGAGGACGGCAGCCCGGTGGCGCGCGTCGCCGACGGCGGCTTCGTGGGATTCCGTTCGCTCGTGAGCGCGGGACTGGTGCTTGCGATCGCGGGAACGGCTGCCTACGGTGCGATCTCGTTCGTCCCGCCCACTGCCGATCGGGTGGTCCTGCGCACCGCGATGGCGCAACCCTTCGACCCGCGCGACTACCCAAGCCCGCTCAGCGGGTTCCGCAAGTACCTTCAGCCGACGACCGCGGGCCGCACGATGCTGACGGTGTCCGGGTTGCCGGCCGGATCCCGCATCCGCATTGCGACACTCGACAGCTACGACGGGGTCGTGTACTCGGTCGGCCGGGGGAGCGTGAGCAGCATCTCGGGCTCGTTCACCAGGGTGCCGCTCATGGTCGACCAGTCCGCGGTGGCCGGGACGACCGCGACCGTGGAGGTGACGATCGGCAACTACACCGGGGTGTGGCTGCCCACGGTCGGCAGGCTCGAGCGCGTGACCTTCGGCGGCAGCGATGCGCCCGACCTGCTCGGGAGCTTCTATTTCAACCAGAACAGCGACACGGGGGCGGTCGTCACCGGACTCGAGTCGGGGGACAGCTATACGCTGACCGCCGTGATCCCGACCCAGCCGGAGGCCGACCAGCTGTCGTCCCTCGAACCCGGGCCGGCAACGCTGCCTCCCGTCTCCGTCGTACCGGACGAACTCGCTGCTGCGCTCGACGCCTATGTGAGTGGTCTGACCGATCCGGGTGACAAGCTCGTCGCCATGCTCGACGGCCTTCGCCGCGACGGGTATGTGAGCCATGGCGTCGGGGCGACCGAGCCGGAGAGCCGCTCGGGGCATGCTGCGGACCGCATCACCGAACTCCTCACCGCCCAGCGGATGATCGGGGACCAGGAGCAGTACGCCGTGACCGCGGCGCTCATGGCCAGGCAACTCGGGTTCCCCGCGCGCGTCGTCTTCGGGTTCGCCCCCACCGACATCGTGCCCGATGGCCTGACGACCGTCACCGGCAGTGACGTCTCGGCCTGGATCGAGGTCGACACGACGCGGTACGGCTGGGTTGCGATCGACCCGACGCCGCCCCTGCGGGACATCCCCGAGGAACAGCCCGAGGAACCGACCCAGGTCGCCCGCCCCCAGGCCCCTGTGCAGCCGCAGCTTCCGGAGACCGACGACAGGGACACCCGGCTCCCTCCCAGCTCGAGCCAGGACGAGACCCCGCTCGACAATCCGGTACTCACGATCCTCGTGCGCATCCTGTTCGGCCTCGGCTGGGCGACACTCGTCATGGCGGTGCTCCTCTCGCCGTTCCTCACGATCGCGGCGGCGAAGTGGCGCCGCCGACGGTTGCGCCGCCTCGCGCCGACTCCGCTCGAGCGGATGTCGGGCGGCTGGGAGGAGTTCGAGGATGCCGTGCTCGACCACGGGTTCACCCCCGGGCCGGCCCCCACTCGGATCGAGGTCGCGCAGACGGTCGGCGGAACCCAGCCGTTCGTGCTCGCCGCGGTCGCCGACCGTGCGGTCTTCGCTCCAGGGGAGCCGGATGCCGATCAGGCCGAGCAGTTGTGGAGATCGGTCGACGAGCTGCGATACTCCCTCGACCTCGGGCTGACCCGTTGGCAGCGGATCAAGGCTGTGATCTCCCTGCGGAGTCTCGGTGGTTATAGTGTCACCAGCCTGTTCAAGCGAGAGGGGTGATGGCCGTGACCTGCGGCTATTGCGGTACGGAGCTCCCCTCGGACGCCATGTTCTGCGGGGAGTGCGGGCGTGCCGTCGTCGCCGCGTCGTCGCCGATCCGGCCGATGATCCCTCAGCCGTTCACCCGGCCGGTCGCGGAGCAGGAATCAGGGTTGACCTGCGAACAGTGCGGGGCTCCGATGTCGCCGGACGACATCTTCTGCGGGGAGTGCGGTTTCGTCGCGCGATCGATAGGACGCTCTCTCGCCCGTCCCCGGGACACGAATGTCGTCGAGCGACTCGAGAGGGTCGAGCAGGACCGGCTGCCGGAACCTGAGCCGGAACCTGAGCCGGAACCTGAGCCGGAGCTGGAGCCTGAGCCGGAACCGGAGCCGGAACCTGAGCCTGCCCCCGAGCCGGAACCAGAGCCGGAGCCGGAGCCCGAACCTGAGCCGGAGCCGGAGCCAGAGCCGGAGCCAGAGTCAGAGCCGGAGCCAGAACCCTTCGTGTCGCCGGAGTCGGACTCGACCGAGTTCGAGGAGGACGTCGAACCGACGCGTATCGTCGCGCGGCATCCGGAGGGCGAACGATTCGTGCTCCAGTTCAGTACCGGTGAGTCCTTCACCGTGTTCGGAGGCGGACTCATCGGCCGTAGTCCCCGGCCCGAGCCCGGCGAGTACTTCGACCATATCGTGCGCGTGCTCGACCCGAGCCGCTCGGTGTCCAAGACCCACCTCGAGTTCGGTCAGGAGGCCGGAAGCTTCTGGGTCAAGGACCGCTACTCGGGCAACGGCACGATCGTGAGGGAGCCGGAGTCGCCGCCGATCCGTTGCCACCCCGAACGCCGCTACCGCCTCGTCCGCGGCTCGCGCGTCGACCTCGGCGAGCAGTTCTTCATCGTGAGCTGAGCCTCCGCAGGAGAAGCCGAGAGGCGCCTGATCACTCCCTCACATCGAGGACGGCTCGTCGTTGTCCACGGATCGGGTCCCGCCGTCCGGGTCGGCGGCGGCGGGCGTGGTCTCCTGAGTCGATGACGATCACCGCCCTCTCCTTCCCGCAGCCGCCTGAACCACCGCCACCGCATCCGTTCCCGGTGTTCGCGAGCGTCGCTCCCGTCGTCGCCTCGGTGGCGATCTGGGCGGTCACGCAGTCGCCCTTCGCCCTCGTGTTCGCTCTGCTCGGCCCGGTCGTCGCGGTGGCCGGTCTCGCCGACGCCCGGCGCCAGGGTCGCCGGAGAATGCGCGAGGAACGGGCGAGGTTCGAGAGGGAGGTCGTCGCGACCGTCCATGCGATCGACGAAGCCCACGAGCGCGAGTGCGCGGAGTTGCAGCGCAGCGCTCCCTCGGCGGCCGCCATCCTCGCAGCTGCGCATCATGACCCCGAGCGCTGGCGCGAACGGCTCGACGACCAGGTGCCTGTGACGCTCGGCGTCGGCAGGGTGGTGAGTGCGCTCGAGTTCGACCGGCCGGCGGTGGCGAAGGCCGGCGAGTCGGAACGCGCCATCGACGAGTTGCGAGCGAGGGCCGCGGCGCTGGACGGGGCGCCCATCGTCATCGACGCTCGCCTCGGTATCGGACTGTGCGGCCCCGTTTCGAAGACGGTACCCGCAGCCGGCGCGCTCCTGGTGCAGCTGGCGAATGCGCTTCCCCCGGATGTCGTGGGGCTGCGCGCGGTCCCCACCGGAGGTCCGGGGCTCCGCTGGGTCCGGGCGCTGCCGCACTGGGAAGGGGGAAACGCCGGTCATCGCACCGAGGGCACGGTGCCGGGCGGGTTCGCGCAGCTCGAGTTCCGGCCCCGATCGGGTGATGGGGCAGGTCTCGTCATCGCGGCTGCGGGACAGGAGCGTGGCCTGCCGCGCGAGTGCCGGGTCGTCGTGCAACTCGATGGAGCCGGGCGGGCACGGCTGATCCGGCACCCGCAGCAGCGACGATCGGAGTTCTCGCCGGGTTTCGTCACCGAGCGCGAGGCGACGGAGTTCGCCAACGCGCTCGCGGTCGCGTCGCGGGGAGGACGGCAGCCCGGTGGTGTGCAGGGTGAGCAGTTGCCCTCCCGGGTCGAATTCTCCGCACTCCGGCAGCCGGTGGGCGGGAACGCCCCCGCCCTCGCGGCCTGCCTCGGGATCGGTCCCGCCGGTCCCGTGATCGTCGATCTCGTCTCGGACGGGCCTCACGCCGTCGTGGGAGGGACCACGGGAAGCGGCAAGAGCGAGCTGCTCATCACCTGGGTCCTCGCCATGGCCACCGGGTACGGACCGGAGGAGGTCAACTTCCTGCTCGTCGACTTCAAGGGGGGTGCGGCCTTCGCGCCCCTGCGCAACCTCCCGCACGTGGTCGGGACGGTCACCGACCTCGAGGAGTCGACGGCAGGCAGAGCACTGCAGAGCCTGCGCGCCGAGCTCCGGTATCGTGAGGCGTTCCTCGCCGAGAGCGGAGCACGCTCGATCGATGAGCTCGCACAGGACGAGCAGGGTGCGGGGAGTCGGACCCTTGCGCGGCTGGTGATCGTCATCGACGAGTTCGCCACTCTGACGTCGGCATTCCCCGAACTCCACGAGCTGTTCGCCGATCTTGCATCCCGCGGCCGGTCGCTCGGCGTGCACCTCGTTCTGTGCACCCAGCGGCCCGCAGGCTCGGTGCGTGACACCGTCCTGGCCAATTGCACCCTGCGCATCTCGCTCCGGGTGAACAACCGGGCCGACAGCATCGCGGTCGTCGGCGAGCCGGATGCCGCCGGGCTGCCCCGGCATCCACCCGGTCGGGCGATCGTGGCACGCGACGACGCGTTGACGCCCATGCAGTTCGCTCTGGCCGTCGCCTCAGACGCCGTCGCCGTCGCCGGCCGTTGGGAGACCAGACCGGTGCGTCGCCCCTGGCTCGATCCTCTGCCGACCCGCCTGGGGCCGGAAGACCTCCCGCCTGCGGGGCCGTCATCGGGCGAGGGCTCCGGGATCGCCTTCGGTCTCCTCGACCAGCCGGAACGGCAGCGACGGGCCGTCGCCGTCTACGACCCCGTCGAGCAGGGCCACCTGCTCGTGGTCGGAGGCCGGCGCTCCGGAAAGTCGGGGGTCCTCGACGCGATCGCCGCCGGCGCGACGGGCGCGATGTGGGTACCCGGATCGGTGGAGGGAGCCTGGGACCTCGTCACGGGGCTGCTCGACAGCATTCGTTCGGGCGCGCCCGTCGGGGGGCTGCTCCTGTTCGACGACCTCGACATTCTGCTCGGAAGGTTCCCGCCCGACCACAGGGCGGCCTTCGTCGACGCGCTCACCGCGCTGCACCGGGAGGGGCCGGCTGCGGGGATTCGCGTCGTCTCGTCGTGCGCCTCGGCCCTGGCCTCGCTGTCGGCGCTGTGCGAGACGAAACTCGTGCTCAGGATGCCCGATCGCCAGGAGCATTCGATCGCCACGGGCGGGGTCGCCGGATTCGACCCCTCGCTTCCCCCCGGCGGCGGCACCTGGAACGGGTCCCGCGTGCAGGTGGTACTAGTCCCGAAAGCTGCCCGGCCGAATCCGCCGACGACCGCCGACCTCGACGCGTCCGTTCTGGCCGGGCTGGCGGCGACCGGTCTCGCCGTGGTCGCGTCGGCTCCGGGTCCGCTCGCCGCTCGGCTCGGCTCTTTCGGCCGCGTCACGCTCCTCGCCGGCGGCGCGGCCGCCGCGGAGCCGGCGGTGGAGGGAGGCGGCAGGGGTCTCATCCTCGGCGACCCGGATGCCTGGAACGCCTCCTGGGGGCTCCTCGGCACTCTGCGCTCCCGCGCGCACGTGCTCTTCCACGGGTGCTCGGTCGCCGAGTACCGCGCCCTTTCCCGACAACGGGAGCTTCCGCCCCCGATCACCTCGCCGCAGAGCGACGCCTGGCTGCTGAGCCCGGATGGTCGCGTGGAGCGTGTCCGGCTCCCGGCGGTCGGGGGCGACTAGCCGAGCACGTCCGCGAGCGACACGTGATCGAGCCCGAGCGCCGAGGCCACCGGTGCGTTGACGACATGGCCGCCCTGGGTGTTGAGACCGAGGGCGAGGGCGCCGTCCGCGGAGAGCGCGGCGCGCCATCCGTTGTTCGCGAGCGCGCGCACGTAGGGCATCGTCGCGTTCGTGAGGGCGTAGGTCGAGGTGTTCGGGACAGCGCCCGGCATGTTCGCGACGCAGTAGAACAACGAGTCGTGCACCGTGAAAGTCGGGTCGGCATGCGTCGTCGGATGGGAGTCGGCGAAGCACCCGCCCTGGTCCACCGCGATGTCGACGAGCACACTGCCCGGCTTCATGCGCGAGACGAGGTCGTTGCTCACGAGCTTGGGGGCCTTCGCCCCCGGGACGAGCACGGAACCGATCACGAGGTCTGCGCCGAGGACGGCGCGCTCGATCTCGAATCCGTTCGAGGCGACCGTGCGCACCCTGCCCGCATAGATCTCATCGAGTTCCTTGAGTCGCTGCAGGTTGGTGTCGAGGACCGTGACATCGGCGCCGAGGCCGACCGACACCGACACGGCATTCGTCCCGGCGACCCCGCCGCCGAGTACGACGATCTTCGCCGGATAGGTACCGGGGACTCCGGGGACGAGCAGGCCCGGTCCACCGTTCGGCTTGAGCATCGCGTTCGCTCCGACGATGGGGGCGAGCCGACCGGCCACCTCGCTCATCGGGGCGAGAAGCGGCAGCGCGCGGTTCGGCGACTGCACCGTCTCGTAGGCGATCGCGGTGACCTTCGCGTCGACGAGCGCCCCGGTGAGCTCAGGCTCGGCGGCGAGATGGAGGTAAGCGAAGAGCAGCAGGTCGGCCCGGAAGTAGTCGTACTCCGCGGCGATCGGCTCCTTGACCTTGAGGAGCATATCGGCGGCCGCCCAGGTCTCTTCCGCGGTCTTCGCGATCCTGGCGCCCGCGTCGCGGTACTCGGTGTCGGAGATGGATGAGCCGGTGCCGGCGTCGGTCTCGACGATGACCTCGTGTCCGTGGGCGACCAGGTCGTGCACGCCTGCGGGGGTGATGGCCACCCGGAACTCGTTGTTCTTGATCTCCCTGGGGATGGCGACCTTCATTGCTCTCCTGCCCTGCACTTCACTGCGTGTGCGACCGGGAGGGTACTTCTTCGTACCGCTCCGGGCATCAGCCTACTCGGCTCAGACGATGGATTCCGCACCAAAAAAGGGCAAATGTGTGCTGATTTCGTGAAATTTCACACTGGATGTCGTTGTTTCGGTCTCTTTTTGGTGCGATCCGATGCGATGGTGTGACAGTATCTAGCCACACGGAACAAAGTTGTCCGCTCGTACGCACCGTCGTGAAGGAGTTGCACTCACATGACCAGACCACTGCCAGAAGACCCGTTCATCCGCAGCCTCGTACTCCAGGCGCAGCGCGCGCAGTTCTCGCGCCGCGGGATGCTCAAGGGAGCCGGAATCAGCGCGGCCGCACTAGCCCTTGCGGCGTGTTCGACGGGTGGGGGTGAAGAGAAGCCCACCGCGGCGACGGACAAGTCGGATACCGACAAGATCGTTCGCTGGGACAACTGGGCTCTCTACCTCGACGTCGACGATGCCGGAAAGTACCCGACGCTCGAAGCGTTCTCCGCCCAGACCGGGATCAAGGCCACCTACACCGAGGCGGTCGACGACAACAACACCTACTACGGCAAGGTCAAGGACCAGCTGAAGCTCGGCCAGGACATCGGATGCGACACCGTGTGTCTCACCGACTGGATGGTCGATAGGCTCATCCGCTTCGGCTACACGCAGGAGCTCGACGAGGCGAACATCCCGAACAAGAAGAACCTCGTCCCGGCGCTCGCCAACGTGGACTTCGACCCCGGACGCAAGATGTCACTCCCGTGGCAGGGCGGATTCGCCGGCATCGCCTGGAACAAGGATGAGCTGCCCGGCGGACTCACCTCCGTCTCCGACCTTTGGGACTCCTCCCTCAAGGGGCGTGTCGGTGTGCTGTCCGAGATGCGCGACACCATGGGCTGCATCATGCAGGACATGGGGACGGCCATCGACGGCTCGTGGGGCGACGACGAGTTCAGCGCCGCGATCGATCTCCTGCAGGAGCAGGTCGACAACGGCCAGATCCGCAACATCAAGGGCAACTCCTACAAGGAGGACCTGCAGAACGGCGACACCCTCGCGGCCATCGTCTGGTCCGGTGACATCACCCAGCTCAACTTCGAGGCGGGGGACCACTGGGACTTCGCGCTCCCGAGCAAGGGCGGAACCCTCTGGAACGACAACTTCGTCGTCCCGATCGGCTCCGAGCACAAGAAGAACGCCGAGGCGCTCATCAACTACTACTACGACCCCGAGGTCGCGGCCCAGGTCGCGGCCTACGTGAACTACATCCCGCCGGTCGTCGGCACGAAGGAAGCCATGGTCGCGATCGACCCGGAGCTGGCGGACAACCAGCTCATCTTCCCGAGCGACGCCACGCTTGCCAACGCGCACGTCTTCCGCAGCCTGAGTGCTGCGGAGGAGCAGAAGTACGCGGCGCAGTTCCAGGCGATCCTTCTCGGGGCCTGACATGGCATCCGGGGCCTTCGCCGAAAGCGGGGCGGACCTCGAGCTTGTCGGCATCCAGAAGCGCTTTCCTGGCTTCACCGCTATCGAACACCTCGACCTGACGATCCCCGCAGGGTCGTTCTTCGCCCTCCTCGGCCCGTCCGGGTGCGGCAAGACCACGACCCTGCGGCTCGTCGCCGGGCTCGAGGACCCGACGGAGGGGAGGATCCTCATCGGGGGCAAGGACGTCACGGGGCTCAAGCCGTACCAGCGGCAGGTGAACACGGTGTTCCAGAGCTATGCGCTGTTCCCGCACATGACGGTGCTCGAGAACGTCGCGTTCGGCCTGCGCCGGCGCAAGATCGCCGACCCCGTGGAGAAGGCGCATGAGGCACTGCGGCTCGTCGAGCTCGACCACCTCGCCGCACGCAGACCACAGCAGCTCTCCGGCGGCCAGCAGCAACGCGTCGCGCTCGCCCGCGCCATCGTGAACCGGCCGGCCCTGTTGCTGCTCGATGAGCCTCTCGGCGCGCTCGACCTCAAGCTGCGTCGTCAGATGCAGCTCGAGCTGAAGTCGATCCAGGAGGAGGTCGGGCTCACCTTCGTCCACGTCACGCACGACCAAGAGGAGGCCATGACGATGGCCGACACGGTCGCGGTCATGAACAAGGGCGAGATCGAACAGCTCGGCGCACCGGAGGAGCTCTATGAGCTGCCGAAGACCGCGTTCGTCGCCAACTTCCTCGGGCAGTCCAACCTGTTCACCGGCAACGTGTCCGGTTCGACGAGCACGAGCATCACAGTCGATGTCGAGGGCGCGAAGATCACGGTGCCGACCAGCAGGGCGCAGCGCCACACCGGCGAGGTCACGGTCGGGGTCCGGCCGGAGAAGCTCCACCTGCACAAGGAGGAGCCGAAGAAGGTGGCCGGAACCAACTCTCTCGGACCCGGCCGCATCATCGATGTCTCGTTCAGCGGGGTGAGCACCCAGTACACGATCGCCCTCCCGGGGATGGGGGCGATCTCGGTGTTCCAGCAGAACATGACGTTCGGGCCTCTCGCCGGCGAGGGTGCAGAGGTCTGGGTGAGCTGGGATGTCGAACACGGTTTCGGTCTCGCCGACGAAGCGGCACCGACCCCGCGGTTCCCCGCGGACACCGACACGGCCACCATTGCGGTGCAGAAGAAGCGCGCCCTGATGTCGGAGCTCGAGGGAGCCTGAGCGTGGCCTTCAGCGCATTCGCCACCGGGACGGCGCAGGAGCAGGCGCCGAGGCGCAAGAGCAGGATCGCCCTGTTCCTGCTCCTGCCCGGCATCCTCTACCTCATGCTGTTCTTCCTCGTCCCGCTCGTCTCGCTCGTCCTGACCTCGCTTCAGGAACCGAAGCTGCTCGGCGACATCGGCGAGTACCAGACAGCCTTCAAGTGGGAGAACTACGTCACCGTCGTCGACATGTACGGCGAGCACATCCTGCGCTCGTTCCTCTACGCCATCCTCGCGACGATCTTCGCGCTCCTGTTCAGCTACCCGCTCGCCTACTTCATCGGGGTCAAGGCCCGGCGCTGGCCGCTCCTGCAGAACCTCATGCTCGTGCTCGTGATCGCCCCGTTCTTCATCAGCTTCCTGCTGCGCACCCTCGCCTGGAAGTCGATCCTCTCGGATGAGTCGGCCGTCATCACCGGCCTCAAGGCGCTCGCTCTCATGGCACCGGATGCCCACTTCACCGGCACCCCGGCGGCGGTCGTGTTCGGGCTCACCTACAACTTCATCCCGTTCATGACGCTGCCCCTGTACTCGACGCTCGAGCGCCTCGACACCCGGCTGCTCGAAGCCGGAAGCGACCTGTATGCGAAGCCGTCGATGACGTTCTTCCGGGTCACGGTTCCCCTCTCGATGTCGGGCATCGTCTCCGGCGTGCTGCTCACGTTCATTCCGGCCGCGGGCGACTACATCAACGCGAGCCGCGATTTCCTGGGGGGTACGGGCACCGCCATGATCGGAAACGTGATCGAGAGCAACTTCCTGGTCTCGCTCAATTACCCGGCGGCAGCGGCGCTCTCCATCATCCTCATGGTCGTGATCCTGGTGATGGTCACCGTCTACGTCAAACGGAGTGGAACGGAGGACCTGCTGTGACGCTCCAGGAAGGCCGTGTCGTCGCGCGGGCCGTGACCTCCCCGGCCCCTCCGTCGCGACGGGGTTCCCGCCTCGGTTTCGGAAACTGGCTTCTGCCGCTCTACGCGATCGTGGCGTTCGTGTTCCTGCTCATCCCGATCGCCTACACCTTCGTGTTCTCCTTCAACGACTCGGTGAAGTCGAACATCGTGTGGCGCGGGTTCACCTTCGACAAGTGGCTCAACGTGTGCGACCAGATCGACGTGTGCGTTGCGTTCGGCAACAGCATCATCGTCGGGGTCACCGCGACGATCGCGGCGACGATCCTCGGGACGATGATCGCGATCGCCCTCGTGCGCTACCGCTTCCGGTTCCGCTCCGCGATCAGCCTCCTGCTGTTCCTGCCGATGGCGACCCCCGAAGTGGTCCTCGGTGCAGGGCTCGCCGCGGAGTTCCTCACGGCAGGCGTCGAGAAGGGGCTCATGACGATCATCATCGCGCACACGATGTTCTGCGTGAGCTTCGTCGTCGTCACTGTCAAGGCACGGGTCTCCACGCTCGACCCCGCGCTCGAAGAGGCGGGGCGCGACCTCTACGGTTCGCCGAGCCAGGTGTTCTGGCGGGTCACCTTCCCGCTCCTGCTCCCCGGGATCATCGCTGCAGCGCTGCTGTCGTTCGCCCTCAGCTTCGACGACTTCATCATCACGAACTTCAACTCCGGAACGACGAGCACCTTCCCGAAGTACATCTACATCTCGGCGGCGCGGGGAATCCCCGCGGAGGCGAACGTCATCGCCTCCGCAGTGTTCTTCTTCGCGATCATCCTCGTGCTCATCTCGCAGATATCGGCCGCCGTGCGGAGGAAGCGGCTGGAGAGGGTCGGCTGAGGTGACGGATACTGCGGTCTCGGCAACCGCCTATGCCGATCGCGACCGGCTCGCGGCGCTCTGGTACCAGGAGGTCGAGAGGTTCCGTGCGGAGCGCCCGGAATCGGAGAGGCTCTGGCGTGCGGCGACGCCGCACCTGCCCGACGGCGTCCCCATGCTCTGGATGGCGAAGTGGCCCGGCCCCTGGCCGGTGTACGTGACCTCGGCCGCCGGAGCCCACTTCACCGATGTCGACGGGCTGGACCACGTCGACCTGTGCCTCGGCGACACCGGCGCGATGTGCGGGCACGCTCCGCCGGCATCCGTCGCCGCGCTCTCCGCGCAGCTCGCGAAGGGCTCGACCTTCATGCTCCCGACCGAGGACGCTGCGATCGCCGCCGAACTCCTTTCCGACCGCTTCGGGGTCCCGAGCTGGCAGTTCACGTTGTCGGCGACGGATGCGAACCGCAGCGTCATCCGGTACGCGCGGCAGGTCACCGGTCGCCGGAAGATCCTCGTCCACGACTACTGCTACCACGGCTCCGTCGACGAGACCTTCGCAACCCTGGACGCCGACGGTGCCGTCGTCGAGAGACGGGGCAACATCGGCGCGCCGGTCCCGCCATCCGAGACGACGGCCGTCGTGCCCTTCAACGACATTCCCGCGCTCGAGCGGGCGCTGGCGACCGGTGAGATCGCCGCGATGCTCATCGAACCCGCGCTCACCAACATCGGCATCGTGCTGCCAGAGGACGGTTACCACGCGGCGGTGCGCGAACTGTGCACGCGATACGGCACGATCCTCGTGATCGACGAGACCCACACCATCAGCGCGGGTCCCGGCGGCATGACGAAGGCGGACGGGCTGCAACCGGATGCCGTCGTCGTCGGCAAGAGCATCGGCGGCGGGATCCCGGCTGCGGCATTCGGGATGACGGCCGAGCTCGCCCAGCGTGCGAGGGACAGCCTCGAGCTCGAGGACATCGACGTCGGGGGAGTGGGCGGGACCCTTGCGGGCAACGCCCTCTCGCTCGTCGGGATCCGGGCGACGCTCTCCGAGGTCCTCACCCCGGCCGCGTTCGAGAACATGACCGCGCGTGCCGTCGAGTGGACGGCCGGAGTGCAGGCCTCGATCGACGAGTTCGGTGCGCCATGGCAGGTCACCCGGCTCGGTGCACGCGCCGAATACAGCTTCCGCGCGACACCGCCGCGCGACGGGGCCGAGGCCGCGGCGGCCGATGACTTCGAGTTGCAGCAGTACCTTCACCTCCACGCGCTCAACCGCGGCATCCTCATCACCCCGTTCCACAACATGGCCCTCATGAGTCCCGCGACGACGAGCGGGGACGTCGATCGCCACACCGTGGCCTTCCGCGAAGCGGTCGAGAGCCTCTACGGCTGAGCCGTCCGAAGTCGGCTGTCCCCTGTTTTGGTACTGGGGTGTCGACGGACCCTGTGCCAGTATCGAACGAGGTCGGTTCACCGACCCGATCACAGCGCTATTGGGGAGTCAAGCACCGTGAGTTCATCGAAATGGAACAACCATGCCGTACCGGGCGGGGCACCGCTTTCAGCCGGGCTGCTCAAGGGCGCGTTGACGCGCAGAACCATGCTCCAGGGCGCGGGGATCGGGGCATCCGCCCTCATGCTCGCCGCCTGCTCGACCTCGGGGTCGAAGCGACCCGTGGCCGCGGTCGACAAGTCCGAGTCGCAGAAGTCGCTGCGCTTCGACAGTCGTGACACCTACCGCAATACGACGGGTGAGGACTTTCCGCTCATCGGGGCCTTCGGGGATCTCTCCGGCATCTCGGTGACCTACACGAACGCCGTGAGCGACGACAATCTGTATTACAGCAAGGTCAAGGACCAGTTGAGGCTCGGCCAGGACATCGGGGCGGATGCCGCGGTGCTGAGCGACTGGATGACGGCCCGCTGGATCCGCCTCGGCTACGTGCAGCAGTTCGACCACGCCAACATCCCGAACCTCGAGAGCATCCGTCCGCGGTTCAAGGACTCCGACGGCGACCCGGGCCGCAGGGGCTCCCTGCCCTGGCGGAGCGGCTTCACCGGCATCGCCTGGAACAAGGCGGCGATCCCGGAGGGCCTCGCCTCGGTCTCCGACCTGTGGGACCCGTCTCTCAGGGGCAAGGTGGGGGTGATGTCCGCCATGCGCGACACGCTCGGTCTCATCATGCTCGATCAGGGGGTCGACATCGAGGGGCCGGAGTGGGGCGACGCCGAGTTCTCGGCCGCCGTCGAGGTGCTGAGGACTCAGATCGAGGGCGGGCAGCTGCTCGGGATCAAGGGCAACAAGTACAAGGAGGATCTCAAGAGCGGGGCGACGATCGCCGCGATCGCCCGCGCCGGGGACATCATGCAGATCAATCAGGAGGCCGGCGACCAGTGGGAGTTCGCGATCCCCGCTGCGGGCGGGGTGCTCTGGAGCGACAATGTGGTCATTCCGATCGGCTCGACGCACAAGGCGAACGCCGAGGCGTTGATCAACTACTACTACGATCCGGCCAACGCGGTGCAGGTGGCGGCGGCGACGAACTTCATCTCACCCGTCGACATCCGCCAGCTCGAGATCGACGTACTCGATCCGGAGGTCGCGGCCAATCGCATGGTGTTCCCGACTCCCGTCACCTTCGAATCGGCGAAGGTGTTCCGCACCCTCGACCAGGGCGAAGAACAGCGTTACACGGCCCAGTACCAGACGATCCTGCTGGGGGCCGGCTAGCCCCCGGACTGGGGTGCGAATGTGCCCCTTTTTGGTGGTCAGGCGACGCACAGCCCTGTGTCAGGATCGACACGGGGTATGTACGCACCCGCTCACGATGCTGTGAAGGACGCGAACCATGAATCGAACGATGCTGCAGGAGGCCGTTTCCGGCCGGGTTGGCGGGGGTGCGGGGCTGTCACGCCGCACGATCCTTCAGGGTGCCGGACTCGGCGCCTCCGCCCTGCTCCTCGCCGCCTGCTCGACCGCCGCACAGGGCCGGCCGGAAGCCGCGGTCGACCGGTCTGAGTCGCAGAAGTCGCTGCGCTTCGACAGTCGTGACACCTATCGCAACACGACGGGTGAGGACTACCCTCTTCTCGGCAGGTTCAGCGACGCCACCGGCATCTCGGTGACCTACACGAACGCGGTGAGCGACGACAATCTGTATTACAGCAAGGTCAAGGACCAGTTGAGGCTCGGCCAGGACATCGGGGCGGATGCCGCGGTGCTGAGCGACTGGATGGCCGCCCGCTGGATCCGCCTCGGCTACGTGCAGGAGATCCGCCGAGAGAACATCACGCATTTCGATAACCTGCGGCTCATGTTCCGGGATTCGGAGTTCGATCCCGGCCGTCATGCGTCACTGCCCTGGCGCAACGGCTTCACCGGCATCGCCTGGAACAAGGAAGCCATCCCGGAAGGCCTGACCTCGATCTCGGACCTCTGGGATCCCTCGCTCAAGGGCAGGGTCGGCGCCATGTCGGCCATGCGCGACACGCTCGGTCTCATCATGCTCGACCAGGGTGTCGACATCTCCTCGAGCGACTGGAGCGATACGGAGTTCTCGGCCGCGGTCGAGACGCTGAGAGCGCAGGTGGTGAGTGGCCAGCTCAGCAGCATCAAGGGCAACAAGTACAAGGAGGATCTCAAGAGCGGGGCGACGATCGCCTCGATCGCCCGCGCGGGCGACGTCATGCAGATCAACCAGGAGGCCGGCGACCAGTGGGAGTTCGCGGTCCCCGCAGCCGGCGGCGTGCTCTGGAGCGATGTCGTGGTGATCCCCGTCGGCTCGACCCATCGAACCAACGTCGAGGAGTTCATCGACTTCTACTACGACCGGCAGAACGCCGTCGAGGTGGCCGCGGCGACGAGCTTCATCTCGCCCGTCGACCTCCGTCAGCCTGAGATCGGAACCATTCCGGAGGCTGTCGCCCGCAACCTCATGATCTTCCCGACCGAGGCGGTGTTCGCGACGACGAAGGTGTTCCGCACCCTCGACCAGAGCGAGGAACAGCGCTTCGGCGCCCAGTACCAGACGATCCTGCTCGGCGCTTCCTGACCGGGGGAGTGCGGCGCGAGGAGGGCTGTGGCGGCGCCGTCGTCGTGCAAGCGTTTCCAACCCGGTGCAATAGGCTGATTTCCATGGCAGATTCCGACTGGTGGCGTTCCACGGTCATCTATCAGGTGTATCCGAGGTCGTTCGCCGATTCGGATGGCGACGGGATGGGTGATCTTGCCGGCATCGCGCGTCGCCTGCCGGCGCTGCATGAGCTCGGCGTCGACGCGGTCTGGCTCTCGCCGTTCTACACCTCCCCGCAGAACGACGCGGGCTACGACGTGGCCGACTACTGCGACGTCGATCCACGGTTCGGAACGCTCGCCGACTTCGACCGGCTCATCTCGGCCACTCACGAACTCGGGCTCCGCCTCATCGTCGACCTCGTCCCTAACCACACCTCGGACCTCCACGCCTGGTTCCAGGAGGCACTCGCTGCGCCGGAGGGGAGTCCGGAGCGGGCGCGGTATCTGTTCCGCGACGGAAAGGGGCCGGACGGCAGCACCCCACCGAACAACTGGGAGTCGGTGTTCGGCGGCCCGGCCTGGACGCGGGTCACCCGCCCGGATGGAACGCCCGGCCAGTGGTACCTCCACCTCTTCGACACATCCCAGCCCGACCTCGACTGGGATAACCCCTGGGTGCGCGAGCAGTTCCACGGCATCCTGCGCTTCTGGCTCGACCGGGGCGTCGACGGGTTCCGGGTGGATGTCGCCCACGGCCTCATCAAGGAGGCGGGGCTTCCCGACTACACCGCTTCGGCGGCGGGCGGGAGCATGGGCGGCGGGGCGCACGACGTCGAGCCGGTCGAAGCCGAACCGGCGGCAGCGGCCGGACCGACCGCAACCGTGCCGGCGGCCCCGGATCCGGTGTCGCCGCCATACTGGGCGCAACCCGGTGTACATGAGATCTATCGCGACTGGCGCACGATTCTTGACGAGTACGAGGGGGATCGCGTGCTCGTCGCCGAGGCCTGGGTCGATCCGCCCTCGAAGCTCGCGAACTGGGTGCGTCCCGACGAGATGAACCAGGCCTTCAATTTCGCCTACCTCGAGACGCCGTGGCAGGCCGCGAAGATCCGGAACGTCGTCGACGCCTCCCTCGAAGCCTTCACCGGCGTCGGTGCCCCGAGCACCTGGGTGCTCTCGAACCACGATGTCGTGCGGCACGCTTCGCGGTTCGGCCTCAAGGGTGAGAATCCGCAAGGGTCCGGCATCGGTCCGAAGTCGCCGGAGAAGCCGAACGGTGTCGTCGGACTGCGCAGGGCACGCGCGGCGACACTGCTCATGCTTGCGCTTCCGGGGAGCGCATACCTGTACCAGGGCGAGGAGCTCGGGCTGCCCGAGGTCATCGACCTTCCGGATTCGGCTCGCCAGGATCCGACCTGGGAACGCACCCATCACGAGCGCTACGGTCGCGACGGGTGCCGTGTGCCGATCCCCTGGGAGGCCGCGGCCCCGGCCTACGGCTTCAACACCACCGGAGAGAGCTGGCTCCCGCAGCCGGCCGATTGGGCCGGCTATGCCCGTGACGCGCAGGAGGGCGAGGCCGGTTCGACGCTCGAGCTCTACAAGGCGGCGCTGGCGCTGCGGGCGGAGCACACGCTTGGGCTGGGCTCAGTGGAGTGGCTGCCCGGCTATCCGGCGGATGTCGTCGCATTCCGCAACGGGAATGTGACGGTCATCGCGAACACCGGTTCGTCGATCGTAACGTTGCCCGCAGGAACCGTGGCGCTGTCTTCCGAGCCGGTCGCCGCGGAGCTCCCCGGCGACACGACCGTCTGGCTTGTCGCAACCGCTGGTTGAGTAGCGCGCCCGAGGGCGCGCGTATCGAAACCCTTGAGAAACTGCTTCCGTCGGCCGCAAGGCCTCTCCGGTCGAGCTTGTCGAGACCGCGCAGCGGACAACTGTTCACGAGATACCGCGAACTGCGGCAAATGTGGGGTCGGCGTGCACGCAACCCCGAAGTTGCCGCAGTTCGCGACGGGATCGATGCGTGTCAGCGAAGAATCCCCGTCGCGCCACCGGCCGCTACGAGCGCACCGACGATGACAAGGGAGAGCCCTCCCGCCGCCATCAACAGCGGCGACTGCGTGTGCGGCCCGATGGCGTAACCCCGTCGCACTCGTTGTGCACGCGCAAGCCGCGAGATCTGATTCCGGAAGAAAAAGAAGCAGGTTCCGAAAATCATCGCGAAGGGGCCCCACACGAGTGCGACGATTTGGCCCTCCGTCATCCAGCAACTCTATCGAGTGCCGCGCCCCTGGGGGCCGAGCAGATGCGCGTGGATCAGAAGGCCGCGCGAATCGCGCCGACCGGTTGCCCGCCGCCGAGCACCTTCTCCGTGACGAGAGAGGTGACCCGGTCCGCATCGGAACGGGGCACCGCTCCGGCCTGCGTGAGCAGCTCGAGTGCGACGAGGCTCGTCACACGATGGCTGCCGTCCAGTGACTTGAGCGCCACAGCGGTCCCGTCGGACGATCCCATGGCCATGACACCCTCCGCGCCGCCCTTAGCGATGAGCCCCAGTTCCTCGATGACGACGGTGTTGGGCAGGCCCTGGCCCTGGATCGCCCAGGCGTTCGAGCGGATCGCCTCGGCCAACCGCACGGCATCGGCATCCGGCCCCGTCGCGTTGACACCCCTGGCCAGGCGCGAGAACGCCGTGGCGAGGCCTCGCAGGCTCACCGCGAAGAGCGGGGCACCGCATCCGTCGACGCCGACGTGGCCGACGGGCTCGCCGGTGAACTCCTCGATGGTCTCCCGCACGCGCACCTGCAGCGGATGCGCAGGGTCCAGATAGTCCGCCGTCGGCCAGCCGTTCTCGACGCACGCGAGCAGGAACGCAGCGTGCTTGCCGGAGCAGTTCATCGTGACGCGCCGCTTCTCACCGCTCGTGCGCGCGACGGCGGCCGCCTCGACATCGCCCGGCCAGTCGAGGGGGCATTGGAGCGCGTCTTCGGTCAGCCCGGCCCGCTGCAGGAGCAGCGTGACGACCTCGACGTGCGCAGGGGTCCCGGCGTGGCTCGCGGAGGCGAGAACGAGCTGCGCGCCCTCGAGCGATACCCCCGAGCGCAGCACGGTGATCGCCTGGAACGGTTTGAGCGACGAGCGCGGGTACACGAGCGCATCGACATCGCCGAGGGCCCGGATCACCTCACCGGTGGGGGAGACGACGACCGCGGCGCCGACGTGCCGCGACTCTACGAGGCCGTTACGCTCGACGCGCGCCAACTCGACCGCGCCGTCCACGCCGAGCGCGTGCCGTGTAGCGGGATCACTCACAGGGAAGCGAGCGCGTCCTCGATCACGCTGACCGCATCCAGGAGCAGCTCGTCGCTCACCGCGAGACTCGGCAGGAACCGGATGACGTTGCCGTAGGTGCCCGCCGTCAGCAGGATCACCCCGTGCTCGAACGCATACGTCGAGATCGCGCTGACGGCGGCGGAGTTCGCCTCCTTGGTCGTCGCCCCGGTACCCGGCTGCACGAACTCCATCGCGAGCATGGCGCCGATACCGCGCACGTCGCCGATGATGTCGAACTTCGACTGGAGGCGCAGCAGTTCGGGCTTGAGGGTGTTCTCGATGCGCACGGCCTCGGCGAGGAGGTCATTGGTCTCGATCGACTCGAACACGGCGATCGCCGCCGCCGTCGAGACGGGGTTGCCGCCGAAGGTGCCGCCGAGGCCGCCCGGGTGGGAGGCATCCATGATCTCGGCACGACCGGTGACCGCCGCGAGCGGAAGCCCGCCCGCGATGCCCTTCGCCGAGAGCACGAGGTCGGGGACGAGCCCGAGGTGCTCGCTCGAGAAGTATTTGCCTGTGCGGGCCATCCCGGCCTGGATCTCGTCGGCGATGAAGACGATCCCGTTGTCGGTGCACCACCTCTGCAGGGCGGGCAGGTAGCCTTCGGCGGGCACCATGAAGCCGCCCTCGCCCTGGATGGGCTCGACGACGAGGCAGGCGAGGTCGGATGCCCCGGCCGTCTTCTCCAGGAACGCGATCGTGCGCTCGGCGGCCTCCGCGCCGCTCAGGCCGTCGTGGTACGGGTACGAGCTCGGTGCGTGGTGGATGTCACCGGCGAAGGGCCCGAAGCCGAGCCCGTAGGGCATCGACTTGTAGTTCATCGCCATCGTGAGGTTCGTGCGGCCGTGGAAGGCGTGGTCGAGCACGGCGACCGCGCGGCGACCGGTGTATTTGCGGGCGATCTTGACGCCGTTCTCGACCGCCTCGGCGCCCGAGTTGACGAGCACGGTCTTCTTGGCGAAGTCGCCCGGCGTGTGCTGCGCGAGCAGCTCAGCGACGCGCACGTAGCCCTCGTACGGGGTGATCGTGAAGAGGCCGTGGGTGAGCTCGCCCAGCTGACGGCTCGCGGCGGCGACGACCCCGTCATCCGTGTGGCCGATCGTGGTGACGCCGATGCCGGAGCCGAGGTCGATGAACTGGTTGCCGTCGACGTCGACGAGGATGCCGCCGTGCGCGTGATCGACGTAGATGGGAAAGCCGGATGCGGCACCGCTCGCCACGACGGCGTTGCGCCGCTCGTGGAGGGCGTTCGACTTCGGACCGGGGATCGCGGTCACGACACGGCGCTCCTGGGCGACCTTGGTGAACGCGGGGATGGAGGGTGCGAGCGTGTCAGTCATAGTGAGCCAAGTCTATCGCCGCACCTCGTCTCTGCCAGTGAGGTAGCGTGCACTGCGTGGGTATGGAACATCGCTACGCGACGACGATCGAGTGGCTCGGCAACCGCGGTACGGGAACGAGCGGCTACCGGGACTACGGGCGGGAGGTGCTGCTCACGGTGGAGGGCAAGCATCCGATCGAGGGGTCGGCCGACCGGACCTTCCACGGCAACGCCGACCGCTGGAACCCGGAGGACATGCTCGTGGCCTCCCTCAGCCAGTGCCACCTGCTCAGCTACCTGCACGTCGCGGTGCTGCACGGTGTGGTCGTGACCGCGTACGTCGACCACGCGGTCGGCGAGATGCAGCAGACCCCGGATGGCGGAGGGCACTTCGTGTCGGTCACGCTGCGCCCGACGGTCACGGTCGCTTCCGCCGACATGGTGGACGCGGCGCTCGCCGCTCACCGTGAGGCGAGCGAGAAGTGCTTCATCGCCAACTCGGTCAACTTCCCCGTGTTACACGAACCCCTTGTTCTCGTCGACACGGCATCCCCCTGAGTTCAGCTTCGTCATAGCCTGAACGGATATGCTCGTCGTCGGCTCCCCGCCGATCATCCCGTCACAACGAAGGCAGGCCAGTGCACAAGATCATCTCCTCCGTCGCGCTCGCCGGTATGGTCGCGCTTTCCCTCGTGGCGTGCAGTACGCCCTCGGCGCCCGATTGCGACGTGACGCCGTCGGGCCCGGCCTCGTCGAAGATCGCCGTGTCGGGTGCGGCGGATGCCGAGCCGACCGTCACCATCCCGTCCCCGCTCGACACCACCGAGACGCAGCGGACGGTGGTCACCGAGGGCGACGGCGAGGTGGTCGAGCCGGGCATGTACGTGACGACCAATTTCGTGCTCTACAACGCGGCCACCGGCGATCGGATCGACGGTTCGAAAGACTTCTCCTCGAGCGGCGAATTCCCCTTCGTCGTCGACGGTTCCCGGATACTGAGCGGCATCGTCAAGATCGTGCAGTGCTCAACCGTCGGCTCGCGTGTCGTCGGGATCGTCCCCCCGGCGGATGCCTTCGGCAAGGATGGGCCGAACTTCGGCGTCGGCGCCACCGACTCCCTCGTCTTCGTCTTCGACATCAAGAAGGTCGAAGCGAGCGAGCCCTCGGCCGCCCCTGTCGAGTTGCCGACGCCCGCAGAGTGGACGCAGAATGTCCCCACCGTCGACCTCGGTGGTGACGTTCCCGTCGTCACCCTGCCGGCGACCGACCCGCCCGCCGAGCTGGAACTGCTCGTCATCAAGGCGGGCGACGGCGACCTCGTGACGGACACCTCGACCGTGACCGTCGATTATCAGGGGACGTCCTGGGACACCGGAGAGATCTTCGACCAGAGCTACACGAGGGGTGAGCCGAGCACCTTCCCGGCGACCGGCGTCATCAAGGGCTTCGCCGCCGCCATGGTCGGCCAGAAGGCCGGCGCCACCGTGCTCGTCACGATCCCACCGCAGTACGCGTACGGAACGGATCCCAATGCACACGATCTTGGTGGGCAGACGCTCGTGTTCCTCATTCAGATCCGCAAGGTCTCCTAGACCGGAGAGCGCATATGGAAACCGTGCTCCTCTACATCCTCGGGATCGTCATCGTCGCCCTGGGGCTCGCGATCTCGATCGCGCTGCACGAGTTCGGTCACCTCGTTCCCGCGAAGTTGTTCGGCGTGCGCGTCGGCCAGTACATGATCGGTTTCGGCCCGACCCTGTGGTCGCGTCGTCGCGGTGAGACCGAGTACGGGGTCAAGGCGATCCCACTCGGCGGCTACATCTCGATGGCCGGAATGTTCCCTCCCGCGAAACCCGGCGGCAAGGCGCGCACGGCGAGCACCGGGTTCTTCCAGACCATGGTGCAGGATGCGCGCACCGTGAGCGCCGACACGGTTCCCGAGGGCGAGGAGCACCGTACCTTCTACAACCTGTCGATCTGGAAGCGCATCGTCATCATGACCGGCGGTCCGTTCATGAACCTCGTGATCGCCGTCGTCCTGTTCGCCGTGGTGCTCTGCGGGTTCGGCGTGCAGCAGGTGTCGACGACGATCGGGAGCGTGAGCGAGTGCCTGCTTCCGGCGACGAGCACCGAGACGAGCTGTGCGCCGAACGACCCTGAGGCGCCGGGCGCGGTGGCGGGCATCCTGCCGGGGGATCGGCTCCTGAGCATCGGTGGGGAGCCCGTCACGAGTTGGGCGCAGGCCACGGCGATCATCCAGAAGTCTCCGGCGAAACAGCTTGCGCTCGTCGTCGAACGCGACGGCGGTCAGGTCGAGCTGGTGGCAACCCCCGCGCTCACCGAGCGCTACGTGTACGACGCGGACGGCAGGAACGTGACGGATGCCGACGGCACGCCGCTCACCCAGGAGGTCGGGATGCTCGGCATTACAGCGGCGTACGAACTCGTGCCGCAGCCGGTCACCGCCGTGCTGCCCGCGGTCGGAGGCAACATCGCGGCCGTGACCAACATCATCCTGCACCTTCCGCAGCGTCTAGTGGACGTCGCCAATGCGGCGTTCGGGCCGGATGCGCGCGACCCGAACGGCCCGATCAGCGTCGTCGGGGTCGGGCGTATCGCGGGAGAGATCACGAGCCTCAACACGATCCCGATCGCCGACCGGGCGTCCTCGCTCATCGGCCTTGTCGCTTCGGTCAACGTCGCGCTCCTGGTCTTCAACCTCGTCCCGCTCATGCCCCTGGATGGCGGGCACATCGCCGGCGCGCTCTGGGAGGGGATCCGCCGGTTCTTCGCGAAGCTGTTCAAGCGGCGCGACCCGGGGCCGGTCGACACGGCGAAGGTCATCCCGCTCACCTTCGCGGTCGTGATCCTGCTCGGCGGGATGAGCCTGCTGCTCATCTACGCCGACATCGTGAAGCCGATCTCGCTCCTGTAGCGGGGGCGTTCGGGCGTGATCTTTGAATCGCCGCCCATGGACGCCCGCCACACCCGCGATCCAAAGATCACGCCCGAACGCCGGTCAGCGGCTGAGGAGCAGCGCTTCGCCCTGGCCGCCGCCGCCGCACAGGGAGACCGCAGCGCGCCCGGATCCGCGCCGTTTGAGCTCGTAGGCGGCGTGCAGTGCCAGACGGGCGCCGGATGCCCCGATCGGGTGGCCGAGCGCGATCGCGCCGCCGTGGATGTTGACGATGTCGAGGCTCACGCCGAGCGCTCGTGCGGAGTGGAGTGATACGGCGGCGAACGCCTCGTTCATCTCCACGAAGTCGAGGTCGCTCGTCTCCCAGCCGCCACGCTCGAGGGCCTGGGCGATGGCGTGCGCAGGCTGGGAGTGCAACGAGTTGTCGGGGCCGGCGACCTGGCCCGGGGCACCGATGACGGCGAGCCATTCGAGGCCGTGCGCTTCCGCGTAGTCGCGGCTGGCGATGATGAGCGCCGCGGCCCCATCGCTGATCTGGGAGGAGTTGCCTGCCGTGATGGTGCCCTCCGCGGAGAAGGCCGGGCGCAGGCCCGCGAGGGACTCCTCCGTGGTCTCCGGCCGCACGCCTTCGTCGGCGGAGACGACCGTGTCGCCCTTGCGTCCGGGGATCGTAACGGGGACGATCTCCTCGGCGAGGAGGTCCGCGGCGGCAGCGGCGCGCTGGTGGGAGCCCGCCGAGACCTTGTCCTGGTCACCGCGCGAGATGCCGAGGGGCGTGTTGTGGCGCTCGGTGGAGAGCCCCATGGAGTCGTGGTCGAAGGCATCCGTGAGCCCGTCGACGGCCATGTGGTCGAGCACGTCGACGGATCCGTACCCCCAGCCCTTGCGGGAGCCCATGAGAAGGTGCGGTGCGTTGGTCATCGACTCCTGGCCGCCGACCGCGACGACCTCGGCTTCCCCTGTGCCGATGAGCCGCGCACCGTCGATGACGGCGGTGAGCCCGGAGAGGCACAGTTTGTTGATCGTCGTCGCCGGAACGTCCCAGCCGATGCCGGCCGCGATCGAGGTCTGGCGGGCCGGCCCCTGGCCCGATCCGGCCTGGAGCACCTGGCCGAAGAGGACGGCGTCGATGTCGCCGACGTCGACCTTCGAGCGCGCGATGGCCTCGCGCAGGGCGGCGGCCCCGAGTTCGACCGCGGTGAGGGAGGAGAGTGCGCCCTTAAGTTTGCCGAGCGGGGTTCTCGCCCCGGCGAGGATGACGACTTCGCGCTGACTCATGAGTGCTCCTGTTAGGTTTCGACGGCGTGCGGCGGTGTGCCCACTTGACACTCTAGCGCGCAGCAAGCTACTTTACTGAGACCTGAATCGTCTGTCATGTTTGGACGATTCCCCACGTCACCACAGCATGAAAGGCAGATAATGCGAGTAACGAAGAAGTACCTCGCTCCGGCCATCCTGGCCGTCGCAGGGCTGGCGCTCGCCGGATGCGCACCCACCGTCGACGAGAACCCCGGCACCGACCTCGCTCCGGTCAAGATCGCCATCATCACCTCCACGACAGGCCCGCTCGGAGGCTACGGCGCCGAGTACACGGCAGGCTTCAAGGCCGGACTCGACTACGCGACCGACGGCACCGGCACGGTGGACGGGCGCGCGCTCGACATCAGCTACGTCGACGACGCCGGCGACGCCGACAAGGCCGTCTCCGCGGCCAAGGATGCGATCGGCAACGGAACCCAGATCATCGCGGGCACCGCATCATCCGGTATCGCCCTCGCGGTCGCCGAGCAGGCCGCCCAGAACAAGATCCTCTACATCTCGGGCCCGGCCGCGGCCGACGCCATCACCGGTGTCAACGAGTACACCTTCCGTTCGGGCCGCCAGACGGTGCAGGATGTCGCCACCGCGGGAACCTTCGTCGGCGATCTGGAGGGCAAGAACATCCTGGTCTTCGCGCAGGACACCGCGTTCGGACAGGGCAACGTCGCAGGCGTGCAGGCGGTGCTCGGCGCCAAGGGTGCCAACGTGACCGGTGAGCTCGTCCCGGAGGACGCGACCGAGTTCACGCCGTTCGCCCAGAAGATCCGCGACGCGGCGCCCGACATGGTGTTCGTCGCCTGGGCCGGTGCGACCACCGGCGCCATGTGGCAGGCGCTCTCCCAGCAGGGCGTCTTCGACACGATCCCGGTCGTCACCGGACTCGGCGACATCGCCAGCTACGGCGCATACGGTGAGGCGAGCGAGGGCATCAGCTTCCTCAACCACTACTTCGGCGGCGCGGCGGGAACCGAGATCGAGAAGACGATGATCTCCTACCTCGACAAGAACGGCGAGAAGGCCGACCTGTTCACGCCGGACGGCTTCGCGGCAGCCCAGATGATCGTGCACGCGATCGCCGAAGGCGGCGGAGACGACGTCGCGAAGATGATCGCCTCCCTCGAGGGCTGGAGCTTCGACTCGGTCAAGGGCAAGATGACCATCCGGGCCGAGGACCACGCGCTCATCCAGCCGATGTTCCAGGCCAGGCTCAAGGCATCCGGTGACACCTACGTGCCCGAGCTCATCAAGGTCGTCGACGCCGGCACCGTCGCGCCGCCGCTGGCCAAGTAGGACCTGCAAGGTAATACCGTTACACGATGACTGCCAACCAGCCCGTGCTCGCCGTCGAGCACCTCAGCCTGCGGATCGGGGGCGCGCGCATCCTCGAGGATGTCACGCTCTCGGTCACCGAAGGCGAGATGCTCGGCGTGATCGGCCCCAACGGAGCGGGGAAGACCACCCTGTTCAATCTCGTGTCCGGCGTGATCGCACCGACTTCCGGTGCGATCCGTCTGGCCGGGAGGGACGTCACGAACGAGCAGATCCACGCGCGAGCGCGGGCTGGCCTTGGCAGGACCTTCCAGACCTCGAGCCTCTTCAACGGTTTGAGCGCACTGGAGAACGTGAGACTCGCCGCGCAGGTCGCGCTCGGTGGAAGCCTCTCCATCGTCCGGTTCCCCCATCGGGGGGATCAGGCGACGACCCGCGCGATGGAACGCCTCGACGAGGTGGGGCTCGCGCACCACGCGAAGACGGAGGCCGGGGTGCTCTCCCACGGCGACAAGCGCAAGCTCGAGATCGCCATGCTCCTCGCCGCCGACCCCAGGGTCATCCTGCTCGATGAGCCCATGGCCGGCGTCGCCTCTGGCGACGTCCCCGGCCTCGTCGAGGTCATCCGCGGTCTCCACAAGGATGCCGGGCGCACCGTGCTCATGGTCGAGCACCACATCGACGTCGTGCTCGGGCTCGTCGACCGGGTCGCGGTCATGCACCACGGCCAACTGCTCGCCGACGGGACGCCGGACGAGGTCATGGCGAACCCGGCCGTGCAGGGCGCCTACCTGGGGGATGCGGCATGAGCGACATCCTCACCGTCCGCAACCTGAGCGCGCGGATCGCCGGCCAGCAGGTCGTCGAGGACGTGAGCTTCGACGTCGCTGCGACCGGCGTCACGGCGCTCCTCGGCCGCAACGGCGTGGGTAAGACGAGCACCATCAAGGGGATCCTCGGCCTCATCGAGCGCCGGGGCGAGGTGACGCTCTTCGGGGAGCACGGCGACGGGGAGCGCATCGACCGCCAGCGCACTCACCGCATCGTCCAGCGCGGTATCGGCTACGTGCCGGAGGACCGCGAGGTCTTCGCGAAGCTCACCGTCGCCGAGAACCTGCGCCTGGCCGAGCGCGATCCCAGTCCCCGTCGCGAGTTCGTCGCAGGCTTGTTCCCGGATCTCGTCGAGCGCGCCGGCCAGCTCGCCGGAACCCTCTCCGGCGGCCAGCAGCAGATGGTGTCGCTCGCGCGCGCCCTGCTCAACGACAACCGGCTCCTCCTCGTCGACGAGCCCACCAAGGGCCTCGCCCCGATCATCGTGGGTGAGGTCGCCGCCGCACTCGCCGAGGCAGCGAAGACTGTCCCCGTGCTGCTCGTCGAGCAGAACCTTCAGGTCGTGCGCCAGCTCGCCGACGATGTCGTCGTGATCGCGGGCGGCCGCGTCGTGCACACGGGCATCGCGACCGAGTTCCTCGACGACGAGTCCCTCATCCGCCGTTTCCTCGGCGTGCACACGGAGCAGGAGGCGACCTCGTGAGCACCGTCATCCTGCTTCTCATCACCGGGCTCGGCCTCGGCGCACTGTACTTCCTGGTGGCCTCCGGCCTCTCACTCATCTACGGCCTCATGGGGGTCCTGAACTTCGCCCACGGCTCGTTCCTCACCCTCGGCGCCTTCGCCGGCTGGGAGCTCGCCCGCAGGCTCGGCGCCGACAACTGGGGCACCTTCGTCGCCTCCCTCGTCCTGGGCGCCGTCGTCGGCGCAGCCTTCGCCGCGGCGACCGAGTTCTTCCTCATCCGCAAGCTCTATGAACGGCATATCGAGCAGGTGCTCGTGACGGTCGGTCTCGCCCTCGCCTCGGTCGCCCTGTTCGACGGGATCTGGGGCGTCGACCCGATCTTCGTGACCGGCCCCGCCTGGCTCGACGGCACGACGGATGTGCTCGGCGCCTCCATCCCCAACAACCGGTTCATCCTCATCCTCGCCGCGATCGTCGTGCTGCTCGGGATCGTCGCCTTCCTCAAGTACACGCGCTTCGGGCTCATCATCCGGGCCGGTGTCGAGAACCGGTCGATGGTCACCGCGCTCGGCATCGACGTGCGGCGGGCGTTCACGGTCGTCTTCGCGATCGGCGGTGCTGCGGCCGGGTTCGGCGGGGTGCTCGCCGCGAGCTATTACGGCTATGTGAGCCCGACGATCGGGGGTTCGCTCCTCATCTTCGCGTTCATCGTCACCGTCATCGGCGGGCTCGGATCGCTGAGCGGCGCCGCGATCGCCTCCGCGATCGTCGCCGTCCTGCAGCAGTTCGCCAACTACTACCTCGGTGGAACCGGTGACTTCGTGGTCGTGCTGCTCCTGGCTGCGGTGCTCCTGGTGAAACCGAGCGGACTTCTCGGGAGCAAGGCATGAAGCGCGTGAGGGAAGTGCTGGCCATGCCGGTCGTCAAGTGGCTTCTTGCCGGGGTCCTCGTCGGCTTCCTGGCGATCCTCCCGTTGCTCGCTCTCAACATTCCCGGCGTGCTCCCCGGCCCGACCTACACGCCCGGCACCCTGCAGCTGCTCGCCTTCAGCATGCTCATCGCCGCGCTCGCCCTCAGCTACCACCTGATCTTCGGTGTTGCGGGCCTGCTCTCCTTCGGCCACACCCTGTACTTCGCGATCGGCGCCTACGGTCTCGGCATCGCCCTGCGCCACTTCGGACTGGAGCTGCTCCCGGCGATCGTCCTGACCTTCATCGCCGGCCTGTTCGTCGCCGCAGCGGTCGGCGCACTGAGCCTGCGGGTCACCGGAATCTCCTTCGCCATGGTGACGCTCGCCTTCGCCCAGGCCGGATCGGTGCTCATCCGCAAGAATCCGGGTCAGCTCACCGGCGGGGACGAGGGCCTCACCCTCGACACGACGCACGTGCCCGACTTCCTGGTCGGGGTGCTGCAGACGAAGAACCTGTACTGGCTGTGCCTGGCGATCCTCGTCATCGTGTTCCTCGTGACGAGCTGGTTCGAGCGCTCCCGCGCCGGGCACGTCGTGGCAGCCACCCGGGAGAACGAGCTGCGCGTCCGGGTCATCGGCATCCGCCCGTACTTCGTCAAGCTCCTCACCTTCGCGATCGGCGGGGTGCTCGCAACGGTCGTCGGCATGACCTACCTGCTGCTGCAGAGCAGCGCGACGCAGAAGCTCGCCTCGGCGGACTTCACGCTCACCCTGCTCGTGATCGTCGTGCTCGGCGGTGTCGGCTACCGCTGGGGAGCCGTGATCGGGGGCGTCGTCTACACCTTGCTCGACCAGCGGCTCACCGCCTTCGCCTCCTCGGATGCCGTGAGCGCGCTCCCGGACATCCTGCGGATCCCCCTTTCCCAGCCGCTGTTCATCCTGGGAACGCTGTTCATCCTCGTGGTCCTGTTCCTTCCCGGCGGTATCGCCGGCGTTGCGAGCAGAATTGCGAAGGGAAGGACGAGGGCGAACGACCCTCGTGACGTCCTGGAGGAACTCGGATGACCGACGAACTGCACACCCTGGGCCGCTGGACGCGCGACCGTGCCGTCGCGACGCCCGACCGCGTCGCCGTGGACGACCGCGGCGTCGTTCTCACCTACCGGGAGCTCGACGAACGGGCGAGCGCGCTCGCGGAGAACCTCCTCGACCGGGGCTACGGGGTGGGCGACCGCATCGCGACGATCACCGGCAACAGCGCGGACCACGTCGTCGTGTTCTTCGCCTGCGCGAAGGCCGGGCTCGTGCTCGTTCCGCTCTCCTGGCGGCTCTCGCCGCGCGAACTCGCCCTGCAGCTCGAACAGGCGGATCCGGCTCTCCTGCTCGTGGAGGACGAGTTCACGACCCTGAGCGTCGCGACGACTCGCCGTCTCGTCCAGCCGCCGGTGGTCCGCTCGCTCGGCGGGAGCGGTATCGAGGCCGACGTGCCGCATCCGGTGCGCAGCGCACGTGGCCAGGGCGGGTTCGAGGACCCGCCGGTTCGTCGCGAGGTGCGCGACGACGACGCCCTCCTCATCGTCTTCACCTCCGGTACTCAGGGTCGGCCGCACGGTGCGATCCTCACCCACGGCAACTGCTTCTGGACGAACCTCGCGCTCTCCCGCACCGCCGAGATCACGAGCTCGGACATCGTCCTCGCGGTCATGCCGCAATACCACGTGGGGGGCTGGAACGTGCAGCCGCTGCTGGCCTGGTGGGTGGGCGCGACCGTCGTGCTCGAGCGCACCTTCGACCCTGGACGCGTGCTGCAGCTCATCCAGGAGCGCCGGATCACCACGACCATGGGCGTTCCGGCGAACTACCTGTTCCTCTCCGAGCATCCGGCCTTCGCCACGACCGACCTCTCGAGCCTGCGGCACGCGATCGTGGGAGGCGCACCCATGCCGGAACCGCTCCTGCGCACCTGGCACTCGCGCGGCGTCGCCCTCACGCAGGGCTACGGGCTGACCGAGGCCAGTCCGAACGTGCTGTGCCTTCCCGACGAGGATGCGCGCACCAAGGTCGGTCTCGCCGGAAAGCCCTACCCGCACGTGGAGGTGGCCGTCGCCGACCCGGTCACCGGCGATGAGCTCGAGGGGGAGGCGAGCGGGGAGCTTCTCGTGCGCGGCCCGAGCGTGTTCCCCGGCTACTTCCGCGACCCGGAACTGAGCGCCGTCACCCTGCGCGGCGGCTGGCTCCACACCGGCGACCTCGTGCACCGTGACGCGCAGGGGTACTTCCGCGTCATCGACCGGATCTCCGACATCTACATCTCCGGCGGGGAGAGCATTTCACCGAGCGAGGTCGAGAACGTGCTCTCCGGGCATCCGGCCGTCGCCGATGTCGCGGTCGTCGGCGTCCCGGATGACCGCTGGGGCGAGGTCGGTGTCGCCTTCGTGGTGCTTCGCCATGGCGTCCCCACCGACGAGAAGGACCTGCTCGACCTGTGCCGCGCCCAGCTCGCGGCCTTCAAGGTGCCGAAGAGCGTCGTCATGCTGTCGAGGCTGCCGCGCTCCTCCGCCAACAAGGTGCTGCGGAGGGTGCTCGTCGAGGACTACACCGCTTCCGGCCGCGTCGACACCGCTGCGGAGGCACGCCCATGACGGATGCGCCTCGCACCGCGCGCGGTACCCGCACGCGCGCCAGACTGCTCGAAGCGGCCGAGCAGGTCTTCGCCGAGTGCGGCTACAGCGAGGCCTCCATCGTGCGCATCACCGAGGCCGCCGGGGTCGCGCAGGGAACCTTCTACCTGTATTTCTCGAGCAAGCTGGAGATCTTCGAGGAGCTCGTCGAGGACCTCAACCGTCGCGTCCGGCATGCGATGACCGAGGCTGCGGCCGGTGCGACGACGAGGATCGAGTCCGAACGCGCCGGCTTCCGCGGCTTCTTCGAGTTCACGGCGCAGCATCCGGCGCTCTACCGGATCGTGCGCGAGGCCGAGTTCGTCTCCCCGAGCGCGCTGCGGCTGCACTACACGCGCATCGTCGACGGGTACATCGACGGGCTCAGCACGGCACGCGACAACGGCGAGGTCGGCGACATCAACCCGGGGATCGTCGCCTGGATTCTCATGGGCATCGGCGAGATGGTGGGGATGCGCTGGGTCCTGTGGGGCAGCGACGTCGCGGACGACGGTGCGGCCGGAGCTGAGAACGACCCGACCGCGAGTGGCACGTCCCGGGTGCCGGACGAGGTCTTCGAACAGATGATGCGCTTCATCCAGCGCGGGCTCGGGGCGCCGGCGCCCGGTACCCCGCCGGAGCACGCGCAGAAGACAGGAAAGGACAGGACATGACGGACCTGACCGGGCGCAGGGCGCTCGTGACCGGGGGTGCGAGCGGTATCGGCGCCGCCTGCGCGCGGGTGTTCGCGCGGGCGGGCGCCCACGTGATCGTCGCCGACCTCAACGGGGATGCCGCGACCGCGGTGGCCGGCGAGCTGGGCGGCGAGGCCTGGCAGGTCGACCTGAGCGACACCGCGGCACTCGCCGATCTCGAGCTCGACGTCGACATCCTCGTCAACAATGCGGGCATCCAGCATGTCGCCCCGATCGAGGAGTTCGACCCGATGAAGTTCAGCCTCATCCTGCGGCTCATGCTCGAGTCGCCGTTCCTGCTCATCAGGGCGGCGCTGCCGAAGATGTACGAGCGCGGCCACGGGCGCATCATCAACCTGTCCTCGGCGCATGGACTGCGCGCGAGCGCGTTCAAGTCGGCCTATGTCACGGCCAAGCACGGCCTCGAGGGTCTGTCGAAGGTCACGGCGCTCGAGGGCGGGCCGCACGGTGTCACGAGCAACTGCATCAACCCCGCCTACGTGCGCACGCCGCTCGTCGAGAAGCAGATCGCCGACCAGGCGCGCATCCACGGCATCCCGGAGTCGGAGGTCGTCGAGAAGGTCATGCTCGCCGAGATCGCCGTCAAGCGGCTCGTCGAACCGGAGGAGGTCGCCGACCTCGCACTCTGGCTCGCCGGGGACACCTCGGGCATGGTCACCGGCGCCTCCTACACGATGGATGGCGGGTGGACGGCGCGATGACCGGCCTCGACGCTCGCTTGGGCTACACCCGGATGTCCGTGTCGGTGCGCGGAGGCGATCTCGCCGTCGGCACGTGGGGGCCATCGAACGGCCCCGCGGTGCTCGCCGTGCACGGGGTCACCGCCAACCACCTCACCTGGCCGGCCCTCGCCCGGCGCCTGCCCGGCATCCGGATCATCGCGCCGGACCTGCGCGGTCGCGGACGCAGCAACACCCTGCCGGGGCCGTGGGGAATGCCGCAGCATGCCGATGACCTCGCCGCTGTGCTCGAGCACCTCGGTATCGAGCGCGCCGTCGTGGTCGGTCACTCCATGGGGGCGTTCGCCTCCCTCGTGCTCGCGAACCGGCATCCGCAGCTCGTCTCCTCGCTCGTGCTCGTCGACGGGGGCCTTCCACTGCCGGCCCCGGCCGGCATGAGCGACGAGGAGCTCATGATGGCGACGCTCGGGCCGGCGGCGGAGCGCCTCTCGATGACGTTCGCCTCGCGCGAGCGGTACCGCGAGTTCTGGAAGCTGCACCCCGCGTTCGCGCGCGACTGGAGCGAGCTCGTCGAGGACTACGTCGACTACGACCTCGTCGGCGACGAGCCGAACCTGCACCCCTCGAGCTCCTACGACGCGGTCGCCGAGGACTCGATCGAGCTGCGCGGCGGAACATCGCTGCTGCGCGCGATCGACGAGCTCGCCCATCCGACGACGTTCCTCTCCGCGCCGCGTGGGCTCATGGACGAGATCCCACCGCTCTACCCGGTGGAGGCGGTGGCCGAGTGGTCCAGGAAGTTACCCGATGTCCGGATGCTGGCCGTCGAGGACGTCAATCACTATACGATCGTGATGTCGGACCGCGGAGCTCAGGCGATCTCCGGGGTCGTCATGGAGGCTATCCGGCGCGAGACGGTGTCTCACAACGAAGTGGAGCAGGCATGAGTTTCGACAAGTCAGTTCCGAGCGCGGCCGAGGCGGTCGCCGACATACGGGACGGCGCGAGCCTCGCGGTCGGCGGTTTCGGCCTCTCCGGCAATCCGATGGTCCTCATCGAGGCGATCCTCGCCTCCGGGGTCAAGGATCTCTCGATCGTGAGCAACAACTGCGGCGTGGACGACTGGGGGCTCGGCATCCTGCTCGGCGCCCAGCGCATCCGCAAGATGACCTCGTCGTACGTGGGCGAGAACAAGGAGTTCGAGCGGCAGTTCCTCTCCGGCGAGCTCGAGCTCGAGCTCACACCGCAGGGAACGCTCGCCGAGAAGCTGCGCGCGGGGGGATCCGGTATCGCTGCCTTCTTCACCCCCACCGGGGTCGGCACGCAGGTCGCGGAGGGCGGGCTGCCGCGCCGGTATGCGCCGGACGGCTCGATCGCGATCGCCTCACCGGTGAAGGATGTGCGCACCTTCGAGTTCAACGGCCGGGAGCGCGAGTTCGTACTCGAGGAGGCCATCACGACCGACTTCTCGATCGTCCACGCCCTGCGCGGCGACCGGCACGGCAACCTCGTGTTCAACAAGGCGGCCCGCAACTTCAACCCGATCGCTGCGATGGCCGGGCGCGTGTGCATCGCCCAGGTCGAGGAACTCGTCGAGCCCGGCGCGATCGACCCGGACACCGTGCACCTCCCGGGCGTCTACGTGCACCGCGTCGTCGAGGTCGGCACCGGTATCGAGAAGCGCATCGAGCGCCGGACCGTGAGGGAGAACTGACATGGGACTGACACGCGATGAGATGGCGGCGCGCGCCGCGCGCGAGCTCGAGGACGGCGCCTACGTCAACCTCGGCATCGGGCTCCCGACCCTCGTGCCCAACTACGTTCCGGATGGCGTGACCGTCGTCCTGCAGTCGGAGAACGGCATCCTCGGTGTCGGCCCGTATCCGACGGAAGAGAACGTCGACCCCGACCTCATCAACGCCGGCAAGGAGACCGTGACGCTCCTGCCCGGTTCGGCGTTCTTCGACTCGTCGATGAGCTTCGGGATGATCCGCGGCGGCAAGATCGACGCCGCGATCCTCGGCGCGATGCAGGTCTCGACGAAGGGGGACCTCGCCAACTGGATGATCCCGGGCAAGATGGTCAAGGGTCCTGGCGGTGCCATGGACCTCGTGCACGGCGCGGGCAAGCTCATCGTGCTCATGGAGCACGTCGCGAAGGACGGCTCGGCCAAGATCGTGAACGAGTGCTCGCTGCCGCTCACCGGCCGCGGCGTCGTCGACCGCATCATCACCGACCTCGCCGTCATCGACGTGACCGACGACGGTCTCGTCCTGCGTGAGCTCGCTCCCGGCGTGACCGTCGACGAGGTGCGGGCCGCGACCGAGCCTGAGCTGATCCTGGGAGAGGAACTGTCGTGACGGGAACGCTGCTCGACGGAGTCATCGCGCGGACAGTCGAGACCGAGCGCTACCGCGCCAACGTGCTGGAGCGCGCCGGCGGTGATGCCGTGCCCGTCGTGTTCGTGCACGGCAACGTCTCCTCGTCCCTGTTCTGGCAGCCGACGATGCTGCGCCTGCTCCCCGAGCAGCAGGCCTACGCGATCGACCTGCGCGGGTTCGGCGACAGTGAGACGCTCGACGTCGACGCGACGCGCGGCCTTCGCGACTACTCCGACGACGTGGCCACGGTGGTGAGAGCCCTCGGCATCGAGTCCGCGCACTTCGTCGGCTGGAGCATGGGCGGCGGTGTCGTCATGCAGCTCATGCTCGATCACAACGAGCTCGTGGCCTCCACGCTGCTGCAGGCCCCGGTGTCTCCGTACGGGTTCGGCGCGACGGCCGGCCCCGACGGGCGGCTCCTCACTCCGGATGCCGCGGGCTGCGGCGCCGGGGGAGCGAACCCCGACTTCGTGGCGCGGCTGGCCGCCGGAGACACGAGTGCCGACGAGCAGACTTCGCCGCGCAGCGTCTACCGCAGCTCTTACGTCAAGTCCGGTTTCGAGTCCGAGCACGAGGATCTCTGGGTCGAGTCGATGCTCTCGACGAAGACCGGCGAGGGCAACTACCCGGGCAACTCCGTGCCGAGCGAGAACTGGCCGGGGTTCGCACCGGGGGACAGGGGCATCCTCAACACGATGGCACCGACGGTGTTCGACACCTCGGGCATCGTCGACCTCGAGCGCAAGCCTCCGGTTACCTGGATCCACGGCACCGATGACGCGATCGTCTCCGACAATTCCTTCTTCGACCTCAACTACCTCGGCCAGCTCGGCATCATCCCCGGCTGGCCGGGCGAGGATGTCGCACCGCCCCAGCCGATGGTCACCCAGACACGCGCGGTGTTCGAGGCGTACCCGGCGGCCGGAGGGGACTACACCGAGGTCCTGCTCGAGAACTGCGGGCACTCGCCGCAGCTCGAGCATCCTGACGAGTTCGACGCTGCACTCGCGGCGCTCATCCGCTGAGTCCGCGGGCCAGCGGTCAGCAGATCGGGGGTCGACAGATCAGCGGCCGGCAGATCAGGGGCCGACAGCTCAGCCGCTCGCGTCCACGACGCAGAACCGGTTGCCCTCGGGGTCCTCGAGGATGACGTAGTCGGCATCCGCCGGCCGTTTCGCCCACTCGACGCGTCGAGCACCCAGGGCGAGCAGGCGCTCGATCTCGGCATCCTGGTCCTCGGCGTAGAGGTCGAGGTGGATGCGGGGCGGCAGGCTGGCAGGAGCGGCGTGCTCGTCGAGGGAGAGGTTCGGGCCGGTGCCGTCGCGCGGTCTCAGCAGGGCGAAGTCGTCGTCATCGCCCTCGCGGTCGACGTAGTCGAGCGCCGCCATCCAGAACGCTTTCTGTCGCGCGAGATCCTCGACGCGCAGCACGACCGAGCCGATGCGGATCATGCCCGGTAGCCTAGTCACCGGGCGGTGCGGAACGAAGGTTTGACCGGGCACCGCGCCCGTGACATCCTTGACAGAACGAACGGTCAGTCAGTCGATCGCCTGTGGGTGACACCTGCGGCGACCCGGCAGCGAAGGCGGAGCATGACGCAGCCATCCCTCAGCGTGGAGGAGCGCGACGACCGCGTGCACGTCGTGCTCAATCGGCCGGATGTCCGCAACGCGATCGACCAGGCGATGGTCGACGAGTTGCACGCCGTGTGCGAAGGGCTCGAGGCCACGCCACGGCTGCTCGTGATCTCGGGCGCAGGAGGCACCTTCGCCTCGGGCGCCGACATCCGGCAGCTGCGCGAGCGCGGACGCGCCGAGGCGCTCGCCGGCATCAACACCAGGATCTTCCAGCGGATCGCCGCCCTGCCGATGCCCGTCATCGCCGCGATCGACGGCTACGCTCTCGGCGGCGGCGCAGAGCTCGCCTACGCGGCCGACTTCCGCATCGCGAGCACGACGGCCAAGATCGGGAACCCGGAGGTCGGCCTCGGAATCCTCGCGGGTGCGGGGGCCACCTGGCGGCTGCTCGAACTCGTCGGCGAAACCGTCGCGAAGGAGATCCTGCTCGCCGGCCGTGTGCTGAATGCTCAGGAGGCGCTTGCTCTGCGGCTCGTGAGCGAGGTGCATGAACCGGATGCCCTGCTCGAGGCCGCGCACGTGCTCGCCGACCGCATCCTCGCGAATGACCCCGCAGCGCTCATGGCCACCAAGCGTGTGCTCGCCGCGCCGCGCGAAGCCCATCCGGACATCGACCTGCAGGAGCAGGCGGTGCTGTTCGAGTCGGACGCCAAGCGGGAGCGGATGACAGCCTTTCTGGACAAGCGCGGTCCGAACAGGACGAAGAAGTGAGCGGCGTGCCGGCGATCGTCGGCGTGCTGGGCGGCGGCCGGATGGGCGCCGGGATCGCCCACGCCTTCGCCCTGGCCGGCGCCCGCGTCGCGGTCGTCGAGCGCGACGCAGAGAGCGTGCGGATGGCGCGCGGGCGGGTGCTCGCGGCGCTCATGACGAGCGTCGAGCGCGCGACAACGGAGGAGCCTCTCGAAGAGCTCACCGCCAGGCTCGGATTCGGCACCGATGTGGATGCGTTCGCTGAGGCCGGGCTTGTCGTCGAAGCCGTACCGGAATCGCTCGAACTCAAGCTCGACGCCCTCGGCCGGGTCGAGGCGGCGGTCGGCGCTGCTTCGGACGGGGCGGGTGCCTGGCTCGCCAGTAACACCTCCTCGATCTCGATCACGACACTCGCCGGGCATCTCGCCCGCCCCGAGCGCTTCTGCGGCCTGCACTTCTTCAACCCGGTTCCCGCTTCGAAGCTCGTCGAGATCGTCGTCGGCCAGCGCACCGCGCCCGAGCTGACCGCCGCGGCGGCCGGCTGGGTCGCGGCCCTCGGCAAGACCCCGATCACCGTGCAGGATGTCCCCGGTTTCGCCAGTTCCCGGCTCGGCGTCGCGATCGCCCTCGAGGCGATCCGGATGCTCGAGGACGGTGTCGCGAGCGCGGCGGACATCGACGCGGCCATGGCGCTCGGGTACGGGCATCCGATGGGGCCATTGAAGCTCACCGACCTCGTCGGCCTCGACGTGCGCCTCGGCATCGCCGAATACCTGCAAGCGACGCTGGGGGAGCGTTTCGCCCCGCCACAGTTGCTGCGCGAGAAGGTCGCGCGCGGCGAACTGGGCCGCAAGACCGGCCGCGGCTTCTACGACTGGCCGACGGAGAATTCACAACCCGGAGAGAGCGCATGAGTAACGTCCCGAGCTACCTGCAGGGCGCCTGGTGGGCGCCGGATGCCGTGGGCGTCCCCGTGCGCGACGCGAGCACCGGCGAGACGGTCGCCGAGGTGAGTGTCGCGGGCGCGGACATCCCGGGCGCGATCGAATACGCGCGCACCGTCGGCCAGGTCGCGCTCGGCTCGCTCACCTTCCATGAGCGGGCACTGAAGCTCAAGGAACTCGCCCAGTACCTGAACGGCCGCCGCGAGGAGCTCTACGAGGTCTCCGCACGGACCGGCGCCACCCGCGGCGACTCCATGGTCGACATCGACGGCGGGATCGGCGTGCTGTTCACCTTCGGCTCGAAGGGTCGTCGCGAGCTGCCGAATGCCAACCTCGTCGTCGACGGTCCGCCCGAGGTGCTCTCGAAGGACGGCTCCTTCCTCGGCCAGCACGTCTACACGCGCCTGCCGGGCGTCGCCGTGCAGATCAACGCCTTCAACTTCCCGGTCTGGGGCATGCTCGAGAAGTTCGCGCCCGCCTTCCTCGCGGGTGTGCCGACGATCGTCAAGCCGGCGACCCCCACGGTGTACGTCGCCGAGGCGGCCGTGCGCGCGATCGTCGAGTCCGGCATCCTGCCCGAGGGCGCCCTCCAGCTGATCTCCGGCCCCGCGCGCGACCTCATCGACCACCTCGACTACCGCGACCTCGTCGGCTTCACCGGCTCCGCGAGCACGGCGAACGCTCTGCGTGCCCACCCGAACGTCGTGCACGGCGGGGTGCGGTTCACGGGGGAGACTGATTCGCTCAACGCGGCGATCCTCGGCCCGGATGCCGTGGCCGGCACGCCCGAATTCGACGCCTACGTGAGGTCGCTCGTGACGGAGCTGACGGTCAAGGCGGGGCAGAAGTGCACGAGCATCCGCCGGGCGATCGTGCCCTCGGCGCTCGTCGACCCGCTCATCGAGGCCGTGACCGCCCGCGTCGCCGAGCGCGTCGTCGTCGGCGATCCGCGCGCAGAGGGCGTGACGATGGGCGCCCTCGTGAGCCGTGAGCAGAAGGCCGAGGTGCTCACGCGGGTCGGCGAGCTCGTGGCCGCGGGCGGCGAGATCGTCATGGGATCGCTCGACGAGCCCGAGGTGCGCCTCGCCGACGGGTCGACCGGGCTGGCCCCGGATGGCGCCTTCCTGCAACCGGTATTGCTGCACTTCGCCGACGCCCTCGCGCAGGCCGCCCACTCGATCGAGGCCTTCGGGCCGGTCTCCTCGGTCATCGGCTACGACACGGTGGAGGAGGCCGTCGCGCTCGCGGCGCTCGGCGGCGGCTCGCTCGTCGCGACAGTGGCAACCCATGATCCGGATGTCGCCCGTACCGTCATCGAGGGGATCGCGGCCCACCACGGGCGCACGCTCATCCTCGACCGCGACGATGCCCGGTCGAGCACCGGGCACGGTTCGCCGGTGCCGCATCTCGTGCACGGTGGGCCCGGTCGTGCGGGCGGGGGAGAGGAGCTCGGCGGCATCCGCTCGGTGTTCCACCACATGCAGCGCACCGCGGTGCAGGGGTCCCCCGCGATGCTCACCGCAGTGACCGGGCAGTGGTTCGCGGGGGCGCCGCGCAGCCTCGACGGGCCGCACCCGTTCCGCAAGTCACTCGCCGAGTTGCGCATCGGGGACGCCGTCGCGTCTCCGCTGCGCGAGGTCACGCTCGAGGACATCACGGCCTTCGCGAACTCGACCGGGGACACCTTCTACGCCCACACCGATGAGGAGGCGGCTGCCGCGAACCCGTTCTTCCCGGGGATCGTCGCCCACGGCTACCTGCTCGTCTCCTGGGCTGCCGGGCTGTTCGTGGATCCTGCGCCCGGGCCGGTGCTCGCCAATTACGGGCTCGAGAACCTGCGGTTCGTGACGCCGGTGTCGCCGGGCGACAGCATCCGGGTCACGCTCACCGCGAAGAAGATCACGCCGCGCGAGACCGACGAGTACGGCGAAGTGTGCTGGGACGCCATCATCCACAACCAGGACGACGAGATCGTGGCCGCCTACGACGTGTTGACCCTCGTCGCGAAGACCTGGCCGACCACCGCCTGAGGCCTCAGCGGGCGCGCACTCCGCCGAAGGCGACAGCGACGACATCGTCGGCGACGGCGTTCGCCGAGACCGGGCCGTCCGGACGATACCAGTCGACGATCGAGCCGATCATGCCGAACAGGAGCCTCGTCGTCGTGCGAGGGTCGATGTCGCTGCGGATGGCGCCATCCGCTCGGGCTTCGTCGACGAGCTCCGCGATCACCTTGTTGAAGGCGCGCCGCCGCTCGAGGGCCGCGCGCTCCAGTTCGGTGTTGCCGCGCAGCCGCAGCAGGAGGGTAACGAACGGCAACTGGTCGGTGAGTACCCCGGTGGCCGACCGCAGCACGAACATGAGCCGGTCGACGGCCGGGCCGGTCTCGGCGAGCGGGTCGTCGAGGATCGCCTCGAGTCCGCCCAGGGCACGGTCGAGCGCGAGCTGCAGCAGGTACTCCTTGCTGGGGACGTGGTGGTAGATCGCCGACTTGGTGATACCGAGGTTCTCGGCGAGCACTCCCATCGAGGTGGCGTCGTAGCCGTGCCGGTTGAACACGTCGACGGCCACGAGCAGGATCGACTCCTGATCGTGGTTGTGGCGGGTCGCCTTGAGCGCTGTGCCCTTCGGCGCCGTACCAGTCACCGTTGTGTCAGTCACCGTTCTCCACCTTTCTCACGCGGTCGGCGTGCACCGTGCGGCTGTGTCCGCGGAACTCCGCCACGATCCCGTCGGCATTGCGCACCTCGACATCGTAGATGCCGCTGCGCCCGCGCTTGGATCGCAGCGCGGCGGTCGCGGTGAGCACATCGCCCTCGTGGGCGGGGGCGAAGAACACGATCTCGGCGCCCGAGGAGACGGTCACGCTGCCCTCGGCGTTGCAGGCCATGGCGAAGGCGGTGTCGGCGAGGGTGAAGACGAGCCCGCCATGGATGATCGCGTGGCCGTTGAGCATGTCGCCGCGCACCGTCATCGTCACGACGGCGTGGCCTTCGCTCATCTCCACGACATCCATGCCGAGCAGGTCGGTCGAGGCGCGGTCGTCACGCAGCATCGTGTCGGGCCGCGCGTAGCTCTGGGCCGGGTGGCGCTGGGCCGTGTGGCTCTGGGCGTCGCTCATCGTTGACCACCAATCTGTGCGGTGTTAGCCTAGAGGACAGCCTAAACGAACGGTCGGTCAGTCGCTAGAGCCTGCGGTATCCGGTTTCTGACCCGCTCGACGCGGAACGGAGTGGCACATGGAGGCGACCACGGAGGTCGTGGAGGACCCGGCGGGCCGCGCTCGCTTCGACGAGCTCATCGCCGCCGACCAGCGCGTCGAGCCTGCCGACTGGATGCCGGATGCCTACCGCAAGACGCTCGTGCGGCAGATCTCCCAGCACGCGCACTCCGAGATCATCGGGATGCAGCCGGAAGGCAACTGGATCACCCGCGCGCCGAGCCTCAAGCGCAAGGCCATCCTCATGGCCAAGGTGCAGGATGAGGCGGGCCACGGCCTCTACCTCTACTCGGCCGCGCAGACGCTCGGCGTCACGCGCGACCGGATGACCGAGGACCTCATTTCGGGCAAGGCGAAGTACTCCTCGATCTTCAACTATCCGACGCCGACCTGGGCCGACATGGGTTCGATCGGCTGGCTCGTCGATGGCGCCGCGATCTGCAACCAGGTGCCGCTGTGCCGCGCATCCTTTGGTCCGTATGGGCGTGCGATGGTGCGCATCTGCAAGGAGGAGTCGTTCCACCAGCGGCAGGGCTTCGAGATCCTGCTGCACCTCTCGCGCGGCACCGCGGAGCAGCACGAGATGGCGCAGGAGTCCGTCAACCGCTGGTACGCGCCGGCCCTCATGATGTTCGGGCCGCCCGATGCCGACAGCCCGAACTCTGCGCAGTCGATGGCCTGGAACATCAAGCGCTTCAGCAACGACGACCTCCGTCAGCGCTTCGTCGACATGATCGTGCCGCAGGCCGAGGTGCTCGGGCTCACGTTGCCCGACCCCGACCTGAAGTGGAACGAGGAGCGCGGCCACTACGACTACGGCGAGCTCGACTGGAACGAGTTCACCGAGGTGCTCAAGGGTCGCGGGCCGGCCAATGCGATCCGGCTCGAGCGGCGGCGTGAGGCCCATGAGGGCGGTGCCTGGGTGCGCGAGGCCGCGGCGGCGTATGCCGCGCGCGAGGCATCCGCTCGCGACGCAGAAAGACTCGCATCATGAGCGCCCCCGGTTCCGATGAGACAGAACCCTGGCCGCTCTGGGAGGTCTTCGTGCGCTCGTCTCGCGGCCTGTCCCACCTGCACGCCGGCTCCCTGCACGCCCCCGACGCGGAGATGGCCGTGCGCAACGCGCGCGACCTCTATACGCGACGCAACGAGGGCGTCTCGATCTGGGTCGTGCGCTCGAGCGACATCATCGCCTCCGACCCGGATGCCAAGGGAGCGTTCTTCGAGAGCCCGCGCGGCAAGGAGTACCGCCACGCGAGCTACTACACGGAGTCCGAGGGAGTGAAGCACTTGTGAGCGACACGTCGTTCCGGATCTCGGCGGGCGAGGCACTGACCGCCGAGAAGATCACCGAGGCCGGCGAGAAACCGACAGAGGCGGTAGCGAACTACGCGCAGCGCCTCGGTGATGATGCACTCATCCTGGCCCAGCGGCTGGGGTGGTGGATCGCGCGTGCGCCGGAGCTCGAGGAGGATGTCGCCCTCGGTAACATCGGTCTCGACCAGCTCGGCCACGCGCGTTCGTTCCTGAGCTATGCGGCGCTCGCCTGGGACAAGACGGAGGACGACCTCGCCTACTTCCGCGACGAGCCGGAGTTCAGGAACGCGCAACTCTTCGAGCAGCCGAACGGTGATTTCGCCCACACGATCGCGCGGCAGCTGATCGCGTCGTTCTACCAGTTCGAGCTCCACCGCCGGCTTGCCGACTCGTCGGATGCGACTCTTGCCGCGATCGCCGCGAAGGCCGTCAAGGAGGTCGACTACCACCGCGACCACGCGACCCAGTGGGTGCTGCGGCTCGCACTCGGCACCGAGGAGTCCCGGAGGCGGATGATCGCCGGGCTCGGCGTCATGTGGCCCTACGTCGATGAGTTGTTCCGCGACGACGAACTCGTCGCCTCCCTTGACGGTGTCGCCGTGCTCCCGTCGAGCCTGCGCGAGGATTTCGACCGGTTGACCGGCGAGGTGCTCGCCCGCGCGGAACTCGAACGCCCCGCGACCGAGGGCCTCAGGGGGTTCGTCGCCCGCGGTGGCGGCCGCGACGGCGTCCACACCGAGTTCCTGGGGCCGTTGCTCGCGGAGATGCAGGTGCTGGCGCGTGCGCATCCGGAGGCGACCTGGTGATCGAGACACGAGGGGGCACGCTCGAAGCGCAGGCCCGGCCCCGCCCGTCCGATGCGGAGGCGGCGCGTATCTGGGATGTCGCGGCGACGGTGCTCGACCCCGAGGTGCCCGTGCTCACGATCGAGGATCTCGGGGTGCTGCGTTCTGCGGAGATCGTCGATGGCCGTGCGCACGTGACGATCACCCCGACCTATTCGGGTTGCCCGGCGATGGGCGCCATCCGCGATGATGTCGTCTCCGCGCTCGACGCGGCCGGGTACCCGGAGCCCCAAGTCGAGCTCGTGCTCTCGCCGGCATGGACGACCGACTGGATGTCCGCGGCCGGCAAGCGCAAGCTCGAGGAGTACGGGATCGCGCCGCCGTCGGGACTGACTCCGGTGAGGCGGACCGGCCCGACCAGGCTCGCGCTCTCGGTCAGGTGCCCCCAGTGCGGTTCGCTCGACACGCGCGAGACCTCGCGGTTCGGTTCGACGAGCTGTAAGGCGCTCTACGCCTGCAACGCCTGTCAGGAGCCGTTCGACTACTTCAAGGTGCTCTAGTGGCGCCGGACGAAGCTGCGCTCGAGTCGGCCTCGCTCGAGCCGGCCACTCTTCGCAAGCGCGCCCGGTTCCATCCGCTCGCGGTGCGGGAGGTGCGCAGGCTCACCGAGGATTCGATCGAGGTCACGTTCGCGGTGCCGGTGGAGTTCGCCGGCGAGTACGACTACGCCCCGGGACAGTACCTCGCCTTGCGCAAGGAGCTGAACGGCAGGGAGCTGCGCCGCAGTTACTCGATCTGTGCTGCGCCCCTGCCGGGGGAGTTGAGGGTGGCGATCAAGCGCGACCTGGGCGGCGAGTTCTCGACCTGGGCGAATGAGTCGCTCACGGCCGGCACGGTCATCGACGTCATGAGCCCGCAGGGTACCTTCACGACGCAGCTCGCGCCGGTATCCGGGGGAGAATCGGGTGAGCGCGACACCGACCGCCACTATGCCGCGATCGCGGCAGGGTCGGGGATCACTCCGGTCATGGCGCTCGCGCGGACGCTGCTCGCGTCGTCGCCGAACACGCGGTTCAGTCTCGTCTATTCGAATCGCACGGCGCAGGATGTCATGTTCCTCGAGGAGCTCGCCGAACTCAAGGATCGTTACCCTTCGCGGTTCGCGCTCTTCCATGTGCTGACGCGGGAGCGGCGGGTGTCGGATGTCCTCTCCGGCCGGCTGGATGCCGAGCGTCTGCATGTGTTCCTCGAGCACCTGGTTCGTCCGCAGGATGTCGATGAGTGGTTCATCTGCGGTCCGTTCGAGCTCGTGCAGCTCGTGCGGGACACGCTCGAGGAGGCCGGCGTCGATCGCAAGCACGTGCGGTTCGAGTTGTTCACGACGGACCGGCCGGATCGCCCGGAGGGGCAGCACGGCAGGCCGGTCGTCGTCGACGAGAGCGAAGGTGTTCACACGATCAACTTCACGCTCGATGGGGTGTCGGCGACGGTGACGACGGCGTTGCACAGCCGGGAGACGGTGCTGAATGCTGCGCTTCGGGTGCGGTCGGATGTGCCGTTCGCGTGCGCAGGGGGAGTGTGCGGTACCTGTCGGGCGAAGCTCGTCGCGGGTACGGTCGACATGGACGAGAACTATGCTCTCGAACCGGAGGAGTTGGAGCGAGGCTATGTGCTCACCTGCCAGTCGCATCCGACGAGTGATGCCGTGACCGTCAACTACGACAGCTGACGTGGACCGTTCCGCTGGTTGAGTAGCTCCGCGCAGCGGTGCGTATCGAAACCGAGGAACCACGAGAGACCGGAGAGTACCGATGATCACGTTGAACATCTCCCATGGCGTCGCTGAGGTAGTTCTGGAGATCCCCGACAAGCTCAACGCCCTCGACGACGCAGCGCTGGTGGAGCTGGGCGCTTGTCTGCAGGAGGCGGCTGCGGCATCCCCGCGGGCTCTCCTCCTCCGTGGCGAAGGTCGTGCTTTCTGTGCCGGCCGTGACATCTCCGCGGTCGACCCCGCGACGGATGATGCGCTCGTTTTCCTCCGCGACGCGTTCGGTCCGGTCATGCGGGCTCTGGCCGATTTCCCCGCTCCGACCTTCGCGGCGGCCCATGGTGCGTGTCTCGGAATCGGCCTGGGTCTTTTGATCGCCACGGATGTCGTCTATGTCGCGGAGGGTGCGAAGCTCGGTTCCCCGTTCGCGAACCTCGGGGCGACGCTCGACTCAGGCGGGCACGCCCTGTTCTTCGAGCGGCTGGGTGCGCACCGCGCCCTAGATCTGATCTACACCGCCGAGCTCATGTCGGGCGCGGAGGCGGTCGCGGCCGGCCTGTTCAGTCGTGCGATCCCGGATGCCGAACTCCTCGATTTCGCGCGCGCTAAGGCGGCGACCGCAGCATCCGGTGCAACGCAGGCGTTCCTGGCGAGCAAGAAACTCATTGCTCAGCTACGGGACGACCGCGTAGGCCTGTGGGAGTCAGTCGCTGAGGAGAACGTCGCCCAGGAGCACCTGCGCATGACCGCCGACTACCGCGAGGGTTTCGCCGCGTTCCAGCAAAAGCGCAAGGCAGAGTTCGTCGGGGAATGATAGAGACGCTTATCGTCGTCGGCGCTTGCGTGCCCTTTCGTCAGCCGGGTTGCTTTGCTTGTTCGAGTGGCATACGCAGCTACGCCGTGCCGTCGATCGACGCGAGATCGGAGAAGTCCAGTTCCTCTACACGATCGCGCGCACACTGCATGCAGTAGTGATCAAGCCCCACTTCAAGCATGGCCGCGGCGATCTCAGTCGAGCGCGTAAACGAGTAATTCTCCGTGAGGGAATCTATCTCGTGTACTCGCATATCGAGCCACCTCACTGTGATCATGTCGCCGTGGCCTTCTTCATCATGACGTTCTTCGACCTCGATTCCAATCGAACTCATGCCCTTTAAGGTCGCGATCGCCTCGGCTGGAGTGACGCCCAAATCTCGTCGGAGCAGATCAAGTTCGATGTGGACGTTGTCTGGCATCTCACTCGTGCATCCCACCGCAAAAATTGAGGCCACCAAGGATCGCTCCGGTTTGGACATGCGGAGAAGACTTGCCATGAATGAGTGAGCGATTTCGAGCACGGCCTCTTGTTCCTCATGCGTGTCGGCTTCGAGCGCGCTATAGAGCCGGTCAGGGACTGGAGGAAAGTACTTCTTCCGGGCGCGCGGCCCGAGTTTCGTCCTGATTAGTTGAGCGAGTTCGGCAGGAGTGACATTGGATGCTTCGATATACCCAACAGTCGACCTAAGACCAGGGATCTCCGTCGAGTCGAATCGCACGGGAAGGATGTACTCGCTTGAGTCCTGAATTGCCCGCGCTTGCGCGCTCTTTCGTTCGTGCGTCGTCCAGACCTTTTTTGCATATTCGGCCGAAACGAACTGAATGCAATATTCGGCCGCGCGCTGATAGATGTAGTCGAGGTGCTCGTAGAGGTCCTTGCCCCAGAGGTTCGCACGCTCGTAATCGTCGTAGAACACCCGGATGCCGAAGCCTCGAAGCTGGCCAGCGACTTCCTCGACGTAGACTCTCTGCTCTCCGGCGAACGAGAGAACCACGTCATACTCGAAGTCTCGATCTTTTCGATCTTCAGTCACGCTCGCATGCTAACGCACCCTAGCCCTCCAGCCGAGACCAGCGCACGGGCCGCACATAGAGTTACCTGGCTGTCGGTATGGGTGTGTCCGCCTTAGCTGGCGGTCCACGTGTGGATATCGCACCAGATGGCGGGAACGGAAGCATAGGGACTTTCCTACCCTTACTGGATAGTCTGAGCCGATGGCGTCTGCTGCTGTAGTAGTAAATGGGATCCCGGGCTCAGGAAAGACAACGGTGGCGGCCAGTCTAGAAGTCGAGTTGGGGTTCCCCGTCGTGTCGAAGGATGCGATCAAGGAGGCATTCGCCGACCTCGTCTCTGTACAAATGGACACCCGCCGGCTTGGCGCGCTGGCGTCGGATGTGATGTGGTCATTGGTCGGCATGGTCGATGGGCCGGTGATCGTCGAGTCGTTCTGGGCGAGAGGTCGGGACGAAGAGTTCTTCCGGCGGGGAGTCGCCGACGCCGGTATCGACGTAGCCGTCGAAGTGTGGTGTGAGGTGTCCGTTGAGACGGCCCGGCGGCGCTTCGAGGAGCGTCCCCGGCATCCGGTTCACCAGGACACCGAGCGCGGATTCGAGTGGGAGCAGCTGGTGCGGGCAGCTCGGCCAATCTCGCAGTTCCCGACGATCATCGTGAACACCGATGCGCCAGTTGACATGCCGAAACTCGTCGTCGAACTACGCGCGGCACTTGACCTGAGCGCTCAGACCTGACCCGCACTTCAGCAGCGCAACATACGTTTCTCTACCGCGTCGATGAGCATAGTGGGGGACTTGGTGGCCGGCCGCCAGGATGCTGAGTGACTGATCCAGGGTGGTGGCTTGATGTGCGGGGCGCCGCCGATCATTTTGATCTGCCAGCCCGAGGTCTCGATCGTTCGGTGATGGAACCAGCAGAGCAAAACGCCATTATCTGTATGGGTAGGTCCGTTGTTCTCGGCCGGGTCGACGTGGTGGATCTCGCACCAGGCGGCGGGGATCGAGCATCCGGGGATCGTGCATCCGCCGTCGCGAGCGATGATCGCCCGGCGCTGTGCGGAAGTGAAGCAGCGCTGCGGTGAACCGAGACCATGGATGCTGCCGTAGGCGTCGATCGAAACGAACTGGAGGCCGCCACTGCACGCCAGGTGGCGGATCGTCGTCATCGAGACATCCGACTTCGCACCGTCGATGTGACCGCGACCGTGATTGGCTTCGAGGTCCGTGTCGCGCACCGTCACGAGCACCGTCGGCGCCGCACCACCGATCGTCGGCGGCTCGTCGCTGCGGGAATAGTGATCGACCATCGCAGCGACCACATCGTGGCGCTGCTGGTCGCGAGTGCGGGGATCCGCCTCCGCATCGACCTCGGCCTGCTCCTCCGCGGTACGGAACTCAGTCGTCACGCGCGGCGACAGGTACGCGTCGAACAGCCGATTGAGCTTCGCGGCGACCTCGGGCATGAGAGCGAAGCGTCCGCGGACGAGCCCACCGCTCAGCGTGCCGGCCTCGAAGCCACGCGCATTCCAGGCACGCCGCTCGACCGGCTCCATGCCGTCCGGGTCGAGGTACGCCTGCCAGACCATGGCCTGCTGGCGGACCTCGTCCGCCGTGCACGCGGTCGGCACCAGATCACTCGTTCCGATCGCGGCGGCCACCAGCTCTTCCTCGGCGGCACGGATGCCCTCGACGGTCCCACGATGCAGGGCGGGCCGGATGCCGGCCACGATCGCGCTTGCCGCATCCACTCCGATCAGGCCGGTCTCGAGCGCATCGGCGACGTACTGGAACCGCGGAGCCCGCGGCATGCCCGGCTCGGCGAGATCCGTGCGCGTGTGCTGGCCGAGCTTGATGCGTCGCACGGCGGTCGCGCCCGACACCCGCGTCACACGTTCGATGAGTTCAGCGGCGTTGCGGCAACCCTTGCGCGCGGCCAGCCCCTCCGCTCGGCAGACAACGAGCGACCGCTCCGAGATCTCCGCCGCAGCCTCGACGCGCAGGGCGTCGACGTAGCGCCCGAGATGCTCGATCGCTCCCGCGACATCGAGGAGATCGTCATCCCCGAGACCCTGCACCCGCCGCGGCGGGACCGCCTCCACGAGCTGGAGTGCAATGCTCCTGAGCGAGTCCGAAGTGAGCCCATCCGACAGCATCGACCCGGCGGCGATTACCGGCGAATCGAGGGTTGAGGTCGGGAAACTCATGGGAAGATTCTAGCAGAGATAGAAAATAATTGCTATTGCAATTGCGGATTAAGGGTAAAATGATCGAACAAAGGTACGAAAGAAGAGCGTGATTCACCCGTACCGAGCCCAGGACCCTGAAAGCTCAGGCCGACCCGCCGCTCACGACCTGAAAGTGCTCCACCACCGGCTTCGGGTCGTAGAAGTGGTGCAGGAGCGCCCGCCACTGTCCGAAGGCCTCGGACTCGCGGAATCCGACCATGTGGGCCTCCACACTGTCCCATTCGATGAGCAGGAGATAGCTGCTCGGCGACTCGATCGAGCGCGAGAGCGAGACACTCCGGCATCCGGGTGACGCCGCAATAATGGCGCGCGCCGTGGCGAAGGCGGCCTCGAAGTCGCCCTCCTGCCCGGGAATCACCGGAAGCAGTGCATGTTCTGTGATCATGCGATCAGTGTCCCACTTGTCAGTCGCCGTTCACTGTCAGGCCCACCGTTCATACTGGGGCGATGACCGAGATCGCCCTCTTCCATCACGCACTCGGCCTCACGCCCGGCGTGGTCGCCTTCGCGGACACGCTGCGCGCCGCTGGACACACCGTTCACACCCCCGACCTCTTCGAGGGAAAGACCTTCGCCACCATCGAGGAGGGCGTCGGGCATGCCCAGGAGATCGGCTTCGGCACCGTCATGGAGCGGGCCAGGCAGGCGGCGGATGCGCTCCCGTCTGAGCTCGTCTACCTCGGCTTCTCCCTCGGCGTGGTCCCCGCGCAGATGCTCGCCCAGACGCGCGCGGGTGCTCGCGGTGCGGTGCTCTGCTATTCGTGCTTGCCGTTCACCGAGTTCGGCGAGTCGTGGCCCGCAGGCGTCCCCGTGCAGATCCATGGGATGGATGCCGACCCCTACTTCGCCGACGAAGGCGACCTCGACGCCGCGCGCGAGCTCGTCGCATCCACCGACGACGCCGAGCTGTTCGTGTATCCGGGCGACCAGCACTACTTCGCGGACAGCACCCTTCCGTCGTACCGGCCGGAAGCGGCAGAACTCCTCACCCAGCGCGTACTCGAGTTCCTGGCTGCCAACGACTGATTCGGGTAGAGGATGAGTGCGTGAAGCTCACACTCGACCTGCACGACATCTATAACCGCGGTGTCGACATCGATCGGGCGCTTCGCGACATCATCGAGGAGGCCGTCGCCCAGAAGGCTCCGCTTATCGAGATCATCCCTGGCAAGGGCTCTGGGGCATTGAAGAAGCGGGTGCTGCGCTTTCTGGACCAGCCCGAGATCAAAGCCCAGTACCACCGCGTCGAGAAGGATTCAAAGAACTTCGGTCGCGTGTTCGTGCACTTCCGGTGGAAGTAGTTACTCGTCAGGTCGCGGGTTAGTCTTCCGGTGTGACCGCCATCGACCTGAACAGCGACCTGGGGGAGTGGGATCTCCCCGCTGACGCAGGCGACGACGTCCGAATGTTCGGGCTCGTCACGAGCGCGAACATCGCGTGCGGATTCCACGCTGGCAATGCAGAGAGCATGCTCGCGAGTGTTCGTTCGGCTGCGGACAACGGTGTGAGCCTCGGTGCGCATCCGTCATACCGCGACCGCGAAGGGTTCGGCCGCCGTGACCAGGAGGTGGATGCCGCCACCCTCATCGCCGACATCCTCGAGCAGGTGGAGGCGCTGACGCACGCCGCCGACAGCGCGGGGGACAGCGCCGACGTGCGCATCCGCTACCTGAAGCCGCACGGCGCCCTCTACAACCGCATCGCTGTCGATCCGGTGCAGGCGGATGCCGTGGCGCTTGCCGCGCGCGACGCCGGGCTGCCCCTGCTCGGCCTCGCCGGCACCGCTATCCACACGGCAGCGGACGGTCACGGCGTGCAGTTCTTCCGCGAAGCATTCGTCGACCGGGCGTACCTGTCGGACGGCAGGCTCGTGCCGCGGGCCGTCGCGGGCGCAGTGCTGACCGACCCCGCTGCGGTTGCTGTCCGCGCGATTCGGATGGTCGCTGACGGCGCTGTCGAGGCCATCGACGGAACGGTGATCCGGGTCGAACTCGACTCACTGTGCGTCCACGGCGACACGCCTGGGGCGTTTGCCATGGCCGCGGCCGTGCGCGAGCACCTCACGGCTGCGGAGGTCGAGTTGAGGGCATTCGCGTGAAGGTTCTACCGTTCGGTGACCGCGCTCTGCTCGCCGAGTTCGAGTCGCTCGATGAAGCGATGGGCGCGTTCCGAGCGCTCGAGGCCGCGCGTGCTCCGGGGGTCATCGAACTCGTCCCGGCCGCGCGCACCGTTCTCGTGCGCATCGACCCCGGGCGTATGTCGCTCACGGCCGCCCGAAACTGGCTCGAGTCGACGCGCCTCGACACCAAGGCATCCGCGACCGGCGCGATCGTGACCATCCCGGTCCGCTACGACGGCCCGGACCTCGCCTCGACTGCAGAGATCCTCGGCCTCAGCACCGACGAACTCGTCTCCCGCCACAGCGGAACCGCCTGGCGCTGCGCCTTCATCGGCTTCGCCCCGGGCTTCGCGTACCTCGTCGACGCCGAGTCGACAGGAGGCCGTGCCGGCCTCGACGTCCCGCGCCGCGCGACATCGCGCGAGGCGGTTCCGGCGGGCGCGGTGGGCCTCGCCGGCGAATTCACCGGCATCTACCCGCGCTCGTCACCTGGCGGCTGGCAGCTCATCGCGACGACCGAGGTCACCCTCTTCGACCCGGACCGCGAGCATCCGGCACTCATCGCGCCGGGCACCACCGTGCGCTTCGAGGTGGTCGAGCCGTGACCCGTCTCACGGTGATTCTGGCCGGACCGCTCACTCTGGTGCAGGACCGGGGTCGGCCAGGCCTCGGATTCCTTGGAATGGGTTCCGCCGGGGCGATGGACCGCGCGGCGCTCGCCCTCGCCAACCGGCTGGTGGGCAACCACGCGGATGCCGCCGGGCTCGAGATCCTCCTCGGTGGCACATCTCTGCGAGCCGACACGGCCACCTGGTTCGCGGTGACCGGCGCGTGGGGGAGCGTGACGATCGACGGTGAAGCAGTCGACCCGCACCGGGCGACCCTGTTGCCGCCGGGAGCGCTCCTGACGTTCGGCCCGGCCGAGCACGGCATCCGGTACTACCTCGCCGTGCGCGGCGGGATCGATGTGCCGCCCGTGCTCGGCTCGCGATCGCGCGACACCCTTGCGGCGCTCGGCCCCGCACCGCTCACCGACGGCCAGGTGATCGCGGTCGGCCCCGAGCCCGCCGACCCTGTGCCACCGGTCGATCTCGTACCGGTGACCGCTCCGCCGCTCGGGCCGGTGACCCTCGAACTGCGGCCGGGCCCGCGCACCGACTGGTTCACGGATGCTGCCTGGAGCTCCCTCTTCGACAGCGCGATCGATGATGGGGGCGGCTGGCGCGTGTCGCCGCGCTCGGACCGCTCCGGCATCCGGCTCGAGGGGCCGTCGCTCGAAAGAACGGATGCGCGCGAACTGCCGAGTGAGGGCATGCTGCCGGGCGCCATCCAGGTGTCGCCGGATGGCGCGCCCACGATCCTCGCGGTCGACCATCCGGTCACCGGCGGCTATCCGGTCATCGCCGTCGTCACGGATGCCTCGCTCGACGCCCTCGCGCAACTGCGGCCCGGCCAGCCCGTCCGGTTCCGGCTGGCGACCGGTCGCTGACTACAGCTCCCCGAGCAACGCGATCGGGTTCTCGATGCAGCGCGCCACGAAGCCGATGAACTCCGACGGCACATCGCCGTCGCACACCCGGTGGTCGAACACCATCGACAGGAACACGACCTTGCGCACCGCGAGCTGCCCGTCGACGACCCACGGCCGGTCCATGATGCGGCCGACCCCGAGCATCGCGACCTCGGGCTGGTTGATGATGGGCGCAGACCCGTCGACACCGAACCCGCCGTAGTTGTTGAGCGTGAACGTTCCGCCGCGCAACTGATCGTTCGGAAACGCCCCGGATGCCGCGGTCTCCACGAGCGCTGAAATTGCGTCGCGCAGTCCCGCCGTCGTCATCGATCCTGCGTCGTGCACGACGGGGACCATGAGTCCTCGCCCGGTCTGCGCTGCGAGTCCCAGGTTGATCCGCGAGTGCTGCACGATCTCACCAGCCACGGTGTCGATGCTCGAGTTCAGGATCGGCCACTGCTTGAGGCCCGCGACCACGAATCGGGCGATGAGCGCATTGATGCTCCACCGCTCGCCGGTCGAGCGCTGCAACTGCTCCTTGGCCTCGAGAAGCGCCGTCGCGTCGACGTCGAGCCAGATCGTAGCCTCCGGTACTTCGCGGCGCGAGGCGCTCATCCGATCGGCGACGACCTTGCGCAGGCCGGTGAGCGGGATGCGGAGGTCGCCATCGGCGGAGGCGATCGGGGCCGGCTGCGTCGTCGAAGCGCCCTGGGGGGTTGAGACTCCGGATGCGCCGGCGATGCGCTGCTCGACATCCGCGCGCAGCACGAGCCCATTCGGGCCTGTCCCCGCGAGGTTGTGCGCCTCGAAACCGTGGTCGCGAGCGAGTCGTCGCACGAGGGGCGAGACGACGGGGGAGAGGCCTGAGGGCGGCGGCACGTCATCCACGCGCTTACGCGGAGAAGGGCTCGGCGCGGTTGCCGCCATGCCCGTCGGCGGAGCCGCGGCCGAAGCTGCTGGAGGTGCGGCGACATTCGAGGACGCAACGGTGCCGGCCTTCTTGCCGAACCGGCCGACCGGCACCGCGCGGGTGGAGCGCGTGCGCTCCCTCGTCCCGTAGCCGATGAGCACGGCGCCAGACCCCTCCGACCCTGAGCCCTCCGCGGCGGACGCGCTCGCGACAGCCGCCGCGGGGTCTCCGCGCAGCGCCGTACCGGGAACGGTATCGGGGCCGGCACCACCGGCAGCCGCACCCTTCGCACCTGCAGCGCCGGCATCCGTGCCGTCCGCCGCCGCCCCACCGGCATCCGCCCCACCGCCGATCGTCAGCAGCGGTTCCCCGGCGTGCACGGTCGCGCCCACGGCGGCATGCAGCGTTTCGACGACGCCGGCGAACGGGCTCGGCAGCTCGACGATCGACTTCGCCGACTCGACCTCGACGACCGGCTGGTCGATCGCGACCGTGTCGCCCGGGGCGACGAGCCAGTTGACGATCTCCGCCTCGGTGAGGCCTTCGCCGAGGTCGGGGAGGATGAACGGCCTGCTTTTCACAGCCTCGGCCATCACTCCCACTCCCAGGTGCTGAGCGCGTGCAGGATGCGTTCGGGCGTCGGCAGGTAGAACTCCTCGAGCTTGGGTGCCGGGAAGGGGATGTCGAAACCGGTGATCCGCAGGATGGGCGCCGCAAGGTGGTAGAACTCGCGCTCGGTGACCCGCGCCGCGACCTCGGCACCGTAGCCGCCGAACTGGGCGGCCTCGTGCAGCACGGCCGCGCGGTGGGTCTTCCGCACCGAGGCGCCGACCGTCTCATCGTCGAAGGGGGAGAGGCTGCGCAGGTCGACGACCTCGATCGAGAGGTCCTCCTCCGCGGCGAGTTCTGCGGTCTCCATGGCGGTGGCGACCGTCGGCCCGTAGGCCACGAGCGTGACGTCGGTTCCCTCGCGTACCACCACCGCGCGGTTCATCGGGGCCGTCGTGACGGGCAGGGTCTCCTCCGCCTTCGACCAGTACCGGCTCTTGGGTTCGAGGAAGATCACCGGGTCGTCGGAGCGGATGGCCTCGCGCAGCATCGAATAGGCATCCGCCGGGTTCGAGGGGGTCACGACGGTCAGGCCGGGCGTGTGCGTCCAGTAGGCCTCCGAGGAGTCGGAGTGGTGCTCGACGCCGCCGATGCCGCCCGAGGTGGGGATGCGGATGACGATGGGCAGCGACACCCTTCCGCGCGTGCGGTTGTGCATCTTCGCGACGTGGGAGACGATCTGTTCGAAGGCGGGGTAGCTGAACGCGTCGAACTGCATCTCGACGACGGGTCGCATCCCGTACATCGCCATGCCGATCGCGGTGCCGACGATGCCGGATTCGGCCAGCGGCGAGTCCCAGACCCGGCTCTCTCCGAACTGCTTCTGCAGCCCGTCGGTGACGCGGAAGACGCCGCCGAGCGGTCCGACATCCTCGCCGTAGACGACGACGCTCGGGTCCTCGGCGATCGCGTCGCGCAGCGCAGTGTTCAGCGCGGCGGCCATCGTGACGGCCATGGTCGCCGAAGCGGTATCGGATGCGGCGGATGCGGCAGCCATCACGCCTCCCCGTGCGAGGCGAGCTCGGCCTCGAGGAACGCCCGCTGCTCCAGGAGTGCGGCACGCGGCTCGTTGTAGACGTGCTCGAAGAGTTCGAGCGGGTCGACGACGGCCTCGGTGTTCATGGCGTCCCGGGTGGCCGCGGCGAGCTCCTCCGCCTCAGCGGCGATGGCCTCGCGGTCGGCGTCGCCCAGGGCATCCTCCGAGACGAGGTAGCGCTCGAGACGCTCGATCGGGTCGCGGCCCTTCCAGACGGCGACATCCTCCGTGCCGCGGTACCGGCTCGGGTCATCCGAGTTGGTGTGCGCCTCGATCCGGTAGGTGAGGCACTCGACGATCGTCGGCCCCTCCCCGTTCCTGGCGCGCTCGAGCGCCGCGGAGACGACCGCGTACACCGCGGCGACATCGTTCCCGTCGACGTAGAAGCCCGGGATGCCGTAGCCGACGGCGCGGTCGGCGAGCGTGCGGGCGCGCGTCTGCTTCGAGAGCGGCACGCTGATCGCGAACTGGTTGTTCTGGACGACGAAGACCGTCGGCGCCTGCCAGACCCCGGCGAAGTTGAACGCCTCGTGGGTGTCGCCCTCGCTGCTCGCGCCGTCGCCGAGGAAGGTCACGGTGGCGATCGAGTCGCCCTTGAGCTTCGCCGCGGTGGCGAGACCGACCGCGTGCAGCGCCTGGGTCGCGAGCGGGGTCGACTGGATCGACGTGCGGTGCTCGTTCGGGTCGTACCCCGAGTGCCAGTCGCCGCGGAAACCCGCGAGTACCTGACCGGGCGCCACGCCCCGGGTCATGACCGCGATCGAGTCGCGGTAGGTCGGAAACAGCCAGTCGGACTCCCGCATGGCGACGACGGTCCCCATCTCGCAGGCCTCCTGGCCGAGCGCGGAGGGGTAGGTCGCGAGGCGGCCCTGACGGGTGAGCGCAGAGACCTGGGTGTCCCAGCGCCGTGCGACGACCATGCGGCGGTACAGCAGCTTCAGGGTCTCGAGGTCGGGAAGCTCGACGCCGCGACGGCGCCTGGCGGGCACGGCGTGGCCGGTGTCGTCGATGAGGCGAAGCGGTTCGGCATCCGGAAGAACCGCGGGCACGGGGGTCTCCACATTGAGGCTCATGCATCAATGGTGCGCCCCGGAAATGCCGGTCGGGAGCCCATTTCGGCGAATCGGCACGCTTGGCATCCGGCGCCCCGTCACGCGGGACATATGTCCCGCGATCGACGCCTAAAGCTGCCAGGCGTCCGTCGACAGTTCGGGCGCAGTACCGGCTCGCTCCTCGAGGATCATGTAGGAGCGGGTCGAGGCGACGCCGGGCATGCTGTGGATGCGACGCAGGATCGTCTCGGAGAGCGCATCGTGGTCCGGCGCGCTCACCGTGAGCAGGATGTCGATGTCGCCGCTCAGCGCCTGCGCCTTCTCCACGAACGGCAGGGCTGCGAGAGCCTCGGAGACCGTCGGCCAGTCGGCCTCCACCTTGACGATGACGATCGCGGTGATCCCGAGGCCGAGCGCCTCCCGATCGACGTTCGCCGAGAACCCGGTGATGATCCGGTGATCGAGCAGCCGGCCCAGGCGCGTATGCGCGGCCGTGCGGGAGATGTGCACCCGTTCGGCGAGGGCGCGGATGGAGAGGCGGGCATCCCTGCCGAGCTCGGCGATGATGCGGCGATCGATCGCGTCGATGCGGTACTTCTTCCCGCGCGGCTTCTTCCCGCGCGGCTTCTCCTCGGGCGGCTTCTCTTCGGGCAGCTCTCCGTCGGGCACCGGCAACCCTCCTCGCTCGCTCGATCGTGTGCCCAGCGTACCGCCGCCGGTCGGTCGGTGGGATGCGCTTCAGTAGACTCGGGTGCTGTGACGACACGCCTCTCCCAGCTCTTTGTCCGCACCCTGCGCGAGGACCCCTCCGACGCCGAGGTGGCCAGCCACCGCCTGCTCGTGAGGGCCGGCTACATCCGGCGCCAGGCACCGGGCGTGTTCTCCTGGCTGCCGCTCGGCCTCAAGGTGCGCCGCAAGGTCGAGCAGGTCGTCCGCGAGGAGATGGATGCCATCGGCGGGCAGGAGGTCCTGTTCCCCGCCCTCCTGCCGCGCGAGCCCTACGAGCTGACCGGGCGCTGGACCGAGTACGGCGACGGGATCTTCCGCCTCAAAGACCGCAAGGAGGCCGACTACCTGCTCGCGCCGACGCACGAAGAGGTCTTCACCCTCATGGTCAAGGACCTGTACTCGAGCTACAAGGACCTGCCGCTCATCGCCTACCAGATCCAGGACAAGTACCGCGATGAGGCGAGGCCACGCGCCGGACTCCTGCGCGGCCGCGAGTTCAGCATGAAGGACTCCTACTCCTTCGATTACACGGATGCCGGACTCGAGGCCTCCTACCAGAAGCACCGCGACGCCTACGAGCGCATCTTCCAGCGGCTCGGCCTCGACTACGTCATCGTGAAGGCCGACGCGGGGGCGATGGGCGGCTCCCGCTCCGAGGAGTTCCTGCACCCGACGCTGATCGGCGAGGACACCTTCGTGCGCTCGGCCGGAGGATATGCGGCCAACGTCGAGGCGTATCGCACGACGGTTCCGGATGCTCTCCCCATCGAAGGACTGCCGCCCGCGGTCGTGCACGACTCGCCGAACACTCCGACGATCGCGACCCTCGTCGATCTCGCCAACAACGCTGTGCCGCGCGAGGATCGCCCCTGGACTGCTGCCGACACCCTCAAGAACGTCGTCCTCGCCCTCGGGCACCTCGACGGAACGCGCGAGCTCGTGGTCGTGGGCCTGCCCGGCGATCGCGAGGTCGACCTCAAACGCGTCGAGGTCGCCTTCGCCCCGGCCGAGGTCGAGGCGGCGACCGAGGCCGACTTCGCGAAGCATCCTGGTCTGGTCAAGGGCTACATCGGGCCGTGGTCGGCATCCGGGCCCGTGCTCGGCGCGCCGGAGGACGGCCCTGCATCGTCCACCGGCATCCGGTTCTTCGTCGACCCGCGCGTCGTCGACGGAACCCAGTGGGTCACCGGTGCGAACGAGCACGAGAAGCACGTGTTCGGGCTCGTCGCCGGGCGCGACTTCACGGCCGACGGCGTGATCGAGGCGGCCGAGGTGCGAGCCGGCGACCCGGCCCCAGACGGCTCAGGACCGGTCGAGCTCGCGCGCGGGATGGAGATCGGCCACGTGTTCCAGCTCGGACGCAAGTACGCCGAAGCGCTCGGCCTCAAGGTACTCGATGAGAACGGCAAGCTCGTGACCGTCACGATGGGGTCCTATGGCATCGGTGTCACGCGCATCCTCGCCGTCATCGCCGAGGCCAACAATGACGAGAAGGGTCTCGTCTGGCCCCGCGAGGTGAGCCCCTTCGACGTGCACGTCATCGCCGCGACGAAAGAGCCCGAGGTCTATACGGCTGCCGACGCCCTCGTCGCCGAGCTCGAGACACAGGGTATCGACGTGCTCTACGACGATCGCCTCAAGGTGTCGCCGGGCGTGAAATTCGGCGACGCCGAACTCATCGGTGTGCCCGTCATCGTGATCGTCGGCAAAGGGGTCGCGGACGGCAACGTCGAACTGTGGGATCGCCGCACCGGCGAGCGGACCTCGGTTCCCGTCACGGCGATCGGTGCCCTCCTCGTGGCCGAACTCGGGTAGTTTAGAAGGAGACTTGACCCGGCCCGTTCCCGGTCCAACGGAATCGCCGGATGACAACAGAAGAAATGAATAGTGGAGGCACTCGGTGGACATCGAACTGAGCGTGCTGCGCACGATGGAGCGCGAACGCGAGATCCCCTTCGATGAACTCGTCACGATCATCGAACAGGCCATCCTGACCGCGTACCTCAAGCACACCGGTCAGCCGGAGCCGAAGGATGGGCCACCGCCTGCGCGCGTAGAACTCGACCGCAAGACCGGTCACGTCGCCATCTATGTCCCCGAGCTCAACGAGGATGGCGAGGTCATCGGCGAGGCAGAGGACAGCCCGAGCGACTTCGGCCGGATCGGCGCCTTCGCCGCCAAGCAGGTCATCAACCAGCGACTGCGCGACATCGCCGACGACCACGTGCTCGGCGAGTTCCGCGGCCGGGAGGGCGACATTGTCGCCGGCGTCATCCAGCAGGGGCCGAACCCGCGGATGATCCACGTCGACCTGGGCGTCATCGAGGCGCTCCTGCCACCGGAGGAGCAGGTGCCGGGGGAGGACTACGCGCACGGCTCCCGCATCCGGGTGTACGTCACGAGCGTGAGCAAGGGTCTCAAGGGACCGTCGATCACGGTGTCGCGCACGCATCCGTCGCTCGTTCGCAAGCTCTTCGCCCTCGAGGTGCCGGAGATCGCCAGCGGTGCGGTCGAAATCGTCTCCCTGGCCCGCGAGGCCGGCCATCGCACGAAGATCGCGGTGAAGGCGAACGAGCCGGGTATCAATGCCAAGGGCGCCTGCATCGGTGAGATGGGTCAGCGCGTGCGAGCGGTGACCGCCGAGCTCAACAACGAGAAGATCGACATCGTCGATTACAGCCCGGATCTCGCCACCTTCGTCGCGAACGCGCTCTCGCCGGCGAAGGTCACGAGCGCCTTCGTCATCGACGAATCGCTCAAAGCCGTCCGCGCGCTCGTGCCGGACTACCAACTCTCGCTCGCGATCGGCAAGGAAGGGCAGAACGCCCGCCTCGCGGCGAAGCTCACCGGCGCGCGCATCGACATCCAGCCGGACAGCATCCTCGAGGACTAGGGGTTACACTGGAACCCGTTAGAACCTGCCTTGGCTGCCGGAAACGGGTCGATCGCTCCGCCGTGATGCGGGTGGTGGCCCGCGAAGGCGAAGTGGTGGTGGATCACACCGCCACGCTTCCCGGTCGGGGCGCGTGGGTGCATCCCACCCGCGAATGCATTGACTCCGCACTGCGACGCAAGGCCTTCGGCCGGGCGCTGAGGGTGGAGTCGGGGCTCGCCACCCGGCAGGTTCTCACCATGATCGAGGCTCCACCCGGAGCCCCTGAAGAACAGGCTGATTGACCTATGGACAACTAATGAGCGGCTCGAAATGAGACCCGTCCGCAACTAGGTCTGCTCCCGTCCGGGGGCAGGCCCCAGACAGGAGAATTGTGGCTAAACCACGCGTGCACGAGATCGCAGCAGAACTCGGCATCGACAGCAAGAAAGCCCTTGAGAAGCTCAAGGAGATGGGCGAGTTCGTCAAGGGCCCGTCCTCGAGCATCGAACCGCCGGTCGCGCGCAAGCTGAAGGCGGCGCTCGCGGCGGACGGCATCACCGCCCCCAAGGCGGCGCCGGCGAAGGCCGCCCCTGCGGCACCGAAAGCGCCGGCTGCGCAAGCGCCCGCGCCCGCGGCTCCCGCACCGGAAGCCGCCCCCGCCCCTGCTGCCCCCGAGCCGCCGGCAGCGGCTGAGGCCCCTGCGGCGCCAGGACCCGGCGACACCGGTATCCCGCGCCCCGGCACCCCGCGTCCCGGCAACAACCCGTACGCGAGTTCGCAGGGCATGCAGCGCCCCGGTACACCGCGTCCCGGCAACAACCCGTACGCGAGTTCGCAGGGCATGCAGACCCGTCCACCGTCGCCCGCCGGCATCCCGCGCCCCGCAGCTCCTCGTCCGGGTGCACCGCGCCCAGGCGTCGGCGTCGGGCAGCGACCCGGCGCACCGGGAGCCCGCCCGGGCGGAGCCGGCGGCGCCAGGACCGGCGGACCCCGCACCGGAGGCGGCTTCCGCCCCGGCGCCCCGGGAACTCCCAGCACCGGGTTCGGGCCCAACCGCCCGGCCGGTGGTGGTGGCCGCGGTCGCGGCCCCGGTGGGGGCACTGCCGGAGCGTTCGGCCGCGGTGGCGGTCGCGCGAAGGCCCGCAAGTCGAAGCGTACGAAGCGGGCAGAGTTCGAGTTGCGGGAAGCCCCATCGCTCGGCGGCGTGAGCGTTCCCCGTGGCGACGGCGACACCGTCATCCGGATGCGACGCGGGGCATCCATCACCGACTTCGCCGACAAGATCGATGCGAGCCCGGGCAACCTGGTGACCGTGCTGTTCCACCTCGGCGAGATGGCGACGGCCACGGAGTCGCTCGACGAGGCCACCTTCGAGGTGCTCGGCGAGGAGCTCGGCTACAAGATCCAGATCGTGTCTCCCGAGGATGAGGACCGCGAACTGCTCGAGGGCTTCGACATCGACCTCGACCAGGAGCTCGAAGACGAGGACGAGGACGACCTGGTCGCCCGCCCGCCCGTCGTGACCGTCATGGGCCACGTCGACCACGGTAAGACCCGCCTTCTCGACGCGATCCGCAAGGCGAACGTGCGCGAAGGCGAGGCCGGTGGCATCACCCAGCACATCGGCGCCTACCAGGTGGTCGAGGAGCACGACGGAGTCGAGCGTGCCATCACCTTCATCGACACCCCTGGGCACGAGGCGTTCACCGCCATGCGTGCCCGCGGTGCCCAGGTGACGGACATCGCGATCCTCGTGGTCGCCGCCGACGACGGCATCATGCCGCAGACGGTCGAGGCGCTCAACCACGCCCAGGCGGCCGGCGTTCCGATCGTGGTCGCGGTCAACAAGATCGACAAGCCGGATGCCAACCCGGCCAAGGTGCGCCAGCAGCTCACCGAGTTCGGGCTCGTCGCCGAGGAGTACGGCGGGGACACGATGTTCGTCGACGTCTCCGCCCTCAACGACATCGGCATCCCGGAACTCCTGGACGCTGTGCTCCTGACCGCGGATGCCGGGCTCGACCTGCGTGCGAACCCCGACAAGGACGCGCGCGGTGTCGCCATCGAAGCCAAGCTCGACAAGGGGCGCGGCGCCGTGGCGACCGTGCTCATCCAGTCGGGAACGCTCGAGGTCGGGGACCCGATCGTCGCGGGGACCGCCTACGGGCGTGTCCGGGCGATGTTCGACGAGAACGGCGAACCCGTGGAGTCGGCGACGCCGGCCCGACCGGTCGCTGTGCTTGGGCTCACCTCGGTGCCCCGCGCCGGCGACACCTTCCTGGTCACCGACGACGACCGCACCGCCCGGCAGATCGCCGAGAAGCGGGAGGCCGTCGAACGCAACGCACTCCTGGCCCGCAGCCGCAAGCGCATCAGCCTCGAGGACTTCACGAAGGCCCTCGAGGACGGCAAGGTCGAGTCGCTCAACCTCATCATCAAGGGTGACGTCTCCGGTGCCGTCGAGGCGCTCGAGGAGTCGCTGCTCAAGATCGAGGTCGACGAGTCGGTTCAGCTGCGCATCATCCATCGCGGTGTCGGCGGCGTCACGGAGAGCGACGTCAACCTCGCGACCGTCGACAACGCCATCATCATCGGGTTCAACGTGCGTCCCGACCCGAAGGCCCGCGAACGTGCGGCGCGCGAGGGCGTCGATGTGCGCTTCTACTCCGTGATCTACTCCGCGCTCGAGGATGTCGAGAATGCTCTCAAGGGCATGCTCAAGCCGGAATATGAGGAGATCCAGTCCGGTGTCGCCGAGATCCGGGAGGTGTTCCGCTCCTCCAAGTTCGGCAACATCGCCGGTGTCATCGTCCGCAGCGGAACGATCACCAGGAACGCCAAGGCGCGGGTCATCCGCGACGGCGTCGTGGTCGGCGACGGGCTCGCGATCGAGAGCCTTCGCCGGTTCAAGGACGACGTCACCGAGGTCAAGACCGACTTCGAGGCCGGTATCGGTCTTGGCAGGTTCAACGACATCCAGATCGGCGACGAGATCGAGACGATCGAGCTCAAGGAGAAAGTGCGCTAGTGGCTGACCCGGCGCGCGCGCGCAAGCTCGCCGACCGCATCAAGGTGATCGTGGCGAAGCGGCTCGAGAAGGGGCTCAAGGATCCCCGGCTCGGCTTCGTCACGATCACGGACGTGCAGATGACCGGCGACCTCCAGCACGCGAGCATCTTCTACACCGTGTACGGCACCGATGAGGAGCGCGCGGATTCCGCCGCCGCACTCAAGTCGGCGACCGGGATGCTGCGCACCGAGGTGGGCAAAAACATCACCGCACGGCTCACGCCGAGCCTCGAGTTCATCGCCGACGCGATCCCGGAGAACGCGAAACACATCGAGGACCTGCTCGCCGAGGCGCGCAACCGCGACTCCGAGGTGAGTGCGATGGCCTCCGGCGCGCAGTATGCGGGGGACGCCGACCCCTACGTCAAGCCGCGCGAGTTCGTGGACGACGAGGGTGAAGAGAGCTAGTTCGGCAGCGTGAAACCGCTCTCGGATGCGACGGCGAGGCCGTCCGCGAGCAGTCCGGTCAGGGCGCGTTCGCGCTGGGCGGCATCCGGCCACAGGGCGTCGAGTTCGGCCCTGGGCACGGGAATGTCGCTCGCGCGAAGCTCAGCGAGAATGAGTCCGCGCACCTGCCGGTCCGAGCCCTCATACTTCGCCTGCCCAGGGCGCGTCGGACCGAGGCGTTCCGGGTAGCCGGCGGCCCGCCAGGCGCAGCGATCGGCAAGCGGGCACGCGTCGCAGCGCGGTGAGCGCGCTGTGCAGATCAGGGCGCCGAGTTCCATGACCGCAGCGTTCGTCACCCGTGCGGCTGCGTCGTCCGCGGGAAGCACCGCCTCCATCGCTGCGAGGTCGCGCTTCGTGGACGGAGGTCCGGCATCCGCCTGCCCTTCGATCGCACGTGCAATGACCCGCCGCACGTTCGTGTCGACGACCGGATGCCGGTGGCCGTATGCGAACACCGCGACGGCCCGGGCGGTGTACTCGCCGACACCCGGGAGCGCGAGCAACTCGTCGACGTTCTCCGGGACGACCCCGCCATGCAGGTCGGTGATGGCAACGGCGCAGGCGTGCAACCTGAGCGCGCGGCGCGGGTAGCCGAGTCGCCCCCAGGCGCGAACCGCCTCTCCGGCGGGGACCGCAGCGAGATCGGCCGGCGTCGGCCAGCGGTCGAGCCACGCAGCGAGCGGGCCGATCACGCGCGCGACGGGCGTCTGCTGCAGCATGAATTCGCTCACCAGGATTCCCCAGGCTCCGAAACCATCGCGCCGCCACGGAAGGTCGCGGCGGTTCTGAGCGAACCACTCGTTCACCGGCGCGGCAATAGTCACCGGACTACTCTAGAGATATGGCTCGATGGGCACCCGCGAAGAAGGACCAGCTCGAATCGCTGGCGACCGAGATCATGCACAACTACAGCAGGGGGCGCGCGATGGTGGCGATCGATGGCCGCCACGGCGCCGGTCAGCGCCAGTTCGCCGACGATCTCGCCGAGGCTCTCCGCCAGAACGATGCCCATGTGTTCCGCGCATCGATCGACGACTTCTTCCGCCCGCGCCGCGATCGTGAGCGCGAGGGGTGGCTCGACGGCGGGGCACAGTACCGCGACGCCTACGACTACTCCCTCCTGCGCCGCGTGCTCGTCGACCCGTTCCACACGGCCGGAAGCACCGGCTTCGTGCTCACCGGCTTCGACGAGGTGCGCGACCAGCCGGTCTTCCAGCCGAAGTGGATGTCGGCAGGCCCCGACGCGATCCTCGTCGTCGACGGCGTGTTCCTGAACCGACCCGAGCTCGCCGGCCTGTGGAATTACTCGATCTGGCTCTCGACCCCGCTCATCGAGTCCGGGGACGAGGAGGTCATGCGCGACTCTGCTGCCGATGAGGCCTACCTCAAGGACGCGAATCCGAGCGAGAAGGCCACGACGATCATCGACAATCAGGATCTGGACCACCCGCGCCGCGTGTTCGTGGATTCTTGCTGAGCGGGGCGTGGTGAACCGCGCTGTCAGCCCGCGGGAATCCGCGCTACGACCTGCTCGGGGGTGAGGAAGACACCGGTGCCCTCGACCTCGTGCACGAGCGCGACGAGTGCGGCGTTCACCGGGGCCGACGTGCCCGCGGCGAGGGCGGCATCCGCGATGGCGCCGTTCAGGTAGTCGATCTCGGTCTTCTGCCCGCGCCGGATGCTCTGCAGTGTCGATCCCGGATTGGGCGTCGAGCCCATCCGCCACTTCATGACGAGCGGAAGCACCTGGCCGATCCAGAGCGGCAGCGCACCGAAGAGCCGGAGGGCACCGTTCGAGAGCCCCTGCAGCTTCGCGAAGCGGATGTCGGAGGCGATACCGACCCGCACGGCCTCCCGCATGCTGCGGGTCAGCACCCGCCGAAGCGACCGGTCCGCGATCGTGTCCTGGGCGCTCAGGCCGGTGATGGCCGGCAGGGCGTTGATCTGGTTGACGATGAGCTTCGACCATTGTGCGCCGGCGAAGTTCAGGGTCGTCGTGACGGGCATCACGGCGCCGAGGACATCCGCCGCATACCGAACCTCGAGCCCATTGCGCTCGTTGCCGAGGCACGTGCTCCCGTCCGTCGTGACCGCGACGACTGCGGGGGAGAGGTAGGAGGCCGCGAACAGGGCGAGACCCCCGACGATGTCGGAGTGCCGAAGGACCCTCCGCGCCGTCGTGACCGCGTGCAGGCCGTTCTGCACGACGACGACCGGGATTCCGCGCAGCCACTCCGCGTTATCCCTGAGGGCACTCGCGGCATCCAGGGCCTTGGTCGCGACGACCGCGAGCTGCGGTGCACGCGTCAGCCGCTCATTCGCCTCCACCCGGGCGACGTGGTCGCCCCAGGCGCCGCTCAAGGCGAGCCCGTTCGCGCGGATGGCCTCGAGGTTGTCGCCGCGCGCAGTCACCTCCACGTCGTGGCCGCCCCGGTCGAGGAGTGCGGCAATCGTCCCGCCGACGGCCCCCGCCCCGATGACCGCTATCCTCATGTTTCGAATCCTACGTGGCACGCCTGCCATTGGCAGGCCAGGTGCTTGATAATCTCGGGGGGTGGCGGAGACTCTGGGGAGAGGCGGCATCCTGCTCGTCGACAAAGCCGGCGGCATGACGAGTCACGACGTCGTATCCCGGGTCAGGAAGCTCGCTGGTACACGCAGGGTTGGTCACGCCGGCACCCTTGACCCGATGGCGACCGGACTCCTCGTCCTCGGCATCGACGGTGCCACGCGCCTGCTGACCTACCTCGTCGGCCTCGACAAGGAATACCTTGCGACGATCCGACTGGGCGCCTCGACCCCCTCGGATGACGCTGACAGCCCCGTCGACCGCATCGCCGACCCCGATCGCCTCGCCGCGGTGACCGAGCCGCAGCTTCTCGCCGCAATCGGGGGGCTCACCGGCGACATCCGGCAGGTTCCGTCGACGGTGAGCGCGATCAAGGTGAACGGGCGCCGCGCCTACGCCAGGGCGCGAGCCGGCGAGACGGTGGAGCTCGGCTCGAGGGCCGTGACCGTCTCGGCCTTCGAGGTGCTGGCCGTCCGCCACGGCGAGTTCCTCGACCTCGATGTGCGGGTGGAGTGCTCGACCGGTACCTATGTGAGGGCGCTCGCCCGCGACCTGGGTCGCGCCCTCGGCGTCGGCGGCCATCTCACGGCGCTCCGCCGCACGCGGGTCGGCCCGTTCCGGGTCGAGGGGGTGCCCACTCTCGACTCGGTCGATGCGAAGGGGGATCTTCTCGACCCGGCCGCTGTCGCCCGTGAGCTGTTTCCCGTACTCGAGTTGAGCGCCCAGGAAGCCGTCGACCTCGGCCACGGCAAGCGACCGGTCGTCGTGCATCCGGATGGCGACCCGGTCGCGGCGATCGGCCCCGATGGCCGCCTCATCGGCCTCGTCGCCGTCGCCGGCGGTGTTGCCAGGGTCCTCGTCAACTTCCCGAAGGAGGAACCGACATGATCGACTGGTTCACCTGGCTGCAGATCGGCGTCGCCGTCCTGACAGGCCTGTTCGCCATCATTGCGGGACTGGCCGGACGGAAGCCCGACGATTACAGCCTCGGCGCCCTGTTGCTCGTCGAACTCCTGCTCGTGGTTCAACTCGTCCTGGCGTTGCTCGCTCCGGCGTTCGGCAACGCCCCGACCGGCAACCCGCTCGAGTTCTACACCTATCTCGTCTCGGCGATCATCCTCGTTCCGCTGGCGGGCTTCTGGGCGCTCGTCGAGCGGACGAGGTGGAGCACCGTCATCCTCGGCGCTGCAGCGCTCGCCGTGGCCGTGATGGTGTACCGGATGCTTCAGATCTGGACCGTGCAGCTCGGCTGAGCCCGGCGCCTGAGTCCGGTGCCCGAGTCTGGTTCTGGGGCCGGTTCTGGGTCTGGTTCGGAGTCTGTCTCTGGGGCATCCGCCGATCGCCTAACCTTGAACCGATGGAATCCTCTGCACCCTCGCACGGAAACGGCGGGCTCGCGCGCGGCACCGGCCGGGTACGCGGTGTCGGCCGACTGCTCATCGTCGTGTACGGCATCCTCGCGCTCGCCGCGACGGGGCGGTCGTTCGTGCAGATCGCCACCAAATTCGACCACGCGCCCGTGGCCTACCTCCTCTCGGCATTGTCCGCCGTCGTCTACATCGTCGCGACGGTCGCGCTCGTCAAGCGCGGACGGATGTGGTACCGGATCGCCTGGGCCACGATCACCTTCGAACTGCTCGGCGTGCTCGTCGTCGGATTCCTGAGCATCTTCGACGCCGAGCTGTTCCCGAGCGACACGGTCTGGTCGGTGTTCGGGCGCGGTTACCTGTTCGTTCCGCTCGTGCTCCCCGTGCTGGGCATGATCTGGCTCTCGACAGGCGGTCGCGTCGACCCCTCGCCGGCCACGGAGCCTGCGGCCGGGTCGACCACCGAGACGGCGGCCTGAGATGAAGATCTATACCTCGCTCGCGGAGATCCCCACCGACTTCGGCCCCTCCGCCGTCACGATCGGCAAGTTCGACGGAGTCCACATCGGCCACCACCGGATGATCGACCTGCTTCTCGCCGATGCGCGGGAGGCGTCGCTCACGCCGACGGTGCTGACCTTCGACCGCAATCCGCTGAGCCTCCTGGCGCCGGAGGCGTGCCCGCCCGCACTCATCAGCAACGACCAGAAGCTCGAACTGCTCGAGCGCTCCGGTGTCGCCGCGACCGTCATGCTCACCTTCGATCGCGCCTTCAGCCAGCAGGCCCCGGAAGAGTTCATCGAGCGTGTCCTCGTGCGGGCGCTCAGGGCGAGGATCGTCTTCGCCGGCCCCGATTTCCGTTTCGGCCACGGCGGAAAGGGTACCGTCGCCCTGCTCGACGAGGTCGGCCGGCAGGACGGTTTCGAGGTGCGGCACCTCCCGATCGTCGAGCACGAGGGCAGGCGCATCTCCTCGACCTGGGTGCGCGAACTGCTCGCAGAGGGCCGGGTGCGGGAGGCGGCGGCGTTGCTCGGCCGGCGGCCGGCTGTGCGTGGCGCCGTGGTACGCGGGGCGCAGCGCGGCAGGATGCTCGGGTTCCCCACCGCGAACCTCGCAGCGGAGTCCGAGGGCCTGGTTCCCGCCGACGGCATCTACGCAGCCTGGGCGACGGTCTCCGGCGACCGGTACCCTGCCGCCGTCTCGATCGGCAACAACCCGACCTTCGAAGGGGTGCCGGCCCGCCAGGTCGAGGCGCACCTGCTCGCGGCGGATTCCGGTCCGCTCGACATCGACCTCTACGGCCGCACGATGGAGCTGGACTTCGTCGACCGAATCCGCGGCATGGAGAAGTTCGACGGCGCCGACGCGCTCATCGCACGGATCACCGCGGACGTCGAGGACACCCGGCGCATCCTCGTGACAGACCCCGCTTCGTGACCGGGCAGGCACCGTGACGCGGCCTGCCCCGCTCTGGGCGGGGCGCACCCTCGCGCTCCTCGGCATCGTGCTCGTCGCCGCGAATCTGCGCACGGCCGCGACCTCGCTCTCGCCGGTCGTGGGAGCGGTGGCCGCCGATATCCCGCTCGACGAGGTCGGACTCGGCATCCTCGGAATGCTGCCGCCGGTCATGTTCGCTCTCGCCGGGCTCGTCGCGCCGCGTATCTCGCATCGGCTCGGACTCGAGCGATTCCTCATCCTCGCGATCGTCGCCATGACGGCGGGCTTCGTCGGCCGGGCCCTGGCCGCCGAGTACTCGCTGCTGTTCGCGGGCACGCTCGTGGCGCTCGCCGCGGCAGGGGTCGGCAACATTCTGCTGCCCCCGATCGTCAAGCGGTACTTCCCGGATCGTGTCGGGCTCATGACCTCCCTCTACGCGACCTGCGTCTCGCTCGGGACGGTGCTTCCGCCCGCATTCGCGTTCCCGATCGCCGACCTCGCAGGCTGGCGGGCGTCGCTCGGGGTGTGGGCGATCCTCGCACTGGTGAGTCTTCCGCCGTGGATCTCGGTACTGATTCGGAGCAGGAAGCGCTCACGTGCCGCGGCACTCGATCCGGCGCCGGAGCTCGAGGAGCCTGCGCCGGGGATGATCGGTCGGGTCTGGCACTCGAAGGTCGCCTGGGCCATCGCGATCGTGTTCTCGCTCACATCCTTCCAGGCGTACTCGATGTTCGCCTGGCTGCCGAAGCTGTTGGTCGACCAGGCCGGAGTCGGCGAGTTCGAGGCGGGTCTGCTGCTCGCGTTCTGGGGGGCCATCGGGATGGTCGCCTCGATCGTGGCACCCATCCTGAGCGCCCGGTTGTCGAACGTCGGATGGATTCTGCATATCGGCGGAGTCGGCTTCGTGCTCGGCTATCTGGGGCTCCTGGTGGCACCGGGGGTGTCCCCGTGGCTGTGGATCGCCCTCTGCGGTGTCGGGCAGGGGATCTTCCCGGCCTGCCTCGCGCTCATCAACCTGAGGACGCGCACGCACGAGGGCTCGATCGCGCTGAGCGGGTTCTCCCAGGCCGTCGGCTACACGCTTGCCGCGCTCGGGCCGCTCCTCGTCGGCCTGCTGCATGACGCCACGGGGGGCTGGGCGCTCTCGCTCATCCTGCTCGCGGCGACGTCGGCCCTCTTCGTATACTTCGGCTTCGTGCTGCGGCATCCCCGTTTCGTCGAGGACGAGACGGCCTCCAGGGAGGTTGCCTGAGTCGCCTCGGTGAAGGCGGACTCCGCGCAGGCCGATTCAGAGCAGGTCGGCGCGGTGCACGAGCGCCGCGGCGCCCACGAGCGGCCCGATGTCGGAGAGCAGCGAGGGCACGACTCGCACCTTGCGGGTGAACTCCAAACCACTGTGCTCGTCGATTCCGATCCGGATGTGGTCGAAGAGGTCCGGCGTCGCGCGCGAGAACCCGCCCCCGACGGCGACGAGCTCGAGGTCCACGAGGGCGGTCACCGAGCCGATCGCGCGCCCGATCGCCCTCCCCGAACGCATGATCGCTGCGCGGGCGACACCGTCGCCGGCGGCATAGCTCTCGGCGAGTTCCTCGCCGGTCGTGCCGGTCCAGCCCTGCTCCCGCGCCCAGGCGACGCTGCGCGGGCCGGATGCGACGGCTTCCAGGCATCCGCGTCCCCCGCAGGCGCACGGGTCGTCGAACCCTGCGACCTCGACGTGGCCGATGTGCCCGGCATTGCCGGTCGGCCCCGGAACGGTGTGCCCGCCGAGGATGAGACCGCCGCCGATTCCGGTGGAGACGACCATGCCGAGGACGTTGCCGACGCCCTGCGCGGCGCCGACCCAGTGTTCGGCGAGCGTGATGCACAGGCCATCCATGCGCAGCGTGACCGGGGCATCGGCGACCAGGTCTGCGGCGTGCTCGTGGACGATCTCCGAGACGAGCTCGTGCAATGGATAGTCTCGCCAGGCGGGAAGGTTCAGCGGCGAGACGAGCCCTTCGGCCTGCCGGATCGGGCCGGCCGCTCCGATGCCGACGCCCGAGACCCTGCCCTCCGCCGGCAGTGCGGCGAGAGCGCTCGTCACCACGGCGCGGACACTCGCCGCGAGCTCGTCAGAGGTCTTCGCGGCGCCGGTGGACTTGCGCGATCGACTGCCGTCGAGGAGGGTCCCCTCGCGGTCGACGAGGCTCGCCTCGACCTTCGTGCCTCCGAGGTCGATGGCGAGTGCGAGATCGTGCGGCATGTACAGAGCCTATGGGGGAGGCCCGGCGTAGGGTTGCACCATGACCCCCGCGGCGCTCGAACTCGACTTCGAGAGGGACTTCGAATTCCCCCCGTCGATCGTCTTCGATGCGCTCATCGAGCCGGATCTCATCCTCGGATGGCTCGCGGAGGCCGACGTCGAGCCGCAGCTCGACGGGTGCTACGACCTCGTCTGGCTCACCAGTTCGAGCTACCCGCCGACGCAGGGCATGATCACCGCGCTCGAGGAGCCCGAGCTGCTCGAGATCGAGACGGACAATCGCGGTGAGATCTCCTTCCGGCTCTCCGCGCTCCCCGGCGGTCCGTTCGGGACGACGACGCGGCTCCTGACGACCGTGCGGGTCGCGGTGGATGCGGCGTTCGTTCCGCGTGTGAAGGCCGACTGGCTGAGCAACCTCGACCAGCTGGACGGGCTGCTGCGCGGGCATCCGGTCGACTGGGCGAACTGGGACCGCGACCGCGCCGAGGCCTGGCGCGGCTACCTGGCTGCTGCCGGCGGTCGCTGAAGCCAGACGGGGATCGATCCGTTCATCCGCGCATCTGTTCATCCGCGCGTCCGTGCGTCCGGATTCTGCTCATATGAGCAGAGAGCCCTACAGATGTTGAGAATGGCCTCGTGCGCGCCTAGCCTGAAAGGGAGAGGAGGCCCCATGTCCGCGCTCATCACCGATCCGGAGATGCTCACCGTGCGCATCGCCGAGCTCTACTACGACGAGAACAAGACGCAGGACGAGATCGGCGCCATCCTCGGGGTCACGCGCTGGAAGGTCGGCCGACTCCTCACCCGAGCGCGCGAGAAAGGCATCGTCCGCATCGAGATCGTGCATCCGCGTGCTCGCAGGCTCGGTGCCGAGCGCGAGCTGCGCGAGCGGTTCGGGCTCACGGATGCCGTGGTCGTCCCGCTCGCGGAAGACCTGCGATCCGTCGTCGCCCAGGCGGCCGCCGACTACCTGACGGCCCTGCGCCCGGTTCCCCGTACTCTCGGGATCAGCTGGGGCAGGACCCTTGACGACGTCGCGCATCACCTTCCCACCGGCTGGGCCAACGGGGTCAACGTCGTACAGATCAACGGGGGTGTGAGCCTCAACAAGCGTGCGGGGACCGCCTCGACGACCGCGGTCGAGATCGCGCGCAAGGGCCGCGGCCAGGCGGTCCTGCTGCCGAGTCCGGCCATCCTCGAACGTCTCGAGACCAAGCGCGCGATCGAGAGCGACCGCACCGTCGCCGCCGTGCTCGACAGGGCGGCCAGGGCGGATGCCTACCTGTACAGCGCCGGGGTCGCCGACGAGTCCTCCGTGCTCGTGGAGACCGGTTATCTCCGCCAGGAGGATGTCGCGGAGCTCGTACGCAAAGGCGCCGTCGGCGACGTCCTCGGCCGCTACATCGACGCGAACGGCAACCCTGTCGATCCCGGTCTCGATGAGCGGACCGTGGGGCTGGGGCTCGACGAGCTTCGCCGCTCGGCCACCGCGATCCTGGTCGTGGCGGGGGAGGCGAAGCATCCGGTCGCCCGTGCGGTCGTCACCAGCGGCCTGTGCGACGTCGTCGTCACCGACGAGGTCACCGCTGCAGTACTCCTGGAAGAATCGTGACGGAGGAATCATGACGTTGGAACAGCCAGTCGCCCTCGCGCCGGCCGAGCGAGCCGTGCAGCTCATCGGCGCGGACCTGACCGAGAAGAGCCTGAAGCTCCACCTCGACGGGCTGTCCGGGGTCGACGCCGTCGGACTCGAGGCGCGCGCGGCCGGCCTCGCCACGCGCTCCATCAAGACGAGTTCGAAGGCCTGGGCGCTCGACACGATCATCCGGCTCATCGACCTCACGACGCTCGAGGGCGCCGACACCCCCGGCAAGGTGCAGTCCCTCGTCGCGAAGGCCATGAACCCCGACCCCTCCGACCCGACGACCCCTCGGGTGGCAGCGGTATGCGTCTACGGCGACATGGTCGCGGATGCCGTCGCCGCGCTCGGCAGCGCACATGCGGCCGGCGGTCGCACCGGTATCAACGTCGCCGCGGTCGCCACGGCGTTCCCGAGCGGCCGAGCCTCGCTCGCCGTCAAGCTCGCCGACACGAAGGATGCCGTGGACGCCGGTGCGGACGAGATCGACATGGTCATCGACCGCGGCGCATTCCTCTCCGGTCGGTACGGCATCGTGTTCGAGCAGATCGTCGCGGTCAAGGAGGCCTGCCGCCGCCGCGACGGGAGCTACGCCCACCTCAAGGTGATCCTCGAGACCGGTGAACTCAACACTTACGACAATGTGCGGCGCGCATCCTGGCTCGCCATCCTCGCCGGTGCCGACTTCATCAAGACCTCCACCGGCAAGGTGCAGCCGGCAGCAACCCTCCCGGTCACCCTGCTCATGCTGCAGGTCGTGAACGACTGGCACCGGCTGACCGGAGAGAAGATCGGGGTCAAGCCGGCCGGCGGCATCCGCTCGTCGAAGGACGCCATCCGCTACCTCGTGACGGTCGCCGAGACCGTCGGGGAGGAGTGGCTCCAGCCGCACCTGTTCCGCTTCGGCGCATCGAGCCTGCTCAACGACGTTCTGCTGCAGAGGCAGAAGCTCACGACCGGCCACTACAGCGGCCCCGACTACGTCACGATCGACTAGGAGTATCAATATGAGCTTCCTCGAATACGCTCCGGCCCCCGAGTCGAAGAGCATCCTGCACCTCAAGAAGAGCTACGGACTCTTCATCGACGGGGACTTCCGCGAGGGGCACGGCACACCGTTCACGACGATCTCGCCGGCCGACGAGAGCCCGATCGCGAAGATCGCGAACGCGAACGCCGCGGATGTCGACACGGCGGTCGTCGCGGCTCGCCGCGCCTACGACAGGGTCTGGTCGCGGATGAGCGGCAGCGACCGCGGCAAGTACCTGTTCCGCATCGCCCGCCTCGTGCAGGAGCGCACTCGCGAACTCGCCGTGGCCGAGAGCCTCGACAACGGCAAGCCCATCAAGGAGAGCCGCGATGTCGACGTCCCGCTCGTCGCCGCCTGGTTCTTCTACTACGCCGGATGGGCGGACAAGCTCGACCACGCGGGCCTGGGGGCCGCTCCCCGCGCGCTCGGAGTGGCCGCTCAGGTGATCCCGTGGAACTTCCCGCTGCTCATGCTCGCCTGGAAGATCGCGCCGGCTCTCGCGGCCGGCAACACGGTCGTGCTGAAGCCCGCGGAGACCACACCGCTGTCTGCGCTCGTCTTCGCCGAGATCCTGCAGCAGGCCGACCTGCCGCCGGGCGTCGTCAACATCGTGACGGGGGCAGGCGACACCGGTTCGGCGCTCGTCAACCACCCGGATGTCGACAAGGTCGCCTTCACCGGTTCGACCGCCGTCGGGCGGGCGATCGCGAAGTCGACGGCGGGGACGGCCAAGAAGCTCACGCTCGAACTCGGCGGAAAAGCCGCGAACATCGTGTTCGACGACGCCCCCATGGATCAGGCGATCGAGGGCATCGTCAACGGGATCTTCTTCAACCAGGGACATGTCTGCTGCGCCGGCAGCCGCCTGCTCGTGCAGGAGAACGTCCACGACGAGGTCATCGACCGGCTCAAACAGCGCCTTTCGACGCTTCGGCTCGGCGACCCGCTCGACAAGAACACCGACATCGGGGCGATCAACTCGAAGGCGCAGCTCGAGCGCATCCGCACCCTCTCCGACATCGGCGAGGAGGAGGGGGCCGACCGCTGGACCGCGGACTGCGTCATCCCCGACAAGGGCTTCTGGTTCGCGCCGACGATCTTCACGGGCGTCGAGACGAGCCACCGCATCGCGCGCGAGGAGATCTTCGGACCGGTGCTCTCGGTGCTCACCTTCCGGACTCCGGCCGAGGCGATCGCGAAGGCGAACAACACGCCATATGGTCTCTCGGCGGGAATCTGGAGCGACAAGGGCAGTCGCATCCTCGGGGTCGCCGACAAGCTCAAGGCCGGTGTCGTCTGGGCGAACACCTTCAACCGGTTCGACCCGGCGAGCCCGTTCGGCGGCTACAAGGAGTCCGGCTACGGGCGTGAGGGCGGCCGCCACGGACTCGGAGCCTACCTGCAGTCCGGCTGGCATGCGCCGGCTTCGCGGCAGCTACCGGCTTCTCGGGTCGAGCCTCGTACTTCTCGGGTCGAGCCTGCCGCTTCTCGGGTCGAGCGTGCCGAGACCGCCCGCGCGCCGAAGAAGGGATCCACCAGATGACCGCCCGGCTCGCCGTACCGAAGACCTACAAGCTCTACATCGGCGGGGCATTCCCGCGCAGCGAGTCCGGGCGCACCTACGAGGTCGTGACGCGCAAGGGCGACTTCCTGGCGAATGCCGCTCGGGCGAGCCGCAAGGATGCTCGTGACGCCGTCGTGGCGGCCCGTGCTGCGGTCTCCGGCTGGTCCGGTGCGACCGCCTACAACCGTGGGCAGGTGCTCTACCGCATCGCCGAACTGCTCGAGGGCCGCCGAGCGCAGTTCGTCGACGAACTGCGCCGGGGGAGTGGCCTCACCGAGGCCCAGGCGAACCGCGAGGTGGACACCGCGATCGATGTCTGGGTCTGGTACGCGGGCTGGGCCGACAAATATCTTCAGGTGACCGGCAACGGGAACGCCGTGAGCGGTCCGTACTTCAACATCTCGACTCCGGAACCGACCGGTGTCGTCGCGATCGTCGCGCCGCAGGGCTCCGCATCCGGCGACGGGGGCCTCCTGGGCCTCGTCTCGGTCGTCGCGCCTGCGCTCGTGAGCGGGAACACGGTCGTCGTGATCGCGAGCGAAGCGGCTCCGCTGCCGGCGATCAGCCTCGCCGAGGTTCTCGCGACGAGTGACGTCCCGGGCGGTGTCGTCAACATCCTGACCGGCTCGCCGGCCGAGATCGCGCCCTGGCTCGCCAGCCACGCGGATGTCAACGCGCTCGACCTCGCCGGTGCATCCGACCTCGACTGGGTGGACCTGCAGGTCGCGGCGGCCGACACGCTCAAGCGCGTACTGCCGCCGGAGCCCGGTGTGCCGGCGCCCTCCGTCGAGCGCATCCAGTTCTTCACCGAGACGAAGACGGTCTGGCATCCGAAGGGGATCATCTGACGCTGCCCATTTGGTAACGAAACGGTAACGAAACGGGTATAGTGGCTACACCCGCCAACGGCGGACCCGGACCGAACTACCGAATGGCGTGTCAATGGCGACTGCGCACCACCCGAGAGCGCTCACTACCCGGCGCGGCATGATCGTGAGCGTCCTCGTCCTCGGATTCGTGCTCGCCATCGTCCTCAACCCCGATGCCTCGAAAGTCGAGGCGAGCGGGTGGTTCGGCGGGCTGCGGTCCCCGGGGGAGGCGGCGTTCATCGCGGGCCATCGCGGTGACCGCACGATCGCGCCGGAGAACACCATGCCGGCGCTTCAGGCGGCCCTCGACGGGCCGATGGGCTTCGTCGAGACGGATATCCAGCTGACGAAGGACCGGGTTCCCGTGCTCATGCACGACACCTGGGTCGACCGCACGACGAACGGTGAGGGACGCGTCGGCGACCTGACGCTCGCCCAGCTTCAGGCGCTGGATGCCGGGGCGTGGTTCTCACCCGAGTTCGCCGGCACGAGGGTGCCCACCCTCGAATCGCTCCTCTCAGCGCTGCAGGCGAGCGAGGCGGCGGGCGCGGGCAAGAAGGCCCTCCTCGAGTTCAAGGGCTTCTGGACGACCGACGAGGTGCGCATCGTCGTCGACCTCATCCGGCAGTACGCCGTCGCTCGCCTCGTGATCCTGTCGAGCTTCGACCCGGTGACCCTTCAGCACGTCGAGGAGGTCGATGGCACGATCCCGCGCGCGATCATCACCGCGAAGCTCCCCAGCGACCCGGTGCGCCTCGCCCGGCTCTACGGGGCGATCGCGATCATCACGAGCCAGGCCGCCGTCGAGGCCGACCGATGGGTGGTCGACCGGATCCACCGGGCCGGGCTCGGCATCATCCTCTACACCCTCAACACGAAGGAGAGGTGGTCATCGGCGCTCGATCTGGGGGTCGACGGCATCATCACCGACCGCCCGGACCGGCTCGGCACCTGGATGTCCGCGAAGGTCACCGGGTAGGGCCGGCGTGGGCGACCCGATGGCCGGCGCCCGGTGATTGTGGCGATTCCCAGCGGGAACGCGCAGGATGGACATGCCCGGCGGTTCACCCGCCGAGAACGGGAGCGCTCATGGACGAGGACATGGACCGGCCCAGGAGGATCGTCTTCCTGGGTGACAGCATCACGGCCTCGGGGGACTGGGCGGGCTGGTTCCCGGATGCCGACACCGTCAACCTGGGCGTCTCCGGCAACAAGACCGACGATGTCCTCGAGCGCATCGACGACGTGATCGCGGCGGCCCCCGACGACATCTCGCTCCTCGTCGGCACCAACGACCTCGGCCACCGGCTGTCGGTCGAACACGTGGTGCGCAACATCCAATTGCTGCTCGTCGAGTTGCGGCGCACCCTGCCTGGCACGCGGATGCTGCTCCAGTCGATCATGCCGCGCGGCGCCGAGTTCGCCGAGCAGGTGCAGGAGGCGAACATCCACCTGTGGCAGTTCGCGCCGACGGTGCACGCGCAGTACCTCGACGTGTGGCCGGCATTGGCCGGTGACGACGGGGGGATCCGCCCGGAGTTCTCGGGCGACCGGCTGCACCTCACCCCGGAGGGTTACGAAGCGTGGCTCGTGGAGCTGCGTCCGGCCCTCGAACGCTTGCGGGACGAACCGCCGATGAGCAGGCCCATCCAGATCATCGGCTGAGTCGGGTCACAGTGCGGCGACGAGCCTCGTGTAGAAGCCGACACCGCGCAGGAAGGTCGCGACGCGCATCCGCTCGTTCTTCGCGTGCAGCGTCCCGCGCTCCTCGGCGGACATCTCGAAGGGGCTGAACCGGTAGACGTGGTCGCTGATCCGGGTGAAGTGGCGGCCGTCGCTCGCACCGAGCATGACGTAGGGGGTCACGATCGTGCCGGGGAAGGACTGCTCGATCGTGCCCTTCACGAGTTCCCAGGCGGCGCCGCTCGTCGGTGAGACGGGGGAGGGCTCGTGGGGGTGGAGCGCCTCGATCGCGACCTGCTCGTCCCCGATCGCCCTGCGCACGTGCTCGATCGCTTCGGCGACGCTCGAATCGATCGCGACCCGGATGTTGACGATGGCCTCCGCGCGCTCGGCCAGTGCGTTGGCTGCCTGCGCCCCGCTCAGCTGGGTCACCGCCTGCGTGGTGCGCACGATCGCGTTGGTCTCATCACCGAGACGCGCGAACAGGCCGAGCAGCGGAAGCCTTGTGAGCCACAGGTTCGTGAACACCCACTTGAGCGGTTGCGTCGCGTGCGCGCCCAGCGTGCGGATCATCTCCAGGTTGGTGGGCACGAAGCTCTTGCGGAACGGGCGCCGGTTGAGCCGCACGAGCGCGCGAGCGAGGCGCACCGTCGCGGTGAGCTTCGGGGGAGTGGAGGCGTGACCGCCCTGCTGCTCGACCGTGAGTCTGAGGCTCAGGATGCCCTTCTCGCTCACCCCGACGACCGCGGTCGGCTTGGTCACACCGGGGAAGATGCCCTCGACGACCGCGCCCCCCTCGTCGAGCACGAGCCCGGGCCGGATGCCCCTGCTCTCGAGCAGGTCGACGATGACCCTGGCGCCCGAGCCGGCCGTCTCCTCGTTGTGCCCGAAGCTCAGGTAGATGTCGTCGGCGGGCCGGAACCCGGCCGCCGCATGCGTCTCGACGGCTTCGAGGATGCTCACGAGCGACCCCTTGTCGTCGAGCGTTCCACGCCCCCAGATGTGCTGCTCCTCGCCCGAGCCCACGAGCTCGGCGGAGAAGGGCGGATGCCTCCACCCCTCAGCGGTCGCCGCGACGACGTCGTAGTGCGCCATGAGCACGGTCGGCTCATCGCTGCCGGTGCCCTTCCACCGGAAGAGCATCGAATGCCCGTCGACGATCTCGAGGTCGAGCGCCGCGTGGGTCGCCGGATAGCGCTTCGCGAGCTCCGTGCGGAAGGCGACGAAGTGCGTCCAGTCGGTCTCGCTCTCGTCGAGCCGGGAGATCGTCGGGATCCGGATGAGCGCCTGCAGGTTCGCGATCGCTCGCGCCTCGTCGATGTCGGGTTGCACATCTTGACCCTAGCGGCCGGACGGTGCGGCGTCGCAGGATAGCCTTGGATTCGATGACTTCCTACCCGACACCGGCGTTCACCCGCCCCGCGCTCGCCCCCGGCCTGATCGGCGCGATCGTGCTGCTGGCCGGCCTCGCCCTGCTCGACAACGACAGCGCCTACTTCTGGATTCGCACGGTCGTCGCGGTGCTTGCCCTCATCGTGTGCGTCTTCGCCTGGCAGGCGAAGCAGTGGTGGTGGCTCATCGCACTCGCACCCATCGTCATCGTCTGGAACCCGGTCTGGCCGACGGCCTTCCACGGCCAGGGCTGGGCTGCGGCGCAGTTCGTCGCCGCGCTCGTATTCGTGGCCGCCGGCATCCGGATCAAGGTCAGGAACCCCGAGGACCGCAACCGGCGTTAAGGCGTCCGGGGGTCAGGGGGTCAGGGAGTCAGGGGCCTGCGACATCCCAGACGAGCGGCTGCTGTTGCCGGCTCTCCTCCCTGCGAGCCATGGCGACCGCGGACTCCTCGATCACGACCTCCTCGAGTTCGAGCAGGCGTGCCGACTCGTCCGCCGAGATCCACGACACGATGGGATCGTCGATGACCGGGACCACGGTGTGCATGACGGTCTCGTCGAAGACCGAGACGAGGTTGTAGGACTGTCCGCCATCCCGCGCCCGCTGCGACCCGAGGGGTGCCGTGAGGTCCTGCCCGTAGCAGGTCGCCGAGGCGACCGAGACCGGAATCCCCGCGAATGTCGCCGTCGTCGAGAAGTGGACGTGCCCGGCGATGATGCCGCGGACATCCGACCCGCCGAGGACGCGGGCGAGCGCCGACTGGTCGCGGAGCTCGACGGCCACGTCGAGGTCGACGAGCGAGGGAACGGGTGGATGGTGCATCGCGAGGATCGTTCCATACGGCGCGGGCGTGGCGAGCTCGGCGGACAGCCAGTCCAGCTGGCCCGGATCGAGTTCGCCGTGGTGCGAGCCGGGAACGCTCGTGTCGAGGGTGATGACGCGCAACCCGTCGAGGAAGACCACGCGATGGATGGGTGCATCGGAAGGCAGCTGGCCGAGAAGCCCCGTGCGGAACGCCTCTCGCGAGTCGCGTTCACCCGGGACCCAGATCGGTACCGCCCCGAGCCGCTCGGCCACGGGGTCGACGATCGAGCGGAGGGTCGCGTAGGCGTCCGGTTCGCCGAGTTCGGAGAGGTCGCCCGTGAACACGATGGCCTCCGGTCGTGTGCCGGACGCTTCGAGCCGTTCGATCAGCCGGCGCAACCTGGCCTCGGGGTCGACACGGTCGAACAGGAGTCGGCCGGACGCGGGACCTGCGAGCAGGCGCGTGTCACTCAGGTGCAGGATCGTATGATTCGGCCGCGGGTATTCTGCAGTCCGGAACTGGGCCGTCCGGGATTGGGCCGTCCTGAGAGGCATGGGCTAAGCAAATCGCCTTTCGGCTCGCCACGGGGGTAGCGTGACGGCGAGTCGGACATCGCGTCGGGTTGTCGCGATTCCGCCCAGTATGCCCTAAACTGGTACCGCATCGCGAGGACCCAATCGCGACCTGACCTTGCCGTTGGCGAGTTGCTCGGGTTCGGATCCTCGCAGCTCGCGTCCCGGCAACCAGGATCCACTGGCCAGCCGTCAGAGTTGAAAGAGCGCGAAGCGGTCAACGCACGGCTGTCGTGCGGGGTTTCGGAGGCGAAAGCCCCCCAAGGAGGATCATGGCTCGATCGGGCCAGAAGACGACGTCGACAGGACGCAAGTCCGGCGGCGGCAAGGCGACGACCGGCAAGGTCGTCCAGAAGAAGACCACGAACAGGCGTTCGCGCCCCGGCGACGACGTCGGAATCATCCCCGTGCTCGCCCGCGCCGTGCGCGAGGTGGAGAACGCCGCCGAGCGTGGCAAGGTGTCCCCGGCGAACCGCACCAAGTTCCAGGTGATCGCGCTCGTCATGCGCGACGAACGCGCTCGTGCGAAGGCGGATACCACGATGACGGATGCCGAGCGCATCGAGTTGCTCAAGAGGCTCGACGGCGTCGCCACGATCCTCGCCAAGACGGCCGCGCGCGACACAACGCTCATCCAGCTTCTCGCCGAAGACGCGAAGGTCTCGGATGCCGCCCAGAAGCTCCGGCGCGACATGCTCATCGCCTCGGGCGCCGAGCTCTCGCCCGACGAGCTCATCATCGTCAAGGAGCCGGAACCGGTTGCGCCGGCGGCCGAGAAGCAGGTCGTGCCGCAGTCGGTCCGGCAGGCGCAGATGGCCAACCCGTTCCTGGCGCCCGACCTCTCCGCCATCCAGACCAAGAGCGTCCAGCCGGCCAGCCGCCTTGGCAACTGGGAGTTGCTCGAGCCGCTGTTCCGCGCCTTCGAGTACGGGGCCGGTGGCGGCGCCGCGACCATGGACCTTCCGGAGGCGGCCTCGCTGATCGTCCCGGGCAGCCCCGACCTCATGCGTCACCAGGCGCGCTTCCTCGCCGAGGTGCGGAAGGGACATCGTACTTTCCTGCTCGCGGATGAGCCCGGTCTCGGGAAGACCGCGGAGGCCCTGCTGGCCGCATCCGTCTCGCACGCGTACCCGCTGCTCGTCGTCGTGCCGAACGTCGTCAAGACGAACTGGGCGCGCGAGGTGGAACTGTGGACTCCGCAGCGCACCGCGACCGTCGTGCACGGCGACGGCAAGGATGTGGACGCGTTCAGCGACGTCGTGATCGTCAACTACGAGGTGCTCGACCGCCACGTCGGCTGGCTCGGCCGCTTCGGCTTCAAGGGGATGGTCGTCGACGAGGCGCACTTCATCAAGAACCTGGGCTCGCAGCGCTCGAAGCACGTGCTCGCGCTCAGCAGGCTCATCCGTGCGGCCCAGCCGAACGCGCTCATGATGGCGCTCACCGGCACGCCGCTCATCAACGACATCGAGGACTTCCGGGCGATCTGGCAGTTCCTCGGCTGGATCGACGACAAGAAGCCGCTGCCGCCGCTCATGAAGAAGCTCGAGGAGACCGGCCTCACGCCCGCCGACCTCGGGTTCTTCGCCGGGGCGCGCAAGGCCGTCATCGACATGGGCATCGTGCGCCGAAAGAAGATCGATGTCGCCTCCGACATCCCTGCGCGCCGCATCGCCGACCTGCCGGTCGAGCTCGACGACGAACTGGGCCGCGGTATCCGCCAGGCCGAGGCGGCGCTCACCGCCAGGCTGCTGGAGAAGTACCGCCGGGTTCTCGCCGCGAAGCCGGAGGGCGAGGTCGAGGACCTCATCCGTGTCGTCGCGCACGCCGAGCTCGAGGAATCGAAGGCGGCGAAGACCGGCGAGAACGTCTTCACCATGGTGCGCCGGATCGGTCAGGCGAAGGCTGTGCTCGCGGCCGACTACACCGTGCAGCTGGCCCGCTCGGTGGGCAAGGTCGTGTTCTTCGCCAAGCACATCGACGTCATGGATGCTGCGGAGGAGCATTTCGCGAGATCCGGGCTGCAGTCGATCTCGATTCGCGGTGACCAGACGAGCGCGTTCCGGCAGAAGCAGATCGACGCCTTCACCAACGACCCGGAGGTCTCGGTCGCGGTCGCCTCGCTCACGGCGGCCGGTGTCGGGATCAACCTGCAGGCATCCTCGAACGTCGTGCTCGCGGAGCTCTCCTGGACGAGCGCGGAGCAGACGCAGGCCATCGACCGGGTCCATCGCATCGGCCAGGCGGAGCCCGTGACGGCCTGGCGCATCATCGCGGCGCACACGATCGATGCGAAGATCGCCGAGCTCATCGACAGCAAGGCCGGCCTTGCCGCCCGCGCGCTCGACGGCTCGGACGACGAGGTCGTCGCCGAGTCGAACGTGCAGCTCGAGGCCCTTGCCTCGCTCCTGCGCGATGCGCTGGTCGCTGCCGCAGTCTCGACCGTTCCCTGAGGCGGCCGGCGGTTGCATCGACGGGATCTACCTGGTCAGCAGCGTCAGCATGAGCCGGGAGCCCTGTACCGCCTCGACCTCGTGTCGCAACGATGGATCCAGGCGGAGCAGCCCGCCCGGTACGAGCCGGGTCTCCCGCCCGTCGGCGCGCACGAGCAGTTCGCCGTCGAGCGCCTGCATGAGCAGTGGGAACGGAGCGGCATGCTCCTTGAGCACGTGGCCGGCGGCGAACGCGAGGACGACGACCCGCACATCCGGATGCCTGAGCACGGTCTGGTGACCGAGCCCCTCCTGCGGCACCGGCGAACCGACCAGGAGGTCGTCGATGGCGGTGATGGCGGAGTCTGAGACGGTGTCGGTCATACCTTCACGCTAGCCTCGGATGCTCGCGAGTGGGATGGTGGAAGTATGACCGTGAGAATCAAGCGAATCTATGAGGACCCGGACAACAGCGACGGCTACCGCATCCTCGTCGACCGGATCTGGCCGCGGGGGGTGAGCAAGGAGCGGGCGAAACTCGACGTCTGGCTCAAGGAGATCGCGCCGACGACGGAACTGCGCCAGTGGTTCCATCACGAGGACCCGAAATGGGGGGAGTTCCAGAGGCGATATCGTGCCGAACTGGACGGAAACCCGGCGGTGGAGGAGTTGAGGACGCTCATGGCCGGGCACGACGTGGTCACCCTGTTGTACAGCGCGCACGACGAGAGCGAGAACCAGGCTGTCGTGCTGCGCGACTACGTCCTGCGAGAAGATCCGGGCTAAACCTTCAACTATCTAGCGAGACTTTAGGGGTTGAATCGGGTAGCAGGGTGCGTCATAGTTATTGAACCGAGGAGGTCAAACTCCAAGGTAATAGAAAGCCTCCAGAAGCTACTTGTAGCTGCCGGGGGCTTTCGCCTTTTAACCCGACTCTCGAACTTCGCGGTGTGCCGACGAGTCCAGCCGTGGAGGACCCTGTACCCCGATGTCCCCCTTTGTGCTGACACTCGCGCGGGGGCGACCCCATCTGGGGGCAGAAGTCCCCCTTGACCTGCGGTTACAGTGGTAACACGCAAGACGGGGGACACCCGGAGGCGGTGGCAGGCTGAGGCCGGCAGCGAAGTTACGGGGGTAGATTCGCAGCCAGGCTAGCCCACAAATCCACCGCCTCCTCACCGTTTAAGGGGGTGTTTCGCCCGGAGCGGCCCGGCACCTGGCTGGCATGGAGTGCCGGAGGCGATCAGACGAACGGCAGCGTGTAGGGCGCGAGCAGCTCGGGTACGAAGTAGTTCGCGGCGAACCACGCGCCCACGAGCGCAGCGGCCAGTACGAGCCAGACCCAGAGCAGCGCGGAGTTGCGCCCCGTCTCCCGCTTGACCGCGATCGTGCGGACGAGGAGATACACCGGTGCGGTGAGAACCGCCCAGGCCCAGTGCGCAGGCCGGGTGTAGCCCGCCCAGTCGAGCTTGCTGCGGTCGGCGACCGCGAGCAGGATCGTGACGAGGTAGAGCACGACCACGACACCGCCCGCGAGCATCCACCATTCGAAGGTGGCCGGGATGTAGCGCGGATAGTTCTCGGCGCCCTTGACCGCGGCGATCGAGAGGATGCCCGTGAAGAGCGGCATGAACGCGATGAACCATCCGGAGATCGTCGCCTTGCGGGTCGCGGCATTGCTGTAGAGGTCGTCCGTCGCGATCGCGGCGTTCACGGGTTCCCGGGCCCAGGCGTTCGGAGCCGGCGCCGTTCCGGTCTCCCCGGAGCCGGATGCCGCAGGCTCGGTGACCGGAGAGGCGGCCGGGGTGGCGAGCAGCGAGGACGAGGCAGGTGCGGGAAGGCCCTGGCCCGCTGAGCCGGAGGTCGGGGCTGCGCTGACAGCGGCACCGGTTCCGAGCGCGGCACCGCCTGGGAGCCAGTTGGACGACGACGGCTCTGCGGAGTCGGGCGCGGGGGAAGGCGCCGGAGCAGACGCCGGCACTGTCGCGGGGGGCTGTGAGGCCGCTGCATCGGCAGCGTCGGCCGTCGGAGCTGCGGCGGGGCCGCTGTGAGCGTCCGCCGTGGCGGCTGTTCTGGCACGAAGCTCCCGGCGCGAGGGCAGCACCTCGGTGGGAGCGGGCTCGATGAGTGGTGCCGGTTCGGCAGCGGCAGGCACGGGGGCGGCTGGCACTGGGGTGACGGGTTCCGGGGTGACGGGTGCGGAGGTGACCGGTTCCGGGGTGACGGGTGCGGAGGTGACGGGTTCAGGGGTGGCGGGCTCAGGTGAGGTCGGTGCTGAAACGACCGGCTCGGGAGCGGCGGCAGGAGTCGCGGCAGGCGGGGTCACCGGCGGATGGACGGAGTCGGTCCAGTTCTGACCGTCCCACCAGCGCAGTTCGGAGGCCGAGTAGGGGTCGGGGTACCAACCAGCAGGCACAGGAGCGGCCTGGTCTGGCGCCATGAGCGTAGTCCTCTCCACTGATTCGGGTTCAGCCGGATTCTCACGATTCTATGCACGGCATCCGGCCGGGTCGCCCCCCAAGGCTGGGGGTGTCGTGGTTCAAGGCTATCGAAAACGGGGGCCGCTCACGGAAAAAGAGGGGGACGCCACGCGGACATCCCCCTCTCGGGTCCGGTTCGAGCTGGACTCAGCCGGAGACCCTCGCTTCGGTCTTCGCCTTCGGGGCGTCGGCCGATGAGGTCCCTCCGCGCAACTTCTCGAGCGCGTTCATGAGGTGGTACACCACGACCGCCGCAACCGTGCCCAGGATGATGCCCTCGAACTTGACCTCGCCGAAGGCGAGCGTGTAGTTCGCGATGCCCATGACGAGCGCGATACCCGCGGTCATCTGGTTCTTCGGACGCGAGAAGTCGACCTTGTTCTCGACCCAGATGCGCACACCGATGATGCCGATGAGGCCGTAGAGTGCCGTCGTCACGCCGCCGATGACCCCTGGCGGGATCGTGTTGATGATCTCGCCGACCTTCGGGGAGAGGCCGAGCAGGATCGCCACGATGCCGGCGACCCAGTATGCGGCCGTCGAGAAGATCTTCGTGGCGGCCATGACCCCGATGTTCTCACCGTAGGTCGTGGTAGCCGATCCGCCGCCGAGTCCGGCGATGACCGTCGCCGCACCGTCGGCGAAGAGCGCGCGGCCGGTGAGCGGGTCGAGGTCGCGGTTGATGAGCTGGCCGACGCCCTTGATGTGCCCGACGTTCTCCGCGACGAGCGCGAGCACGACGGGGAGGAACATGAGGTAGATCGGGAGATACTGCGCGTCGAAGACCGGCGTCGTGAACGTGGGCAGGCCGACCCAGGCGGCGTCCGCCACTTTGGAGAAGTCCACCTCGCCGGCGATCACCGCGGCGATGTAGCCGACGACGACACCGATGAGGATCGACAGGCGTCCGATGAACCCCTTGAACAGCACGGCGCAGAGGATGACCGCGAAGAGCGTGATAAGCGCGATCCACGGTGACGCTGCGAAGTTGGTACCGGCGACCGGCGCGAGCGCGAACCCGATGAGGGCGACGATCGAGCCGCTCACCACGGCGGGCAGCAGCGCGTTGATCCATCGCGTCCCGGAGAAGTGGACGATGATGCCCACGATCGCCAGCACCGCACCGGTGACGATGATGCCGCCGAGTGCAACGCCGAGTCCGCCGGTCGCAGCATTGGCCGCGAGGATGGGGGCGATGAACGCGAACGACGATCCGACGTAGCTCGGAAGCCTGTTCGCGGTGATGATGAGGAACAGCAGCGTTCCGATACCGGAGAACAGCAGGGTCGTCGCGGGCGGGAACCCGGTGATGATCGGGACGAGGAATGTGGCGCCGAACATCGCGACGACGTGCTGGCCGCCGAATCCGATGGTTCGCAGCCACGACAGTCTCTCTTCGGGAAGGATGATGTCGTCTGCGGCGACATCCTTTCCATCGCCATGCAGTTTCCAGGGAAGCGCCATTGTTTCTCCTTAGCATTGCTCGGTCGGTCGGGCCGACTCGGTTTGCTCCACCGTAGTGGTCGCCGGGCCCCCGCGTCACTAGTGGGCAGTAGTGTTTCCGCATGCAGGTCAGCTGGCGCGATGTGACCGCGCGCCGTCTCTCGCGGCATGGTCTTTCCCGGCCGTTGCCCGATGTCGTCTCCGCGGTGTCGGCCATGGTCGGCGCCCACGCCCAGGTGATGTCGGCGGCGGAACTGGCCGTGGGCATCCGGACCCGCGGGGCGGCGGCATCCGATCTCGCGGCGGCGATCCGGCGAGACGGACTGCTTGTGAAGACCTTCGGGCCGCGCGGCACCGTCCACCTGCTGCCCGCCTCGGAACTCGGCGAGTGGCTCGGCGCGCTCCGGGCGCTGCCGGTCTCGACGGGCCAGCCCGAGGGTGTGCGCCTCGAACCGGGTCAGCTCGACGAGGTGCTCGCGGCGGTGGCGGATGCGCTCGGGGCGATCCCCGCCGGCGCGGACGGCACCGGGCTCACGACCGACGAGCTCGACAATGCGGTCCTCTCCCGGTTGGGGCCCTGGGCGGGGGAGAGGACGGTGCCGGCCTTCGGCGGATGGTCTCCGCGTTGGCGGCAGGCGATCATCCCGGCCGCTCATGCCGGCATCCTCGTGTTCGGCGCGAATCGCGGGACCAGGGTCACCTACTTACCCGCCCCGGATTTCGAACCGGTTCCGGATGCCGACCTCAGGCTCCTGCGTCGCTACCTGCACTCCTACGGTCCGGCGATGCCGGGCGACTACGCACGGTGGCTCGCGATCCGGGTCGGCCGGGCGCAGGAGCTGTTCGCGCGGGCGGCTCTCGATCATGCGGGCCTGGACCGAGTCGACCTACTGGGGCGCGAGTCCTGGGTGAACGCCGGGGACACCGCATTCGGCAACGACTCGCTGCCCGACCTGCGGTTACTACCGTATTTCGACCCGTACGTCGTCGGCTCCTGGCCGCGGGAGAAACTGTTCCCGGGGCGAGCCTGGGATCGCGCACTCGCGGGGGGCCAGGCGGGAAACTATCCGGTGCTGCTGCTCGGCGGCATCGCGGGCGGGATCTGGCACCTCAAGCGCCGGGCCCGGCGGGCCACCATGACGGTCGAGCCGTTCAGCACCCTGTCGCAGCGGCGACGCGTGGCGCTCGAGGCCGAAGCGCATCGTGTCGGGCGGATCGTCGGCGCGGAGATCGAACTCGTGCTGGGCGAGGTGCCGGTCGGGCCGCACGCCTGAGCGGGCGTCGGCTCTAGCGCGTCAACAGCCCCGCACGCTCGGGGTGCTTGTCGAACCACTCGCCGACGTACCAGCACATCGGCACGACGCGATAGTCGGTCGTCGCCTCGACGTCGTCGATCGCGAACTTCACGATCTCGGCCGCGAGACCCTGGCCCCGGCGCTTCGGGTCGGTGAAGGTGTGGGTGAACGAGATCGAGTCGCCGCTGACCCGGTAGTCGACGGCGCTCGCGAGATCGCCATCGATCCGCAGGGTGTAACGGTCGGCATCCGGTTCCTTCACGAGTTCCTTGCTCATGTCTCCAGCCTATCCGGGACGCGTCAACTCCGCCGGGGGCCTGATTAGGCTCGTGGCATGCCCGTCGAACTCCCTGAGCTGCAGTTGCCGGATGCGGCGGCATGGCACGCCTGGCTCGAGGAGAACCACGCCACCTCGGAGGGCGTGCGCCTCATCCTCTCGCGCAAGGGCGGCACGGTGACCGCGCTCTTCTACGCCGGAGCCCTCGACGAGGCCTTGTGCTTCGGCTGGATCGACGGTCAGGCCGGGCGGCGCGACGAGGAGACCACGTTCCAGCGGTTCGGGCCGAGGGGCAGGCGCAGCATCTGGTCGCTGCGCAACATCGGCCATGTCGAGCGACTCGAGGCCGAGGGTCGAATGCGCCCGGCCGGGCGCGCGGCAGTCGACGCGGCGAAGGCCGACGGCCGGTGGGAACGCGCTTACGCGGGCTCGGCGACGGCGCAGCCCCCAGCGGACCTGCTCGCGGCGATCGCCGCCGTGCCAGAGGCGCAGGCGATGTACGAGGTGCTCACCTCGCAGAACCGCTACGCCCTGTACTTCAGGTTGAGCCAGCTCACCGACCCGGATGCGCGGGCTCGCAGAATCGCCGGGTTCGTCGAGCAGCTCGCCCGGCATGAAGCCCCGCATCCTCAGAAGCGCGCGCCCGACTCGGCGCCGCGAGCCTGACCGGCCCGGCTCAGACGGCGGGAAGCGCCTTCTCGATCGCCTCGAGGATCTCCGGCGCATCCGGCTGCACGCCTGGGCGGAATCGCTGCACCGTGCCGTCGGGGCTGATCAGGAACTTCTCGAAGTTCCACTCCACCTTGCCCGCTGCGCCCTGGGCATCCTTCACGGCCGTGAGCTGCTCGTAGAGCGGGTGCCGGTGCCGACCGTTGACGTGCACCTTGTCGAACATCGGGAAGGTCACGCCGTAGGTCGTGGAGCAGAACTCCTGGATGTCGGCGGCGCTGCCCGGTTCCTGGAACATGAACTGGTTGCAGGGGAATCCGAGGACCGTGAACCCGCGCTCCCCGAACTGCTCGTAGAGCTTCTCGAGACCTGCGTACTGCGGGGTGTTGCCGCACTTGGAGGCGACGTTGACCACCATGACCGCCTTGCCGGCGTACTCGCCGAAGGTGGTCTCCTCGCCGTCGATCGTGGTGAGTGTGATGTCCTTGAGATCCATGTCTCCAGCGTAGGTCGTGCGGCCGGGAATTGCTGCGCGCCCGCACCCGGTCACCGCCCGGCCGCGTACCCCTGATTGCCCCGAGGATTCGCCGCGGCGTAGAGCACACCGTCGTCGCCGACGCCCACGGACGAGAGGCGCCCGAGCGCCCAGTCGCCCGCACGGGTCACGGCGTGCCCGCGCGCTTCGAGGGAGTCGATGACCTCCGCGCCCAGGCGGTCCTCCACGACAGCGCCGCCCGGCACCCAGGTGCGCGGCCAGAACGAGTCGGGGAACGAGGTCGAGTGCAGGGTGGGGGCGTCGATCGCCTGCTGCGGCGTATAGCCGCCGACGATCGTGCGGAGCAGGTAGGGGAGCTGCCACTGATCCTGCTGGTCGCCGCCCGGAGAGCCGAGAGTGCCGACGGCGTGACCGTTCTTGAGCAGGAGCGTCGGCGTGAGCGTCGTGCGGGGGCGTCGCCCGGGCATGAGCGACGAGGGCGTCCCCGGTGTGAGCCAGGTCATCTGCAGGCGGGTGCCAAGGCTGAACCCGAGCTCGGGGATCGTGGGGGAGGACTGCAGCCAGCCACCGGAGGGCGTCACAGAGACGATGTTGCCCCAGCGATCGATGACGTCGAGGTGGCACGTGTCGCCCTTCGTCTCGCCGGTCTTCTCGACCGTCGGCTCGCCCACATAGCGCTGGCCGGCCGCAGAGGCGATCGGCAGGTCGTCAGCCTCCCGGAGTTCGGGCAGGAACGGCTCGTGGCCGGGAACAGCGCCAGGGCGGAACTCGCGAGAGGCCTCGTCACCGATGAGCGCGCGCCGCTCGGCCGCATACTCCGCCGAGAGCAGCACGTCGAGTGGCACGGTTGCGGCGTCCCCGTAATAGGCCTCACGGTCGGCGAGCGCGAGCTTCTCCGCCTCGAGGATCGTGTGGGCGCCGATCGCACTCGCGGGGTCGAGCCGCTCCTCGTCGAACCCGTCGAGGATGCCGAGCATCTGCAGCAGCGCCGGTCCCTGCCCCCAGGCGGCGGACTTCGCGACCGTCACGTCGCGGAAGTCGGCCGTCACGGCCGGTTCGCAGGATGCGCGGAACCCGGCGAGGTCGTCCGCACGGATCACTCCTGCATGATCGCCCCCGGTCGAGTGCCGGTGCGGTGAGCGCACGAACGCGTCGATCTCACGGGCGACGAATCCGGTGGCCCACTCATCGCGGGCGGCGTCGATGCGGGCTTTCCTCGTCGGGCCCACGGCGGATGCCACGAGCCGTTCGAGGGTGCGCGCGAGCGCCGGGTTGGCGAAGACGGCCCCGGCATCCGGAACCCTCCCGCCGGGCATCCAGAGCGCCGCCGAGGTGGGCCAGTGCTGCTCGAAGAGTTCGGAGACGCGCGCGATCGTCGCTGCGACCCGTTCGAGCAGGGGATGCCCGTCCCGCGCGTAGCCGAGTGCGAAGGCGAGCACATCGCCGAGCTCCCAGGTCCCGTGGTCCCGCAGGAGCAGGAGCCAGGCATCCACCGCGCCCGGGATCGCGGCGGCGAGGGCGCCGGCACCGGGGACGAGGGTGAGCCCCTCCGCCCGGTAATGGTCGATCGTGGCGCCCGCCGGCGCAGGCCCCTGGCCCATGAGCACGATGGGTGTGCCGGGGGCATCCGCCGTGGCGAAGATGCCGACGAGGTCGCCGCCCGGCCCGTTGAGGTGCGGCTCGACGACGTGCAGGACGAACGCGCAGGCGACCGCGGCGTCGAACGCGTTGCCGCCGCGCTCCAGCACGGCCTGGCCGGATGCGGTGGCCAGCCAATGCGTCGAGGCGGTCATCCCGAAGCTTCCGCGCAGCGTCGGACGGGTGGTGAAGGCCGCGGGCGAGGTGTAGGTCACATCTCCCGACGCTACTCCGTCATGGAGCGTGCCGGGCTGCACCGGCAGCAGATGGGACGAGGCTTCAGACCGCGCCCATCATCGACGCGATGAAGACGTAGAGCGAGGTGAAGGCGAGGATCGCGGCGAGTGGAACGATCGAACTCACGAGGTAGACGATGACCGGCGCCCAGCCGTGGCCGGTGTTCTTCGTGACGTGCACCGAGCGCACGACGAGGTAGATGAACGGCCCGAGCAGGAACCACCAGGCCGACGCCGCGGTCGGATGCATCGCAGCCAGGAGCACCTTGCGGTCGTGGATGGTGAGGGCGACGGCGGTGAAGAGCAGGAGCACGGTGAGCAGGGATTGCGGGAAGAAGCTGAAGAACTCGCCGAGCGCCACCACGAGGACCATGACGAGCACGGTCGACCAGATCGGCATCGTGGCGAGCCACCACACCGAACCGGTGTATGCGCGCGTGGGAGAGTACTGGATGGTCGGCTTGGCAGCCATCGACACGAAGCCCTGCGTGTTGTGGCGCTTCTCCATCGGGCGGTACGGGTCGATGGGCGGCAGCGTCGCATCCGTGCGGATCGGGACGGGCGAGAAGTACCTGTTGCCCTGGACCGGCGCGGGGGTATGGCGCGGCCTCGTCTGCGGAGTCCACTGGGAGCCGTCCCACCACCTGGCCTGGGTGGCGTCGGCGGGGTCCGGATACCAACCAGCGATAATGACGGTGCTCGCCGTATCCATCGACATGAATCTCCCTGGGTGCGGCTTCCCACACCCCGCGCGCGTGAAACTTTCCCACTTCTGACGTTAGCTGTTCTCCTGTTGAGGTGCAGGCCCCAATTCGCGGGGGATCGGGCACCGGGCTGTCACCCGTTCTGGGTACCCTTGCATCCATGACCTCCGACTTCGCACACCATCCGGTCGACCCGGAGGCGGCCGGACGACTCTCCGGTTCGGGCCTGCGGCTCGGCCTCGTCGACACGGATGACGCCGGGATGTTCCGCGCCTGGTTGCAGGCGACTTCGCGCGGGTTCCACGGCTCGCGGCAGGACCAGGAGTCGCTCGCGGCGAGCATGGCGGGCCTCGCCCATCGTCGAACGACCGGGGTGTGGGAGGAGGGCGCGGATGCGGTGTCCGAACCGGTGGGGACGGTCAGCTCGTGGCCGGCAGAGCTCTCCCTGCCCGGCGGGCATTCGGTCGAGGCCTGGGCGGTGAGTTCTGTCTCGGTTTCCCCCGCCCATCGCAGGCGGGGGATCGCCCGTGCCATGCTCGAGGCCGAACTGGCCACGGCATCCGCACTGGGGGCGCCCCTCTCCATCCTCACGGTCTCTGAGTCGACGATCTACGGGCGGTTCGGCTTCGCCCCCGCGGTCTTTGCGACGAACCTCACGATCGAGACGCGGCGGGCCACCTGGGTCGGGCCGCTGCCTGAGGGCAGACTGCGGTTCGTGACGCTCGACGACGCCCGGGCGCTGCTGCCCGAACTGCACGACCGCGGGCGGGGCGGTGTCCCGGGTCAGATCGACGTCTGGGGACTGCGCTGGGACCAGTTCGTGGCGCTCGCGGGCGACGACAGGGATCGCGCGAAGAAGCTGCGTGCGATCCGCTACGACGATGCGGCAGGGGTCGTGCAGGGGCTCGCTCTGTACCGGGCGACGGGTGGGGAGGAGGACTTCACGAAGCACGTGCTCGAACTCGAGTTCCTGCTCTCGACGACCGGCGACGCGTACGCGGCGCTCTGGCGCTTCGTGCTCGGCATGGACCTGGTGAGCGAGGTGCGTGCGTACCTTCGCTCGGTCGATGAGCCGCTCCGCTGGCAGGTGGCCGACCAGCGCGCGATCAAGGAGTCGATCGAGGACCACCTGTGGGTGCGCATCCTCGACGTGCCGATCGCGCTCGAGGCGAGGGGATATGCGGCCGATGGCCGGATCGGGCTCGAGGTCTCCGACGTCTACGGCTACGCCGCGGGACGGTTCCTGCTGACCGCAGGGGGCGGAGCCGGCTCGGTGACGCGGGTCGAAGGGGCGTTTCCGGATGGCGTCCCTGCCCTCGCGATGACCGTGAACGAACTCTCCTCGCTCTATCTCGGCGCAGTGTCGGCGACGGTGCTCGCCGCGTCCGGCCGCGTCACCGAGCTGACTCCGGATGCCGGGGCCGCGGCCGCGGCGCTCTTCCGTTCTCCAGTCACACCCTGGCTCAACGTCTGGTTCTGATCAGGCACCGCTGAATCAGGCCGAGCGGCGGCAGGCCGCCTTGGCACGAGGTCAGGAAGCGGTCGACGCCTCGAGCCCCGCTTCGACCGCCGCGCGCAGGCCGGCCGCGATCGTCTCGAGAGGAAGAGCCTCCGCATCCGGTACGTGGATGAAACCGGCGATCGTCCCGCGCTCGGCGACATGCCGCATCATCCGGTACATGACGTCATTGCACACGTACGTGCCCGCGCTCAGCGACGCTTCGGCGGGGACTTCGGCCATGGTCATCCGCCCGACCATGGCGTTCACCGGCAACCGGGTGAAGTAGGCGTCGGGGCCGTCGTCGACGATCGCCTTCTCAAGGGGTTGCGTGCCGGCGTTGTCGGGGATGCGGGCATCCGCGAGGTTGATGGCGACACGCTCGGGGGTGAGTTTCGTGCGGCCGCCGGCGACGCCCGTGGCGATGACCAGGTCGGGGGCGTGCTCATCGATGAGCTCGACGAGGGTGTCGCCGGCGCGGGAGAACTCGACGGGCAGGCATGCGGTCACAAGCCTGGCCGGCCCTCGCCAGTCGCGCGCGACGAGCTGCACGGCGTCCCATGAGTTGTTGGCGTTCGCGCCGCCGAACGGTTCGAAGCCGGTGAGGAGCACGGTGGGCTGCTCGGCCGATCGGGCGGTGGTCATGGCGCCATGCTAGTCGCGCGTAACGTTGATCCTGCGGCAGCGCGTATTCCCGTGCCGCCCGAGAGGACCTCCGTGACGACCGAGTGCATCCATGGTCTGGACATCGCCCGCTGCGATGTCTGCTCGCCCAGAACGCCTCCGCCGCAGGACCGTACCGTGAAGCCGCGGCGTGCTCCAGCGCGGAGCAGGCCGACGACGATCTCCGCGACGAAGCCCGTAGCGGTGGATGCCGGCGCCCGCCGGATCTTCCACATCACCCATCGGCGCAACCTGGCACCCATCCTCGAGGCAGGGCGCATGCTCTCGGATGCCGCGGGCGCGCGCCCGGCGGTCGACATCTCGGCGGCGGACAACCGCGACTTGCGGCGCGAGGTGCTGGCCGGCTCCGTACCGGTCGCCGCGCATGTGCCGTTCTTCCTGGCTCCGAATGCGATTCTCTGGGACGGCATGCGCAACGGCGAGGCCGACTACCGGCTGGCCGAAGGGGTCGGCAGCATCCCGGCATCCGATTTCGTGATTCTCGTGAGCACCGTGCGGGCGGCGGGCGAGAGCGCGGTGGTGGCGGACGGCGACGCCGCGGACCCGACGACACGTTTCAGTTCGCTCACCGAGCTGGGCGGACGGATGCCGCGGAGGATCCACGATGAGGAGGACGCCCTGCGCTCGGCCGAGTTCCTCGTGCCGGGGGAGTTCCCGTTCGCCGCGGTCACCCTCGTCGGCGTCGCGAACGACAAGGTGCGCGCCGAGGTACGCACCTTGCTGGAGAAGCACGGTTTCGCGCAGAAGGTCTCGGTCTACCCGCCCTGGTTCCAGCGGGTGTAGCTGCTCTTCGGAAGCAGCCCGGCCGAAGCAGCGCGGCGGAAGCGGCGGGCCGTTGTCCGCTCACCTTCACGCCGATGACAGGCCGGGTCAGTTCACCCCGTCGTCAGAACGCTCGGCCCCCATGAAGCCAACGGCACCTTCGTCGAGGCGAAGTCGGTGTTGACGGTCTTCCACTCCTGCAGGCGTGGGCCGACCCAGAACAGGTAGACGCCGAGCGTGATGATCGTGAGGAACAGCCACAGGATCCAGCGCCCGAACAGGCCGACGGCACTGCCGTTGAAGACCAGCTGCTGGCCGTCGATGTAGGTGTGCTTGCACCGCCAGCGCTCCGTCAGGACGAGCGCGAACGGGTAGCAGATGCCGAGTGTGAGCACCGTGATGAGGGCGCCGAGGATGGCTGTCCCCACGTACGTCGCAGCACCTCCATCGAAGGTGAATCGCGTAGCTCGGGCCATACTTCTCTGTATATCGGAGGGGGTGAGGGAGGTTCGAGTCCCTTAACGGGGGGACCCCTCCGGCAGGACGCTCCGCGCGAGCAGTGTCCCGCCCGCGACGGCAGCGGGCATGGCAATGACCGCCCCGAGGGGCAGCAGGAAGAGCAGGTAGGCGGCCAGGCCGAAGCCGAGGGCTCCCGCGCGGTTGCCGGCCAGCATCCGTCGCCGCTCGCGCAGCGCGAAGCCCCTCCACTCGAGCGCCCGCCCGGTGAGCTCGATCGAGAGCATCCAGCCGGCGAAGAGCGCGGTGGCCACGGGAACCAGGATCTGGCCGATGAGTGGGATGAATCCGAGCAGGAAGAGGGCGAGACCGCCGAAGATCGCACGGGGGAGCATCCGGGCTCCATCGGCGAGGACCGCCGTCCACGACCGTGGCGATCCCTGCGGCAGGCCGCCCGCGTGGACTTCGACGTCGCGCCAGATCCGTTCGTAGAGCGGGTCGCCGATGGCGAGGGTCAGTGCGGTGAAGGAGAACACGATGATCAGGATGGCCAGCCCGACGAACGCCGCACCGACCGTGATCCGGAACAGTGTGCGCCAGGGTTCGACCCACGGTTCGGCGAACGGCGTCGACCAGACGACGAGTTCCTGCAGGTTGATCGCCAGCAGCACGATGCCGGCGGCAAAGGCCGCACCGACGATGAGCGCGGGGATCGCGCCCAGCAGCATGAGCCGCGGCGAGGTGCCCCAGCGAGCGAGGCCGCGACCCAGAAAGCCGACGCCCGCGAAGAACCGGCGCACCGACCCTGTCCCTCGCTCACTCGCGCGCACGGGATCATCGTAGCGACGCGGTCTCAGTGGAGTACCCCGAAAGGGGACGTGAAACCAGTATTCCGGTGACTTACGCTCGGAGGCATAGAGATCTCGCCGATCCCGAAGTCGGCGTCTCCGCGGGGGAGCAACTCGGCAACGAGGTGGACGAGGTATCGAGCCTTACCCAGCTGTCGCCGAACGCGGCATACCCGAAGCCAGACGGACCCAGGATCATGGACCACATTCCCGCAGCACCCGACCACGGCAGCATCGACCTCGATACCCTCCCGCCGGTCGACATCCCCCAGTACGAGTGGGCGACGCACACCTTGCTGCGCCGCGCCAGACTCAACATCATGGGCGACGGACTCGAATGGCCGAGCGCCACCTTCGAGCAACTCCCGCAACTGCGCGAGATCGCCCTGGTCGTGGACGACGGCGTGCGGTATGCGCGCCTCGCCGCCCAGTTCAACTTCGACCGTTTCGTGGATGCGACGACGCAGGAGGATGGCCCGGCCCAGTCCCTCGGCAACATCCCCGATCGCCAGCGCTTCTACACCAGGGTCACCGACAACGGATTCCACGTCGTCGGCGTCTTCAGCGCGGCCACGATCTCCGGCCGCCGCCGATATTTCCAGTGGCTCACCGGCGGCTGGGTGGAGATCGGCCTGAGCGGGTTCCTCTACGTGCGCGACGACCTCGACACGCATTTCTCGGAGGTGTCTGCGGCCCAGCTCGACGAGACCCAGCCGGGTGCCACCACGACGGCGATGCTCGCCGACGAGGAATGGACGATCGAGAGGTTCGAGCGCACCCTCGCTCCCGCACCGGTCGAGCGGGTCGAATCGGTCCCCCCGCCGGCGACGGTGCTGGAGTCTGCGCAGCCCCTTGCTCCCGAGCCGGAACCGGAACCTGTCACATTCGCCGAGCCCGAGCCTCAGCCCGAGCCGGAACGGGAACCGGAACCTGTCGCATTCGCCGAGCCTCAGCTCGAGCCGGTGCCGACCACGGATGCTTCACCCGCCCCGGCCGCTGCCATTGCCTCTCCGGCGAGCGTTCAGCACGGCATCGCGGTCGCCCTCGCCACGATCGCGCATCGCGGTGCGACCGACTTCGCCGGGGCCGCCTACATCGACCATCCGGCGCGCGTCGCGGAACGCTTCGACGCCGAGAATGATCCGGTGCGGCACTGTGCCGCCTGGTTGCACGATGTACTGGAGCACAGCGACCTGGCCGCACAGGACCTGCTCGATGCCGGCATCGTGCCGGACGTCGTGGAGATCGTCTCACTGCTCACCAACCGCGACGACCTGAGCGCGAGCGAGCACCTCGCCTTGATCGCCGCGAATCCCGACGGGCTCGCCGTCAAGCTTGCGGCCCTCGACGACAACTCGGCACCATGGCGGCTGCGGCGACTCGATCCCGCGACGCGGTCGCGACTCGAACAGGAGCATGCGGAGGCACGCGAGCTACTTGGAGTCGCGCGATAGCTCCGGAGCCGACTCGACGGCCTCGCTGAGCGTCTCGCCAGTGGGATCCTCGGCATCCTCGTCGACGAGGTCGGGTCCACCGACGGGGGTCCCGGCCCACGTCGTGAGGGTCCAGCCTTCTGTCGGCCCGCCATCGAGAACGACGATCCCGGTGTTGTCGAGCGGATTCTCGGCGCCGAACGACGGGGAGATGTTGCGGGCCCGGCTCGACACCCACACGCGGATCGCGGCACCGTGACTGACGACCGCGGCCGCCTGAGCGCCCGAACCGGCGATCGTGGCGATGTCCTCGTCGAAGCGGCCGAAGAAAGCGTGGCCGTCCGGGCCGCCCGGCATGGCAGTGCCGAGGTCGCCCAGGCCCCACGCGTAGACGGTCTCCAGATACTGACGGATCGAGTCGCGATCGCTGCGTGATTCGAGCGAACCGGCTTCGATCTCGTGGAGGCCCGGACGCACGCCCACCTCCAGGCCGCGAGTTCGCGACAGGGGCTCGGCGGTCAACTGGGTGCGCAGCAGGGTGGAGGCATACAGGGCGTCGATGGGCTGGTCCTTGAGAGCGGCGGCGAGTCCCGCCGCCTGTTCAAGGCCGAGCGCGGTCAGGCCGGGACCCGGATACGCCGTATCGAGCTGCCCAAGCACATTGCCCGGCGTCTGGCCGTGCCGGATGAGGAGGAGGCGCATCTCTCCAGCCTAGGCGGCCGGGAGGTGACTCAAACCGGACGCTGGCCGTCGGGCAGAGGTTCGTCCTCGTCCTCGTCCTCGATGCGCTCATCCGGGTCGAGCGTCGGCGGCGGGGTCGGCTCCTCTTCGTCGTCCACGTCCACCTCGCGTTCGTCGTCCGCGACCGGCTCGAACTCCCGATCGAGGCTCTCGTCGTTGCTGCTCATGCGCACAAGCTAACCCCGGGCGCTGATGACTGCCTGAGACACCAGGGCTTGCGGTTCGTCGCCCGCGAGAGGATCCGACCGGTCGCCTCTCACCCCTCGGGGATGCTCTGGATCGGGATGCTCTGGGTGTCCTCGTAGCGGCGCCCGCGGCGTGGGATGAACACCGCGACGATCGTTCCGAGCAGTGCGACGCCGGCGCCGAGCGCGAACACCACCTGGAATGCTTCGCGTGTGGGGATCTCGATGCCGTTCGCGACCACGAAACTCGAGGAGAGGATCACCCCGATGAGACTTGCGGCCACCGTCGAGCCGAGTGTTCGCATGACCGAGTTGAGACCGTTCGCGGCCGCCGTCTCGGTCGGCGGCACGGAGTGCATGATGAGCGTCGGCATCGCCGAGTAGGCGAACCCCGTCCCCAGACCGACGAGGGTCGAGACCAGGACGACGTGCCAGACCTCGTGCATGAGGAACACCGAGAGCGTGAAGGCCACAGCGATGATGAAACCGCCGAGGATGAGGCTCGTGCGCGGCCCGCGCGTGTTGGAGAGCCGCGCGGCGAGCGGTGAGACGAGGAACATGACGATGCCGTTGGGCATGAGGCAGAGGCTCGCCACGAGAAGCGTCTGCCCGAGGCCGACCCCCGTATCGGTGGGCAGCTCGAGCAGGATCGGCTGCGCAGACGCGGTCACGAAGAACGCGAACCCGACCGCGATCGAGGCCAGGTTGGTGAGCAGCACCGGGCGGCGGGCGGCGACCCGCAGGTCGACGAGCGGGTCCGCCATCCGCAACTCGTAGAACCCCCAGGCGACGAAGACGAGCGCCCCGCCGATGAGCAGGGTGAGGATGACGGGGCTCGCCCAGCCCCATTCATTGCCCTTCGAAACGCCGAGGAGGATGCCGACGAGACCGATCGAGAGTCCGAACGCTCCGCCCCAGTCGAACCGTCCCGCCGTGCGCAGCGTGCTGACCGGGATGACCAGGATGACGAGCGCCGAGGCGATGACCCCGAGAAGCGCGGACAGCCAGAACAGGAAATGCCAGTCGAGGCTCTCGGCGATCACCGCGGAGACCGCGAGGCCGACCGCGCCCCCGACGCCCATCGTCGCGCTCACCAGGGCGACCGCACCACCCAGCTTCCTCGGGTGGATGACATCGCGCAGGATGCTGATGCCGAGCGCGATGACGCCGAGGCCGACGCCCTGCAGCGCGCGCCCGATGATCATGGGCACGAGAGTGTTCGAGATCGCCGCGATGATCGACCCGAAGGTCATGATCATGAGAAGGGTGAGTGCGATGCGGCGCTTACCGTACATATCGCCCAGGCGTCCGCCGATGGGGGTGGCGATGGCCGCCGCGAGCAGGGTCGCCGTGAGCACCCATTGCGCATCCGCCACGTTCGTGCTGAGCAGCACCGGCAGCTGAGGGATGATCGGGGTGACGAGGGTCTGCATGGTCGCGGCGATGAGACCGGTCGTGGCGAGCGTCGCGGTCATCGCGCGGTCGGTCGGGAGACGGGTGAGGCGCCGGCGCTCCCGGTCGCTCAGCCAGCCCTGCCGCTCGTTCTCCATCGGCTCAACTCTAGACGGGGGCGATGGTCCAGGCCTTGCGCGCCGCCCACCCGACCGGGCACGCTGGATACCCATGACACTCCTTACCGAGAACACCAGGAAAATCGTCTCCCCGATCGTCGTGCTCGCCGTGCTGGTCCTGTCGATCGCGCTGTTCTTCGTCGCCGGCTCACCGCTGGCGGGCGCCCTGCCCTTCGTCGGCTGGATTCTGCTCGCCCTCGTCGTGCTCGGTGCCCTTTCACTTGGCTGGCTGGCCTGGGGCGACTCGTCAACGAGAACCACCACGAAGTCGGCCGTGCGCGACCTCACGACCTCGCGGCTTCTCGTCGTCGTCTTCGAGTCGGTCACCATCGTGGTGGCCATCGTTGCGGTCTTCACCTGGCTGGCACCCGTCATGGGTCTCTCGCCTCTGCTCGTCGTGCCCTTCGTGCTCGGCTTCGCGAGCATCGTCGCCCTCGTGCTCGACTTCCTCTCCAAGACGGGTCGGCTGGCCGAGCGCTGGCGCTCACTCGAAGTCGGTGCGAGTGTCGTCGCGGTGCTCGCCATCGTCGCGGCACTTCTCTACCTCGTGGTGGGCGCGTAGCTCCGGCGATTCGTTCCGCGAGTCCTCCACGCTCTGGTCCCGAGCAGGGCAATAGGGTGAAACCGTTCCCACCCAACTGCGAGAGATGGAGCCGAAAATTTCCACGACATCCGAAAGCCAGGGTGCCGCGCACGAGACTGCGACGGCGACCGACTGGGCCCAGCACAACCCCGTGAAGCGGGGGAGCGGAAACAATTTCCGCGAGCGGTTCGATTCGTTCTTCGAGATCAGCTTCCGCAAGTCGACGGTCGGCCGCGAGGTACGCGGTGGGCTCGTCACCTTCATGACGATGGCCTACATCGTCATCCTCAACCCGCTCATCCTGGGTGGCGTCGCGGATGTCACGGGAGGCTCCCTCGACCGGCCGCAGGTCGCCGCCGTCACGGGCCTCACCGCGGGTGTCATGACGATCCTGTTCGGACTCGTCGCGAACCTGCCGTTCGGGCTCGCGGCCGGCCTCGGCATCAACTCCTTCCTCGCGGTGAGCGTCGTCGGCCAGGTCACCTGGGCGGAGGCGATGGGCCTCGTCGTCATCAACGGCCTCATCATCGTCCTGCTGTCGGCGACGAAACTGCGGGAGCTCATCTTCAGGGCCGTCCCCGCTCAGCTCAAGATCGCGATCACGGTCGGCATCGGCCTGTTCATCGCCTTCATCGGACTCGTGGATGCCGGTTTCGTGCGGTCGAGCGGCGCTGCGAGTCCGCCCGTGCAGCTCGGCGACGGGGGCTCGATCACCACGATCCCGACCCTCACGTTCATCCTGGGCCTGCTCATCATGGGCGTTCTCATGGCGCGCAAGGTCAAGGGGGCGCTGCTCATCGGCATCCTGGGCACGACCGTCATCGCGATCATCCTCGAAGCGATCTTCAAGCTCGGCCCATCGTTCGCGAACGGCCAGCCGAACCCTGGTGGCTGGAACCTCAACGTCCCGACGCTCCCGGATGCGATCGTCTCGGTGCCGGACCTCGGCCTGATCGGCGCATTCGACTTCAACGCTTTCGGACGCATCGGGTGGCTCGCCGCCATCATGCTCGTCTTCACCCTCGTGTTCACGAACTTCTTCGACGCGGTCGGAACGCTGACCGGCCTCACCAAGGAAGCCGGCCTGGCCGACAAGGAGGGCAACTTCCCGCGCCTGAAGTCCTCGCTCATCGTCGAGGGCATCGGTGCGGTGGCCGGAGGCGCTACCTCGAGCTCATCGAACACCATCTACATCGACTCGGCGGCGGGCGTCGGCGAGGGCGCACGGACGGGGTTCGCGAGCGTCATCACGGGTGTGCTGTTCCTGCTCGCCATGTTCTTGACGCCGCTCACGCAGGTCGTGCCGCTCGAGGTGGCCGGCGCCGCCCTCGTCGTCGTCGGCGTGCTCATGGTGTCGCAGATCAAGGATGTGACCTGGAGCGAGTTCTCGATCGGCCTGCCGGTCTTCCTCACGATCGTCGTCATGCCGCTCACCTACTCGATCGCGAACGGCATCGGCGTCGGATTCATCTCCTGGGTCGTCGTGCGGTCCCTCGCCGGTAAGGCGAAGGGTATCTCGCCGCTGCTGTGGATCGTGGCGGTCGGCTTCCTGGTCTACTTCGCGCGCGGGCCCATCGAGGCGCTGTTCGGCGGGTAGGGGACGCCCCCCGATCCGCACAAAGAGATCGCGCCGTGACGACCTTCGGGATCGTCACGGCGCGATGTCGTTGGCCTCGGCGTCAGCCGATGGTGTAGATGCCCCAGTCCTCGACCTGCCAGTCGATCCAGCCGTTGACGCGCTGGAGGCTGACCACGATGTCGAGGTCGGGCTGGTCGTTCCCGCGGACGCCCGCGCACTCGAACTGCTGGCCGATGAGCACCGGTGGCAGATCGGGGCAGCTCACCTCGATGTTGGCGCCGATGACCGCGGCATCCGAGATGACCGACTGCTCGGCCTGATCGGCGAACACCGCGGGAACCGTGGAGATGAGCAGACCCGGTACCGCGACGATCGCGCCGATCTGCAGGAGTCCGAGCGCGAACCAGACCAGGACGGGGCCGAAACCACCCCCGGATTCGCGGATCGCGGCGACCGCGCGCACGATGAGGTAGACGGGTGCGGTGAGCAGCGCCCACAGCCAGTGCGCCGTGACCTCATGACCGGTCTTCCTCAGGTTGCGGCGGTCGAGGGCTGCCAGGCCGACCACGATCGGGTACGGCGCGAGCCAGATCGCCGCCATGGCGCCGGAGGCCTCCGCCGTGCCGAACGCGGTCAGCACGAGCAGGCTGAGCACGAGCTGGATGAGCGGGATGAGTGCGATCACCCAGACAGGCCCGTTGTGGGTCGCCTTGGCGTGCGGGGCGGTCTGCGCCTTGAGATATGCCTGGTATTGCGGATCATTGAGCGGGTCGAGCCGCGGAGCCCAGTCGAAGGTCTGCTGCGTCGGCGGGGCCTGATGAGGCACCTGGGTGGCGAACCCGGAGAAGAAGGACTCCTCCTGCTGCGGTACGGCCGTCTGGGGCGCTCCGGTCTGGTGGGTTCCGGGGTGGGGTTGTGCGCCCGGGTTCACCGGCTGCGAGTAGGAGGTCGTCTGGTACGGCTCGTCGAACGGACTCGACGGCAGGGCCTCGCCCTGCGGGTCCTGTAGCGCTGCCGAGCGCGTGGCGGCCATCGGGTCGGGAACCGTCCCGGCCGTACCACCGACATCCTCGGCACCGGCGAACGGGTTGAACGGCGAGGGCTCGGGGACGTCCACCTGCACGTCCGCCCTCGACGGCGGTTCGAGCTGAAGGAGGGTGAGAGCGGTCGGTGCGACGATGTCGTTGCCGTCGCGACGCTCGCGCTCGCGACGCTCGCGGCGGGTCAGCAGATCCTGTTGCTCCTGCTCCTCGCGGTCGAGCTCGTCCTCCGGCCACGCATAGGTGGTCTCCTGCATGACCATGGGCGCACGCGCTTCGGCGGTCTGATGGGTCCAGGCCGTACTGTCCCACCAGCGAAGCTGGGGGAGCCCGAGCGGGTCTGGATACCAGCCAGCCGGAGCCCCATAGAAACTGTTGTCGTCCAAGGATCGATCCCCACAATCATGTCATCTTGGGTATGAAGGAAGTTTAGAGCGCGCCTCAGCGCGAGAGAACATCTAATATTGCCCCAAAGGTGGGGGTGATGGGATCACGATCCCGTCACGACCGCCGGGAGCGATTCTGCATCGATATCGTGGGAACGTGCCGATCTACGACGCTCTCAGCCCGGAGGCCGCCCTCGACGCCGCCATTCCCGATCTCGACTGGACGGTGCTCCCCGATGGGGTGGTGCGCTCCGGCCTCGAGGCGCCGAGCGGCACCCTCGCGACGGTCTCGCTCGGCGATCCGACGCATCCCCGGGTCCTTCTCGTCCCAGGGGTCACCGGCTCCAAGGAGGACTTCAACCTCATGCTGCCACTGCTGGCCGCCGGGGGCTGCTTCGTGCAGTCCTATGACCAGGCCGGTCAGTACGAGTCGGCGGACGCCGGCCCGCAGCACCGGCATCCGCCGCAGCGGCACTACGACTACGACCTCTTCGTGGACGATCTCATCGCCGTGCTGGAGTCGGCCGGTCCCGCCGCGCCCTCCCACGTGCTCGGATATTCCTTCGCGGGAACGGTCGCCCAGCTGGCCATGGTCCGCAGGCCCGAGCTCTTCGCGAGCCTTACACTCCTCAGCTGTCCGCCGGAGCCCGGGCAGGGCTTCCGCGGCGTCAAGCGCATCGGCTGGATCTCGGGTTTCGCTACGGGCGGCGTGGGTGCCGCACTCATGACGTGGGGGATCCGGCGCAATCTCGTACCGGTGCCTCCCGGGCGACTGCGATTCGTGCACGACCGGCTCAAGGTGACCGACCGGGGAAGCGTGAGGGACATCATCCGGATGATGAAGCGTGCGCCGGACCTGCGCGAGGAGATCCGCGCCATCGACATCCCCAAGCTCATCGCGGTCGGCGAGCACGACCTGTGGCCGCTGCGCCTGCACCACGACTTCGCTCGCCGGATCGGTGCGGAGGTCGCGGTCTACCCGTCCGGGCACAGCCCCTGCGAGACCTCACCGCATCAGCTCAGCCGCGACCTTCTCGAGTTGTATTCCCACGCCGTCGATCCCGGACGGTGAACCAGCGGGTGCGTCCGCGGTTGTGCCAGAGACCGAGCGCTGCCCAGCCGACCCGGCGTCCGAGCCCACGCAGGGACGAGAACGGTCGTGCCGAGACACCGACGCGCAGGGCGGGATCGTAGGCGACGGCCACGTCCGGTTCGAGGAGGAAGCTCAATTGCAGGTCGTCGTGGATGCGCTCGAGCGCCGGGTCTAGGTGCGGGCGCAGGGAGGTCCACACGGTGCGACGCAGCGCGAAGTTGGAGCCGAACAGGGGCGGATGCCCGAGTAGCAGGCCGACGAACCAGAAGTAGCCGGCGATGTAGACGTGCTCGCCCACCCAGCGGGTGAATCGATTTCCGCCGTAGAAGCCTCCTGGGCCGGTCACGGCGGAGGGGGTGCCGGATTCGTGCGGAGCTCCGGATGCCGTGAGCGTCGCCTCGACACGCGCCAGCCAGTCGGGCGGAGGGACGGAGTCGGCGTCGAGCCGCGCGATGATCTCACCGCTCGCGGCATCGAACCCGGCGATCGTGGCGGGCCATACACCGCGCCGGGGTTCCGTCACCACAGTCGCGCCGGCATCGCGGGCGACCGCCGCCGTGTCATCGGTACTGCCGTTGTCGACCACGATGATCTCATCGGCCGGGCGCGACTGCGCGGCGAGAGCCGCAAGGCACACCCGCAGCATGACGGCGTCATTCCACGAGGGGACGACCACGGAGACGAGAGTCATAGCGGGCAGAGTTTATCCGTATGTTGACCGTCGTTTATCGGGGTGAAAGACTCGATCGCAGTGGACATCTCACTTATGGTCGCGCTGGTCATCGTGCTGGCACTGTTCTTCGATTTCACGAACGGCTTTCACGATACGGCCAACGCGATGGCTACCCCCATCGCCACCGGCGCACTCAAGCCGAGGGTTGCTGTGTCGATCGCCGCTGTCCTCAACCTGGTCGGCGCATTCCTCAGCACCGAGGTCGCACGCACCATCTCCGGCGGGCTCATCCGCGAAGGCGATGGTGGTATCCAGATCACCCCGACGATGATCTTCGCCGGACTCATCGGCGCGATCATGTGGAACCTCGCCACCTGGCTGCTCGGGCTGCCGTCGAGTTCCTCCCACGCGCTCTTCGGCGGCCTCATCGGCGCCGTCGTCGTCGGCACCGGGTTCGGCGCGATCGACCCGGGCGTGCTGCTCAGCAAGATCGTCTTCCCGGCGGTGCTGGCCCCGGTCATCGCCGCGATCGTCGCCTTCGTCGCGACGAAGCTCGCCTACGGCCTGACCGCCGGCCGCACCGAGGACAGCGCGCGCAGGCGATTCCGGGTCGGCCAGGTGTTCACGTCGAGCCTCGTCTCCCTCGCGCACGGGACCAACGACGCGCAGAAGACCATGGGGGTCATCACTCTCACGCTTATCGCCGCGGGGTTCCAGGCCGCAGGGACGGGCCCGGAGTTCTGGGTGATCGCGGTGTGCGCGCTGGCCATCGCCCTCGGAACCTACGTGGGCGGCTGGCGCATCATCCGCACGGTCGGCACGGGGATCACCGACGTCTCGCCGGCGCAGGGCTTCGCCGCCGAGGCCTCGACGACTGCGACGATCCTGGCGAGCTCGCACCTCGGCTTCGCCCTCTCGACCACCCAGGTCGCGAGCGGATCGGTCATCGGGGCGGGGCTCGGCCGCAAGCGCGGTGCCGTGCGGTGGCGCGTCGCCGGCCGGATCGGCATCGCCTGGCTCGTGACCCTCCCGTGCGCCGCCGCGATGGCGGCGATCGCCGAACTCGTGGCACGACTCGGCCCGCTCGGTGTCGCCGCCGATGCGCTGGCCGGCGCCATCGTGATCGCGCTCATGTTCCGCCGGTCGCGTCGCAACCCGGTCAACAGCAGGAACGTCACGGGCGAGGTCCCGATCATCGAGCACACCCCGACCGTCGTCATGCCGAAGGTTCCACCGATCATCGCGAGTGCCAAGCCCACCAAGCCGGCGGAGACGCCCAAGCCGGCCATGACCGAGGAGTCAGCACCGTGATCGAGTGGGGTTCCTTCGTCATCGTCGCGGTGGCATCCCTCGTGGGAGCATGCCTTCTCGTCACGATCGCGGCACTCGGCATCCGTCTGTTCGAGGCCGGAACGCGAGCCCGCGGCGTCGATCCGCGAACCGGGCGGCTCGCGCTCGCCGGAGCACGGGCGCTGTTCGGCGTGTGCGGCGCCGTGGTGCTGTTCGGCGTCTACCTCATCGTCCCGGCACTCCACTGAACCGCGCGGGATTCGGCCGCGGCCTCCGCCAGTAGAGTTGGATCATCCACCATCGAAGGAGATTTTCGGATGTCTGAAGCGCCGAGCGCGTTGCCCGTAGTCGACCCCGTCGGACCCACAAGGACCGAGAGCGACTCCGTCGGATCGATGGAGATCCCGGCCGATGCCTACTGGGGAATCCATACCGCCAGGGCGCGGGAGAACTTCCCGATCACCCGCCGGCCGATCTCCGTCTACCCCGACCTCATCCGTGCACTCGCCATCGTCAAGCAGGCCGCGGCGCGCGCGAACAAGGAGCTCGGGACGCTCGGCGCCGAGAAAGCCGACCTCATCGACCGGGTCTGCCAGGAGATCATCGACGGCGCACTGCACGACCAGTTCATGGTCGGCGTGATCCAGGGCGGTGCGGGCACCTCGACGAACATGAACACCAACGAGGTCATCGCCAACCGCTGCCTCGAGCTTCTGGGCAAGCCGTTCGGCGACTACGTGAGCTTCCACCCGATCGACGACGTCAACCGCAGCCAGAGCACCAACGATGTCTACCCGACCGCGATCAAGCTCGCCATGGTGCTGAGCACCCAGCGGCTGCTCACCGAACACGTCAAGCTCACGGAGGCGTTCGCCCGCAAGGGGACCGAATTCGCGCACGTGCTCAAGGTCGGCCGCACCCAGTTGCAGGACGCCGTGCCGATGACGCTCGGCCAGGAGTTCAACGGCTTCGCCCACACGATCGCCGAGGACTACGAACGGCTGAGCGAGACGATCCCGTGGCTCAACGAGATCAACATGGGGGCGACCGCGATCGGCACCGGTATCACCGCCGACCCCCGGTACGCGGATGCCGTGCGCCGGCACCTCGTCGACATCACCGGAATCGTCATGGTCACCTCTCCCGACCTCATCGAGGCCACGAGCGATGCGGGCATCTTCATGACCCTGAGCGGGCACCTCAAGCGTGCCGCCGTCAAGCTCTCCAAGATCTGCAACGACCTGCGGCTGCTCTCCAGTGGTCCGCAGGCGGGGATCGGCGAGATCAACCTGCCGGCCAGGCAGGCCGGCTCCTCGATCATGCCCGGCAAGGTCAACCCGGTCATTCCCGAGGTCGTCAACCAGGTCGCGTTCAGCATCATCGGGGCGGATGCGACGGTCACGGCTGCCGCCGAGGCGGGTCAACTGCAGCTCAATGCCTTCGAGCCGGTCATCGCCCACAGCATCCTGCAGTCGCTCGCCTGGATGACGAACGCCTGTTACACGCTGCGCGTCCATTGCATCGACGGGATCACGGCCAACATGACGAGGCTGACGGCGCAGGTCGAGTCCTCGGTGGGTGTCGTGACCGCCCTCACCCCGTACATCGGCTACACGGCGTCGGCGACGCTCGCACACACTGCGCTCACGACGAACGCCTCGATCGCCGAACTCGTCATCGAGGCTGGGCTCATGAGCGCCGAGGATGTCGCGCGCGTGCTGTCGCCCGAGCGATTGAGCGGACTCCACCCGGTCACGGGAGCGATCGACATCGTGTCCGCGGTGGAATCCGCGGGAGGGGTCGCTCCGGCGAAGTAGGGCAGGTCGGGCGACTACTTCTCGTCGTGGTCGGGCTCGGACTCGAGGGCACGCTCGCGGGCGCTCCCGGCCGCGATGATGACGCCGTCGACGACCTCCTCACCGCGGTCGACGAGGCGGTTGCGCACGTCCTTGGTGGTCTTCGACACGTTCTCCGACGCATCCCTGGCCGCCCTCGCCACTCTCTCGGAGACGTCCTTGGCCGTGTCCGAGACCTTCTCGGAGACGTCTTTGGCCGTCTCCGCCACCCTCTCGGAGACGTCCTTCGCCGTCTCGGCCGCTCTGGCCGCAGCCTCCTGCGCTCCGGCAACAGCGGCCTTCGTTCCCGCGACGACCTTCTCCTGGACGATGGGGGCGTTCTCCTTCACGAACTCCTGGGTGTCGACGACCACCTTCTGCACGCGCGGGTCCTCCCATGCCTCGGTCGCCTTCGCCTTGAGCTGGTCGTACCGCGGACGCCCGGCGCGCGCGCCCAGGATGTAGCCGATGCCGAGGCCGACGATGAACAGGATCCGCAGTCGCATGCGTTAACGCTACTTGCTCACCCTGACAGTGGCCATACCGATGCTTTCCGCGCGCGCAGCCGGCTTCCCGGAGAGTGGGCGAGGTCGACTACTTCGCCTGGGCGATACGCCACAGGTGCAACGTCGCGTAGCTGCGATACGGCGACCAGCGGGCTGCTCGTTCGGCGATACCGCGTGGAGTACCCGGCAGGCCGAGCGCCGCGGCGCCCTTGAGCAGGACGAGGTCGGTGGAGAGCAGGGTGTCCGATGCGCCGAGCGCGCGCATCGCCACATAACCGGCGGTCCACGGCCCTATTCCCGGCATCGCCACGAGCCGCTCGGTGAGTTCGGCCACCGAGAGGCTCTCCTCGATCACCAGCTCGCCGGAGGCGAGGGCGAGGGCGACGCCGTGGATCGTGGCCACGCGCGACGCCGGACCGCGCAGCACCTCGAGGCCCCGTTCGGCGAACTGCTCCGCGGTGGGGAACAGGCCGCTGTCCCCGCACAGTTCGCGCGAGATCCGACCGAGCACGGATCGGGTGGCTGCGATCGAGATCTGCTGCCCGACCAGTGTGCGGAACAGCTCTTCGTGAGGGTCAAGGCTGCCCGGCAGCCGAATACCGGGTGCGGCCGCGACGGGCAGGGCGAACACCGGGTCTTCCGCGAGCATCCCGTCGATGGCGGCGGAGTCGGCGTCGAGGTCGAGGAGGCGACGGATGCGCGTCACGAGATCGGGAGGCAACGGCCCGCCGTCGAGCGTCGCGAGCACCGCATCCGCTGCGGACTCCGGGCCGGCATCGGGCGCCGGCGCGAGCCGCACCTCGAGTTCGGCCACCGCCCCGCCCCAGCGCATCCGCCGCCGGTAACCGTGCTCGTCACCGGACTCGACCCCGGGGATGGCGTGCCCGGCGAGGTAGCGGAACACGCCGGCGCCGTCGAAGGGTGCGGTCGTCCCGAGCAGTGTTCCAGCCATCGCACCACTCTCGCACGGGCCTCCGATGCCCTCGCCTCGACCGATACGCTGGGGGCATGGCACAGGAGCGTTCCGGGATCGTCATGGTGGGCAGCGCCAACATGGATATCGTCTTCACGGTCGAGCGCATTCCCCAGCCGGGAGAGACGCTCCTGGCCGAATCGGTCGCGACCTATCCGGGAGGAAAAGGCCTCAACCAGGCTGTCGCCGCGGCGCGTGCGGGTGCGCCGACGACCTTCGTCGGCTCCCTCGGAAGGGATGAGCACGGCGGCGAGCTCGCCGTGACCATGACGGATGCGGGCATCGACCGCACGCTCGTGCGGAGTAGCGCTGCGCCGACCGGGCAGGCCTTCATCGTCGTCGCCGACTCTGCCGAGAACACCATCATCGTCGCCTCCGGCGCGAACGCCGAGGTCACGGCGCTCACCGAGCCGGAGCGCGCGGCGATCGCCAGCGCCTCCGTGCTGCTCATGCAGCTCGAGCTGCCCATCGGCGTCGTGACCGAGGCCGCCCAGGTCGCGAAGTCCGCGGGGACGACGGTCATGCTCAACGCGGCTCCCGCCCGCGAACTGCCGGATGAGCTGATCTCCGCCGTCGACTGTCTCATCGTCAACGAGCACGAGGCCTGCCTCATCGGCGGCAGCGACGACCTCGCCGAGGCATCCGCTCGCCTCGCCGCCCGCGTCGACCGGCTCATCGTCACCCTCGGCTCCGACGGTTCTGCCCTCTACGAGGGCGGTGTCGAGCTCGCGCGGGTGCCGGCGCGCAGGGTCGATGCGGTGGACACGACCGGCGCCGGCGACACCTACTGCGGGGCGTTCGCCGCCGCGATCGCCGAGGGGCGGGACCTCGAGTCCTCCGCAGCGTTCGCGACCGCCGCCGCCGCGCTCTCCGTGCAGGCGCTCGGGGCGGTCCCCTCGATCCCCGGCCGCGACCGCATCGAAGCCATGCTCGCGGAGCCGCTGTGACGGATGCCGCACTCACCCGGCTGCGCGACGCGCTCGGCCCGGCGATCTCCATGGAGCCCTCCGCGCTGGAGTCGGCTCGCACCGACAAGTCCGGCCATGTCTCGGCCACCGCACCGCTCGCCGTCGTCACCGCGCGATCCGTCGAAGACGTGCAGGCGACCCTGCGCATCGCCGACGAGTTCCGGATGCCCGTCGTGCCTCGTGGTGCGGGAACGGGTCTTGCGGGCGGAGCCATCGCGGAGGCCGGAGAGATCGTGCTCTCGACCCTCGCCATGAACCGGGTGCTCGAGCTCTCGCCCGCCGACGAGCTCGCCGTGGTCGAGCCGGGCATCCTCAACGGGGACTTCAACGATTCGCTGCGCGAGCACGGCCTGTGGTTCGCCCCCGACCCGGCCAGTCGCGCCATCTCGACGATCGGCGGCAACATCGCCACGAACGCGGGCGGGCTGCTGTGCGCGAAATACGGGGTGACGCGCGAGGCCATTCTCGGGCTCAAGGTCGTGCTCGCAGACGGCCGCCTGCTCGAACTCGGCCACCGCAGCGTCAAGGGTGTCAGCGGGCTCGACCTCACGGCCCTCATGATCGGTTCGGAGGGCACTCTCGGCGTCATCGTCGAGGCGACGCTGCGGCTGCGCCAGCTGCCGCGCGGCACCGTGGCGACGATCGGCGCATACTTCCCGGATGTGCGGTCGGCTGCCACCGCCTCCGCAGCGATCACCGCGGCGGGCCTTGCTCCTGCGGTCATGGAACTGCTCGACGCGGCCTCCCTGCATGCGATCGACGCCTATCTCGGTTTGGACCTGTCCTCGCGCGGCACCGCCTGCCTGCTCGTGCAGACGGATGGTGTCGCGAGCGCTGCGGAGGCGGACGAGGTGCTCGCGATCATCCGGTCGCTGGGCGGGGAGGCGGAGTCCAGCACCGATGCCGTGGAGGGCGAGCGGCTGCTGGCGATCCGCCGTGCGTTCCACCCGGCACTCGAAGCGCAGGGCACGGTGCTCATCGAGGACGTCGCGGTGCCGCGCAGCATGCTGCCGGAGATGTTCCGCCGGATCGGGGCGATCGAGGAGAAGTACGGGATCGCCATCCCGACGGTCGCGCACGCGGGGGACGGCAACCTGCATCCGAACTTCCTCATAGAGGAATCCGCCCCCGGCGAGCTGCCTCAGGTGCCCGAGCGCATCTGGGAGGCAGCCGGCGACCTGTTCGCCGCAGCACTCGAGCTCGGCGGTACGCTGACCGGGGAGCACGGGGTCGGCATTCTCAAGCGGCGCTGGCTGGGGAAAGAACTCGGCCAGGACCAGTTGGCGCTGCAACGGGAGATCAAGCGGGTCTTCGATCCGCGGGGGATACTGAACCCTGGCAAGGTTTTCTGAGCGCTGACTCACCCCGCGGCAGCGCGGAGCGAGCGGTGAGCGACGAGACGTCGACACGAAGGAGTGGAAGTGGATTCGGGAACTCTCGCGGCGATCCTCGCGGTGGCGATCGCCGGTTCGGCGCTCGCCATCCTGCTCCAGCTCGTCGACGTCGTGACGGGGCACCAGGTGCGCAGGGCAGGGCGTGCGGCCGGCACCAGGGACCGCGATCGCGTGCTCTCCTGGGCGATTGCGGTGTGCTCGATCGTGCTCGTCCTGCTCGTGCTCGGGGTCGACCTGGCCATGCGCCTTCTGCTCGACCGGGGTCAGCTGCTGTGGGGCCTCCTCGCCCTCGTCGGGCTCGTGGCTGCCGCTGCTGTCACGGCGCTGCTCGCGGCCCGCGCGCTGCGGCGGCCGGAGACCGGCTACCGGGTCATCCGCGAGGACCTGAAGGCCCAGTCGGGAACCCGGCTGTCCAAGGGGCGGATCGCCGACTACCGCGCCTGGCTCACCGCGATCGACGACCGGCAGAAGGACCTGCACCGTCATGTCGTCGTGGGGCGATGGGTGCGGGCGATCCCTGTCCTGGCTGCCCTCGTGGCACTCGTCGCAGCCGGGTGGCTCGCTCTGGGCGGCACCGCACCGTGGTGGGCGGCTGCGGTCTGCGCCGTCCTCGTGATCGTGAGCCTCTGGCTCGCGGTGTGGGGTGCCCGGATCTCGCTCTCCAGGAATCTCGCGATCCACGCGGTGCACCAGAAGCAGCGCGCCGAGGCACTGCTCGTGCTCGATGAACTCGAGCGCAAGACTCCGCGAAGGGTCACCGGGCTGAGCGAGCGGGTGTCGAGGGCGCTCGCCATCCTCCGTGAACAGCAGGGCCAGCCGCATGAGCAGGGAGAGCCGCGGTCGCAGAACCGGTAGGAACTGCGCCGGTGGGCGCAGAATCGGTGATGCAGAACCGATAGACTTGCATGTTTCGAAATCGAGGGATGTGAGTCTGGGTGGGTTCGTCCGAACTGGAGCGCGAGCGCGACTACGTCGCAGGGTTGTACCGCCGCCTCCATGAGCTCCAGCGCGAGACCGAGGAGCAGCTGGACGCCGTCCGTGCCCAGAGCGTCGGCGGCGGTCATCAGGCCAGGAGCGAGCGCGACAGCTTCGCTCGGCTGTACGAGGACCGCATCCTGCAACTGCGGGAGGTCGGGGAGCGCCTCGCGTTCGGGCGCTTGTCGGTGGATGGCGACGATGGTGGTGGCGACCAGCTCATCCACCGCTACATCGGCCGGATCGGGCTGCGCGACCAGGATCGGCAGCCGATCCTGCTCGACTGGCGGGTCCCGCAGGCGAGCGCCTTCTACCAGGCGACAGCGAAGACCCCGATGGGGGCGCGCGCCCGGCGACACCTGATCTCGCAGGGCAAGAAGCTCATCCGCATCGAGGACGAGATCTTCGACCCCGACCTGCTCGACGAGAGCAGCGTCCAGTTGCAGGGGGAGGGCGCCCTTCTAACGGCGCTCTCCGCGCAGCGCACCGGGCGGATGTCCGACATCGTCGCGACCATCCAGGCCGAGCAGGACCGCATCATCCGCTCCGAACTCCGCGGCATCCTCGTCGTACAGGGCGGCCCGGGTACCGGCAAGACGGCGGTCGCCCTGCACCGTGCCGCCTACCTGCTCTACTCGCACCGCGAACGCCTGCGGTCGAGCGGGGTGCTCATCGTCGGGCCGTCACGCTCCTTCCTGCGGTACATCGAGGCCGTACTGCCCTCCCTCGGCGAGTCCGGGGTCGTGCTCGCGAGCGTCGGGCAGCTCTTTCCCGGCGTCGAGGCGACCGCCGAGGACAGCCCGGCCGTCGCCGGCACCAAGGGCCGGCTCCGGATGGCGCCGCTCCTGGCGCGCGCCGTCGCCTCCCGCCAGCGTGTCCCGGAGGCACCCCAGCCGATCGAGGTCAATGGCGAGACCGTCATGCTCGAACCGGAGCTCGTGGCCTCGGCGATCGCGAAGGCGCGCGAGACCGGGCGTCCTTACAACGAGGCCAGGCTCGTCTTCGTGAAGACCGCGCTCGACGCGCTCACCCGCAGGCTCGCCGCGCAGTTGCGCGACCAGGGCAACACGGTCGACGACTCCGACCTGCCGATGCTGCGCGAAGACCTGCGGACCGCGAGCGACGCACGGATCGCCCTCAACACCGCCTGGCTCCCTCTCACCCCGCAGAAGCTCCTGCAGGACCTCTACGCACGTCCGCACTGGCTCGCCGAACTCACGCCCGACTGGAGTGCCGAGGACCGCCATCGCCTGCAGAGGGAGCGCTCGGCGCCGTTCACGATCTCCGACATCCCTCTCCTCGATGAGGCTGCTGAACTGCTCGGCGAGACCGTCGTCCAGGATGTGGCGGCCAAGCGCGCCGCGAAGCAGCAGCGCAAGCGCGACCTCGAGAACGCCGAACAGGCGATCGCCAATATGGGGGTCGGCGGCATGGTGGATGCGAGATCGCTCGCCGAGGGCTTCGCCGAGTTCGCGGATGCCGGCACGACCGCGGAGCGCGCCGCCTCCGACCGCACCTGGGCCTACGGCCACATCGTGGTCGACGAGGCCCAGGAGCTCTCACCCATGCAGTGGCGACTGCTGCTGCGGAGGGGGCCGAGCCGCTCCTTCACGATCGTGGGGGACATCGCCCAGGCTGCAGCGGCATCCGCCGCAGAGACCTGGGAGCATGCCATCGCACCGCTCATCGGACGCGGCGCGGAGGGCGAGCGCTGGCGCCGGGAGGAGCTCACGGTCAACTACCGGACGCCGACCCAGATCGCGGCGGCCGCCGAGTCGATGGCGATCGCCCACGGCCTGCCGGTCACCCGCTCCGTGTCGGTGCGGGAGAGCGAGTGGCCGATCGAAGTGGTCCCGGATGCCCTGGCCGCGACCCGTCTCGCACTCGAGGTGGATGGCACCGTTGCGGTCATCGCGGCGGCGGACCGCCTCGCGGAGCTGCACCGATCGCTCGGGGCGGAACTCGGCGACCGGGTGGGTCTCGGGGCCGAAGGGCTCGCGTCCGACGTCACCGTCCTCAGCGCCCAGGAGGCCAAGGGGCTCGAATTCGATTCCGTCGTGATCGTCGACGCGGCGGCGATCGTCGCGGAGTCCGAGCGCGGTGCCGCAGCCCTCTACGTGGCGATGACCCGCCCGACCCAGCGGCTCGTGCTCGCGGAGGGCGGGTTGCCGGCCGCTCCCGAGGCGACCGCCCGCTGAGAGGCTTCGTCCCGCATCCGGAGCAGGATGCGTCCTAGGAGAGGCGAAAGAACGGCAGGAAGCTCACGATGGCGTAGATCGCGACACCGATGAAGACGACGACCGTGCCGACGGAGAGCCCCCTGCGCAGCCGACGGCCGCCGGGGGCGACGACGTTGGCCGACATCCGCGCCCCGAGAGGCGCGCCGCTCGCCGCTGCGACGGCGCCGCTCACGACCTTCGAGTCCGCATAGCGTTCGGTGCGGTCGAGCGTCTTCGCGCCCACCGTGTCGACGATTCGGAAGATGCGGGCGAGGGCGGTCGCATCCGCGAGGTCGAAGGGGCTCGCCGAGTACAGGAACATCCAGTCGTCGACGATCTCGACGTCGAAGAGTGCCGCCTCGTCGACGAGCCTCGCCATGAGATCCGGCGTGAAGACGTAGAGGGCGTCCCTTTCGTACTCCCGCGGGCAGTAGAGCGTGAAGTAGCGGTCGAAGTCGCCCTCGAGGGACAGCACCTGGTTGCGGGAGAAACTCACCGGCAGGTTGGTGCCGAGGAAGTTGTTGCTCTTCGCGTCGAGGATCATCTGGGGCATCATCCGGTCGAGCCGGATCGCGACGAAGCCCCACTGGTGCGTCGTGCGGTTCTTGCCGGAACCCGTCGTGTAGCGCAGGTCACCGATGTCGACGGTGGGCCCGTCCGCGCGCGAGAGCATCTCGGTGACCGTGCGGCCGGAGCCGATCGCGAAGATCGAACCCGGATAGCCGGGGACCTCGGTATTGGTCCTGAGTGTGAGACCGTTCGTCGTGGCGAAGCGGTAGAGGCGCAGAAGGCGCAGGCGCGTCACGCGGCGGTGGATGACCATGCCGGCGATGAGGACGCCGACGATGAGGAGGAACACGAGAGGGATGGGGAGGGCTTCGGCGCCCGAGGAGGTGAAGGCCGCGAACAGCGACTGTCCGATGACCCCGACGACGACGGCCCCCACGACGAGGACCGCCATGAGCGCGACGATCGCGGCGGCACCGGTCAGGTGGGACTCGGAAACGCCGGGAACATCGCGGAACTCCCGGAGATCCTGGCCCGTCACGCGCGAGGAGAGCGGTGAGTAGTCGAGCGTGGTCATGGCATCGCCTCTGCGTTCGATGATTTCCGGGTTCGGTCACCTCTGGGCATCGTAATGCCCCGGGGTGGCATCCTTGAAGCGTGAGCATTCTGAGCGACGACCTGCTGGACACCATCCGCTCCCGGGCCGCCGGGTACGACCGGGAGAACATCTTCTTCGCCGAGGACCTCGACGACCTGCGCGCTGCCGGCTATCTGACGGCGCTCGTGCCCAGGAGTCTCGGCGGACTCGGGCTCTCGCTGCGCGAGGTCGTGCACGAGCAGATCCGGCTCGCCACGGCCGCGCCCGCGACGGCTCTCGCCGTCAACATGCACCTCGTCTGGAACGGCGTAGCGAAGACCATGCTCGACCGGGGCGACGACGCCCTCGAGTTCGTGCTGCGCGAGAGCGCCGCCGGCGAGACCTATGCTCTCGCCATCAGTGAGGCCGGCAACGATCTCATGCTCTTCGGCAGTACGACGGATGCCGTTCCGCAGCCCGACGGCGCCTATGAGTTCACCGGAACCAAGATCTTCACGAGCCTCTCGCCGGCCTGGACGCGGCTCGGCCTGTTCGGACTCGACAGCACCTCCCCGGATGCCCCCAAGCTCGTCCACGCCGTCGTCGCGCGGGACGCGCCCGGCATCACGATCGTCGAGGACTGGGACACCCTGGGCATGCGGGCGTCGCAGAGCAACAGCACGCGGCTCGAGAAGGTGCGCGCCGAGCCCTCGCGCATCATCCGCCGGCTCGATCCGGGGCCCAACCCGGACCTGCTGATCTTCGCCATCTTCGCGAACTTCGAGATCCTGCTCTCCGCCGTCTACACCGGGATCGGGCGGCGTGCGCTCGAACTCGCCGTCGCGAACGCGACGAAACGCACCTCGGCGAAGAATGCGGGAGCGGCCAAGTCCCTCGACCCCGATGTTCGCTGGAAGATCGCGGATGCCGCCATCGCCTTCGACGGCATCCTGCCGCAACTCGACGCGGTCGCCGGCGATGTCGACGAGCAGGTCGATCGCGGGGACCAGTGGTTCCGGGCGCTCGTCGGCCTCAAGATCCGTGCCACCGAGACGGCGCAGTTCGTCGTCAACCAGGCGGTACGGGTCTCCGGGGGCGCGACCTACTTCGCCGGCAATGAGCTCGGCCGCCTGTACCGGGATGTCCTGGCCGGGTCCTTCCACCCGAGCAATGAGGATTCGGCGCACGCGACCGTCGCGACCGCGCTGCTCGGGCCGCTGCCGCAGTAGACGCATCGCTTTCCGGTCGAGCGTGTCGAGACCGAGATGGCGTTCACAGACTCATCGCCCGGTGCGGCACTTGGTGCGGCTCTTCCGGGCGATGAGTTGTTCTTCCTCCAGACTGCGCCGGGCACCCCGGTTTGGTCAAGTCCTTTTCGGGAAATTCGGATCCGCATCGCTCCCACGGCCCGACGCCCCCCGAGCAGGCGTTACCAGTTCTGGGGGTCCCGATGCCGCCGGTGAGCCGATAGCGTCGAAAGCGGCCATCAGGGGGCGGCCGCATGTCATGGACTGGCTGATCGGCGGGGGGGGGGGTAGTTGCGTTGGAGAAGACCGACGCGGTCGAACCCGATCGGCTGATTTGTGAGCGGACCTATCCGATGGTCCGGGAACTTCTGCGCCAGCACGCGGCGGTGGTGCGCCTGTCGCACCTCGCAAGATTCTTCGGACTGCATCCCCTTCCCAGGGGGCTGCGCTCGCTCTACCAGGCGGCGGTCGGTGAGGTCGCCGTCGCCGATGCGCTCGCCCAGCTGGGGCCTGAGTGGCTCGTGCTCCACGCCGTGCCGGTCGGCAAGGACGGCTCCGACGTCGACCACATCGCGATCGGTCCGCCCGGGGTGTACACGATCTCGGTCCGCCACCATCCCGGTCGTGAACTCTGGGTCGGTGGGGGAGTCCTGCTGGTCGACGGGGAGCGGATGCCGCACATCCGGGACTGCGAGTTCGAGGCCGTGCGCGCCGCCCAGTTGATGTCGGACGCGGTCGGCGAGCGGGTCGAGGCGACCCCGTGCCTCGTCGTCGTCGATCCTCGGAGCGTGACCGTGGCCAGGCCGCCGCGACGCGTCGCCATCCTGACCCCGCGTGAGCTGCGTCCGTGGCTCAAAAGCCTCTCCGCCCTCTTCGGGCCCGACCGGCTCGCGCGCTTCCGTGCCGCGGCATCCGAGGACGACACCTGGCACGACATCGGCAAGCCGACCGCGGATGTCGCCGAATGCCTCGACCGATTCCGCCGACTTCAGGCGGAGGTCAGCCAGGCGAGGCACCTGAGGCTCACCTGGATCACCGGGGGGCTCGTGCTTCTCTGGCTGGTCGCCATCATCGGTATCGGCGGATTCACCACCGGGCTGCTGTTCCGCTAGCGCTACTGGTGCGCGAGGAGTGACATCACCCCGAACGCAGCCACCCCAGCGGTCGCCAGGAAGGCGATGAGGCCTCCGACGAGAAGCACGCGGGACTGGTCGAAGCGTTGGATCCTCGTCGCACTGTTGTTGAGCTCGAGGCGCTCGCGCGCCTCATCGAGGGTGCGGAACGAGCCGATGCGGCGGCCGTGGCGATTGGTCGCCCGGTACCTGCCGCGTGGGGTGCGGTCGATGCCGCCGGCGACTTCGCCGTCGTACTCCGCGACCCAGCGGGTCGGGAGGACAGGAACCCATTGGGGGTTCTCGTAAGGCACGATTGCCTTGTCGGTGATGGTGGTCATCTCACCTGCCTTCCTGGGTTCCCGCGTACGCGGTTGCCCATCATCAGCTTCGCCACGACTGCGCGGGCCCTGATTTCCCGTGTGAATGAACACGAGCAGTCCGCGGCGACTTGCCGATTATACCGGCCGAACTCGAGTGTTTTCGGCACCGACGAGCCGATTTGGGGGAACCGGCCGCATCATCCGGTGCTGTGAGGGAGGGGAAGCCCCGGCTTCGCGGTCGAAAAACGCTGATGTAACAATTCGCGCAGTACTTGTGCAAACCCTGTATCTCTGGGGGGAAGTGCACTACTCTCTAAAGCGCAGTTGCAGTACCTCGCAGATCTTGATTGCCAGTGAGCCGCCTTGGCGGCGATCTGATCCTTTCGGGAGCGGACGATGAACACCGCGACGTGTGGCCTCGAAGGTCGGGGCCGCCGAGCAGGACTCCTGAAGGAGAAGAAAAATGGCAGTAGGCACCGTCAAGTGGTTCAACGCGGAGAAGGGCTTTGGATTCATCGCCCCCGAGGACGGAAGTCCCGACGTGTTCGCCCACTACTCGGCCATCACCGGCAGCGGCTACAAGTCGCTCGATGAGAACCAAAAGGTCGAATTCGACCTGGCGCAGGGCCCCAAGGGCCCGCAGGCGGAGAACATCCGCCCGCTGTAATCACAGCTAGAGCCGGCCCCGTGTCTTCGGATGCGGGGCCGGTTTTTTTTTGTTGGGTCACGGTCTCGGGCCGTGTGCGCCCCGATGGCGCGATTGCGCCCGAACGTTAAGGCGCAATCAGGCCAAACGGGAACAGTAGTGTGTCCTGAGCGGTTGGAGTCAGTGACTTCGACAAGGATGGAACGATGACCGACACCGCCACCACGACCCCAGATGCCCTGAGCCCCGAAGGACAGTTCGCGACCTTCCGCGAACGCCGCGAGCAGGCTGTCGTTCAGCCGAAGGGCAACCTCGCCCTCGTCAATACGCAGTGGATCGACTCCGAGCAGACGGTGTGGAATGCGCCGGGAACCTGGGCGCCGTTGCCGGCGGGAGAGTCCGGGCTGCGACTGACGGCGAGCGCGGCCGACGGCATCCGGCTGAACGGCGAGCTCGTCGACGGCACGGTCACGGTCGCGGGCAAGGATGCCGAGACGCCGGGCGAGCTGGTGTTCAGCGACACGGTCACCGGTTTCGTGATCGCGGGGCCTGCGGGCAACTACGCACTGCGGGTGTGGGATGCGAACTCGGAGGGCATCCAGAATTTCGGCGGCATCGACGCCTACCCCTACAACCCCGACTGGGTCGTGGAGGCGCAGTTCACGGCGATGCCCGGCGCGACCATCCCGTTCGAGCACAGCAAGGACGAGGGCCGCACCCGCGAGCTCGAGGTGCCCGGCGAGATCTCCTTCAGCAAGGACGGCACGGATTACTCGCTCGCGGCCATCGAGTCGGGCCGTGCGCTGCAGATCGTGTTCTCCGACGCGACGAGCGGCGTCGACACCTACAGCGTGGGGCGCTTCCTGTTCGTGGCCCCGCACGCTGACGGCAGCGTGACCCTCGACTTCAACCGGGCCGTGCTGCCCCCGTGCGGCTTCTCCTACGCCTTCAACTGCCCCATGCCGCCGAAGCAGAACCGCTTCACGGTGCCCATCGAGGCCGGCGAGAAGAACGTGCTCGCGAAGGACGGATCACTCCTGCACTGACCGGGTCTGGTGCGGGCTGCCGTGCGGGTCCACACTGTACGGATGGGCTACCTCTCGATTCCCGATCCGGTGAGCGACGAGACCGCGCGGTCGTACGAAATCGATCGAGCGCGCGTCGGCTACGTTCCGAACTATGCGAAGGCTTTCGCGGGGCGCCCGGATGTCTACGCCGCCTGGCGTGGGCTGAACGGTGCCATCAAGGCGAACATGCCGCCGCGAACCTACGAGCTTGCGACGCTCGCTGCGGCGAGCCGGTTGCGATCCAGCTACTGTGCCCTCGCGCACGGGCAGATCCTCGCCGACGACCTGATCGGGGCGCCGGCGGTCGAGGCCATCATGCGGGATTCATCCGGGGCCCAGGTGCCGCCGCTCGACCGTGAGATCATGGCGCTCGCGGACCGGGTGGCCGGTGGTGCTGCCGAGATCTCCGAAACCGATCTGCAGCCGCTGCGTGACCTCGGCCTCACCGATGCGGAGATCTTCGATGTCATCCTCGCAGCGTCAGCGCGGTGCTTCTTCAGTTCGGTGCTCGAGGCGTCGGGAACAGAGCCGGACGCCGAGTACGCATCGCTCGATCCGGCGCTGCGGGAGGCGCTGACCGTCGGGCGGCCGATCGCGGAAGGCTAGGCGCCGGATGTCGTGGATGCCGGGCAGACTGGTCACGTGTTCATCGCCCTGGCCTCCCATCCGGACGGCGCCCTCCTGTCGCCGCTCGACGATGCCGGGGAACCAGCGGGCGAGGCGACCGTTCTGGCCCGCGCAGCCCTGCCCGCCGAGGTCTCCCGCCGCGAGTTCACGAGCGACCGGTCTTCGAAGGACGCGGCCGATCGTCCGCGCTGGGTCTGGGACGACACGACCACCTGGTACCCGCCGCTCCTGGCCGCGGGCGTCCGCGTCGAGCGCTGCGTCGACCTGAGACTCTCGCACGCGATCCTGCGCAACTCGGAGCTCACGGCCCAGACCCCGCTCGCCCGTGCGGTTCGGAACGGCTGGGATGAGCCGACACCCGAGGACCAGGCGCAGCCACGGGATGGCTCTCGGGGGGTCGATGAAGGCTTGTTCGATCTCGAGCCTGAGCCTGGGTCCGAGCGGACAAGTGCGCTGCCCGACCCGGTCGCCGAGTTCCGGCTGCAGCGGGAGGCTGTCGCGGCATCCGACGACCCCGCGCGCATCGGCCTGCTGCTCGCCGCCGAGTCGGCTGGCGCTCTCGTAGCCGCCGAGATGCAGTTCGCCGGCCTGCCGTGGCGCGCTGAGTTGCACGACCGACTCCTCACCGAGTTGCTCGGCCCCCGCCCCAAACCCGGTGAGCGCCCGGCGAAACTCGCCGCCGTTCTCGAACGCGTGCGCGATGCCCTCGACGCGCCCGAGCTCAACCCGGATTCCCCGGTCGAGCTCATGAAGACCCTTCAGCGCGCGGGGCTCATGATCACTTCGACCCGGTCCTGGGACATCAAGAAGCTGCGGCATCCGGTCGTCGAGCCGTTGCTCGAATACAAGAAGCTCGCACGGCTGCTGAGCGCCAACGGCTGGCACTGGCTCGACGCGAACGTGCGCGACGGCCGGTTCCGTCCCGACTACGTGGTGGGCGGTGTCGTGACTGGGCGCTGGGCGAGCAAGGGCGGTGGAGGCGCGTTGCAGCTGCCCAAGCAGATTCGCGGTGCGGTTGTCGCCGATCCGGGCTTCAAACTCGTCGTGGCGGACGCCTCCCAGCTCGAGCCGCGCATCCTCGCCGCGCTCTCCGGCGACGCTGCGATGGCCGAGGCCGGCCGTGCGAAGGACATGTATGCGGCGATCGTGGCACGTGGCGCGGTGAAGACCAGGGATCACGCCAAGGTCGCGATGCTCGGGGCGATGTATGGTGCGACCACGGGGGAGAGCGGGAGGCTCATGCCCGCGCTCGCGAAGGCCTACCCGCGCGCGATCGGGCTCGTCGAGAACGCGGCGCGGGCTGGAGAGCGCGGTGAGGTCGTGACGACGCGGCTCGGGCGCAGTTCGCCCAGGCCCGGTGCGAACTGGCGCGAACTGCAGGCAGCGGCCTATGGAGAGAGTTCGACGGATGCCGACGCGAGCAGGGCGCGAGGCCAGGCGCGCTCCTGGGGCCGGTTCACGCGCAACTTCGTCGTACAGGGGACGGCGGCCGAATGGGCACTGTGCTGGATGGCGACGCTGCGTGGCGCTCTGCGTGAGCTCGGTGGCTCGGCCTGGCTCACGGATGCCCCGCACCTCGTGTTCTTCCTGCACGACGAACTCGTCGTGCACTCGCCTGCGGCGATGACGGATGCCGTGGTCGCCGCGATCGGGTCCTCCGCCATCGAGGCCGGTCGCCTGCTCTTCGGTTCTACGCCCGTCGAGTTCCCCCTGAGCATCGCCGTCGTGGACAGCTACGCCGACGCGAAGTAGCCGTCGCTTTTCTCCGGTCGAGTCGCTTTTCTCCGGTCGAGTCGCTTTTCTCCGGTCGAGCCTGTCGAGACCCAGGAAGGATCTCCCCTCCTCCACAACGACATCAGCCGACTCTTTGTCCCACAATCCAATTCATCAGGCCTGATGGATCTGGCTGATGCCGCTAGATTTCTGTCATCCGGTCGGTGAGAATGGGAGTGTGATCGAGTTGACCGAACCGCAGGTATGGGTGCTCATGGGCATCTTCGCGACGGCGATCTTCGGCATGCTCGGATGGCAGACGGCGAGTTTCAACCGCAATCTCACGATCGTGCGTGACTCGCTGCGCGAGAGCATCGAGTCACAGGGCAAGATCACGAATATCAGGCTCGAGACCCTTGAACGCAAGTTGGATGATCTCGATCGCGACGTGCAGGCCATCTCGCGGCACGTTTTCGGCACCGACCTGCACTGAGCGCATACCCCTACGCGATCGCCACCCTCCGCGCTGACACTTTGCTGCGCGTCGCGGGCAGCCAGCTCCCACACGCGATGACGAGGGGGAGGGCGAACACGACGAGCCCGATCTGCAGCCACGGCGGCACGAAGGGCACTGTCGGCAAGGCGCTCCAGGCCGGCGCGGCCCTCGGGGCATCGAGACCGGCTGAGCGCGCCTTGCGGCGCTTCCAGCCGTCGAGTTCGAGCGGCAGGATGACGTTCTCGAGCGCCGTGAGCGCCGGGATGAGGTTGAAGTCCTGGAAGACGAAGCCGAGCGTGCGGCGGCGCAGCGCGGCGATGCCCGCGGGGGACATGGTCGAGAGCCATCCGCCCTGCACGATGACCTCGCCGATCGTGGGCGTCGTGAGGCCGCCGGCAATCGTGAGCAGCGTCGACTTGCCCGAACCGGATGCGCCCATGATCGCCACGAGCTCGCCCGCGCGTACGGCCAGGTCGACGCCGGCGAGGGCGGTGATCGCGGTCTCGCCCTTGCCGTAGTGCATCGAGATGCCGTCGAGCTGGAGGAGGGTTTCGCGAAGGGTCTCGACAGGCTCGACCCGAGAAGCTCCCGCTCCGGCCCGCGAGAATTCCGCGGCGGTCATCGGGCGACCACCTTCGCGGGGCGACCGCGTTTGGGCACCTCGGTGCTGAGCGGCAGGGGAGCGGCGAGACCCGCGGCGGATGCGCGAGCCAATCTCGCCTCCGAATGGTCGAGCCAGCGCACCTCGGCCTCCGCCTGGAAGATCATCGAGTCGACGACGAGGAGCCAGGCGAGCTCTTCGGAGGACTCAGGGTCTCCCGAGGCGTTCTTCGTCTTCGTGAGTTCCTGCAGCGTGCGCAGCGTCGCGGTGCGTTGCACCTGGATGACCTGGGCGATGTCCACGCCCGGCAGGGTCACGGCGATCGCAAGCTTGATCGCGAGCTCGTCACGCGTGGCGGCGGACCGCTCGACGGGGGAGCCGAGCCAGCCTGCCACCTCGGCGCTGCCGGCATCCGTGATGCGGTAGTAGATCTGGCCGGAGCTGTCGGGGTCCGACCCCTCGACCTCGGTCTTCTCGACGAGGCCGTCGCGCTCGAGCCGGTCGAGCGTGTTGTAGATCTGGCCGACGTTGAGCGGCCACGTCGAGCCGGTGCGTCGGTCGAACTCGCTGCGCAGCTGGTAGCCGTAGCACGGCCCCTGGTCGAGGATGGCGAGGAGGCTCTGGCGGACGGACATGGTGGCCCTTCGGTAAAGAATTACCCGGTATGTATCAGCCGAGTATAGCTATACCGAGTATCTAGAACACAAGGTCGCCCGCGTGTCGGAAATCACACACTTGTCATTTGCCAGCTTTCTCGGTCATAATGCAAGGGAAACTTCATACGTCACGAATCCAGCCGCAGGTCGATGGGGAAGTCGCACCTGACGGAATGGAGAACAACGTGACTGCTGCACCAGCGCGCGGAGTGCTGTACGTCCACTCCTCGCCCAAGGCCCTGTGCCCCCACGTCGAGTGGGCGGCCGGTGGCGCGCTCGATCGCGCCGTCAACTTCAACTGGGACGTCCAGCCCGTGCTCAAGGGCGCCATGCGCGCGGAGTACTACTGGGAGGGCACCCAGGGGACCGGAGCGCGCCTGGCATCCGCCCTGCGCGGCTGGGAGCACCTGCGCTTCGAAGTGACCGAGGATGCCACCCCCGGCGCGGATGGCGGCCGCTGGCTGCACACGCCCGACCTCGGCATCTTCTACGCCCAGACCGACACCGCGGGCAACATCGTGATCCCGGAAGATCGCGTGCGCTACGCCATGGAGGTGGCCGGATCCGACGCCTTCGAACTGCACCGCGAACTCCGGCTCGCCCTCGGCCAGGCCTGGGATGACGAGCTCGAGGTCTTCCGCCACGCGAGCGACGACAACCAGGTGGTGTGGCTACACAAGGTCGGCTGAGACCCGATACCCCAGGTGCACGAAGCCGCTCGCGAAGCGTTGCTCGTCGACGAGCTCCAACCTTTGGGTGATCCCCTCGGGCAGCGCGGGCTTCCCGCCGCCGACGAGGATGGGCGCGATCAGCAGGTGCACATCATCGACGAGGCCGGCTCGGAGGGCGAGCCCGGCGAGTTCGGCACCGCCGATCGACAGGTCGGCATCCGCTTCGTCTTTCCAGCGCCGGACAAGCTCCGGATCGAAGTCCCTCTCGAGGCGTGTGCGCTCGCTCGAGACCGCCTCGAGGCTCCGCGAGAACACGACCTTGTCGGTGGCCCGCCAGATCCGGCCGAACTCGAGTACGAAATCCGGCCCTCCGGCGACGTTGTCCGGGTCCTCCCAGAACACCATCGTCTCGTAGAGCCGCCGCCCGTAGAGGCAGAGCCCCACGGATCGCTCGAGGTCGTTGGCGAAGCGGTGCACCTCCTCGTCGGGCTCGGCCCAGTCGAAGGAGCCCGCGGCATCTTCGATGTAGCCGTCGAGCGAGCAGATCGCGGTGTAGCTCAGCCGTGCCATCGCGACACTCTACTCCGCCCGGTCGCGAGAGTTACACGCTCCGGAACGCCACCACAGCGTTGTGGCCACCGAACCCGAACGAGTTGCTGATCGCCAGCTGAGGCCCGTCGCCGAGCGGCAGCGGCGCGGTCACCACGTTGAGCGGGATGGCCGGATCCTGGTCGTCCAGGTTGATCGTCGGCGGCGCGATGCGCTCGTGCACGGCGAGGATCGTGAAGATCGCCTCGAGCGTGCCGGTCCCACCGAGCAGGTGACCGGTCGCGGCCTTCGTCGCCGACACCGGGATGTCGTGCAGCCGGTCGCCGAAGATGCGCAGCAGAGCGTGATACTCGGCGATGTCGCCCACCGGCGTGCTCGTCGCGTGCGCGTTGATGTGGGTGACGTCCTCCAGCGTGCCACCGGCATGCTCGACCGCGGAACGCATGGCGCGCGCCGCAGCGTTGCCATCCGGGTCTGGCGCAGTGATGTGGTACGCGTCGCTCGTCACAGAGCCGCCGGCCAGTTCGGCGTAGATCCGGGCGCCGCGCGCGAGCGCGTGCTCCTCGGTCTCGAGCACGATCGAACCGGCGCCCTCGCCGAGCACGAAGCCATCGCGGTTGAGGTCGTAGGGGCGCGAGGCGGCAGTGGGGTCGTCGTTGCGCTTGGAGAGTGCCTGCATGGCGGCGAAGGCCGCGATCGGCAGCGGATGGATGGCGGCCTCCGACCCTCCCGCGATGATGATGTCGGCCAGCCCCGCCTGCAGGTGGTCGTAGGCGTTCGTGATCGACTCGGTTCCGGATGCGCAGGCCGAGACGACCGTGCGGGCCCCGCCGCGCGCGGCGAGGTCCATGCTGATCGCCGCGGCCGGGCCGTTCGGCATGAGCATGGGGACGGTCATCGGCAGTACGCGGCGCGGGCCGCGCTCGCGCAGGGCCTCCCAGGCGTCGACGAGGGTCCAGATCCCGCCGATCCCGGTCGCGTAGTCGACGGCGATGCGCAGCGGGTCGATGTCGGGGGAGCCGGCATCCGCCCAGGCTTCGCGAGCGGAGATGAGCGCATGCTGACTCGAAGGGTCGAGTCGCTTCGTCTCGACGCGTTCGAGCACGTCGGACGGCGCCACCTTCGCCTGCGCGGCGAAGGTCACCGGGAGTTCGTACCGCTCGACCCAGTCGGCCTCGATCGTGCTCACGCCGGACTCACCGGCGAGAAGGGCGTTCCAGGAGTCGCGTGCCGTGCCGCCCAGCGGCGAACTCGCGCCGATCCCGGTGACGACAATCTTCTTGGGTGACATCACGCCATCTCTCTATCGATCACATGGCGAGCGCGGCCGGTCCGAGCGACTCCCGGGCGGCCGCGCACGCGAAAAAACTAGTTCTGCGCGTTGACGATGAAGCCGACGGCGTCGCCGACGGTCTTCAGGTTCTTGACCTCGTCATCCGGGATCTTGACGTCGAACTTCTCCTCGGCGTTGACCACAATGGTCATCATCGAGATCGAGTCGATGTCGAGATCATCGGTGAACGACTTGTCCAGCTCGACCGTGTCAGCCGCGATGCCGGTTTCGTCGTTGATGAGCTCGGCGAGGCCGGCCAGAACTTCTTCGGTGGACAATGCCATTGTGGTTTCTCCTTGGGGTATGTGACCGGGGACAAGTTTAGGGCAGGACGACGACCTGTGCCCCATAGACGAGGCCGGCTCCGAATCCGATCTGCAGGGCGAGGCCGCCGCTGAGCTCCGGATGCTCCTGCAGCAGCCGGTGGGTCGCGAGTGGGATCGAGGCTGCCGAGGTGTTGCCGGTCGTGGCGATGTCGCGGGCGACGACGACGGATTCCGGCAGTTTCAGCTGCTTGGCGAACTCGTCGATGATGCGCATGTTGGCCTGATGAGGGATGAACGCGGCGAGGTCGTCGGCGGTGATTCCGGCATCCGCGAGAGCCTGCTTGGCGACCTTGGCCATGTCCCAGACGGCCCAGCGGAACACGGTCTGACCTTCCTGGCGCAGTGTCGGCCAGTTGGCGTCCCCCTCGCGGTAGTCGATGAGTGTCGCGTTCATTCCGACCGCCGCGGCTTTCGAGCCGTCGGAGCCCCACACTGCGGGGGAGATGCCGGGGAAGTCGCTCGGGCCGACGACAACGGCACCCGCGCCGTCACCGAGGAGGAACGAGATCGAGCGGTCGGTTGGGTCGACGACGTCGGAGAGCTTCTCCGCGCCGATCACGAGGGCGTAGTGTGCTGCGCCCGACCGGATGAGCGCATCCGCCTGCGTGAGCGCATAGGAGTAGCCGGCGCAGGCCGCGTTGGCGTCGTACGCGGCGGCCGGGTTCGCGCCGACCCGGTCGGCGACGACCGCCGCCATCGACGGCGTCTGCTGCACGTTGCTGATGGTCGCGATGATGACGAGATCGATGTCGGCGGGGTCGACCCCGGAGGCCTCGATGGCCTCCTTCGCCGCCTCGGTCGCGAGGTCGACCGCGAGGATGCCGACCGAGGCGCGCGTGCGCGTCACGATCCCGGTGCGCTGCTGGATCCACTCGTCGCTCGAGTCGATCGGTCCGATGAGCTCGTCGTTCGGGACGACCCGGTCGCCGCGCGACGCGCCGAAACCATAGAGGCGGGTGTACTTCGCTCCGGTGGACTGCTTGAGTTTGGGGGTTGTCATGCGTCGGTCTCAATCATCTCGATGGCGGCGTGGATATCGTCCGGGGTCTTGACGGCGATGCTCGGAACGCCCTTGAGCCCGCGCTTGGCGAGGCCGACCAGGGCACCGGCCGGGGCGACCTCGATGATGCCGGTCACGCCCGCTGCGGCGAAGGACTCCATGCAGCGGTCCCAGCGTACCGGGGAGGAGACCTGCCCGACGAGCAGGTCGAGGAACTCGCGGCCGCCCGAGATGCGATGCCCGTCGCGGTTGCTCCAGATCTGCAGGTTCGGGTCCGTCGCGACGATGCCGGATGCTGCCGACTCCAAGCGCTCGACTGCCGGAGCCATGTAGCGCGTATGGAATGCGCCCGCGACCTGCAGCGGGATGACGCGCGAGCCGACTGGGGGAGTCTCCTTGAGTTTCTCGAGAGAGTCGAGGGCGCCCGCGACGACGAGCTGGCCGCCACCATTGAAGTTGGCCGGCTCCAGGCCGAGGTCGTGGAGGAGTTCGAGCAGCTGGGGCTCGTCGGCGCCGATGACCGCGCTCATGCCGGTGGGCGTGCGGGCTGCGGCATCCGCCATGGCGCGGCCGCGTTCCGCGACGAGTGTCATGGCATCCGTCGGGGAGAGGATGCCGGCCCCTGCAGCGGCGGTGAACTCGCCGACAGAGTGCCCGGCGATGCCGCCCACGAGGTTGCGGCGGCCGCCCAGGAGGACGGAGAGCGTGAGCAGTCCGGCGGCGACGATAAGCGGCTGCGCGACGGCTGTGTCGCGAATCGTGTCCGCGTCGGAGACCGTGCCATGGGCCGTGAGGTCGATGCCAGCGGCATCCGAGTACTCGGCGAGGCGATCGTCGAGTCCGGGAACCTCGAGCCAGGGGGCGAGGAATCCGGGGGTCTGCGAGCCCTGTCCTGGGCAGACGATGACGATCACTTCTCTAGTCTTCCAACCCTCAGCGGCTTTGTACTGTGACAACTCCACCAACAATAACCAGATCCCTTGTACCGGTCCCACTCTCCCGGGGGGATTCGGGCGTGAACTTGTACCCTTTCCCTAAGCCGAGGGGTGCGTCGTCAACCTGAGACCAGGTGTGAGACGTCGAACAGTGACACCTCTCCTGGGGAAGGGCGAACAATGAAGATTCATGCACTCGTCGGCGCCGCTGCGATCGCAGTACTCCTCGCCGGATGCACCGGTGGCCCGAACGACGACGGCCCCGTTACGGGTAACACGGGCGACGGTGATACCGGTGACAGCGGCACCGGGACATCGGCCGACGACTGCGGCGGTCTCACGACGGAGGCGCTCGAGGCTGTCTTCGGTGTCAGCCTCGACGGCCCGGAGACCGAGCGCGGAAACAACGACCAGAACGGCGTGACCTGGACGGACAACGGATGCGACTGGGAGAACGACGCCGCGGATCTTGAACTCGACCTCGACATCTCAGTGGCGAGTGACTTCCCCGACGGCAAGCTCGGCTGTGTCGACCTCGGCGGCATCGGCGACATCGCCCCTGTCGACGGGATCGGGACGCAGGCCTGGTGGGAGTTCGGGGACATCAACGAGGCGGAGGGCACGCTTCGCGTGTGCACCGCGGATGCCCTCATCGACTTCGAGGTGGATGCGGAGTCCGGCTCCTGGTCGAGCGACGAGCTCCGGGATGCGGCCCTGGAGGTCATCCGCCCGATCGTCGAAGGATAGGGGCGCGGCGGCTCGGGTTTCGGCGGGCGATGGCCCGCAGAACGCGCTTCGTCAGCGGCGCCGGGTCGTGCCGTCGGGTTCGGCGATCGAGCCGATGATGAGCGCTGACTGCAGGATGAGCGACTCGCGGGCGCCCGTCGCGTCGTAGCCGATGACATCCGAGACCCGCTTGAGGCGGTAACGGACGGTGTTCGGGTGCACGAAGAGTTCCCGCGCGGTCGCCTCGAGCGAGCGGCCGTTGTCGAGGTAGGCCCACAGGGTCATGAGCAATTCGATCGAGTGCCCTTGAAGCGGCCGATAGATGCGGTTGATGAGGGTGGAGCGCGCGAGCGGGTCGCCGGCGAGGGCGCGCTCCGGCAGAAGGTCGTCGGCGAGCGTCGGGCGGGGGGCATTGCGCCAGGAGCGGGCGACCGCGAATCCGGCGAGGGCCGCCTTGGCACTGCGATTCGCGTCGACGAGAGCCGCAACCTCGTGGCCGAGCACGAGATGGCCGTCGCCGAACCCGGGTTCGAGCGCTTTGGCGATCTCGAGGAAGGCGAGCGGCGGCTCGGAGTGGTCGTCCTCGCCGGTCGGGGCGGGCAGCGCTCGTCCGATCACGAGCACGAGGCGGGAGCCCTGCACCCCGATGAGCACGTCGGCGTCGAGGTGGCGGGCGGTGCGCCGCAGCATGTCGACATCCAGTTGCTTGGGAGCCGTGCCCACGAGCACGGAGACCTCGCCATGTCCGTGCCAGCCGAGCGCGGCGATGCGGCTCGGCAGCTCGTCGTCGTACTCCCCGCTCAGGATGCTGTCGACGACGAGCGCTTCGAGCCTCGCGTCCCAGAGACCGCGGGCCTCGGCGGCGCGCGCGTAGACATCCGCCGCGCCGAACGCGATCTCGCGGGAGTACAGCAGGATGGCCTCGCGCAGCGACTCGTCTCGGCCCTTCACGCGGTCCTCGACGACCTCGACGGTCACTTTGATGAGCTGGAGGGTCTGGGTGAGGCTCACCGAGCGCAGGAGTTCACGGGGCGCCACCCCGAACACGTCGGCGGCGATCCACGGCGTCGAGGCCGGGTCGTCGTACCACTGGATGAACGAGGAGATTCCCGCCTGGGCGACCATCCCGACCGCCGAGCGCCGGCCGGGCGGCATCTCGCGGTACCAGGGGAGTGTGTCCTCGAGCCGTTTGAGGGTCGCGGTCGCGAACTCGCCGGAGACGGTCTTCAGCCAGGCGAGGGTCTGCGCCTTCGTCTTCTGCGTCGGCGCGGCCGGTGTGGCCGGGGTCATCCTCGTGTGCCGTTCAAGCCCGCCCGCTCCGTCCTCTGCCGGTCAGCTCTCGCCGCCGGCGGAACCGGTCGTTCCCGCGGTCACGTCGTGCAGCCGGTAGCGGTCGATGGCCTGCTGGGCGAGCGCCGGGTCGAGCCGCCCCTGCCGCGCGAGCGCCTCGAGCGTGCGCACGACGACGGATGGCCCGTCGATCTTGAAGTGCCGACGGGCGGCGGCGCGCGTGTCCGAGAACCCGTAGTCGTCGGCGCCGAGCGTCGCGAAGTCGCCGGGGACGTAGCGGCGGATCTGGTCCGGCACGGCATGCATGTAGTCGCTCACCGCCACGAACGGTCCCTCGGCTCCGGTGAGCTTCTGGGTGAGGAACGGCATCCGGCCGCCCTCGTTCGGGTGCAGGAAGTTCCACTCGTCCGCCTCGAGGCCTTCGCGGCGCAGCTCGGTCCAGGAGGTGACCGACCAGACGTCGGCGGCCACGCCCCAGTCGCGGGCGAGCAGTTCCTGCGCCTCGAGGATCCACGGCACGGCGACGCCGGAGGCGAGCAGTTGCGCCCGCGGGCCGCCGGCATCCGAACGCTTGAGCAGGTAGATGCCCTTCAGCAGTCCCTCGAGGTCGAGGTTCTCCGGCTCGGCCGGCTGAACGAGCGGCTCGTTGTAGATCGTGATGTAGTACATGACGTCGGGGTGCGGATGCTGCCCGCCGTACATGCGCTCGAGCCCGGCCTTCACGATGTGGCCGAGCTCGTAGCCGTACGCGGGGTCGTAGGAGACGACCGAGGGGTTCGTGGAGGCCAGCAGGTGGGAGTGGCCGTCGGCGTGCTGGAGGCCTTCTCCGGTGAGCGTCGTGCGCCCCGCGGTCGCACCCATGATGAAACCGCGAGCCATCTGGTCGCCGGCCGCCCACATCCCGTCGCCCGTGCGCTGGAATCCGAACATCGAGTAGAAGACGTAGACGGGGATGAGCGGCTCGCCGTGCGTCGCGTAGGAGGTGCCGGTCGCGGTGAACGCCGAGAACGCTCCGGCCTCGTTGATGCCGACGTGCAGGATCTGGCCCTGCTCGCTCTCCTTGTAGGCGAGCAGCAGGTCGCGGTCGACGGAGGTGTAGTGCATCCCGTTCGGGTTGTAGATCTTCGCGGTCGGGAAATAGGCGTCCATGCCGAAGGTGCGGGCCTCATCCGGGATGATCGGCACGATGCGGTGGCCGAAGTCCTTGGACTTGAGGAGGTCCTTGAGCAGGCGGGCGAACGCCATCGTGGTGGCGACCTCCTGCTTGCCCGAGCCGCGTCGGGCAACCTCGTAGGCGCTGTCGTCGGGGAGGGCCAGCTGCGTGTAGCGGCTGCGGCGCTCCGGCACGAAGCCGCCGAGCGCGCGGCGACGCTCGAGAAGGTACTGGATGGCCGGGTCGTTCTCTCCGGGGTGGTAGAACGGCGGCAGGTAGGGGTTCTCCTCGAGCACGGCATCCGTGATCGGGATCTGCATCGCGTCGCGGAAGTCCTTGAGGTTGTCGAGGGTGAGCTTCTTCATCTGGTGGGTCGCGTTGCGGCCCTCGAACGACGGCCCGAGCCCATAGCCCTTGATGGTCTTGGCGAGGATGACGGTCGGCTGGCCCTTGTGCTCCGTCGCCGACTTGAAGGCGGCGTAGACCTTGCGGTAGTCGTGGCCACCGCGCTTGAGCTTCCAGAGCTGGTCGTCGGTGTAGTCCTTGACCATCTCGGCGACGCGCGGGTCGCGGCCGAAGAAGTGCTCGCGCACGTAGGCGCCGCTCTCGGCCTTGTACGTCTGGTAGTCGCCATCCGGCGTCTGGTTCATGAGGTTGACGAGCGCGCCCTCGGTGTCCTTGGCGAGCAGGTCGTCCCACTCCCGGCCCCAGATGACCTTGATGACATTCCAGCCGGCGCCGCGGAAGAAGCTCTCGAGTTCCTGGATGATCTTGCCGTTGCCGCGCACCGGGCCGTCGAGGCGCTGCAGGTTGCAGTTGATGACGAAGGTCAGGTTGTCGAGGTTGTGGTTGGCGGCCCACTGGAGCGCGCCGCGGCTCTCGACCTCATCCATCTCCCCGTCGCCGAGGAAGGCCCAGACGTGGCTGTCGGACAGGTCTTTGATGCCGCGATTGGTGAGGTAGCGGTTGGTTTCGGCCTGCCAGATGGCGTTGAGCGGTCCGAGGCCCATGGACACGGTCGGGAATTCCCAGAAGTCGGGCATGAGGTGCGGGTGTGGATACGAGCTCAGCCCGTTGGGTGCCTTCGACTTCTCCTGGCGGAACCCGTCCAGCTGCGCCTCATTGATGCGGCCCTCGAGGAAGGCTCGCGCGTACATCCCGGGGGAGGCGTGGCCCTGGTAGAAGATCTGGTCGGCGCCGCCCGGGTTGTCGTGGCCGTGGAAGAAGTGGTTGTGGCCCACCTCGTACAGTGCGGCAGAGGATGCGTAGGTGGAGATGTGCCCGCCGACGGCGATGCCGGGGCGCTGGGCGCGGTGCACGGTGATGGCGGCGTTCCAGCGCAGCCAGGCGCGGTACTTGCGCTCGATCTCCTCGTCGCCGGGGAACTCGGGCTCGTTCTCGGGGAGAATCGTGTTGATGTAGTCGGTCGTCGGAACCATGGGTACGCCGAGCTGCAGTTCCTTGGAGCGCTTGAGCAGGCTCAGCATGATGTCGCGGGCGCGCTCCCGGCCGTGGGCTGCGACGATCGCGTCGAGCGATTCCCGCCACTCTGCGGTCTCCTCAGGGTCGGAGTCGATGTGGTTCATCGAGTAGGGATCCTGGTCGTTGACAGTCACGGTTGACCTCGCATGGTTCGTGTTCGACGCGGTGTTCGCGTCGATCTCTGTGGCCAGCGCGCCGCTACGGACGGGTTTCGACCTGAGGGGCACGGATGCTGGAGCACGCCAATTCTAGTGAGTCCAGCTTGTCAGACTTTGCCCGGGTGCGAGTGCCGTACGAGGACGAACCGATACCATGGGTAGTCGTCCCCGCAGTCGCGGGCACGGGCCTTTAGCTCAGCTGGTAGAGCGCCACGTTTACACCGTGGATGTCGTCGGTTCGATCCCGGCAGGGCCCACCATTCGACGGGGCGCGATGCTGAGGAGGATCGCTCCGACCAGGCAGAGCTGGCCGACGAGCGCGTAGAGGTACCCGAATCCGGAGATGCCGCCGCGGTAGGGCGGCAGAGTGTCGGCGATGCTCATGCCGAGCGAGAAGCCGGCCCAGAACTGGAAGAACACGATCGCTGCGGCGAGGCCGAGGGCGATCGTGACCACGGTTCGCCGCGAGACACCTCGTCTGCGCCCCGCGATCGTCATGGCCACCGCGAAGGTCGCCGCCGCGGCGAACCAGAACACGACCCACAGCACGATGTGGGAGATACCCAGGATGCGATCCGGCGCACTCAGCCCCGCATAGATCTCGTCGAGGCGGAGCCCTTCGGTCTGGGCGAGCGGGCTCCAGACCAGGAGGTCGACCGCACCGAGTACAAGAAGGGCCGCGAGGGCGACCGTCGCTGCGGCAACCGTCGTGCCGACGTGCTTCGTGGATCGCAGAACAGGGAAGGCTGGAACGGGTGGAGCGGACGACGTGACGATCAGACCGCAGATACCGGCAGCGACGATGAAGGCAAAGGCGCCGCCCAGTAGCAAGGAGTCCCTCGCCTCGAGAATCACCCAGGCGACGACGCAGCCGATCGATGCAGTGACGAGGGCTGCGGTGACGACAGCCAGGGCGGATGCGCTCAAAGCTGCACGCCACAACTGGGCGATGCCGAGGAGGGTGAGCGCCGTGGCGACGGCTGCCGACGCGAACGACACCGCAACCAGCAGGGAAGGGCCACCGCCCAGGAAATAGCTTCCGAACCACAGGACCCCCGCTGCGGCGAGGAAGGCGACGCCCCACCGGGCGCGCAGGCGCACGGTGACACCGAGTGGCACCCCGGTGATCTCGGGGGCCGTTCTGCCCAGGGTCATGCTGAAGAGGAGGGCACCGAGTACGACACCGGAGGGTCGAACGCCTGCGTCAGGTGCTCCGGCGAGATCCGCGAGCCATTCCTCCCGGTACCGGTCGCGGACCGGTCCAGGAAGGGTGGCGGCTGCGAAGGACACTCCGACTCGTCCGAGGCGGCTCATGCGCTGCTCCCGAGCGGCTGCGTGCGGTGCGCGCCGCTAGCGGCGGCCTTTGCGGCAAAGGCCGTGACGGCCGCGCGGGCGGCCGTTGCACCGTCCGCTGTCAGTTCGTAGAGGCGCCGACGGGGGCCAGTGCGAGAGTCGTCGTTCTCCCAGGCAGACTCGACCCAGCCGGATCTCTCCAGACGCTCGAGGATCGGGTAGACCGAGCCCGGCGGTCGAGCACAGCGGCGCACGATCTCGAGGCCCCAGGTGCGCGAGCCGGCCTCATCGAGGAGGCTCATGAGGACGTCGACGGTGGCGGGCGTGATCCGCGTGAGAGGCTGCATGTTCTAACTCTAGCTATATAGAGATAGAATCGCTCATTGTCCGGCATTTCGGGAGTCGCCGGATGCCGCAGGGATACGGCATGCCGCAGCCCTGGAATCCTCTTCGCCCCGTAACATGTGGCCATGGTTGACCACGACAACCTCTCCGAGGGGGGTCTCGAACCGGATGGGGCGGATCCGGGTTCGAGCGGACCCATCGGCCCGCGGCGGTCCACTTATACGCCGCCGCCGGCATCCGATGATGAGGATGCGATCGTGAGCGATGACGATCTCGCCGACGTGCTCTTCGAGGATTTCGAGAAGGCGACGCACTCCGGCACGATCCATGTCATACCGGGTGTCGTCCCGGACAGTCTTCCCGGCGACGACGAGGTGCTCGAAGACACGATCGTTCCTGGCCCTCCGCCGGCGGATGCCGTGCTCGACAATCCGGAGGAGACGGCGCCGGATGCGCCAGTGAACCTCGCGGACGAGACGCCTGAGGCCGCCGTCGACGAGACCCCGGCCGAGATCTATCCCCTCGAAGACATCCTCGTCAACGACACTCCCCTCGAAGAGGCTCCCGCCGTGGTCTACGACCTCGACGAGACTCCCCTTGACGAGACTCCGATGGACGAGACTTCCCTCGACGAGACTCCGATTGACGAGGCGCCGATGGACGAGGCGCCCCTCGACGAGACTCCGGTTGACGAGGCCCCGGCCGTGGTCTATGACCTCGACGACTCTCCGGCTGAGCCCGATCTGCCGCAGCGACCTGTACGCCAATCGCTTCCGGTCGACGAACTCGCCCTGGTGTTCGAAGGACGGGACGCCCCGAGCACCCTCGACGCGATGGAGCAACTCGAGGAGCAACTCAGGCTCCGGGAGCAGGACGCGCGCGAGTTCGCCGAATGGCAGGCATCAGCGGAAGCTTCGGGCTCTGCAGGTGCGATGGCCGAGATCGAGAATGCTCGCTCGGAGTTCCAGGACGTTCTCTCGCCTGTGGCCGCCGAGCCGTCGGCACCGCTACCCCCGGCGCCGACGCACACCTTCCGTGTGGACGAGGTGCTCGAGAGCGAGCTCAGCACCGCACCTCCGCCCATGACGGCGCCGATCTCGGACCTTCCGCCCCCACCGGGTCACGAACTGCTCCCGGCGAAACCGTCACCGGAGGCGGTCGCATTCGCACCGCCCGGTTTCGCACCGCCCGGTTCCGTGCAGCCCGATTCCACACCGGCGATTCCCGACCTCGTGGAACCGACGTCACCACCGGCGGCCGCATCCTTCGACTTCGACTCACTCCTGAACGGCGCGGCCGAGGGAACGGACGAAGCCATACCGTTCCGAGACGACGACGTGGGGGACACCGACCAGGCGCTCTCGGACCTCCTCGGACCCTTCCCGGTGACCTCCGAGGGCGTCGCGATCATCCCGGATGCCCCGATCACCCCGGTGGAGCCGATCGCGAGTTCCCGGATCCCCACGAGCGAGCACGTCATCCTCGACGATGTGCCGACCCCGCCACCGGCGTTCCGGGTCGAGGAGAGCTCCGTCGAACCTACGGCGTTCGATCAGCGCGTCGGCCGAGCTGCACGCATGTTCTGGCTGTGGTTCGCCGCGAACTCCTCGGTCGTGAGCCTTGCCTTCGGCGGCGCCGTCTTCGCACTCGGGATGAGCCTGCGCCAGGCGATCGTCGCGACCCTCGCCGGCATCGCCCTCTCGTTCCTCCCGCTCGGGCTCGGAACGCTCGCAGGCAAGTGGAGCGGGCAGCCCACCATGATCGTCTCGCGCGCGGCCTTCGGGCACCTCGGCAACATCCTGCCGGCGGTGCTCGCGCTCGTCGTTCGACTGTTCTGGGGTGCTGTGCTCCTGTGGTTCCTCGCGGCAGGGACGGCGCGCATCCTCGCCGGGGCCGAACTCGGCGGGGGGCTCAGCGAACCGCAGCTCACGATCATCGGGCTCGCCGCCGGGTTCCTGCTCGCCCTCGTGATCGCCTTCTTCGGCTACGGGCTGCTCGCACGATTCCAGCTCGTGGTCACCGTGATCTCGGCCATCCTCATCGTCGGGCTCATCGTCATCACCTGGCCGGCCGTGAGCATCTCGACCGCTCTCACGGTGGGCGACGGCCCCTGGATCCTCGTGGTCACCGGCGCCGTGCTCGTCTTCAGCTTCGTCGGGCTCGTCTGGGCGGTGAGCAGTGCCGACCTCGCCCGCTATCAGCGTCCTGGCGGCTCGGGCGCGGCATCCATGCTGTGGTCGACGTTCGGAGCGACGATCCCGGCTTTCGTGCTCATCGCCTATGGCGCGGTGCTCGCCGCCTCGAACCCGGATGTCGCAACCGGGCTCGTCGAGACCCCGCTCGACACGATCGCCCTGCTCATCCCCACCTGGTACCCGATCCCACTCATCGCCGCGCTCGCCCTGAGCCTGCTGTCGGGGGTCGTGATCTCCATCTACTCCGGCGGGTTCGCGCTGCAGGCGACGGGCGCGACCATGCGGCGGTCGGCATCCGTGGTCATCGTCGGCGTGGCCCTCGCCGGCGTCGCGATCCTCCTCGCCCTGTCGGTCGGCGACTTCACCCTGCTGCTGCGCGATGTCGCGACGAGTCTCGCCGTGCCGGTGGCAGCATGGGCGGGCATCTTCGCGGCCGAGATGATGATCCGCAACCGACGGTTCGATACGAAGTCACTCGTCACCCGCGGCGGCGTCTACTCCGACGTCAACTGGACCAACCTCACGGCCCTCGTCCTGGCCTCCGCGATCGGATTCGGTCTCACGACGGCGACCGTCGGCTGGCTCAGCTGGCAGGGCTACCTGTTCCCGCTCCTCGATGTTGCCGGGGCGAGCGATCTCGCCGCGAGCGACCTCGGCGTGCTCGTCGCGCTCGTGCTCGGTCTCCTCGTGCCGATCATCGGAGGAATCCCGGGCATCCGCCGCCAGGAGGAATCCGCGATCACGCGTACCAGGAACCCCGAGGACTGAACACCGCCTCGAACTACACTGGGTGGATGTCCGCAGCCTCCGCCGCCTCGCGCACCGTCGCCGACATCGTCGCGGCAGCGACCCGCCTCTGGCCTCTCGAGGGTGCCGAGCCGTGGGATGCGATCGGCCTGCTCGCGGGCGACCCGGATGCCGTGGTCGGCCACGTGCACCTCGCCGTCGACGCCGTCCCGGACACCGCCGATGAGGCCGTCGAGCTCGGCGCGGGCATGCTCCTCGTGCACCACCCCCTCCTGCTGCGCGGCGTCACAACGGTCGCCGAGGACCGCTTCAAGGGTGTCGTCGTCTCCCGCCTCATCCGCGGCGGCTGCGCGCTCTACGCCGCCCACACGAACGCGGATGTCGTGGAGACCGGCACCTCCGCCGTGCTCGCCGCCCGCCTCGGCCTTCTCGACGCGTCGCCCATCGTCGCGGCCACCGGTGCCGCGGCAGGCGGTATCGGCCGTGTCGGGCGCCTCGCGGCGCCGACCACGCTCGGCCGGCTAGCGCGCGCCGTCGCCGACCTGCTCCCTCCGACGGCCTCCGGCATCCGGGTAGCCGGCGACTACGACGCCCCGGTCGAGACGGTCGCGTTGTGCGGGGGAGCGGGCGACAGCTACCTCGAGGAGCCGGCGGTGCTCGCCGCCGACGTGTACCTGACGAGCGACCTGCGGCACCACCCGGCCTCGGCCTTCCGGGAGAACGCGAAACTCTCCGGAGGTCCGGCACTCATCGACGTGTCGCACTGGGCGAGTGAGTGGCTGTGGCTGGACACGGCGGCCGAGGAGCTTCGCGCGGCGCTGCCGGGTGTTACGGTGACGGTCAGTGAACTCCGCACCGACCCGTGGGATTTCGCGATCGTCCAGTGACCGGCGAACACCAGAGAAGCCAGAGAGAGTTGGTTCCCCCGCGATGGCGCTGAAAGCAAGCCCCGAGGATCAGGCGATCCTCCTCGAACTCCAGGCGATCGACACGAAGCTGCAGCAACTCGCACACCGGGCGAACTCGCTGCCCGAGCTCCAGACGATCGCCTCACTCAGTGCAGAGGCGGAGGAGGCGAGGCTCGCCGGCGTCAGCGACAGCGGTGCGCTCGAGGACGCGCGGCTCGAGCTCAAGCGGGTCGAGTCGGATGTCGAGGTCGTGGAGACGCGCATCAAACGCGACGTGGAGCGCCTCGAGGCGACCTCCTCTGTGAAGGATGTCGCGGGGCTCGAGACGGAACTCGCCTCCCTGCGCAAGAGGCAGTCCGATCTCGAGGACATCGAGCTCGCCGTCATGGAGCGCATCGAGGAGCTCGAGGCGGCGGCATCTGCGACGAAGGCCGGCCACGACGAGTTGCTCGTGCGCATCGCCGAGGCCGAGGCTGCTCGCGATGCGGCGCTCGCGACGATCGAGGGGGAGCGCGGACACGCGATCGCGAACCGTTCGATCATCGTCGGCAAGCTGCCGGAAGATCTTCTCGCCCTCTACGAACGGCAGCGCGAGCGTTACGGCACCGGGGCCTCGCTTCTGCAGGGCGGCGTGTCGAGCGCGAGCGGGGTGAAGCTCAACGAGAGCGACATGGCCGCCATTCGGGCTGCCGCTCCGGATGACGTGGTGCTGTGCCCGGACAGCAACGCGATCCTGGTTCGCACCTCCGAGTCGGGCATCTGATGGCACGGTTACTGCTCATCGAGGCGGACGGCGGGTCGCGGGGAAACCCCGGCCAGGCGGGGAGCGGTTCGATCGTGATCGACGCGGCATCCGGCGAGGTGCTCGCCGAGGTGGGCCGCTATCTCGGCGTCGTGTCGAACAATGTCGCGGAGTACACGGCGCTCATCGAGGGCGTACGGCACGCGCTCGCGATCGACCCGGATGCCGAATTGCACGTGCGCATGGACTCCAAGCTCGTCGTCGAGCAGATGTCGGGCCGCTGGAAGATCAAGCATCCCGACATGGCGGAGCTTGCGGCCATCGCGCGCCAGCTGCTCACCGGCACGCCGGTGAGCTTCGAGTGGATCCCCCGCGCGCAGAACTCCCGTGCCGACGCCGCCGCCAACCGCGCCATGGACCTCCGCGCCGACTTCGGCTAGCTCGGCGTCCTCACCCCGCGAGCGCCTCCCGAATACTCTCCACCGATCGGGTCAGCCGCGCAGCGATGACGTCCGGCCCCAGGCCGGTACCGACGTGGATGACGGCGATCGCCGCGGGGCGCCGTCCCCGGAGGCTCAGCGGCACCGACACGGACTGCACCGTCCGGATGACTTCGTCGTGGCTCGTGGCGTAACCCCGTTCCCGCACCTCCGCGACCTCGTCCCGGAGGCGGGCTGAGGCGCCATCCGGCCACTCTGCCGGGGTCAGGATCGACAGGATCGCCTTGCCCGGCGCGCCGAGGAGCACCGAATGCCGGGCACCCGGGCGCTGTACGACGGAGGCGATCGCGTGGCGCGGCTCGACGCTCGCGAGAGTGATGCACTCGTCCTGGTCGAGAACCACGAGGAAGCAGGTCATGCCCAGATCGCCGGCGATGGCGGTGAGTTCGGGGAGCGCCGCCGACTGGAGGTCGTGGGCGATGCCGGTGGCCAGCGCCGCCATGCGTGCCCCGAGGGAGACCTTCCCCGCCGCGTCCCGCTCCACGAGCCGGTGACTTTCGAGGGTGCGGAGGAGCCGGTAGGCGATCGAGCGGTGGAGGTCGAGTGAGCGCGCAAGCTCGTCGATCGTGAGCGGTTCGCGGGCGTCGGCGAGTATCTCGAGGATCCGGATACCACGGCTGAGCGTCTGCGAGACCGGTGCCTTGCTCGCATCGACCCGCTGGAATACGCTGGGCTCAGAAATCTTGCGTTCAATAGTAGACATGTGTGTTCGAATATAGAACAAAATACGAGATGGGGCAACGATGCAGTTCCACCACCACGGGTACGTCTCGGGCGACCCCCGCATCCTTCCCGCAGCCGGCACCGGCATCGACCGGCCGGCCGAGCTTCCCGACGTCATGGACGTCATGATCGTCGGCTCCGGCCCGGCAGGGATGCTCCTGGCGGCCCAGCTGTCCCAGTACCCGTCGATCACGACGCGCCTCGTGGAGCGACGGGAGGGTCGACTCGAGATCGGGCAGGCCGACGGCATCCAGGCCCGCAGTGTGGAGACCTTCCAGGCGTTCGGCTTTGCCGAACGGGTCGTGGCCGAGGCCTTCCACCTGACGGCGATGAACTTCTGGGGTCCGGACCCGGCGGATCCGTCGAAGATCATCCGCAACCAGCGCGAGAAGGACGACCCGAAGGGCGTCAGCGAGTTTCCGCACCTGATCGTCAACCAGGCGAGGGTCCTGGACTACTTCGCCGAGTCCGCGGCGAACGGGCCGGCGCGCATCCGCCCCGACTTCGGCTACGAGTTCGTGGGTCTCGAGGTCGCCGAGGAAGGCGACCATCCGGTCAGGGTCACACTGCGGCACACGACCGGAGAGCGCGAGGGCGAGGAGCGGATCGTGCAGGCGAAGTACGTGGTCGGATGCGATGGCGCCCACAGCGGGGTGCGCGAATCGATCGGCTGCAAGCACACCGGCGACAAGTCGTTCCATGCCTGGGGCGTCATGGACGTCCTCACTGTCACCGACTTCCCCGACATCCGCACCAAGTGCGCGATCCAGTCGCATTCGGAGGGCAGCATCCTGCATATTCCCCGGGAAGGGGGATTCCTGTTCCGGATGTATGTCGACCTCGGCGAGCTCACGCCGGAGACGCGGGACAGTATCCGTGCGACGACGCTCGATCAGATCGTCGCCAAGACGAACCGGATCATGAATCCGTACACGGTCGAGGTGAAGAACGTCGCATGGTGGAGCGTCTACGAGGTGGGCCATCGGGTGACCGACAAGTTCGACGATGTGCCGGCTGAGCTCACCGGCCGGCAGCTGCCCCGGGTGTTCATCGCGGGGGATGCCTGCCACACGCACAGTGCGAAGGCCGGCCAGGGGATGAACGTCTCGATGCAGGACGGCTTCAACCTGGGCTGGAAGCTCGGCCAGGTGCTCGAGGGCCGGAGCCCGGCATCCCTTCTCGACACCTATTCGGGTGAGCGCCAGGTCATCGCCCAGAACCTCATCGACTTCGACCGCGAGTGGGCCGCGATGATGGCGAAGAAACCGGAGGAGTTCGCGAGCCCCACCGAGCTGGCCGAGTTCTACACGGCGACGGCGGAGTTCCCGGCCGGGTTCATGACCCAGTACACCCCGTCGATGATCACCGGCGAGGCCGGCTATCAGGAGCTGGCGACGGGGTTCCCGATCGGCAAGCGTTTCAAGTCTGCGCGCGCGATGCGGGTCGCCGATGTGAACCCGGTGCACCTGGGGCATCACGCCAGGGCGGATGGCCGCTGGCGGCTCTACGCCTTCGCCGATGCTCCCGCGGTCGGTGCGAGCTCGGCCCTTGCCGACTGGGCCGAATGGTTGGCATCCCCCCAGTCGCCGGTGGCGCGGTTCACCCCCCGGGGATCCGACCTCGACAGCGTCTTCGACGCCAAGGTGGTCTATCAGCAGCGCTACCAGGATGTCGAACTCGGTCTCGTGCCGCAGATCTTCCTTCCCCGGGTGGGACCGTTCGGCCTCATCGACTATCAGAAGGTGTATGCCATCGATCCGGAGCAGGAGGACTTCTTCGAGGTGCGCGGCATCGACCGTGGAGGATGCGTCGTCATCGTCCGCCCCGACCAGTACGTCGCGCATATCCTTCCGCTGACGGCGCGCGATGAGCTCGTGGCTTTCTTCGCCGGGAACATGCTCCCGCAGTAGCGCCCGGCTATACTCGCACTCGAATGGGTCGGCAAGACGGCCGCGTCGTGCAGCAGTGCACGCCGAGGAACGTCCGGGCTCCACAGGGCAGGGCGGTGGGTAACACCCACCCGGAGCAATCCGCGAGAAAGTGCAACAGAAAGCAGACCGCCACTGGCTTCGGCCAGGGGTAAGGGTGAAACGGTGGTGTAAGAGACCACCAGCGGCCCGAGTGATCGGGTCGGCTGGGTAAACCTCGTCCGGAGCAAGGTCAACAGGGAACGCCAAGGCTGCCCGCCGAGTTCCCGGGTGGATCGCTGGAGGGCTGCGGCAACGTAGTCCCGAGATAGATGGCCGTCGATGGTGCGAACGCACCGGAACAGAACCCGGCGTAACAGCCGGCCCATTCACCGCCTCAGGAAACGGCGAGCGCCGCGGCCCCCACGATCCCCGCATTGTTGCGCAGCGTCGCCGGCCTGATCGGGGTGCGCAGGTCGAGCAGCGGCAGGAACTCTTCCGAACTCTTGGAGATGCCGCCACCGACCAGGATGAGGTCGGGCGAGAACAGCAGTTCGAGGTGCTCGTAGTACCGCTGCAGCCGCTTCGCCCAGTCCTGCCAGCTCAGATCCTCCTTCTCCTTGGCGGAGGTCGAGGCGAGGTGCTCTGCGTCGTGTCCGTCGAGCTCGAGATGTCCGAGCTCCGAGTTCGGGATGAGTTCGCCGTCGAACAGCATCGCGCTGCCGATGCCGGTTCCCAGGGTCGTGAGGATCGTGAGCCCCTTCGCCCCTCGTGCTGCGCCGTAGCGGGCCTCGGCGACGCCTGCGGCATCCGCGTCGTTGACGAAGTGGATGTCCCGGCCGAGCTTCTGCTCGAACAGCTTCTCCGCTTCGAGCCCGATCCACTTCTTCGAGACGTTCGCGGCCGACATCGTGCGCCCGTGGAGCACGATCGCGGGGAAGCACACGCCGACCGGGGCGTCATCGCTCACCTCGCCCAGCTCGTCGAAGAGCGCGAGGACGGTGTCGAGGATGTCGTCCGGCTTGCCCCCCGCCGGCGTCGGGAGCTTCATCCGGTCGGTGAGAAGCTCACCGGTGGCGACGTCGACGATCGCCCCCTTGATGCCGGTTCCCCCGATGTCGATGCCGACGGCCGTCGTGGTCATGCAACGTCCTTTTCGCTGAGTGTCAGGATTTCGGTTCCATTCTCCCTGACGACGATGGTGTGCTCGAACTGGGCGGTCATGCTCTTGTCTTTCGTGGTCACGGTCCAGTCGTCGTCCCAGAGGTCCCAGTCGGCGCTGCCCAGGGTGAGCATGGGTTCGATCGTGAACACCATGCCGTCCTCGATGACGTCGGTGAACGCCTCGGTGTCGTAGTGGGGGATGACGAGGCCGGAGTGGAACGCCTCGCCCACCCCATGCCCGGTGAAGTCGCGCACGACCCCGTATCCGAAGCGTTTCGCGTAGGACTCGATCGCCCGGCCGATGACGTTGACCTGCCGGCCCACGGCGGCCGCCCGGATGCCACGCCGCAGCGCCTCCTCGGTGCGCTCGACGAGCGCGGCGACATCCGGGGCCACGTCTCCGACGAGGAAGGTGCGGTTCGTGTCGCCGTGCATGCCGTTCTTGTAGGCGGTGATGTCGATGTTGATGATGTCGCCATCCTGCAGCAGGGTGTCGTCGGGGATGCCGTGGCAGATGACCTCGTTGAGCGAGCTGCACAGCGACTTGGGGTAGCCGCGATAGCCGAGGGTCGAGGGGTAGGCGTCGTGTGCGAGAAGGAACTCGTGGCCGATGCGATCGAGTTCGTCGGTCGTGACACCCGGGCGGATCGCCTCGCCCACAGCATCAATCGCGAGCGCTGCAATGCGGCCGGACTCCCGGATGCGGTCGATCGCCTCCTCGCCGTACACGTCGATGCCGGAGAGTGTCGGTTCGGCCCTGCCGACGTACTCGGGGCGGGGGATCGAAGCGGGTACCTGGCGCTGAGGTGAGAGTCGTCCGGGAACGAGGTGGCCGTCTCTGTCCCTGGGCATAGGATCGATTTTAGGCTGCCGAGGAGGTACCGATGACCGAGTGGTGGTTCAACACGAGGACGAACGAGGTCGAGGAGGGGCCGCAGTCCCTCGCGCTCGACCGGCTGGGGCCCTTCGAGACGCGTGAGGATGCCGCCCGCGCCTGGCAGATCGTCGATGAGCGTGCCCGTCGCTGGGCGGAGGAAGACGCCGCCGACGACTGATCGGCTGTGACCGCTCCCTGAGGAGCGCGCGTCACCAAGGGAGTTGCCAGCTACACGAGCCCCTGGGCGAGCATGGCATCGGCCACGCGCACGAAACCGGCGGCGTTGGCGCCCACGACGTAGTCGCCCGGATGCCCGTAGCGCTCGGCCGCCGCGAACGACGCCGCGTGGATGTCGCACATGATGGCCTGCAGCCGTCGCTCGCTGTCCTCGAAGCTCCAGCGCTCGCGGGCCGCGTTCTGGGCCATCTCGAGCGCTGAGGTCGCCACACCGCCCGCGTTGGCGGCCTTACCGGGGGCGAACAGCACGCCGGCCTGCTGGAAGACCTCGACGGCATCCGGGGTGCTCGGCATGTTGGCGCCCTCGGCGACGGCGAGCACACCGCCGCGCACGAGGGCGGCAGCGTCATCCGAACCGAGCTCGTTCTGAGTCGCCGCCGGGATCGCGAGCTGCCCCGGCACCTCCCACACCCGGCCCGAGCCGACGAAGCGGGCGCTCGGGCGGCGGGCGGCGTAGGCCGAGATGCGCTCGCGGCCGGCCTCCTTGAGATCCTTGAGCAGCTCGAGGTCGATGCCGGCCTCGTCGACGATGAAACCAGAGGAGTCGGATGCGGTGATGGGCTTCGCACCGAGCTGCTGCAGCTTCTCGATCGCATAGATCGCCACGTTTCCGGAGCCGGAGACGATCGCGGTCTTGCCCTCCACGCTGTCCCTGCGCACGGAGAGCATCTCCTCCAGGAAGAACACTGCGCCGTAGCCGGTCGCCTCGGTGCGCACCTGCGCGCCGCCCCAGCCGATGCCCTTGCCGGTGAGCACGCCCGACTCGTGACGGTTCGTGATTCTGCGGTACTGGCCGAAGAGGTAGCCGATCTCCCGGCCGCCCACGCCGATGTCGCCCGCGGGCACGTCAGTGTCGGCGCCGATGTGCCGGGCGAGCTCCGTCATGAAGGACTGGCAGAACCGCATGATCTCGGCATCCGAGCGACGATGCGGGTCGAAGTCGCTCCCGCCCTTCGCACCGCCGATGCCCTGGCCGGTGAGCGCATTCTTGAACGTCTGCTCGAAGCCGAGGAACTTCATGATGCTCAGGTTCACCGTGGGGTGGAACCGCAGACCGCCCTTGTAGGGCCCGAGTGCGGAGTTGAACTGCACCCGGAAGCCACGGTTGACCCGGATCGCACCCGAATCGTCGACCCAGGGAACCCGGAACAGGACCTGGCGCTCCGGTTCGACGAGCCGCTCGAGGATGCCGGCCTCGACATACTCCGGATGCTGCGCGATGACCGGTTCGATCGACTCCAGCACCTCGCTGAGGGCCTGGTGGAACTCCGGCTCCTCGGGGTTGCGGGAGACTGCGGCGGCGAAAGTCTCATTGATGACGGACGACGTAGACGGCTGCATGGAGCCCTTTCGTTCGAAGCGTACGGTGGCGCGCCGTCGGGGTCGCGCCGGTGGGCGCGAGCAACGACCGGTTACTCGTAGTTGTGCTCCGGGGCCGGGTAGGCACCGTTCGCGACATCCGCCCGGTAGGCGTTTGCGGCATCCGTGAGAACTCCGGCAAGGTTCGCGTACTGGCGGACGAACTTCGGAATCCGCCCCGTCGTCATACCGGCCCAGTCGGTCCAGACCAGAAGCTGGCCGTCGACATCCGGACCGGCGCCCACGCCGATGGTCGGAATACGCAGTTCTTTCGTCACCTGTGCGGCGGACGTTGCCGGCACCATCTCGAGCACAACGGCAAAAGCACCGGCATCTTCGACGGCATGCGCATCGGCGAGGAGCTGATCGAGCCCTTCGCCTCGTCCTTGGATTATATGTCCACCGAGGCCGTGCTCACTCTGCGGGGTGAAACCGATATGTGCCATGACCGGGATTCCGGCCGACACGATCCGGTGGATCTGCTCTGCGCTGCGCTGGCCGCCCTCGAGCTTGACGGCATGCGCGTGCGTCTCCTTCATGAAGCGGAAGGCGGTGTGCAGAGCCTCCTGAGGGCTGCTCTCGTAGGAGCCGAAGGGCATGTCGGCGACCACGAAGGCACGCGTCACGGCGCCGGCCACCGCACGGGTGAGGGGGATGAGTTCATCGACGGTGACCGGAAGCGTCGTGTCGAACCCGAGCACGTTGTTGCCCGCCGAGTCGCCGACCAGCAGGAAGTCGATGCCGGCCTTGTCGAAGATCGAAGCGCTCAACTGGTCGTAGCTCGTGAGGCCGGTGATCTTGATCCCGTTCTCCTTGGCGGACTGGAAGTGCCTCGTCCGCACCTTCTTGAGATTTGCCTGGGCAGCAGCGGCTGCGGGATCAGTCATGGAGCGATTCTAGCCACTAGCCTGATATCGGGCCGGAAACAGCCGCCAGACGACGTCACGGAAGGGGAGCTCATGGACAAGCAGCGTGACTTCGTCCTGCGCACCATCGAGGAGCGCGGGGTCAAGTTCGTGAGGTTGTGGTTCACGGATGTCGTGGGCACGCTCAAGTCCGTGGCGATCGCGCCCGCAGAGGTCGAGGGCGCCTTCGCGGAGGGCGTCGGCATCGACGGTTCGGCCATCGAGGGCCTCACGCGACTCTTCGAGGCCGACGTGCTGCTGCATCCGGATCCGGCCACCTTCCAGATCCTTCCCTGGCGTGGCGAGATCGACCCGACCGCCAGGATGTTCTGCGACATCACCACCCCGGACGGCGAGCCCGCCGTCGCCGACCCGCGCAATGTGCTCAAGCGCACGCTCGAGAAGGCGGCCGACCGCGGGTTCACGTTCTACACGCATCCGGAGATCGAGTTCTACCTGCTCAAGAGCTCGAAGCTCGACAAGAACGGCCGCCCGGTTCCGGTGGATTCGGCCGGTTACTTCGACAATGTCCCCGGCGGCACCGCGCATGACTTCCGCCGCCGCTCGGTGCGGATGCTCGAAGACCTCGGCATCTCGGTCGAGTTCAGCCACCACGAGGGGGGCCCTGGGCAGAACGAGATCGACCTGCGCTATGCCGACGGCCTCACGACGGCCGACAACATCATGACCTTCCGCACCGTGGTGAAGGAGGTCGCGATCGAGCAGGGCGTCTACGCGACGTTCATGCCGAAGCCGTTCTCCGAGCATCCGGGCTCCGGCATGCACACCCACATGTCGCTCTTCGAGGGCGACACGAACGCGTTCTACGAGGCCGGTGCCCAGTACCAGCTCTCGAAGGTCGGACGGCAGTTCATCGCCGGCCTTCTGCACCATGCGCCGGAGATCACCGCCGTAACCAACCAGTTCGTGAACTCCTACAAGCGGCTGTGGGGCGGGGGAGAGGCGCCGAGCTTCGTGTGCTGGGGGCACAACAACCGCTCGGCGCTCATCCGGGTGCCGCTGTACAAGCCGAGCAAGGGGCAGAGCTCCCGCGTCGAGTACCGCGCGATCGACTCTGCCGCGAATCCGTACCTGGCCTACTCGCTCATGCTTGCCGCGGGCCTCAAGGGCATCGAAGAGGGCTACGACCTGCCGGCGGAGGCCGAGGACAACGTCTGGAACCTCACCGACTCCGAGCGCCGAGCCCTCGGCTACAGCGCGCTGCCGGCGAGCCTCGACCACGCGGTCTCGATCATGGAGGGTTCCGAGCTCGTCGCCGAGACGCTCGGCGAGCAGGTGTTCAACTACGTGCTGCTCAACAAGCAGCGGGAGTGGAGCACCTATCGGGCCCAGGTGACCCCCTTCGAGTTGCAGAGCAACCTGGAGATGCTCTAGCGCGCCATGGCCCGGCCAGATTCGTCGCGGGAGCGCACCTCGTCACGGGAGCGCACCTCGCTCACCGAACTCGCCCGCCTCGGGTTCGCCGAGCTGGGAGTCGCCGGGTCGCAGCTCGCCGGCTTCGATGCGAGTCTCGTCCCGCTTTTCGCGCTCGCCGCCGACCCCGACCAGGCGCTGCGGTATCTCGTTCGGCTGCGCGAGCATGCGCCGGACGAACTCGGGCGTGCGCTGGGGGCTCCGGATACCGCTGCGCGCCTCATCCGGGTGCTCGGCGCGTCGGCGGGGCTCGGCGAGTTCTTCCGCAGGAGGCCCGAGGAGCTTGCCGCTCTCGCGGAGCCGCTCACCGGGTTGCCGATGGGGGAGGAGCTGCGTCACGAGCTGCTGGCCGCGGTCGAAGGCCCCGCGGTCGATGGGTTCAGTGCTGACGGTGCGATCGTGGCCCTGCGCGTGCGCTACCGCAGCATCCTCGCCAGGATTGCAGCCCACGATCTCGAGCAGGAGGATCCGCTCGAGGGCATCGAGGCGGTAGCCGGCGCGCTCGCCGACCTCGCGGGCGCCGCTCTCGACGCATCACTGTCGATCGCCCGCCGAACGCTGCAGTTTCCGCCGGAGGAGGTCTCGGCCACGGGACTCGCGGTCATCGGCATGGGCAAGGCCGGTGCGCACGAACTCAACTACGTGAGCGACGTCGACGTCATCTATGTCGTCGAGGCCGGTGACGGTGTGACGGCGGACCGCGCCGTGGAGATCGGGACCCGGCTGGCCATTCAGCTCGGCCGCGGCATCCACGGCCCGGCGCCGGAGCCGGAGCTCTGGGAGGTCGACGCGAACCTGCGGCCGGAGGGCAAGGACGGCGCCCTCGTCCGAACGCTCGACTCGCACCTCGCCTACTACGACCGCTGGGCGAAGGGCTGGGAATTCCAGGCGCAGCTCAAGGCCAGACCGCTCGCCGGAGACCTCGCCCTCGGCGCCCGCTACGTCGAGGCGCTCTCGCCCCTCGTCTGGTCGAGCGCGGGGCGCGACAACTTCGTCGAGTCGGTGCAGCGGATGCGCGAGCGCGTCACCGAGCACATCCCGGCGGGCGAGCGCGACGTGCAGCTGAAGCTCGGACCCGGCGGGCTGCGCGATGTGGAGTTCACGATCCAACTGCTCCAGCTCGTGCACGGCCAGGTGGATGACGGCGTGCGGCAGGGCGGGACGCTCCCGGCCCTCGCCGCCCTCGCCGAGCACGGCTACATCGGTCGCGACGAAGCGGCGGTCTTCGGACGCGACTACCGGTTCCTGCGGCTCCTGGAGCACAGACTGCAGCTCGCCGGTCTTCGGCGTACCCACCTCATGCCGCGCGAGGAGGGCGCGTTGCGCGTGCTCGCGCGTGCGACCGGGCTCGCGACGACCGCACCCGAGCTGCTCGAGCGCTGGCAGGCGGTCAAGACCGAGGTGCGCACCCTGCACGAGCGGTTGTTCTACCGCCCGCTGCTCTCCGCGGTCGCGACGCTGCCCGAGGAGGGGTTCGCGCTCACGAGCGAGCAGGCCGTCGCGCGGCTCGCCGCGATCGGTTTCCGCGACCCGGATGGCGCACTCCGGCACATCGGGGCGCTCACCGCCGGGATCTCGCGCCGGGCGACGATCCAGCGCAACCTGCTCCCGATCCTTCTGCAGTGGTTCGCCGAAGGGGCCGACCCGGATCACGGCCTCCTCGTCTTCCGCCGGCTGAGCGAGGCGCTCGGCGAGTCGCACTGGTACCTGCGGATGCTGCGCGACTCATCCGGCGCCGCCCACCGGCTCACCCAGGTGCTCTCCGGCTCGCGGTTCGTCGGCGACCTGTTCGAGCGCATCCCGGAAGCCGTCGCCTGGCTCGAGAACGATGCCGATCTCGTACCGCGTCCGCTCTCTGTGCTTCTCGAGGAGGGCGGAGCGATCGCCCTGCGGCACGCCGGCGACCCGGATACGGCTGCCCAGGCGGTCAGGATGGCCCGTCGGCGTGAGATCCTCCGTCTCGCCGTTGCGAGCATCCTGGGCCTGCTGACGATCGAGGAGCTGGGCCGCGCCCTGAGCCACGTCACGACGGCCACGATCCATGCAGCGCTCGCCATAGCGCGGTCGGGGCCGGACATCGACGAGCCCCAGGGGATGGAGTTCGCCGTCATCGGCATGGGACGTTTCGGCGGCGGGGAGCTCGGCTTCGGCTCCGATGCCGATGTCGTGCACGTGTACCGCGCGGCGGAGGGCGAGTCGGCCCAGAAGGCCGCGGAGAGGATCGTGGCGGAGCTGGGTCGCCTCACCGACGACCTCCAGGTGCCCCTCGACCTCGACATCGGCCTGCGCCCGGAGGGCAAGAACGGCCCGGTGGCGCGCTCGCTCGATTCGTATCGCGCCTACTACCGTCGCTGGTCGCTCACCTGGGAGGCGCAGGCGCTCCTGCGTGCTCGGGGTGTCGCTGGCGACGAGTCGCTGCTCACGGCGTTCGAGGTGCTCGCCGACGAGGTGCGCTACCCCCTGGCGATCGGCGAGGAGGATGTTCGCGAGGTCAGGCGCATCAAGGCGCGGGTCGAGTCGGAGCGTCTGCCGCAGGCGGCAGACCCGACGCGGCACCTCAAGCTCGGCCGAGGATCTCTGAGCGACGTCGAGTGGCTCGTGCAGCTCCTGCAGCTGCAGCACGGTGCAGCGATCGAAGGCCTGCGCACGACCTCGACGCTTGAGGCGCTCAAGGTGGCGCGCGAGGCGGGACTGCTCACGACATCCGAGGTCCGAACGCTGCGCGAGGCGTGGATCTTCGCCTCCCGCACGCGCTCAGCCCTCATGCTGTGGACCTCGAAGACGTCGGATGTTCTACCCCGAGATCGCACACAACTCGACGGCGTCGCCCGCATCATGGGCTACCCGCCTCGCTCGGCGAGCCGTCTCGAGGACGACTACCTCCGCGTCACGCGCCGCGCCCGCCAGGTCTTCGAGGAGCGCTTCTACGGCTCCGCGACTCAGACCCCGTAGTACAGCTCGTACTCGAAGGGGTGCGGGCGCTGGGCCATCGGCAGCAGTTCCTTCTCGCGCTTGTAGGCGATCCAGGTGTCGATGAGATCCTGCGTGAACACGCCGCCCGCGGTGAGGAAGTCGGTGTCGGCCTCGAGCGCGAGCAGCGCAGCGTCGAGCGAGCCCGGCACCTGCGGGATGTTCCTGGCCTCCTCGGGCGGCAGCTCGTAGAGGTCCTTGTCGACCGGCTCGTGAGGCTCGATCTTGTTCCGGATGCCGTCGAGGCCGGCCATGAGCTGGGCAGCGAAGGCGAGGTACGGGTTGCCCGAGGCGTCCGGGGCCCGGAACTCGATGCGCTTGGCCTTCGGGTTCGTCCCGGTGATCGGGATGCGGATGGCCGCCGAGCGGTTGCCCGCCGAGTAGACGAGGTTGACGGGAGCCTCGAATCCGGGAACCAGCCGGTGGTAGCTGTTGACGGTCGGGTTCGTGAAGGCGAGCACCGCTGGCGCGTGCTTGAGCAGTCCGCCGATGTACCAGCGCGCGAGGTCGGAGAGCCCGCCGTAGCCGCTCTCGTCGTAGAACAGCGGCTTGCCGTCGTTCCACAGCGACTGGTGCGTGTGCATGCCCGAGCCGTTGTCGCCGAAGAGCGGTTTCGGCATGAACGTCGCCGTCTTGCCCCACGCCTCCGCCGTGTTCTTGACGATGTACTTGAACTTCAGGATGTCGTCGGCCGCGTGCACCATCGTGTCGAAGCGGTAGTTGATCTCGGCCTGGCCGCCCGAACCGACCTCGTGGTGGGCGCGCTCGAGGATGAGCCCGGCCTCGATGAGCTTGAGGCTGATGTCGTCGCGCAGGTCGGCCTGCTTGTCCACCGGGCTCACCGGGAAGTAGCCGCCCTTGAACGGCGTCTTGTTGGCCAGGTTGCCGCCCTCCTCGACGCGGCCGGTGTTCCAGGCGCCCTCCTCCGAGTCGACGGCGAAGAAGCTGGAGTTCTGCTTCACCTCGTAGCGCACGTCGTCGAAGATGTAGAACTCGGCCTCCGGGGCGAAGAACGCGGTGTCGGCGATCCCGGTCGAGGCCAGGTACTTCTCCGCCTTGCGCGCCACCTGCCGCGGGTCGCGCCCGTAGATCTCGCCGTTCCGCGGGTTGTAGATGTCGAAGAGCATGATGAGCGTGCGCTCCATGCGGAACGGGTCGACGTAGGCGGTGGTGACATCCGGGATCAACTGCATGTCGGATTCGTGGATCGACGCGAAACCGCGGATGGACGAGCCGTCGAAGAGCTGGCCGACCGTGAAGAACTCCTCATCGACGCTCGCCGCGGGAATGTTGAAGTGCTGCTGGACCCCCGGCAGGTCGGTGAAGCGGATATCGAGGAACTTGACGTCGGTGTCCTTGATGAACTTGAGGACTTCGGACGAATCGCTGAACATTGACGGGCTCCTTGGCTGCGAAAACGGGACCGGTTGCCTCGCGCAACCAGTGCGAGGCTATTCCCGGCCGGTTTCGTGGCAGTGTCCCCATTGTTTCACCCATGTTTCGTGCCGGACGAATCTCTGGAAGTCACGGGCGCCTTAGGATCGAGTGGTGCCCGACCAGTCAGCCTCCCAGCGTCCCGGTGGGCGCCCGGACGAGCAGCGATGGCCGGGTGAACGACTCGGCCTGCCCGAATCCGGCTCGCGCTCGATCGCCCGGCCGCTCCGTCGCGTGGGAGCTCTCGTCATCGACTGGGGCCTGAGCGTGCTCATCTCGGTCGCGTTCTTCCACTACGACGCCTTCGCGACCCTCGGCATCTTCGCCCTCACCCAGTTCGTCTTCATCACGCTCATCAACGGCAGCATCGGCCAGAGGGTGTTCCGGATGCGCGTCGTGCCGCTCGCCGGCGGCTGGATCGGCGCCTGGCGTCCGATCGTTCGGACCCTGCTGCTGTGCCTCGTGATCCCGGCCCTCATCTGGGACCGTGACCAGCGCGGCCTGCACGACAAGGCGGCGGGAACGGTGCTGCTCGTCCAGTAGCGGACGGCGAAGAGGATGCGTCGCTCAGGCGCGGCGCTGCGCCCGCACCCGGTGCCTTATGGTCAGGCGCGGCGTTGCGCCCGCACCTTCATGGGGTCGACGCCCTTCGGGATCGGCAGGTTCGGCCCCTTGTGCAGTGAACTCACGCGGTTGCTCACCGCGTAGATCTCGGCCTTGTTGAGGGCCTTCTTGAACTTGCCGAGGCGGCGGGAGAGCTTGTGCAGGGGGACCGACTCCGGGTCAGGACCGACCTGAAGCACGTTGACCGGGACGTTCGGCAGGATGCGTGCGATCTTGCGCCGCTCGTCGTCGACCATCTTCTGGGTGCGGGTGGCCGGGCCTTCGCCGATGAGCACGACGCCGCCCTTGCCGACGGCGCGGTAGACGGCATCCTGCGTCTTGGGGCTGATCGCCACGGGCATCTCGCTGCCGGTCCAGCCGCGGGGGAGCGAGCTCTTGAGCACGGCGCCGACCGCGCCGGGTTGCCCGGCGATCTGCGAGTATGCGGCCTTCTCGGCCTTGCGGCCGAGGATCACGAGGAAGCCGAGCACGCCGGCGAGCACGCCGGCCACGATCCACAGCACGAGGCCGAAGACGCTGTCGCCGGAGAGCAGGACTCCCAGGAGCAGGCCCACCAGGAGCGGCAGCGCGAAGCCGAGGGCCATCCACCAGACGGCGGTCGAGTCGTACCGCCTGGTCATCTGGAAGACCTGGTACATCTGCTTGAGACGACCGGGTTCCTTCGCGGGTTTCGGGCTCGAGTCCTTGGTGCGTGCCATGCCTCCAAGGATACCGGCTCCACTCCGCCCCAAACCCCAGATCACCGCGTTGTGCACCGTTCCGGGGTTCGCGGCCGGGGGAGTCGTTCGGGGGACGGGAGGATGCCGTCGTGGACTCGATCGGCGGTTACCGGCTCATACGCATCCTCGGCGTCGGCGCACGGGCGGATGTCTGGCTCGGGCACGGCGGAACGACGGGGTCGGGGCCCGAGACGGTGGCCGTCAAGGTGTATCGCCCCGGTACGGCCTCCGACGGCATCAACGCCGAGATCGAGGCGCTCGCCCGCGCGTCCGACCGGCACCTGCTGCGGCTCGAAGATCTCACGACGGCACCGGATGGCCTGCCCTGCCTGATTCTTCGCCGCCTCTCCGCCGTCAGCCTCGGCGCACTCGTCTCCGCCGACCCCTTGCCGCTCGGCGAAGCGGTCACTGTTCTCGCGCCGCTGGCCCTCGCCGTCGGCGAGCTGCACCGGGTCGGGGTGACTCATGGCGGGATCCGCCCTGCCGCTGTGCTGTTCGACGAGGAGGGCGGCCCGGTCCTCGCGCGCTTCGGGTCCGCGGGTCTCGCCGGCGATTTCCCGTCCTCGCCCGATGGCGCAAGTCTCCCCCCGGCGCAGCTTGCCGCAGAACCGGGGGTCGCCGCGGACCTGGCCCGGCTGGCCGGAGTCTGCCGGGCGACCCTCGGTCCCGATGCCGGGGAGGTTCGTGCCTGGCTGGACCAAGCCGACCTGGCCCACCCGACCGAGCCGGCCGACCCCCAGGCCTGGCTGAAGGAGCTCGCCGACCGCCTGTTCCGGTGTGCTGAGGCGAAGCCGGTCCACTTCGAGCGATGGGAGGCGGGGCACTCGCCGACGCGACTGCCCCCACGCCTGGGGTGGGATCCGGATGCGATGGCGGCCGAGGTTCCCGAGCCGGCGGGATCGAGTCCGGTGCGCGAGGCCTTCTCCCTCCTTCACCTGCCGGAGTCCTTCCTCGGCATCGTGACCGATCGGCTCGGGCCGTTGCTCGAGAAGGGGCCGTTCGCGGCGCTGAAGTCGAAAGTGCGTCAGGTGCTCGCGCCCGTGCGCAAGCCGGTGTGGATCATCGCCGGCATCGTCGTCGCCGCGGTCGTCGCGACGGTCATGCTCCTGCCTGGACCGTCGTCAGGACCGGCGCCGTCGTCACGGCCGGGGGCATCGTCGGCAACGCCGGAGCCTTTAGCGGGCTCCCATCCTGAGACGGCCCCTCCGGTTGTCGTGGATGCCGCCGTGACGGCCGATGACCCGGTCGCCGCAGCGGGTGCGCTGTTGGCCGCGCGGGCGACCTGCCTGCACGAAGCCTCGGTCCTCTGCCTCGACGGGGTCGCTCAGCCGGGGTCGGCGGCGATGGAGGCCGGCTCCTACCGCATCCGCCTGATTCAGGAGCAGGGAATCGTGCCGGAAGAACCCGAGCTGGTGGGTGCCGCGATCAGTCTCGTCGACCGGTTGGGCGACAGCGCGCTGCTGTCGGCGGACACGTCGGAGGGCGCAAGCGCATCCCTGCTGCTCGTGAAGACCGATCAGGGCTGGCGCATCCGCGACCTGGTATTCGCGGATGAGGTCCTGACGGGGGAGTCTCCCTAGCCGAGCCCGAGGTTGCCGCGGAAGTCGCCGGCCTCCAGCCGATCCTTGACCGCCACGAGGAACCGCGCGGCATCCGCGCCATCCACGATGCGATGGTCGTAGGAGAGCGCGAGGTACACGACCGAGCGGATGGCGATCGCGTCGAGCCCGTTGTCGGAGACGACGACCGGCTTCTTCGCGACGATACCGGTCCCGAGGATCGCGGACTGGGGGAGGAAGACGACCGGGGTGTCGAAGAGCGCCCCGCGCGAACCGGTGTTGGTCACGGTGAAGGTGCCGCCGGCGAGCTCGTCGGGCTTCAGCCTGTTGTCCCGCGTGCGCGCGGCGAGATCGGCGATCTCGCCGGCGAGCTGGGCGATGTCGAGGTCGCTTGCGTTGCGGATGACCGGGGTGAGCAGGCCGCGCTCGGTGTCGACGGCGATGCTGATGTTCTCCTGGCCCGGGTAGACGATGTTCTCGCCGTCGATCGTCGCGTTGACGATCGGGAACGCTTTGAGCGCCTCCGCCGCGGCGAGCGTGAAGAAGGGGAGGAAGCTCAGCTTGTTACCGGTCTTCTTCTGGAAATCGCCCTTCACCTCGTCCCGCAGCTTGGCGACGGCGGTCACGTCGACCTCGACCACCGTCGTGAGCTGCGCGGAGGTCTGCATCGAGATGACGGCGCGCTCGGCGACGACCTTGCGCAGGCGGGACATCGGCACGGTCGTGCCGCGCAGCGGTGAGGTCTCCAGCGGCTTGCGGGCGACGGGCGCGGTTCCGGATGCGGCGGACAGCACATCCTGCTTGCGGATACGTCCGCCGATGCCCGAACCGGTGATGGTCGAGAGGTCGATCCCGTTGTCGTTCGCGAGCTTGCGGACGAGGGGGGTCACGTAGCCTGCGTTGGCCGCGGGCGCTTCCGGTGCCGATTCGGCCGGTACGGGTGCTGCCGGAGCGGCAGCCGCAGGCGGAGGAGTCGCTGCAGCCGGCGCCTCCGTCGGTGCCGGAGTGGCTGCCGGAGCTTCGCCGGCGGACGCCTCAGGGGCAGGTGCAGGGGCCGGGGGCGTCTCGACGGCCGGCTCGGCGGCGGGCGTTTGGGCGGCAGGCTGCTCGGCGGCAGGCGCCTGGGCGGCGGGGCCGGGTGCATCCGGGGCGGTCGCGGTGACGGTCTCGGGCACAGCGGTGGGAGCGGGCGCAGGCTGCTCGGCCGGCGCGGCCTCGACGGTTTCCGGGGCCGGCGCAGCGGGAGCAGCGGGGGCTTCCGAAACCGGCGCAGCAGGAGCAGCAGGGGCTTCCGAAACCGGGGCAGCGGGAGCAGCAGGTTCAGCAGGCGCGACCCCGGCATCCGCAGCCTCGGCAGCAGGTGCGGCAGGAGCCTCGCCCCCGCCGGAGCCGTCGCCGACCGTGGCGAGTGGGGTTCCGACCTCGACGGTCTCGTCCTCGGCGACCAGAATCGCCTCGAGCACGCCGGCGACGGGCGAGGGGATCTCGGTGTCGACCTTGTCGGTGGAGACCTCCACCAGCGGCTCGTCGACCTCGACCCGGTCGCCGACCTTCTTCAGCCAGCGGGTCACCGTTCCTTCAGTGACACTCTCGCCGAGTGCCGGCAGGTTGACGGATTCGCTCATCAGTGGTGCTCCTTCAGGACCGTGGCTGTCTCAACCAGCATAGTTCGCGTTCGTGATCAGACGGCATGCAGCGGCTTGCCGGCGAGGGCGAGGAACGCTTCGCCGAGGGCCTCGTTCTGCGTCGGGTGGGCGTGGATGAGGGGGGCGACGTCCTCGGGGTACGCCTCCCAGTTCACGGCGAGCTGCGCTTCGCCGATGAGTTCGCCGACGCGCGCGCCGATCATGTGGACACCGACGACCGGGCCGTCGTTGACCCGGACGACCTTGATCGAGCCGGAGGTGCCGATGATGTGGCTCTTGCCGTTGCCGGCGAGGTTGTAGTCATAGCTCGACACCTTGTCGTCGCCGTACTGCTCCTTCGCCTTCGCCTCGCTGAGGCCGATCGAGGCGACCTCGGGATCGGAGTAGGTGACTTTCGGGATGTTGTTGTCGGAGATCACGATGGGGTTCAGCCCGGCGATCTCCTCGGCCACGAAGATGCCCTGCTGGAAGCCGCGGTGGGCGAGCTGGAGACCGGGGACGATGTCGCCGACGGCGTAGACGCCGGGCAGGTTGGTGGCGAGGCGCTCGTTCGTGATGACGAAGCCGCGATCCATGGTCACGCCGACCTCCTCGAAGCCCAGGCCGGCGGTCGACGGCCCGCGGCCGACGGCGACGAGCAGGATCTCGGCCTCGACGGTCTCGCCGTTCTCGAGGGTCACGACGACGCCGCTCTCGTTCTGGGTCACGCTCTGGAAGCGCACGCCGAGCTTGAAGTCGATCCCGCGCTTGCGGAACGCGCGCTCGAACTGCTTGCTGACGGTCTCGTCCTCGTTCGGCACGAGGTGAGGCAGTGCCTCGATGATGGTGACCTCGGCGCCCCACGAACGCCAGACGCTGGAGAACTCGACGCCGATGACGCCGCCGCCGAGCACCGCGACCTTGCGCGGTACGAAGGGCAGCTCGAGCGCCTGCTCGGAGGTGATGACGCGCCCGCCGATCTCGAGTCCGGGGAGGGAGCGTGAGTACGAGCCGGTCGCGAGCACGACGTTCTTGCCCGTGATGCGGTCATCGCCCACCTGCACGGTGTTGGGGGAGACGAGCTTGCCCTCACCCTCGATCACGGTGATGCCACGGGTCTTGATGAGCCCCTGGAGTCCCTTGTACTTGCTCGCGACGATGCCCTCGCGGTACGCGGTGACACCGGCGATGTCGATGCCCTCGACGGTCGCGGTCACGCCGTACTTAGCGGATTCGCGGGCGACATCCGCGACCTCGGCGGAGTGCAGGAGCGCCTTGGTGGGGATGCAGCCGACGTGCAGGCAGGTACCCCCGACCTTCCCCTTCTCGATGAGGCCGACGCTCATGCCGAGCTGGGTGGCACGCAGGGCCGCAGCGTAGCCGCCGCTTCCTGCTCCGAGCACGACAAGGTCAAAGTTCTGTTCCGACACCGGGCGACTCCCTCGAGTTTCAGCCTGTTCACGCACCTGTCGCCGAGTCGCGACGGGGGGATTGGTTCGGCGGATTCTCCCGCCACCTCGACTTTACTACGCGAGCGAAATCCGCTCAGCCAGCGCGATCAGGGTTCGAACCGTGACGGCGGTCGGCCCCTTGCCGGTGTAGCCGAATCCGCCTCCGTCGTTGTTGGCCGGGCCGGCGATGTCCAGGTGCGCCCACGGGATGCGCGAGCCGTCCTGCGCCTTCCCGACGAACTCCTGCAGGAACACGCCGGCGACGAGCATGCCGGCCGCGGTGCTCCCGATCTTGACGTTCGCGATGTCGGCGACATCGGAGTTGAGGAGGCTGCGGAGCTCGGCGGGCAGCGGCATGGGCCACAGGGTCTCGCCGATCTTCTTCGAGACATCCACGAGCTCGCCGACGAGTGTCTCGTCACCCATCGTCCCGACGTAGCGGTCACCGAGGGCGACCCGGGCCGCGCCGGTGAGCGTGGCGACGTCGATGATCGCATCCGGGTTCTCCTCGCTCGCGGCGGCGATCCCGTCGGCGAGCACGAGACGGCCCTCTGCGTCCGTGTTGAGCACCTCGACCGTCTTACCGCCGTGGATCGTGAGCACGTCGTTCGGCCGGATGGCGGAGCCCGACGGCAGGTTCTCGGCGATGCACAGCCAGGCCGTGACGCGCAGGGGGAGCGCGAGCCTGGCCGCGGCCAGCGCGACGGCGAGCACCGTCGCCGCGCCCGTCATGTCGTACTTCATCCCGACCATCGATGCCGGTGGCTTGAGCGAGAGCCCGCCGGAGTCGAAGGTGATGCCCTTGCCGACGAGGGCGAGATGCCGGGAAGCGCCCTTCGGGGCGTACTCGACCTTCACGAGTCGCGGACCGCGGGTCGATCCCTGGCCCACGCCCCGGATGCCGCCGAAACCACCGGCCTCGAGTTCGGCGTCGGAGAGCACCGTCACCGCCACCGGCGCACCCTCGGCGAGCTCCTGCGCCGCGGCGGCGAAGGTCTCCGGGTAGAGGTGCGAGGGCGGGGTGTTCACGAGGTCGCGCACGGCGTGCACGGCGCCGGCCACGATTGCCGCCCGCGCCACCGGGTCGCCCGCGACATCCACATCGGCGACGACGGTGATGTCGGTCGCCGGCAGCTTGGCGGCGTCGGGCGTGCCCGAACGGAATCTCGTGAACGAGTAGGAGCCGATCGCCGCGCCCTCGAGCACAGCCAGGACGTCCTCCTCGGATGTCGTCGGCAGCGCGATCGCAAGGCTTCCGACCCCGGTGAGCTGCCTGGCCGCCGAACCCGCGGCCCGGCGGAGGAGGTTGGCGTCCACTGGTCCCGAGCCGAGGCCGACGAGAGCGATGCCGGCGGCGGCGCCGACCCCGGCGACTCGCCTGACCTCGTCTTCCGCACCCGTGATGCCGAGGGCGCCGAAGGAGGCGCGCACCGCGTCGAGCGCCGCATCCTCCGAGTGCAGGGTGGGGCCGGAGTCACCCCCGCTCACCCCGAGCACGAGGATGTCGGCAGGGACGGTGAGGGCGGAGTCGCGGGAGATCCGCAGCGAGGCAACAGTCATGCCGCCATGCTAGCTGCAGCCGGGACGAGCACCAGGACGCGGCATCCGGTGCTGTTCGCTCAGGGCATGACGGTGCGCCCGGCTTCCGTCTGCGGGCCCGAACCCCCGCGGTTAGAGTTGAGGAATGGAAGACCCGTCCGGCCTCTATGAGCTCGATCCGGATGTCAGCGACGTCCCGAGCGGGCTCCCGCTCGTCGCCGGCCTGACCGGTTTCGCGGATGCCGGTGGTGCGGTGAGCCAGTTCACCGAGCACCTGCTCGGGTCGCTCGACACCCGTGTCATCGCGACCTTCGACAACGACGCGCTGCTCGACTACCGTGCGCGGCGCCCGACCATCTACTTCGACCAGGACCACCTCGAGAACTACCGTCCCGCCTCGCTCGCCCTCCATCTCGCCAAGGACGAGATCGGTCAGCAGTTCCTGCTGCTCGCCGGCTACGAGCCGGACTTCCAGTGGGAGCGGTTCACCGCAGCCGTGCTCGGTCTCATCGACCGGTACCAGGCGAAGTCGACGACCTGGGTCCATGCGATCCCCATGCCGGTGCCGCACACGCGACCGATCGGCGTGACCGTGAGCGGCAATCGCACCGAGCTCATCGAGACGTTCTCGGTCTGGAAGCCGCACACCCAGGTGCTCGCCAACGCGCTGCACCTCGTCGAGTACCGGCTCCAGCAGCTCGACCACCCCACGGCGGGCTTCGTGCTGCTGATACCGCACTACCTTTCCGACACCGAGTTCCCGGATGCCGCCATCAAGGCTCTCGAGTCGGTGAGTTCGGCGACCGGCCTCATCTTCGCCACGGAGGAACTCAAGGAGGAGAGCCGCGAGTTCGTCTCCAAGATCGACGGTCAGGTGGAGAACAACCACGAGCTGGCCCGACTGGTCGGCACGCTCGAGGAGCGTCACGATTCCTACATGGCGGGGAATCCGCTGCGGTCGCCCCTCACCGACGAGGACGGCGAGCTGCCGACGGCGGATGAGATCGCCGCGGAACTGGAGATCTTCCTCGCCCTGCGCCGTAACGGCGACGACGATCAGGGGTCCACTCGCCCCGAATAACGCGGCACTTCGGAATACCGGAGAGCTGCGCTCGGTTGTCTCTACTACTGCATCGGAACGACTGCGGGGGCATCCGTCGAGGGACCGTGGGTTTCCGTGCAATAATTGACCACGGACCCGTTCAGGTCGTCGTGTCGTCGTGGCATTCAGGTGTTGCGCGGCAGGGACTTGACATGGGTCCTAGTACTGCCCGAAATCTGACCAGCACCGTGTGGCGACGCCGTGCGGTCGGGCGGTACGGGAGCACAGCTGACGAAAGGTGACCCCATGGCAACCAGAACCAAGGCCACCGCCCCCAAGGCGACCGAGAAGAAGACGACCGAGAAGAAGACGACCGCGAAGGCAGCGCCGGCGAAGCCCGCTGCAACCAAGCCAGCCGCGACGAAGCCAGCCGCGGCGAAGGCTGCCGCGGCGAAGGCTGCTCCGGCAAAGGCGGCTCCCGCGAAGGCGGCGACCAAGGCGGCTGCGACCAAGGCGGCTGCGACCAAGGCACCTGCCTCGAAGTCGACCACTGCGAAGGCGGCGAAGGCCCCGACCGCGAAGGCGGCGGCCACGAAGGCCCCAGCTGCGAAGACCACGGCTGCCAAGGCCGCTTCTGCCAAGCCCTCGGCGACGAAGACCACCACCGCCAGGGCTGCGTCCGCTAAGTCCGTACCGGCATCGAAGCCGACCGCGAAGACAGCGCCGGCGAAGGCCGGGAAGTCCGGCCCGGCGAAAGCGGGAACCGCCTCCGTGAAGGCGACGTCGAAGTCGAAGGCCACGAGATCGAAGGCCACCGACGACGAGGTGGACGAGGAAGTCGACGATATCGAACTCGACGTGGATGTTGCCGATCTGGCATCCGAGGACGAGGTCGTCGTCGACGACGACACCGACGCGGACGAGTCCGACGACGACGCCGAAGCCCCTGCGGGCAAGAGCCGGCCGGAGGCGTCGAAGGGCGACGCGGAGGAGTCGGACGACGACGACGCCGATGAGGAGTCGACCGGAACGAACGAACCGCTTCCGACGGGCGCCCTCGTGCTCTCGCTCGTCGACGACGAGGACGAGGTCCCCGTCTACTCCGCAGCCATCACCGGTGCGACGGCCGACCCGGTCAAGGACTACCTCAAGCAGATCGGCAAGGTCGCGCTGCTGAACGCCGCCGAAGAGGTCGAACTCGCCATGCGCATCGAGGCCGGGCTGTTCGCCGAGGACAAGCTCGCTAACGAGAAAGGCAAGGTCGGCAAGGAGCTAGAACGCGAGTTGCGCTGGGTCGCCAAGGACGGCCAGCGCGCCAAGGCACACCTCCTCGGAGCCAACCTGCGTCTGGTCGTCTCACTGGCCAAGCGCTACACCGGTCGCGGAATGCAGTTCCTCGATCTCATCCAGGAGGGGAACCTCGGCCTCATCAGGGCGGTCGAGAAGTTCGACTACACCAAGGGCTTCAAGTTCTCGACCTACGCGACGTGGTGGATCCGCCAGGCGATCACCCGCGCGATGGCGGACCAGGCCCGCACCATCCGCATCCCTGTCCACATGGTCGAGGTCATCAACAAGCTCGCCCGCGTGCAGCGCCAGATGCTCCAGGACCTGGGCCGGGAGCCGACTCCGGAAGAGCTGAGTCGCGAGCTCGACATGACCCCGGAGAAGGTCGTCGAGGTGCAGAAGTACGGTCGTGAGCCGATCTCCCTGCACACCCCGCTCGGTGAGGACGGCGACAGCGAATTCGGTGACCTCATCGAGGACACCGAAGCCGTCGTGCCGGCGGATGCCGTCGGGTTCACCATGCTGCAGAAGCAACTCGAGAGTCTGCTCGACTCGCTCTCCGAGCGCGAGGCGGGCGTCATCCGGATGCGTTTCGGCCTCGGCGACGGGATGCCCAAGACGCTCGACCAGATCGGCGACACGTTCGGCGTGACGCGCGAGCGCATCCGCCAGATCGAGTCGAAGACGATGGCGAAGCTTCGCCATCCGTCCCGCTCCCAGTCGCTGCGCGACTACCTCGAGTAGACGGACATGGCGGCGAAGCCCAACGAGGGCAAGGCTCTCGAGGTCGAGGTCGACGGGATGCGCTACCTGCGCCTCCCGATCAGGACGCGGCTGGTCGGGCCGGAGGACGACATCGTCGAGATCGTCACCGCATTCGCGAGCGATCGCCTCGAAGCCGGCGACGCCCTTTTCGTCACCGAGAAGATCGTCGCGATAACCCAGGGCCGGGCGTATCCGATCGAAGAGATCGTCCCGCGCCCGCTGGCCACACGGCTCTCACGGTACGTCACGAAGACACCCGGCGGGATCGGTCTCGGAATGCCGGAGACGATGGAGATGGCGTTGCGGGAGTGCGGAACCCCGCGCATCCTGTTCGCTGCTGCGGTTGCCGCGGTGACGAAGCTGTTCGGGAAGCGAGGCGCCTTCTACGTCGTGGCGGGCCCCAGGGCGCGAGGCATCGACGGGCCGACGAGCGGCACGATCCCCCCTTACAACTCTCAGGTGGTGTTGGCCCCCGACCGTCCCCGCGAGGTCGCACGCCGGCTCAAGGCCGCGCTGCGGCCCGACATCGACGTTCTCATCGTCGACATCAATGACTTCGGCGGGAACGTGCTCGGCTCGACCCTGACCGCGCGAGGCGATCGACTCATGGAGCGCGTGCTCGCCGACAACCCCCTCGGGCAGGGCCACCAGAGCACGCCGCTCGGCATCATCCGCCGCGCCTGACGCCCGACCCCGGCCGTTCGCCGGTCAGAAGCCGATGACTTCCCGGTAGAGGGGGAGCAGTCCGGTCTTCGTTCCGGTGAGGCTCGGCTTCGCCTGGAAGACCCCGGTGTTGTAGTTCCCCTCGATGACGACGGGTCGATCCGGCGAGATGGCCACATCCCAGCCGACATAGGGGATCTGTGGGATGACCCGGGCGACCTCGTCGACGAGCTCCAGCACCTGGTCGTAGAGAGGCACCTGGAAACCGGGGATGCGAATCCCCGAGACGGGGTGGATCTCATAGGCGTCGCCGGCGACGTCGAAGGCCGCGTGCACCGCCCGTCCATTCTCGTCGAGCATGGTGTACATGCCGCCGTGGGCGAAGTTGTCGATGACATCGTCGTTGCCCATCTTGAGCACCCGGGCGAGCACGTGCACGTCGGTGCCGTCGAAGTAGGTGACGATGCGCAGGGAGTTGACGCTCGACGGGTTGAGCGCGGCCATTTCCGGATGCTGCGGGATGACCTGCTCGACGAGGAACTGGCGATTCGCGAGAAGCTCGTCACGGAACGTCTCGTAATCGTCGATCGCCGCCGCATTCCTGCGCTCGATGCCCTGCCCTCCGTCGCTGTCGATCACCTTGATCATGACCGATTCGTGGTGTTCGACGAACCTCTGCAGCTCGGCGACGGATGCCGTGCGCACGTCGAGGGTCTCCCGACCGACATACTTCGCGAAGACCTGAACGAACTCCGACTTGTCCGCGAAGTTGTGCCGGTACGCCTTCTGGTTGACGAGCTGGGCGATGTGATTCGACTTCGGGTGCGTCATGTAGGTTTTGCGTTCCCGGTGCTTCAGGAGATGGAAGTCCCAGTCCTGGTAGTCGGTGAAGCCGGTCTCATGCGCTGCGGCTGACCAGATCATGTCACCGGCGATGAGCCAGGCAGGCTTCCACGTCGTCGCGCTCAGCTTGCGTGAAATGCGAGACAGGTTCGCCCAGTCGACATTGCGGGCGCGCCACAGGAAGTAGTCGATGCGCCGTCGCAGTCCGAGCGAGCGGCGTGCTGCCACCTAGACTTCCTCGAGAAGCCGACTCGACTCGTCGTGCCAGTCCGTGGCGATGGCGGAGAGCTTCTCCTGGTGACGGCGGCCGTGATGGGCGCAGAAGAGCAACTCGCTCTCGCCGATCATGACCCGGATGTAGGCCTGTGCTCCGCAGCTGTCGCAACGGTCCGAGGCGGTGAGCTGGTAGGAGTCGCGTTCGACCGTTGCCGTGCTTCCGGCGGTGACCTGAGACATCTGCACTCCTCTTCGCTCGTGTCGTACACCTATCCAAACACGCCGCCGCGGAATTCGTTGCCACGCGACGGGGTATTTCGCTGTCCGCGTAGGAGCGGCGCCGTTGGGGTGTCGAAGTCCGGCGGGGTCGGCGTGGGTCGTTAGGGTTGAAGGCGGCCCGGCGGCGACCTGCGCGCGCCGGATGTGCGCCGATCGGCGACGGGATCCGGAGGTCTTCAGTGGCGAGTTCCGACTACTCGGCGCGGCATCTGTCCGTGCTGGAAGGTCTCGAAGCCGTTCGGAAGCGCCCGGGGATGTACATCGGCTCGACCGACTCCCGCGGACTCATGCACTGCCTCTGGGAGATCATCGACAACTCGGTCGACGAGGCGCTGGGAGGCTTCGGGGAGGACATCGACGTCATCCTGCACCCGGACGAGAGCGTCGAGGTCCGCGACCGCGCCCGCGGGATCCCGGTCGACATCGAACCGAAGACCGGCCTCTCCGGCGTCGAGGTCGTCTTCACCAAGCTGCACGCCGGCGGCAAGTTCGGCACCGGTTCCTACTCCTCCTCCGGCGGCCTGCACGGCGTCGGCGCCTCGGTCGTCAACGCGCTCTCGGAACGGCTCGACGTCGAGGTCGACCGGGACGGCAAGACCTGGGGGATGTCGTTCCACCGCGGGGAGCCCGGAACCTTCGCCGACTCGGGAGATCCCAAACCGGATGCCCCGTTCACTCCGTTCGTCTCCGGCAGCGAGCTGCGCGTGGTCGGCAAGGTCGCGAAGGGCGTGACCGGCACGCGCGTGCGGTACTGGGCTGACCCGCAGGTCTTCACCCGGGGGGCGGCTTTCCAGACCGATGAGCTGCTCGGGCGGGCGCGGCAGACGGCGTTCCTCGTGAAGGGGCTCGGCATCCGCATCGAGGATCAGCGCCCCGGGTCCTCCCAGGAGGGGAAGCCGCTCGTCGAGGAGTTCCGTTACGCCGGCGGGATCGTCGAGTACGTCGACTTCCTCGCCAAGGATGCGCCGGTGACTTCGACCTGGCAGCTCACCGGATCCGGCACCTTCACCGAGACCGTCCCCGTGCTCGACGACAAGGGCCACATGAGCCCGACCGAGCTCACGCGTGAGTGCGAGGTCGACGTGGCACTGCGCTGGGGGACCGGATACGACACCGAGTTCCGCAGCTACGTCAACATCATCGCCACACCCAAGGGCGGCACCCACCAGGCCGGGTTCGAGCAGGGGATGATGAAGTTCCTGCGCGCCCAGGTCGAGCAGAACGCGCGCCGCCTCAAGGTGGGAAACGACAAGCTCGAGAAGGACGACATCCTCGCCGGTCTCACCGCCGTGCTCACCGTGCGGCTGCCGGAGCCGCAGTTCGAGGGGCAGACTAAGGAGGTGCTCGGGACGCCCGCTGTGCGCAACATCGTCGCGAACGTCGTCGCGAAGGGGCTGGGCGAGCGCTTCTCCTCCTCGAAGCGCGACGACAAGAACCAGGTCGGGCTCGTGCTCGACAAGATCGTCGCCGAGATGAAGGCGCGGGTGTCCGCTCGCGCCCACAAGGAGACCCAGCGTCGCAAGAACGCGCTCGAGAGCTCGTCGTTGCCTGCGAAACTCGTCGACTGCCGCAGTAACGACGTCGACAACAGCGAGCTGTTCATCGTCGAGGGCGACTCCGCGCTCGGCACCGCGAAGCTCGCGCGAGACAGCGAATACCAGGCGCTCCTGCCCATCCGCGGCAAGATCCTCAACGTGCAGAAGGCCTCGCTGCCTGACATGCTCTCGAACGCCGAGTGCGCGTCGATCATCCAGGTCATCGGGGCGGGCTCCGGTCGCAGCTTCGACCTGTCGAGTGCGCGCTACGGCAAGATCATCATCATGAGCGACGCGGATGTCGACGGGGCGCACATCCGGACCCTCCTGCTCACGCTCTTCCACCGCTACATGCCCGCCATGATCGAGGACGGCCGGGTGTACGCCGCTGTGCCGCCGCTGCACCGCGTCATTGTGCAGAACCCGGGCACGAAGCCGAACGAGACGATCTACACCTACTCGGAGGCCGAGCTGAACGGCGTGCTCGCCGGCCTCAAGAAGGCGGGCAAGCGATACCAGGATCCGATCCAGCGCTACAAGGGGCTCGGCGAGATGGATGCGGACCAGCTCTCCTCGACGACGATGGATCGCCGGTACCGCACGTTGCGGCGGGTGCGGATCCCGGATGCCCAGGCCGCCGAGAAGGTCTTCGAACTGCTCATGGGCAATGACGTCGCCCCGCGCAAGGAGTTCATCGTCGCGGGGGCTGCAGGCCTCAGTCGCGACCGCATCGACGTGTGAGCTGACAGTCGAATAGTTACTCGAACATAGTTGCGATAGAATTTGTGATTTAGTAGACTCTGTCTACCATGTTTCTCGAACAAACATCTTTCGAGTCGGAATCGATCCCGACCGATCCGCACGCGGCGGAGGTGGACCTCCTGTTCGAGCTCCTGGTGGAGGAACTTTCCGGGGTCAGCCCGTTTCGTGACGGCGTGGACCGGCTCGGCTCCATCGAACGCGCCAGGGCCGCGCTGTTCGCCGAAGAGGCGATCGAGCTCATGGACCTGGTGCAGTCGGCGATTGCCGAGGCCGGGCCGGGTGCCTCCGTCGACCTCGTCGTCCGCTCGGTAACCGCGGAGATCGCAGTCGCCCGCCACGTGTCGGACCGTACGATCCAGTCCCGGATCTCGGAGGCGTGGCGCCTCGTCGGGGACTTTCCCCTCACGCTGCATGCTCTCCAGTGCGGCACGGTGAGCATCGCCCACGCCCGGGTCATCGTCTCGGAGGGCATGACCATTCGCGACCCGCAGCGTCGTGCCGACTACGAATCGACGGTGCTCGAGCGGGCGGCGGAGGTCACTCCCGGACGGCTGGGGCGCCTTGCGAAGGCCGCCGCATCGGCGATCGCGGAGGTCTCCCTCGAGGAGCGTCATGAGAAGGCACGGGAGGCGCGCTCGGTCTCCTGCACCGAGCTCGCTGACGGGATGTCGGAGATCGTGGCCGTCATTCCGACGATTCTCGCCACCGGTATCGCGGACCGCCTGACCCAGCTGGGGAAGGCGGTCAAGGCCGCGCGGATCGCCGACCCGCACACGCCCGATACGTCCCCGGTGGATGCGCGCACCTTGGATCAATTGCGCGCCGACCTGTTCTGCGACCTGCTGCTGACCACGCAGCCCACCGGACATCCGCACGCGGCGCTCGATGCCATCCGTGCCGAGGTCGCCATTGTGATTCCCGCCCTGGCATTGCTGGGCGAGAGTGACGAGCCGGCGACGATACTGGGGCGCGGGCCGATCGGTCTCGACGACGCCCTGCGGATGGCGGCGAATACCCCATCGCTCGTCCGGGTGATCACCGATCCGGTCACCGATCTGGTCCTGGCCACCGACAACTACCGTCCTACCGGGAAATTGCGACGATATCTGCGAAGGCGAGACGGCCGCTGTCGATGTCCTTCCTGTAACCGGTCGGCTTGGCGCAGCGATATCGACCACACGGTCCCATACTCCGAAGGTGGACTCACCGAGCCGGGCAACCTCGCTTGCCTATGCCCAGGGCACCACACCATCAAACACCTGCCCGGCTGGCAACTGCGCCAACCCGAACCCGGCGTTCTGGAATGGACCACCCCGCACGGCATCGTCGCGGTCGACCGCCCCGACGTCCCTGTGCGATTCACTGCGTGAGTTGCACCCTCACGAGTTCGGCGAGAACCGCGGGGTAGATCGTCTCGGTGGTGGCCTCCAGTTCTGCGAGCGACCACCAGCGCGACTCGAGCATGCTGCGCTTCTCAAGCTCGGTCCCGCCGTCGTGGGTCACGTCGAAAGCCGTGACCCACGCGACGAAGAATTGCTCGTACTGGTGCAGCTGGATGTCCTCGAAGGCGAAGTCGATCTCCTGCTCGAACACCGGGCCGCTCACTGACGACAGCGCGAGGCCGGTCTCCTCCCTCACTTCACGCAGGGCCGCCTCCCGCGGGCTCTCCCCGGCGTCAAGACCGCCACCGGGAGTGAACCACCAGGATCCGCGGTCGGGTGCAGATGCGTCTCTCCCGCGAAACAGCAGCACTCGACCTCGCTCGTCGAACAGGATGACCCTGGCCGCTCGACGGTTCATGACGTCGTCATGACGTGGATGACGCGGAAACCCCGATCGAACCGACGACCCCCTCGAGCGGCGAGCCGGACGCATCTCTCTTAGCCCCGACATCCGGAAGCTCGCGTACTGCGCCATCCGTCCCCACGGCGAGAGCGGGGTCGGGGCCGGCCCAGGCGAGCGCGAGCGCGTCCTCGCCCTTGAGGAAGGCGTGGCAGCGCACTCCGCCGGTTCCGCGACCCTTGCCGGGGAACTCGTCGAACCGGGAGACCTTCGCGCGGCCGGGGTCGGTGCCGGCGATCGTGGCGGTGCTCGTCGAGACAGTCGCGACGACGACCTGCGCTCCGTTGCCGGCAGTGGCATCGATCGAGGCGAAGTGGATGACCGATGCGCCGGCCGAGAGGCGGATGCCGGCCATGCCTGCTGCGCTTCTGCCCTGCGGCCGCACCGATTCGGCGGGGAAGTGCAGCAACTGAGCGTCCGACGTCACGAAGACGAGCTCCTCCGCGTCAGCACCGCCTGCAGAGAGAGCCTGCGCCGCACCGACGACCTCGTCGCCGTCCTTGAGCGCGATGACCTCGAAGTCGGGCCGGCCGGGATAATCGCCGGGGGAGACCCGCTTGACGACGCCCTGCTTCGTCCCCAGCGCGATCGGGGCGTCCGATTCGAGCGAGACGAGCGCGACGACCCGCTCCTTCTTCGCGTCGAGTGCCAGATACTCTGCGACCTTCGCCCCCGCGGCGAGCTGGATCGAGTTCTCCGGAACCTGCGGCAGGTCGACGGGGGAGAGCCTCACGAGCCGGCCCAGATTCGTGATCGCGCCGATCTCGGTTCGACTCGTCGTCACGACCGACGACCGGATGGCGTCATGCTTGCTGCGGCGCACAGCGCGCGCCGGCGCATCCGACATTCCGTCGCCGACGTCGACCCGGATGATGCGGCCCGTCGTCGACAGCAGCACGCGGCACGGGGTGTCGGCGATCTCGAGGGACGGTGCGGCCGATGCGGACTTCGATACCGCCGCGACGGCGGCGGACGGGCGCGCTTCGGTCAGCAGCGTCCTGCGAGGCGTCCCGAACTCCTCGGCGACCGCCTCGAGTTCGTCCGAGACGAGCTGACGGATGCGCGCAGGGTCGGAGAGCAGCAGTTCCAGCTCGGCGATCTCGGCGCGAAGCTTGTCGCGCTCGGCCTCGAGCTCGATACGGGAGAACTTGGTGAGCCGACGAAGGCGCAACTCGAGGATGTACTCGGCCTGCAACTCGCTCAGGTTGAAGACGTCCATGAGGCGCTTGCGGGCGGCATCCGAGTCGTCGCTCGCCCGGATGACCTGGATGACCTCGTCGATGTCGAGGATCGCGATGAGCAGGCCGTCGACGAGGTGCAGGCGCTCCTGCCGCCGCGCGAGCCGGAACCGGCTGCGCCGGGTGGTCACCGAGATCCGGTGGTCGAGGTAGACCTGCAGCAGGTCGCGCAGCCCCAGCGTCTGCGGGCCGCCGTCCACGAGCGTCACGTTGTTGATGTTGAACTGGTCTTCGAGCGGGGTGTGCTTGTAGAGCTGCTCGAGCACGGCCTGCGGGTTGAACCCGGTCTTGATGCCGATGACGAGCCGCAGCCCGTGCTTGCGGTCGGTGAGGTCGGTGACGTCGGAGATACCGGCCAGCTTCTTCGAGTTGACCCCGTCCTTGATCTTCTCGATGACCTTCTCGGTGCCGACCATGTACGGCAGCTCGGTGACGATGAGCCCGACCTTGCGCGCGGTCACGTTCTCGACCGTCACCCTGGCGCGGGTCTTGAAACTGCCGCGCCCCGTCTCATAGGCGTCCCGGATGCCGCTCAGACCGATGATCGTCCCCCCGGTCGGCAGGTCCGGGCCCGGGATGAAGGACATGAGGTCGTCGAGGCCGGCATCCGGATGCGCGAGCAGGTGCCGAGCGCCGCCCACGACCTCGATGAGGTTGTGCGGAACCATGTTGGTCGCCATGCCGACCGCGATGCCGGAGGCGCCGTTCACGAGCAGGTTCGGGAAGGCGGCGGGCAGCACGTCGGGCTGGGTGAGCTGGTTGTCGTAGTTCGGAACGAAGTCGACGACGTCCTCGTCGAGGTCGGCGGTCATCGCCATCGCCGCAGCCGCGAGCCGTGCCTCGGTGTACCGCGGGGCCGCCGGACCATCATCGAGGGAACCGAAGTTGCCGTGGCCGTCGACGAGCGGCACGCGCATGATGAAGGCCTGGGTGAGGCGTACCATCGCGTCGTAGATCGAGGCGTCGCCGTGCGGGTGCAGCTTGCCCATGACATCGCCGACGACGCGCGAGGACTTGACGTGACCTCGGTCGGGGCGAAGCCCCATCTCACTCATCTGGTACAGGATGCGGCGCTGCACGGGTTTCAGGCCGTCGCGGGCATCCGGGAGCGCACGCGAGTAGATGACGGAGTAGGCGTATTCGAGGTAGGAGCCCTCCATCTCGGTCGCGACATCGATGTCATCGATGCGTTCGCCTTCGGAACGGGCAGGGGTGTCGGCAGAGGTAGTCATAGGATTGCGACCATGCTACCGGCCACGAATTCCGCGCGGCCGAGCCTTGCCGATGTTCTGCCGAACTGCCTCGACGCGGTGCTCGGCCGACCGAATCGGCTCGGGCTTCCAGCGGTCGATCGGGCCCTCGTCGTGCTCGTCGACGGCCTCGGGGCGGGCTCGCTCGGTGCGCGCGCCGGGCACGCCAGAACGCTCGCCGGGGCGCTGTCGAAGGAGTCGGTGATCGCGGCGGGGTTCCCCACGACGACGGCCTCGAACATCGCGACACTCACGACCGGGGAGCCCTCCGGGGTGCACGGCCTCGTCGGTTACACGGTGCTCGACCCCGCGCACGACCGCATCGTCAACCAGTTGAGCGGCTGGGACGCCCTCCTCGACCCCGCCACCTGGCAGCGGTCGCGGACCGTCTTCGAGCGGGCAGCGGATACGGGGATCGGCAGCGTCGTCGTCGCACCGGCGCGCTACCGCGACTCGGGGTTCACCCGGGCGGTCCTTCGGGGCGCGGCCTATCGCGACGGGAAATCGGTCGCCGATCGTTTCGAGGCCGCCCGGCAGGCGCTCGACGACCTCGACCGGGGAATCGTCTACCTCTACGTCCCCGAACTCGACCAGGTCTCGCACAAGCACGGCTGGGAGTCGGCGAAGTGGACCGCGAAGCTCGAAAGCGTCGATGCGGAGCTCACGAGGTTCGCGGGGGCGCTGACCGCCAGGGAGGGACTCCTCCTCACCGCGGACCACGGCGTACTCGATGTTCCACCGCACGCGCAGGTGCTGTTCGGGGAGGACCCCGCGCTCGTCGACGGCATCCGCTTCGTCGCGGGTGAGCCGCGCTGCCTGCAGCTTCATTTCGAGCCGGATGCCTCACCCGCGCTGCGGGCCGAGGTCGTCGACCGCTGGCGACGTGCCGAGGGCGGCCGGGCCGATGTCCTCACCAGGGACGAGGCGATCGAGCAGGGCTGGTTCGGGCCTCGCGTGGACCCGGAGGTCGTACCGCGCATCGGCGACATCCTGGTCGCCGCGCGTAAGGCGATCGCCTACTACGACACGAGGGCGAAGAAACAGGACGGACGCGCGATGGTCGGACAGCACGGTTCCCGCTCCGCCGAGGAGTCGCGCGTGCCGCTCCTCAGGTTCGGGGCATTCGCGCGCCGCTGAGCGGTTCGGGCCTAGGCGGGGTCGTCGTCGGAGCGTGCCCCGAAAACGATCTCGTCCCAGCTCGGCATGGCGGCGCGGCCCTTCTTCGACGAGCGCTGGTGGATGCTCGGTACCGTGGACGATTGCGACACAGCCGGTTGCGGCGCGGTCGGCTGCTCATCATCCTCGAGGTCCGGCAGAGGCACCTCGACGAGCCGGATGCTCCCGGTCGACGGGTGATCCGACTTCGCGTCCTCGAGGTCGTCGTACTGCGCGCTCTCGCGCTCGCCACGGCGGCGGCGGAGCGCCTCGAGAAGGTCGGCCGTCTGGTTGGACGGGGCGACCTCCTCCTGCGACTCATCCGCGGTCGCGGTGGGCGCCGCGCCGATCCGGCCGTAGGGGACGGCCTCGAGATGCGGGGCGGTGTCCTGGATGCTGCTGTCGCGGCCCGCGAGCTCATGGTCGACGAAGGCGCCGCTGTCGAAACGGGAGTTGTCCGCGACACGGTCGCGCCCGTCGACGGCGCGCAGCCGCGGGATGAGGCTCCCGGTGGGCTCTCCCTGCCGGGAGAGGGTCTCCGCCTCGCTGTTGAGCGGTGCGAGCGCCGACTTCTTGGGGTCGAAGCGCCAACGGGCGTCGTGGTCGATCGTCTCGGCGGTGAAGGAGAGCTTCACGACCCAGCCGCTGCCCTCCTCCTTCCAGCTCGCCCAGCGCTCGTCGATGGCACCCAGCTCGTGGAGGCGCCCCAGGATGGCGGTCCCGAAGGTCATCGGCACGTCGCTGAGCTCGGTGTCCATGGCGGTGTGCACGGGCACGGCGAGTGCGGACTCGATGACGTACTCGCGTTCGGCGATCACCGGGCCCTCGAATCGCTGGATGTATTCGAGGGACGCACCCGTGATGGAGGCGACGTCCTGAGCGGAGAGCCCCGCGCGGATGTGGGCCTGGATGTCCTTCGGTGCGAGCCGCCTGCCGCTGCCGGCATCCGGTGGGGACTGCCTCAGCCTGGACCGCAAGGCGTCGTCGACGGCGATCCGATAGCGCTCGCCTTCGTCCGAGGTGGCGAGGAGTGCACCATCCTCGACGCCGATCACTCTCAGCTCCTGCATCAGCCGGCCTCTTTCACGTCACGATTGCTCTCAGCGTGCCATGCAAACCGCGTCGTGACCGGGAATAACCCGGGCGTGCCGTAAGTTCAGTCTGGCGTGAGATCGGAAGACGCATCCGGATGGTTTGCTATTGCGAATCAATTGATGCAAACTACCCCCGCCGATTTCGCGCAACCGACTAGCTGAAGAAGTGGATGGTAATGGCAACCGACTACGACGCGCCACGCAAGACCGACGACGACTCGGAGTCGATCGAGGCGCTCAAGGAACGTGTCCCGGACAAGATGTCCGGGGTCGTCGATGTCGATGATGCCGACAATCCGGGCGGTTTCGAACTGCCCGGTGCCGACCTCTCGGATCTCGACCTGGATGTCGTGGTTCTTCCGCCTCAGGCCGACGAGTTCACCTGTGTGAGCTGCTTCCTCGTGAAGCACCGTTCCCAGATCGACCACGAGGAGAAACTCGGGCCGATCTGCCTCGAATGCGCGAGCTGACCTAGGAAGCCTTCGCCGACTCGAAGGCCGCGAGGAGTGCGTCGGGGCGCCGCGTCGACACGAGCCAGTACGGTGTCGGGTCTTCCGGGTCCGTGAGCTCGATACGCACGACCGGGCCCACCCATCCGCGGATGAGCAACCAGGCTCGGGCGTCCAGGTCCACGCCGCGCTGCGCCGTCGCCTCGGGTTCGCGGTAGGCGGTCGCCTCGCCGGCGAACTCCAGGGGGAGCCGCGCTCGCCCTGCTGTGAACTCGCGATCGGTCACCGCGATGACCGGGGAGGCGAGCACGAGGATGCCGCAGCAGCCCGCGTAGAGCACGATGGCGACCACGATCCCCGTCGTGACGTCGATCGGCCAGAACACGAGCAGGCTCGCGGGAATCACGAGCGCCATGGACAGGAACACCCATGCGGATGCCCACAGCTTCTCCCGGTAGATCGTCATGCCTCTATTCGATCAGACTTTGACCGTCCGGCTTGCACTAGCCTCGTTACGTGATCGACGCAGTAGAGGTCCTGTTCCGGGGCGAGACGATTCCCGAGTACGCGCATCCGGGCGACGCGGGGGCCGACCTGAGTGCGGCCGAGGCGGTGGATCTCGGACCCGGTGAGCGCGCGACCGTCAGAACCGGCGTATCGATCGCCCTCCCCGACGGTTACGTCGGGTTCGTCGTGCCGAGAAGCGGCCTGGCCGCACGCCACGGCATCACGATCGTGAACAGCCCCGGGACGGTGGATGCCGGCTATCGCGGCGAGCTCAGGGTGACACTGCTCAACACGGACTCCTCGGAGGCGTATTCTGTGGCGGTCGGCGACCGCATCGCCCAGCTCATCGTCATGCCGGTCTCGCGAGCGCGATTCATCCCGGTAGGCTCACTCCCCGGAAGCGACCGGGGAGAGTCCGGATTCGGGTCGAGTGGATACGGTGGCGCGGGCAAGGATGCCGGCGAAGTGAAGTCAGGAGCATAGGCGTGGACGAAGCAGCAGACCCGGCCGGGGATGGCCCGGAACAGGACGGTCGAGCCGAGCAGGAGCAGGCGAAGTCGGCGCCCGTCGACCGCTCGACGGCCGGCCCCCTCGATGAGAGCGAAGCGAACGCGGTGCGCCCCTACGTCGACCTCGGCGGGGTCAAGATCCTCCCCCGCGAGGGACTGCAACTGCGACTCGAGGTCGAGGACGGCAGCAAGCGGGTCGTGGCAGTAGGCCTCGACTACGCGGGCTCGACCCTGCAGGTCCAGCCCTTCGCCGCCCCACGGTCGACCGGTCTCTGGCACGAGATCCGTCATCAGATCGCCGACCAGATCGCCAAGCAGGGCGGGACGACGAAGCTCACCGTCGGGCCGTTCGGCCCTGAACTTCTCGCCGAGATCCCGGCGGCAGCGCCGGGGCAGCCCGGCTCGAAGCGTCTCGCGCGGTTCATCGGGGTCGACGGGCCGCGGTGGTTCCTGCGCGGCGTCATCGCCGGCGACGGTGCGGTCAAGCCGGATGCGGCGGAGAAGGTCGAGGACCTGTTCCGCAGCATCGTGGTCGTGCGCGGCACGACTCCGATGCCCCCGCGCGACCTCATTCCCCTGACGATGCCGCAGTCGGCCGGCTCGGCGGATGGCGTCGCCCCCGGGGGCACCGGACCGACCAGTGTCTGAGCCGGATCGGGCGACACCGGATGGGGCGACACCGGATGAGCCGGCCGAGACCCTGAGGGAAGCATTCGGGAGTGCGGTGCGCAAGGCCGGATTCGGCCAGGTCGCCCCCGGAGAGGTTCCGACGGCCAGGTCACTGCTCGCCGCGGTCGGCGGAGTGCGCGGCCTCATCGAGGCGATCCTGCCCGGGCTCGGCTTCCTCATCGTGTACGCGATCACCCGGCAGGTGCTGCCGTCGGTCATCGCGCCGGTCATCGTCGCCGCGGCCTTCGTCATCACCCGCCTCCTCATGAAGTCACCGGCGACCCCCGCCATCGCCGGGGTGTTCGGCATCGCGCTCTCGGCCGGTCTCGCGCTCGTCACCGGCCGTGCCGAAGACAACTTCGTACTCGGTCTCGCGATCAACGTCGGGTCGGTGCTCGTCCTGCTCGTGAGCCTCGCCGTGCGCTGGCCGCTCATCGGTCTCATCGTCGGGGTGCTCACGAACGAGTTCACCGCCTGGCGGAAGGATGCGGCCAAGCGGCGGGTGCTGACGCTCGCCACCTGGCTCTGGGTCGGGTTGTTCTCGCTGCGCCTCGCCGTGCAGGCTCCGCTGTACTTCTCCGGCCAGACCGAGTGGCTTGCCGGGACGAAGCTGCTCATGGGAGTCCCGTTGTATGCCGCGATGCTCTGGGTGACCTGGCTGCTCGTGAAGTCGGTGTACGACAGGGCCGACGACTCCTCTGCACAGTGATAGGGTTTATCTTGATGTCAAGATAGTTTTGGCGGAACGGCAAAGGAGACGAGATGTCAGCAGTGAACAGTTTCGGGGCGCAGGACCTGCTCTCGGTGGGCGGCAAGGACTACCGCGTCTACCGGATCGATCGCGTATCCGGCCACGAGAAGCTGCCGTTCAGTCTCAAGGTGCTGCTCGAGAACCAGCTGCGCACCGAGGACGGCAAGAACGTCACGGCAGCGCAGATCACCGCACTCGGCTCCTGGGCACCGGATGCCGAGCCGGATACCGAGATCCAGTTCACCCCGGCGCGCGTCATCATGCAGGACTTCACCGGAGTGCCCTGCATCGTCGACCTCGCCACGATGCGCGAGGCGGTCGCAGAGCTCGGGGGAGACCCGAAGAAGATCAATCCGCTCGCACCGGCCGAGATGGTCATCGACCACTCCGTCATCGCCGACCTCTTCGGCACCGAGAACGCCTTCGAGCGCAACGTGGAGATCGAGTACGAGCGCAACGGAGAGCGGTACCAGTTCCTGCGCTGGGGCCAGACCGCGTTCGACGACTTCAAGGTCGTCCCGCCGGGCACCGGAATCGTGCACCAGGTCAACATCGAGTACCTCGCGCGCGTCACGATGACGCGCGAGGTCGATGGGGTCTTGAACGCCTATCCCGACACCCTCGTCGGCACCGACTCCCACACCACGATGGTCAACGGTCTCGGCGTGCTCGGCTGGGGCGTCGGCGGCATCGAGGCCGAGGCGGCCATGCTCGGCCAGCCGGTCTCCATGCTCATCCCGAAGGTCGTCGGCTTCAAGCTCACCGGGTCGATCCCGACGGGCGTCACGGCCACGGATGTCGTGCTCACGATCACCCAGATGCTGCGTCGGCATGGCGTCGTCGGCAAGTTCGTGGAGTTCTACGGCGCCGGCGTTGCCCAGGTGCCGCTCGCGAACCGTGCCACGATCGGCAACATGAGCCCGGAGTTCGGCTCGACCGCCGCGATGTTCCCGATCGACCAGGTCACCCTCGACTACCTGAGGCTCACCGGCCGCAGCGAGCAGCAGATCGAGCTCGTCGAGGCGTACTCGAAACTGCAGGGACTGTGGCACGACGCGAGCCGCGAGCCCGCCTTCAGCGAATACCTGGAACTCGACCTCGGAACGGTCGTCCCCTCGATCGCCGGGCCCAAGAGGCCGCAGGACCGGGTCGAGCTGACCCAGGCGAAGAGCCAGTTCGAGAAGGACCTCGACGCCTACGTCTCCGGTTCCCACTCCAACCCGGCCGCAGTCGCCCTCAAGGACGGCCGCGAGTTCACGGTCGACCACGGCGCCGTCGCGATCGCAGCGATCACCTCCTGCACCAACACCTCGAACCCTTCCGTCATGCTCGCCGCGGGTCTTCTCGCCCGCAACGCCGCGAAGAAGGGGCTCAGGTCGAAGCCCTGGGTCAAGACGACCCTCGCGCCGGGTTCCAAGGTCGTGACCGACTACTACGAGAAGGCGGGCCTGAACGGCTACCTCGAGGATCTCGGCTTCTACCTCGTCGGCTACGGCTGCACGACCTGCATCGGCAACTCCGGCCCGCTCGAGGACGAGATCTCGGCCGCCGTCAACCAGAACGACCTTGCGGTCACCGCGGTGCTGTCTGGCAACCGCAACTTCGAGGGACGCATCAACCCCGACGTCAAGATGAACTACCTCGCGAGCCCCCCGCTCGTGATCGCCTACGCCCTCGCCGGCTCGATGGACTTCGACTTCGACGTCCAGCCGCTCGGTCAGGACACCGAGGGCAACGACATCTACCTCAAAGACATCTGGCCGGATGCCGCCGAGGTCCAGAAGACGATCGACGAGTCGATCGATGCTGCGATGTTCGACAAGCAGTACTCCGGCATCTTCGACGGCGACGAGCGCTGGACCTCGCTCCCGACGCCGGATGGCGACGTCTTCGAGTGGAATGAGGCATCCACCTATGTGCGGAAGCCCCCGTACTTCGATGGGCTCACGATGGAGCTCACACCGGTCGCCGACATCCTCGGCGCGCGCGTTCTCGCGACCCTCGGCGACTCGGTCACGACCGACCACATCAGTCCGGCAGGCAGTATCAAGTCGGACAGCCCGGCCGGCCAGTACCTGACCGAGCACGGCATCGACCGCAAGGACTTCAACTCCTACGGGTCGCGCCGCGGCAACCACGAGGTCATGATCCGCGGAACCTTCGCGAACATCCGCCTGCGCAACCAGCTGCTCGCCGGTGAGAACGATGGTGCGGGCGTCGAGGGCGGCTACACGCGCGACTTCACGAAGGCGAATGCCCCGCAGGCGTTCATCTACGACGCGAGCCAGAACTATCAGGCCGCTGGCACCCCGCTCGTCGTGCTCGCCGGCAAGGAGTACGGCTCCGGGTCGAGCCGCGACTGGGCGGCGAAGGGCACGAGCCTCCTCGGAGTTCATGCGGTCATCGCCGAAAGCTTCGAGCGCATCCACCGCTCCAACCTCATCGGGATGGGCGTCGTTCCGCTCCAGTTCCCGGCGGGGCAGAGCTGGGCATCACTCGGGCTCGACGGCACCGAGAGCATCAGCATCTCTGGGCTCGAGGCGCTCAACGAGGGCGTGACGCCGAAGACGGTGCACGTCGTCGCCGAGCCGACCGAGCACTCGGCGGCGGGCCGCGGGCCGGTCGAGTTCGACGCCGTCGTGCGGATCGACACCCCCGGCGAGGCCGACTACTACCGCAACGGCGGCATCCTGCAGTACGTGCTGCGTTCGCTCGTGTGAAGCGTGTGAGGATCTTCCCCGACTTCAGGCAGCGGGGTTGCGTCGACGCACACGACCTTCCGCAGGTTCCGGTTGCTCTTTCGGGAGCAGCTCCGAGACCGTGAGGCCCAGGACCTGGGCCAGGGCGACCAGGGTGCGCAGGGAAGGATTCGCGGGACGACCTGGCCGTGAGTACCCTTTCTCGAGCTGCTGATAGTGCGAGCGGGTGATGCCCGCAGCATAGGCAAGCTCTTCCTGGCTCAGGCCGAGGTCCCGGCGGTGCCGGGCGAGCGTCAGACCGAGCTCCCGGACGTAGTCGTCCCACTCGGGTGGGGCGGAATTCTCAGTCATACGACCACGCTGTCGGAGCCGACTTCGACTATATGCCTGATTCATCAGGCATAATGTGTACAGCATGATCCATCGGCGACCGATCGCGGAAGGGGCGGCGGACGATGGCACAGAGAACGACAGCCGGAGGGGCGATGAGAGAGCCTGACCTCGTCTTCACGATCGGTGCATCAATGGAGGAGGTCATCGATGGTCTCTACCGGTCGGGAATGGGCTCCCGGCCGCCCGGGTCGACCACACTCGGACTCGCCGTGTATCGGGAGCGCCGGGGACTTCTATTCGACTACGGGTTCACTCGCGTAACCTTCTGGGTCGCCAGACTCTCCTTCGAACTCGTGGGTGTCGAGCTGCTGGGCAGAGTCAAGGTGGATCGACCTCGATCACCGTTCGGACGGCGCACCAGGTCCGCACTCATCGCCGGCATCCGGGGTCTGGTGCTCGACATCGACGAGGATGCCCGCATTCTCACCCCGTGACACCGGTCAGGCGACCCCTCGAAGCGGTGGGTGGTGGAAGGTGTCGCCGAACGCGCGCTCGGAGGCGCCGACCCGGTCGAGGTAGGGGGTCGCCCCGCCCATCTGGAACGGCCAGCCTGCTCCGAGGATGAGGCAGAGGTCGATGTCTTCGGCTGCCGCGACGACGCCGTCCTCGAGCATCCGGTGGATCTCGTCGGCGAGCCCGTCCTCGACGCGGCGGAGGATCTCCTCGCCGGTCATGGCCGAGCGCCCCGCAGCACCGGTGCCGCCGGAGACGATCTCGACGGCCTTCTTGTCGAATCCGGTGATCCTTCCCTTGCCGTCGCGATCGAAGATCTTCCCGTGCTCAGCGAGCCTGTGCAGGTTCTCGCTCTCGAAGAACCGGTCGGGGAACGCGGCGTGGTGCGTGTCGAGCACGTGGGCACCGACCGTGAGCCCCACGAGTTCGAGCAGTTCGAACGGGGTCATCGGGAGGCCGAAGGGCTTGATCGACTCGTTGACGACCTCGAACGGCGTCCCGCTGTCGACCGCATGCATGGCTTCACCGAGCAGCTTGGCGAGGATGCGGTTGACGACGAAGCCCGGCGTGTCGGCCGTGATGACCGCGTTCTTGTAGAGCGCCGCTGCCGTGACCATCGCGGTGCTGAGCGTCGCATCATCCGTCTTCGGCGTCTTCACGACCTCGATGAGCGGCATGACCGCAACCGGGTTGAAGAAGTGGAAGCCGACGAGGCGCTCGGGATGCGCGAGTTTCGCCCCGATCTGCTCGACGCTGAGCGACGACGTGTTCGTCGCGAGAACGGCGGTGTCGGAGACGTGCTTCTCGACATCGGCGAAGACGTCCTGCTTGACGCCGAGCTCTTCGAACACGGCCTCGATCACCCAGTCGCAGTCCGCGAAATCGGCTTTGTCGGTCGTGCCGGTGACGAGCGCGTTCAGCCGGTTCGCCTCATCCGGGGAGATCCGCTTCTTCTCGAGGAGCGACGCGATCTCGGTGCGGATGTAGTCGAGGCCCTTGTCGACGCGGCCCTGGTCGAGGTCGGTGATGACGACCGGGACCTTGAGGCGTCGCACGAAGAGCAGCGCGAACTGGCTGGCCATGAGGCCCGCGCCGATGACACCGACCTTCGTGACGGGCTTCGCCAGCGCCTTGTCCGGGGCGCCGGCGGGCTTCTTCGCGCGCTTCTGCACGAGGTTGAAGGCGTAGATGCTCGCCCGGAACTGGTCGCCCGTGATGAGCTCGGCGAGCTTCTCGTCCTCGGCGGCGAACCCGGTCGCCCGGTCCGTGTTCTTGGCGGCCTTGAGCAGCTCGAGTGCTGCGTAGGGGGACTTCGCGATGGTGCCGATGCGGCTCTCGAGCATCTTCTTCGCGATCCCGATCGCCACGTCCCACTTGACGGCGCGCTCGATCTTGCCCGGCTCGTTCCTGCGCTTGACCTTCGTTCGGCCGGAGATGACGCCGTCGGCCCAGCGGATCGACTCCTCGAGGAAGTTGGCGGGGCCGAACATGGCATCCGCGATCCCGAGGTCGAGCACCTCCTGCGCCTTGAGCGTCTTGTTGTTCTTGAGCGGGTTCTCGACGATGACCTTGAGCGCGTTCTCGATGCCCACGAGGTTGGGGAGCAGCCAGGCGCCGCCCCAGCCGGGAATGATGCCGAGGAAGACCTCCGGCAGCGCGAGCGCCGGGATCGAACTGTCGACCGTGCGGTAGTCGGCGTTGAGCGCGATCTCGACGCCACCGCCGAGGGCGAGGCCGTTGATGAACACGAAGGACGGGACGCCCAGGCCGTGCAGGGCACCGAGCGTCGCATGCCCCTGCTGGGCGAGCTGCTTGGCGATCGCGCGGCTCGGGATGTCTCCCGCGTTGGTGAGGTCGGCGCCGGCGGCGAGGATGTACTGCTTGCCGGTCACGGCCACGCCGTGGATCTCGCCCTTCGCCGCGCGGGCCTTAAGGGCGGCGAGCGTCTCGCCGTACTCCTTGAGCGTGAGCGGCCCCAGCGTGTTCGGGCGGGTGTGATCGCGCCCGTTGTCGAGGGTGACGAGTGCGAGAACCCTGCCCTCGGAGATCGGGACGTCCCGCACGAAGGAGTGGGTGACGACCTCGTCCTCCGAGAGCGCCAGAAGGTCATCGAACTGCGCCATTACTTCCTGCCTCCGTTGTAGTGCGGGTTCTCCCAGATGACCGAGCCGCCCTGGCCGAGGCCGATGCACATCGCGGTGAGACCGTAGCGCACCTCCGGGTGCTCCTCGAACTGGCGGGCGAGCTGCAGCATGAGCCGGACGCCGGAGGAGGCGAGCGGATGCCCGATCGCGATCGCACCGCCCCACAGGTTCACGCGGGGGTCGTCGTCGGCGATCCCGAAGTGGTCGAGGAAGGAGAGCACCTGCACGGCGAAGGCCTCGTTGAGCTCGAACAGCCCGATGTCGTCGATCCCGAGGCCGGCCTTGCGCAGCGCCTTCTCCGTCGAGGGGATCGGGCCGATGCCCATGATCTCCGGCTCGACGCCCATGAAGGCGAAGCTCACCATCCGCATCTTCGCGGTGAGGCCGAGTTCCTTCGCGGCATCCGCACTCGCGATGATGCTCACGGTCGCGCCGTCGTTGAGGCCCGAGGAGTTGCCTGCGGTGACCCTCCCGTGCGGCCGGAACGGGGTCTTGAGGCCGGCGAGGCCCTCCATGGTCGTTTCGGGGCGGGGCGCCTCGTCGCGTTCGGCAAGCCCCCATCCGGTCTCGCTGCGGATGGCCACCGGCACGAGGTCGGGCTGGATCTTCCCCGCCTCGTAGGCGGCCGCGAGCTTGTGCTGGCTGTTCATGGCGAAACGGTCTGAGCGCTCCTTGGTGAGCTGCGGGAAGCGGTCGTGGATGCGCTCGGCCGTCGCGCCCATGCTGAGGGCATCGGCGCCCACGAGCTTCTCCGCGACGAAACGCGGGTTCGGGTCGGCACCCGAGCCCATGGGGTGGTGCCCCATGTGCTCGACGCCGCCGGCGATCGCGACATCGTACATCCCGAACCCGATCGCGCCGGCCACGGTCGTGACCGAGGTCATCGCCCCCGCGCACATGCGGTCGATCGCATAGCCGGGCACGCTCTTCGGCAGCCCGGCGAGCAGCGCGGTCGTGCGTCCGAGGGTGAGCCCCTGGTCGCCGGTCTGCGTCGTGGCGGCGATCGCGACATCGTCGATACGGTCGTGGGGGAGCGACGGATTGCGCTCGAGGAGGCCGATCATGGCCTTCACCATGAGGTCGTCGGCCCTCGTCTGCCAGTACATGCCCTTTTCGCCTGCCCTGCCGAACGGGGTTCGCACTCCGTCGACGAACACAACGTCAGATCTCTCGGCCACAACGTCCTCCCGGATCGGTCTTTATCCCGATCCTAGGTCGCCGCGAAAAGCCCTAAGAATCCTTTGATTCTTCCTACGATGCCGGCTCGTCGGGTGCCGGTTCGCTTTGGCTCGCCTCCACAAAGGCAGTCACGATCGATTGTACGGTTGCGTCAGCCTGCCACGGACGGGCGCCGTCGCCGAGGAGGGCCTCGCGCACGGAATCCGGTGTAAGTGGCTCCGGCGGCTCCCAGGCGATACGGCGCAGCAGCTCGGGGGTCAGGAGGTTCTCGACCGGGATCGCCAGCGTCTCGGAGAGCTCGGCGAAAGCAGTGCGCGCGGCCCTGAGTCGTTTGTCGGCATCCGGGTTGCGGTCGGACCAGGCGCGCGCAGGGGGGATGCCGTCGCCGGGGACGCGAAGCGGCGGCAGGTCGTCACTCGCGCGGCCAGCCTCGATCGCCGCCCACCAGCGCGGGAGTTGGCTGCGGCTCGCCCTGCCGTTGAACTCGCGGAGCTTCGCGAGATCGTTGCGCGTCGCCGGAAGGGTCTTCGCGGCGGCTGTGATCGAGAGGTCCGGGAGCAGGCGGCCTGGGGCGGTGTCGATCTCCCGGGCGTACTCGTCACGGGCCAGCCACAGTGCGCGCGCGACGGCGAGGTTCCTCGGCTGTCGGATGGTGTGAAGGCCGGAGAGCCTGCGCCAGGCATCCGGGTTGGCAGGCTTCGCCTCGCGTGCGAGGGTGGCCGCGAACTCCTGCCGCGCGATCTCCGACTTGCCCTGGGACTCCAGGAGTTCGGCCACGGCATCCCGCAGGTCGACAAGAAGTTCGACGTCGAGGGCGGCGTAGACGAGCCAGGACTGGGGGAGCGGCCTGGTCGACCAGTCGGCCGCGGAGTGCTCCTTGGCGAGGTGGACGCCGAGGAGCTCCTCCACGACGGTTCCGAGGCCAACCCGGGCGAGACCGGCGAGGCGGGCGCCGAGCTCGGTGTCGAAGATCCGCTGCGGGTCGAGCCCGACCTCGCGCAGGCAGGCGAGGTCCTGGCTGGCGGCATGGAACACCCACTCGACGTCGGCGAGGGCCGTGTCCAGTTCGGCGAAGTCGCCGACCGCCGGGGGGTCGAACAGGAAGGTGCCCGAGCCCCGGCGAAAGATCTGGATGAGGTAGGCGCGCTGGGAGTACCGGTAACCGGATGCCCGCTCGGCGTCGACCGCGACGGGGCCCTCGCCGGCCGAGATCGCCTCGACCGCCGCTAGGAATTCCTCCCGCGTATCGATGACGTCGACCGTGTCGTGGGGAGCCTGCTCCATCGTCACGTGCGGGCGCGCCTCGCCGGGAGAAGGGCCACGCCATCCGGGATCGGAGGCAGGCCGGCGAGCATGCACAGGAGGTCACCCCAGGCTTCGACATGGGAGGCGACCGCGTGGTCGACGGGCGACCAGCTCGCCCGCAATTCGATCTGGGCGCCGTCGCCCTGCTCGGCCAGGCCGCCGAAACCGGTGGACAGGATGCGGGTCGCCGTGCCGGATGCCGCGCCGTAGGCGGCGCCGCGCGCCGCGAGGGCATCGACGAGCCAGGACCAGGCGACATCGGCGAGGAAGGGGTCGACGCCGATGTCGGTCTCGAGGGGGGCCTGGGCGTAGCAGACGACGCGGAACGGGCCGCCCCAGGCATCCGGCTCCGTGGCGTCGTGGAGCAGGATGAAGCGACCGGTCGCGAGCTCGGAGTCTGCACTATGCCTCGCCGGGGTCACATCGGCGGCGAGGGCGATCGAATCCGGTGCGAGGTTGGCGGGCGCGGGGATCTCGTTGATCACGAGCTCCTCGCGGGGCGCCGCGTTGCGCAGCGATTCGAGTGCGGCGGAGAACGCCGCAGGAAGCGCTGGTCCTGTCGCGTTCGCTGGCACGGTTGAAGACTAAAGTTCGAGGGTGGAATCTTCACGCAGGCACGCCGGGCCGCCGGGACGCGACCGCCCGGTAGCTGTTTGGGCGATCGCCGCCGGCCTCACCGGGCTGGGGATCGCGGTGGTCGCCGCAGCCGTCACGGCGGCGGCGGTTCTCGTGGCGCGGAAGGTGCTCGTGCCGCCCATGAGCCGCGAGGAGGACACCGACATCCTCGGGGTCGACCGTGAGACCGGGACGATCACTCTCAGCCGGTCCCCGGATGCGGTCGTCCCCGGTCGGTACAGCTTCTGGTTCGGTGGCGCGAGTGGTCATGCCCGGGTTGGTGAGATCCTCGCGGAGACCGCAGAATCCGTGACGCGCGAGCTCATCGACGTCGAGTTCGGCGACCTCGAGGCAGCAGGGCGGGGGCGGTTCAACGGGTGGTTCTACCGCCGTCCGGAAGACCTGGGCGTCGAGAGCGAGGAGGTCGTGATCGAGACCGAACTCGGCCCGGCGCCTGCGTGGCTCGTCCGTGCCTCCCGCGAGCATGCATCCGGGGTGGGCAGAGGGGAGGGGAAGTGGGTCATCCAGGTGCACGGTCGTGCGGTCAGCCGGGCGGAGACGATCAGGGCGATCCCGGTGTTCCGCGATGCCGGATACACCTCGCTTCTCATCTCCTACCGCAACGACCTCGAGGCTCCGCCGAGCCCCGACGGCCGCTACGCGCTCGGAGACACGGAGTGGCGCGATGTCGACGCGGCGATCGGCTACGCCATCCGGAACGGGGCGAAGAGCGTCGTGCTCATGGGCTGGTCGATGGGCGGAGCCATCGTGCTGCAGGCGCTCACCCGCTCGGCCAGGGCGGATGCCGTGCGCGGGCTCGTGCTGGAGTCGCCCGTCATCGACTGGGTCACCGCCCTCGACCACCAGGGGCGGTCGCAGGGTCTCAGGGGCCCGCTCCGCTCTCTCGTGTACGCGATGATGGGCGCAGCCTGGGGGCGGCCGTTCACGGGGCAGCACGCCTCGATCGATCTCGCGAGGCTCGACTTCGTGCGGCGCGCGGACGAGCTCACAGTGCCGATTCTCATCCTGCACAGCGACGACGACGATTATGTGCCGTCCTCCGCCTCGCACGCACTGGCCGGGGCGAGGCCCGACATCGTCACCCTCGAGGCCTTCGACACGGCCCGGCACACCAGGCTCTGGAACTACGACCCGCAGCGGTGGAACGGGGCGATAGCCGGATGGCTGGCGCGGCTCAGTCCCTGACGGTCCAGCGCGCGTAGAGTGTGCTCTCCCCGTCGAGCAGCAACTGGGTGAGCGCGAGGTGCCGGGGGTGGTCGAGGCCGGAGCTGAGCGGTTGGCCGAGCGCGACGAGTTGCGGGCTCGTCGAGAGGCACAGTTCGTCGACGAGGTCCGCGGCGATCAACTGGATCGCGAGGGACGGTCCGCCCTCGCACACGATGCTCTCGTGGCCGAGACGGTGGAGGGCGGCGAGGGCTGCGGCGGGGGCCACGCCGGGCCCGCCGGTGCGACGTTCGGCGACGTCGATGATCGTCACCCTGGCCTCGCCGAGCGAGGAGCGTACCGTCTCGACGGCATCCGAGGGGCACAGGACGATGACGCGCCCATTCTCGACGTCCGTCGGAATGCGATGGCCGCGCAGGTCGCCGGAGCCGGTCATGATCGCGAGGGGCCGCGAACGGGGCAGGAGGTATCCCTCGGTGCGCACGCTGCCGGCCCCGACGAGCACGACATCGGCCGAGCGCCGGATCGCCCCGAGGATCCTTCGGTCCGTGCGGTTGGTGAGGCTCTGCGACGTTCCGTCGGGCCCCGTGACGCTCCCGTTGACGCTCGCGATGAAGTTGAGGCGCAGCCAGCGCGCACGGGGCGGCCGGTAGAGCTCGTCGAGCGCTGCCTGCCCCTCCGCATCCTCGAGGTCGAATGCGGTCGCCGGGCCGGGAAGGAGCCTCGTGAGGGTCACGGGGAGAGTTTCTCCCTCACCTGGCGTTTCGTGCGCCCGAGCAGTGCGCTCATCCCCCGGATGCGCAGTGGGCTCACCGCCTCGGTCAGGCCGAGCGACTGCGGGTAGTCGTCGGGGACGTCGAGCACCTCCTGGGCGGTGAGGCCGGCGAGCCCCTGCACGAGGATCGAGGCGAACCCGCGCGTGGTCGGCGACTCCTTCGGCGCGGTCGCGTGCAGGTGCACGATTCGATCGGCCCCCACCTCGACGAAGATGAACACGGGGGACTGGCACTCCACGACCCGTTCGAGCAGGCTCGGGTCGTCGCGATAGCGTTCGGGAAGCTCCGGAAGCTCGTTCGCGAACTCGAGCAGCATGGTCAGCCGGTCGCGCACCTCGAGTTCGAGGAACCCGTCCCGGATCTCGGCGAGTTCCTGCGGAACTGCAGTGACTTCCCCTCCGGCGGTCATCGGCGCTCCGGCACCTCGCCCGGCTCGGAGCCGGTGGCGATCGGGACGCGCACGGCGCTGCCCCACTCGGTCCAGGAGCCGTCGTAGTTGCGCACATTCTGGAAACCGAGCAGGTACTTGAGTACGAACCAGGAGTGGCTGGAACGCTCCCCGATGCGGCAGTAGGCGATGACGTCGTCGCCCTCCCGAAGGCCTGCTTCGCCGTGGTAGATCGCCTCGAGCTCCGTGCGCGGCTTGAACGTCGCATCCGGAGCCGCCGCGCGCGCCCATGGGACGGATGCCGCGGAAGGAATGTGTCCCGCCCGCAATGCGCCCTCCGTGGGGTAGCCGGGGATCTCGGTGCGCTCACCGCTGTACTCCTCGGGGGAGCGCACGTCGATGAGCGGCTTGCCGAAGTGGGCGAGCACATCCTCGCGGTAGGCGCGGTTCACCGCGTCGTCGCGCTCGACGACGGGGTATTCGACGGGCGTGACCAGTGGAGCGTCGGTCGTGAGTTCACGACCCTCCGCCTCCCATTTGGCGCGCCCGCCGTCGAGCAGACGGACATCCTCGTGGCCGAAGAGCGTGAAGATCCACAGGGCATAGGCGGCCCACCAGTTGCTCTTGTCACCGTAGAGAACGACGGTCGTATCCCGGGCGATGCCCTTCGAGCCGGCGAGCCTTGCGAAGGCCTCGCCCAGCACGAAATCGCGCTCGACCGGGTCGTTGAGCTCGGTGTGCCAGTCGATCTTGACCGCACCGGGAATGTGGCCGGTCTCGTAGAGCAGCACGTCCTCATCCGATTCGACCACCACGAGCCCCGGTTCACCGAGGTTGGCCTGCAGCCATTCGGTCGTGACGAGGCGCTCAGGGTGGGCGTACTCGGCGAATCGGGTGGATGAGTCGACCTCGACGGTCATGGGATACCTCCGGTAGGGCCTGCTATCAGGCGTTGAGGGAAGCGGGGGAGTGCACATTAGGCTTGTATCGCCCCGCCCTACTAATCTACGCACTCGTCGGGTGCGACGCAGGGAAGATTTCGCGGTCGCGCGAAGCCCAGGGTCCATCGATCAGAACCGAGGTTGAACGCCGTGCCCGCTGGAAGCCTGCCTGTTGGATCTTCGGCTGCTGGAAGTCTGGCTGCTGGAAGTCTGGCCGAGCGGAACCCGACCCTGTCGGGTACCGAGATCGTCGACCACCTGGTCCCTCCGCGGCAGTTCAGGTCGGCGACCGTCGACTCGTACCGCCCGGACCCCGAGTACCCGTCCCAGGCGGCGGCCGTCGAGGCGGTGCGCAACTTCGCGACGGCCTGGCTGCCGAGCGCCTCGCGATTCTTCTCCCGCCGAAAGAGCCAGGACGCCCTCCCCGGCATCTACCTCGACGGCGGCTTCGGTGTCGGCAAGACCCACCTCCTTGCCGCCCTCTGGCACCTCGCCCCAGGACGCAAGTACTTCGGAACCTTCATCGAGTACACGGCCCTCGTAGGGGCCCTCGGCTACGCGGCGGCCGTGAACCTGCTGCGCGGGGCGACCCTCATCTGCATCGACGAGTTCGAGCTCGACGACCCGGGCGACACCCGCCTCATGTCGCGCCTCCTTGGCGAGCTGGCGGCATCCGGCACCCGCATCGCGGCCACCTCGAACACGCCGCCGAACGCGCTCGGCGATGGCCGGTTCGCGGCCGTCGACTTCCTGCGCGAGATCGACTCGCTCGCCGCCCGCTTCACGATCATCCGCATCGACGGCCTCGACTACCGGCGTCGCGCACTCGACGGCCACGCGACGACGCTGAGCGAGGCCGAGCTCGAGGCGCAGCTCGGTGCGGTCGACGGCGACGTGACGCTGGATGACTTCGGCGCGATCATCCGTCATCTCTCGACGATCCATCCCTCCCGCTACGTCAAGCTCGTCGACGGACTTGCCGCGGTCGGCATCCAGGGGGTCGAAGTGCTGCACAGCCAGACGGATGCCCTGCGTCTCGTCGCGTTCGTCGACCGCCTCTACGACGCGCAGGTGCGCGTTCTCGCGAGCGGCATCCCGCTCGACCAGGTCTTCGCCGAGGACATGCTGGCCGGCGGTTACCGCAAGAAGTACCTGCGTGCGGCTTCGCGGCTCATCTCGCTCACCGCGGAGGTGCAGGACTGACCTGCCGTCTCACCGGTGTCGGGTGCGAAACCCACTGTTTACGACACGGCCCGTCCTGTAACACGACCGAAACGAGAACGGCGACTTCGACGAAACGCGGCGGGTGGATGCTGGCGGCATGGACACTGGCGAACTCACCTGGGCGATCACAGCGTCGGCCCTCGTACTCCTCATGACCCCCGGCGTGGCGTTCTTCTATGGAGGGCTCGTCAAGGCCAAGAGCGTCGTGAGCATGATGATGATGAGCTTCGGGGCGCTCGGGCTCATCAGCGTGCTCTGGATCCTCTACGGCTACAACATGTCCGCGGTCGCCCTGCCCTGGGACTTCTCGGGCAACCCGTTCTCCGACTTCGCCCTCGGCAACGCCGACAACACGACGCTCGTCGGAGCCCTCTTCGGCGCGACCTTCGCGATCATCACGGTCGCGCTGGTCTCGGGGGCGATCGCCGACCGCGCCAAGTTCGGCTCCTGGCTCGTCTTCGCCGGGCTCTGGTCGACGCTCGTGTACTTCCCGGTCGCCGCCTGGGTGTGGGGCGGCGGCTGGATCCTGAACCTCGGCAACGCCCTCGGCCTCGACTACACCGTCATCGACTACGCGGGCGGAACCGCCGTGCACATCAACGCCGGTGCCGCCGCCCTCGCCCTGGCCATCGTGCTCGGCAAGAGGGTCGGGTTCCGCAAGGGGGCGCACAAACCGCACAACGTCCCGCTCGTGCTGCTGGGGGCCGCGATCCTCTGGTTCGGCTGGTTCGGATTCAACGTCGGCGCCGAGTTCCTGAACGGGATGGCGAACGCCGGCCTCATCGGGATCAACACGCTCGGGGCGACCGCGGCGGGCATCATCGGCTGGCTTCTCGTCGAGAAGGTCAAGGACGGCAAGGCGACGTCCGTCGGGGCGAGCTCCGGAGCGGTCGCCGGTCTCGTCGCGATCACGCCGTCCTGCGCGAACCTCACCCCCGGCTGGGGTCTGCTGCTCGGGCTCCTGGCCGGCGCGGTGTGCGCGCTCGCCGTCGAACTCAAGTTCAAGCTCGGGTTCGACGACTCGCTCGACGTCGTCGGCATCCACATGATCGGCGGCCTCATCGGCACGGTCTACCTCGGCTTCTTCGCGACCGGCACCGGCCTGTTCGTGGGCGGCGACGCAATGCAGCTCGTCCTGCAGGTGACCGCGGCGCTCGGGGTGCTCGTCTACTCCTTCGTCGTCGCCCTGGCCATCGGCTGGGCGATCAACCGCACGATCGGATTCCGGGTGAGGAACGAGGATGAGCTCGCCGGCATCGACACGGTCGTGCACGGCGAGGAAGGCTATGTGCTCGAGACGGTGTGACCGGCGCCGTCTTCGTGGTAATCATGGAGGATGGCCGACCCGATCCTCGTTCTCGCGTGCGCCGTCGTCACGCTCACCGGGGTCCCGGGCATCCTGCTCTACAGCGGAGGGACCTGGCGCCGGCTCTGGCCCGAGCTCGCGATGCTCGCCGGCCTCTGGGCGGTCGTCGGGGTCGTGTCGAGCCTCACCGGGCTGTTCCTGCCGGGGTTCGCGGTGCTCGTCGCGGCGACCGGCATCCTCATGGGGGCCGGTGTTGCGGCGGCGCTCGCCGAGCGCATCGCGCGGCACGGCATCCGGATGCTCCTGCTGGCCGGGTTCGCCCTCCTCGTCTTCCTGCCGCCGGCCGTCGCCGTCTTCGGCGGCAGCGGTACCTGGCTCTACCGGGATCTCGGCGCCCTCGACTTCGCGGGGGCGCTGCCCATCGCGGTCGGGACCGGCAGTTTCTCGATGCTGCTCGCGCTCATCCGAGGGGAGCGGAGCGACACCGAGCGCATCCTCGCACTGCGCGGGGCGATGCTCTTCGCCGTGGCAGGGCTGGCGGTCGCGGTCGGATTCGAGCTGCGGGTGGATGCCCTCACGCCGGCGATCGCGCTCAACATGCTCATGACGCCGGCGGTCGCGATCCTCGCCGCAGCGGGAATCGAGCGGGTCAAGCGGGGCCGGAACACCCGCGAGGGCCTGGCTGCGGGAACGCTCGCCGGCACGGCGGCGGCCCTTGCGGCCTGTGCCTACCTGGAGACGGTCACGGCGCTCATGCTCGGCCTGGTCGTCGGCGCGGTCGCCGAGGTCGCCCACCGTGGGGCGAGCGCTGCCTGGCGGATCGCGACACCGCTGCTCATCGGCGGGGTGACCGGTCTGCTCTACCTCGGGATCTTCGGGCTCGGGCCGGGATTCGTGTACTCCGGGCAGCCCGCACTCCTCGGGCAGCAGGCGCTCGTGGTCGCCGCCGCTCTCGGCTGGTCGTGGCTCGTGTCCGCGGCGATGCTGCTGCCGCTCAGGCGGATGCTGCGGCGGGAGGCAGCGTCGGTCAGCCGGCCTCGGCGACGCGCTTGATGGCGGCGAGCGTCTCGCGCATGCCCTTGCTCGCGCCATCCGCACGGATGGCGATCTCCGCCTCCGCGCGGTCGCCGAAGCGCTCAGGGTAGGTCGGCTCCGCGACAGGCAGGATCTCCCAGGACTCGGTCACCAGCGTTCCGCCGTCGACGGGCTCGAACGTGTAGCCCCAGCGAGTGCGGTCGCCGTTGACGGCGAAGGCGAACTCTCGGCCGGGCTCGTCGACGAGAACCTTCGAGCGGGTCTCCCAGGTGCGGCTCTCGGTGATGTTGCGCCCGGTGAACCATGCGCCGGCGCCGCGGGCCTCGTCATCCCACCAGCACGCCTTGCACACGGGACTCCACTCGCCCATGCGGGTCACGTCGGACACCATGGCGTAGAGCACGTCAGGGGACTGTGCGATGGTCACGGACTCTGAACGGTGACGATTCTCCATGGGGAGAGTCTAGGCGCGCCGGGGCAGCACCCAGTCGGGCCGCACGAAGTGGCAGGTGTAGCCGTTGGGGTAGGTGATCAGGTAGTCCTGGTGCTCCGGCTCGGCCTCCCAGAAGTCGCCTGCGGGCTCGATCGTCGTGACCGCCTCGCCCGGCCACAGGCCCGACGCGTCGACATCCGCGATCGTGTCGCGGGCGACCTTCTCCTGCTCAGGACTGAGCGGGAAGATCGCCGACCGGTAGCTCGTGCCGAGGTCGTTGCCCTGCCGATCCTTGGTCGACGGGTCGTGGATCTGGAAGAAGAACGCCAGGATGTCGCGGTAGGTCGTCTCGGTCGGGTCGAAGACGATCTCCACGGCCTCGGCGTGGCCCGGATGGTTGCGGTACGTCGCGTGGTCGTTCTCGCCGCCGGTGTAGCCGACGCGGGTGTCGAGAACGCCGGGCTGGCGGCGGATGAGATCCTCCATGCCCCAGAAGCATCCGCCGGCCAGGACGGCCGTCTCGGTGTCCGGGTTGCGGGTGATCTCGCCGGTGTCGTTGATTCCGCTGGTCATGATGCATGCTCCTTTGGGTCGGTGGATGCGGTGTCACTGGGAACAACAGTGCGGAGGACGATTTTGGTCCCGAACTTCCCGAGAACCTGCCTGTGGGCGATACCGGACTCGAACCGATGACCTCTTCCGTGTGAAGGAAGCGCGCTACCAACTGCGCCAATCGCCCGCGCCGGCGGGGCCGACCTGACAATCTTGCCACAGCTTTCGTCACACACCGCGCGAGAATTGTCATGCGTGCAGGGCATCGGCTAGAGTCACTAGGCACGCAGAAATGCGGGCGATGCGGATGTGGCGCAGTGGTAGCGCATCACCTTGCCAAGGTGAGGGTCGCGAGTTCGAATCTCGTCATCCGCTCGAGTGGGAAGTGTCAGCCTCGCTGGTGCGACCCGCACGCGGTGGAGTGGCCGAGAGGCGAGGCAGCGGCCTGCAAAGCCGTATACGCGGGTTCAAATCCCGTCTCCACCTCCAGGTATGACAGCCTGGGCGATTGGCGCAGCGGTAGCGCGCTTCCCTGACACGGAAGAGGTCACTGGTTCGATCCCAGTATCGCCCACCACCGGTTCGGCCTTGCCTCAGCCGTCGTCCCCCTCGTCATCGGGCCCGATGACGACCTCGATGAGGGGCTTGACCCAGGGGTACTCGTCGGCGTGCTCGCGGTAGCCCATGGCGAGCACCGTGTTGATGAGGAGGCCGCGTGCGAGGTAGTCCCGCGCCTCCTCGGGCGTCGCGTTGGCGTGTTCGACGAGCACGAGGTACATCCGGGCCAGCAGCCCGCGAACGTAGGCGCCGACAGCGGGCACGGTGCTCGCGGCGAAACCCTGCTGCAGCACGAGCATGACCGACTCCTCGAGCACCGTGCGACGGAACGCCGAGGTGAACCGGCTCAGGTCGAAGGTGTCGAGGCCGATGCTCTCCATCTGAGCCACGATGATGTCGCCCGCGCGTTCGAGCACCTCGAGGAAGAGGGCCTCCTTGGTGCCGAACACCTGGATGATGTACGGCTGGGAGACTCCCGCCGTCGCCGCGATCCGTGCGGTGGACGTGCCGAAGTACCCGCCGACGGCGAACTCGCTCGTCGCCGCCCGCAACAACTCCTCGCGGCGAGAAACGCGAGAGCCCGGGTTCGTCATAGGAAAGTACGGTACACCGTTTCGGCAGGGGACCTTCGGGCGCGAACGACGCGATCCAGTGGACATTTGCCTCCGCTCGAAAAGTCTGCAATTATCGTCCGATAACCGCTTATCAAGCGATTACTTCATCTGGATCGTTTCATCTTCCGGGCTACCGCTCTGTCCTTCACCAGCAAAGGAAACACCGTGTCCACCAGCGCCCACGGCACACGCTCCCACCGGAGTGTCCTCACCGGCTTCACCGCGATCATGGTCGGCCTCTCACTCATCGTCACGGCCTGTGCGGTCGTTCCCCCGGTGAAGGATGAGGTCGCCACGACCCCGAAGAAGACCAACGTCAGCGTCGAGGTGCTGTACGCGCGGGGTGACACCGGCGGGCACTCCACCCAGAAGATCTCGCTCACGCCGTCGCCCGACGGTGACTTCTCGATCGACATCTCCGAGAACGAGGTCTCCGGATTCGGGGACATGATCCGAGCCGCATCCTGGAACGCCGTCATGGTGGCGACCGTGCTCACCGGTGCGTCGCTCTCCAACCAGTACCGCTTCGAGCTGGACGGCTGGGTCGACGGGCCGAGCGCAGGCGGCCTGACCACCGCCGCGGTGCTTTCCCTGTTCCACGGCGACGACATCCTCGACGGTGTGTCGATGACGGGGACCATCAACCCGACGGGAACCATCGGCCCGGTCGGCGGGATTCCCCAGAAGCTGCAGGGCGTCATCGACTCCGGCGAGTTCACGAAGATCCTGATTCCGGCCGGGCAGCGCAATGCCTCCGGCCCCTCCGGAGTGGTCGATGTCGTCGCCCTCGGTGCGAGCGCCGGCGTCGAGGTCGTCGAGGTCGCCGACATCTACGAGGCCTATCGTCACCTCACCGGCAAGGAGCTGCCGGTCCCTGCCGACGCGGGGACTCCGCGCCCGACCGAGGAAGGCTACGCCAAGCTCAAAGTCGCGGCGGATGCCGAACTCGCCGGTTACCAGGAGGCCGTGGCCGACTTCGGCGCGCTCTCGACCCAGGTGCAGGAAGTCGCGTTCGGGATCTACCAGGACGCCGCGGATTCGGCGGATCGCGCGCGCAACCTGCAGTCGCAGGGGCTTCAGGGCGGTGCCTTCACCGAGGCCCTCTACGCGAACTTCCTCATGAGGGCCACGACGGAGGCCTACACGACCGCACAGCTCGCGCTGCATGAGGGAACCGTCGCGCTCGTGGCGAGACTGTCGGCGGCGAAGAGCGCCGAAGCCAAGTTCATGGCCTTCCTCGACCAGCTGGGCACCTACACCCCGAAGACGCTCCCGGATGTCGAGACCCTCGTGACGGCGTACGGGAACGCCTTCGAGGCCTATTCGCTGCTCATCTACGCGACGGACAGTCTCGACATCCTGTTGGAGAATGCGGACAGCGGCGCCTACTCCAGCATCGAATCGCTCCTCGACGACGCGATGGCCCCGCTCCTGCTGTTCGAGTTCGCCAGCGTGCAGGTCGATGCGGCGAAGGCCATCTTCGAGGTCGGCCGAGACAATGGCGGGGCCCCGATCGCCGAGGACATCGACCTCGATGCCGTCGGATCGTTCTTCCGTCGCGGCGCCGACGCGAACTGGGAGGCGTTCGAGACCGGTGTGCTCAAGGGCGCGGCGGAGCGCAGGGGCGTCTCGACCGAGGTGTTCCGCAACAGGGTCATGGACATCGACCTCGCCGTCGCACTGTCCTACACCGCCAAGCAGACGCTCGGATCGCTGCAGTCCTACATCGGGAAGGACGAGCCGAATGCCGCCTACGCCGCCATGGGCTACGGTTTCCTGAACTATGCGCGCAACGCATTGCACGTCGAGAAGTACTACAGCAACGGGGTGCTCGACGAGAACTTCGAAGTCGTCGGCGTTCGGTCTGAGGTCGCGCTGACCCGGGCGCTCGATCTCGGAAAGGCCCAGGTCGCACGTGCGGTCTCAGTGCTCGCCTCCAAGAACACCATGCCGTTGCTCACGGTCGGCGCGTTCGAGCAGGCCGGGGTGGATCGAGAGCGCGGTTTCACGGAGAAGTTCTCGGCCATCCAGAACTACTCGGGGCAGTTCATCATGGCGCGCATCCTCGCCTTCGTCGGAGGATTCCCCGCAGAAGGCTACGAGCGATGACAAACGGACACGACAACGGAGGAAGAACGATGACTGATTCGACCAACCCTGGCCGGGGACTGGGGATAGCTGGGCTCGTGCTCGCATTCCTGATCCCGCCGCTCGGCCTCATCCTGAGCATCGTGGCGAAGGTCCGGTCCAGCAGGGCCGGGATCAGGAATGGGGTCGCCACCGCGGGCATCGTGGTGAGCATCGTGGTCGTGATCCTCTGGATCGTCGGCATCGTGCTGGCCGGCTCGCTGCTGTTCGGCGGAATCCTCCAGACCTGCGCAGAACTCGGGCCCGGTGTCTGGGATGTCGGCGGCGTCACCTACACCTGCGGTTGATCCGGCGGCGCCCTCGCGACCGGGAGGGGTGAGCGGCGGCGCTGTCGGGAGCCCATCATCCACGCCGCTAAAGTTGGTGGAATGAGCAGCCAGAAGACCGGATTCGACCTGTATGAGGAGCGCAGCATCGTCGCGATGCGCGTCAACGGCGAACTGAGGGACCTGGCGACGACGGTCACGGATGCCGACAACGTCGAGCCCGTGACGATCGACTCTCCGGAAGGGCTGAACATCCTGCGCCACTCGGCGGCCCACGTGGCGGCACAGGCCGTGCAGGCGATCAACCCGGACGTCAGGCTCGGCATCGGCCCGCCCATCACCGACGGCTTCTACTACGACTTCGACGTCGAGACGCCCTTCACTCCCGAGGCCCTCAAGGCGATCGACAAGGAGATGGCCCGGATCGTCAAGCAGGGCCAACGCTTTCAGCGTCGGGTTGTCACCGAGGAGGAGGCACTGGTCGAACTCGGCGCCGAGCCGTACAAGCTCGAGCTCATCGGGCTGAAGGGCGGGACCGCGGACGATGAGTCCGTCGAGGTCGGGGGCGCCGAGCTCACGATCTACGACAACGTCGACCCGAAGACCGGCGAGACCGTGTGGAAGGACCTCTGCCGCGGTCCGCACCTGCCGAACACCCGCCTCATCGGCAACGGGTTCGCCCTCACCAGGGTGGCCGCCGCATACTGGCGCGGCTCGGAGAAGAACAAGCAGCTCCAGCGCATCTACGGCACCGCGTGGCCGAGCAAGGATGAGCTGCGCGAGTACCAGGTGCGCCAGGAGGAGGCGGCTCGGCGCGACCATCGCAAGCTCGGCAAGGAACTCGACCTGTTCTCGTTCCCGGAGGAGATCGGCTCAGGCCTCTCGGTCTGGCACCCGCGCGGCGGCATCGTCCGCGAAGAGATCGAGCAGCATGCCCGGCGGCGCCACCGTGAGGCCGGTTACACCTACGTCTACACCCCGCACATCAGCAAGTCCGATCTGTTCCTGCAGTCGAACCACCTGGTCACCTACAAGGAGGGCATGTTCCCCCCGATCCGAATGGATGAGGAGGTGGACGACGAGGGCAACATCACCAAGGAGGGGGTCGACTACTACCTCAAGCCGATGAACTGCCCGATGCACATCCTGATCTACAAGGAGCGCGGGCGCAGCTATCGCGACCTGCCGATGCGTCTCGCCGAGAACGGCACCGTGTACCGCAACGAGCTCTCCGGGGCCCTGCACGGCCTCACCAGGGTGCGCGGCTTCACGCAGGACGACTCCCACCTCTTCGTCGCGCCGGACCAGTTGCAGGATGAGGTCGCGAAAGTCCTCGACTTCGTCGTCTCCATGCTGCGCGACTTCGGCCTCACAGAGTTCTCGCTCGAGCTCTCGATGAAGGACGAGCACAAGGACAAGTGGATCGGCTCCGAGGAGTTCTGGGAGAGCTCGACGGATGCCCTGCGCCAGGTGGCCCTGCGCAGCGGGCTGAAGCTCACCGAGGTGCCAGGCGAGGCCGCCTTCTACGGGCCGAAGATCGACCTCAAGACCCGGGATGCGATCGGCCGGGAGTGGCAGTTGTCGACCGTTCAGGTCGACCCGAATCTCCCGGAGCGCTTCGATCTGGAGTTCACCGATCGCGACGGCACCCGGCAGCGCCCCATCATGATCCACCGGGCGCTGTTCGGATCGATCGAACGGTTCTTCGCCATCCTGCTCGAGCACTACGCCGGGGCGTTCCCGGTGTGGCTCTCGCCCGTGCAGGCCATCGGCATCCCGGTTGCGGAGGAATACAACGCCTACCTCGAGGATGTGGTCGCGCAACTGAAAGCGGTGGGCGTTCGCGCCGAGGTCGACCTCTCGAGCGATCGGATGCCGAAGAAGATCCGCAATGCGACCCTCCAGAAGATCCCGTTCCAGCTCATCGCGGGGGAGGAGGATCGCGCGGCCGGCGCCGTGAGCTTCCGCTTCCGCGACGGCCATCAGGAGAACGGAATCCCGGTCGCCGACGCGATCGAACGCATCCGCACCGCCATCGCCGAGCATGCCCAGGTATGACGGGGACGTCTGAGATGGGAGAGTTCGAGGGCGAGAGCGTCGAGGACGCCGCCGACTTCGCCGCGGTCCCGGATGCCTTCCAGCGGTTGTGGACGCCGCATCGCCTCGTCTACATCCAGGACGGCCAGCAGCCTGCGAAGGACGCCTGCCCGTTCTGTCTCGCCCCGTCGATGGACGATACGAAGGCGCTCATCGTCGCCCGCGGTGAGCACGCCTACGTGCTGCTGAACCTCTACCCGTACAACTCGGGGCACCTTCTCGTCTGCCCGTACCGGCATGTTGCGCTCTATGACGACGCGAGCTCGGAGGAGACGGCCGAGATCGGCAGCCTCACACAGACGGCCATGAAGGTGCTGCGCTCGGTGTCCCACTGCGACGGATTCAACCTCGGGATGAACCAGGGACGCATCGCCGGCGCGGGAATCGCCGAGCACCTCCACCAGCACATCGTCCCGCGCTGGGCGCTCGACTCCAACTTCTTCCCGATCGTCGCCGGGACGAAGGCGCTTCCGCGGTTGCTGGGGGATGTCCGGCGGGAAATCGCCGAGGCATGGCCCGCATAGAATAGCTCCATGGCCACCAAGAAGGATTCCACCGCACAACTGGGCACCGACCGCGTCAAGCGCGGCCTGGCGGAGATGCTCAAGGGCGGTGTGATCATGGACGTCGTCACGGCGGACCAGGCGAAGATCGCCGAGGATGCCGGGGCCGTCGCCGTCATGGCCCTCGAGCGCGTGCCCGCCGACATCCGTTCGCAGGGCGGCGTCGCCCGGATGAGCGACCCCGACCTCATCGACGGCATCATCGCCGCCGTCTCGATCCCGGTCATGGCGAAGGCCCGCATCGGCCACTTCGTCGAAGCGCAGGTGCTCGAGGCGCTGAAGGTCGACTACATCGACGAGTCCGAGGTGCTGAGCCCCGCCGACTACGTCAACCACATCGACAAGTGGAAGTTCACCGTGCCCTTCGTGTGCGGTGCGACGAATCTCGGCGAAGCGCTCCGGCGCATCAACGAGGGCGCGGCGATGATCCGCTCCAAGGGCGAGGCCGGCACCGGAGACGTCTCCGAGGCGACCAAGCACATCCGCACGATCACCGGCGAGATCAATGCGCTCAGGTCGAAGACCAAGGACGAGCTCTACGTCGCCGCCAAGGAACTGCAGGCGCCCTACGATCTCGTCGCGGAGATCGCCGAGACCGGCAAGCTCCCGGTCGTGCTCTTCACGGCGGGCGGTGTCGCGACGCCGGCGGATGCCGCACTCATGATGCAGCTCGGCGCCGACGGCGTCTTCGTCGGCTCCGGCATCTTCAAGTCGGGCAACCCGGCGCAGCGCGCGGCCGCGATCGTCAAGGCCGTCACCTTCTTCGATGACCCCGTCGTCATCGCCGAGGCCTCTCGCGGGCTCGGCGAGGCCATGGTCGGCATCAACGTCGCGGACCTTCCTGCGCCGCACCGCCTCGCAGAACGTGGCTGGTAACGCCACGAAGCCTCGTGTCGGTGTCCTGGCGCTCCAGGGCGACTTCCGGGAGCACATCGCCGTGCTGCGCGGCTTCGGGGCGGAAGCGGTGCCGGTGCGCCGCGCGAGCGAGCTTCCCGAGATCGACGGCCTCGTCATCCCGGGAGGCGAATCGAGCGTCATGGACAAGCTTTCGCGCACCTTCGGCCTGCGCGACCCCCTCCGGGAGGCCATCGCCGGCGGGCTGCCGGTCTACGGCACCTGCGCCGGCCTCATCATGCTCTCCAGCAGCATCCTCGACGGCATCGAAGGGCAGGAGAGCCTGGGCGCTCTCGACATCGACGTCCGGCGCAACGCCTTCGGCTCGCAGACCGACTCCTTCGAGGTCGCGCTCGAGGTCGCGGCGATCGGCGACCCGCCCCTGCATGCCGTTTTCATCCGCGCGCCCGTCGTCGAACGGGTGGGGCCGGCCGTCGAGACGCTCGCCGCCCTCGAGGACGGCCGCGTCGTCGCCGTGCAGCAGGGCAATGTGCTCGGCACATCGTTCCATCCGGAGATGACGCAGGATCACCGCTTCCACGAATACTTTTTGAAGAGGGTGCGCGCGGCGCGCTGAGTCGCCATGCTGGGTGGCATGAAGATCTATTCCGACTTCCCTGCCCGCCGTGCCGCCCAGATCGCCGCCGACATCCTCGCTCTCGTCGTCATCGCCCTCGGAATCTGGGTCGGGGTCACGGTCTCCGCAGGAATCGCCGCGATCGCCGCCATCGCCCGGCAGGTCGAGTCGGCAGGCCTGGAGTTCCAGGTGGCGATGATGGACGCCGGTGACGTCTTCGGAGGGCTGCCGCTCGTCGGGGACTCTGCGCGCGTTCCGTTCGACGCGGCAGGCAGTGCAGGGGCCGGCTTCTCCAGCGCGGGCCAGAACGCCGCCGCCTTCATCACGACCACCGCCGCGATCGTCGGCGTGGTGATCGCGCTCGTCGTCGCCGCGCTGGTCCTCTGGATCTGGTTGCGGCGCCGGGTCGCTTTCGCCCGGCGGGCGACGGATGCCAGCAGGCTCGTGAGGCTGGCCGACGGTCACGACCTGCTCGCCCTGCGCGCGCTCGTTCACGGGTCGCGCGACGACCTCGCCCGGATCGCCCGGAATCCCGTGGATGCCTGGCGCGCGGGAGAGCGCGATGTCGTGAAAAGGCTCGCCGCACTTGAGTTGCGCGGAGCCGGCGTGCGGCTCGCCGCTGGCGCGGCTCGGTAGAATACCGGGGACATGCAAGAGAGAGGCGCAGCGTGAGCGGGCATTCCAAGTGGGCGACCACGAAACACAAGAAGGCCGTCATCGACGCGCGCCGTGCGAAGTCCTTCGCCAAGCTCATCAAGAACATCGAGGTCGCCGCGAAGATCGGCGGCGCCGACCTCTCCGGCAACCCGACGCTCGTCGACGCCATCCAGAAGGCGAAGAAGACGAGCGTTCCGAACGACAACATCGACCGCGCGGTCAAGCGCGGCGCCGGGCTCACCGGTGAGTCGATCGACTACCAGACGATCATGTACGAGGGCTACGGCCCAAACGGGGTGGCCCTGCTCATCGAGTGCCTCACCGACAACCGCAACCGCGCGGCGGCCGAGGTGCGCACGATCATGAGCCGCAACGGTGGAACGATGGCGGACCCGGGCAGCGTCGCGTACAACTTCAACCGCAAGGGCGTCATCTCGATCACCAAGACCGAGGGGGTCGGCGAGGACGACATCCTGCTGGCCGTGCTCGATGCGGGCGCGGAGGAGGTCAACGACCAGGGCGGCGGCTTCGAGGTCATCACCGAGCCCTCGCAGCTCGTGGCGGCGCGTACGGCGTTGCAGGAGGCCGGAATCGACTACGACGCCGCCGAGGCCGAGTTCGTGCCGAATGTCAGTGTCGAGGTCGACGCCGAGACCGCGCGCAAGGTCTTCCGGCTCATCGACGCGCTCGAAGACAGCGACGACGTGCAGAACATCTTCGCCAACTTCGACATCCCGGCGTCCGTGCAGGCCGAACTCGACGACGAGTAGAGCCGTGGCGCTCCGCGTGCTCGGCATCGACCCGGGGCTCACCCGGTGCGGTGTCGGAGTGGTGGATGTCGCCCCGGATCGCACGGCGACGCTCGTGGCGGTCGAGGTCATCCGCACCTCACCGGACCAGGCTCTCGAGGAGCGACTGCTCGACATCGGTGCGGGGATCGAGCGACTGCTCGACGAGCACCGACCGCAGGCGGTCGCCCTCGAGCGGGTCTTCGCCCAGCAGAACCTGCGCACCGTCATGGGGGTCGCCCAGGCGAGCGGCGTCGCACTCCTCGTCGCCGCACGGCGCGGGCTCGCCGTGGGGCTGCACACCCCGACGGAGGTCAAGGCGGCGCTCACCGGGTTCGGGGGAGCCGACAAGAAGCAACTCGGGAACATGGTCGCACGCATCCTGCGCCTCGAGGCCGTTCCGAAGCCCGCCGATGCCTCGGATGCGCTTGCGCTCGCGATCTGCCATGCCTGGCGCGGCAGCCCGGCTGGCCCGGCCGGTCCGGCTGCCGATGCGCTCACGCCGGCGCAGGAGGCGTGGCGCGCCGCCGAGCGGTCCGCGGGAAGGACGGGAGGCGACCGTAGGCTGGGGGCATGATCGCGTCCCTGAGAGGCACCGTGCTCGCCGTCGTCGGTGGCACGGCGATCGTCGAGGTCGGTGGAGTCGGCCTTCAGGTGTCTGTGACACCCGATCACGCTCTCGCCATGCGGGTCGGCAGCGAGGTGAGCATGCGGACCGCGCTCATCGTTCGCGAGGACGAGCTCGCCCTCTACGGATTCTCCGACGTCGAGGGCCGTGAGGTCTTCGACCTGCTGCGCGGGGTGAGCGGCGTCGGGCCCAAATCCGCGATGGGAGTCCTGGCGGCCATGAGTCCGGCCGAGATCGCCGGCGCGGTCGCGCGCGAAGACGACGGCGCGTTCCGCAAGGTCTCCGGCATCGGGCCGAAGACCGCGAAGCTGATCGTGGTCTCGCTCGCCGGAAAGCTCCATGAACCACCGGTCGCAGGCAAGGCCGCCGCGGCGGCCCCGGCATCCATCGCCGAGAACGTTCTCGTCGCGCTCGTCGGGCTGGGCTGGTCGGAGCGCGTCGCCGCGCAAGCCGTCGACGAGGCGATCGCCGCCGCCGCCGAGGAGGAGCGCGGCTCGGTGCCGCTCCTGCTGCGCAATGCGCTCTCGCGCCTGGGACCGGCGGCGCGATGACGGCCGCAGAAGACCCGGCGACCGCTGAGGACCCGATGACTGCTGTCGTGCGGCCCACCCCCGAATCGGATGCCGAGCTCGCCTTCGAGGGCGCGCTGCGGCCGAAGACGCTTGCCGAGTTCGTCGGGCAGGCGAAGGTGAGGGCGCAACTGCAGCTGCTCCTGGACGCAGCGCGCCTGCAGAACCGCACCCCGGATCACATCCTGCTCGCCGGACCCCCCGGCCTCGGCAAGACGACGCTCGCCATGATCGTCGCCGAGGAGAGCGGCCGCCCGCTGCGCATCTCGAGCGGCCCCGCCATCCAGCACGCCGGAGACCTGGCTGCGCTGCTCTCCTCCCTCGTGCCGGGGGAGATCCTGTTCATCGACGAGATCCACCGGATGGCCCGTTCGGCGGAGGAGATGCTCTACCTCGCCATGGAGGACTTCCGGATCGACATCATGGTCGGCAAGGGCGCAGGCGCCACCTCGATCCCGCTCGACCTGGCGCCGTTCACGCTCATCGGCGCCACGACGCGGTCCGGCCTGCTTCCGAACCCCCTGCGCGACCGCTTCGGCTTCACCGCCCACCTCGAGTTCTACGAGGCGGAGGAGCTCGAACGGGTGCTGGACCGTGCCGCGGGGCTCCTGGCGCTCGAGATCGACTCCGCCGCACGGCAGGAGATCGCCGGCCGCAGCAGGGGAACGCCGCGCATCGCCAACCGACTGCTGCGGCGTGTCCGCGACTACGCCCTCGTCCATGAGTCGGACGGGCTCGAGGCCGTCCAGGCCGCACTCGCCCTCTACGACGTGGATGAACTGGGGCTCGACCGGCTCGACCGGGCGGTACTCTCGGTCATGCTCACGCGCTTCGACGGCGGCCCCGTCGGGCTGAACACGCTGGCCGTCTCGGTGGGGGAGGAAGCGGAGACGATCGAATCCGTCGTCGAGCCGTTCCTCGTGCGCATCGGCCTCCTCACCCGCACACCGAGAGGTCGCGTCGCGACGGGGGAGGCGTGGCGGCACCTCAGGATCGACCGGCGTACGGATGGCCTGTTCGGTCATGACCTATAATTCAAGCTGGCCGCACAACAGTGACGACGAATTGTCGCGCTGATTTCACCTGAGCCGGTCACAGACAATTTCGGAAGGCCCCAAACGCCACCATGGACTACACCCTCATTCTCATCGCGGTCGCCCTCGCCGTGTTCGTGTTCTTCCAGTTCCGCAGTTCGAAGAAACGGCAGAAGGAAGCCGCAGAACGCCTGGCGTCCCTCCTGCCCGGCGTCGAGGTCATGACGAACTTCGGCCTCTACGGAACTCTCGTGTCGATCGACGAGGAGGAGAACATCGCCCTTGTGGAGATTGCGCCCAAGACGATCGTGAAGCTGCACCGCCAGGTCATCCTCAAGGCCGTCGAGCCGGAGGCTCCCGTCGAGGCGGAGGCCGAGGCGGTCGAGGAGACCGGTCCGGAACTCAACACCTCGAACGCCGTCCCGCTCGCCGAGCCGGAGTACGGGGAGCGCACCACCCCGACGAAGAAGCCGAACCGCAGAAAGAGCGCACAGGACTCCGAGTAGACCGCCAGCACCCCTTTCCCGACCCCAACCCAGAAAGCTGAGTCACACGTGGCGGCACGCCCAACACCGGTGAAGAAGGCATGGCGTTCGCTCACCTGGCTACTCATCATCATCGCCGGACTCGCCGCGATCAACGCCGGCGGGGCGCTCTGGGCCAACGGGACGTGGGTTCCCAAGCTCGCCCTCGATCTCGAGGGCGGGACGCAGATCATCCTCGCGCCGCAGCTGGAGAGCGGACAGACCGTCACCACCGACCAGCTCAACCAGGCGGTCGCGATCATCCGCCAGCGCATCGACGCCTCCGGGGTCTCCGAGGCCGAGATCAACACGCAGGGCCAGAACGTCGTCGTTGCGATTCCGGGGCAGGAGGTCGACGAGGAGACCCGGAACCGGGTCGAGTCCTCGGCCAAGCTCGAGTTCCGGGCGGTCATCACCTCGGACTCCGCCGCCGTCTCCTCCATGGGGGAGACGCCGAGTCCAAGCCCGAGTCCGACGTCGGAGGCCACCGATTCCCCTGAGGGCACACCGAGCCCGAGCTCCAGCGCGTCCCCCGAAGCCACGCCCACGCCGACCCCGAGCAACGCAAGCGATCCCGCGTGGGTGACACCGGAACTCCAGAAGGAATTCGACGACTTCGACTGCGCCGACCTCGACAGCGCGAACGCGAACATAGCTCCTGCCGACAAGCCCCTCATCACCTGCGAGATCAACGGAACCCTCACCGACGCCCTCCCGGACTACAAATACATACTCGGGCCGGTGGAGGTCTCCGGTGAGCGCATCGCGGATGCGACGAACGGCCTCGTCGCCAACAGCCAGGGCATCAGCACGAACCAGTGGGGTGTCAACATCGTCTTCGACGCCGAGGGCGCGAAGGAGTTCGGCGAGGTCACCACGCGCCTCTACGGTCTCACCGGACCGCAGCACCAGTTCGCGATCGTCCTCGACGGCAAAGTCATCTCGGCGCCGACGACGAACGCGATCATCACCGACGGAAAACCACAGATCACCGGGAACTTCACCCAGGAATCGTCCAAGACCCTCGCCGATCAACTCAAGTTCGGTGCGCTCCCGATCGGGTTTGTGGTCCAGAGCTCCGAGACCATCTCGGCGACCCTCGGCACCTCGCAACTCCAGAGCGGTCTCATCGCCGGCATCCTCGGCCTCATCCTCGTGATGGTGTACACGCTCTTCCAGTATCGCGCCCTCGGCTTCGTCACGATAGCCTCCCTCGTCGCCGCCGGAGTCATCACCTATCTCGTCATCACGGTGCTCTCCTGGCGGGAGGGATATCGATTGTCGCTCGCCGGCGTCGCCGGCCTCATCGTCGCGATCGGCTTCACCGCCGACTCCTTCATCATCTACTTCGAACGCGTGAGGGATGAGTTGAGGGACGGTCGCCTGCTCGTCTCCGCCGTCGAGGCGGGCTGGAAACGGGCGTTGCGCACCGTCTACGCCGCGAAGGGCACCAACCTGCTGGCCGCGGTCGTGCTCTACGTCGTGGCCGTGGGCAACGTGCGCGGATTCGCCCTGACGCTGGGGATCACGACCGTCATCGACGTCCTCATCGTGGTCATGTTCACCCACCCGATGCTTCAACTCCTGGCCCGAACCCGGTTCTTCGGGGACGGACATCCGCTCTCCGGCCTCGATCCGATGGCGCACGGCGCCGTCTACCGGGGGGCTGGCGAGTTCCGCGTGCGCGGGGATATCAAGGGCAAGAGCGCCGCGACGAGTGTCCGCGAAGCCGCGCGGCGCCAGACGATCGCCGAACGAAAGGCCGCTGAGGCCGCGGAGTTGACGCAGTCGAAGGGGAAGAAGTCATGACGTCACGATTCGCTCGGTTCGGCAACGACCTCCACACCGGTGAGCGGTCGATCGACTTCGTCGGGATGCGCCGGTACTGGCTCATCATTGCGAGCCTCATGATGATCGTCGCCGTCATCATTCCGATCGTCAAGGGTGGCTTCAACTTCGGCATCGAGTTCCGTGGGGGCTCGCAGTTCCAGGTCAGCGGAGTCATCGATGCCGAACAGTCGATTGCGACCGCAGCCGTGGAGAGCGTGGTTCCCGACATGGTCGCGCGCGTGTCGATCGTCGGCTCCGAGGGCGTACGGGTGCAGACCGACCAGCTCACCGACGACGAGACCAAGAACGTCGCCACGGCGTTGGCCGTCGGCTACGGCGTCGATGAGTCGGAAGTCACCCACTCCTTCATCGGACCGACCTGGGGTGCGGATGTGAGCCGGCAGGCGATACAGGGACTCGCGGTGTTCCTCACGCTCGCCCTCCTCCTGATGGCGTTCTACTTCCGCACCTGGAAGATGTCCCTCGCGGCGATCCTGTCGCTCGTGCACGACCTCATCATCACGGCAGGGGTCTACGCCCTCACCGGGTTCGAGGTCACCCCTGCAGCGCTCATCGGCTTCCTCACGATCCTCGCCTTCTCGCTCTACGATACGGTCGTCGTGTTCGACAAGATCAAGGAGAACACGGCGGAGGAGGCGACCCTCAACCGGCGCACCTTCGCGGAGACGGTGAATCTCGGCGTCAACCAGACCCTCGTCCGATCGATCAACACCGGCGTCGTCGCGGTCCTCCCGGTCGGCACGATCCTGTTCGTCGGTGCCTTCGTGCTGGGGGCCGACACGCTCAGGGACATCTCCCTGGCACTCCTGATCGGCATCATCCTGGGCACCTACTCGACGATCTTCGTGGGCGCCCCGCTGTATGCTTGGTTCCGTCAGGGCGAGCCGGAGATCCGGAAACACGACGCGGTGACGCTGGCTACACGGACGGCGGTCAGCCAGGGCTGACGTCGCGGTGCCCGGCCCTCCCGGCCCGTAATCAACCGAACCGGGAGGATCGAGGAGAGTGTCCATGGCGGATCCCGTCGAGACGCCGACGTCGCCTCCGGCGTCGCGTCGGCTCCTCCTGCCGAGGATCTTCTCGAGGGCGCAGCCCGCCGGGGCCGTCGACCGACTCCTCAAGACGGTGCGCACGCACCACCCGAAGGCAGACGTCGGGGTCATCGAGCGCGCCCACGCCGCGGCCGAACTGGCCCACGAGGGCCAGGTGCGCCGCAGCGGCGAGCCGTACATCACCCACCCTGTCGCGGTAGCCCAGATCCTCGCGGATCTCGGCATCGGACCGGTCACGATCGCCGCGGCACTCCTCCACGACACCGTGGAGGACACCGAGTACACCCTCGACGACGTGCGCAAGGACTTCGGCGAAGAGATCGCGATGCTCGTCGACGGCGTCACCAAGCTCGACAAGCTCAAGTACGGCGACAGCGCCCAGGCAGAGACCGTGCGCAAGATGGTCGTCGCGATGTCCAAGGACATCCGGGTGCTCGTGATCAAGCTCGCCGACCGCCTGCACAACGCCCGCACCTGGGGGTTCGTCTCGCCAGAGTCGGCGACGCGCAAGGCCCAGGAAACGCTCGAGATCTATGCGCCGCTCGCGCATCGGCTCGGGATCCAGGCGATCAAGTGGGAACTCGAGGACCTCTCCTTCGCCGTGCTGTACCCGAAGCTCTACGTCGAGATCGAGAGTCTCGTGAAGGAGCGCACGCCGCAGCGCGAGGAGTTCGTGCAGGAGGTCATCGACGCCGTGAGCGAGGATCTCAAGGCGGCGAAGATCCGCGGCAGGGTGGCCGGGAGGCCGAAGCAGTACTATTCGATCTACCAGAAGATGATCGTGCGCGGCCGGGAGTTCGACGAGATCTACGACCTCGTCGGCATCCGGATCCTGGTGAACTCCGTGCGGGACTGCTACGCGGTTCTCGGCGCCATCCACGCGAGGTGGACCCCGATCCCCGGCCGGTTCAAGGACTACATCGCGACCCCGAAGTTCAACCTCTACCAGTCCCTGCACACGACCGTCATCGGACCGCACGGCCGTGCGGTCGAACTGCAGATCCGCACTGAGGAGATGCACCAGCGCGCCGAGTTCGGCGTCGCCGCGCACTGGAAGTACAAGGAGCGCATGGGCGGGGGAAAGGGCTCTGGAGGCACCCTCCCGCCGGACACCGACATGGCCTGGCTCGCCCACATCTCCGACTGGCAGGCGGAGACGAGCGACCCGAACGAGTTCCTGGAATCCCTGCGCTTCGAGATCGGGGCGAAGGAGGTCTACGTGTTCACCCCGCAGGGCAAGGTCATCGGCCTTCCCGCCGGGGCGACCCCGGTGGACTTCGCCTATGCGGTGCACACCGAGGTCGGCCATCGCACGATGGGTGCGAAAGTGAACGGTCGGCTCGTCCCGCTCGACACGGCGCTGTCGAGCGGCGAGGTTGTCGAGGTGTTCACCTCCAAGAACCCGGATGCCGGCCCCAGCAAGGACTGGCTCGCGTTCGTCAAGAGTCCCCGCGCCCGCAACAAGATCAAGCAGTGGTTCACCAAGGAGCGCCGCGAGGAGGCGATCGAGCAGGGCAAGGATGCGATCGTCCGCGCGATGCGCAAGCAGAACCTTCCGCTGCAGAAGCTCATGAGTCAGGACTCGCTGAGCGAGGTCGCGGCACAGTTGCGCTATGAGGACGTCTCCGCCCTCTACGCCGCCGTCGGCGAGGGGCACGTGTCGACGCAGTCCGTCATAGAGAAGGTCGTCGCCACCCTGCACTCGGAGTCGGAGAACGACGACGCGGAACTGCCGATCTCGATCACCTCCGGCCGGCGGGCGGTTCGCAGCAACGACTCGGGTGTGCTCGTCCGGGGCGCGCCGGACATTCTCGTGAAGCTCGCCAAGTGCTGTACGCCGGTGCCCGGAGACGACATCATCGGCTTCGTCACGCGAGGCTCCGGCGTCTCGATCCACCAGGCCAGCTGCAGCAACGCCGCCTCCCTGGTCTCCGAACCCGAGCGGATGATCGAGGTCGAATGGGCCCCCACGACCAAGAGCGTCTTCCTCGTGCAGATCCAGGTCGAGGCGCTGGATCGTGCGGGTCTGCTCTCTGACGTCACGCGCGTGCTCTCCGAGCACCACGTCAACATCCTGTCGGCCACGGTCACCACCTCGAGCAACCGGCTCGCGCTCAGCCGCTTCGTGTTCGAGACCGGAGACACCACCCACCTGGACCGTGTGCTCAACGCGGTGCGGAGGATCGACCAGGTGTACGACGTCTACCGGGTCAGCGCCGGCTAGAGCGCGTGCTCGATGGCGGCGAGCCGCTCGATCGCCAGATGCTTGTTCGGGAGGTTCCGGCGCGCATCGATCGCGGCGACACAGTCCTCGAAGCCGAACCTGCCGAGGAGGGCGAGCCCGCCGACGAGTTCCCGTTCCGGTGCGCCGAAGGCCTCCTCGGTGCGCGCCAGATCGATGGCCGTTCGCAGTGGGGTCGTGATGCGCAGGCCGTCGATCGTCAGGCACTCATCCGGATCGATGACGACCTCGCGAACGGTGAGCCCGGAAACCGGCGCTATGCGGGTGCGTGCGGCGATGTCGGTACACGCCTCGAGCGGCGAGGGCGGTGCCTGGCCGAGGCCGAGCACCCAGGCCGCAGTCCGGCGTTCGACGATGACCTTCGGTGGCAGCGTCCTGGCGAGCGTCATCGCCCGGTGCCGCGTACCCTCGATCTCGTCGATCGGGCAGTAGCCGTCGCGGAACGCGAACAGTTCCCCATCGAGGATCGCGGCGCGCAGCTCGGCCTCCGGCAGGTCGGTCGGGTCGAGAACGGGAGAGAGGCGTGGCATGGCACCATGATCGCGCCTGCGGATGCGGGGCGGTGCCGGACGACACCTATCTGTGGAGGAAGGCTGCTTGTGGACAACCCACGCGCCGGGATCAGCCGATCGCGGCGAGCCATGCCTTCCGTGCGTCGAGCGCCTCCTGCGCATCCGAGATCTTCTTGGCGTCGCCGCTCGCCTTCGCCTCGGCGAGCTCCTGGTCGAGCTTCGCGATGGCCTCCTCGAGCTGTGTCGCCAGTCCCTCGCTGCGGGCCTTCTTCTCCGGATTGTTGCGCTGCCAGTGCTCCTCGTCGAGCTTGCGCACTGCTGTCTCGACCTTGCGCATGCGGTCCTCGACCGTGCGCACCTTGTCGCGCGGGACCTTGCCGACCTCGTCCCAGCGTCGCTGGATCGTCAGCAGCTTCTCCCGGGCAACGCCGCGGTCGGTCTCGGTGAGCAGGGGCTCCGCCTCGTCGAGGAGGGCGAGCTTCTTCTCGAGGTTCGCGCCGAACTCGGCCTCGTCCCGGGCGTCGAGCTCCGCCTTGGCCGCGTAGAGGACATCGCCCGCGGCCTTGAACTTCGCCCACAGCGCGTCATCCGACTTCTTGCCGGCCCGCCCGGCACGCTTCCATTCGTCGAGGAGTGCACGGTAGCCCGGGATGCCGTCGACGCCCTTGGGAGCGAGTGCCTCCGCCTTCTCGAGGAGTTCGTGCTTGCGGATGCGCGCATCCTTGTGCACGGTGTCGAGCTCGGCGAAGAACGCCTTGCGATGGGTCTCGATGGTCGTCCTCGCGGCACGGAACCGCTTCCAGAGCTCATTGCCTTCGCTCTTGGGGAGGCGCGGGCCGTCCTGCTGGTGCTTCTGCCACCGGTCGAACAGTGCATCGAGGGCGGCGCTCACCTGTTTCCACTGCGCCTTCGCGGGGTCCTGCCCTGCGAGAGCCTCGACCTCCTCGACGAGGGTGGTGCGCTCAGCGAGTGCCGTCGCGACCGCTGCCTTCGCCTCGGCCTGCTGCTTCTCGGTGAGCTCTCCGACGGCGCCGCCGAGCGCGTCGAGCCGCGCCTGAAGCGAGGCCAGGTCGCCCACGGCATTCGCCTCGGCGATGCTCGATTTCAGGTTCTCGACCGTCTTCGCGACATCGCTCGCCGCCGTGCCGCGCTTCACCCTCTGTTCGAGCAGGGTCACCTGACCGGCGAGCTCGGTGAACTTCCGCTCGAAGTAGGCCAGGGCCTCTTCCGGGGTGCCGTCCGGGTACTGCCCGACCGAACGCTCGCCGTCTGCCGTGCGGACGAAGACGGTGCCCGTCTCGTCGACCCGGCCCCAGGGTGCCTGGTTTTCCGCCAACTGTCTCACCTTGCCGATTCAGGGGTGTGCCGTCTCCGGCGCTCTCGCCGACCGTCCACCAGCCTATTGCACCGTTCGGGGGGCAGGAGCAAGGCGTTACTGGACCGTCACCGCGGTGATGGTCGTGGCGACGGCGGGCCGACCGTCTGCCGAGCCGTCTTCCGTGCCGGCATCCGCCACCCCGGCGATGAGGGCGTCGAGACCGCTCGTGACGGTCCCGAACACGGTGTAGCCGCCTGCGGAGTCGCTCGGGATCGTTCCGTCCCGCAGCATGATGAAGAACTGGTGGCCCTGCGAGTATGCGGCACCGCCTGCCCGGGCGAGCGCGATGGTCCCGGCGGGGTAGACGTTGTCGGCCGGGGCGTTCTCGATCGGGCCGAACATGTAGCTCGGGTCGCCCGCCCCCGTTCCGTCGAGGGACCCGCATTGGAGCAGGTAGGCAGGTCCGGTCGTCAGCCGGTGGCAGGTCTTGTCGACGAAGTAGCCGTCCGCGGCCTCCTGGACGAAGGCGGCGACGGCCTGCGGTGCGGCGGCGCCGTCGAGTTCGATGCCGAGGGGGATGTCATTGAGCGTGAGAGTCCCGTCCCAGACGCGAGCCTCCGCGGTCGAGGGGTCGGGGATGTCGCCGATGTTCTGGCCGGTGGTGGCATCGGGGGAGGAGGTGACAGAGGGCTCCGGGAGCGGCGCGCCGGGGCCAGCGGTGAAGTAGACGACCTGGGTGACCGTGGCGAGCGCCGCCACGAGGACGACCCCGCCGATCGCGAGGATGTTGTCGCGGCGGCGGCGGCGAACCTGGCTCTCGTGCACGGATTGCCGTGCGGAGTACCGGCGCAGTCTCTCGCGAGCCGCGCGCGCCTCGCGCTCGGCGTTCTTGCTCGGTGGCACGTTGCTCCTTCGGGGTCTGGGGTATCGCCCAGAAGTACATTACCTGCCCGGCGCCGCTGGTCCGGCGCAGCAGGTCCGGCGCCGACGGTCGCCACGGCTAGCATGGCGAGTATGGTCGACCAGCCGGGGCTGCGCAGCGGCGCGACTCCGCTCGCCGTGCGGATGCGCCCGAGAACGCTCGAGGAGCTCGAGGGCCAGAAGCACCTGCTCGTGCCCGGTTCGCCGCTCAGGACGCTCGCTTCGGATGCGTCGGGGGAGCAGGGGGCAACCTCCGTCATCCTCTGGGGTCCGCCCGGCACCGGCAAGACGACGATCGCGAAGGCGATCGCCCAGAGCTCGGGGCGGAAGTTCGTGGAGCTTTCCGCGGTGACCGCCGGGGTCAAGGACGTGCGCGACGTCATGCAGCAGGCACTCTCGTCGCGCGACCTCTACGGCCTCTCGACCGTGCTGTTCCTCGACGAGATCCATCGGTTCACCAAGGCGCAGCAGGATGCCCTGCTGCCCGGCGTCGAGAACGGCTGGGTGATCCTCGTCGCGGCGACAACCGAGAACCCCTCGTTCTCGGTCATCGCGCCCCTCCTGTCCCGCTCGCTCCTGCTCACCCTCGAAGTGCTGACCGACGACGAGCTCGGCGCCGTGATCGACCGCGCCGTATCCGATCCGCGGGGCCTCGACGGGAAGGTCGAGCTGGATCCCGATGCGCGCGCGGCGATCGTCCGGCTCGCCTCGGGCGACGCCAGGCGAGCGCTCACGGCCCTCGAGGCGGCTGCGGCATCCGTGAGCGCCGAGGATGGCACGCCCGTCGTCACCGCGGAGCAGGTGGCGATCGCGGTCGACCGGGCGCTCCTGCGCTACGACCGTCAGGGCGATGAGCACTACGACGTCATCAGCGCCTTCATCAAGTCGGTGCGCGGCTCGGATGTGGATGCCTCCATCCACTACCTCGCGCGCATGATCGAGGCGGGGGAGGACCCCCGGTTCATCGCCCGCCGCATCATCGTGCTCGCCGCGGAGGACGTCGGGATGGCAGACCCGCAGGCGCTCGTCGTCGCGGTCGCAGCGGCGGACGCCGTGCAGTTCATCGGGATGCCGGAGGGGCGCATCCCGCTCGCCGAGGCGGTCGTCTACCTCGCGACGGCGCCGAAGTCGAACGCCTCCTACCTCGCCATCGACCAGGCGATCGCGGATGTGCGGGCCGGGAAGATCGGACGCGTACCTGCTCACCTGCGCGACGCCCACTACGCCGGTGCGAAGAAGCTCGGCCACGGCAAGGGCTACCGCTACCCGCACGACGCGGACCTCGGGGTTCTCGAGCAGCAGTATGCCCCGGATGAGTTGAAGGGTGCGGTGTACTACGAACCGACCGACCACGGCAACGAGCGCGAGGTCTCAGCGCGCCTCGAGAAGCTGAGGCGCATCATCCGCGGCCGGTGATATTCGCCCGCCAGTGACGTTCGACCGGCAGCAACGTTCGACCGGCAGCGATCTGCTATTCTTGACTCCGCCGACAGGGGTTTCCGCGCACGGCTGCAGCGGATCCCGAATCTGGAGGAAGCATCCTTTAGCCGGATGGTTTCCACGGCACATCCCTCTTCCCTGATTTCGGACGCGCCATGGCGCCCGAACCGAAGACCGATGATCTCAGTACCGAAAGGAAACCGTGTCTACCAAGTCACGCACCCGCAGCAAGACCCGCCTCTCCCGCGCGCTGGGCATCCCGCTCACGCCGAAGGCGGCCCGTTACCTCGAGAAGCGTCCATACGCACCGGGTGAGCACGGCCGTACGCGCCGCAAGACCGACAGCGACTACGCCGTGCGTCTGCGCGAGAAGCAGCGCCTGCGCGCCCAGTACGGCATCCGCGAGGCTCAGCTCAAGATCGTCTTCCAGGAGGCGCGCCGCACCCAGGGGCTGACCGGTGAGAACCTCGTCGAGCTCCTCGAGATGCGTCTCGACGCGCTCGTCGTCCGCGCAGGCTTCGCCCGCACGACCGCGCAGGCGCGTCAGCAGATCGTGCACCGCCACATCATGGTGGACGGCCAGCGCGTCGACCGCCCTTCGTTCCGCGTGAAGCCGGGCCAGCTCGTCCACGTGCACCCGAAGAGCGAGCAGATGGAGCCCTTCCAGGTCGCGGCAGCCGGCGGTCACGCCGAGGTGCTTCCGAAGGTCCCCGCCTACCTCGAGGTCGAGCTCGACAAGCTGCAGGCGCGACTGGTTCGCCGCCCGAAGCGCGCCGAGGTTCCGATCACCTGCGAAGTCCAGCTCGTCGTCGAGTACTACGCGGCGCGCTAAGCGGCGCGGAGTACGGGTGCGCCGCAGAGGCGGCGGCGCATGGTCGTGCTGCTACGCGGCGCGCTAAGCGCGAGGGTTCTGACGCCAGCGCCGCTGCTCCATCGTGAGCGAGCCTGCCGACCCGGCTGCCCACAGCACGACGGCGAGGCCGAGCGCGATGGGGGCTGATCGACTCCACAGGTCGACCATGAATCCGGCGACGCCGGCTCCGATCGCGAGGTAGACGAGCGTGATCAGCACCTGTCCGAGCGAGTTCTCGTTCCGCACGACGAGCAGCCATCCGGAGACGGTCGAGCACGTGAAGACGGCGATGGCCAGCGCGAGCAGCAGCATGACCGCCGATCCGGATGCCGCCCCGGGGAGGAATGCCGCTGGAGCGCCGACGAGCAGGAAGAGCGCGAGCGAGACGACGTTCTGGGTGACGAACCAGGATCCGGCCGTCATCCCCATCGCCTGTTGCGGGGTCACCCGGCCCGGGAAGGTGCCGCGGAGGCCCCGCGACGGTATCCCGGCGCACAGCAGAATGAAGGTCATCGCCAGCGGCAGCAGCTGATGGTGCATTTGTTGCGGCAGTCGGTGGACCAGGTACAGGGCTCCACCGGTGAGAAGTGCGCAGGTGATGAGGTTCGCGAGGATGTTGGCGTCCCGCAGGGCGTAGAGAAGCTCGCCGACCAGGCGGTTGCGCCGGAAGCGGCTCGTCCACGACACCAGGATCTTTCCGTGGGAGACGGTGCGGAATCTCTCGCCGGAGATGAAGAACAGGCCGAGGACGATGATCACGCTCACGGTGATGCCGGCGATCGCGATCACCGGGTCGAGGCCGGCGCCTTCACTGAGGCCGCGAAGGACCTCGGGGACGAGCAGCCAGGATCGCAGCGGAACGTCCTCTCCCATCAGGACGTTCACGGCGACGAGGATCTGGACCACGATGATGGCCGCCCAGACGAGAAAGCACACGGGGGCGCGGACAACCTTCCACTTGCCTCCGGCCAGCACCAGGGAGACGACAAGCACCGAAAGCGCGGCGGTCCCGGTGCCGAGCGCAAGGGAGACCCCCGCGTAGGAGACCGCGTCGATGAGGGGAAGTCCCGCTCCCCGCAGGGTGGCGATCGACGGGGGGAGCAGGAGAACCAGGATGAGCGCGATGAGGAGCAGTACCGGACCCCACACGAGCACGTGCGTGCTCTGCCGCGTGAGCGGGAGAGGCGCGAGCGCCGCCTCGAACCGTCCTGACCTGTCCCTCGTGAGCTCCGCGGTCAGGACCACCGGGCCGGCCATCACGTAGCCGATCGCGACCGCGATGAGCGCGGCGAACAACTGCTCGGCGGGACGGGCGCCGACCATGTCGACATAGTTCCGGATGGTGAACCAGCCGCTGGCCACGAGCCCGCCCGCGAGGAGTCCCAGGTACACCGGTAGTCGCGCACGAGGGTGATTCGCCGTGTGGGTGAGCTTCCGGAGCAGGAGATCCGTGGTCCTCACCAGCAGGCGGATCATCCCGACTCCGCTCGGGCCGCCTCGAGGGCCGACACGATCGCCGGTTCGAGCCGTTCATGCCCGCCCAGCGACGACACCGATTGGCCGATCAGCTGGCGCCCGCGGTGGAGGAGGACCACCGAGTCGGCCAGCCGGGACGCCAGGTCGAGATCGTGGTTGGAGACGATGATCGCGGCTCCTTCGTCGCGGGACTGGCCCAGAACGGATTCGAGCGCACGGGCCGAGAGGAAGTCGAGTCCGAGGAATGGCTCGTCCAGGAGAATCAACCGCGGGGAGGTCATGAGGGCGGCGATGATCTGGGCCTTGCGCGCCGTGCCCAGGCTGAGGCCCGCGAGCGGAACGCGCTTCGTCGCCGGAAAGTCGAGCGCATCGGCCAGGCCCCGCGCCCGATCCAGCGCCTCGGGCATCCGTCGGCCTCGCGCCTTCTCGAACGCGAGGAGGCAGTACTGCCAGTACTCGAGCGCGGTGAACTCGGGGAGCAGGTCGTGACTCGAATCGCTGACGTACCCGACCTGCGAGACGCTGAGCCGGGTGCGGGGGCTGAGCGGCTCGCCGTTCCAGAACGCGCCGCCGCCCGTGGTTCCCTGGAGGCCGAGAAGGGCACGCAGGAGGGTGCTCTTCCCCGATCCGTTCGTACCCAGCAGGGCCAGCAGTTCGCCCGGCTCGAGGGAGACATCGACGGGGCCGAGCCTGAACTCCGCGTACTCGACGGTCAGGTCGACCACCGTCAGGCTCACTGGGCCGGCCCTTCGTGCGGCTCCGACCGCAGCGAACGGAGGAGTTCCCTCCCGTCCCGGGTGATCGGGGTGAAGCAGGCCAGCTGGGCCAGGGCGAGAGCGCCGATCGCGACGTAGATCGACAGCCGCAGCTGATCGATGCCGGCTCGACCCCACAGTGCGTCGGGGATGCTCATGATCAGGACCAGGACGAGCAGGAGGTAGGCGAGGGAGGCGATCGCCCCCGAGGCCAGGACCAGGAGAGCAGCCCGTCTCGACCCGGCCCGGAACGAGATCCCCATCGCACTCGATCGAACGTAGACCGTCCGGATCGAGCTGCCTGTGGCGCGAGCGACCAGAAGGTGTCCCAGTTCGTGCACCAGGATGGATGTCCAGTGCAGGAGGGCGAAGAAGGAGAGCGCGAGGAGGATGGCCCGCAGTGGCGTCACGGGACCGATACCCGGTGTCCTGTCGAGCAGAACGCTGCCCGTCCCGGCCAGGACGACCAGGACGAGCAGCGACCACATCGACGCCTGATGCCCCTCGAGGCAACCGCGGACGACATTGGCGATCGTCGGCGCGTACCGGCGCGAGATGCGTCCGCCGGATGCCGGCGGCATCCGGTCTCTCATGCGCGTCACGAGGCCGAGCGGGAGACGGGCCAGGAGCTCGATCAGTTCGCGGGCGAACGACTGATGGATCGAGACGAGCCCGCGCTCATTGAGATCCAACAGGTATCGGACGATCGGAGGCTCGAGCGTTTGGACGGGCTGTCCGAGCGTGGTCGAGAGCCGGGCGACGATCGCCCTGATCTCCACCGGACGTGACGCGAGCCGGCCGATGACGGCGCCGGCCGCGTTGACCGGGTAGCTGTGGCCGTCGCCGTCCCGCAGCCCGTCGGTCTCCGCGATGACCCCGGGGGCAAGGCGAACGATGGCGCTCTCCAGTAGCTGTCCCACTGCGCTGCAGAGACGTCAGCAGCCGGTGGTCCAATAGCTGATGACCGCATCGACGCACGCCTGGAAGGAGCGCGCCTGACAGACGGAACAGATGTAGATCACGACGGCGAGAGCGAGGCCGAGGAACGCGGCTACCAGGGCGGCAATGGCCACCTCTGCCTGCGTCTCATCCAGACCGTCGGAGGTCATGATCGCGGGGACGAATGCTGCAGATGACATCTAACCTTCTCCTTTGCTTGACAAGCTCGAGCAATCGACGCAAGGCTGGTGCTGCATGATTTATCGGGCATGATTTATCAACGCCCCTGACGTTAGTGGAGCATCCGGGCCACGCGCAAGGGCAGATGAGGAAGAGATATGAAAGGCAAGGAAACAATGGAACCCACTCCGACGCACGCCCGCCGATTGTTCGTCGTCTCCACGATCGTCACGATCGCGGTCTTCGTGGTCTCGATCGTCCTCTTCGGATTCCTGTTCGTGAGCGCGTCGACCGAGGCGAGGGCGTCGGTCGGCGACGGGGTCTTTCCGAAGGAGCTCCTGGGCCTGCCGGTCATGGAGGGATTCAAGAATGCCGGTCGATTCGGAGTGCACCTCTTTCCCGGCGCCCTGCTGTTCCTCGTGGTGCCGGCCGTGATCGGCATCGGCTGCGCTCTTCCGGGTGTTCTGCGGTTCGTGAAGGCTCGTGCTTAGCGCCGGGGCGGGTGTCGCGGTCGCCTGGGCGACCGCCGGTTCCCTCGGTGTCGCGCTCGAAGTCGCGTACGCGAATCGCACCCAGTACGACCCGACGGACTCGGCGCGAGCGATGGATCGCGCCATGAAACTCGGGTTCGCCCTGAGCCTGGGAGTTCCCCTCATCGCCCAGCTCCTGCCCGGGTGGGGTCCATCGGCACCGCTCGTCGTCGTCGGCGCGGCCGCGGCGATCCTGGGCCTCGCCGTGAGGGGCTGGGCGATGCGCGTGCTGGGACGGCGGTACACGCTGACACCGCAGGCGCAGCGAGCCTCTCACTACCTGTGCACGGCCGGTCCGTACCGCTGGGTGCGGCATCCCGGTTACCTCGGATTACTGCTGCAGTTCATCGGGATGGGGATGATGCTCTCGCCTTACGCAGCCCTCATCGGTTCCCTTCCGGTCGTCCTCCTCACGGCGGCACGGCTCGCGGGGGAGGAGAAGCTCCTCGTCTCGGAGTTCGGCGACGAGTACGAGGACTACCGCCGGCGCGTGCGCTGGAGGCTGCTGCCATGTCTGTATTAGAAGACGAGAGCGGCTCGGCCGGAAGGTCATCCGAACTCTTCGGGCTGCTTCCGGAAGAGATCGAGGTCCTCTCCCTGGCCGCCTCCGGCAAGGCCTCCCTGAGAATCCGCCGTCAACTGGCCGCCTCGTTCGCGCCGTTGGCGGTCCTGATCCTGGTCTTCACGGCCTGTGCGACCTCGGTGTTCGTCGACCTGGCCTAGCGCTCAGTAAGCTTGATGTTCAGCGCCGCACAGACCTAAGGAGTAGCGCGATGAGCAGATTACTGTGGTTGATCGTCGGGGTCGGCGTCGGATTCGTCGCCGCGCACCAGCTCAACAAGACGCCGGAAGGCCGTCGGTTCTTCGAGGACGTCGATTCGAAGGCGCGCGAGTTCGGCAGTGCCGTCGTCGACGGCTACAAGGCGCGCGAGGCCGAGCTTCGCGCGGCCGTCGCCGACGCCGAGGACGCGATCGCCGACTTCGCCAAGCGGCAGTAGATCCAGAACACACAGTGCAGACCGCTGAGATCCGTCGCCGCTGGCTCGACTTCTTCGCCGACCGCGGCCATACGGTCGTGCCGTCGGCGTCGCTCGTGAGCGACGATCCGACGCTGCTCTTCACCGTCGCGGGGATGGTTCCGTTCATCCCGTACCTGACCGGGCTGGTCCCCGCTCCGTACCCGCGCGCGACGAGCGTTCAGAAGTGCATTCGCACCCTCGACATCGAGGAGGTCGGGAAGACCCCCCGCCACGGGACGTTCTTCCAGATGAACGGGAACTTCTCGTTCGGCGACTACTTCAAGGACCAGGCGATCGAATACGCCTGGGAGCTGCTGACGAACTCGGAGCAGGACGGCGGCTACGGCTTCTCGCCGGACGACCTCTGGGTCACGATCTACGAGGAGGACGACGACGCCTTCCGGTTCTGGAAGAAGACCGCCGGGCTCCCGGATGAGCGCATCCAGCGCCTCGGCATGGACACCAACTACTGGTCGACGGGGCTGCCCGGACCGGCGGGGCCCTGCTCGGAGATCTTCTTCGACCGCGGACCGGCGTACGGTGCCGACGGGGGGCCGGCGACCGACGACGACCGCTACGTCGAGATCTGGAACCTCGTGTTCATGCAGTACCTGCGCGGCGAGGGGCGCAGCAAGAACGACTTCGAGATTCTCGGCGAGCTGCCCAGAAAGAACATCGACACCGGCATGGGGCTCGAGCGCGTCGCGTTCCTCAAGCAGGGCGTCGAGAACATGTACGAGATCGACCAGGTCCGCCCCGTGCTGGATCGGGCTGCAGAGCTCTCCGGTCGCCGCTACGGCGCCGACCACGATGACGACGTGCGGATGCGGGTCGTGGCCGACCACGTGCGCTCCTCGCTCATGCTCATGGCCGACGGGGTCACGCCGTCCAACGAGGGCCGTGGCTACATCCTGCGCCGCCTGCTGCGTCGCAGCGTGCGCGCCATGCGTCTGCTGGGCGTGGATGCCGCGACATTCCCCGAGCTCTTCCCCGCCTCCCGCGACGCCATGAAGGCCGCCTACCCGGAGGTCGAGGCCGACTACGCGCGCATCGGTCGTCTCGCCTACGGCGAGGAGGAGACCTTCCTGAAGACCCTGGAGAGCGGAACGAGCATCCTGGATGTCGCGGTCGAGAAGGTTCGGAAGTCCGGCAGCAGGCAGCTCGAGGGCGATGTCGCATTCCAGCTGCACGACACCTTCGGATTCCCCATCGACCTGACCGTGGAGATGGCCGAGGAGGCAGGCCTCAGTGTCGATCGCTCGGCGTTCGACACGCTGATGGCCGAGCAGCGCAACCGGGCGAAGGCGGATGCGCGGGCCAAGAAGACCCTGCTCGCCGACCTGTCGGTGTACAGCGACTTCCGCGCGAAGGGCGAGACGGTCTTCACCGGCTACGAGTTCCTCGAGACCGACAGCACGGTGCTCGGGATCATCGTCGGCGGGGAGTCCGTGCAGCGGGCGGGTGTCGGCGACATCGCCGATGTCATCCTCGCCGAGACCTCGCTCTACGCGGAGTCCGGAGGCCAGGAGGCCGACGCCGGCCGTATCGTCGGCGCGGACTTCGAGCTCGAGGTCCTCGACGTGCAGCGTCCGGTGAAGGGGCTCATCAGCCACAAGGTCGAGGTCACCGGCGGCGAGGTCGGTGTCGGGGATGCCGCGACGAGCATCGTCGACCCGCAGTGGCGCCGGGGCGCGACGCAGGCGCACTCGGCGACCCATGTCATCCACGCTGCGCTGCGCGAGGTGCTCGGCCCGCAGGCTCACCAGGCCGGCTCCTACAACAAGGCGGGCTACATGCGGCTCGACTTCAACTGGAACCAGGCGCTCTCGCCCGCGACGCGGACGGAGATCGAGGAGCTCTCGAACAACGCCATCCGCAACAACCTCGAGGTCGAGACGCGGGTCATGCCGCTCGCCGAGGCCAAGGCGCTCGGCGCCATGGCGCTCTTCGGGGAGAAGTACGGCGAGACGGTGCGTGTCGTCGACATCGGCGGACCGTGGTCGCGCGAGCTGTGCGCGGGAACGCATGTGTCCCGCAGTTCCGAGATCGGGCTCATCAACCTCGTGAGCGAGGCCTCGGTGGGATCCAGCAATCGCCGGATCGAGTCGCTCGTCGGCCTCGAGGGCTTCAGGGACCTCGCGCTCGAACGCACGATCGTGTCGCAGCTGAGCGCGAATCTCAAGACGCCGAGGGAGCAGCTGCCCGAGCGTATCGCCGACCTCATGGCGAGCCTCAAGGCGGCCGAGAAGAAGATCGCCGAGTTCCAGTCCGCGGCGCTCGCCCAGCGCGTCCCCGCCCTCATCGACTCCGCGCAGCGGGCGGGCGGGCTCACGCGTGTCGTCGAGAACCTCGGTACCGTCGGATCAGCGGATGACGTGCGCACGCTCGCAACGACGGTGCGCAGCAGGCTCGGGCTCGAGGCGGGCCTGGTCGCCCTTGCGGCGGAGGTCGCCTCCGGCGGCGGGCCGGCGAAGCCCGTCGTGATCGTCGCCACGAACGAGGGCGCCCGCTCCCTGGGGGTCAGGGCGGGGGAGCTCTCGAAGCTCGCCGCAGGCATCCTCGGCGGAGGCGGGGGAGGCAAGGACGACCTCGCCCAGGGCGGCGGCACCGACTCCGCGGCCATCGGTGCGGCGCTCGAGGCCATCGCGAAGGCGCTTCCGGCGTGACCCTTCGCGCCGGGGTCCGCATCGGCGTCGATGTCGGGCGGGCGCGCGTCGGTGTCGCCCGGAGCGACGTCGAAGGGCTCCTCGTGATCCCCGTGGTGACCGTGAAACGAGGTGCGGGGGACCTTGCCGAACTCGCTCGTCTCGCCCGCGAGCACGATGCGCTCGAGTTCGTGGTGGGTCTTCCGCTCTCGCTCACCGGTGCGCAGACTTCGTCGACCGAGGATGCCCGCGGGTTCGCCGGGCGACTTGCGGCGGCATCCGGGCTTGCCGTCCGGCTCGTGGATGAGCGACTCTCGACGGTCGCTGCGCAGCGTTCCCTTCAGTCGACGGGGAAGGATATCCGCAGTTCCCGTCCGGTCATCGACCAAGTCGCGGCCACTATAATTCTGCAGAATGCCCTCGAGACCGAGCGGTCGAGCGGGAAGCCCCCGGGGGAGCTCATCATCCAGGACGAAGGATAGTCACCGTGGCAGAGGAAACCCGCTGGGACGACATCTTCTCCTCGCAGCCCGGCGCACAGCCCGCCCTGCAGGCCGAAACGGGGCAGGCACCGCAGTCGCGCCGGGAGGCACGCGAAGCACAGTCGCGGCAGGCGAAGCCATCATCGGGCGGGTCGAAACCGCCCAGGCCCCCACGCGACCCCCGGCAGCCCGGGAAGCGTCGTCGCTGGGTCGCCTGGGTCGTCGCGATCGTGGTCGTACTGGGGCTCGCGGCCGGCGCAGCGGGATATGTCTGGCTCAACTACGAGGACCAGGTGCGCAAGGTGCTCGGCTGGGAGCTGCCTCCACCCGACTACGTGGGCGAGGGAAGCGGTGAGGCCACGATCGTGATCGTCAGCGGCGATACGGGCGTCGAAGTCACCAACGCCCTGCTCGACGCCGGGGTCATCAAGAACTTCGAGACCTTCTACACACTGTTGCTCGCCCAGGATCCGGCGGTGTCGTTCTTCCCCGGCTACTACGTGCTCGCCGAGAAGATGAGTTCGCAGGCCGCGCTCGACGCGCTGCAGGACCCGGCGAACCGTGTGGAGCACACCGCGCTCATTCCCGAGGGTAAGAGCATCGACCAGGTGTTCGACATCCTGAGCACCGCGACCGACCTCCCGGTCGAGGACTTCGTCAAGGCGGCGAAGGACCCGACGAGTTACGGTGTGTCCGCCGAAGCTCCGAGCCTCGAAGGTTACCTGTTCCCGGCAACCTATCGGTTCGACCCGGGCGTCGATGCACGCGCCGTCATCCAGACCCTCGTCGACCGCACCTTCCAGTCACTCGATGCGGCGGGTGTTGCGCCGGCAGATCGTCATCGTGTGCTCACGCTGGCGGCGCTCATCCAGCGCGAGGCCGGGCGCGACACCGAGGACTTCTACAAGGTCTCGCGCGTGTTCACCAACCGGCTGGAGAACGACTGGCATCTCGAGTCGGATGCGACCGTCTCCTATGGAACCGGCCGGACGCACACGGTCTGGACGACCCCCGCCGAGCGCGCGGACACCTCCAACCCCTACAACACCTACGCGAACCCCGGGCTGCCGATCGGCCCAATCGGCGCTGCCGGCGATCTGGCAATCGATGCGGCCCTGCATCCGGCGGACGGACCGTGGTTCTACTTCGTGCCGGTCAACCTGGACACCGGGGAGACGGTGTTCTCGACGACGTTCGCCGAGCACAATGCGGCGGTGAAGCAACTGCAGCAGTGGTGCCGGGAGACGCAGAGCCCCAATTGTGATTGAGCGGCCTCCGATGACTGACCCACTCCCATGAAGGACCCGGTGCGCAAGCTCGCGGTGCTCGGCTCGCCGATCGCGCATTCCCGGTCGCCTGCGCTGCACAGGGCCGCCTACCGGGTGCTCGGGCTGCCGTGGGAGTACGGGAGCGCCGAGGTCGCCTCCGGGGAGCTCGGTGGATTCCTCTCCGGCCTCGACGACTCCTGGCGAGGGCTCTCGCTGACGATGCCGCTCAAGCGGGAGATCCTGCCGCTCCTCGGCGGGAGGGATGCGGTGACCGATCTCGTGGGCGCCGCGAACACGGTCCTGTTCGACGACGGCCGCGTGCTCGGGTTCAACACCGACGTGTACGGGGCGGAGATGATGCTCGCGGAGTGCCTTCCCGGCACGCTGCGCCGTGCTCTCATCCTGGGCTCCGGGGCCACGGCCAGCTCGATGCTCGCGGCGCTCGCCCGTCGGGGAGTCGAGGAGGTGGTCGTTGCGGCTCGCACGCCCGAGAACGCGGGAGGACTCATCACGGTCGCCGACCGGCTCGGTGTGGCGATCGCCGTCGGCGGATTCGACACGGACCCGGGGGCTCCGGATGTCGTGGTCAGCACGCTTCCCGGAACGGCGGAGTCAGGTGGCGGGTTCTCCCAGGAGCTGCGCTCCTCGGTGCCCCTCGTCGATATCGCCTACGACCCCTGGCCGAGCGCCGTGGCCGGGCATTGGCTCGAGGCCGGAGGCGTCGTCAACAGCGGGCTCGGGATGCTCATCCACCAGGCCATCGCCCAGGTGCGGATCTTCGTCGGCGGCGACCCGGGACGAGTCCTCCCCGACGAGGAGGGCGTGCTCGCCGCGATGCGCGAGGCGGCACTCGGCCGGTCCTGAGCGCGGGCCCGATCATGGGAGGATGGCTGCATGCTTCGATGGTTGACCGCAGGGGAATCGCACGGCCCGGAACTGATCGCCATTCTCGAGGGGCTCCCGGCCGGGGTGCCGATCGGGCTCGCCGGGATCCGTGAGGATCTGGCCCGCCGCCGGCTCGGATACGGGCGGGGAGCCCGGCAGAAGTTCGAGGAGGACGAGCTCGCGATCTCGGCCGGCATCCGCTTCGGCCTGACCATGGGAAGCCCGATCGCCCTGCGCATCGGCAACACCGAATGGCCGCGCTGGGTCGACGTCATGAGTGCGGAACCGGTCGATCCGGCCACCCTGCCCAAGGGCCGTGGCGCCCCTCTCACCCGTCCGCGCCCGGGGCACGCCGACCTCGTGGGGATGCAGAAGTACGGCTTCGACGAGGCCAGGAACGTGCTCGAGCGCGCGAGTGCGCGGGAGACGGCGGCGCGGGTCGCCCTCGGCGCCGTCGCACGAGGCTTCCTCGGCGAGCTCGGCATCCGGTTGCTCAGCCACACCCTGTCCATAGGCTCGGTGCGCGTGCCGGAGGATGCGCCGTTGCCGCACCCGGAGGATGTCGCGCGCCTCGATGCCGACCCCCTCCGATGCGCGGACGCCGTCACGAGCCAGCGCATGGTCGCCGAGGTCGACGCGGCGCAGAAGGACGGCGACACGCTCGGCGGGGTCGTCGAGGTGCTCGCCTACGGACTCCCGCCTGGACTCGGCTCCTACACGCACTGGGATCGTCGCCTCGACGCGCGCCTGGCCGCCGCGCTCATGGGCATCCAGGCGATCAAGGGCGTCGAGATCGGCGACGGCTTCCGCACGGCCGCCCGCCGTGGCTCGGCGGCGCACGACGAGCTCTTCGCCACGGAGGCCGGGATCGCACGCACGACCGATCGCGCCGGCGGCACGGAGGGCGGCATGAGCACGGGCGGGCCGCTGCGGGTGAGCGCGGCCATGAAGCCCATCTCCACGGTGCCGCACGCGCTGCGCACCGTCGACGTCGCCAGCGGCGACACGGCTGCGGCGCATCACCAGCGTTCCGATGTGTGCGCCGTGCCGGCATCCGGGATCGTCGCCGAGGCCATGGTCGCCCTCGTGCTCGCGGATGCCATGCTCGAGAAGTTCGGCGGGGACTCGGTCGCCGAGACGCGTCGCAACCTCGAAGGGTACCTCGCCGCGATTCCCGCGAACCTCCGCACGGACTCTGAGCTTCACGACGCCGAGCTTCACGACGCCGAGCTGCACGACGCCGAGCAGCGCGAGCCGGAGTGATGGACGAGCGGCCCCTGCTCGTCGTCATCGGTCCGCCCGGTGCGGGTAAGAGCGTGCTCGGCAAGCAGGTCGCACGACTGCTTCGCGTGCCCTTCGTCGACACGGACCGGCGGATCGTGGCCCAGCACGGTCCCATCGCAACCGTGTTCAGCGAGCGCGGTGAGGAGTGGTTCCGCGCGGCGGAGCGCATCGAGGTCGCGAAGGCGCTCGGAGAACGCGCGGTCGTCTCGCTCGGCGGGGGCGCCATCCTGAACCAGGGGACGAGGGACGACCTCGCGACACAACGCGTCCTGCTCGTGACGGTGAGCCCCGAAGCGGTGCAGAGGCGGCTGGGCGGTGCCGTGCGCCCGCTGCTCACGGACGGCATCGAGTCGTGGAAGCGGATCGTGGAGGAGCGTCGCGAGCTCTACGAGCAGCTCGCGACACGCACGATCGACAGCTCGAACCGCACCGCCGGCTCCCTGGCGCACGAGCTCGCCGAGTGGGTCCAGCGGGAGGAGGAACGATGACGACGATCGAGGTGGGGGGAGCGGCGCCGTACCGGGTGCAGGTCGGCCGTGGCGTCCTCGACGGGCTCGCGGCTGAGCTCGGGCCGGACGTCAGGAAGGTGCTCGTGGTGCACCAGCCGTCGCTCGCCGATCTCGCGGGCGAACTGAGAACGCAGCTCTCCGCCGATTACGAGGTGCTCCTGGCCGAGATCCCGGACGGGGAGGCGGCCAAGCGCGTCGAGGTGGCCGCATTCTGCTGGCAGATCCTCGGCACAGCCGACTTCACGAGGTCGGATGCCGTGGTCGGCTTCGGGGGAGGCGCGGCGACCGACCTTGCCGGCTTCGTCGCGGCGACCTGGCTGCGCGGCGTCAAGCTCGTGCAGGTGCCGACGACGGTGCTCGGAATGGTGGATGCGGCCGTCGGCGGCAAGACCGGCATCAACACCTCGGAGGGCAAGAACCTCGTCGGGGCGTTCTACTCGCCGGCGGCGGTCATCGCCGACCTCGACATCCTGGCCGGCCTTCCGCGGAACGACCTGCTCGCCGGGTTCGCGGAGATCGTCAAGTGCGGTTTCATCGCCGAGCCCGAGATCCTGGACATCGTTGAACGGGACGTCGCCGTGGCGACCGACTCGGGGTCGGAGGAGTTCCGCCGGGCGGTGGAACTCGCCATCGGCGTGAAGGCACGGGTCGTCGGCGAGGACTTCCGCGAGGCGGGCCTGCGCGAGATCCTGAACTACGGGCACACGCTCGGGCACGCGATCGAGTACGCGGAACGGTTCCAGTGGCGGCACGGCGCGGCGGTGTCGATCGGCATGATGTACGCGGCGGAGCTCGCGCGTCTCGCCGGGCGGCTCTCCGACGACGTCGTCGACCGGCACCGCAGCATCCTCGAGTCGCTCGACCTGCCGGTGAGCTATCCGGCCGGCCGCTGGAAGACGCTGCTGAGCGTCATGAAGCGCGACAAGAAGGCCCGTGGCGACCTGCTCCGGTTCATCATCCTCGACGACATCGCCCGGCCGACGGTGCTCGCCGGCCCCGACCAGTCGCTCCTGTTCGCGGCCTACCAGGAGATCGGCGATTAGAGTGTCAGCCATGAACCGCGTGCTCGTGCTCAACGGACCCAATCTCGGTCGCCTCGGAAGCCGTGAGCCGGAAGTCTACGGCGCGCTCACGCTCTCGGACCTCCGCGACCAGCTGGAGGCGGCATCCGGCGGTCTCGCCCTCGAGGTGCGGCAGACCGATTCGGAGTCGGAGCTCGTCTCCTGGCTGCACGAGGCGGTCGACTCCGCCTCGCACGTCATTCTCAACCCTGCCGCTTTCACGCATTACTCCTACGCGCTGCGGGATGCCGTGGCGCTCGTGACGGATGCCGGGCTGCTGCTCGTCGAGGTCCACATCTCGAACCCGCACGCGCGGGAGGAGTTCCGCCACACGAGTGTCATCTCCGGGGTCGCGACGGGCGTCATCGCCGGGTTCGGGTTCGATTCCTACCTGCTCGCGCTCGAGCTGGTTCGCAGGCGCTCCGGCTGACCCCGTAAACTCGGGGGATGGCCTCAACTGCAGACATTCGTAACGGCGTCGTCCTCAACATGGATGGCGGGCTGTGGACCGTCATCGAGTTCCAGCACGTCAAGCCCGGCAAGGGCGGCGCGTTCGTGCGTACCAAGGTCAAGAACGTTCGCACCGGCAAGACCGTCGACCGCACGTTCAACGCCGGGGCGAAGATCGAGACCGAGACGGTCGACCGCAGCGACTTCCAGTACCTGTACAAGGACGGCGACGGTTTCGTGTTCATGAACACCTCCGACTACGACCAGATCACCCTCTCCGAGGAGCAGGTCGGCGACGCCCCCAACTTCATGCTCGAGAACCAGGACGTGACGATCGCGCTGCACAACGGCGAGCCGCTCTACGTCGAGCTTCCGGCATCCGTCGTGCTCGAGATCACCCACACCGAGCCCGGCCTGCAGGGCGACCGCTCGACCGGCGGGACCAAGCCCGCGACCGTCGAGACCGGCTACCAGATCCAGGTACCCCTGTTCCTCGAGCAGGGCACCAAGGTCAAGGTCGACACGCGCACCGGGGACTACCTCGGCCGCGTCAACGACTGACCGCCCGCGATCATGAGTGCGCGCACCAAGGCCCGCAAGCGTGCCCTCGACCTGCTGTACGGCGCCGACCTCCGTTCGGAACCGATCGGTACCGCTGTGGCGGCTGAGGCCGTGCGGGCGGAGGCCGAGCCGAAGCGCGAGTCCTCGTGGGGCTACGCCCGGCAGCTCGCCGAGGGCGTCGAGGAGCATCTCGTCGAGATCGACGAACTCATCGAGACCTATGCGCAGGGCTGGACGATCGCCCGGATGCCGGCCATCGACCGGGCCATCGTGCGCATGGGCATCTGGGAACTCCTGTTCAACCCCGAGGTTCCGGACGGCGTCGCGATCGCCGAGGCCGTCGCGGCGGCCCGCACCTACAGCACCGAGGACTCCGCGGGCTTCGTCAACGGCCTCCTCGGCCGCATCGCCCAGACCCGAGTCTGACCGGGGCTATAGTTGTAGCACAGACATCCTTTAAGGCCGTCCCGAGAGGCGGGGAAGGAGGTCGGATTGACTGCACGCACGGTGCTGCAGCACTCTGATATCGCCCGCGCGCTCACGCGCATCACCCACGAGATCCTCGAGTCCAATCACGGCGGCTCGGATCTCGTCATCCTCGGCATCCCGACGCGCGGTGCCATCCTGGCCGAGCGCATCGGCCGGCTGCTCGAGCAGATCGAGCCGGGCAGCGGTGCCACCGGAACGCTCGACACGACGATGTACCGCGACGATCTCGCTCGCAACCCGACCCGGGTGCCGAGGCCCACGACGATCCCGTCGGGCGGCATCGACGGGCGCACCGTCGTGCTCGTCGACGATGTGCTCTTCTCCGGCCGTACCATCCGCGCAGCCCTCGACGCCATGGTCGACCTCGGGCGGCCGAAGGCGGTGCGCCTGGCCGTGCTCATCGACCGCGGGCATCGAGAACTGCCGATCCGGGCGGATTTCGTGGGCAAGAACCTCCCGACCTCCCTCGGCGAACGCATCAACGTCCGCGTCGAGGAGGTCGACGGCGTCGACGAGGTGACGATCGAGCCATGAGGCACCTCCTGAGCACGAAAGACCTCGGCCGCGAGGAGGCCATCGGTATCCTCGATGTCGCCGAGGACATGGCCGAGGTCGCTGGACGCGAGGTTCCGCGGCTGCCGGCGCTGCGCGGTCGCACCGTCGTCAACCTGTTCTACGAGGACTCCACCCGCACCCGCATCTCCTTCGAGGCCGCGGCGAAACGGCTGAGCGCCGACGTCATCAACTTCAGCGCGAAGGGTTCGAGCGTCTCGAAGGGGGAGAGCCTCAAGGACACGGCCCAGACGCTCGCCGCGATGGGCGCCGACGCCGTCATCGTCCGACATCCGGCATCCGGAGCACCCCAGGTGCTCGCCGACAGCGGCTGGATCGACGCCGGCATCGTCAACGCGGGCGACGGCACCCACGAACACCCCACCCAGGCGCTCCTCGACGCGTTCACGATCCGCAAGCGGCTGTACGGCGCCGAGGCGCGTGGCCGAGGCCTCGACGGGACGCGTGTGACGATCGTCGGCGACATCCTGCACTCCCGCGTCGCCCGGTCCAACGTGTGGCTGCTCACCGCGCTCGGTGCGAGCGTCAGCCTTGTCGCCCCGGCGACCCTCATGCCGGTCTCGATCGACGACTGGCCGGTCTCCCCGGGCTACGACCTCGACCGTGCGGTCGACGATGCTCCCGACGTCATCATGATGCTGCGCATCCAGGAGGAGCGGATGCATGCGGCGTTCTTCCCCAATGCACGCGAGTACTCCCGCCAGTGGGGACTCGACGACGAACGGATGTCCCGTCTTCCGGCCGATAGCATGGTCATGCACCCCGGTCCGATGAATCGCGGTCTCGAGATCTCCGCCAGCGCTGCCGACTCGACGCGATCCACGGTGCGCGAACAGGTCGCCAACGGGGTCTCGGTGAGGATGGCTGTGCTGTATCTGCTGCTGTCAGGTGCTCAAACCACCGGCGCGCAGGAGATCGCATCGAGGGAGGGGGGCGCATGACCCGGATCGTGATCCGCGGAGCGACGCTTCCCGACGGCCGGGCCACCGACATCCTCGTGGCCGACGGCATCGTGGCGGAGCTCGGCAGTGGCCTCTCCGACGCGAAGGCACGCCTGATCGACGCGGACGGGCTCAGGGTGCTGCCCGGCCTCGTCGACCTGCACACTCACCTGCGCGAACCGGGGTTCGAGCACAGCGAGACGATCCTCACCGGATCGAGGGCCGCCGCGATCGGAGGCTTCACCGCCGTGCACGCCATGGCGAACACCTCGCCGGTCGCCGACACCGCCGGCGTCGTCGAACAGGTCAGATCGCTGGGGGACGCGGCCGGCTACGTCACCGTGCGGCCGGTGGGGGCCGTGACGGCCGGGCTCGCGGGCGAGACACTCGCCGAGATCGGTGCGATGGCGCTCAGCCGGGCCGCGGTGCGCGTCTTCTCCGACGACGGGAAGTGCGTCTCGGATGCCCTCCTCATGCGTCGCGCACTCGAGTACGTGAAGTCCTTCGGCGGGGTGGTCGCCCAGCATGCGCAGGAGCCGAGGCTCACCGAGGGCGCTCAGCTCAACGAGGGCGCACTGAGCAGTGAACTCGGTCTCGCCGGCTGGCCTGCGGTCGCCGAGGAGGCCATCATCGCCCGCGACGCACTGCTCGCCGAACACGTAGGAGCGCGGCTCCACATCTGCCACCTGTCGACCGCCGGCTCGGTCGAGGTCGTCCGCTGGGCGAAGGCGCGCGGCATCCAGGTCACGGCGGAGGTCACGCCGCACCATCTCCTGCTCACCGAGGAGCTCGCCCGCGGATACGACGCGCGCTTCAAGGTCAACCCGCCGTTGCGCCGGCAGGAGGACGTCGAGGCGCTGCGTGCCGGGCTCGCGGACGGCACGATCGACGCGATCGCCACCGATCATGCTCCGCATCCGCCCGAGGCCAAGGACTGCGAATGGGATGTCGCCGCCTTCGGCATGGTCGGGCTCGAGTCGGCGCTCTCCGTCGTCCAGGCCGCCCTCGTCGACACCGGGGTGCTCGGCTGGGAGGATGTCGCGAGAGTGCTCTCGGCGACGCCCGCCGCGATCGGCCGGCTCGAAGGCTATGACCAGGGGGTTGCGGCCGGAGCGCCCGCCGAGCTCACCCTCATCGACCCCAGTGCGAGTCGGGTCTTCTCGACGCGGGACCTGCATGGCCGCTCGGTGAACTCGCCCTACCTGGCGACGACACTCCCCGGTCGCGTCGTCGCGACGATCCACCGGGGCTACGAGACCGTGCGAGACGGAGAGCTCGTCGAAGAGAACGAGGTTGCGCAGCGCGCGACGGAAAGTCGGGAAGAACACCGTGGATAGGCTCCTGCCCAGCATCATCGTCGGCTTCGTCATCGTTGCCGCCCTCATCGGAATGTTCTTCGGTTGGCGCGCACGCCAGCGGCGCCAGGCCGGCATTCCGGCACCGGAGGCCGTGCCGGCCGATGTCGGAGCCATCCGCACCGCGGTGAGCGGCCTCTACGTCGCCACGACGCGCGCGGGGGAACCGCTCGAGCGCATCGCGGTACGCGGGCTCGGCTACCGGTCGCGGATGGTCGCCACGGTGGCCGACCGCGGAGTGACCCTCGAGCTCACCGGGGCCAGGCCGGCGTTCATCCCGGCGACGGCCCTGCGCTCGGCCGGTCGCGCGACCTGGGCGATCGACAAGGCCGTCGAGCCCGGTGGACTCGTCGTGCTCGGCTGGCGCCTGGGGGATCTCGACGTCGACAGCTACTTCCGAATCGATGGGGAGGCGCAAGCCTTCATCGACGCCGCAGCGGGGATCACCGCGTGATGGCGGGCCAGGACCGCAGCCGCGCGGACGCCGCCGTACTCGTCCTCGAGGATGGCACCCGGTACCCGGGCGCGGCTTACGGGGCACGGGGGAGGACCGTCGGCGAGGCCGTGTTCTCGACCGGCATGACCGGCTATCAGGAGACCATCACCGACCCTTCCTACGCCGGCCAGATCGTGCTCATGACCGCACCGCACATCGGCAACACCGGGGTCAATGACGAAGACCCGGAGTCCGGGCGGATCTGGGTCGCCGGCTTCGTCGTGCGCGACCCCTCCCGGACGGTGTCGAACCATCGTGCGACCGGCAGCCTCGATGACGACCTGGACGGCCAGGGGATCGTGGGCATCAGCGGCATCGACACGCGGGCGGTGACCAGGCGGCTTCGCTCGGTCGGCGTCATGCGGGCCGGCATCTTCTCCGGACCGGATGCTGCGCTCGACCCCGCCGACCAGCTCGCGGCCGTGCTCGGCAGCGAGGAGATGGCCGGGCAGAACCTCTCCGCCCGCGTCTCCACGCCGGAGCTCTACCGGATGCCGGCCGAGGGCGAGCGAATCGGTTCGGTGGCGGTGCTCGACCTCGGGGTCAAGGCCTCGACGCTGCGCTACCTGACTGCGCGGGGGTTCGAGGTCATCGTGGTTCCGGAGGCGATCTCCGCCGAGGAGTTCTTCGCCCTCGCCCCGGATGCCGTCTTCTTCTCGAACGGACCGGGCGACCCCGGCGCATCCGATCGCCACGTCGCACTGCTGCGGGAAGTGCTCGAGCGGGGCCTTCCGTTCTTCGGCATCTGCTTCGGCAACCAGTTGCTCGGGCGTGCGCTCGGCTACGACACCTACAAACTGCCGTTCGGGCACCGGGGCATCAACCAGCCCGTCGTCGACCGCGCCACGGGAAGGACCGAGATCACCGCCCACAACCACGGGTTCGCCGTCGCCGCCCCCACCGAGGGCGTCTCAGAGTCCCCGGCCGGGTTCGGCCGCGTGGAGGTGAGCCATCTCAACCTCAACGACGATGTCGTCGAGGGGCTGCGGGCACTCGACCTTCCCGCCTTCTCGGTGCAGTACCACCCGGAGGCGGCGGCCGGTCCGCACGACGCCAATTACCTCTTCGACCGGTTCAGGGAGCTCGTGGTCTCGGCCCTTCGAGAGCCTCAGGGGGGCCCACGCTCGACCGGAGAAGCTCAAGGGGGCGGTCGCTGATGCCCAAGCGCGACGACATCCGCTCAGTCCTGGTGATCGGCTCCGGTCCGATCGTCATCGGCCAGGCCTGCGAGTTCGACTACTCGGGCACCCAGGCCTGCCGGGTGCTGCGCGAGGAGGGTGTGCGCGTCATCCTCATCAACTCGAACCCCGCGACGATCATGACCGACCCGGACTTCGCCGACGCCACCTACGTCGAGCCGATCACCTGGGAGGTCATCGAGACGATCATCGCGAAGGAGCGGCCGGATGCGATCCTGCCGACGCTCGGCGGCCAGACCGCGCTCAACGCAGCGATCGAGCTGCACGAGCATGGGGTGCTCGACAAGTACGACGTCGAGCTCATCGGGGCGAACTTCGAGGCCATCCAGAAGGGCGAGGACCGCCAGCTGTTCAAGGATCTCGTCATCCGGGCCGGTGCCGAGGTCGCGCGCTCGCACATCGCGCACACCGTCGAGGAGGCGATCGAGTTCGCGGAGGATCTCGGCTACCCCCTCGTCATCCGCCCCTCCTTCACGATGGGCGGGCTCGGGAGCGGTTTCGCCTACACGCGGGAGGAGCTCGTGCGGATGGTCGCCGACGGCCTGCACCAGAGCCCGACGACCGAGGTGCTCCTCGAAGAGTCGATCCTCGGCTGGAAGGAGTACGAGCTCGAACTCATGCGCGACACCTCGGACAACACGGTCGTCGTGTGCTCGATCGAGAACGTCGACCCAGTCGGAGTGCACACCGGCGACTCCATCACTGTCGCGCCCGCGCTCACCCTCACCGACCGCGAATTCCAGAAGCTGCGCGACATCGGGATCGAGATCATCCGGCTCGTCGGCGTCGACACCGGCGGATGCAACATCCAGTTCGCCGTCGACCCGGCGAATGGCCGCATCATCGTCATCGAGATGAACCCGCGCGTGTCGCGCTCGAGCGCTCTCGCGAGCAAGGCGACCGGATTCCCGATCGCGAAGATCGCCGCGAAGCTCGCGATCGGCTACCGCCTCGACGAGATCCCGAACGACATCACCCGGGTGACCCCGGCGAGCTTCGAACCGACGCTCGACTACGTCGTCGTCAAGGTGCCGCGGTTCGCCTTCGAGAAGTTCCCGGCGGCCGACCCCCGGCTCACGACGACCATGAAGTCGGTCGGCGAGGCGATGGCGATCGGCCGCAACTACACGACCGCGCTGCAGAAAGCGCTGCGCTCGCTGGAAAAGCGCGGTTCGAGCTTCCACTGGGAGGGGGAGCCGGGCGACAAGGATGCCCTGCTCGCCGCGGCAAGCGTTCCGACCGACGGCCGCATCGTCACGGTGCAGCAGGCGCTGAGGGCCGGTGCGAGCATCCAGGAGGTCTTCGAGGCGACCGGGATCGACCCCTGGTTCGTCGACCAGATCGTACTCATCAATGAGGTCGCAGAGCTCGTGCGCACGGCGGAGGCCCTGGATGCCGACCTGCTCCGCCACGCGAAGAACCACGGCTTCTCGGATGCGCAGCTCGCCCAGTTGCGCGACCTCGACGAGGCCGAACTGCGGGCGATCCGCCACAATGCGGGCGTCCGGCCGGTGTTCAAGACCGTCGACACCTGCGCGGGGGAGTTCCCGGCGCTCACGCCGTACCACTACTCGAGCTACGACCTCGAGACCGAGGTGACTCCGAGCGACCGTCGCAAGGTCGTCATCCTGGGCTCCGGCCCGAACCGCATCGGGCAGGGCGTCGAGTTCGACTACTCCTGTGTGCACGCGGCCTTCGCGCTCTCGGATGCCGGCTACGAGACGATCATGATCAACTGCAACCCGGAGACGGTCTCGACCGACTACGACACGAGCGATCGGCTCTACTTCGAGCCGCTCACGCTCGAGGATGTGCTCGAGGTCATCGATGCCGAGCGGGCCAGCGGTCAGCTCGTCGGCGTCATCGTGCAACTCGGCGGCCAGACCGCGCTCGGCCTTGCGAAGGGGCTCGAGGCGGCCGGAGTACCGATTCTCGGCACGTCGCCCTCGGCGATCGACCTCGCCGAGGAGCGCGGGCTGTTCTCCGGCATCCTCGACGCCGCAGGGCTCCTCGCACCACGGAACGGCACCGCAACAGACCTCGCGAGCGCGGTAGCGGTCGCCGAGGAGATCGGCTACCCGGTGCTCGTGCGCCCGTCCTTCGTGCTCGGCGGCCGCGGCATGGAGATCGTCTACGACACGGAGTCCCTCGGCGGTTACTTCGACCGCGTCGCCGACCAGGCGATCATCGCCCCCGGGCTTCCGCTCCTCGTCGACCGGTTCCTCGACGACGCGATCGAGATCGACGTCGACGCCCTGTTCGACGGGACGGAGCTCTACGTCGGGGGAGTCATGGAGCACCTCGAGGAGGCCGGGATCCACTCCGGCGACTCCTCCTGCACCCTGCCGCCGGTGACGCTGGGCCGCGACGTGCTCGACCAGGTGCGGGATGCCACCGAGGCGATCGCGCGCGGTGTCGGAGTGCAGGGGCTGCTCAACGTGCAGTTCGCGATCGGCCAGGGCGTGCTCTACGTGCTTGAGGCGAACCCGCGGGCCTCTCGGACGGTGCCCTTCGTGTCGAAGGCGCTCGGCATCCCGCTCGCCAAGGCGGCATCGCTCATCATGGTGGGCTCGAGCATCCGGGAACTCGTGGAGAGCGGGATGCTGCCCGAGGCCGACGGCCTGCACAGCCCGATGGACTCCCCGGTCGCCGTCAAGGAGGCCGTGCTCCCGTTCAAGCGATTCCGCACGCGCGAGGGCAAGATCGTCGACTCGATCCTTGGGCCTGAGATGCGCTCGACCGGCGAGGTCATGGGAATCGACTCCAACTTCCCGAAGGCGTTCGCCAAGAGCCAGGCTGCAGCCTACGGCGGACTGCCCGGCAGCGGAACCGTGTTCGTCTCGGTCGCCGACCGCGACAAGAGAGCCATCGTGCTCCCGGTCATGCGACTGCAGCAACTCGGCTTCGAACTGCTCGCGACCCAGGGAACCGCAGAGGTGCTCGCCCGCAACGGCATCGAGGCGCGGGTCGTTCGGAAGCACTCGGATGTCGCGCCTGGGGGTGAGCAGGACTCGCGCTCGATCGTGGACCTCATCACCGCGGGCGAGGTCGACATCGTCATCAACACCCCGAGCGGCAGGCGGGCGCGTGCCGACGGCTACGAGATCCGCACAGCGACGGTCGCGGCCGACAAGGCGCTCTTCACGACGATCGCGCAGCTGGGCGCCGCGGTCTCCTCGGTGGAGGCCATCCGGAACGGCTTCGAGGTGCGCTCGCTCCAGGAATACGGCCTGGACCGGGCATCGCGGTTGGAGCAGGCCCATGGCTGAACCCCGGACCTTCGGCGACCGGCTCGCGGCAACGTTCGCGACCAGGGGCCACTTGTGCGTCGGGATCGACCCGCACGCCTGGCTGCTGGAGGCCTGGGGGCTTCCGGACGACGCGACCGGCCTGCGCGAGTTCGGCCTGCGGGTCGTGGAGGCAGCCGCGGGGCGGATCGGGATCGTCAAACCGCAGGTCGCCTTCTTCGAACGGCACGGTTCGGCCGGCTTCGCGGCGCTCGAACGCGTCGTGGGCGCCGCTCGCTCGGCTGGGCTGCTCGTCATCGCCGACGCCAAGCGCGGTGACCTCGGCTCCACCGTCGACGCATACGGACAGGCCTGGCTCACCCCGGGCAGTCCGCTCGAGGCGGATGCGATGACGGTGAACGCCTACCAGGGGGTCGGCACCCTCGCCGGGCCGATCGCGCTCGCCCGCGAGGCGGGTAAAGGGCTGCTCGTGCTCGCGGCGACCTCGAACGCCGAGGCACTCCCGACGCAGACCGCGATCCTCGCCCCGGGCGGTTCGAACGGCGGGCGGGCCGGCAGGACTGTCGCCGCCGGTATTGTCGATGAGGTGATCGGTCTGAATACCACGACAGCCCCGGACGCGGCCGCATCGCCCACCGTGGGCTCTTTCGGCGTCGTGATCGGGGCGACCGTGGACCCGGCACGCTTCGGAATCCCGCTCGAGGCGATGGCGGTGGCCCCGGCGACACCGGTCCTCGCACCGGGATTCGGTCACCAGGGCGCCGAATTCTCCGGACTGCGCGAGCGATACGGCGCCGTGGCCCCCTTCGTGATCGCCTCCAGCTCGCGCGATGTGCTCTCGGCCGGGCCATCCGGCATCTCCGAGGCGCTTCTCCGGCAGGCGGAAGAGCTCGCCTCATGCCTCGGTTAGACCCGCCCGACGTCGATCGCGTCGCCGCGTCGCGGGCCGCCGTCGCCGCACGGAGAGCACGCGCCGCCGTCAAGCATGCTGTCGCCGAACGCACCAGGAGCCCGCTCGACGTGCTCGAGGCCGGCTGGGCGTCGTCCGACAGCGCCGAGGCGGGTCTTCGGGTCCGGGAGCTGCTCGCCAGTGTCCCAGGACTGGGTCCGGTGCGCACCGCGAAGGTCATGGGCGAGCTCGGCATCGCCGAGTCGAAGCGCGTCGGCGGTCTCGGCGTCCGGCAGCGCGACATCCTGCACGACTGGCTCTCGCTGCGCGAGCACCGGCCGCCGAGCCTCGCGCGCTCCCGGTCGTCGCGACTCGTCGTCCTCGCGGGCCCCACCGCCGTCGGCAAGGGGGCTGTCTCCGGCTACATCAGGGAGAACTACCCCGATGTGCTGCTCTCGGTGTCCGCGACGACGAGGAAGCCGCGTCCCGGTGAGGTCGACGGAGTGAACTACTTCTTCGTGAGCGACGAGGAGTTCGACCGTCTCGAGGCCTCGGGGCAGATGCTCGAGACCGCGACCGTGCACAACGCCTACCGCTACGGCACCCCGCGCGCCCCCATCGACGCGGCGATCGCGGAGGGCAGGAGCGTGCTGCTCGAGATCGACCTGCAGGGTGCCCGGTCGGTGCGCAGGGCGATGCCGGATGCCGTGCTCGTCTTCCTCCTTCCGCCCACCTGGGAGGAACTGGTGCGCCGGCTCATCGGTCGGGGCACCGAGGATGCGGCGGAACAGGCCAGACGTCTGGAGACCGCGAAGATCGAGCTCGCGGCCCAGGACGAGTTCGATTACCGCGTCGTGAACGCCGAGGTCGGCCAGGCCGCCCGCGAGGTCGTAGACTTGATGGGCTTCCCCACACACTGACGAGGCCGCGCATCGCGGCCGGACACGGAGATTTTTCATGGTTGAACGCGCCAAGGGCATCATCGACCCGCCCATTGACGAGTTGCTCACCAAGGTCGACTCCAAGTACGCGCTCGTGATCTTCGCGTCACGTCGCGCCCGCCAGATCAACGACTACTACGCCGACCTCCACGAGGGAAGCCTCTTCGACAACGTCGGGCCGCTCGTCGACTCGACGATCGACGACAAGCCGCTCTCGGTCGCGATGCACGAGATCAACGAGGGCAAGCTCGTCGTCAAGCAGCTCGCGGAGTAGCAGCGCGGCCCAGATGAACATCGTCGTCGGCATCACCGGCGGGATCGCCGCTTACAAGGCCGTCGGTGTCGTGCGCGCCCTCGTGCTCGCCGGCCACGACGTGCACGTCGTCGCCACGGATGGTGCGCTGCGGTTCGTCGGCATGCCGACGCTCGAGGCGATCAGCCGCAACCCCGTGGAGCATGACCTCTTCGAGGGCGTCGCCGAGGTGCGCCACGTCGCGATCGGCCAGGCCGCCGATGTCATCGTCGTCGCCCCGGCGACCGCGAACATGATCGCGCGCATCACGGCCGGGCTCGCCGACGACCTGCTGGGGACGACGATCCTGGCCAGTACCGCGCCGCTCGTGATCGCCCCGGCCATGCACACCGAGATGTGGCAGAACCCGGCGACCGTGCACAACGTCGAGACCCTGCGTGCGCGCGGCGTCACGATCGTGGGACCGGCGAGCGGGCAGCTCACCGGACAGGACAGCGGGCCGGGGCGGATGGCGGAGCCCGACGACATCGTCGCCGCGGTGGTGGCGGTGGGAGAGGCCGGGCGTTCGCAGGACCTCGCCGGCAGGCACATCGTCGTCACGGCCGGAGGCACGAGGGAGCCCATCGACCCCGTCCGCTTCATCGGCAATCGCTCGAGCGGGAAGCAGGGCGTCGCGATCGCCGCTGCCGCTGCAGCGCGGGGAGCCAGGGTCACGCTCATCGGGGCCAACCTCGAGGTGCCGGCCCCGGCATCCGTCGCCCTCGTGAGCGTGGGAACGGCCGAGGAGCTGGCGAGTGCGACACAGGCGGCAGCGAAGGACGCGGATGTCGTCGTCATGGCGGCCGCGGTCGCGGACTACCGCCCGGAGCGGCTCGCGGCGGAGAAGATCAAGAAGGAGCAACAGGGTGACGAGCTCCCGCTGCGGCTCGTGAAGAACCCGGACATCCTCGTCTCGCTCGCCCAGGCCAAGCCGGCCGGCCAGCTGCTCATCGGTTTCGCCGCGGAGACCGAGCGCGATGACGCGAAGCTCCTGGAGCTCGGCCGCGCGAAGCTCGCGCGGAAGGGCTGCGACCTCCTCGTCGTCAACCGCGTGGGCTGGGACGAGGGCTTCGCCGTGGACGGCAACACGGTCACGGTCCTCGACAGGCACGGCGATATAGTGTTGGAGACTTCAGGATCGAAGTCGTCGGTGGCCGGTCGTATCCTCGACCTGCTGCGTTGACTCTCGACCAGTTCATCCGGTCCTCGACCCGTTAGGCACACTGTGGGTACTGCTTTCCGCCTGTTCACGAGCGAGTCGGTCACCGAAGGGCACCCCGACAAGGTGTGCGACCAGGTGTCCGACGGGATCCTCGATGCGCTTCTGACCGTCGACCGCAGCAGCCGTGTCGCCGTCGAGACGATGGTGACGACGGGGCTCGTGCACATCGCGGGTGAGGTCACCTGCTCGGGCTACGTGGAGATCCCGCAGCTCGTGCGCGACATCGTGAGCGGCATCGGCTATACCTCCTCGGCGGTCGGGTTCGACGGCGCATCCTGCGGCGTCGCCGTGTCGATCGGCAACCAGTCGCCGGACATCGCGCAGGGTGTCGACGTGGCACTGGAGGCACGTGACGGGACCGATGACGACCCGCTCGACCGCCAGGGCGCGGGCGACCAGGGGATCATGTTCGGCTACGCGACGACCGAGACGCCCCAGTACATGCCCGTTCCGATCTGGCTCGCGCACCGGATGGCGGAGCGGCTCGCCGAGGTTCGCAAGACCGGCGAGCTCGACTACCTCCGCCCGGACGGCAAGACCCAGGTCACGATCGGCTACGAAGGCGAGGTTCCGCGCACCGTCGACACCGTCGTGCTCTCGACCCAGCACTCACCGCAGGTGCAGAACACGCAGTTGTTCGCCGAGGTCGAGGAGCTCGTGATCCGTCCTGTTCTCGCCTCCACCGAACTCGACAGCACCGGGGTTCGCATCCTCATCAATCCGACCGGACGGTTCGAGACCGGAGGACCGCAGTCGGATGCCGGACTCACCGGTCGCAAGATCATCGTCGACACGTACGGGGGAGCGAGCCGGCACGGGGGCGGCGCATTCAGCGGCAAGGACCCGTCGAAGGTCGACCGCTCTGCCGCGTACGCCATGCGCTGGGTGGCCAAGAACGCGGTCGCGGCGGGGCTCGCGGACCGGCTCGAGGTGCAGGTCGCCTACGCCATCGGCAAGGCCGCCCCGGTCGGGCTGTATGTGGAGACCTTCGGAACGGCCAGGGTCGACGAGGCGAAGATCAACTCGGCCATCCGCGAGGTGTTCGACCTGCGGCCGGCGGCGATCATCCGCGATCTCGAACTGTTGCGGCCGATCTACCGGCAGACGGCCACCTACGGCCACTTCGGCCGCGAGCTCCCCGACTTCACCTGGGAGAGGCTCGACCGGGTCGACGAACTCCGCAGCGCGGTCGGGTTGTAGCCATGCCGGCGGCATCCATCGCGCGGGTGCTGATCGACTCTCCGCTGCCTCAGCTCGACCGGCTGTTCGACTACCGGGTGCCGGAGGCGATGCTGGAGGATGCCGTTCCCGGCGTCCGCGTGCGCGTTCCACTGCGCTCGGCCGGGCGCATCGCCGACGGCTACCTCATCGAACTCGTCGACTCCGTCGACTATCAGGGCGTGCTGAGCGAGCTCGAAGCGATCGTGTCGCCGGTTCCCGTGCTCACCCCGCAGGTGTACGCGCTCGCGCGCCGGGTGGCCGATCGTGCGGCGGGGACCGCGAGCGACATCCTCCGGCTGGCGGTTCCGAAGCGGCAGGTGCGCGTCGAGAAGGCGTGGTTCGCCGCCGATCGGGCCGAGCCGTCGCCATTCGAACCCGTGGCCGTCGCGGACTACGGCATCGCGAGGATCGACGAGGCGATCGGCGGGGCGGAGCGGCTCGCGGTCGATGCCGTCCCGCAGGTCGTCGAGGCCGGAGCGCCGCCCTCCCGCCGCTGGGTCGGCCACTGGGCTGTGACGCTCGCCGCGTTCGCCTCGCGTGCGCTCCAGGCCGGCTCGGTCATCCTCGCCGTGCCCGACTACCGGGATCTCGACCAGCTCGTGACCGCTCTCGAGGCGATCCTGCCCGCCGACCGCATCGTGCGCATCGACGCGCGACAGTCGAACGCCGACCGGTACCGTGCGCACCTGCAGTGCCTCGACGGGGTGCCCCGGGTCATCGTCGGCAACCGTTCCGCCGTCTACGCCCCGGCGGACAGGCTCGCGCTCATCGCCCTGTGGGACGATGGGGATCCTCTGCACAGCGAGCCGCTCAGCCCCTACGCCCACAGCCGTGATGTCGCGCTGCTGCGGCAGGAACTCGAGGGCAGTGCTCTGGTCTTCCTCGGGCATGCTCGGACCGTCGAGGTGGAACGGCTCGTGCAGGTCGGCTGGGTGGGAGCCCTCGCACCGGCGAGGGGCTACCTGCCGAAGGTCATCCCCACCGCGCAGCAGAGTGCGGAGGACCGGCTCGCAGCCCAGGCCCGGATCCCGTCGAGCGCGTGGCGGGAGGCCAGGGGCGCGCTCGAACACGGACCGGTGCTCGTCCAGGTCGCGAGGCCGGGGTATGCACCGCAGCTCGTGTGCGAGACCTGCCGTCAGGTCGCCCGGTGCGCCCGGTGCTCGGGACCGCTCGGCCTGCGGACCGCACGCTCATCGCCATCCTGCGCGTGGTGCGGCGCGATCGCCACCGACTGGCGCTGTGCGCACTGCTCCGGCCGCGGCTACCGCCTGCAGGGGCAGGGGGCGACGAGGACCGCCGAGGACCTCGGGAGGGCTTTCCCCGGTGTACCGGTGATCATCGCCGACGGTGAGCGGTCCGTTCTCGAGGTCAGCGCGAAACCGGCCCTCGTCATCGCGACGCGCGGGGCGGAGCCGATCGCCGCGGGAGGCTACCGGGCCGTCCTGCTGCTGGATGGCGAACGGATGCTCGCCCGCGAGAGCCTCCGTGTCGGCGAGGACTGCCTGCGCTGGTGGGCGAACGCGATCGCCCTCGCGGCGGTTGGAGCTCCGAGCGTGCTCGTCGGGGTCGGCGGTGCCCTCGCGGGGGCCCTGGCGACGTGGCAGCTCGCGGACTACGCGCGCTCAGAACTCTCCGACCGCCGGCGGTTGCGGTTCCCGCCTGCCGTGCGTGTGGCGACCGTGACGGGCGACCCGGCCTCGGTGGCGAGGGCCACCGCGGCGGTCGATGCGATCACCGGTGTGGATGTGCTCGGGCCGGTCGAGCTCGGTTCCAACCAGCAGGGCGGCGAGGGGCTGCGCGCGATCGTCCGCCTCGACTACGCGCAGGGAGCCTCGGTGGCGACCGCCCTGCGCGCTGAGATCATCCGGAACGCCACGACCCGCCGAATGCGCGTCCCGGCGGGAGGCGGCCGACCGTCGTTGCCTACACTGAGAGTCCGGTTCGACGATCTCGAACCGTTCGAGCAGGCCTGATCGAACAGGTGCAGGGAGCAGACGAGTGCGCATAGTCTTCGCCGGCAGCCCCGCTGCCGCGGTGCCGAGCCTGCGGGCACTCGTGGCGAGCGGGCACGAGGTGACCGCGGTGCTCACGCGGGAGGACTCTCCGTTCGGCCGCAAGCGCCTGCTGACCCCCACACCGGTCGCCGAGGTCGCCGTCGGCCTCGGGCTGCCGGTGATCAAGGCGAACCGGCTCGCCCCGGTCACCGAGGAACTGACCTCCCTCGACGCCGAGCTCGGGGTCATCGTTGCCTACGGGGGTCTCGTGCGCGAACCCCTGCTCTCGGCGCCGAGGCACGGCTGGATCAACCTGCACTTCTCGTTGCTTCCGCGCTGGCGGGGCGCAGCGCCCGTCCAGAGGGCGATCATGGCCGGGGACGACGTCACGGGGGCGAGCGTGTTCCAGCTCGTCGAGGAGCTCGATGCGGGGCCCGTCTACGGGCGGTTCACCCAGTCGATCGGCCGGAACGAGACCGCCGGGCACCTGCTCGAGTCCCTCGCCGATGCCGGCGCAGGGTTACTCGTGCGGGTCGTCGACGCGATCGCCGACGGCAGTGCCCGCGCGGAGGAGCAGGTCGGCGAGGTGACGCTCGCGCCGAAGCTCGGCGTGGAGGACGGCCGTATCGACTGGAACCTGATGGCGGATGCCGTACACGACCGCATCCGGGGTGCGACCCCGGAGCCGGGGGCGTTCACGATGGTGGATGGGCATCGGCTCAAGATCCTCGATGCGGTGATCGCCCGTGACCGGCCGACGCTCGCGCCCGGAGTCTTCCGCTTCGACGGAGCCGTGTTCGTCGGAACGGCCACCGACCCGATGGAGCTCGTCACGGTCCAGCCGGCCGGAAAGAAGCCCATGCGCGTTGCCGACTGGTGGCGTGGGCTGCCGAGCGCGCCCGAAGGGGCTGCCGGGAGGGTCGCCGGATGAGCGGCATCCAGCCGGCGCGCAGGGTCGCCTACCAGGTCATCCGCGCCGTCTCGGAGTCGGATGCCTACGCCAACCTGCTGCTTCCGGTCACGATGGATCGCGCCGGACTCGCCGGGCCCGATGCGGCGCTCGCCACGGAGTTGACCTACGGGACCCTGCGCCGTCGCGGTTACTACGACAGCGTCATCGAGGCGGCCGCCGGTCGACCGCTCGCGCAACTGGATGCGCCCATCCTCGACGTGCTCCGGCTCGCGGTGCACCAGTTGCTGTCGATGCGCGTCGCGCAGCACGCGGCGGTCGACGAGGCGGTCTCGCTCGCCCGAGAGGTCGGTTCGCGCTCGGCGACGGGCTTCGTCAACGGCGTGCTGCGCACGATCGCCCGTACGAGCGCCCAGGAGTGGCGCTCCCGGGTGATCGGCGAGGCGAAGAGCCAGGACGAGAGCCTGGCGGCCGAGTTCGCACATCCGGCCTGGATCGTCAGAGCATTCCGGCGGGCTCTCGAGGCCGAGGGCCGTGAGGACGAACTTGCCGCACTCCTCGAGGCCGACAACCGTGCGCCGAGCGTGAGCCTCGCAGCGCTGCCGGGGCTCGCAACGAGCGGCGAGCTCACCGGCGCGGTTCCCGGCCGATTCTCCCCGTTCGCGGCCGCGAGCGAGGGCGGGGACCCTGCGCGGTGGCCCGCGGTGCGGGACGGGCGCGCCAGAGTCCAGGACGAAGGCTCGCAACTCGCGGCGCTCGCCCTCAGCAGGGCGCGGCCGGTCACGCCGGGGGAGCGGTGGCTCGATCTGTGTGCGGGTCCCGGCGGGAAGGCCGCGCTGCTCGCAGCGGAAGCCCACGGCGCAGGAGCGACCCTCGTGGCCAACGAGATCATCCCCGCGCGGGCGCAACTCGTGCGCAACGCCCTTGCGGTCTTCGAGAACCCGCCGCAGGTGCTCGTGCAGGACGGGCGGGACTTCGGCGAGCGGTTCGCCGGGCAGTTCGACCGCATCCTGCTCGACGCCCCGTGCACCGGTCTTGGAGCGTTGCGGCGGCGGCCGGAGGCCCGCTGGCGCAAGCAGCCGAAGGATGTCCCCGAGCTCACGAGGCTGCAGGTCGAGCTCGTGGAGTCCGCCGCGAGGGCACTGAAGCCCGGTGGCCTTCTGGCCTACGTGACCTGCTCTCCACACCTGGCCGAGACGAGGGTGATCGTCGAGCATGCAGTGCAGCGCTGCGGGCTCGAGGCCGTCGATGCCCCGGCCGCCCTCGCCACCGTCGTGAGGGAACCGCTGAATCTCGGTCCGGGGCTGCAGGTCCAGCTGTGGCCGCACCGGCACGGCACCGATGCGATGTTCATCGCGCTGCTGGGGAAAGCCGACGGCGCGGAGGCCGGCCGCTAGGCTTGCCGCATGCCGGTCCGCATCAACCCCAGCATCCTCTCGGCCGACTTCGTGAACCTCGAGCACGACATCGCGCGCATCGCGACCGCCGACCTCGTGCACGTCGACGTCATGGACAACCACTTCGTGCCGAACCTCACCTTCGGGCCGCAGATGGTTGGGCGCATCCAGGCGGTCTCTCCGATCCCGCTCGACGTGCACCTCATGATCGACGACCCCGACCGCTGGGCGCCCGGCTACGCCGAACTCGGCGCCTTCTCGGTGACCTTCCACGCCGAGGCGGCGGCGGATGCCGTAGGCCTCGCCCGGAAGCTGCGTGAGATCGGCGCGCGCGCCGGGATCGCGGTGAAACCGGGGACGCCGATCGGACCGTACCTCGAGCTCCTGCCGGAGTTCGATCAGGTGCTCGTCATGACGGTCGAGCCCGGCTTCGGCGGGCAGAGCTTCATCGAGGCGGTCATGCCCAAGCTCGAGGCGCTCTCGGATGTCGTGAAGCGGCTCGGTCTGGATGTCTGGCTGCAGGTCGACGGCGGCGTCGACGAGCGCACGATCGCGATCGCCGCCGAGGCGGGAGCCGACACCTTCGTGGCCGGTTCGAGCGTCTACAACACCGGGGATCCGACCGAGAACATCGCCGCGCTGCGCGCCGCGGCGGGGCGCCATCTGCTTGGATAGTGCGATGAGCGAATTCAACAGGACCAAGCCGGAGATCGACTTCTACGAGGGCGAGGCGCCCGAGGTGCTCGTGACCGAGGACGTCGAGATCGGCACGGGAGACGAGGCGACCCCCGGGTCGACCGTCGACGTCCACTACCTCGGTGTCGACCTGGAGACCGGCGAGGAGTTCGATTCGAGCTGGAGCCGTGGCGAGTCGATCAACTTCCCGTTGCGCAGCCTCATCGCGGGCTGGCAGGAGGGCATCCCCGGCATGCGTGTGGGCGGTCGTCGCCAGCTCGTCATCCCCCCGCACCTCGCCTACGGGCCGGCCGGCGGCGGGCACGCGCTCTCCGGACGCACACTCATCTTCGTCATCGACCTGCTGGGCGTTTCGTAAGAGGGCTCGCCCAGCCGGTACCCTTGAGGGCGTGAAGACTTTCGACGAGCTGTTCGCCGAGTTGAGCGAGAAGGCCGCGACCCGGCCCGCCGACTCGGGCACGGTCGAGCGCCTCGACGCCGGGGTGCACTCGATCGGCAAGAAGCTCGTCGAGGAGGCCGCGGAGTCCTGGATGGCGGCGGAGCACGAGACCGCCGATCGCACGGCTGAAGAGCTCTCGCAGCTGCTCTACCACGTGCAGGTGCTCATGCTCGCGAAGGGCCTCACGACCGCGGATGTCTACCGACATCTCTGAGCGCGCTCCCGACCGCACTTCCCGTCCGACCACGCCGACGCCGCGCTGAACGACCAGCCGGCGAGTGAAGAGAACCAGCATGCTCAGAATCGCCGTCCCCAACAAGGGAATGCTCGCCGACACGGCAACCCAGATGCTCTCGGAGGCCGGGTATGTCATCCGCCGCGATCCGAAGGAGCTCATCGTCTTCGACCCGGCCAACGACGTCGAGTTCTTCTATCTTCGCCCCCGCGACATCGCCACCTATGTCGGCTCCGGCGCACTCGATGTCGGGATCACCGGCCGGGATCTCCTTCTCGACTCCGGGTCCGGCGCCACCGAGATCGTCGGTCTCGACTTCGGTGAATCCACGTTCCGGTTCGCAGGACCCGCGGGCCGCTTCTCGACCCTCGCCGACCTGCATGGGGTCCGCGTCGCGACGAGCTATCCGGGTCTCGTCGGCGCCTACCTGAAGAGCGAGGGCGTGGCCGCGGAGCTCGTCCCGCTCGACGGCGCGGTCGAGTCGGCGGTGCGCCTGGGCGTCGCGGATGCCGTCGCCGACGTCGTCTCGACCGGCACGACCCTGCGCCAGCAGGGGCTCGAGGTCTTCGGTCCGGTCATCCTCGAGTCGACCGCAGTGCTCATCAGTTCTGGCGCCGAGCTCGCCGGGCTCCCGACCTTCCAACGACGCATCCAGGGGGTGCTCGTCGCACGGCAGTACGTGCTCATGGATTACGACCTGCCCTCCGGCCTCGTCGAGGCCGCCTCGGCCATCACTCCCGGCCTCGAGTCGCCGACCATCTCGCCGCTGCGCGATTCGGACTGGGTCGCGGTCCGCGTCATGGTGCCGCGGGTGCGAATGAACGCGATCATGGACGAGCTCTACGAGCTCGGCGCTCGCGCGATCCTGGTCAGTTCGATTCACGCGGCGCGCATCTGACATGGGTGTCGCGGTGAGGGTCATCCCGTGCCTGGACGTCGCAGACGGCCGGGTGGTCAAGGGCGTCAATTTCCTCGATCTGCGCGACGCGGGCGACCCGGTCGAGCTCGCCCGTCGGTACTACGAGCAGGGCGCGGACGAACTCACGTTCCTCGACGTGACCGCGACGGTGGCCGGCCGCGAGACGACCTATGAGCTCGTCACCCGCACTGCCGAGCAGGTGTTCATCCCGCTGACGGTGGGCGGGGGCGTCCGCAGCGCGGAGGATGTCGCCCGCCTTCTCGGTGCAGGCGCCGACAAGGTGGGGGTCAACAGCGCTGCGATCGCGAGGCCTGCGCTCATCGACGAGATCGCCGACCGGTTCGGGGCGCAGGTGCTCGTGCTCTCGCTCGACGTCAAGCGCGTCGGCGCCTCTGGAGCCGGGCGCTTCGTCGTGACGACGCACGGCGGCCGCACCGAGACCGGGCTCGACGCTCTCGACTGGGCGAGGGAGGCGATCGAGCGCGGTGCGGGCGAGCTGCTCGTCAACTCGATCGACGCCGACGGAACGAGGTCCGGTTTCGACCTCGAGCTCGTGGCGGCGATGCGCGAACTCAGCAGCGTGCCGGTCATCGCCTCAGGGGGTGCCGGTGCGCTCGAGCATTTCGCCCCTGCGGTGCTCGCGGGGGCGGATGCCGTGCTCGCCGCCTCGGTGTTCCACAATGGAGAGTTGACGGTGGGCGAGGTGAAGCGCGAGCTCGCCGCGCAGGGCATCCTTGTGAGGGAGGCGACATGAATCCGGGCGAGATCGACGAGATCGTGGACCAGGCGGTGTTCGGTGCAGACGGCCTGCTGCCGGCGATCGTGCAGGAGGACGGCTCACGCGACGTGCTCATGTTCGCCTGGATGGACGCCGAAGCGCTCCGCCGCACCCTCGGCTGCGGTCTCGTGACGTTCTGGTCGCGCTCCCGGCAGGAGTACTGGCGCAAGGGCGACACCTCCGGCAATCACCTGACGGTCCTCTCCGCCGCTCTCGACTGCGATGCGGATGTCCTGCTCGTCACGGTCGCACCGGTCGCCGCCGCCTGCCACACCGGCGCGCACTCGTGCTTCGATGCTGAGGCCCGCGCATGACCTCGACGACGCGCGAGGAGTTCGACACTCTCCTGGCCGACCATCGGGTCGTCCCGGTCATCCGGGAGCTCTTCGCCGACGGCGAGACCCCGGTCGGCATCTACCGCAAGCTCGCCGCGGGCGCCCCGGGCACCTTCCTGCTCGAGTCGGCGGAGCAGGGCGGCATCTGGTCGCGCTACTCCTTCATCGGCGTCTCGAGTTTCGGCGTCCTCACCCAGGAGGACGGCGCCGCGACCTGGCTCGACTACGGCTTGCCCGCCGACCGCGCGCTAGGGGCGGATGCGCCCTCGGCACCGCTCGAGGCGCTCGGCCGCCTGCACGCGCGCTGGGCGACGCCGCGCATCCCGGGGCATCCGCCGCTCACCGGAGGCCTCATCGGCTTCATCGGCTGGGAGGCGATCCGGCAGATCGAACGGCTCCCGGATGCCCCGCCCGCCGACTACGAGATCCCGGGTCAGGCGTTCGGCTTCGTGAAGGAGCTCGTGGTCGTCGACCACCGCACCGGGACGGTGCTGCTCATCGCGACGGTGCTCAACGACGGTGTGGATGACGCGGATGCGCTCTGGTCGACGGCAGGCGCCGCCCTCGACTCGCTCCAGTCCCGTCTTGCCCAGCCCTCGGAGGCCTGGCTCGCCGAGGTGGACCTCTCCCGCGACCCGGCGGCCAGCAGCCGCGTCGATGCGGCGACCTTCGGGGCATCCGTCGAGGCCGGCAAGCGCTACATCCGTGAAGGCGATGTCTTCCAGGTCGTCCTCTCGCAGCGTTTCGACCACGAGGTCACCGCCGAGCCCATCGACGTGTACCGGGTGCTCAGGTCGCTGAACCCGAGCCCCTACATGTACCTGCTTTCGCTCGCCGACCCGGCGGGAGAACCGTACTGGATCGTCGGCTCGTCGCCCGAGGCCCTCGTGAAGACCGAGAACGGACGCGTGTACATGCATCCGATCGCCGGCTCCCGGCCGCGCGGCGACTCCCCGGAGCACGACCTCGACCTCGCGAACGAACTGCTCGCCGACGCGAAGGAGCGCGCGGAGCACCTCATGCTCGTCGATCTCGCCCGCAACGACCTGCAGAAGGTATGCGCACCGGGCACGGTCGAGGTGACCGAGTTCATGCAGGTGGAGCGCTTCAGCCACATCATGCATCTCGTCTCCTCGGTGGAGGGCGATCTCCGACCGGATGCCGCACCCATCGACGTCTTCCGGGCCACCTTCCCGGCCGGCACCCTCTCCGGTGCGCCGAAACCGAGGGCGCTCGAGATCATCGACGAACTCGAGCCGGCCCAGCGCGGGCTGTACGGGGGAGTCGTGGGCTACTTCGGGTTCTCCGGGGACCTCGACCTCGCGATCGCGATCCGTACGGCCACGATCGCCGGCGGGGTCGCCCGCGTCCAGGCCGGAGCCGGCATCGTCGCAGACTCCGACCCGGTGTCGGAGTTCGTGGAGTCGCAGAACAAGGCGGCGGCGCCGCTGAGAGCGGTCGCGGTCGCGAACGCGATGCGCCGGGTCGAACGATGACGGCGAACAGTCGTGGTCGGCGCCTCAAGTCCGTGAGCCTCCTGCTCGGCATCCTCTTCTCGGGTGCCGCGCTGCTGGCCTGGTCGCAGCCCTGGTTCGTGGCGACGCTCGGCGGCGCCTCCGCGACGCATCCGCCGATTCCTGCCGGCGGCGATGTCGCGGCGCCCGCGGTCGCAGCCCTGGCTCTCGCCGGCCTCGCCGGGGTCGGTGCGATGGCCATCTCCGGCCGGGTGTTCCGGATCGTCCTCGCTCTACTCCAGGTCCTCGTCGGAGGCTGCATCGTCCTCTCGGCGTCGCTCGCTCTGCTCTCGCCCGTGTCGGCGGTCGAGCCGCTCGTGACCACCGCGACGGGCATCGCCGGCCACGAAGCCGTCTCCGCGCTCGTCGCCGCCGTTCCGGCGACCGCCTGGCCGTTCGTCGCGTTCGTCGCGGGCCTGCTCCTGGCCGTGCTCGGGCTCTCGATCGTGGTGACCGGTCGCGTCTGGCCCGGCTCATCGGGTAGGTACCAACCGGTGCGATTCGAGGCGGCGGATGCCGCAGCAGATCCCCGGCCCGCCGGAGGCGAGCACGCGGTCTCCGACTGGGATGCGTTGAGCGGCGGGGCCGACCCGACCTCTGGTGAGCCGCGCTCGGGGTCGACCGGCTCCCGCTAGACTGGGTGCATTCTTTCGGCAGCGAGACCCACGGGAGTGACATGAGCAGCGAAGACATTTCGGATCCGGGCCACGGGCATTCCCCGGCGGCGTGGGTCGCGGTCCTCATCATGCTGGTCGGCTTCACGCTCGGCACCTTCGCGTTCTGGTTCGTGTCGATGTGGATGATCTGGGTCGCCGCCGTCCTCGTCGTCGCCGGGCCCATCGTCGGCTGGATCCTCGCCAGGCTCGGCTACGGTGTCGCCGGTCCGCGATACCAGCCGAAGAGCACCCACTAGCGCGTGCTCAGCGAACTCATCGCGGGGGCCGTCGCCGACGCCTCCGCGCGTCGAGCCGTACGCAGCCAGGCGGATGTCGAGAGGGCGGCGCTGGATCGCGCCCCTGCGCTCGACGCGCTGGCCGCGCTCGCACCTGCCGACCGGGTGAAGATCATCGCCGAGGTCAAGCGGGCGAGCCCGTCCCGCGGGGCACTCGCCGACATCCCGGACCCGGCCGCCCTCGCCGCCCGGTACGAGACCGGGGGAGCGAGCGCGATCAGCGTGCTCACCGAGGGCCGCCGGTTCGGCGGCTCGCTCGAGGATCTCGAAGCGGTGCGGGCGCGGGTGAGCCTGCCGGTGCTCCGCAAGGACTTCATCGTGCTCCCGTACCAGGTGTTCGAGGCACGGGCCGCGGGCGCCGACCTCGTGCTCCTCATGGCCTCCGCACTCGAACAGGCGGACCTCGTCGAGCTGTACGCTCTCGTCACCGAACTCGGCATGACCGCTCTCGTGGAGGCTCATGACGCGGAGGAGGTCGCGCGGGCGGTCGACCTCGGCGCGAGCGTGATCGGGATCAACGCCCGTAATCTCTCGACCTTCGAGCTCGATCCTGGAATCTTCCCGCGACTGGTCGACCGCCTGCCGTCCGGGACGATCAGGGTCGCGGAGTCCGCTGTCAAAACGGCGGCGGATGTCGCCCGCTACCGCGAGGCCGGCGCCGACGTCGTTCTCGTCGGCGAAGCGCTCGTGACGGGTGACCCTGTCGCGACCCTCACAGAATTCCTGGCCGGCTGATGACGGAGCGACACGGGAGCCTGCGCGACGCCTCAGGGCCGTACTTCGGCGAATACGGCGGCCGGTTCGTTCCGGAGTCCCTCGTCGAGGCACTCGACGAACTCACTGCCGCGTACGCGGCGGCGAAGGTCGACCCGGCCTTCCGGGCCGAGCTCGAACGACTGAACGCCACCTACACCGGCCGGCCGTCGATCATCACCGAGGTACCGCGGTTCGCCGAGCACGCCGGCGGTGCGCGCATCATCCTCAAGCGGGAGGATCTCAACCACACGGGCTCCCACAAGATCAACAACGTGCTCGGCCAGGCGCTCCTCACCAAGCGCATCGGTAAGAACCGGGTCATCGCCGAGACGGGCGCAGGGCAGCACGGCGTCGCGACGGCCACCGCCGCAGCCCTGCTCGGCATGGACTGCGTCATCTACATGGGCGAGGTCGACACCGAGCGCCAGGCGCTCAACGTCGCACGGATGCGCCTCCTCGGTGCCGAGGTCATCCCGGTCACGGCGGGCTCGCGCACCCTCAAGGACGCCATCAACGAGGCCATGCGCGACTGGGTCACGAACGTCGCGACGACCAACTACATCTTCGGCACCGTGGCCGGGCCGCATCCGTTCCCGGCCATGGTCCGCGACTTCCAGAAGGTCATCGGCGAGGAGGCCAGGCAGCAGGTCATCGACCTCACCGGGGCGCTCCCGGATGCCGTGACCGCGTGCGTGGGCGGCGGATCGAACGCGATCGGCATCTTCGACGCCTTCCTCGACGACGAGAGTGTCGCCCTCTACGGGTTCGAGGCGGCCGGCGACGGAGCCGAGACCCCACGGCACGCCGCGACCATCACGAAGGGCCGCCCCGGCGTGCTACACGGCGCGCGCAGCTACCTGTTGCAGGACGACGACGGGCAGACCATCGAGTCGCACTCCATCTCCGCCGGCCTCGACTATCCGGGCGTCGGACCCGAGCACGCCTGGCTCGCCGACATCGGGCGCGCGACGTACCTGCCGGTCACGGACGCCGCGGCCATGGACGCACTCCGGCTCCTGTCGCGAACCGAGGGCATCATCCCGGCGATCGAGTCCGCGCACGCCCTCGCCGGAACGCTCGAACTCGGCCGCCGACTCGGCCCCGACGCCACGATCCTGGTGAGCCTGAGCGGCCGGGGCGACAAGGACATGGAGACCGCCGCAGCATGGTTCGACATCCTGGACAAGTCGTGAGCGCCCCGCTCAGCCGTGTCGGCGCGGCGATCGACGCGCGCAGGGCTGCGGCATCCGGCGCGCTCATCGGCTACCTGCCGGTTGGGTTCCCCGACCTGAGGACGAGCATCGAGGCCGCCGTCGCGATCGCCGAGAACGGCGTCGACGTCATCGAGCTCGGCCTCCCATATTCCGACCCGGTCATGGACGGCCCGGTCATCCAGAAGGCCACCCAGACCGCTCTCGCCGGCGGATTCCGGCTCGCCCACGCCTTCGAGGCGGTGAGCGCGATCACCGCGAGGGTCGACGTGCCCGTCGTGCTCATGACCTACTGGAACCCCGTGCTGCAGTACGGCGTCGACCGGTTCGCCGACGACCTCGTGGCAGCCGGGGGAGCGGGGCTCATCACGCCCGATCTCATCCCGGACGACGCCGCTGCCTGGCTGGACGCCTCGGAGCGCACCGGGCTCGACAGGATCTTCCTCGCGGCCCCCTCCTCGACCGAGGAGCGCCTCCGGATGATCTCGGCGCAGTCCCGTGGATTCGTCTACGCGGTCTCGACCATGGGCATCACCGGCGCCAGGGCCGAGGTCGACAGCGCCGCCCGTTCCCTCGTCGCGAGGCTGCGGGAGTCCGGAGCCGAGCGGGCCTGCGTCGGCCTCGGGATCTCCACCGGTGACCAGGTGCGGGAGGTGCTCGGCTACGCGGACGGCGCGATCGTCGGCTCCGCCCTCGTCGCAGCACTCGACTCCGGCGGCGTTCCCGGACTCGCCCGCACGGCATCCGACCTGGCCGTCGGTACTAGGCTGAACTAGCATTTCTGCGTCATCCCCCACGAAAGGCATCCTCGAATCGTGATCGCGCCCATGATCTCGCTCCCGGCGAGCATCCCGAGTCCCGACTACGCGTGGCAGGTGTGGCGGATCCCGATCGGCGAGTGGTTCTCCGGGCTCGGCCTCTCACCGGACTACGTGCTCAACATCCACGCCTACGCCCTGTGCATCCTCGCCGGCATCATCGCCGCGACGATCCTCACCGGGTACCGCCTGAGGCAGCGCGGCGCGGATGCCGGACTCGTCCTCGACATCGCCCTGTGGGCGGTGCCGTTCGGGATCATCGGCGGACGCATCTTCCACGTCGTCACCCATCCCGACGACTACTTCGGCCCCGGCAAGGACCTCCTGAAGACCCTCTACATCTGGGAGGGCGGCATGGCGATCTTCGGCGCGCTCATGCTCGGCGCGCTGGGAACGTTCATCGGATGCCGGCTGTCGGGCGTGCGGTTCTGGAGCTTCGCCGACGCACTCGCACCGAGCCTCCTGCTCGCGCAGGCCTTCGGCCGGCTCGGCAACTACTTCAACCACGAGCTCTTCGGCCTCCCGACCGACCTCCCGTGGGGCCTCGAGATCGAGGCGACCAATCCCGCATTTCCGGCCGGCCTTCCGGCGGGGACCCTGTTCCACCCGACCTTCCTCTACGAGATCATCTGGAACCTCATCGGCGTCGGCGTGCTGCTCTTCCTGGAGCGCAAGTGGCGGTTGCAGAAGACGACGATCCCGTTCCTCGACGTTGACGTTCCGATGCCGACGCCTGGCGCATACCGCTTCCAGTGGGGGAAGATGCTCGGCCTCTACCTCATCTGGTACGGCGTCGGCCGCAGCTTCTTCGAGTCGATCCGCATCGACCCGAGCGAGATCTTCTTCGGCATCCGCACGAACGTCTGGGCCGCCTTCGGAGCGATCCTGGTCGGCCTCGTGATCATCATCGTGCAGTCCCGGCGTCATCCGGGGATCGAACCGAGCCCGTACGTTCCGGGTCGCGAGTGGTCGGCGGATGCTGTTGTACACTCTGAAGACGTTTACTCGGACTCTGATTTCGAAGGCAATGACGGCTCGATCTCAACAGAACCCTCCAGGTCCGCTGAAACGAAGGGCACCAAGGCTGCCATAAGCGGCCGAGCCAAGTCATAGCTCCAGCGCACTCATCCGGGCTCCGGCCGGCGCGAGCATTCACGGGCCAAAGTCGTCCCTCGATCGATTCCGTGAGGACGCACCATGGTCCCGAAGCCACCGCATACGCGTTTCAGCGCCGTGCCCGGCGCGACCGGGCTGTACGACCCTGCCTTCGAGAAGGATGCCTGCGGCCTGGCCATGGTCGCGACCCTGCGCGGAACGGCGGGGCACGACATCATCGAGCTGGCCCTCACCGCACTGCGGAACATGGAGCACCGCGGGGCGGTCGGCTCCGACGCCGGAACCGGGGACGGCGCCGGCATCCTGACGCAGATCCCGGATGCCTTCCTGCGCGCCGTGGCGGGCATCGAACTGCCGGAGGTGGGCCACTACCTCGTCGGATCCGCGTTCCTGCCCGTCGCCGACAGCGAGCGATCCACCGTCAAGGAGCAGTTCGCGGACCTCGCGGCGTCCGAGAGTCTCACCGTGCTCGGCTGGCGGGAGGTCCCCGTCCGCGAGGAGCAGCTCGGCGCGCTGGCCCGTGAAGCCATGCCGCGCATCGAGCAGGTGTTCCTGAGCGGCGCCGACCCGTCGGGCGGACGTGTTTCCGGCATCGCCCTCGATCGGCTTGCGTTCCGGTTCCGCAAGCGCGCCGAGCGCGAGCTCGACGTGTACTTCCCTTCGCTGTCGTGCCGCACCCTCGTCTACAAGGGCATGGTCACGACCCTCCAGCTCGAACCGTTCTACCCCGATCTCTCCGATGAGCGCTTCGCCTCACGGCTCGCCCTCGTCCATTCCCGCTATTCGACCAACACCTTCCCCTCCTGGCCGCTCGCCCAGCCGTTCCGGATGCTCGCCCACAACGGCGAGATCAACACCGTCCAGGGCAATCGCAACTGGATGCGCGCCCGCCAGTCCCAGCTGGAGTCCGACCTGCTCGGCGACATCCGGCCCCTCCTGCCGATCGTGACTCCGGGGGCGAGCGACTCCGCATCCTTCGACGAGGTGCTCGAACTGCTCACCCTGAGCGGCCGGTCGCTGCCGCACGCGATCATGATGATGATCCCCGAGGCCTACGAGAACCAGCCGGACCTCGCCGAGGAGCGTCGCGCGTTCTACGAATACCACTCCGTGCTCATGGAGCCGTGGGACGGCCCGGCCGCCATGGTCTTCACCGACGGAACGCTCGTCGGCGCCACCCTCGACCGCAACGGGCTGCGCCCAGGCCGCTTCCTTGTGACGGATGACGGCCTCGTCGTGCTCGCGAGCGAGATCGGGGTACTCGAGTTCGAGCCGAGCCGGGTCGTGCGCAAGGGACGCCTGCGGCCGGGGAGGATGTTCCTCGTCGACACCGAGGCAGGCCGGCTCATCGAAGACGATGAGCTCAAGGACTCGCTCGCCGCGCAGAAGCCGTGGGGGCAATGGCTGGCGAATGGCCGCATCAACCTCAAGGACCTGCCCGAGCGAGAGCACATCGTGCACACCCCCGCTTCGGTGACCCGTCGCCAGCGCACCTTCGGCTACACCGAGGAGGAGGTGAGTGTGCTCATCGCCCCCATGGCTCAGGCCGGAGCCGAGCCGATCGGGGCCATGGGCACCGACACGCCGGTCGCCGTGCTCTCCGACCGGCCTCGGCTCCTCTTTGACTACTTCACCCAGCAGTTCGCGCAGGTGACGAACCCGCCGCTCGACAGCATCCGCGAGGAGGTCGTCACCTCGATGAAGCTCGCGCTCGGCCCCGAACGCAACCTGCTCGAGGCGACGCCGGAGCACGCGTATCAGATCGTGCTCGACTTCCCGGTGATCGACAACGACGAGCTCGCGAAGATCCAGCACATCGATGCCTCGCCCGGCAGCCGCACGACGACGACCATTCGCGGCCTGTACCGCTTCGACGAGGGACCGGATGCCCTCGCCAACCGGCTCGCCGCGATGTGCCACGAGGTCGATGACGCGATCGAGCACGGGGCGAAGTACCTCGTGCTCTCCGACCGCGACTCCAACAAGGATCTGGCCCCCATCCCGTCGCTGCTCATGCTCTCGACGATCCACCACCACCTCATCCGGCAGGAGAACCGGCTGAAAGTCGGCATCATCGTCGAGGCCGGGGATGTGCGCGAGGTGCACCACGTCGCCCTCCTCGTCGGCTACGGCGCCTCCGCGATCAACCCGTACCTCGCCATGGAGACCGCGGAGGAGCTCGTCCGCAGCGGCGTGCTCACCGACGTGACGCCGGAGAAGGCTGTCGCGAACATCATCAAGGCGCTCGGCAAGGGCGTGCTCAAGACCATGTCGAAGATGGGGATCTCGGTCGTCTCCTCGTACGCGGGAGCGCAGGCCTTCGAGGCCATCGGGCTCGACCAGGGTTTCGTCGACGAATACTTCACCGGAACGACGTCGAGGCTGGGCGGTATCGGGATCGACGTGATCGCCGCAGAGAACCTGTCCCGTCACCGCAGCGCCTACCCGGATGAGGCGGCCAGCACGGCGCACGAGCGCCTCGCGACCGGTGGCGAGTACCAGTGGCGGCGCGGCGGGCCGCCCCATTTGTTCAACCCGGAGACGGTGTTCCGGCTCCAGCACTCCACCCGAACCCGCCGCTACGACATCTTCCGCGAGTACACCAAGCTCGTCGACGACCAGGCGAACAGCCTCATGACGCTGCGCGGGCTGTTCGGGCTGCGGGAGGGCATCCGGCCGCCCGTGCCGATCGCCGAGGTCGAGCCGGTCTCGTCGATCGTCACGCGCTTCTCGACGGGCGCCATGAGCTACGGCTCGATCAGCGAGGAGGCGCACGAGACCCTCGCGATCGCCATGAACCGGCTCGGTGCGCGCAGCAACACGGGGGAGGGCGGCGAGACGGTCGAGCGCCTGCTCGACCCCGAGCGGCGCAGTGCTGTCAAACAGGTCGCCTCGGCCCGGTTCGGCGTCACGAGCCTGTACCTGACGCACGCGACGGACATCCAGATCAAGATGGCGCAGGGCGCCAAGCCCGGCGAGGGCGGCCAGCTCCCGCCGTCCAAGGTCTACCCGTGGATCGCGCGCACCCGCCACGCCACCGCCGGGGTCGGGCTCATCAGCCCTCCGCCGCACCACGACATCTACTCGATCGAGGACCTCAAGCAGCTCATCTACGACCTCAAACGTGCGAATCCGGATGCCCGCATCCATGTGAAGCTCGTGAGCCAGTCAGGGATCGGCGCGGTCGCCGCCGGCGTGACGAAGGCCCTCGCGGATGTCGTGCTCGTCTCCGGCCACGACGGCGGCACCGGGGCGAGCCCGCTCTCCTCGCTCAAGCACGCCGGAACGCCGTGGGAGATCGGCCTGGCCGAGACTCAGCAGACGCTCATGCTCAACGGGATGCGCGACCGCGTCGTCGTGCAGGTCGACGGGCAGTTGAAGACCGGCCGCGACGTCATTGTCGCCGCCCTGCTCGGGGCGGAGGAGTTCGGGTTCGCCACGGCGCCGCTCGTCGTCTCCGGCTGCATCATGATGCGGGTGTGCCACCTCGACACCTGCCCGGTGGGCGTCGCGACCCAGAACCCCGAGTTGCGCGCCCGTTTCACCGGCAAGCCGGAATTCGTCGTCAACTTCTTCGAGTTCCTCGCCGAGGAGGTGCGCGAATACCTCGCCGCCCTGGGCTTTCGCAGCATCGAAGAGGCGATCGGGCATCGCGAGCTCCTCGACGTCGAGGCGGCCGTCTCGCACTGGAAGGCCGATGGGCTCGACCTCTCACCGGTGCTCTCGGGCGGTGCATTCGATCCGGGCGAGCCGTTGGCGCATCGGGTGCCTCAGGACCACGAACTCGAGAAGCACTTCGACACGAAGCTCATCGAGCTGAGCGCCGACGCGCTCGAGAACGGGCATCCGGTCGTCATCGAGGTTCCCGTTCGCAACACCGACCGGGCGATCGGCACGATGCTCGGCCACGAGGTCACGAAGCGCTACGGCGAACATGGCCTTCCGCGCGAGTGCATCGACATCACGCTGCACGGTACGGCCGGGCAATCGCTCGGCGCCTTCCTGCCGAGCGGCATCACGCTGCGGCTCGAGGGCGACGCGAACGACTACGTCGGCAAGGGACTCTCGGGCGGGGACATCGTTCTGCGGCCGGACCGGGAGAGCGTGTTCGCCGCCGAACGCAACGTCATCGCCGGCAACGTCATCGGATATGGCGCGACGAGCGGCCGGATGTTCCTGCGCGGCATCGTCGGAGAGCGGTTCCTCGTGCGCAATTCCGGCGCAACGGCCGTCGTGGAGGGCGCGGGCGACCATGCACTCGAGTACATGACCGGCGGTACCGCGCTCATCCTGGGCCCCGTCGGCCGCAACCTCGGAGCCGGGATGTCGGGTGGCACGGCCTACATCCACCGGCTGCGCCCCGACCGCCTCAATCGTGAGGCGCTCGACAGCGGCGAGCTGAAACTCGAGGTGCTCGACCGCGCCGACGTCGAACTCGTGAGAAGTCTCCTCGCGCAGCACCTCGAGCTCACCGGTTCCGCCCTGGCCGGCAGGATGCTGGGGGACTTCGATTCGGCCGTCGCCGACGTCGTCAAGGTCATCCCACGCGATTTCGCTGCGGTCTCCGAGGCCAGGGCGGCCGCGGAGCTCGAGGGGCTCGACCCCGACGGGGACATCGTCTGGGGACGCATCATGGAGGTGACCGGTGGCTGATCCGAAGGGCTTTCTGAAGACCCGCTCGCGCGAACTGCCGGCGCGGCGGCCCGTCCCCATCCGGCTCATGGACTGGAAAGAGATCTACGAGCCGGGCGATGGTGCGGTGCTCAAACGGCAGGCCGGACGCTGCATGGACTGCGGCATCCCGTTCTGCCACCAGGGCTGCCCGCTCGGCAACCTCATCCCCGAGTGGAACGACCTCATCCGTCGTGGTGAGGGTCGTGAGGCGAGCGAGCGTCTCCATGCGACCAACAACTTCCCGGAGTTCACCGGCCGGCTCTGTCCCGCGCCGTGCGAGAGCTCGTGCGTGCTCGGGATCAGCCAGGAGCCGGTCACGATCAAGCTCGTGGAGCAGTCGATCATCGACCAGGCCTGGGCGAACGACTGGGTGCAGCCGCATCCGCCCGAGCGCCTCACCGGCAAGACGGTGGCGGTCGTCGGCTCCGGCCCGGCCGGTCTCGCCGCAGCCCAGCAGCTCACGCGCGCCGGGCACACGGTCGCCGTGTTCGAGCGGGACGACCGCATCGGCGGCCTCCTGCGCTACGGCATCCCCGACTTCAAGCTCGAGAAGAAGCACATCGAGCACCGGCTGCGCCAGATGCAGGCCGAGGGCACCCGCTTCCGCGCCGGGGTCAACATCGGCGTCGACATCGGGTGGGGCGAGCTGCGGAGCCGCTACGACGCCGTGATCGTCGCCACCGGCGCACTCGAGCCCCGCGACCTGCCGGTGCCGGGGCGCGACCTCGCCGGCGTCCACTTCGCCATGGATTACCTCGTGCAGCAGAACCGCGTCGGTGCGGGCGACACAGTGCCGGGCCAGATCACTGCTGCGGGTCGTCACGTGGTCATCCTCGGAGGCGGGGACACCGGGGCCGACTGCCTGGGCACCGCCCACCGGCAGGGAGCGCTCTCCGTCACGACGCTCGCGATCGGCACACGACCGCCCGAGGCGCGTGCCGCGCACCAGCCCTGGCCGACGCATCCGCTCGTCTTCGAGGTGTCGACGGCGCACGAGGAGGGCGGCGAACGCCTGTTCCTGGCCTCCACCGTCGAGTTCCTGCCGAATGCGGCGGGGGAGGTGCGCGCCATCAGGGTCGCCGAGACCGAGTACCTCGACGGCCGGCGCGTCCCCAGGTCGGGCACCGAGCGGGAGGTCCCGGCCGACCTCGTGCTGCTCGCCCTCGGGTTCACCGGCACCGAGAGCTTCGCCCTGGAGTCGGAGCTCGGCGTCGCCGTGGACGGCGGGACTCTCGTGCGCGACGATGACTACCAGTCGAGCACTCCCGGCCTGTTCGTCGCGGGCGACGCCGGCCGGGGCCAATCGCTCATCGTCTGGGCGATCGCGGAGGGCCGGGCGGCGGCGGCCGCCGTGGACCGGTACCTTGAAGGGGACACCGAATTGCCGGCGCCGGTGCGTCCCACCGACCGGGCGCTGTCCCTCTGACCTGACCCGACGTCGGACCACCGACACCAAGACCGCGAACAAAGGAACACAGTGAGACGCGCAAAGATCGTTGCGACCCTCGGCCCGGCCACCTCCAGCTACGAGAACATCAGGGCCATCATCGATGCCGGGGTCGACGTCGCGCGGATGAACCTCAGCCACGGCAGCTACGACGTGCACGAGGAGGTCTACGCGAACGTGAGGCGGGCCGCGGATGCCGCTGGGCGCGTCGTCGCCGTCCTCGTCGACCTTCAGGGGCCGAAGATTCGCCTCGGAAAGTTCGAGGGCGGGCCCTACGAGCTGGCCGTGGGAGACGTGTTCCGGATCACGACCGAGGACATCGTCGGCAACAAGGACATCTCCTCGACCACCTACAAGGGTCTCCCGAGCGACGTGAAGGCTGGCGACCCGCTGCTCATCGACGACGGCAAGGTCACGCTGCGGGTGACAGCGACCGACGGAACGGTCGTCACGACCACGGTCGAGGTGCCCGGCGCGGTCTCCAACAACAAGGGCATCAACCTGCCGGGGGTCGCTGTGAACGTTCCAGCGCTCTCCGACAAGGACGAGGCGGATCTGCGCTGGGGCCTCGGGCTCGGCGCGGACCTGATTGCGCTCTCCTTCGTGCGCAGCGCCGACGACATCGTGCGGGTGCACGAGATCATGGCCGAGGAGGGACGGAAGGTCCCGGTCATCGCGAAGATCGAGAAGCCGCAGGCCGTCGACAACCTCGAGGGCATCATCGACGCCTTCGACGGCATCATGGTCGCCCGCGGCGATCTCGGGGTGGAGCTCCCGCTCGAGGCGGTGCCGATCGTGCAGAAGCAGGCTGTCGAGCTGTGCCGTCGGATGGCCAAGCCCGTGATCGTGGCGACGCAGATGCTCGAGTCGATGATCTCGAGTCCCCGCCCGACGCGTGCCGAGACCTCGGATGTCGCCAACGCCGTCCTCGACGGGACCGACGCCGTCATGCTGAGCGGTGAGACGAGTGTGGGCGAGTTCCCGGTCATCACCGTGCAGACGATGGCGCGCATCATCGAGTCGACGGAGGAGCATGGCCTCGACCGCATCCTGCCGCTCGGTGTGAAGCCGCGCACCCAGGGCGGCGCGATCACCCTGGCCGCGGCCGAGGTCGCCGACTTCGTCGAGGCCAGGTTCCTGTGCGTGTTCACGCAGTCCGGCGACTCGGCGCGGAGGATGGCCAGACTGCGCTCCAAGATCCCGATGCTCGCCTTCACGCCGGAGGTGGGCATCCTGCGCAGGATGGCGCTCACCTGGGGGATCCAGTCGTTCCTTGTCGATCCGGTCACGCACACGGATGCGATGTTCAGGCAGGTGGACGACATCCTGCTCGCGCAGGGCCTGGCCGAGATCGGCGACAAGGTCGTCGTGATCTCCGGTTCGCCCCCCGGCATCACCGGTTCGACGAACGACCTGCGCGTGCACCGCATCGGCGATGCGGCGAACGCCGCCGCGCCGGTCTGGGCGCAGTAGTCGCCGGCCCGAATCAGTGCGGTTCAGTCGGTAAGCGACCGCACCACTCGTGCGGGTGAGCCCACAACGATGGTGTTTTCCGGTACGTCTTTTGTGACGACGGATGCCGCCGCGACGACGGCGTTGTCGCCTATCGTCACGCCCGACAGAATGGTCGCGTTGGATCCGATCCACACGTTGCGACCGATGATGATGGGCGCCGGATGCATGTCCTTGCGTTTCGTGGGATCGAGCTCGTGGTTGAGGGTGGCGAACACGGTGTTGTGCCCAATCAGACAGTCGTCGCCGATCGTGACACCGCCCTGGTCCTGAAACGTGCACCCTGCGTTGATGAAAATCCGCTCCCCGAGGGTGAGGTTCTTCCCGAAGTCCGAGTAAAGCGGTGGGAACACCGTCACAGATTCGTGCACCGGCTTGCCGGTCAGGTGCCCCAGCAGCTGCCGGACTTCGCCTGGGTCGTGATATCCGCTGTTGAGTTCACCGGTGACGCGCAGGGCATCCTGACTGACCCGGTGCATGACCGTGTGCAGTGGTGAGTTCCCGGTGATGGTCTGGCCGTCGTTCAGCGCCGCAAGGAGGTCGTCGAGTTCCATGGTGTCCCGTCTTCATTGTGCTATCCCGAAGCATGGATGCTGAATGCTTCAGGGCTGGAGCAGCACCTTGATGGCCCGGCGCTCGTCCATGGCCCGGTAGGCCTCAGCAGCGTCCTCCAGTGGGAGGGTGAGGTCGAAGACCTTGCCGGGGTCGATTCTGCGATCCCAGATGAGTTGGATCAGCTCGGGCAGGAACCGGCGAACCGGGGCAGGGCCACCGTGCAGGTGCACGCCGGAGAAGAACAGCTCCCGGCCGGGCAATTGCACATCGTGTGAGACGCCGACGTAGCCGACGTGTCCACCCGGGCGGGTAGATCGAATCGCCTGCATCATCGACTCCTGCGTGCCGACCGCCTCGATCACGGAGTGGGCGCCGAGTCCGCCGGTGAGTTCCTTGATGCGGGCTACTCCCGCATCGCCGCGCTCTTCGACGATGTCGGTGGCGCCGAATTCGCGGGCGAGGTCCTGCCGATCGGCGTGGCGCGACATGGCGATGATCCGTTCGGCGCCGAAGTGTTTGGCGGAGAGGACGCCGAGCAGTCCGACGGCGCCGTCACCGACGACGGCGACCGTCTTTCCGGGGCCCACCTCGGCGGCGACCGCAGCAAACCACCCGGTGCCCAGCACATCCGAGGCGGCCAGCAAGGACGGTATCAGCTCTGGAGCGGGCTGGCCCGGGGTCGCGACGAGGGTGCCGTCGGCCAGGGGGATGCGAGCCCGCTCGGCCTGGGTGCCGATCCTGCCCATGCTTTCGACGTGGACACACCGGGACTGGTACCCGGCCTGGCAGATCTCACAGGTGTTGTCCGACGCCATGAACGAGCCGGCCACGAAGTCACCGGGCTTGACGGTCTTCACCTCGGCGCCGACCGCTTCGACGACGCCGACGTACTCGTGGCCCATCGGTGCGTCGGTCGCGTCGTCGATACCGCGGTAGGGCCAGAGGTCTGACCCGCAGACGCAGGCGGCGGTGACGCGGATGATCGCATCCGTGGGCTGGACGATCTGCGGGTCTTCGCGATCGACGACACGAACGTCTCCGGGCGCGTGCATGACGACTCCGCGCATGACTGTGGCCTCCTCACACTGTGCCGATGGTGATTTCTGTGCCGGTGGTGGGACTTGAACCCACACGCCCTTTCGAGCAAAGCATTTTGAGTGCTCCGCGTCTGCCATTCCGCCACACCGGCGCACAGTAGCCGAAGCTCAGGTTACCGTACGCGCTGGTTACCGTCCGCGCTGGGTACCGTAGGATTTGAGGGTGACTGACCAGGAAAGTGCCCCCACAGCTCCGCGTCGCGTCGTCGTGGCCGAGGATGAGTCGCTCATCCGGCTCGACATCGTCGAGACCCTGCGCGACAACGGATTCGACGTGGTCGGCGAGGCGGGCGACGGTGAGACCGCGGTCGCTCTCGCCACCGAGCTCAAGCCGGACCTCGTCATCATGGACGTCAAGATGCCGAAGCTCGACGGGATCTCCGCGGCTGAGCAGCTCAGCAAGAACCACATCGCGCCGGTCGTGCTGCTCACCGCCTTCAGCCAGAAGGAGCTCGTCGAGCGCGCGACAGAGGCCGGCGCCCTCGCCTACGTGGTCAAGCCGTTCACCCCGAACGACCTTCTGCCGGCGATCGAGATCGCCCTCGCCCGCTACGCCCAGATCGTGACCCTCGAGGCCGAGGTCTCGGATCTCGTCGAGCGTTTCGAGACCCGCAAGATCGTCGACCGCGCCAAGGGCCTCCTCAACGAGAAGATGGGGCTCACCGAGCCGGAGGCGTTCCGCTGGATCCAGAAGGCATCCATGGACCGCCGCCTCACGATGCACGACGTCGCGGTCGCCATCATCGACCAATTGGCGCCGAAGAAGAGCTAGCCGCGCTACGCGTCCCGCAGCAGGTTCGTCATCCGCACCGTCGAGAGGCGGTTGCCCTCGTCGTCGGTCATGACGATCTCGTGCACCGTGAGGGTTCGGCCGAGACTGATCGCGGTGCAGGTTCCGGTGACCCAGCCGCTCGTCACAGAGCGGGAGTGGCTCGCGCTGATCTCGATGCCGACGGCGTAGCGACCGGGGCCGGCGTGCACGTGCGCGGACATCGACCCGAGCGACTCCGCGAGTACGAGGTGCGCCCCGCCATGCAGGATGCCGTAGGGCTGCGTGTTGCCCTCCACCGGCATCCGGGCGACCGAGCGCTCGGGGCTCACCTCGACGATCTCGATGCCCATCTTCCGACCGAGATCGCCGGCGGGAGCTTCCGGGTCGACGTTGATACTGGGGATGCTCATGAGGCGGAAATCCTTGAGTCTCGTGTCAGCGGCGGCGGCTAGGCTGACTCTCGTGTCGGACAACGAAAAGCCTACCCTCATGGTCATCGACGGCCATTCGCTCGCTTTCCGGGCGTTCTACGCGCTCCCGGTCGACAGTTTCATGAACCGCGAGGGGCAGCACACCAACGCCATCCACGGCTTCATCGCGATGCTCATCAACCTGCTGCAGAACGAGAAGCCGACGCACCTCGTCGTCGCCTTCGACATCTCGCGGTACTCGTTCCGCACCCGTGAGTACCCCGAGTACAAGGGCACGCGCGCCGAGACGCCGCCCGAGTTCATCGGCCAGGTGCCGCTTCTCGAAGAGGCACTGAAGGCGATGGGCATCGCGACGATCAGCAAGGAGGACTTCGAGGCCGACGACATCCTCGCGACTCTCTCCGTGCAGGGCGCCGAGCAGGGTTTCAAGGTGTACGTCGTCTCGGGCGACCGGGACAGCATCCAGCTCGTCAACGACGACGTCACCCTGCTCTATCCGAACGTGCGCGGGGTCTCCGAGCTCAAGCGCTACGACCCTGCGGCGGTATACGAGCGGTACGGGATCCGGCCGGAGCAGTACCCGGACATCGCCGCCCTCGTCGGCGAGACGAGCGACAACCTCGTGGGTATCGACAAGGTGGGGGAGAAGACCGCCGTCAAGTGGGTGCTCGAGTACGGCGGGCTCGACGGCATCCTGGAGCACGCCGAGGAGATCAAGGGAGTCGTCGGCGAGAAGCTGCGCGAGCAGAAGGAGCGGGCCATCCGCAACCGCCGGCTCAACCGGCTCGTCACGGATGTCGACCTGCCGGCGGGACCGAAGGATCTCGAGCGGCGGCCCATCGACACGGCCGCGGTGCGCGAGGTGTTCGACAAGCTGCAGTTCCGCACGCTTCTCGACCGGGTGCTCAAGATCGCTGCGGCGGAGTCCGGCGGCGAGGTCGCGGCCGCTCCGGAGTCCTCCACGGCGGAGCCGCCGGTCAAGAAGCTCGTCGACGAGGAGCTCGCGAAGTGGATCGGCGCCGCCACGAAAGCCGGCGCACCCCTCGGGCTCATCGTCGAGACCACCGACGGTGCGCTCTCCGGGCTCGGGATCGCCACGAGCGAGGACACCGCCTATGTGCCGTGGGGCGCTCACCGGCCCGACTACGCCGCCCTCGAGGCCTGGCTCGCGAGCGACGCGCCCAAGCATCTCTTCGACTCGAAACGCGCGTTCAAGAGGCTCTCGACGGAGGGCATCGCGCTCGGCGGCATCGCCTTCGACACCTCGATCGCGGCGTGGCTGCTCAAGCCCGGCGGCAAGGTCGAGTCGCTCGCGGATCAGGTCTACACCCATCTCGGCGAGACGGTCGCCGTCGCGGACCAGGATCAGCTCGTCCCGGAGAACGAGGGGCTGAGCCCGGCAACGGAGGCCTGGTACGTCCTGCGGGTGGCAGAGGAGCTCGCCGCCCGGCTGAGCGATGGCTCCCGGAAGGTGCTCGACGAGATCGAGCTCCCGCTCGTTCCGGTGCTCGCCCGCATCGAACTCGACGGCGTCGCGGTGGATGCCGGCGCCCTGGAGAAGCTCAACAAGCGCCTGACCGAGCGCGCAGCGGGTATCGCGTCGAACGCCTACGAGGTCCTCGGCCGCGAGGTGAACCTCGGATCGCCCAAGCAGCTGCAGCAGGTGCTCTTCGAGGAGCTCGGGATGCCGAAGACCCGTGCGACCAAGACCGGCTACTCCACGGATGCCGCGGCCCTCGCCGACCTGCAGGAACAGCTGCCGGAGCCGCACCCGTTCCTCGACCTGCTCCTGCAGCACCGCGACGCGACCAAGCTCAAGCAGATGATCGAGACGCTCGAGCGGGAGATCGGTCCTGACGGCCGCATCCACACCACCTACGGGCAGGTCGGGACGAGCACCGGGCGCATTTCGTCCAATGACCCCAACCTGCAGAACATCCCGGTCAAGACCGCAGAGGGACGGGAGATCCGCGCCGCCTTCCAGACCGGCGAGGGCTACGAGACGCTGCTCACGGCCGACTATTCGCAGATCGAGATGCGCATCATGGCGCACCTCTCCGGCGATGCGGGACTCATCGAGGCCTTCAATGCCGGAGAGGACCTGCACCGTTTCGTCGGAGCCAGGATCTTCGGCGTCGACCCCTCCGAGGTGACGCCCATCATGCGCACCAAGGTCAAGGCGATGTCCTACGGCCTCGCCTACGGGCTCAGCGCCTTCGGCCTTTCGAAGCAGCTGCGCATCGACGTCGCCGAGGCCAAGCAGCTCATGGTCGACTACTTCGCGCGCTTCGGCGCGGTGCGCGACTACCTGCGCAATGTCGTCGCCCAGGCGAAGATCGACGGCTACACCGAGACCATCTTCGGGAGGCGGCGTCCCTTCGGCGACCTCAACTCCAACAACCGCGTGCTGCGGGAGAACGCCGAACGGCAGGCGCTCAACGCGCCCATCCAGGGTTCGGCGGCCGACATCATCAAGATCGCGATGCTCGGGGTGGCCTCCGACCTGAGCGCACAGGGGCTGGGATCCAGGATGCTCCTGCAGGTGCACGACGAGCTCGTCTTCGAGGTCGCCCCGGGAGAACTCGAGACTCTCACCGCGATCGTGCGTGATCGGATGGGCCACGCCGCCGACCTCACGGTCCCGCTCGACGTGCAGGTCGGCACCGGGCCCAACTGGGATGCCGCTGCGCATTGACGGGTTGCCGTTCCCTCGGAATGCCCCGCGTTACTAAGCTCAAACCATGACTGCTGACACCGCTTCAAGTACAGGCGCCCACGAGGCCCGCACCCCAACCCCCATCGATGCTATCGCCGAGGAGTGGGTCACCACCCTCGCCGACCTCGAGCCCAGCATCGCCGTCTGGATCGGTATCCCCGGTCGTTACGAGGAGTACGGCGACCAGTCGCCGGCCGGCCACGAACGACTCATCGCCGAGTCGAAGAAGGTGCTCGCGAAGCTCGAGAAGGCCAGTCCCGTCGACGACGTCGATGAGGTGACCAAGACCGACATGACCAACGAGTTCACCCTCGACCTCGAAGCATCCGACGCCGGGCTCTGGAAGCGCGACCTCAACGTCATCGCCTCGCCGGCCCAGCAGATCCGCGACATCTTCGACCTCATGGCGCACGACACGGTCGAGGACTGGACCACCCTTGCCGGCCGTCTCGGCAACCTCCCGGGGGCCGTCGACGGCTACATCGAGACCCTGCGACTCGGAATCAAGGACGGGACGGTTCCCGCACGCCGCCAGGTCGGCGAGGTGCTCGAGCAGGCACGCAAGCATGCCGCCAGGGATGGCTTCTTCTTCGCCTTCACCGAGGGCGCGGCGACCGGGGACGGTACCGAACTGCCCGACTCGCTCAAGGCCGACCTGCGGAAGGGCGCTGAGGCCTCCGCTGCCGCCTACCAGAAGCTCGCCGACTTCTTCGAGAACGAGCTGGGACCCGCGGCGACCGAGACCGACGGCGTCGGCCGGGAGTTGTACGCGCTCCAGTCCCGCCGCTTCCTGGGTGCGAAGATCGACCTCGATGAGACCTACGAGTGGGGCATCGAGGAGCTCGCGCGCATGGTCGAGGAGCAGACGCGTATCGCCGGGGAGATCAAGCCGGGCGCGACGGTCGAGGAGGCCATCGCCATCCTCGAAGCCGATGAGAGCCGCAAGCTCCACGGCACCGATGCCCTCCAGAAGTGGATGCAGAAGCTGAGCGACACCGCCGTCGCCGAGCTCTCCAAGTCCCACTTCGACATCCCCGACCCGGTGAAGAAGCTCGAGTGCATGATCGCCCCCACCCAGGAGGGCGGCATCTACTACACGAGCCCGAGCGACGACTTCTCGCGTGCCGGCAGGATGTGGTGGTCGGTGCCGGAGGGCGTCACGGAGTTCGACACCTGGCGCGAGACCACGACCGTGTACCACGAGGGTGTTCCCGGCCACCACCTGCAGCTCGGCCAGGCCGTCTACAACCGCGCCAAGCTCAACACCTGGCGACGCCAACTGGCCGGTACGAGCGGCCACGCCGAGGGCTGGGCGCTCTACGCCGAACGCCTCATGGAGGAACTCGGCTACCTCGACGACCCGGCCGACCGGCTCGGCATGCTGGACGGCCAGCGGATGCGCGCCGCGCGCGTCGTGCTCGACATCGGCGTGCACCTCGGCAAGAAGCGGCTCGACGGTAGTGGCGTGTGGGACTACGACTACGCCTTCGACTTCATGAAGAAGAACGTCAACATGAACGAGCCCTTCATCAAGTTCGAGGTCAACCGGTACTTCGGCTGGCCGGGCCAGGCGCCCGCCTACAAGGTCGGCCAGCGCATCTGGGAGCAGCTGCGCGACGAGGTCAGGGCGCGCGAGGGGGCGTCCTTCGACATCAAGGAGTTCCACCGCAGGGCTCTCGACCTGGGCGGCGTCGGCCTCGACACCCTCAAGGCCGCGTTGCTCAAGTAGCAGGTCCGATTCCGTGTCGCCGGCGCAGTCTCCTTACGAGGCGGCGCTCGGCGACCGGTTCGGGTTGTTGCATCCACGCGTGCGCAGCTACTTCTCGGCGATCCCGTCCGGTCGTGTCGGCGTCGGCGAGGGGGTGTTCGATACGGTCGGCACTCCGAGGGCCTGGCTGCGGCCGTTCATCCGCCTGCTCGCCGACCCGGACGTCCTGTTCCCGGTCTGGGAGCGCGACGTGTCGTTCACAGTCGTCAATAGTCCCGTGCAGGATGCCGGTCGACCGGCGGTCGCCGGGGAGAGGACCTTCCGCCTGTCCGCGGGAGACCGCACGATGCGCGACCTCATCGTCGCGACCCCCGCCGGTCTCGTCGACATCCTCGGTGCTCGCCGGCGGTTCCGCGCGCTCTTCGCCGCCCGGGTCGTCGACGGCGGGTTGTGGCTCGAGTCGACCCGTGTGGCCGTGCGGATACGTTCCCGGTATGTGGTCATCCCAGGCCCCATTGCGCCACGGGTGCGCCTCACCGAACGCTTCTCGGAGTCCGATGACCGGCAACACGTGGAGGTCACGGTGACCCTTCCCCTCATCGGTAGGGTCTATGAGTATGCGGGGTCGTTCCGCTATGAACTGGGGGATCGAGCAGCATGAGGGTCGTCATCGCCGGGGCGAGCGGCTTCATGGGCGGCTACTTCACCGCGAAGCTGCGCGAGCAGGGCCACGAGGTCGCACACATCGGGCGTTCGACGCCCGTGCACTGGGGACAGACGGCGGCGATGGCCGACCTCCTCGAGGGCGCGGATCTCCTCCTGAACCTGGCCGGGAAGAGCGTCAACTGCCGCTACGGGCCGCGCAATCGTGCCGAGATCCGGCGTTCGCGGGTCGAGACGACGCGCGAGCTGGCGGATGCCGTGCGCGCGTGCGAGCATCCGCCAGCCCTGTGGATCAACTCCTCGACCGCGACGATCTACCGGCACGCCGAGGACCGGCCGATGACGGAGGCCACGGGGGAGCTCGGCGAGGGGTTCTCCGTCGAGGTCGCGAAGGCCTGGGAGGAGGCGTTCTTCGACGGCGACCTGCCCGGCACGCGTCGAGTCGCGTTGCGCACCGCGATCGTGCTCGGTGACGGCGGCGCGCTGCTGCCGATGCTGCGGCTGGCCAGGTTCGGGCTCGGCGGTCCGCAGGTCGACGGGCACTGGTTCGGAACGAGGTCCAGGCGCGCGGCAGGCGTGTTTCACGAGTTCCACGCGCGGGGCGGCCGCCAGAAGTTCTCCTGGGTTCACGTCGGCGATGTGCTGCGCATCATCCTGTTCCTGGCTGAGCATCCTGAGCTCGACGGCGTGGTCAACGTCGTCTCGCCGAATCCGGTCGACAACCGCACACTCATGCGCACGATCCGGAAGGTGCTCGGTGTCCCGCTCGGCCTGCCGGCCTTCCGCTGGATGACCGAGTTGGGGGCGATCGCGATCCGCACCGAGACCGAGCTCATCCTCAAGAGCCGCTGGGTCCTGCCGGACCGGTTGTCGGTGGCCGGCTTTAGGTTCGAGTATCCGCAACTCGAAGGAGCAGTGCGGCAGATCGTGGATGGAGAGTGAGATGGCGGTTCGCTGGTACAGCATCGTGGTCGACAGCAAGGATGTCGCGGCTCAGGGCCGCTGGTGGGCCGAGGTGCTCGATTGGCGCGTCGTCTATGAAGCCGAGGACGAGGTCGTCATCGTACCGCCGCGTGCCCTCGAGGAACGTGCGACGGAGATCCCGCTCGACGAGCAGGGGCCAGGGCTCGTCTTCGTCACCGTGCCCGAGGGCAAGACGGTCAAGAACCGGCTCCATATCGACCTGGCGCCCGGCCCTGACGACGACCACGCCGCCGAGGTCGCGAGGCTGGAGGGCATGGGAGCCAGGCGAGTCAACGTGGGCCAGGACGAGTCGGTCGTTCCCTGGGTGGTCATGGCCGACCCGGAGGGCAATGAGTTCTGCGTGCTCACGCCGCGCGGCTGACGTTGGCACCGCAACCCCAGGCACGCTAGGCTGGAATGTCACGTCTGTGCGATCACAGGCATGACGTCCTATCCGCCTGCCACGGCGAAAATCACACCGCAACACCTCACCGTGGCCTGATCATGTCCCTACTGGAGCAACAACTACATGACAACCGCAACGACCGCAGGCCCCAAGCAGGTCGCCATCAACGACATCGGATCTGCTGAAGATTTTCTCGCCGCGGTCGAAAAGACCCTGAAGTTCTTCAACGACGGCGACCTCATCGAGGGCACCGTCGTCAAGATCGATCGTGACGAGGTGCTCCTCGACGTCGGCTACAAGACCGAGGGCGTCATCCCCTCCCGTGAACTCTCCATCAAGCACGACGTGGACCCCGAAGAGGTCGTCCAGGTCGGTGATACGGTCGAGGCCCTGGTTCTCCAGAAGGAGGACAAGGAAGGCCGGCTCATCCTGTCCAAGAAGCGCGCGCAGTACGAGCGCGCGTGGGGCGACGTCGAGAAGATCAAGGATGACGACGGTGTCGTCACCGGCACGGTCATCGAGGTCGTCAAGGGCGGGCTCATCGTCGACATCGGCCTGCGTGGATTCCTCCCGGCGTCGCTCATCGAGCTTCGCCGCGTCCGCGACCTCACCCCGTACCTCGGCCAGGAGATCGAGGCGAAGATCCTCGAGCTCGACAAGAACCGCAACAACGTCGTGCTCTCCCGTCGCGCACTGCTCGAGCAGACGCAGAGCGAGAGTCGCAGCTCGTTCCTCGGGAACCTCGCCAAGGGCCAGGTCCGCAAGGGCGTCGTGTCCTCGATCGTCAACTTCGGCGCCTTCGTCGACCTCGGCGGCGTGGACGGGCTCGTGCACGTCTCCGAGCTCAGCTGGAAGCACATCGAGCACGCGAGCGAGGTCGTCGAGGTGGGCCAGGAGGTCACCGTCGAGATCCTCGAGGTGGACCTGGACCGCGAGCGCGTCTCGCTCTCGCTCAAGGCCACCCAGGAAGACCCGTGGCAGCTGTTCGCCCGCACCCACGCGATCGGCCAGGTCGCGCCGGGCAAGGTCACCAAGCTGGTCCCGTTCGGCGCCTTCGTGCGCGTCGCGGACGGCATCGAGGGCCTCGTGCACATCTCGGAGCTCTCCGGCAAGCACGTCGAGCTCGCCGAGCAGGTCGTCTCCGTCGGAGACGAGGTGTTCGTCAAGGTCATCGACATCGACCTCGAGCGTCGCCGCATCTCGCTGAGCCTGAAGCAGGCCAACGAGGGCGTGGACCCGGACGGCACCGAGTTCGACCCGGCGCTCTACGGGATGCTCACCGAGTACGACGAGCAGGGCAACTACAAGTACCCTGACGGCTTCGACCCGGAGACCAACGAGTGGAAGGAAGGCTTCGAGGCCCAGCGCGAGAAGTGGGAGCTGGACTATGCGGCTGCCCAGGCTCGCTGGGAGGCGCACAAGAAGCAGGTCGCCGCGGCGGCCGAGGAGGGCATCGGAGACGCTCCGGCTGCCGGATCGTCCTTCTCGGGAGAGTCGAGCTCTGCGGGCACCCTCGCCGATGACGAGTCGCTCGCGGCGCTTCGCGAGAAGCTCTCCAGCAACTCTTAGAAGTCCGGCGACTCCCGATCGCTCACTAGTACGACCAGGCGGTCGGTCCCATCATGGGGCCGGCCGTTTGCGTCGCGTCCAGCGTCGGAGAATCCACCATGCGAGCCACACCACGATGGGGATGACCAGGAGGATGAGGATCGGGATGAGCAGGGCCAGCAGAGTGACGGCGACGCTGCCGACATCCTCTGCTGCGCTCACGACCGGGGTCGCCGTACCGACGGTGACGGCATTGATCACCGGCCGGGAGGCCGCCTTCGTGAGATGGACGACGAGGGCGATGGCGGCACCGAGCACGAGCGGAACCCATTGGTTGGAGGAGAAGAACGCCGCCGGGTCGCTGACGACGCTCGTCGTGGCGGTCGACCCGGAGGCGAAGGCGAGACCCCCGGCCGTGGGTCGCATGATCGTCTGCAGCCAATCGTTGACGCTGTCGACGATGGGGATCTTGTCGGCCACGATCTCGATGACGAGGAGGATCGCGAGGATGCCGAGCGCCCAGGGGTTCTCCAGCCAGGTCCAGCCCGCCGGCAGGTCGACGAAGTCGAGGAAGCGGCCGGCCAGCCCGAGGGCCAGCAGCGGGACGTAGGCGTTGAGCCCGGCGGAGATCGCCAGGCCGGTACCGGTGAGGAACTCGAGCATCGCGCCCCTTTCCCGATCGTGCGGCCAAGCTAGCATGAGCAGGTGTACCTCATCGGGCTGACGGGCGGAATAGCGTCAGGGAAGTCGGTCGTCGCCCGGCGGCTCGCCGAGCACGGCGCGGTGCATATCGACGCCGACGAGCTCTCCCGTCTCGTCGTCGAACCGGGGGAGCCTGCACTCGACGAGATCGCCCGCGAGTTCGGCACCGGGCCGGATGGTTCCGGGGTCATCGACGCCGATGGCCGGCTCGACCGGGCGGCCCTCGCCGCGATCATCTTCGTCGACCCCGAACGCAGGGCAGTGCTCAACGCCATCGTCCACCCCGCGGTCAAAGCGCGGGCACGGGAGATCATGGATGCGGCCTCGGCCGCCGATCCGGATGCCGTGGTCGTCTATGACGTGCCGCTCCTCATCGAGGCCGGTGTCGACGCGGAGCACGCCTTCGACCTCGTGGTCGTCGTCAACGCGAGCACGGAGGAGCGCATCCGGCGGCTCGTCGAACTGAGGGGTCTGACCCGCGAGGAGGCGGTGCACCGGTTGAACTCCCAGGTGAGCGACACCGAGCGGCTCGCCATCGCCGACGTTGTGATCGACAGCAACGGAACCCTCCACCAGACGATCCGGCAGGCGGACGCGCTCTGGGAGCGCATCCGCCGTTCCGCGAGCAATCGTTCCGCCGCAAGCAAACAGGCCGACTAGCGTCGGTGGGGGTGCTTAGGCTGGAGTAATGCAGCCCACGCGTGCCGTCCGCCCCTTCGAGGTCGTGAGCGAGTACGTCCCGAGCGGCGACCAGCCCGCCGCGATCGCCGAGCTCGCCGCCCGCATCAACGCGGGGGAGACGGATGTCGTGCTGCTCGGCGCGACCGGAACCGGCAAGTCCGCGACGACGGCCTGGCTCATCGAGCAGGTGCAACGACCGACCCTCGTGCTCTCGCACAACAAGACGCTCGCCGCGCAGCTCGCGAACGAGTTCCGCGAGCTCATGCCCAACAATGCGGTCGAGTACTTCGTCTCCTACTACGACTACTACCAGCCCGAGGCCTACGTGCCGCAGACCGACACCTTCATCGAGAAGGACAGTTCGATCAACGCCGAGGTCGAGCGGCTCCGGCACTCCACGACGAACTCGCTCCTGAGCCGCCGCGATGTCGTCGTCGTGTCCACCGTCTCCTGCATCTACGGCCTCGGTGCCGCCGAGGAGTACCTCGGCGCCATGGTCGCGCTGCAGGTGGGCCAGGAGATCCCGCGCGACCAGCTCATCCGCCGGCTCGTCGCGATGCAGTACCAGCGCAACGACGTCGACTTCACGCGCGGCAAGTTCCGGGTGCGAGGCGACACGATCGAGATCATCCCGGTGTACGAGGAGCACGCCATCCGCATCGAGATGTTCGGGAACGAGATCGAAGCGCTCTACTCCCTCCATCCGCTCACCGGCGACGTCCTCAACACGATGGACGCCGTCTCGCTCTTCCCGGCGACGCACTACGCGGCGAGCCCGGCGACGATGAAGCGTGCGATCGGGACGATTCGCGAGGAGCTGGCCGACCGGCTCGCCGAGCTGGAGCGCCAGGGCAAGCTTCTCGAAGCGCAGCGGCTCCGGATGCGCACGACCTTCGATCTCGAGATGATGGAGCAGATCGGCTTCTGCAGCGGCATCGAGAACTACTCCCGCCATATCGACGGGCGCAGCGCAGGGGAGCCGCCGAACTGCCTGCTCGACTACTTCCCAGAGGACTTCCTCGTCGTCATCGACGAGTCGCACGTGACCGTGCCGCAGATCGGCGCGATGTACGAAGGCGACGCGAGCCGCAAGCGCACTCTCGTCGAGCACGGCTTCCGGCTGCCGAGCGCCCTCGACAACCGGCCGCTCACCTGGAACGAGTTCCTCGAGCGCGTCGGCCAGAAGGTGTACCTCTCCGCCACGCCCGGCCGTTACGAGCTCGGCATTACCGACAGCATCGTCGAGCAGGTCATCCGCCCGACCGGCCTCATCGACCCGAAGATCGTCGTCAAGCCCAGCAAGGGGCAGATCGACGACCTGCTCGAGGAGATCCGGCTGCGTGCCGAGCGCAACGAGCGCGTGCTCGTCACGACGCTCACCAAGCGGATGGCCGAGGAACTCACCGACTACTTCACCGAGGCCGGCGTCCGGGTGCGCTACCTGCACTCGGATGTCGACACCCTGCGCAGGGTCGAACTGCTGACCGAGCTGCGGCAGGGCGTCTACGACGTGCTCGTCGGCATCAACCTGCTGCGGGAGGGCCTCGACCTGCCGGAGGTCTCGCTCGTGTCGATCCTCGATGCCGACAAGGAGGGATTCCTGCGCTCCTCGACCTCTCTCATCCAGACGATCGGCCGTGCTGCCCGCAACGTCTCCGGTGAGGTGCACATGTACGCCGACGTGCTCACCGATTCGATGAAGCAGGCCATCGACGAGACCAACCGGCGCCGCGAGAAGCAGGTGGCCTACAACGTCGCCAACGGGATCGATCCGACTCCGCTGCGCAAACGCATCGCCGACATCACCGATGTGCTCGCCCGCGAGGACGCCGACACCGAGCGGTTCCTGGCCGGTCGCGACGGCAAGAAGCGCGCCCCGACGCCCGCGCTGCGGACCACCGGGCTCGCCGCGAGCGGAGCGAACGACCTCGAGGCGATCATCCGGGACCTCAACGGCCAGATGCTGCAGGCGGCGGGGGAGCTCAAGTTCGAACTCGCTGCCCGCCTCCGCGACGAGGTCGCCGACCTCAAGAAGGAGTTGCGGCAGATGGAAGCGGCCGGGCATCTCTGATGGCGGGCTGTTCGGGGGCCCGCTCGATGTCGGTGGCCTCGGTAGAATGGCTAGAGTGTCCATGCCCCACCTGAGTGCCGTCCCGCGGCCTGAATCCGAGGGCCTCGAGGAGTCGGCGATGCTCGCGACGATCGCCGGTCGGTCGGTCGGCCACGGAGTGCTGAGTGTTCGCGGTGCGCGGGTGCACAACCTCAAGAACCTCGACCTCGAGATCCCGCGCGATTCGCTCGTCGTGTTCACCGGGCTCTCCGGCTCCGGCAAGTCGAGCCTCGCCTTCGACACGATCTTCGCCGAGGGCCAGCGGCGATACGTCGAGTCGCTCTCCGCCTACGCGCGGCAGTTCCTCGGCCAGGTCGACCGGCCGGATGTCGACTTCATCGAGGGTCTGAGCCCCGCCGTCTCGATCGACCAGAAGTCCACCAACCGCAACCCGCGTTCGACGGTCGGCACGATCACCGAGATCTACGACTACATGCGGCTGCTGTGGGCGCGCATCGGCATCCCGCACTGTGCGGTGTGCGGTGAGCGCATCGAGCGTCAGACCGTGCAGCAGATCGCCGACCAGCTCATGGAACTCGCGCCCGGAACCCGGTACCAGGTCGTCAGCCCGGTCGTCTCGCAGAAGAAGGGCGAGTTCGTCGACCTGTTCAAAGAGCTCGCCGCGAGTGGGTACTCCCGCGCACTCGTCGACGGCGAACCCGTCCAGCTGAGCGCTCCGCCGACCCTCAAGAAGCAGTACAAGCACGACATCGCGGTCATCGTGGACCGTCTCGTGGCGGCCGACGACATCCTCACCCGCCTCACCGACTCGCTCGAGACGGCGCTGCGGCTCACGGACGGGCTCGTGTCGATCAATTTCGTCGACGAATCAGGGGCGGGTGCCTGGCGCAGCTTCTCCGAGAAGCTCTCCTGCCCAAACGGCCACCCCGTGCAGCTCACCGAGATCGAGCCGAGGACCTTCTCCTTCAACGCGCCGTTCGGAGCCTGCCCGGAATGCTCGGGCCTCGGCACCCGGATGTCGGTCGACGCCGAACTGCTGCTTGGAGACCCGTCACTGAGTCTCGCGGAGGGCGTCATCCTGCCCTGGACGCAGTCCGGCAAGGGACTCTTCAACTATTTCCAGCGACTGCTCGAGGGTCTCGCGGCCGACCTGGACTTCTCGCTCGACACCCCGTGGTCAGAGCTCTCCGACGAGGTGCGGGAGGCGGTGCTTCGCGGCAACGACTTCAAGGTCACGGTCAAGTGGAAGAACCGCTTCGGCCGGGAGATGAAGTACTCCACCGGGTTCGAGGGCGTCATGCCCTACATCGAGCGCAAATACCACGAGGCGGAAACCGACTCCGCGCGGCAGCGTTGGGCGAACTACCTGCGGGAGATCCCCTGTGCGGTCTGCGAGGGAAGACGACTCAAGCCCGAGGTGCTCGCGGTGACCGTCGGGGGGCACAGTATCGCCGCCGTCTCCGACCTGAGCCTCGAGGACTCGTTCGCCTTCATGAACGACGTCGAGCTGGATGCGCGGGAGGCGAAGATCGCCGCGGCCGTACTGCGAGAGATCCGGGCGCGACTCGAATTCCTCCTCGAAGTGGGGCTCGGCTATCTCAACCTCGCGCGCGCCGCGGGCTCGTTGTCCGGGGGAGAGGCCCAGCGCATCCGCCTCGCCACCCAGATCGGATCGGGCCTCACGGGTGTGCTCTACGTGCTCGACGAGCCGAGCATCGGACTTCACCAGCGCGACAACCGCAGGCTCATCGAGACGCTTGTGAAGCTCCGTGACCTCGGCAACACGCTCATCGTCGTCGAGCACGACGAAGACACCATCAGGACCGCCGACTGGCTCGTCGACATCGGTCCTGGCGCAGGTGAGCACGGGGGAGAGGTCGTCCACTCCGGGGGCTACGACGAGCTCCTCGTCAATACCCGGTCGATCACCGGCGACTACCTCGCCGGGCGTCGAAGCATCGAGACGCCGAAGAAACGCCGGCCGATCGACACCGATCGCATCCTCACCGTCGAGGGCGCGCGAGCGAACAACCTCAAGGACATCACCGTCGGGTTCCCGCTCGGCACTTTCGTCTCCGTCACCGGGGTGAGCGGCTCCGGCAAGTCCTCGCTCGTCAACGACATCCTGTACCGGTCGCTGGCGAACCAGCTGAACGGTGCCAGGCAGATCCCCGGGCGCCACACGAGGATCACCGGACTCGACAACCTCGACAAGGTCGTGCACGTCGACCAGGCGCCCATCGGCCGCACCCCGCGATCCAACCCGGCGACCTACACGGGTGTGTTCGACCGCATCCGCACACTCTTCTCGGAGACGGCCGAGGCGAAGGCACGCGGCTATCTGCCCGGCCGGTTCAGCTTCAACGTCAAGGGCGGCCGCTGCGAGAACTGCTCCGGCGACGGAACGATCACGATCGAGATGAACTTCCTGCCGGACGTCTACGTCGTGTGCGAGGTCTGCGGCGGTGCGCGTTACAACCGCGACACCCTCGCGGTGCACTACAAGGGTAAGAACATCGCCCAGGTGCTCGACATGCCGATCAGCGAGGCCGCGGAGTTCTTCGAGGCGATCAGCGGCATCCACCGCTACCTCAAGACCCTCGAGGAGGTCGGGCTCGGCTACGTGCGCCTCGGCCAGAGTGCGACGACGCTCTCCGGCGGCGAGGCGCAGCGGGTCAAGCTCGCGACGGAGTTGCAACGGCGATCGATGGGTCGCAGCATCTATGTGCTCGACGAGCCGACGACGGGACTCCACTTCGAGGATGTCCGCAAACTGCTCCTCGTCCTGAACGGCCTCGTCGAGAAGGGCAACACCGTCATCGTCATCGAGCACAACCTCGACGTCATCAAGTCCGCTGACTGGATCATCGACCTCGGTCCGGAGGGCGGTGCCGGCGGCGGACAGGTGGTCGCCGAGGGGACGCCGGAGCAACTCGCGAAGTCGAAGACCAGTCACACCGGCCGCTTCCTCAAGGAAGTCCTCACCCACCCGCGGTCATGACCGACACGGTTGCCTATCGGCCGAAAGCGGGGGAGATCCCGACCTCGCCGGGGGTGTACCGATTCCGGGACAAGGCCGGGCGCATCCTCTACGTGGGGAAGGCGAAGAACCTCAGGGCGAGGTTGAGCAACTACTTCGCACCGCTCACGAGCCTTCACGAGCGCACCCGGCGGATGGTGACGACCGCGAGCTCGGTCGAGTGGACGGTCGTCGGCAGCGAGTTCGAGGCGCTCCAGCTCGAGTTCAGCTGGATCAAGGAGTTCAACCCGCCGTTCAACGTGCAGTTCCGGGACGACAAGTCCTACCCGTACCTCGCGATCACCCTGGCCGACGACGTGCCGCGGGTACTCGTCACCCGCAACCGCAAGATCGCCGGGGCCCGCTACTTCGGGCCGTACACCAAGGTCTGGGCGATCCGGGAGACGCTCGACCTGCTGCTGCGGGTGTTCCCGATGCGCAGTTGCTCGGACTCGGTCTACCGTCGGGCCGAGCAGACCGGGCGTCCATGCCTGCTCGGTGAGATCGGCAAGTGCGCTGCGCCCTGCGTCGGGCGCATCAGCAAGGAGGACCACAAGTCGATCGCCCTCGACTACGCCTCGTTCATGGCCGGCAACGACTCGAAGTTCGTGGCCGACCTCTCCCAGCGCATGAAGGATGCCGCCGAGCGCCAGGATTACGAGTCGGCCGCGAAGCTCCGTGACCAGCTCGCCGCGATCGAGACGGTCCTGTCGAAGAACACCGTCGTGCTTCCCGACACGGTCGACGGTGACCTGTTCGGGATCGCCCACGACGAGTTGGCCGCCGCCGTGCAGCAGTTCTCGGTGCGCGGAGGGCGCATCCGGGGTGTACGCAGCTGGGTCGTCGACAAGGAACTCGACCTGGGCCTCCCCGAGCTCGTCGAGACCGTCGTGCACAACGCCTACGAGCAGGGCAGCACGGAAGCCGTTCCGCCCAGGCTCGTCGTCGTTCCGGTGCTCCCCGAGGATGCCGCGGAGCTTGAGCGGCTCCTCACCGAGCTGCGTTCTGAGCGCGGCAGATCGGGCAGGGTCACCATCCGCGTCGCCAGGCGTGGCGACCTCGCCCAGCTCTCCGAGACCGTCACGAGGAACGCGCTGAGCGCCCTCGCGAGCTACAAGACCCGGCGCAGCGGCGACTTCGTGGCGCGCTCCCAGGCGCTCTCCGACATCCAGGAGGCCCTCGGCATGACCGAAGCACCGCTGCGGATGGAGTGCTACGACGTCTCGCATCTCTCCGGCACGAACATCGTCGCCTCGATGGTCGTCTTCGAGGACGGCCTGCCGCGCAAGGACCAGTACCGGCGGTTCAGCATTCCGGACTCGACCGATGACACCGAGTCCATCTACCAGACGCTCTCGCGCAGGCTTGCGAGACTGGATGACGAGCAGACCGTCCGCGCGTCGCAGGAGCAGGCCGAGCTCGAGGGCGCTGCGCCGCGCAAGCGTTTCGCCTACCGGCCGAACCTCCTCATCGTGGATGGCGGCCAGCCCCAGGTGCAGGCCGCGGCCCGTGCATTGCGCGATGCAGGCGTCGCGCCGGGCGGACCGGACGGGATCGCCCTGTGCGGCATCGCGAAGCGCCTCGAGGAGATCTGGCTGCCCGACTCGGACTTTCCGGTCATCCTGCCGCGGAACAGCGACGCCCTCTTCCTCTTCCAGCGCATCCGCGACGAAGCACACCGTTTCGCGATCGGCTTCCAGCGGCAGAAGCGCAGCAAGGACATCACCTCGGTGCTGTCGGAGATCCCCGGACTCGGGCCGGCGCGCGTGCGTGATCTTCTCCAGCACTTCGGGTCGGTCGCGCGGCTGCGTGCCGCCGACGCGGAGGCGATCGCCCAGGTACGCGGGATCGGTCCGGCGACGGCGGCCGCCGTGCACGAACATCTGCGGGGCGGGGAATGACTAGGCTTTGAGTCACGATCCGGTGCAGGAGATTGGCAGGCGAGCAGGGGCGTGATGCAGAGATGACGAGCGACAGCACTCGCCAGGAGGTGCTCGTCGTGACCGGGATGTCCGGTGCAGGGAGGTCGACCGTCGGGAACGCCCTCGAGGACCTCGGCTGGTATGTCGTCGACAACCTCCCACCCCAGATGATCCGTCCGCTCGTCGAACTCGCCGACAAGGCGGGGGGTACCATCCCGAAGATCGCCGCGATCACCGATGTGCGCGGCGGCCGCCTCTTCGCCGACCTGCAGGAGACCGTCGAGTCGCTGCGCGCCACCTCCGCCGTGCGCGTGCTCTTCCTCGAAGCCACCGACGACGCGCTCGTGCGACGCTTCGAGCAGGTGCGGCGCCCGCATCCGCTGCAGGGCGACGGGACACTCCTCGACGGCATCGGCGCAGAGCGCGCGAGGATGCTCGAGATGCGCGAGTCGAGCGACATCATCATCGACACCTCCGACCTCAACATCCACCAGTTGGCGACCAAGGTCTCCGAGATCTTCGCCGAGGAGGGGACCCCTGGGGTCCAGGTGACCGTCGTGAGCTTCGGATTCAAGTACGGGGTGCCGACGGATGCCGACCTCGTCGCCGATATGCGATTCCTCCCGAACCCGTTCTGGGTTCCGGAACTGCGCAACCTCGACGGCCTCGATCCGGTGGTGAGCGACTTCGTCCTCGACCAGGAGGGCGCACGGGAATTCGTGGACGCGTACGCCTCCGCACTGGAACCAGTGCTCGCCGGCTATCAGCGAGAGAACAAGCGGCATGCGACGATCGCGATCGGCTGCACAGGAGGCAAGCACCGCTCGGTGGCCGTCGCCGTGCAGCTGGCCACGATCATCCGCGGGCTCCCCGGTGTCGCTGTCAATGTCAAGCACCGGGATCTGGGCCGGGAATGAAGGGAACACGAGAGTGGCACTGACTGCAGACGTCAAGGAGGAGCTCGCGAAGGTCGAGTCGAGCAAGACGACCGTGCGTGCCGCGGAGCTCGCGACCATTCTGCGGTTCTCGGGCGGCCTCCACCTCATCTCCGGCCGTATCGCGGTCGAGTCGGAACTGGACACGGCGGAGATCGCACGCCGGGTCCGCAAGGACCTGCTCGAGTTGTACGGCGTCCGCAGTGAGCACTCGGTGATCTCCGCATCCGGCATCCGACGCTCGAGCCACTACCTCGTCAGGGTGCTCGACGGAGAGACGCTGGCCCGCCAGACCGGGCTGCTGGATGCTCGTCGCAGGCCGGTCCGGGGCCTGCCCAACAAGCTCACGACGGGGTCCTCGGATGAGCTCGCCGCCGTGTGGCGGGGTGCGTTCCTGGCTCGCGGCTCGCTCACCGATCCCGGCCGGTCGGCCGCACTCGAGATCACCTGCCCCGGAAACGAGTCGGCCATGGCACTCGTGGGGGCCGCGGGCAGGCTGAAGATCTCGGCGAAGGCGCGCGAGGTGCGCGGAGTGCACCGCGTCGTCATCCGCGACGGCGAGGCGATCAGCGCCATGCTCGTGCACATGGGTGCCGTGTCGACCGTCGTGAGCTGGGAGGAGCTGCGGCAGCGCCGCGAGGTGCGAGCCACCGCCAATCGGCTCGTCAACTTCGACGATGCGAACCTGCGGCGCAGTGCCCAGGCCGCCGTCGCCGCCTGCGCTCGTGTCGAGCGCGCGCTCGAGATCCTCGACGGCGACGTGCCAGATCACCTCAGGTACGCGGGGGAGCTCCGGCTGCGGTTCAGGGATGCCAGCCTCGACGAGCTCGGGCATCATGCCGAGCCGCCGATGACGAAGGATGCCGTGGCCGGTCGCATCCGCCGGCTGCTCGCCATGGCCGACAAGGTCGCCGTGGATCAGGGGATCCCCGGCACCGACGCGAACCTGCCGCCGGACTACGAGGACGCCTAGCGCCGAACCCGGAGACGCCGGCCCGGAACCTCGCACGCTGCGGCGATAGACTGGACAGGTCAACGAGAACGCTAGGAGATTCACTCATCATGGCTGACTACACCCTGCCCGATCTGGGCTACGACTTCGCTGCCCTCGAGCCGAACATCAGCGGCAGGATCATGGAGCTGCACCACGACAAGCACCACAAGGCCTATGTCGATGGCGCCAACACCGCTCTCGCGAAGCTCGCCGAAGCGCGCGACGCGAACGATTTCGGGAACATCAACAAGCTCCAGAAGGACCTCGCCTTCAACCTCGCGGGGCACGTCAACCACACGATCTTCTGGACGAACCTCTCCCCGGATGGTGGAGACAAGCCGACCGGGGACCTCGCCTCGGCGATCGACGACCAGTTCGGGTCCTTCGACAAGTTCGTCGCCCACTTCACGGCGGCGGCCGCCGGCATCCAGGGTTCAGGCTGGGGCGCGCTCGTCTGGGACTCGCTCGGCGAGAAGCTCCTCGTGCAGCAGTACTACGACCACCAGGGCAACTTCGCGACCGGCACCGTCCCGCTCCTCCTGCTCGACATGTGGGAGCACGCGTTCTACCTCGACTACGTCAACGTCAAGGCGGACTACATCAAGGCGTTCTGGAACATCGCCGATTGGGCGAACGTGCAGTCGCGATTCGAAACGGCGCGCAAGAAGACCTCCGGCCTGCTGGTACTGTCATAGCGGTCATCCACCGTCCAATCCCCGAGGAGCATTGTTTTGTCCGTCAAGATCGGAATCAACGGGTTCGGCCGCATCGGCCGCAACTATTTTCGCGCCGCACTGGCCAAGGGCAGTGACCTCGATATCGTCGCGGTCAACGACCTGACCGACAACAAGGCCCTCGCGACCCTGCTCAAGTACGACTCGGTCACCGGCCGGCTCGACGCGACGGTGGAACTGGATGGCGACCGCATCGTGGTCAATGGCAAACCGATCACGGTGCTCGAGCAGCGCGATCCGGCGCTGCTCGGCTGGGGCGATCTCGGGGTCGACATCGTCGTGGAGTCCACGGGCCGGTTCACCAACGCCGAGGACGCCCGCAAGCACCTCGACGCCGGCGCGAAGAAGGTCATCATCTCGGCGCCGGCCAAGGGCGAGGATGCGACCTTCGTCATGGGAGTCAACGAGGAGTCGTACGACCCTGCGAACCACCACATCATCTCGAACGCATCCTGCACGACGAACTGTCTCGCGCCTCTCGCCAAGGTGTTCCTCGACAACTTCGGCATCGAGCGCGGTCTCATGACGACGGTGCACGCCTACACGGCCGACCAGAACCTGCAGGACGGCCCGCACAGCGATCTGCGCCGTGCCCGCGCCGCGGCCATCAACATCGTGCCCACGAGCACGGGTGCGGCCAAGGCGATCGGCCTCGTGCTTCCCGAGCTCGTCGGCAAGCTCGACGGCTACGCGCTGCGGGTGCCGGTTCCGACCGGGTCGATCACCGACCTCACGGTCGAGACGCGCGCCGGGCTCACCGTCGAAGATGTCAACGTCGCCTACCGGGAGGCCGCGAACGGTTCGCTCAAGGGCCTCCTCAGCTACACCGAGGACCCCCTCGTCTCGAGTGACATCGTGAGCGACCCGCACTCCTGCATCTTCGACTCCGGTCTCACCAAGGTGATCGGGACGCAGGTCAAGGTCGCCGGCTGGTACGACAACGAGTGGGGTTACTCCAACCGGCTCGTCGACCTGACCGAGTACGTCGCCGCCCGCCTGTCCTGATCGGCGCACGATGCTCCGTACGATCGAGTCCCTAGGCCCGCTCGCCGGCAAGCGCGTCATCGTCCGCTGCGACCTCAACGTGCCGCTCGACGGCCAGGTCATCACCGACGATGGGCGCATCCGGGCGTCGCTCACGACCCTCAACGAGCTCATCCACGCCGGTGCGCGCACGGTCGTCATCTCGCATCTCGGGCGTCCGGATGGCGCCCCGGATGCGAAGTACAGCCTCGCGCCGGTCGCCCAGCGGCTATGCGAACTGCTCGGCAATCCGGTCGTCTTCGCGAGCGATACGGTCGGGCAGGCGGCGAAGGATGCCGTCGGCGGTCTCGAAGACGGCGACATCGCACTCCTGGAGAACCTCCGGTTCAACCCGGGGGAGACGGCCAGGGATGACGCTGATCGCCGGGAGTTCGCGAGCAGGCTCGCCGAGCTCGGCGACCTGTTCGTGTCCGACGGTTTCGGGGTGGTGCATCGCAAGCAGGCGAGCGTCTTCGAGCTCGCCGAACTGCTCCCGAGCGCCGCCGGGCGACTGATGACCGCTGAGCTCGAGGTGCTCGATCGTCTCACCGAGTCCCCGCAGAAGCCCTACACGGTCGTTCTCGGGGGCTCCAAGGTCTCCGACAAGCTCGGCGTCATCGGGCATCTGCTGCCCCGCGTCGACTCACTGCTCATCGGTGGCGGCATGATGTTCACCTTCCTGGCCGCCCAGGGGCATCCGGTCGGGTCGAGTCTGCTCGAGGAGGACCAGCTCGACACCGTGCGCGGCTACCTCGCCGAGGCCGAACGGCTCGGCGTCGACCTTGTCCTTCCCGTCGACACGATCGTCGCCTCGGCGTTCTCGGCGGATGCCGACCATGAGGTCCGCGCCGTCGATGCGATCGAGGACACCGCCTGGGGCGCATCCGGAATCGGGCTCGACATCGGTCCGGAGACGGCGAAGCGTTTCGCCGAGGTCGTGAGGTCATCCACGACGGTCTTCTGGAACGGCCCGATGGGCGTGTTCGAGTTCCCGGCGTTCTCCGGGGGCACGAAGGCGGTCGCCCAGGCGCTCACCGAGGTCGACGGACTCTCGGTCGTGGGCGGAGGCGATTCCGCCGCCGCCGTGCGGGCACTCGGTTTCGACGACAGCAGGTTCGGCCACATATCGACCGGCGGAGGTGCCAGCCTCGAATTCCTCGAGGGGAAGCGACTGCCAGGACTGGAGGTACTCGGATGGCAGTGAAAGCCGAAGCAGGGCGCCGCCCGCTCATCGCGGGCAACTGGAAGCTCAACCTCGACCACCTTCAGTCGATCGCCTTCGTACAGAAGCTCGCCTGGAGCCTCCAGGACGCCAAGCTCGATTTCCGGACCGTCGAGGTGGCGGTGTTCCCACCGTTCACCGATCTGCGCTCGGTTCAGTCGCTCATCGTCTCCGACCACTTTCCGATCACCTTCGGAGCTCAGGATGTCTCCGAACACGACTCCGGCGCCTACACCGGTGAGATCTCCGGGGCGTTCCTGAAGGCGCTCGAGTGCACCTACGCGATCGTCGGCCACTCCGAGCGCCGCTCCTACCACCACGAGACGAGCGAGCTGGTCGGGGCGAAGGCTGCCGCCGCCATCCGACACGGGCTCGTACCGGTGATCTGCGTCGGTGAGACGGCCGAGGATCTCGAGGCGCGCGGTGCGAGTGCCGTTCCCGTGGAGCAGCTTGAGACGGCACTGGCCGGCCTGCCGAAGGGGTCGGACATCGTCGTGGCCTATGAGCCGGTCTGGGCGATCGGATCCGGCCAGGCGGCGACTCCGGAGCAGGCCGAGAACGTCGCCGCGCAACTGCGCGCCGTCGTCGGCACGGCGCTCGGCGAGGAGGCCGGTGCCGCGACCCGCATCCTCTACGGCGGATCGGTCAAATCCGGCAACATCGCGAGCTTCCTGCGCGAGCCGAATGTCGACGGTGCGCTCGTCGGCGGGGCGAGCCTCGTGGTCGACGAGTTCGCGAAGATCGCCCGCTTCCAGAGCCACGTCGGCACCTAGTCCGCCGGCATCGAGCAGGGTGAATCGGTCAATCGGCCGGCACAAGTTATACTGATCAACGGTCAGCGCCCGCAGAAAGGCACCATTCCCGTGGAAATCCTCCAGGTCATCTTCCAGGTCGTACTCGGAATCACGAGCCTCCTGCTGACCCTTCTCATCCTCCTGCACAAGGGCCGCGGTGGCGGCCTCTCGGACATGTTCGGCGGCGGAACGACCTCGAATCTGGGCGCCTCCGGCGTCGCTGAGCGCAACCTCAACCGTTTCACGGTCATTCTGGGCCTCGTCTGGGTGTCCTGCATCATCGTGCTCGGCCTCCTCACCAAGTTCAACGTCGGAATCTAAAGGGGTCATCGGTGGCATCAGGTGGCAGTGCTATTCGTGGTTCGCGCGTCGGCGCCGGACCGATGGGAGAGCAGGACCGCGGTTTTCACGCGGACCGCATCCAGGTCCTGTACTGGTGTTCGAACGGTCATGAACTGAAGCCGTACTTCCTGGCGACGATCGAGCCGGAGGAGATCCCCGAGCAGCTCGACTGCCCGAACTGCGGGCTTCCGGCCGGCCGCGACAAGGAGAATCCTCCCTCGGTGGCGAAGCTCGAGCCCTACAAGACGCACCTCGCCTACGTGAAGGAACGCCGAACCGAGCAGGAAGCGGCAACACTGCTCGACGAGGCGCTCGAACAGCTCAGGGCGCGCCGGGGCCGTACCTCGGCTTAGACCTGCGCCTAGGCGGTCGTGCCGTCATCCGCGAGGAGTTCCGGCGGAACCTCGGCGGCGGCGTCCCGGTCGAGGAAGAATATCGTCCTCACGCGCCCTGAGACGCCCGCTACAGGCACTTCGACCGTGTTTGCGCCCGCCAGGGCCAGGCCGAGGGCCGGGGCCTTGTCGGCGCCGGCGAGGCACAGCCAGACCCGATCGGCACGGTTGATCGCCGGGAGTGTGAGGCTCAGGCGCTCGGGAGGGGGTTTCGGGGAGTTGCGCACGGCCACGACGGTCGGTTCGGTGACCCGGATGCCGTCGTACTCGGGAAACAGCGAGGCGACGTGGCCGTCCGGCCCGACCCCGAGGAAGAGGAGGTCGAAGTCGGGCACGGGTTCGCCTTTCCGAGCGGACCGGGAGAGTTCCGCGGCGTAGCTGCCGGCTGCCGCATCCAGGTCGAGAGGCCCGTCCGAAGCGGGGAGGCGGTGGATCCGAGCGGGGGCCAAGAGCCCTTGAGCGACCAGCCCGGCCAACAGCCCATCGTCGGCGAGCGTGTCATTGCGCTCGGGGTCGCCTGCGGGCAGCCAGCGTTCGTCTCCCCACCAGAGCTCGACCCGACTCCAGTCGAGCGAGTCCCGCTGCCCGGAGGCACCGATCGCCGCGAGGATCTCACCGCCGACGGTCCCCCCGGTGAACACGATGTGCGCCACCGGTTTCGTCTCGAGGATGCCGCCGATGGTCTCGTAGAACCGCGCGGCGACTGCCGAGGCGAGACCGGCCCGGTCGTCGTAGACGAGTACGAGCCGTTCGGGGCTCATGACGCACTCCTCTCGTCGAAGGGGATGGATGAGGTGATCGGCGCGGCGAGGCCGGCGAGTCCCCGCCGCAGCACGTCGCCGAACAGGTCGTCGGGGTCGAGCCTGCGCAGCTCCTCGGCGAGGCAGTCGCGCAGTGTTCGGCGTGGCAGCGAGATGTCGTGGACAGGCTGGCCCGGCTGAACCAGCGTGACGATGCTCGGCTGGGTCCGCCGGAGCTCGATGATTCCGGCCTCCCGCTCGAGCCGCACCTCGTAGATGCCGGCGCGCATGCCCGAAGGCCCATAGGTCGACTGTGTCGCGGTGACCCCGAGCTGCTGTTGCAACCAGGCGGCCAGGAGCGTCGTCGAAGGTGAGTCGGAGGCGCCGTGCACCTCGATGGCGGTGACCTGCTGGTACGGCGGCTGGTCGAGAACCGCGGCCAGTTGTGCCCGCCAGAGGGTCAGTCGCGTCCAGGAGAAATCGGTGTCTCCCGGCCGGTAGGACTCCGCGAGATGGTCGAGGTAGGCGCGAGGATCCGCCTGGGCGGCGGCATCCGTGATGCGTCGCTGGGCCATCCGGCCGATCGCGGACTCGGAGACGACGGGAGGCGCCTCGGCCGGCCACCAGGCGACGACCGGCGCATCGGCCAGCAGGAGCCCGGTCACGAGGCCTTCCTCGTTCTTGGCGGTCTCGCCGTAGGCGCGCAACACGACGACTTCGCTCGCACCGGCGTCGCCGCCGACCCTGATCTGGGCGTCGAGGCGCGACTCGGCGGGGGAGCCCGTGGGCGTGGCGTCCGGTGAGGTGGAGAGGACGATGACACGCATCGGATGCTCACGCGAGGCATCGTTGGCGGCCTCGATCGCCTCCTCCTCCGCACCGTGTCGCGTGGCGATCACGAGTGTCAGCACACGACCGAGGGCGACGGCGCCACCCTCTTCGCGGATCTTGACGAGTGCCTTCGAGATCCCGCTCGTCGTCGTGTTGGGCAGTTCGACGATCATGGGCGCCTCCAGGTGCGGCCGTCGCGGGCGAGGAGCGCATCAGCCGATGCCGGCCCCCAGGTCCCCGGCCGGTACTGCTCGGGTTGGCCCTGGGTGGCCCAGAACTCTTCGATGGGGTCGAGGATCCTCCAGCTGAGTTCGACCTCCTCGTGGCGGGGGAAGAGCGGCGGGTCGCCGAGCAGCACGTCGAGGATGAGGCGCTCGTAGGCCTCGGGGCTCGCCTCGGTGAAGGCGTGCCCGTATCCGAAATCCATCGTCACGTCGCGGACCTGCATGCCGGCGCCCGGCACCTTCGAACCGAACCGGATCGTGACCCCCTCGTCCGGCTGCACGCGGATGACGAGCGCGTTCTGGCCCAGGGCGCTCGTCTGGCTCTCGGCGAACAGGTACTGGGGCGCACGCTTGAACACGACGGCGATCTCGGTCACTCGCCGGCCGAGGCGCTTCCCGGCCCTCAGGTAGAAGGGCACGCCCGCCCAGCGACGCGTGTTGATGTCGAGTCGGATGGCGGCGTAGGTCTCGGTGAGGGACGCCGGATCCATGCCCTCCTCGTCGAGGAATCCGATGACCCGCTCACCCCCCTGCCAGCCGCTCGAGTACTGCCCGCGGGCTGTCGTGAGCGAGAGGTCTTTGCCGAGCCGCACCGCGGAGAGGATCTTCTCCTTCTCCGCCCTGAGGTCACGCGCGTCGAAGGACACCGGCTCCTCCATGGCCGTGAGGGCCAGCAGCTGGAGGAGGTGGTTCTGGATGACGTCACGGGCGGCGCCGATCCCGTCGTAGTAGCCCGCACGTCCGCCGACGCCGATGTCCTCGGCCATCGTGATCTGCACGTGGTCGACGTAGCGCTCGTTCCAGATGGGCTCGTAGAGCTGGTTGGCGAAACGCAGGGCGAGGATGTTCTGGACCGTCTCCTTGCCCAGGTAGTGGTCGATGCGGAACACCGAGTCCGGCGGGAACACCGACTCCACGACGTCGTTGAGCGCGCGCGCCGAGACGAGGTCGCTGCCGAAGGGCTTCTCGATCACAACGCGTCGCCACTGGCCGTCTGCCTGCTGGGCGAGACCCGAGCGACGCAGCTGCTCGGTGACCTGGGGGAACGACTTCGGCGGGATCGAGAGGTAGAAGGCGTGGTTGCCCATAGTGCCGCGGGAGGCGTCGAGTTCCTTGAGCGTCTCGGCGAGCCTCTCGAAGGCCGCGTCGTCGTCGAACTCGCCCTGGACGAAGCGGATGCCTCGTGAGAGCTGCTCCCAGACGTCCTCGTCGAAGGGCGTCCGGGCGTAGGACTTGACGGCGTCGTGCACGGCCTGGGCGAAGTCCTGGGTCTCCCAGTCCCGTCGCGCGAACCCGACGAGGGCGAACCCGGGCGGCAGCAACCCGCGATTGGCCAGGTCGTACACGGCGGGCATGAGCTTCTTGCGGGAGAGGTCGCCGGTGACGCCGAAGATGATGAGGGCGCTCGGGCCGGCGATGCGGTTGAGCCGGCGGTCGGACGCCAGCCTCAGGGGGTTGGACTCCATCGTGATCGCGACCGGTGGCATCCGCGGTCAGCCCAGGGTGCCGAGGATGCTCGCGAGGCCGCCCTGCGGGTCGGTCAGCGTGAGCGTGAGGACCGGGCGGCCGTGGTCGGCGAGCACCGAGGCGTCGCCCTGCGCCTGAGCCCGGAGAAGCTGCCCGAAGGTGAAGGGCCGCCCGGGGATCGCGAGATCCTCGCTCTCCGCGCCGACGAGCTGCAGGAACACGCCGACGGCCGGACCGCCCTTGTGGAACTGGCCGGTCGAGTGCAGGAAGCGCGGGCCCCACCCGAAGGTCACCGGGCGGTCGATGCGCGCCGCCACGAGGTCGCGCAGGCGCTCGGCCTGCGGCAGCTGGACGCGATCGAGGTAGGCCTGGATGCTCAGGTAGCCGTTCTCGGGGATCGTGGCGAGCAGCGCATCGATGGCCGAGGGCAGTGTCCCCTTCGCGGTGAGCGCCGCATCGGTCGCCAGCACCTCGACACCGGACTCGGAGAAGGCCGGGGGAGCGGGCGTGGGGGTCGAGTCGAGGAGTCCACGCGTGGCCTCCTTGGCGGACTCGACATCCGGCTGGTCGAAGGGGTCGATGCCGAGGAGACGTCCGGCGACCGCGATCGCGGTCTCCCAGACGAGCAATTGGGCCCCGAGGGTCCCGCTGATCTCGATCTCGCCCTCTTCGACCTCTTCGGTCGCCCGGGCGCTCTCCACGAGGCGCACGACCTGGAGGTCGGGCAGGTTCCTGGAGAGTTCCGGCGCATCCGTTCCGAGAACGACGGGGAGCAGCCCCTTGCCGAGCTTGCCCGTGGACTCGGCGATGAGCTGTTCCGCCCAGTCGGCGAAGCCCACGATGTAGGTGCCGTCGGCGACGATGCCGAGCTTGTCACGGAGGGGCCGGGTTCCGGCGATCGCGGCGCCCAGGATGAGCGCGGGGTTCTCCTCCTGGTCGACCGCGATGCGGCCGGCGACCGACGACGCCTCGTCGAGCAGCGCGGCGATGTCGACGCCGGCGAGGCCTGAGGGGACGAGCCCGAAGGCGGTGAGTGCCGAGTACCGTCCGCCCACATTCGGGTCGGCGTTGAAGACGCGGTAGCCGTCGGTGCGGGCGGCGACATCCAGCGGTGAGCCGGGGTCGGTCACGACGACGACGCGTTCGATCGGGTCGATGCCGATCGCCCGAAACGCCTCCTCGTAGACGCGCTTCTGGCTGTCGGTCTCGACGGTCGAACCCGACTTCGACGAGATCACGACCGCCGTCGTCGCCAGGCGATCGTCGAGGGCGGCGCGGATCTGCCCCGGGGAGGTCGTGTCGAGAATGGTGAGTTCGACGCCCGCGGTCTTCGTGATGACCTCGGGGGCGAGGGACGAGCCGCCCATGCCGCCGAGCACGATGTGGTCGACGCCCTGGGCACGCAGGCGGTCGCGAAGGGCGAGGATGTCGGGAACGAGCGGGTCGGAGACGACGACCGCCTCGGTCCAGCCCAGTCGCTTCGCGGCTTCGGCCTCAGCATCCGCGCCCCAGAGGGTCGGGTCCTGCCCGGCGATGCGCGAGGCGACGAGGTCGGAGACCAACTGGGGCACGATACGCTGCACCGCCTCCAGTGCGGCGCCGCTCGCCGTGATGTCGAAACTCACGAACCGGACTTTCCGCGAGCGGTCTCGAGCGCCGCCGAGACCGTGTCGAGGAGCTCGTTCCAGGAGACCGTGAACTTCTCGATGCCCTCCTTCTCGAGCAGGGCGGTCACCTCGTCGTAGGAGATGCCCTGTGCCGCGATCGCGTCGAGCACGGCGTTGGCGTCCGCGTAATTGCCGGTGACGGTGTCGCCGCGGATCTCCCCGTGATCGAACGTCGCCTCCATGGTCTTCTCCGGCATCGTGTTGACCGTGTCGTCGGCGACGAGCTCCTCGATGTAGAGCGTGTCCTTGAGAGCGGGATCCTTGACCCCGGTGGATGCCCAGAGCGGGCGCTGCGCGTTCGCTCCCGCGGCGAGAAGCCCCGTGGCGCGTTCGCTCGCGAAGGCCTGCTCGAAGACCTGGTAGGCCAGCCGGGCGTTGGCGATGCCCGCCTTGCCCTTGAGAGCGAGCGCCTCGGGCGTTCCGATGGCCTTCAGGCGCTTGTCGACCTCGGTGTCGACACGCGAGACGAAGAACGAGGCGACCGAGCGGATGCCGGTGAGGTCGATGCCGGCGGACTTCGCCTTCTCGAGGCCGGCGAGGTAGGCGTTGATGACCTCGCGGTGGCGCTCAAGGCTGAAGATGAGCGTGACATTCACGCTGATGCCGAGCGCGGTGAGCTCGGTGATCGCCTCGAGGCCCTCGATCGTCGCGGGCACCTTGATCATGACGTTCGGGCGATCCACGGTGTCCCACAGCATCCGGCCCTGGGCGATCGTGCCGGCCGTGTCATGGGCGAGGGCAGGCTCGACCTCGATCGATACGCGGCCGTCGCGGCCGGCCGAGGAGTCGTAGAGAGGCCGGAAGATGTCGCATCCACGCGCGACGTCGTGGGTCGTGATGTCTACGACGGCGTCGCTTACGCTCGTGCCGGCGGCTGCGAGGTTCGCCACCTGCGCGTCGTAGTCTTCGCCCTTGGCGAGGGCGTTCGCGAAGATCGTCGGGTTCGTCGTGACGCCCACCACATGGCGGTCGTCGATGAGCTTCTGCAGCCCTCCCGAGACGATCCGATCGCGGGAGAGGTCGTCGAGCCAGACGCTCACGCCCGCCTTCGTGAGTTCGGCGAGTGGGCTCGTGTTGTCGGTCATCTGTTCTCTTCTCCTTGTACTGGCCCAGGCCTCACGCGGCGAGGGAATCCTTCACCGCAGAGACGACGTGCTCCGTGGTGAGCCCGAACTCACGATAGAGCGTCTCGTAGTCCGCTGAGGCTCCGTAGTGCTCGATGGAGACGCTACGTCCGCGGTCGCCGACGATGCCGCGCCAGCCGAGGGCGATGCCCGCCTCGACGGAGACCCGGGCGGTCACCGAGGCGGGGAGCACCGATTCCCGGTAGTCGGCATCCTGTTCCTCGAACCACTCGAGGCACGGGGCGGAGACGACACGGGCGCCGACGCCGTCGGCCTTGAGCGCCTCGCGGGCCTCGAGGGCGAACTGCACCTCGGATCCGGTCGCGATGATGATGACGTCGGGGGAGCCCTCTGGGGCCTCCGCGAGCACGTAGGCGCCGCGGGCCACATTGCTGGCCGAGGCGAGCGTGTCTCCGGATGCCGCGCCGTCGCCGCGCGCGAACACCGGCAGGTTCTGCCGGCTGAGGGCGATCCCCGCGGGGCCGCCTCTGCGCTGCAGCATGGCGAGCCAGGCGTAGGCGACCTCATTGGCATCCGCGGGGCGGACGACGTCGAGGCCCGGGATCGCACGCAGGGCCGTGAGCTGCTCGATCGGCTGGTGGGTGGGCCCGTCGCCGCCGAGTGCCACGGAGTCGTGCGTCCAGACGTAGATCGAGGGGATCTGCATGAGTGCGGCGAGTCGCACCGCCGGGCGCATGTAGTCGCTGAAGATCAGGAAGGTGCCGCCGAAGGCACGGGTCCTGCCGTGCAGCACGATTCCATTGACGATCGCGCCCATGGCGTGCTCGCGGATGCCGAAATGCAGGACGCGGCCGTACCGGTCGCCGGCCCACTCGTGCGTCGAGTGCTCGGCCGGCACGAAGGACTTCGCCGACTCGATCGTCGTGTTGTTCGACTCGGCGAGGTCGGCGGAGCCGCCCCACAGTTCGGGGACGATGTCGGCGAGGGCGTTGATGACCTTGCCGGATGCGGCGCGGGTCGACACGTCCTTGCCCGCCTCGAAGACCGGCAGCGCGTTCTCGACGCCGTCGGGCAGAGCACCGGAATCGAGCCGGTCTAGCAGGGCCTTGCGGTCGGGATTGGCTGTGGCCCAGGCGTCGAAGCCCTTCTGCCACTCGGCCCGCGCTGCGGCGCCTCGGTCGAGAGCCTTCCGCGTGTGGGCGATGACCTCCGGCTCGACCGCGAAGGTCTCCTCCGGGTCGAAGTCGAGCACCTTCTTGACCGCGGCGAGCTCCTCGGCTCCGAGAGCGGAACCATGGATCTTGCCGGTGTTCTGCTTCGTGGGGGACGGCCATCCGATGATCGTGCGGAGGACGATGAGCGAAGGCCGGTCGGTCTCGCCCTGGGCGGCCTCGATCGCGCGATGCAGCTCGGCGACATCCTCGGTGTAGACGCCGGTCTTCTTCCAGTCGACCACCTGGACGTGCCAGTGGTAGGCCTCGTAGCGGGCGGCGACATCCTCGGTGAAGGCGATGTCGGTGTCGTCCTCGATCGAGATCTGGTTGTCGTCGTAGATGACGACGAGGTTGCCGAGCTTCTGATGGCCGGCGAGGGAGGAGGCCTCGCTCGAGATGCCCTCCTCGAGGTCGCCGTCGCTAGCGATGACGTAGACGAAGTGGTCGAACGGGCTCGTGCCGGCCGCGGCATCCGGGTCGAACAGGCCGCGCTCGTAGCGGGAGGCGTAGGCGAAGCCGACGGCGGAGGAGATGCCCTGGCCGAGGGGGCCCGTGGTCATCTCGACCCCGGCGGTGTGTCCGTATTCGGGATGCCCCGGCGTCTTCGAGCCCCAGGTCCGCAACGCCTTGAGGTCGTCGAGCTCGAGTCCGTCGCCGCCGAAGTAGAGCTGCACGTACTGGGTGAGGGAGGAGTGGCCCGCCGAGAGGATGAACCGGTCGCGGCCGAGCCAGGAGCTGTCGCTCGGGTCGCGGCGCATGATCTTCTGGAACAGCAGGTAGGCGGCGGGGGCGAGACTCATGGCGGTGCCCGGATGTCCGTTGCCCACCTTCTCCACGGCATCCGCCGCGAGGATCCGCGCCGTGTCAACCGCTCGGTCGTCGATCGGCTCCCAGTCGAGTGCTGCCATAAGAATTCGATGACCCTTCTGCCGTCGTGCACGACCGTTCGCGATCGTGGACTGTACGTTGATCGCTCACCCTGACATCATTGGCACCCTGGATCCTCAGGATCCGGCTGGCAAGCAATCCCCAGTATAGGCAACTGCCACGGGGCACGCAGGGCGCCGACAGTGGCAGGACCGCCGGTCGCTTAGACTCGGATGCGGGGACTTTCCGGATACGGATGAGGAGCGATGGACACGGCCGTAACGACGCGTTCGAGCGACGAACGGATCGGCATCCGTCGCAAGGCCGGTGCGTACCTCCAGCTCACCAAGCCCCGCATCATCGAGCTCCTGCTCATCACGACGATCCCCGTCATGTTCCTCGCCCAGGGCGGCATCCCCGACCTGTGGCTCGTGTTGGCGACGCTCGTCGGCGGCGCGCTGAGTGCGGGCTCGGCCGGCGCCTTCAACTGCTACATCGACCGGGACATCGACCGCGTCATGCGTCGAACGAGCAGACGGCCGCTCGTCACCGGCGAGCTCACCGATCGGGAGGCGCTCGTCTTCGCCTGGGTGACGGCCATCGTCTCGACGCTCTGGCTCGGCCTGCTCGTCAACTGGGTCGCGGCGGGGCTCGCCGCAGCCGGGCACGTCTTCTACGTCGTCATCTACTCGCTCTGGCTCAAGCGGCGTACTTCCCAGAACATCATCTGGGGCGGGGCTGCCGGATGCGTTCCCGTGCTCGTCGGATGGTCGGCCGTGACCGGCTCGCTCGGCTGGGCCCCGGTCATCCTGTTCGGGGTCGTGTTCCTCTGGACCCCTCCGCACTACTGGCCGCTGTCGATGCGGTATCGCAAGGACTACCAGGCGGCGAACGTGCCGATGCTCGCCGTGGTGCGGGGCCGGACGCAGGTGGGCCTTCAGGTCGTGCTCTACGCCTGGGCGACCGTCGTCTGCTCGCTCCTGCTCGTGCCGGTCGCGGGTATGGGCATCCTCTACACGGCGGTCGCCGTGCTCTCCGGCGGCTGGTTCGTGGTCGAGTCGCACCGCCTGTACTCCAAGGCCATCCGGCACGCGGAGGGCTCGCCGATGCGGGTCTTCCACGCCTCGATCACCTACCTGACGCTCCTGTTCGTCGCGGTCGGGATCGACCCGCTGCTGCCCTTCTAGGGCTTCGTCCGGGTATCCGCCCGTGGCCGCGTCGTCGAGAGCACGACCGCCGTCATGATCGCGAGAAGCAGGCAGGCGAGCACCATGTGCACTCCGACCGCGAGGGCGGGCAGGCCGTTGCGCGACTGGTAGAGGCCGACGGCGATCTGCAGGAACTCGGCACCGACGAGCCAGAGCGCGAGGTTGCGGGTGGCGACGAAACCGTTGCGCCAGGCGAGCAGGACGAGCAGCAAGGTGAGCCCGAAGAGGACGTAAGCGGGCCAGGCGTGCAGGTGCTCCATGAGTTCCGTCGGCAGGCCGTTGCGCGCCACGTCCAGGTCGCCGGCGTGCGGCCCGGAACCCGTCGTGAGAATGCCGACGAGCACCGTCAGGGCGGCGGCGGTCGCGGTGGTCCAGGCGAGGCCGCGCACCCATCGCGGGAGCGGTGCGGCACGCCCGGCGGGCAGATGGACGAACCAGACGAGCGTCGCGGCGAGCACGACCATCGCCGCAGAGATCACGAAGTGCAGCCCCACGATGTAGGACTCGAGGCTAGACAGCACCGTGATCCCGCCGATCCCGGCCTGCACGAGCACGAGCACGCCGAGCGCGAAGCTCAGCCAGAACAGCTCCCGCCGCGCCCTGAGCTGCCGGGCGAGGAAGAGGAAGGTGAAGAGGGCGACGAGCGCGACGACGCCGCTCATCATTCGGTTCGAGAACTCGACGAGAGCGTGGAACCCGAGCTCCGGCACCGGGACGAGCGAATCAGGGGTGCACAGCGGCCAGGCCGGGCAGCCGAGGCCGGATGCCGTGAGCCGGACGGATCCTCCCGTCCCGACGATCGCGATCTCCGTCGCAAGCGATGCCCAGGCGAACGCCCTGGCGCGGCGGGTCAGCTCGCGGGGGAGCAGCCAGTCGGTGAATCGCTTCCATCCGCGCACGTCACGCGCTCCCTTGCTTTCCGAAAATCGCTCACCTGCGCGCGGGAGCCCTGACAATCCGGCCTCAGCCCTGTAGAATCGAAAGAACAACGGCGAGTGGCCAGGAATTCTTCCCGCGCACGTGTGCCCGGCAAGGATGCCGGAGTCTTCGCCCAGTCTAAGCAAGCGACCCCGGTCGCGACGCACACGCAGGTTCGGCACGTCGTGCCGGCCCGACATCCGGTATCCGCAGGGAATGGCCTGGTGTCACCACGGGTTGAAGCGGACAGAAGGTATCGCAGAGAGGTGGAACATGTCAGACGTTCTGATCAATCGTCCTGAACTGGAGAGCCTCGGCGTCTACGAATTCGGCTGGGCCGACTCCGATGCCGCCGGTGCGAGTGCCCGCCGCGGGATCGACGAAGCGGTCGTCACCGACATCTCCCGCCTCAAGGGCGAACCCGAGTGGATGCTCAAGAACCGCCTCAAGGGCCTGAGCATGTTCCTGCGCAAGCCCATGCCGGCCTGGGGCGCCGACCTCTCCGGCATCGACTTCGACAACATCAAGTACTTCGTGCGCTCCACCGAGCGGCAGGCGCAGACCTGGGAGGACCTCCCGGACGACATCAAGAACACCTACGAGCGCATCGGCATCCCCGAGGCCGAGCGCTCCCGGCTCGTCGCCGGGGTCACCGCCCAGTACGAGTCCGAGGTCGTCTACCACCAGATCCGGGAGGACCTCGAGGCCCAGGGCGTCATCTTCACCGACACCGACACCGCCCTGCGCGAGCACCCCGAGTTCTTCGAGGAGTACTTCGGCACGATCATCCCGGCCGGGGACAACAAGTTCGCCGCGCTCAACACCGCGGCATGGTCCGGGGGCTCCTTCGTCTACGTGCCGCCCGGCGTTCACGTCGAGATCCCGCTGCAGGCCTACTTCCGCATCAACACCGAGAACATGGGCCAGTTCGAGCGAACCCTCATCATCGCCGACGAGGGCAGTTACGTGCACTACATCGAGGGCTGTACCGCCCCGATCTACACGACCGATTCGCTGCACTCCGCCGTCGTGGAGATCGTCGTCAAGAAGAACGCCCGCGTGCGCTACACGACCATCCAGAACTGGTCGAACAACGTCTACAACCTCGTGACCAAGCGCGCGATCGCCCACGAGGGCGCGACCATGGAGTGGGTCGACGGCAACATCGGCTCCAAGGTCACCATGAAGTACCCGTCGATCTACCTCGTCGGCGAGCACTCCAAGGGAGAGACGCTCTCCGTGGCCTTCGCAGGTCCGGGCCAGCACCAGGATGCGGGCGCCAAGATGATCCACCTCGCGCCGCATACCCAGTCCTCGATCGTCTCGAAGTCGATCGCACGGGGTGGCGGGCGCTCCGGATACCGCGGCGAGGTCCGTATCGCCGAGGGAGCGCACCACTCCGCGAACACCGTGCGCTGCGACGCGCTCCTGGTCGACACGATCTCGCGCTCCGACACCTACCCCACGACCGACATCCGCGAGGACGACGTGCAGATGGGGCACGAGGCGACGGTCTCGCGGGTGAGCGCGGAGCAGCTCTTCTACCTGCAGTCACGGGGCATGGAGGAGGCCGAGGCGATGGCTATGATCGTTCGCGGCTTCATCGAACCGATCGCGCGAGAACTTCCCATGGAGTACGCCATGGAGCTGAACAAGCTCATCGAGATGGGCATGGAAGGATCCGTCGGATAGCGATGCCAGCACTCTCACCATCGACGGTCACACCGACGGCAGCGGCGATCGAGCACTCCAGACTCCTCTCGAAGCAACACAGCGACGGCGGGTGGGGACTCGTGCCCATCCAGAGCCGTGCCGGGCGCTTCTCCTCGTTCGACGTCGCCGACTTCGAGCCGGTGAGCGGCTTCGAGACGGAATGGAAGTACACGCCCATCAAGCGCCTTGCGGCGCTTCTCGACGGAGTCCTCGGCGGGGGGCGGTACGACTACTCGGTCGACAAGGACGATGACATCTCGGTCGACTGGGTCGGTCGCTCGGATGCGCGGATCGGCTCCGTCGGCACGCCGGAGGAGCGCGGCTCGGCGAACGCCTGGACGGCCTTCGAGGACGCACTCGTCGTCACGGTCTCCGGCGAGGAGCCGGTCGAGGCGACGATCATCCGCTCGGCGGTGGGGGTGGAGCCTCGGGCGGCGCATCTCGTCATCGACGCGCGCCCCAACAGCCGCGGCGTCGTCATCCTGCAGAGCACGGGTACCGCCCAGCTGAGCGAGAACCTCGAGATCTCGGTCGGCGACGGTGCCCGCCTCACGGTCGTGAGCGTGCAGGAGTGGGCCGACGACGGCATCCACCTCGCGACGCACTTCGCGAAGCTCGGCAAGGACGCCCACCTGCGGCACGTCGTCGTTTCGCTGAGCGGCTCGATCGTCAGGGTCAACACGAACGCGCACCTCGCCGGCGAGGGCAGCGACGTCGAACTCTACGGTGTGTACTTCGCCGACGCCGGACAGCATCTCGAACACCAGGTGTTCGTCAATCACGATGCGCCGCACACCAAATCCAGGGTCAGCTACCGCGGTGCGCTGCAGGGTGAGGATGCCCGCACGGTGTGGATCGGCGACGTGCTCATCCGGCCCACGGCGAACGGTACGGACAGTTACGAGGAGAACCGCAACCTGCTGCTCACCGACGGCACCCGCGCAGATTCCGTGCCGAACCTCGAGATCGAGACGGGCGACATCGCCGGCGCCGGTCACGCCAGCGCGAGCGGCCGATTCGACGACGAGCAGCTCTTCTACCTCGAGGCGCGTGGCATCCCGGAGGACGAGGCCAGGCGTCTCGTCGTGCGCGGATTCCTCTCCGGTATCGTGCAGAAGATCGGCGTCCCAGCCGTCCAGGAACAACTCGACGCCGCGATCGAAGCGGAGCTCCGGGCATGACGGCCGTACGCATCTGCCCCGCCGCCGAGATCGAGCTCACCTCCGCCGTCCGCGTCGTGATCGACGACCAGCCGATCGCGCTCGTCAAGGACTCTGCGGGCGAGATCTTCGCGATCGGCGACACCTGCACCCACGGGGACATCTCGCTCTCCGAGGGCTTCGTCGAGGACGACACACTCGAGTGCTGGGCGCACGGCTCCAAGTTCTCGCTCAGGACCGGCCAGGCGCTCACCCTCCCCGCCTACGAACCCGTTCCGGTGTTCGAGGTCACGATCGTCGACGGCGACGTGTACCTCGACCCGACCCCCCGATTCGACTACGAGAGAAAAGAAGCCTGAGGCCATGCCAGTACTCGAGATCAAAGACCTCCACGTGAGCGTGGAGACCGAGCAGGGCACCAAGCCCATCCTCAACGGCGTCGACCTTGTGGTGCGCGACGGTGAGACCCACGCGATCATGGGGCCGAACGGGTCGGGCAAGTCGACCCTCGCCTACACGATCGCCGGACATCCGAAGTACCACGTCGAGAGCGGCTCGGTGACCCTCGACGGCGAGGACCTCCTCGCCATGACCGTCGATGCCCGCGCACGCGCCGGGCTCTTCCTCGCCATGCAGTACCCGGTGGAGATCCCGGGCGTGACCGTCACCAACTTCCTCCGCACGGCCAAGACCGCGATCGACGGGGAGGCTCCGGCCATCCGGGGCTGGGTCAAGGACGTGAAGACCTCGATGTCGAACCTTCGCATGGACTCGTCGTTCGCGGACCGCAATGTCAACGAGGGCTTCTCCGGCGGGGAGAAGAAGCGCCACGAGATCCTGCAGTTGGAACTCCTCAAGCCGAAGTTCGCGATCCTCGACGAGACCGACTCCGGCCTCGACGTCGATGCGCTCAAGATCGTGGCGGAGGGGGTCAACCGGGCGAAGGACGGGACCGATCTCGGCCTCCTGCTCATCACCCACTACACGCGCATCCTGCGGTACATCCGCCCCGACTTCGTGCACGTCTTCATCGACGGCCGGGTCGCGGAGGAGGGCGGGCCCGAGCTCGCCGACCGGCTCGAAGACGAAGGCTACGATCGATTTCTCACGAGTGCGAGCGTAGGTTAGAGGCATGGCAGTCGCACTGGAACCGAAGCTCTTCGACCAGGTCGAGGAGTCGCTGAAGGATGTCGTCGACCCGGAGCTCGGCGTCAACATCGTCGACCTCGGGCTCATCTACGACCTGAGCTGGGATGACGAGAACCAGGCGCTCATCGTGAGCATGACGCTCACCTCGGCCGGATGTCCGCTCACCGACGTCATCGAGGAGGACATGGCCCAGGCGCTCGACGGTGTCGTCGAGCAGTTCCGCATCAACTGGGTGTGGATGCCGCCGTGGGGCCCCGAGAAGATCACCGATGACGGCCGCGACATGATGCGGGCGATCGGCTTCGCGATCTAGCCGCAGCGCTTCTTAGCTGCAGCGATTCCTAACTGCTGAGCTCCCGGTCGGCGCGACGACGATCCTCGCGCTCGATGTACCGCCAGCCGAACGTCACGACGCCCGCGGCGATGATCGCCTTGACGATGCCGCCGATGATGAAGGGGTAGAGCCCTCCGGCGAGCGTCTGCTCGAGGTTCAGGCCGAGAGCCATCGCAAGCCAGGGGAGCCCGATCGCGAAGGTCACGACGGTCCCGCCGGCGAAGGCGAGGAGCGAGCGCAGGATCCTGCGATCCCAGGAGCGCTGCGCGATCCATCCGGTGAAAGCGGCAGCGAACACGAAGCCGACGATGTAGCCGCCGGTCGGCCCGAGGATGACACCCATGCCGGATGTCGCATCGCTGAACACGGGAAGCCCCACCATGCCGAGAACGGCATAGAGGAGCATCGAGAGCGCCCCTCGGAGGGCGCCGAGCGAGCTTCCGACGAGCAGCACGGCGAGCGTCTGCCCGGTGATCGGGACCGGCCACAATGGCACCTGAACCTGAGCAGCGATCGCCGTGAGCGCCGCGCCTGCGGCGACGAGCACGATGTCCATGACGAGGCCGCGGGCGAAAAGCCGGTCTGCCAGTGTGGGTCTGCCGATGGCCAGGCTCAGAGAGGTCATGCACTTAGACTAGACGTTCCCCCACCGCATCGTGTTGTCGACCGGCAACGAATGGAATGGACTACGCCTGTGCTCAGCGTGCACGACCTCGAGGTCCGTGTAGCGGCGCGCACCCTCATGGAGGGCGTATCGTTCCGCATCGACCGGGGGGACAAGGTCGGACTCGTCGGTCGCAACGGCGCCGGTAAGACGACCCTCACGAAGATCCTCGCGGGGGAGGGCCAGCCGGCGAGCGGCACGATCGACCGCTCGGGCGAGGTCGGATATCTGCCGCAGGATCCGCGCTCGGGCAACCCGGAGGATCTCGCCAGGACGCGCATCCTCGATGCCCGGGGGCTCGGGACGATCGTGCTCGGCATGCAGAAGGCGACCGTGGAGATGGGCAGCACGGATGCCGCCACGAGCGCTGCGGCGATGACGAGGTACGGCAAGCTCGAGGATCGATTCCTCGCGCTGGGCGGCTACGCCGCGGAGGCCGAGGCCGCGAGCATCGCGAGCAACCTCAATCTTCCCGATCGCATCCTCGACCAGCAGTTGAAGACGCTCTCCGGCGGCCAGCGACGTCGAATCGAGCTCGCGCGCATCCTGTTCTCCGGGGCCGAGACGATGCTGCTCGACGAGCCCACCAACCACCTCGACGCCGACTCCGTCGTCTGGCTGCGGGAGTACCTGAAGTCCTACCAGGGCGGCCTCATCGTGATCAGTCACGATGTCGCGCTCGTCGAGCAGACCGTCAATCGGGTGTTCTACCTCGACGCGAACCGGCAGGTCATCGACATTTACAACATGGGCTGGAAGAACTATCTGCGCCAGCGGGAGGCCGACGAGGAGCGCCGCAGGAAGGAGCGGACCAACATCGAGAAGAAGGCCCAGGTGCTCCAGCTGCAGGCGGCGAAATTCGGCGCGAAGGCGACCAAGGCGGCCGCAGCGCACCAGATGGTGCGGCGCGCCGAGCGGATGCTGTCCGGGCTCGAGGAGGTTCGTACCGCCGACCGGGTGGCGAAGCTGCGATTCCCGGATCCGCTGCCGAGCGGGAGGACCCCCCTCATGGCGAGCAACCTGAGCAAGAGCTACGGCTCGCTCGAGATCTTCACCGCCGTCGATCTCGCGATCGATCGCGGATCCAAGGTCGTCGTGCTCGGGCTCAACGGCGCGGGCAAGACGACCCTCCTGCGCATCCTCGCCGGCGTCGATGCGCCCGATACCGGGGCGCTCGAGCCCGGCCACGGCCTCAAGATCGGCTATTACGCACAGGAGCACGAGACGATCGACGTCAAGCGCACCGTGCTGCAGAACATGGTCTCCTCCTCCCCGAACCTCACCGAGACCGAGGCGCGGCGGGTGCTCGGCTCGTTCCTGTTCACCGGGGACGACTCGCACAAGCTCGCCGGTGTGCTCTCCGGCGGCGAGAAGACCCGGCTGGCCCTCGCGATGATCGTCGTCTCCGGAGCGAACGTGCTTCTGCTCGACGAGCCCACCAACAACCTCGACCCGGCGAGTCGCGAGGAGATCCTCGACGCCCTCGCCAACTACACCGGCGCCGTCGTACTGGTGAGCCACGACGAGGGTGCAGTGCAGGCCCTGAACCCGGAGCGCGTTCTCATCCTCCCGGACGGGGTCGAGGACTTCTGGAGCCCGGACTACGCGGAGCTCGTGAGCCTGGCGTAGTCGCCGCGGCGCGGCGTGCGCTAAGACTCGACCCGGTCCAGGATGGCGTCCTCGACGTCGGCGTCGGTCGGAGTCCGCTGAGCCCTCCTGCGTTCGCGCTCGGCCGCCCGGTCCCGCTCCTCGGGGTCGTCGGCGTTCACGAGCCGATATTCCTGACGGATGGCCCAGCCGAACCCGATGAAGCCGAGCAGGGCGAAGACGTACCACTGGAACGCGTAGGAGAGGTGCGGCCCTTCGTCGCGCGGAGGCTTGGGCAGTGCGACCGGGCGCTCCGGCGGCGCAGGGGACTCGGAGACCATGAGCCCGTATGCGCCGGTGTAGGTCGGCAGGCCGAGGCGCGTGGCGATGTCGTCGAGCTGGATGGTGGCGATCTGGCCGTCCGGCGCCGTGCGGCCCGCCAGCTCCGGCTCTCCGGGCTTCAGCCGGGCGACGACCGTCACGGGCCCGGCGGGGGCGGCGGGAACGACGTCCGGGGCATCCTGGGTGCTCCCGACCGCCACCCAGCCGCGATCCACGACGAAGACCGAGCCGTCTTCGAGCCGAAGTGGAACGAGGACCTCGAAACCGGGGTTGCCGCCCAGCGGCCGGGTGCGCACGAGCAGCTGGTCATCGGCCAGGTACTCGCCCCGGAGCTCGACCTGGGTCCATTCCTGGGAGTCCTCGAAGGAGTCGAGGGCGGGCAGCAGTGTCGCCAGGGGGGCAGGAGAGCTGTCGTAGTTCTCGTCGATCTTGACGATGGCGGCGTGGGCTTCTGCGCGGCGGGCGAGCTGCCAGGTGCCGAGCAGGCTGCAGGCTATCGCGAAGGCCACCACGAGGGCGAGGTAGCCGGCCCAGCGAGCGCTCAGCAGGAACCGCCATCCCGTCATGGCGATGCCTCGACACGATCGACGGCGACTCCGAGCGGCGTGACCATCACCGGGAACCCCCGGGATGAGAGGTAGTCGTGCAGGTAGCCCCGGTGTTCATCGCAGGCGAGCCAGACCTTGACGCGCTCCTCGCCGTGGATGCGCGGGTTCCGCCAGTTCACGTTCCAGGCGGCGTCGGCGCGGCATCCGGCGCGGGAGCACTCCTGAGCCGTCGCAGTCACGGTGCCTCGTCGTGCTTGTCGTAGGGCACGACGCTGCCGGGTCGCTCGACTCGCGAAGTCCTCGTATCCACGACGTTGGCCAGGACGACCGCGATGTAGGGCAGGATGACGGCGCCCGCCGCGCACAGCACGAGCCACCAGCCGCGCACGAAGATGCATAGGATGACGCACACCAGGCGGATGCCCATCGTCACGCTGTACCTGATCATTCTCGAGCGCCGGTCGTCGTCGGGGGACCGGGGGAGTGACGTGATGGAGTTCGGTTGCTTTGCCATGGGCTCGCTCCCAGCCTAAGAGGTTCGGGCCGGTCCCGCCGCCGCATTCTGCCGCCTCTAGGATGGGGCGCATGCAAACAACCAGAACAGTGCTGGTCACCGGCGGCAACCGCGGCATCGGGTTCGCGATCGCGGCGGAATTCCTCGCCCAGGGGCATCGCGTCGCCGTGACGGCGCGGTCCGGTGACGGCCCCACCGGTTCGATGACGGTGCGGGCCGATGTCACCGATGCCGACTCGATCGACGCGGCCTTCACCTCTGTCGAGGCCGAACTCGGACCCGTCGAGGTGCTCGTCGCGAATGCCGGGATCACCAGGGACACCCTTCTGCTGCGCATGTCGGAGGACGACTTCACCTCCGTCATCGACACCAACCTCTCCGGAGCGTTCCGCGTCGTGAAGCGGGCGTCCAAGGGGATGCTCAAGGCACGATTCGGCCGCATCGTGCTCGTCTCGAGCGTCGTCGGGCTGCTCGGATCAGCAGGGCAGGTCAACTACTCGGCGTCGAAGAGCGGCCTCGTCGGCCTCGCTCGTTCGCTCACGCGCGAACTGGGCTCCCGCAACATCACGGCGAACGTCGTCGCGCCGGGCTTCGTGGAGACCGAGATGACGGCGGTGCTCCCCGCGGAGCAGCAGGCCGAGTACCTCAAGTCGATTCCCGCCGGACGCTACGCCACACCGGAGGAGGTCGCCAGGGTCGTCGTCTGGCTCGCGAGCGACGATGCCTCCTACATCTCCGGCGCGGTCATCCCGGTCGACGGCGGCCTGGGCATGGGGCACTGACCGGCGCGGTTCAACCCCGCAGGCCGAGCAGCGGGAGCAGCTGCGACAGGTCGCGCGCATCCATGATGAGGTTCGCCTCGTCGCGCACCGGCGCCTTCGCGTCGAACCCGACCGAGAGCCCGGTGATCGCCATCATCGGTAGATCGTTGGCGCCGTCGCCGACGGCTATCGTCTGTCGGAGCGGGACCCCGAAGTCCTCGGCCCACTCGCGGAGCGTATCGGCCTTCGCCTGGGCGTCGACGATCGGCCCGACCAGTCCGCCGGTGAGCGCACCGTCGACGACCTCGAGCCGGTTCGCCCGCACGTAGTCGAGTCCGATCGCTGCGGCCACCGGGTCGACGACCTCGTGGAAGCCCCCGGAGACCACGGCGACCCGCCCGCCCGCTTCGTGCACGCCGTCGACCATCCGCTGCACGCCGTTCGTCAGGGTCACCCGTCGCCCGACATCCTCGAACACGGTCGCCGCGAGGCCGGCCAGGGTCGCGACGCGTGCTCGCAGGCTCTGTTCGAAGTCCACCTCGCCGTTCATCGCGGATGCGGTGATCCGGGCGACCTCGGGAAGCGTGCCGGCGGCCTCCGCGAGCAGCTCGATGACCTCGTTCTCGATGAGGGTCGAATCGACATCGAGGACGACGAGAAAGCGGGGCATGGCATCCTCTGATGGGCAGCGTGGGCGCGAAGGTCAGTCGACGTGAACGCCCTTGCCCACGACGGTGATACCGGTATCGGTCACGGTGAAACCCCTGGCCTGGTCAGCCGCCGGATCGACACCGACGGTCGCGCCGGGTTCGACGACGACCTCCTTGTCCAGAATAGCCCTGCGCACCGTGGCCCCAGGACCGATGTGCACGCGATCGAAGAGGATCGAGTCGACGACCCTGGCACCCGACTCGATCGTGGCCCACGGCCCGAGGACGCTGCGTTCGATGTGCGCGCCGGACAGGAGCGAACCGAGGGAGACGATCGAGTCGATCGTCGTGCCGAGGTTGCCGCTCGCATCGCGCACGAACTTCGCCGGCGGCGAGTTCAGCTGTTCGTTGTAGATCGGCCACTCGCGGTTGTAGAGGTTGAAGACCGGCAGCGCGGAGATGAGGTCCTGGTGGGCGTCGAAGAACGACTCGATCGTCCCCACGTCGCGCCAGTAGTACCGGTCCCGGTCGGTGGCTCCGGGGACGTCGTTGCGGATGAGGTCGTACACGGCCGCATCGCCCCGTGAGACGAAATCCGGAACGATGTCGCCACCCATGTCGTGGTTCGAGTCCGGCCGCTCGCCGTCGCGCAGGACCGCATCGACGAGCGTGTCGGCGTTGAACACGTAGTTGCCCATCGAGGCGAGGACCTCGTGCGGTGAGTCCGCGAGTCCGACCGGGTCCTGCGGCTTCTCGCGGAACGCGGTGATCCGCGTCGCGTCGCCCTCGTCCACCTCGATGACCCCGAACTGGTTCGCGAGGGCGATCGGCTGACGGATGGCGGCGACCGTCACTCCGGCGCCGGACTCGAGGTGCGCCTCGATCATCTGGCTGAAGTCCATCCGGTACACGTGGTCCGCACCGACGACGACGACGATGTCGGGTTTCTCGTCGCGCAACAGGTTGAGGCTCTGCAGGATGGCATCCGCCGATCCGGCGAACCACCGCTTGCCCAGGCGCTGCTGGGCGGGCACCGAGGCGATGTAGGAGTTGGTGAGGCTGGAGAGCCGCCAGGTCTGGGAGACGTGGCGGTCGAGGCTGTGCGACTTGTACTGGGTGAGTACGACGATCTGCAGCAGTCCGGAGTTGATGAGGTTCGAGAGGGCGAAGTCGACGAGGCGATAGTTGCCGGCGAAGGGGACGGCCGGTTTGGCGCGATCGGCGGTCAGCGGCATGAGCCGCTTGCCCTCCCCGCCGGCGAGAACGATCCCGAACACTTTCTTTGGCGCCATGCTCCCACAGTAGATGAGCCTCGCAGTGGATGGGCAGGGCGGACTGTACTAGCGTCGCAGGAGTGAGAGTGGATCTGCTGACCCGCGAGTACCCGCCGGAGGTCTACGGGGGTGCCGGCGTGCACGTCGGCGAGCTCGTGAGCGCCCTGCGGCGGGAGACGCGCGTCGTCGTGCGCTGCTTCGGGCTGCCCAGGGCCGAGGAGGATGTCTACCCCTATCTCGTTCCCGCCGAACTCGTGAACGCCAACCCCTCGCTCGCCGCCCTCGGCGTCGACCTTCAGATGGCGCAGGACGTCGCCGGTGCCGACATCGTGCACTCCCACACCTGGTACACGAATGGCGCAGGCCGTCTCGCCCAGCTGCTCCACGGCATACCGCACGTCGTCACCGCGCACAGCCTCGAGCCGCTGCGGCCGTGGAAGGCCGAACAGCTCGGCGGCGGCTACCGCATCTCGAGCGCCATCGAGGAGAACGCCTTCCGCAACGCGGACGCCATCATCGCGGTGAGCGACGGGATGCGAAGGGACATCCTCCGTTCCTACCCCGGCCTCGACGAGTCGCGGGTCTCCGTCGTGCACAACGGCATCGACCTCGACCGCTGGCGGCCCGCCCCGGACGAGGAGGTGGTGAGGAGCCTCGGGATCGACCCGACCAGGCCGTCGGTCGTCTTCGTGGGCAGGATCACCCGCCAGAAGGGCCTGCCGTACCTGCTCCGGGCCGCTCGCGAGCTGCCGGCGGATGTCCAGCTCATCCTGTGCGCGGGAGCCCCGGACACTCCGGAGATCCTCGCCGAGGTGGAGGAGCTCGTCTCCGGGCTGCAGCAGGAGCGATCCGGTGTCGTCTGGCTCGATCGGCTGCTGAGCCATGGCGAACTCATCGCGGTGCTCTCGTCGGCGACGGTGTTCGTCTGCCCCTCCATCTACGAGCCTCTCGGCATCGTCAACCTCGAGGCCATGGCGTGCGGCGTGCCGGTCGTCGGGACGGCGACCGGCGGCATCCCCGAGGTCGTCGCGGATGGGATCACCGGCAGGCTCGTACCGATCGCGCAGGCGGAGGACGGAACGGGAACCCCGAAGAAGCCGAAGGCGTTCGTCGCCGAACTCGCGGCCGCGCTCCTCGACGTCCTGCAGGACCCGGTCCGTGCCCGGATGATGGGGCAGGCGGGCCGGGCGCGCGTGGAGCAGGACTTCGGCTGGGATCGCATCGCCGAGAGCACGCGGAGGGTTTACGACTCGCTGTCCTGACCGGTGCCCGAGGATGGGGACCGCCGACCTGGTGGCTTAGGGTTGAGGCTATGGCCAGCGTTCTCCAGTTCGATGATGTCTCCGTCGTTCGGGGAGGCAACCGCATCCTGGACTCGGTCGACTGGACCGCCGACAGCGCCGAGCGCTGGGTCGTCCTCGGGCCGAACGGAGCGGGCAAGACGACACTGCTGCAGGTGGCGTCGGCCATGATCCATCCGTCCCTGGGGATGGCGACGGTACTCGATGAGACGCTCGGCGACGTCGACGTCTTCGACCTCCGTACGAGGATCGGGTTCGCCTCCACGGCGCTCGCCCGCCGGCTCCCGGCGAACGAGACGGTGCTCAACGTCGTCCTGACCGCCTCGTACTCGGTCACCGGTCGCTGGAACGAGGAGTATGACGCCGTCGATACCCGCCGTGCGCGCCGGGTGCTCGCCGAATGGAAGCTCGACCACCTCCAGGAGCGACGGTTCGGCCAGCTGAGCGACGGTGAGCAGAAGCGCGTGCAGATCGCCAGGGCCGTCATGACCGACCCGGAGCTCATGCTCCTCGACGAGCCGGCCGCGAGCCTCGACCTCGGCGCCCGAGAGGAGCTCCTCCAGCTCCTGAGCGGATACGCGGCGGCGAAGAACGCGCCGGGAATCGTCATGGTCACGCACCACGTCGAAGAGATTCCGCCGGGATTCGAGCATGCGCTGCTGCTGCGCGAGGGGCGCATCATGGCGGCAGGCCCCATCGCCGAGGTGCTCACCGCGGAGAATCTCGGGGAGACCTTCGGCCTCCCGCTCGAACTCGAGCACCATGACGGGCGGTACACCGCTCGATCTCTGGTAAAGTAGACAGTCGGCCGTCGTTCGATCCGCGCCGCAACTCTTCCCGCACGCCAGGTAGCCCAAGGAATTCCCATGAAGTCTGACATCCACCCCGACTACGCACCGGTGGTCTTCCGCGACCTCGCCTCCGGGGCGACCTTCCTGACGCGCTCCACGGTCACGAGCGACAAGACGATCGACTGGGAGGACGGCAACAGCTACCCGGTCATCGACGTCGAGATCTCTTCGGAGTCGCACCCGTTCTACACGGGCAAGCAGCGCATCCTCGACAGTGCCGGCCGCGTCGAGAAGTTCAACACGCGGTACAAGGGCTTCGGCAGCTAGGTTCGCACTCAGCGCTGCGGTCCGCTGCGCACAGGCCAGCCCGACGTCTCGACGAAGTCGGGGTTGTGCGTGCGACGCATGTACTCTGCGAAGCTCGCCGACTGCTGCGCGCTCCACTCCACCTGTCGGGCATGAAGCTCTTCGGCCGTGAGGTCGAGCTCTGAGGGATGGCGCGCGGCGATCGCCTGGGCCACCCGCCCCGCGGCGATCGCATCGGCACCCGCATCGTGCGCGTCGGTGAGGTCGACGCCGTAGACGAGAGCTGCGGCCTCCAAGGTGCGCTTGCCCTTGCGGTAGCGGTCGATCGCCTTGTCGATCACGAGCGGATCGATGATGGGCGACGGATCCTCGAGCGCTGGGACGCCATGACGGATGGCCTCGTGGCTCAGCAGCGAGAGGTCGTATGGCGCGTTGTAGACCGTGAGCGCGAGGCCACGGTCGAAGATCGCCCGAATGGCGGCGACGATCCCGGCGACGACCTCGGCGGCCGGCCGGCCCTCCGCTCGTGCGCGCTCGGTCGTGATCCCATGCACGGCACTCGCCTGGGGCGGGATATCGATGCCGGGGTCGGCGAGCCAATCGGTGCGTTCGATCACGCTGCCGGTGGCATCGATGACGCTCACGTTGGCCGAGACGATGCGACTCGTCCGGACGTCGATACCCGTCGTCTCCAGGTCGAAGACCCCGAGCGTGCCGTACCACTTCTGCTCGTCCCGGTTCTGCTCGTCCCGGTTCTGCTCAGTCCAGTTCTGTGCCGTCACGCCTACAGACTATGGCCAGCCGGTGACATGGGTGGGTATCGACGGCCGGTGTCAATGCCCGATGTGCAGCCAGTAGAAGCTCTGCGTTCCCAGGGTGAGCCCGAGTTCCCCACTGGGGGAGAAGTCGGGGAAATCGCTTCCGCCGAACAGATCGAGGGTGCGTGCGCCGGCGAGGCCTTCATCGCGGATCGTCACCGACACCGGGTTGTGGGCGAAGCTGAAGACGCACAGCACGTCCTCCGCGGAGTCCCCGAACTGGGTGTCGGCGCCGGCGTAGGAGCGCACGAAGGCGAGCACCGACTCGTGGTCGGTCTCCAGGACCCGGATCGACCCCAGCCCGAAGGTCGGATGCGCCTTGCGCACGTGGATGACGTTTCGCACCCAGTGCAGGAGCGAGCGCGACTGGGCGAGCTGGGCCTCGACGTTGAGCTGCGAATAGTTGTAGACGAGCGACTGCACGACCGGGAGGTAGAGCTTGCCCGGGTCAGCGGTGGAGAATCCGGCATTGCGGTCTGGCGTCCACTGCATGGGCGTTCGCGAGCTGTCACGGTCGGGCAGCCAGATGTTGTCGCCCATGCCGATCTCATCGCCGTAGTAGAGGAACGGGCTCCCCGGCAGGGAGAACAGCAGGGCGTGTGCGAGTTCGAGCTCCGCGCGCGAGTTGTCGAGCAGGGGGGCCAGGCGGCGCCGGATGCCCACGTTCACGCGCATCCGAGGGTCGTAGGCGTACCAGCCGTACATCGCCTGCCGGTACTCCTCGCTCACCATCTCGAGCGTGAGCTCGTCATGGTTGCGCAGGAAGATCCCCCAGCCCGCGCCATCCGGGATGTCGGTCGTCTCGGAGAGCACGTCGACGAGCTCTCCCGCGTGCTGGGAGCGCAAGGAGTAGAAGATCCTCGGCATGACCGGGAAATCGAACGCCATGTGGCACTCCGGCTCGTCCTCGGTTCCGAAGAACGCGGCGACCTCGCGAGGCCACTGGTTCGCCTCGGCGATCATGACGCGGCCGGGGAACTCGATGTCCACCATGGTCCGCAGTCGCCTCAGGAACTCGTGCGTCGGCGGCTCGCCTTCGCCGTTGCCCTCGTCGGACTCGTAGAGGTAGGGGACGGCGTCGAGCCGGAACCCGTCGACGCCCATCGACATCCAGAACCGGACGATCTCGAAGACCGCCTCGTGCACCGCCGGGTTGTCGAAATTGAGGTCGGGCTGGTGGGAGAAGAACCGGTGGAAGTAGAACTGGCGGCGTACCGAGTCGAAGGCCCAGTTGGAGTCCTCGGTGTCGGTGAAGATGATGCGGATGTTCGGGTAGCGCTCATCGCTGTCGCTCCACACGTAGAAGTCGCCGAACGGCCCCTCGGGATCGCTGCGGGACTGCTGGAACCAGTCGTGCGCATCCGAGGTGTGGTTGAGCGGAAGGTCGATGATGACGCGCATATTGCGCTCATGCGCTTTCGTCACGAGCTCCTGGAACTCGTCGAGTGTCCCGAACTCGGGGAGGATCGTGCGGTAGTCGGCGACGTCGTAGCCGCCGTCGCGCAGCGGAGAGGTGAAGAACGGGGGGATCCAGAGCGCGTCGACCCCCAGCCACTGCAGATAGTCGAGCTTCGAGATGAGGCCGCCGAGGTCCCCGGTGCCGTCGCCGTTGCTGTCGACGAACGAGCGCACCATGACCTGGTAGAACACGGACCTCCGGTACCACTGTGGGTCCAGGGTCAGCCCGGGCAACTGGATCGGTGCGGTGAAGCTCACAGTGCTCCTGTTCTGCCGTATCGAGTCGGGGCGCTCGCGTGAAGGGTCTGTACGAGTCTAAGACGGACTGCAAGCGCTTGTGACAGAGTTTCGAGACCGAACGTTCCCGCAGCCTAAACTGGGAGGCGATGACCACCGAATCGCCCTATGCGGCCCCCCTGGAGCGCATCCCCGTCGAGCGGCGCGAGGTGAGCGTCCTCGGCAGCACCACGCGGTACTGGGTCTACGGCGATCCGAGTGCCGAGCGAACGGTCGTCATCGCGCATGGCTACCGGGGCGAGCATCACGGACTCGAGCCGGTCGTCGCACAGCTTCCGGGCATCCGCTTCATCAGTCCCGACCTGCCCGGCTTCGGCGAGTCGACCCCGCTCACCGAGGTGAAGCACACCATCGAGGGCTACGCGGCCTGGCTCGGGGAGTTCATGGATGCCATCGACCTCCGTGGGCGCGCGATCGTGCTCGGCCATTCCTTCGGCACCATCATCACCTCGGCGGCCATCGCCGACGGGCTCCCTGCGCCTGCGCTCATCCTCATCAACCCGATCGCGATCTCGGGGCTCAAAGGCCCGAGGCCGTTCGCGACCTGGATCACCGTGCTCTACTACCGTGCGGCTTCGAAGCTGCCACGACGCCTCGGCCACGCGCTCCTCAACAACTGGCTCGTGGTGCAGTTCATGAGCGTGAGCCTGGTGAAGACGAAGGACAAGGCCCTGCGCAGGTGGATCCACCACGAGCACCACACCTTCTTCAACCGCTTCTCCGACCGCGACACCGTCGTCGAGGCCTTCGACGCCTCCATCAGCACCGATGTGAGCGAGTTCGCGAGCCGGATCACCGTTCCGACCCTGCTCGTCGCGGCCGAACTCGACGACATCACGCCGGTCTCCGCCCAGTACGAGCTGCAGCGCTCCATGCCGAACGCGCGGTTGCGTGTGCTCGGGGGAGTCGGCCACCTCATCCACTACGAGGTTCCTGAGCTCGCCGCCGCGGCGATCCGGGACTTCGTCGACGCACTACCGTCGTCGTGAAGTTCGTGTTCGACTGCCGCTACACGAGGCTCGGCAGGCACGACGGGATCAGCCGCTACACCGCGGGGGTCGTCGAGGCGTTCAGCAGGCTCCACCCGGTGACGATGCTCATCAGCGACGAACGGCAGCTCGAGATGCTGCCCGACCTGCCGTGGATCCTCGGCACCGATCCCACGAGCCTGCGCGAACCATGGATAGCCAGGATCGTCAACCGCGCGCATCCGGATGTCGTGTTCAGCCCCATGCAGACCATGGGCTCCGGCGGCCGTCACTACAAACTCATCCTCACCCTGCACGACCTCATCTACTACAACAACCCGACCCCGCCGAGGGACCTGCCATGGTTCATCCGCCTGGGCTGGCGCATCTATCACCTCGCCTACTGGCCGCAGCGCCTCGTGCTCAACCGGGCGGACGCGATCGTCACCGGCACCTTTGCGGCGAAGGCGCAGATCGAGGAGCGCCGGCTCACCAGCCGCCCGATCACGGTCGTGAGCAGCGCTGTCGACCCGGCGCCCGGGCTGCGCACCTCCGAACGCGAACGCACGATCGTCTACATGGGCTCGTTCATGCCCTACAAGAACGTCGAATCCCTCGCGAAGGCCATGCACGACCTGCCCGGCTACCGGCTGCAGCTTCTCAGCCGCATCGGCGCGTCCGACCGCGCGCGGTATTCGGCGCTTGCCCCCGAGGGCGCCATCGAATTCTTCGACGGCGTGACCGACGAGCAATACACACAACTGCTGTCGAGGGCGACGGCCCTCGCGACCGCGTCGTTCGAGGAAGGTTTCGGCATCCCGGTCGTCGAGTCGCTCGCCATGGGAACGCCCGTCGTGTGCAGTGACATCCCGGTGTTCCGTGAGGTCGGGGGAGAGGGTGCCGCGTTCTTCGACCCGCGTGATCCCGCTGACATCGCCCGGGTCATCCGCTCGCTCGAGGACGACGCCGTGTGGACGGCGCTCTCGGGACGCGCTCCTGCACAGGCGGCGAAGTTCACCTGGGATCGTTCCGCCGAGCGCCTGCTGGAGCTCGTCCAGTCGCTCGCCCCGGAGCCACGAGCGGTCAGCTGACCGGTGCGACCTCGCCCGCGGTGAGCTCGATGAGGGTGTCGGGTTCGATACTGAACACCGCCGTCGCCGAACCGGCCGCCGCCCAGACGACCTCGTAGCGCAGCAGGTCGGCGTCGATGACGGTGCGCAGCGGCTCCGGATGCCCGAACGGCGGAACGCCCCCGATCGAGTAGCCGGTCGCAGCCTTCACGCCCCTGGCATCGGACATCGCCACCCTGGCGCCGAGGAGACGGCCGAGGATCTCGGTGTCGACGCGGTTGGGGCCGGAGGCCAGTACGAGCAGCGGTGCGCCATCGGCGAGGAACAACAGGCTCTTGACGATCGCACCGACCTCGCAGCCGACCGCCGCGGCAGCCTCGGTCGCCGTGTGCGTGCTCTGGTCCATGGTGCGCACGACGACGGGGAAGCCCAGGTCGTTCGCCGCCGCGATGAACTTCTCCACCGCTGTCGGCTTCTGTCCCGCGTCCGCCATCAGCGCACCCCTTTCGCCTCCTGCTCCTCGAGCAGGTTCTGTTCGTCGAGGTCCTCCTCGCCCGCGAGAACGGACTCGGTCTCGATCGGGTCGTCGAACTCTTTGAGCTCGAGGGTGCCGCCGGCGTGCCGGAAGCTGTGGATCGACCCATTCGTGATCGGAACCCCGCGCTCGACCGGGGCCCCGACGGCGACGAGCACCGTGCGGATGACGGCCCCGTGGGTCGTGATGACGAAGCGTCCGCCGTCGTGATCCTCGGCGAGCGCGAGCAGGGCGGGCATCACACGGGCGGCGACCTCCTCGCGGCTCTCCCGGCCGGGCACCGGAGTCGATCCCGGGTAGCGCCGCATGATCTGACGGTCGGTGAGGCCTTCTGCGTCCCCGTAATTGCGTTCGACGAGCTCGGGGAGGAGCTCCGGCTCGCCGAACCCGAGTTCTGCGCCGATGATCGCGGCCGTCTCCACGGCACGAGAGAGGGGGCTCGAATAGAGACCATCCCACTGCCGCCGCGCGAGGAGGCGGGCGGCGCGGGCCGCCTGGCCGCGCCCGGTGCCATTGAGCGGGATGTCGGTGCTGCCCTGGATGCGATGGGCGCGGTTCCAATCGGTCTCGCCGTGACGCACGAGGTACAGAAGAGTCACCCGTTCCGCCTTTCCTGCCGCCGACGAGCCCCGCTACAGGCTCTTGGCGAGGGCTGCGAGCGTCTCAGAGGTTCCGGCTTCCAGCCTAACGGTCGCGCGGGTGTCGCCCTTCGTCGGCCCTCGGTTGACGATGACCACCGGGATCCTCCTCTTGACCGCGATGTCGAGCAGGCGGATGCCGGAGTTGACGACGAGGGACGATCCCGCGATGAGCAGCGCCTCCGCCTGCCGCACGAGCGCTGCGGCAGCGTGGAACCGATCGCTCGGGATGAGTTCGCCGAAGAACACGACGTCGGGTTTGAGCATGCCGCCGCAGACCGTGCACTCGGGGATGACGAATCCGTCGAGCCGGTCGGTCGCCACGTCTCCGTCGGGCGCGAGCTCGACCTCCTCGGTGTCGTCGATCCACGGATTGGCTGCCGAGAGCCGTGCAGCGATCTCCTGGCGGGCGAACAGCTGGCCGCAGTTGAGGCAGCGCACCTGGCCCATGGCGCCGTGCAGTTCGACGACGCGCTGAGAGCCTGCTCGACGATGCAGGCCGTCGACGTTCTGGGTGAGCACACCGGTGACCCGGCCGGCACGCTCCATGGCGGCGAGCGCCAGGTGTCCCGGATTCGGGTGGATACCCGCGAACCGGCGCCAGCCGAGATGGCTTCCCGCCCAGTAGCGCCTGCGATGTGCATCGTCGGCGAGGAACTGCTGGAGGGTCATCGGGTTGCGCACGGGAGCGCCCTCGCCCCGGTAGTCGGGAATCCCGGAGTCTGTGCTCACGCCCGCTCCGGTCAGGACGGCGATGGACCTTCCGCGCAGCGCGTCGACTGCGCCCTGCACCTCGGCGGCCGGCATCTCATCGGCCCGAAGTTCAGCAGCCTTCATGGTGCTCCTTTCGCGCCGGCGACGCCCTCTCCTAGGCTAAACGCCCGAGTTTTCCGATATGTTTCCGACTGTGCCGCGCTACGTTTCGATCGAGAACTCAGATGATCCCGCGCTCCACGACTACCGCGACCTGACGGATGTGGCGCTGCGTCGCATCCGGGAGCCCGCTGAGGGCCTCTACCTCGCCGAATCCGAGAAGGTCATCGCCCGTGCGATCGAAGCCGGCCACCGACCTCGATCGGTACTCATGCTCGAGAAATGGGTCGCGTCGCTCGAGCCCCTGCTCGCCCCGTTCGACATCCCGGTCTATGTCGGCAGTCCCGAGATTCTCGAGTCGGTGACCGGGTTCACGATGCACCGCGGGGCGATCGCCTCCATGCAGCGGCCAGCGTTGCCGTCCGCGGCGGAGCTTCTCTCGGGTGCACGCCGGGTCATCGTGATCGAGGACGTCGTGGACCACACGAACGTCGGGGCGATCTTCCGCGCCGCGGCCGGGCTCGGGGCGGATGCCGTGCTCGTCACTCCGCGCTGCGCCGACCCGCTCTACCGCCGGAGTGTGCGCGTGAGCATGGGAACCGTCCTGCAGCTGCCGTGGACGCGACTTCCGGAGTGGCCCATCGCCGTGGACCTCTTCCACGATGCCGGGTTCACGATCGCCGCTCTCGCCCTCGAACCGGATGCCGTGAGTCTCGACGACTTCGCCCGGCAGCCACCCGAGAGGGTCGCCATCCTCCTCGGGGCAGAGGGCGACGGGCTCAGCAGACGTGCGCTGCAGGTCGCGGACGTGACGGTCACCATCCCGATGCTCCGCGGCGTCGACTCCCTCAACGTCGCTGCGGCGAGCGCCGTCGCCCTGTGGGCGCTGCGCGTCTGAGCCCGCCGCTGCGCATCGGCGATCGCCGTGGCTGGGTATCCTGAATCAATGCCCGCCTCCCGCCGAACCTACCTGCGACGGCGGATCGTGGTCTTCGGGACTCTCGGCGTCCTCCTCGCCGGCCTCGGCTACCTGCCGATGGCTCTCCTGGCCCCACTCACACCGGCCACATCGGCAGCCATCACCACCACGGCACCAGAGAACCCGCCGGTAGAGCTCGCCTGGCCAGGGTACGGTGCGAGCGCCATCGGGGCCGTGGGGTTCCCCGGCATCCTCGCGACCGGCGGAAGCACCGAGTTGCGTACGATCGCGAGCATCACGAAGATCGTCACGAGCCTGGTATCGCTCGACGCGAAGCCGCTCGGCGAAGGGGAAGACGGGCCGACGATCACCCTCACGAGTGCCGATGCCGCCCTGTACCACAAGTATTTCGCCCTGCGCGGCAAGGTCGAACCGGTGCGTGCGGGTCTCCAGCTCACCGAGAGGCAGCTGCTCACGGTCACACTCGTCTCATCGGCCAACAACTACGCCGAATCGCTGGCCACCTGGGCGTACGGCTCCGAGGGGGCTTTCCTCTCTGCGGCGCGAACCTGGCTCGACGCGCATGGCCTCTCCAACACCACCCTGCTCGACTCGACCGGGATGAACCCGGGCAACACGAGCACGGCGAGCGACCTCGTCGAACTCGGCCGGATCGCCCTCGCCGATCCCGTGGTCTCCTCGATCGTGCGGATGTCCACCGCGACGCTCCCTTACATCGGCACGATCCACAACACCAACGAACTGCTCGGAGTCGACGGGATCAATGGGATCAAGACCGGCACCCTCGACGAGGCCGGGGCATGCCTGTTGTTCTCGGCGTCGATCACCGTTGCCGACAGCGCAGGCAGCGAGCATCCGATCGACGTCGTCGGCGTCATCCTGAGCGGGCCCGGTCATGACGATCACGACGTCCTCGATGCCGCCGTCCGTAAGCTTCTCGCCAGCGCGGTGAACGGCTTCCGCGAGGTGTCCCTCGTGAACGCCGGTGACGCATACTACGTGTACTCGACCCCCTGGGAGCAGTCTGCACGGGCGGTCGCCACCAAGGACGAATCCGTGCTGGTCTGGGCCGGTCGGGCGGTGACGGAGACCGCTGCCGTCGATCCGTTGCTGACCGGAGAGGCAGGCCAGGAGGTCGGTTCGGTCACCTTCACGGTCGGAGACCGAACCGTGACGGTTCCGCTCGCCCTCGACACCGCACTCGAAGGCCCCGGACTGTGGTGGCGGCTCACGCATCCCTTCGGCTGAGTCTTCGGCTGAGTCTTTGCCCGGTTGTTCCCCGGCCTGCGCGTCATTCACAGCAACGTGCCCTAGAGTCGGGTTATCTGCTGAGGCATCTCACTCGCTACCGCGACGGGAAGTCACCCCGAATCGAGGTACCGTGTCCGCCACATCCGCTTCGCCCGTCGTCACCTTCACGAAAACCCGACCCGGCGGTAGCCGTGACAATCCGACGACCGAGTACTCGGCGCTGCTCAGAACGGTGCGCGACGCGGGACTTCTGCGTCGCAACACCGGGTTCTACTGGATGGTGTTCGGCATCGTGACGCTCGCCCTCGGCGGGACCGTCACCGGATTCGTCCTGCTCGGGGACAGCTGGTTCCAACTGCTCATGGCGGGCGCCCTCGGTGTGATTCTGACCCAGTACGCCTTCCTCGCACACGAGGCGTCGCACCGGCAGGTGTTCGAGTCCGGCCCCATGAACGACCACGCGGGTCGCGCACTCGCGAACCTGTTCGTCGGCATCAGCTACTCCTGGTGGATGACCAAGCACAGTCGGCATCACGCGAGCCCGAACATTCTCGGCAAGGACCCCGACATCGAGCGCGACTTCGTCTCCTTCACCGAGGAGGATGCCTCGCGCTCCAGGGGACTGTACGCCTGGGCGACGAAGCGCCAGGGATATCTGTTCTTCCCCGCGCTGCTCCTGGAGGGCGTCAACCTGCACATCCACGGATTCCGCACGGTCTTCGGCCGCAAAAAGGTCGACCGTCGCTGGGTCGAGCTCACCATGATCCTGTCGCGCGTCGGCGCCTACCTCGCCGTGATCTTCCTCGTGCTGCCGGTGGGTCTCGGCTTCGCCTTCCTCGGTGTGCAGCTCGCGGTGTTCGGGCTCTACATGGGTGCATCCTTCGCCCCGAACCACAAGGGCATGCCGATCCTCCCGCACGATGCCAAGGTGGACTTCCTGCGCCGCCAGGTGCTCACCTCCCGCAACATCAGGGGCGGCTGGCTCATGGACTCCTTCATGGGCGGGCTCAACTACCAGATCGAGCACCACCTGTTCCCGAACATGCCACGCCCGCACCTCGCCCGCGCCGCCGAGATCGCGCGAGAATACTGCGAGACGCACCGCATCGCCTACACGCAGACGACGATCCTGGAGTCCTACGGGATCGTCATCCGCTACCTCAATCGCGTCGGCCTCGCCGCGGGCGGCGACCCCTTCGACTGCCCCGCAGCAGCCCAGTTCGGCCGCTAGTAGTCCCTGCCCCCGGAACTGGGGTTGGCCCAGACCGTCCGGATTCCATTAGGCTTTCTCATGGACTCGGCGAAGTCCGGCGGGTCCGGACCGTGGGGTGTGGGGGCTGGAATCCGATGAAACAGGCAAACCGTTGGGGTGCGATCGCCTCGGTATCGGCGCTGACCGCGGGGCTCCTGGCCCTCGGCGCAGGCCCCGCACGGGCCGCGGAATCCTGGACGGTGTGTGCCTCGGGCTGCGACTACACCACGATATCCGCCGCCGTGAGCGGCGCGGCCGCCGGTGACACGATCGTCGTCCAGGCGGGAACCTATGCGGAGTCGATCGTCATCGACAAATCGCTCACCATTCTCGGCCCGAATGCCGGCGTGAACCCCAACTCCGCTGACTTCGTCACCGCCAATCCGGCACGAGCGTCCGAGGCCATCATCCTTCCGCCGGCCGTCGAGAACAGCGATGCGATCAGCCTGGCGGCAGCCGCGACCACGGTCACGCTCAGCGGGTTGACCGTGGACCTGAGTGGTGCCCTCGACTCCCAGCGCTTCCTGAGCGCCAACAGCGTGCCGAACCTCCAGTTGACGCTCTCTCAGAACGTCTGGACGAATGGCGGTTCGAGCACGCCCGGCGCCCTGGCGATCACCGGCGCGCTGGGCGACCCCACGGTTCGGTTCGAGCAGAATCGCGTTGTCGACGGGGCCGCATCGAACGGACTCCGTGTCTCGAACTCCTCCGCCAATGGGACGACGACGGTCTCCATCACCGGGAACACCTGGCTCGATAACGACGGGCTGGCGATGAATATCAGCGGGGCCGCTTCGGTGACCACGGCCGGTACCATCGGTGGCAACTGGATCGGCAACTCCACCGTGGGCACCGCCGGTGTCGACAACTTCGGGTTGCGCCAGGGCGGCATGGTGCTCGCGGGCGACTTCACCGGCCTCCGCGTCGAGAACAACACCCTGCAGAATATCGAGGACGCGGCCATCAGCATCTGGACCGGTTTCAGCGGCACCGCCGTCATCACCGGCAACCACATCGACGGCTACAGCAATGTGACCGGTTTCGCCGCGATCTTCGTGCGGCAATCCGAGAGCTCCGTCGTGAGCGATGTGACCGGCATCGAGTTCTCCGGCAACTTCTTCGACAACCCGACCACAGGTTCCCGTGCGCTTCTGAACCAGTCGGACACCGGTGACTTCACTGCCACCGCCAACTGGTGGGGTCAGGCCACTGGCCCCGCTGCCGGGCAGATCGTGGGTTCCAACGTCCTCGTGGACCCCTGGCTCGCATCCGACACTTCAGGATCGACCGTGTACGGCGCGGAAGTCGGCGCGGATCCCGAGGTCAGCTTCGCGGGGTATCTGCCCGGTGACCCCCTGGTCAATGTTTCGGATGCCAGTTTCACGGGAACGACCGGAAGCGCCTGGATCGAGGCGCTCACGCTCACACCGGGCTCGCTTCCCGCGGGCGAGACTCCGTTCTCGGTGGACGGGGCGATCCTGCTGGACCTGAGCATGCACTCCAACGGTGACATCGTGGCGACCGGCCCGTACACGGTATGCGTGACCGGGGCTGCGCCGGATCGCCTCTGGCATTACGAAGACGGCGCCTGGGTCGACATCAGTGGTCGCCAACTCGGCAGTGCCACGCTGTCGGCGGTGCCCGGAATGGTGTGCGGCATGGTCAACGACTTCTCTCCGTTCGCTCTCGCCGCGACCACCATGCTCGCCGCGACGGGCAGCACCAGCGGTACCGTCCTCATCCCGGTCGGACTCCTGATGCTTCTGCTCGGCGCCCTTGTCGTCGCGGGTACGGCCCGCTGGCGCGCCAGGTACTGAGAACCGCGATCAGCGCAGGTCGAGACCGGTCGGTTCCGGTCGCTTGGGGCTGATCCCGTCGCCAGAGGACTGGTGGCGGATGCGTCGGATGACCCACGGTACGAGGTATGCGCGCGCCCAGCCGATGTCCTCGACGCGCGCCTGCCGCCAGGAGACGGTGGGCATGGGTTCCGGCTCGTAGGGCTCGAGGTCGTGCTCCACGCCGAGTGAGTCGAGCACCATGCGGGCGATCGTGTGATGGCCGATGGGGGAGAAGTGCAGCCGGTCCGGCGCCCACATGCGGGGATCCTTGAGTTCGCGCAGCGCCCACATGTCGGCGATGACGGCGTCGTGCCGCTGGGCGATCGCCCGCAGGTTCTCGTTGTAGATCGCCACCTTGCCGCGGGACCGCCGCAGCACCGGCGTCATCCCGATGTCCGGGCCGTTGAACAGCAGGACGGTCGCGCCGTCGGAGCGCAGGCGTTCGATCGCCCCCTCGAGCCTTCCGGCGATCTCGTCGGGGTCGGTCCCGGGGCGGATGATGTCGTTGCCGCCCGCGGAGATCGTCACGAGGTCGGGGCGCAGCGCGAGCGCCGGCTCCACCTGCTCGTCGATGATCTGCTGGAGGAGACGCCCCCGGATGGCGAGGTTTGCGTAGGCGAAGTCGTCCGTCTTCGCGCTCAGCACCTCGGCGACCCGGTCCGCCCAGCCGCGGTTGCCCCCGGCGCTGCGTGGTTCTGGATCTCCGATCCCTTCGGTGAATGAGTCGCCGAGGGCGACATAGCGGGACCACGGATGCTGCTGGCTCATGACCTAAGACTGCCTCACGCGGGCCTTTCGAGAAAACCCGGCCAACTCTCAGGTTGCGACGCGCCGACAGCGAATCCTTGCCCCCCGATCGAGGGTCATGCAAGGCTTAGTGCCAGGCCGCCGAACCACGGGGGCAAATGTATGACCGATCGGGAGGTCGTCATGGGCTGGTTTTCTTTCATCATCCTCGGACTCATCGCGGGAGCCATCGCGAAGCTGATTCTGCCTGGCAGGCAGGGCGGCGGTTGGATCGCGACGTTACTCCTGGGCCTCATCGGCGCACTCATCGGTGGCTGGCTCGCCGGCTTGATCTTCAACATCGGCTACGACGACTTCTGGTCGATCCAGTCGTGGTTGATCGCCATCGTCGGTGCCATCGTGGTCCTGCTCATCTGGGGCTTCATCACGAAGAGCCGCGCCAAGGCCTGACACCTCGCTCGGAGGGCCCCGCAGCTTCGGTTGCGGGGCCCTTCTTCGTCCGGAAGGGTCGGTGGCAGCCGGTAAAGTCTCGTTAAGTGAGTTCTGAGCCGTCGAAGAGCACTGTGTCGTTCTCGTGAGCACGGAGCAGCCCTTCCGTCTCGGACCGGCCTTCCCCGAGCGGGCGGCACGCGGAACCGCCGACAAGCTGCGCGCCTGGCAGGCCGAGGCGATCGACGAATACCTTCGTACCGAGCCGCGCGACTTCCTCGTCGCGGCGACTCCGGGCTCCGGCAAGACGACTTTCGCACTGCGACTCGCCACCGAACTGCTCGCCCGGCGCACGATCGAGCGGGTGACCGTCGTCGCCCCGACCGACCACCTCAAGCGGCAGTGGGCGGATGCGGCTGCCCGTGTCGGCATCCGGCTGGATCCCGTATTCCGCAACGCGAACGGCAGGGTGGGGCGCCACTTCCACGGGGTCGCGGTCACCTACGCCCAGGTGGCCCTGCGTCCATCCCTTCACCGCTCGATGACCGAGGATCGCCGCACGCTCGTGATCCTCGACGAGGTGCACCACGGCGGGGACGCACTCAGCTGGGGCGACGGCATCCGGGATGCCTTCGAGCCGGCGGTGCGACGTCTCTCGCTCACCGGCACGCCGTTCCGCTCCGACACCGCGCCGATCCCCTTCGTGACGTACCACCCGAGCGAGCAGGGCATCCGCACCTCGCGTGCCGACTACAGCTACGGCTACGGCCGCGCCCTGCAGGACGGTGTCGTTCGCCCGGTCATCTTCATGGCCTATGCGGGCCGGATGCGCTGGCTCACGCGCGCAGGCGACGAGATGGAGGCGCGTCTCGGCAATGCCGACACGAAGGACGTCACGGCGCAGGCCTGGCGCACGGCCCTCGATCCGGAGGGGGAGTGGATCCCCGCTGTACTGCGGGCAGCGAACCGCAGGCTCAGCGAGGTGCGCGACGACGTTCCGGATGCGGCCGGCCTCGTCATCGCGACCGACCAGCACGCCGCGCGCGCGTATGCCTCAGTCCTTGAGGGCATCGCGGGGGAGAAGCCCACGGTCGTGGTCTCCGACGAGAAGGCTGCATCGGACCGCATCGCGGAGTTTGCGAAGAACACCCGGCGCTGGATGGTCGCCGTGCGGATGGTATCCGAAGGCGTCGACATCCCGCGGCTCGGTGTCGGGGTCTACGCGACCTCGGCATCCACACCGCTGTACTTCGCGCAGGCGGTCGGCCGGTTCGTGCGCACGCGGCGCCGAGGGGAGACCGCGTCGATCTTCCTGCCGAGCGTTCCCAGCCTGCTCGCCCTGGCAGGGCAGCTCGAGCTCGAACGCGATCATGCCCTCGACCGGGAGGCCGGTTCGGGCGACCTCCTGCTCGACGATACCGAGCTGGATGCTGCCAACCGTGCAGAGCGCGCCCCGGCCGAGGCCGCGTTGTTCGAGTTCACCCCCCTCGAGTCCCAGGCGAACTTCGACCGGGTGCTCTATGACGGGGCGGAGTTCGGGTTCGCCGCCGAGGTCGGAACGCCGGAGGAGCTCGACTTCATCGGCATCCCCGGTCTCCTCGAGCCGGACCAGGTGCGCGAACTGCTCCGGCAGCGCCAGACGCGGCAGTCGCGCAGGTCGAAAGCTCGTGCCGCGCGTTCCGGCGTGGAGGCGGAGCCGAAGCCCCTCTACCGCACTCTCCGCGAGCAGCGCAGCCTGCTCAACAGTCTCGTGGCGATGCAGGCGAAACGCTCCGGGCAGCCTCACGCGCACATCCACGCGGAGTTGCGAAGGAGGGCAGGCGGCCCACCCGTCGCGCAGGCGAGCGTCGCCCAGTTACAGGCCCGGATCGACCTTCTGCGGCGTGGCTGAGTCGATGAGCGGCTGCGACGCGAACGGCTGCGACGCGGTGCGACCGTAAACCCACGAGCGGTAGAGCACGAACCGCACCGCCGTCCCGAGCGCGAGCCCGACGAGGTTGGACGAGATGTTGTCGTCGAGAAGCGACCGGAACCCGAGAAGGTAGTGCGAGACCCAGAGGCAGGCCACCGACACGACGAGTCCGGCGAGGCTTGCGATGAAGAATTCGAGGCCCTCGCGAACCAGGTCGTCACGGCGTTTCGTGCGGAAGGTCCAGTGGCGGTTCCCCACCCAGTTCATGGCGATCGCGATCGAGGTCGAGGCGAGTTTCGCGAGTACGGGGCCACCGTGCACGAGTCCGGGTGCCAGAACCGTGACGCGGAGGATGTTGAACACGGCCACGTCGACGATGAGGCCGACCCCGCCGACGATGCAGAAGCGCACGACGTCGCGCGCGATGGTGCGAACGGTTTCACGAGACATGCGCTGGACCTCGGTCGTGCCGAAGCGACCCGGTCGCGGACAGTGCGGATCGAATGCGTTGCGGCAGGCCCGTCAGTCCCCACACGGTGACGTTCAGGATGGCTTCGCACACGATGCGGGAACTCATCTTGGATACTCCGAACTCACGCTCCACGAAGGTGATCGGCACTTCGTCGATGCGCAGGCCGGCGCGGTGGGCGTGCCACAGCATGTCGATCTGGAAGCAGTACCCCTGGCTCGTGATCGTATCGAGGCCGATGCGCCGGAGAGCGCTGGCACTGTACGCCCGATAGCCTCCTGTGACGTCGCGGAACGGCAACCCGAGCGCAACCCTGGCGTAGAGGCTCCCGACACGGGACAACAGAACCCGACGCAGTGGCCAGTTCATGACGGCCCCGACCCGCACCCAGCGCGACCCGATGGCGACGTCGGCGAACGGCATCCGGTCCAGCAGCCTCCCGAGTTGCTCGGGCTGGTGGGAGCCGTCGCCGTCGAGCTCGACGAGTACGCCGAAGCCCTGCGCGAGCCCCCACGCGAAGCCCTCGCGGTACGCCGTCCCGAGGCCCTCCTTGCGCGCTCGGTGCAGCACATGAACGCCCGGGTCCTTTGTGGCGAACCCGTCGGCGAGTATGCCGGTGCCGTCCGGCGAGTTGTCGTCGACCACGAGCACCTCGACGTCCTGGGTTCGCACCCGCTGGAGGAGACCTGGAAGGTTCTCCGCCTCGTTGAAGGTGGGGATGATCACCAACGTCCTGCTCATGGTGTGCTCCTGGTGAGTTCGTAGACGATCGTCCGGTGGATTCGGACCTTGTGGATGACGGAGAACCCGTTTCGCTCGAGGACATGGATATCCGAGTTCGCGGCATCCTCCTTGCTCCTGGTGGTCTCGAGCGCCCAGACCGTCGAGACGGAGCCCAGGCGGGTGCCGATCCGCGCCTGGGGGATGACCCGATCCCAGAGCCCGGTCGTCTCGTCGTACGGCGTGAGGAGCGCGAGATCATTCAGCCCCAGATAGTCCTCCGGGTAGAGGTGCATGGCCAGGCGCGGTCGCCAGGACGGCTTGACGTGCTGGTCGAAGAGGATCCCGTCGCCCGGCTTCGCATCCTGCCCGATCAATTCGGACGCCTTCGCCCAGTCGCTGCCTCCCGGCATCCCGAACTCGGTGCGCTGGGACAGGTAGACCGGCAGGGCGAGAGTGACGAGCACCCCGATGGAGACGATGCGCATCCAGTTCCGGGGCAACGCCGCCACACCGGCCGCGACGAGGATGGCCGCCGCCGGTGTGCAGAACGAGAGGTAGCGGTTGGTGTACATCGGTGCCACGACAGCGTTGCCAAGGAGAAGGAGCGACGTCGGGACCAGGAGCCAGGCCACGAGGAGGACCATGCCGTTCGGCTGGCTTCGTCGCCCGGGACGGAGGCCCAGGACGACCGCCAGGACGACGAATGCCCAGCACAGGAGGCCCAGCCAGAGGTCGCCGAACCACTGGTCGAACACCACCTGCAGAACCGTCACCCGGTGGCGATGGGCCAGGAACGCGATCTGGTGGCGTTGGGCGATCCCGAAGGCGATGACCGGTGCCGCCGCCAACAGCCCCAGAAGGGCGGTGGTCGACCATCGTCGAAGCAGTCGCCTCGACCTCCCGCTGGACAGAATCAGGATGCCGTGGACCACGACGAGCAGCGCGAGATACAGGAACAGGTAGATGCCCAGCGCCAGGCCGACGGCATAGGCGGCCCAGGCGGCGGTGCGACGCGTGTGAACGACGAGCAGCCTCACCAGCAGAACCGTGAGCCAGACGGCGACGGCCGTCGAGAGAGCGTAGGAACGCGCCTCCTCGCCCATGTAGGTGAAGCGCGGCAGCAGGACGCAGACGATTCCGGAGAACGCCGCGACGCGGCGGGAGAACAGCCACTGGGCGAGAACCACCGTGCCGGCCGTGACGAAACCGACTGCAAGCGCGCTGGGAAGTCTCACGGAGAGTTCGCTCGCGCCGAACAGGTCGATCCAGAAGTGGAGCAGGAAGTAGTACGCGCCATGCACCGCATCGACAGTGTGGAGCATCGCGAAGAGCGACGACAGGGGCCGCTCGGCAGACATGACGCTCGCCGCCTCGTCGCCCCAGAAGGATGGGATCCACGAGCCGGTGAAGCAGACGAGGGATGCTGCGATGCCGAAACCGAGCGCGACCCGAGATGTTCGAAACAGCCGTCGTGGGCGCGGAAGAGCACGCGGCGGTGATGGATGCTCCGCGAGTGCGCTGGTCACGCACTCATCGTGTCTAGCGCGGAATGGGCTTTCCTCCGGAATTCGGGGGGGTGCGCCTGAGAGATCACACAGGAAGTCACTCAGGAAGGACGCCGGATTCCTCGCTGAGCTCGGGGATCGAGATAACGGCCTCCAGCCCGCCTTCGGCCCGATTGGCGAGTGCGACCGTGCCCTGGGCGTCGTCGACGATGGCCTTGACGATGGCGAGTCCGAGCCCGCTTCCACCAGTGCTGTTCGCTCGCGCCGGATCCGGGCGGCTGAATCGATCGAACGCGATCGGCAGGAACGACTCCGGCAGGCCCGGCCCCGAGTCGACGACTCGAAGCGTGAGCCGATCCGGTTCCTGCAGGAGAGATAACCGCAGACCACCCCCCTCTGGCATCGCTGCGATCGAATTCCCCGCGAGGTTGTCGAGGATGCGTCCGAACCTGCCCACGGTCACCGGGTAGCGGACGAGGCCGTCCTCATCGTGACCCCGCGGCTCGATGGCGAACTCCACCCGAGTCCCGGGCAGAGCCCCGACGAGCCGCGCGCGATCCACTGCCGATCCGAGTTCCATGCTGAGCTCGGACCAGCTGCTGGATGCGGTGGTCGGCATCGACTCCACCTCAGAGAGCTCGAGAAGGTCTGCGGCGATCGCCGCAATACGTGCGACCGAATGCTCGGCCGCGCTGATCTCTGCCTCGAGTGCCCAAGCGTCGCCGCTGCTGAGATGCGCGAGTTCGAGCTGCGCCTTGAGGACGGCAATCGGGCTGCGCAGCTCGTGGCTCGCATCGGAGACCAGCCGGCGTTCGCGTGCGGCGGTCATCCGCTGCTGGTCGATGAACTCATTGAGGGTCGTCGCGAGCGCGGAGAGCTCGTCCCTGGCCGGTCCGACCGGAAGCGGGAGAGCAGTCGAGCTCCTGCTCAGTTCGCTCGCCTGCCGCCGCATCCGGTTGACCGGGCGCAATGCAGCACCGGTGAGGAGCCAGGATGCGGCGCCGAATCCGACGACCAGTACCAGTGCGCCGATCACCAGCGCGTCCGTGATCCGGTCGAGGAGCAGGACGGATGCGTCGAGGTCCCGCGCCGTGACGATCCTCCAGGGGCCGCCCGTTGTCTCAACCGTCTGGGCCAGGACGAGGTAGCTGTCCTTCTTCGTGGTGAAGTTCTTCGGCTCTCCGTGCAGGCGCAGCAGCTCGGGGAGCCTCGCGGCGAGGTCGTCGGGGAGTGTCGACCTTCGCACCGTCCCCGTCGGATCGATGACCGAGACGAGCTGGGCTTTCCCCGGCTCGTCGATCTTCTGGGCGCCGTCGAGGATCTCGGTCCTGACCGGGGCTGCGTCGTGCTTGAGGAGGGTCTCGGTTGTCGAGGCGAGGATCGTCGCGACCTGGCTTCTGAACGCCAGTGCCGCGACACCGAAGAACAGTGCGGCGATCAGGAGGCTCCCGAGCGTGATGCGCCACCGGATCGTCAACCTCGCGAGGAACATCAGGCGCTCGCCTCCAGGATGTACCCCTCGCCTCGTACCGTCGTGATGTGCACTCCGGTGTCCCGCGAACCCAGTTTTCGTCGCAGATAGCTCGTGTACTGGTCGACGATATTCGCGTCGATATGCGCCGTTCCGCCCCACACCTCCTCGAGGATGCGATTGCGGCTGACGAGCGTTCCCAGGTTCATGGCGAGAAGACGCAGCAGCGCGAACTCCTTCGGGCTCAGCGCAACCGGCCGACCGGCCAGAGAGACCACCATGGCGAGGGAATCGAGCTCCAGTCGGCCGACGGTCAACCTGAGCCTGTTCGTCGGGTCACCGCGCCGCAACAGTGCCCGGAGGCGGGCGCTCAGCTCGGCGAAGGCGAAGGGTTTCGTCAGGTAGTCGTCCGCGCCGGAGTCGAGACCGAATACCCTGTCCTCGACGCTGTTCCTCGCGGTGAGAAGCAGCACTGCGGGGGCGTCGTCGGACTCCTTCAGGCGTCGACACAGCTCGTAGCCGGTCATCCCGGGCAGCATGACATCCACGACGGCTACCGCGAATCGATTCTTCGCCGAGGTGATGAGCGCGTCGACCCCGTCGGCGACGAGGTCAACCTCGTACCCGTCGGCGGTGAGCCCCCTGGAAAGGAGTTCACCCATCTCGGGGTCGTCTTCGACGACTAGTACCTGCACGGTTCAGCCCAGCGCCCGCACCCAGTGCCGCAGGAACGCGGCGCCCGCCTCGTCGTGGATGAGGTCGCCCTCGGTGATGACCCGGTACGGCCGCTCGAGGATGCCGTCGGCCGGTCGCACGTCAACGTGGGCGACATCGAAGCCCTCGTCGTGCAGGTGGTCGGCCATGAGGTAGTCGCTGCGCGAGTCGCCGACCGTGCGCCAGAGGGTCGGCAGTTCACCGGACTCGCGGAAGTAGTCGAGCGCGCGGGCGGCGCCGCGATCCTTGTCGAGCAGCACCGACTCGACGTCGGTCGAGATGATGGTCGGGTCGACCCGAAAGTTCACGAGCCCCTGGGCATCCGGGAACTCCTGATCGCCGTAGCGCGCACCCAGCCCGTACTCGACGAGCAGGTCGAACGCGGCCTGATTCGCCTGTTCCTGCGCCTCGACATAGTCCTCGCGGCTCGTGTCGTGGTTCTGCTCGAGGGAGATCATGGCGTGTTTGGTGTCGTCGAAGAACATCGCGTCGGAGAAGCGCAGGTCGGCGAGTTCCCGGAACTCGGTGGTGTAGTCCTCCGGCAGGGCCAGTTCGCGGTCGATCGTGATCTCCCCGAGACCCTCGGCGGTGATCGGGAACCAGACGCCGCCCTTCTCGCTCACGCCGAACATCCGCACGCCGTCCGGAAGCCCCGCGCGCTGGAGCGGCACCACGACCTGCTCGCGCATGAAGGTGTCGCTGCGGCCGGTGATGAAGGCGATCGGCACGCCGCGGCTCGCGAGCGTGACCAGGTCCTCGACGATGCTCCGGATGGCGATGCGCCGCTCGACGGGGCTCGAAATGGGCCCGTCGACGTCGAGCAGGAGGCCCAGGGGCGGAATTTCGGGCATGCTCTATCTTGTCACCGGAAGTCGCGCGAGGATCCGTGCGTCACGATCCGGATCGTCTCGAAGCGGTCCGCGAGCACGTTGCTCACTCCATCCGCCGACCGCTCGAGCATTCCGCGAACCACGAGGGTGCGCGATTGGAGGGCGGTCCGGCGGTAGCGCTTCCAGACCCCGGGAGAGCAGATGACGTTCGCGAGGCCGGTCTCATCCTCGAGCGTCAGGAAGGTGATCCCTCCGGCGGTCGAGGGGTGCTGGCGGTGCGTGACGACCCCGCAGACCTCGATGCGGCGGCCCGGCTCGGCCGTGCGCAGTTCGGCGGCCGTGAGGATGCCGCGCGCCTGCAGCGCGCTGCGGTGCGGACGAACGGGGTCGCTGTCGACCGAGACCCCGGTGGTGAAGAGGTCGGCATCCAGCCTCTCCAGCTCGGTCGGCATCGCGAAGAGGGGCGGCTGCACCGCCACGACGGTGTCGCGCAGGAACTCGGCCCGGTCCTGCGCGGCGGCGCCTGCCGTCCAGAGCGCCTGGCGCATCGTCAACCCGAGTGAGTCGAAGGCGTCGGCGGCCGCGAGGGATTCCAGTTGTGCGGTCGTGAGCCCCACCCGGCGAACCAGCTCCGGCATGTCGCGATACGGCCCACGGCTCTCCCGCTCGGCCACGATCCGCTCGGCGAGAGGGCGGCCGATGCCCTTGACCTCGACGAGCCCCAGACGCACGGCGAAGGCGCTGTCGCGTCGATGGTCAGCAGTGTCGAAGGCGGCGGCTGGATCGAATCTCGGCACCGGTGGCTGCACGTGGTCGAGGCAGGATTCCCGGCCCGATGGGCACGGCGTCTTCGAGGCATCCAGCGCCTCGAGCCCGGCATCCACCCCCGAGAGCAGGATGTCGGGGCGGCGCACCTCGACGCCGTGCCGGCGGGCATCCGCCACGAGGCTCTTCGGGGAGTAGAACCCCATCGGCTGCGAGCTGAGCAGCGCCGCCAGGAAAGCGCCCGGGTAGTGCAGCTTGAACCAGGAGCTCGCGTAGACGAGCAGGGCGAAGCTGATCGAATGGCTCTCGGCGAAGCCGAAGTCGGAGAAGGCCTTGATCCGGTGATAGATGTCCTCGGCGTCCTCGGGGGAGATGCCCTTGCTCGCCATGCCGGCCCGAAGCTTCTCCTCGAGCGAGGAGATCCGCCGCTCGCCGCGCTTCGAGCCGATCGAGCGGCGCAGGAGGCTCGCGTCGTCCGGGCTCAGGTCGCCGAGCGCCATCGCCATCTGCATGGCCTGCTCCTGGAACAGCGGGATGCCGAGTGTGCGCTCGAGCACGGGCCTCAGAGTCGGATGCGCATAGGTCACGGTCTCCTTGCCCGTCTTGCGGCGGATGTAGGGGTGCACGGCGCCGCCCTGGATGGGCCCGGGGCGGATGAGGGCGATCTCGGTCACGAGCTCGTAGAATCTGCGCGGTTGCAGGCGGGGAAGCGTGTTCAGCTGGGCGCGGCTCTCCACCTGGAACACGCCCACGGCATCCGCCCGGCAGAGCATGTCGTAGACGCCGGCCTCCTCCTTCGGGATCGTCGCGAGCGTCCAGGACTCGCCGATGCCGTGCTCCACGAGATCGAAGCAGCGCTGCAGGGCCGCGAGCATCCCGAGCCCGAGCAGGTCGAACTTGACCAGGCCCATCCAGGCGCAGTCGTCCTTGTCCCACTGCAGCACGGTGCGGTTCTCCATGCGGGCATGCTCGATCGGTACGACCTCGCCGACCGGACGCTTGGTGAGCACCATTCCGCCCGAGTGGATGCCGAGGTGCCGCGGGAACTCCCGCACCTGCCAGGCGAGCCAGGAGACCGCATCGGGTACGTCGTGGTCGCCACCGGGCTGCGGGAGGCTCCAGCGCTCGACCTGCTGCGACCAGGCATCCTGCTGCCCGGGGGAGTGGCCGAGCGCCTTCGCCATGTCGCGCACGGCCGCCTTCGCCCGGTAGCTGATGACGTTGGCGACCTGCGCGGCGTTCTCCCGGCCATACTTCCCGTACACGTACTGGATGATCTCCTCGCGCCGCTCGGAGTCGAAGTCGACGTCGATGTCGGGCTCCTCCTCGCGCATGCTGGAGAGGAAGCGCTCGAAGGGAAGCTGATAGGCGATCGCGTCGACCGCCGTGATGCCGAGCAGGTAGCAGACCACGGAGTTCGCCGCCGACCCCCGCCCCTGGCACAGGATGCCGAGCCGCCGGGCCTCCTCGACGATGTCATGCACGATGAGGAAGTAGCCGGGGAAATCCTTCTCCTCGATGACCTTCAGCTCGCTCTCGATGCGCTCGGCGCCGCCGACGGGCAGGCCCCCGGGATACCGCCGCGGCACCCCGGCCCAGACGAGATGCCGCAGCCAGCTCATCGGGGTGTGGCCCGGCGGAACCTCCTGGTCGGGAAGGCCGGGCCGCACGCTGCGCAGCCGGAACGCGAGCGCGTCGGCGAACTCGACCGTTCGCTCCACCGCGCCGGGGTAGCGTGCGAAGATCCTCGCCATCTCCGCCCCGCTGCGCAGGTGCGCGGCACCGGATGCCGGGAGCCACCCGTCGAGGTCGTCGAGGCTGCGGCGGGCGCGCACCGCGGCGAGGGCGGTGGCGAGCCGATGGCGATCGGGGGTCGCGTAGTGGACGTTGCCCGTCGCGACGACCGGAAGCCCCCGGCTCTCTGCCACCGCGAAGAGCGCGTCGTTGTGGGCGTCGTCGAGCGGGTCGCCGTGGCGGTAGAGCTCGACGGCGACGTTGTCCCGACCGAACAGGTCCACGAGATGGTCGAGCTCGCGCGCGGCGGCACCGACCCCCGCAGCACCGACCCCCTCAGTGACGAGCGCCTGCCGTACCCGGCCCTTGCGGCATCCGGTGAGCACGAGCCAGTCACCGCCCGCGTGCTCGGCGAGGTCGTCGAGGTCGTAGCGCGGCCTGCCCTTCTCGGCGCCGGGCTGCAACTGGGCCGCCGTGATCGCTCCGGAGAGCCGGTGGTAACCCTCCTGCCTGCGGGCGAGCACGAGCAGGTGGCTGCCCTCGGGGTCGGCAACACCGTTCTGAGGCTTGCCGAGCCCCAGGGACAGCTCGGCCCCGAACACCGTCTTCAGCTGCGGGAAGCTCTCGGCCGCCTCCGCCATGCGCGGCCCGCCGTAGAAGCCGTCGTGGTCGGTGAGGGCGATGGCGTGCAGGCCGAGTCGCACCGCCTCCTCGAGCAACTCCTCCGGATGGCTCGCGCCGTCGAGGAAGCTGAAGTTGGAGTGTGTGTGCAGTTCGGCGTAGGGGATGACGGCCTCACTGGGCTGCAGCAGCTCCGGCGGTCGGTAGGGGGGACGCTTGTTCGTCCAGCCGGGGCTCTCGCCGCCGTCGGCGCCTGCGGGGCGGCTGTCTGGACTGCGGCCCGAGAGGGTGCGCTCGAACTCCGACCAGGGGACCGGCGGATTGTGCCAGCCCATCAGTCGTACCTCCCCTCGGCCCACCACCGGCCATGCTCGAGCGCGAGCAGCCATGCCGTGCCAGCCGTATCGACGACCTGGAAGCGGCTCGTGCGGCTCGCCCGCTCCGGATCCCACCAGCGCTCGTCGGTCGTCCACGGCCCGGCCCAGGCGGCGACACGCAGGGTTGCCCGGCCGCTCGACACGGTCGCCGGGGGCGCCGTGATCGCACCCCGCTCGTCCACCGCGAGCTCGTCGCCGGATGCGGTGAACACCGAGACGGGTCGCGGCGGCTCGAACACGGTCGAGGGTGCCGGATCGGGCAGTCGTCCGGGCCACGGAGGCGACGGCTCCCGCTCGTGCACGAGCCGATCGCCCCAGGGCACGAGCGTCGCACGGTCGGCAGGGCCGCGCCCGCCGCCGATCGCACCCGTGAGCACCGCCGTACGGCCGAGCATGCCCTGCACACGCGAGAGGGCGTGGTGGATGCGCTCATCCGGTCCGCCGCCGAAGAGCCCCTCCTCGTGGTTGCCGATCGAGTCGACGGTCGCCGGCTCCAGCCGCACCGCCACGATGCCGGAACGCAAGCCGACCTCGCTCGCCCCGCCCTGCAACTGCCAGCGCACCCGGTCGACGACGTCGGATGGGGTGAAGGAGCGCGGGTGCAGCCAGGTGCGCGCGGAGAGTTCCCCGCGTTCGGCATCCAGCTCGATGCGCAGGGAGGTGCAGACGAGCCGCGCCGTAGTGAGCCCCGCCACGAACCGGTCGGCAAGGGCGCGCACCCCGAACGCCACCTGGTCGATGCGGTCGATCGCCGGCTCGAAGTCGATCGAGCAGCCGAGGTCGTGCGGCGGGACGCGCGCCTGCACCGGGCGCGAGTCTAGCCCGCTGGCAAGGGCGTGCAGGCGCGCACCCTGCTCTCCCAGGCGGTCCCGTACGTCGTCGGCGGCGAGCGAGGCGAAGTCGCCGAGAGTGTAGACGCCCAGCCGGCGCAGGAGTGTGACGACGGGCGCATCGTCGAGCACGGCGACCGGCAGGGGAGCCAGGTACCCGGCTGCGGCTCCCGCCGGGACGATACGGATGCGCTGCGCCCAACGCTGCACCGGGCGCTGCCGTGCCGCCTGCTCCGCGGTGAAGACGCCGTCGGCGATACCGATCCGGGTACCGGGTACCCCGAGCTCGTCGAGCCGGTCGAGGAGCCACAGGGCTGCCTCCTCCTCTCCGCCGTAGTACGCGGCGGGGCCGCGCACCCGGATCGCGCAGACGCCGGGGCGGAGCGCCTCGACGCCCGGCATGAGCTCCTCGATCGCCACGAGGACCGGTTCGAAGGCACGGGCATCGTCCTCCGGGCGCCATGGGGTGACGAGGAGTGCTGGGCAACGTGCCTGGGCCTCACGCAGCTTGAGTCCGCGCACGACGCCCTCCGCGCGTGCGGAGGTCGAGGAGGCGTAGACGCGGCCGGCCTCGATGACGGCGATCGGGACATCCGGTGCCTGATCCCGAACAGCCGGCCCCTGCATGCGGAGGGCTGCCTCGACCGGCCAGTCGGGGCACCACAGCAGCAGCACGCGCTCCGGGGCGAGGTCTGCGACAGGCATGCCCCCATTATCGAACATAGATTCGAAAAGTGCCAGCACGTTGTCGACACGCTCGGCGAGACCGCACCGTGCCCGCAGTCAGGCTGCTGCCTGCACCACCATGCCACGAGCCGCCCACGCCCGTGCGGTGAGGACGAACGGGCCGGGAGGGAGGGAGGCGCGACAGCGTTCCCGCAACTCAAGCCTGTGATCGGGGTCGAGGCTCGCGAGATAGCTTCCCGCGGGGCCGACACCTCCCGCGTATGGCGCCCACCATTCGTCGAACCCGCTGTGCTCCCGCCGGATCTCCAGTGCCACCTCGATCACGTCGCGAAGGCCGGCCGAGACGAAGAGTTCCCGCAGGTGCCCCTCGCGTGCGCCCGGCAGGAGCGATTCATCCCGAACCTGCGGATCGAGCTCACGGGCTGCGCGCCAGAACACGCTGAGCGGGGAGTTCTCGCCCGCGAAATCCCAGACGCTGGCCGCAACCACGCCTGCGTTGCGGGTCACGCGGCGCATCTCCCGAATGCCGGCGACCGGGTCGGTGAGGAAATGCACGACGAGTTGTGCGAGTACAGCGTCGAAGGAGGCGTCGGGGAAGGGCAGCTCCTCGGCGTTCGCCTCCCGGGCATCGACCTGCGGGTAGCGTTCGCGTACGGCCTGGATGAACGGGGGAGAGGGGTCGATGGCGGCAATCGTCTCCTGGCCGAAACGGGCGGCGAGTTCGGCGGCGAGTTCGGCGGTGAGCGCTCCGGTGCCGCATCCGACATCCAGCACGCGCCGCCCCTCGCTGGAATCCTTCGCCGGATCGAGGCCGGCAAAGTCAAGGAACAGGGGCGCGAGCAGTGTCGAGTACCTGCCCATGAAGCGGTCGTAAGCCTCCGCGGGCACGTCGTTGAAACTCATGTCGGGAGCATAGACCCTGAGCGCGCAGCAGGCCCAGGCTGTGCAGCAGTTCCAGACAGGCGGATGCGCGTACTGCGTGGACGCCCGCCCGCCCGGCTCGTGACGGTCACGGTCGCCTCGCGGGCATCCAGGTGGCCGTGACCGCTGCCGATGCCGGTCCAGGTGCTCTCGGTGATGCTCAGCATCGCTTCGCTCTGCGGCCAGCTGCCCAGCACGAGAAGTGTGGCCCCGCGCTTGCGCAGGCGCGCGGCGAGCCGTGCGACGCTCGCCTCGCTCGCCTGCCGGGGTGGGCGGGTGACGATGACGCCCATCGCGTCGGCGATCGCGGCGGTCGCGGCGAGCCACTGGTCGCCGGGGTCGGGAACCAGCACGAGACGTTCCAGGTCGACGCCGAATCCGGCGGCGGCCTCGATGCCGAACTCCGGGACACCGACGACGCCGCACCAGGTGCCGGCGGCCGACGGGCCGGCGAGCAGGAGCATGAGGAGGGTGAGTGAGCGGTCGACCGAGTAGGTGGCACCCTCGCGAAGGGCGCCGCCCGGCAGCAATCGCGCGATCGCCGGGTGGGTCGGCAGGGCGCGTGTGTCGAGCCTGGTCGGCTGCAGTTGCCGGATGCGCTCCTGGAGCTCGCGCACCTGCTCATCCCGGGCGGGGAGTGCCAGCGCAAGATTCGACATCCATCAATTATCGAACACTTGTTCTAGTCAAACAACTGCGAAATCACCGTCCACTGGCCGCCAGCCTGTGCGCTTGCTGAGGATTGCCGAGCCTGAACGCTTCCCGAATGCCGAAATCGCCCGGGTTTGCTGGGCTGTATCCCATGACAGTCACACTCAATCACGTGGCGTTCAAACATGCGAAGGACCTCATCGAGGATCGCAGGGCGACGCACGACAGTCGGGATGACTGGAGCGAGCACGCGCCGACGGCCGACGAGGAGAACGAGTTCCTCGAAAAGCACGGCTGGGAGGAGTACTCGAAGTGGTTCCTGGGGATCAACGACGAGATGGACCCCGACACCAAGGGCCATTACGAGTTCCCGTACGGAGATTTCGCGAAGGTGCACCGCTGCGCCGTGATCTCGGGGGAGAGTCGCGCCGGCCAGTATGACCACGAGACCATCCGCGACGCACTCGGGACGCTCCTGCGCCGCATCGACGAGAGTACGGCCGGCTGACTCTACCGCAGCGGGTCGAAGTGCTTCAGCACCGGTTCGGGTTCGCCGACGATGGCGCCCGCGAGCAGTTTGCCGGTGAGCGGGCCGAGTGCGATTCCCCACATGCCGTGACCGCCGCCCACGAAGACACGCGGTGACCTCGTCGCGCCGATGAGGGCGTGGCCGTCGGCGGTGACCGGGCGACCTCCGACCCATTCCTCCTTGCGGGCCTCCCAGTCGACGCCCTGGAAGACGGGGCGCCCGGCATCCACGAGCGTGCGGATGCGGCGCGCATCCGGTACTGCATCGACGTTGCGGAATTCCATCATCCCGCCGATGCGCAGGCGATCGCCGAGCGGGGTGCAGGCGAGGCGCTGGGTGGGGAAGTAGATGGGGTGCGACGGCACGACCTCGGGCGTGACGCTGAAGCTGTAACCACGGCCGGCCTGCACGATCGCTTTGACGCCGAACCGGCGGGCGAGCGTGCCCAGCCAGGCGCCGGTCGCGATGACGACGGCGTCGGCCCTGATCGGTTCTGCTGTTCCGTCCGGCCCGGATGCGGGGATCACCTCGACCCCCGAGCCCGTGTCCTCGATGCCCACGACCTCGAACCCGGTCCTGAGCTCGGCGCCGCGCTTGACGACTGCGGCGCCGAGCGACTCTGCGTATTTCGGCGGGTTGATGAAGTACTGGCCCCGCAGGAGCACGCCGGAGGTGACGGCATCCGAGAGGGTCGGCTCGATCCTGCGGAGGTCGTCGCCGGTGGCGAGGTCGAAGTCGACCGTTCCGCCGCTCTGGGCGACGACCTCGAACTCGTGGAGGAGGACCTTGCGGTCCTTGTCGTTCAGGAACCCGGCGAGGAAGGGCTTGGCCTCCTTGACCGGTTCTGTCACGCCTCCCGCGGCGAGTTCGTGGAACGGCTCCATCGCAAGGGGGTTCACCTTGGCGAAGATCTCGATCGACTTCCGCCACTGGCGGGGAAGGGCATGCCACGCGAATCCGAGCAGGAAGCGGATGAGTTTCGGGTCGAGGGCGAGCGGGATGTAGAGCGGCGACTTGGAGCTCAGCATCGCCTTGGGGCCGGAGAGGAGCACCGAGGGCTCACCGAGGGGGAGTGTGAGCGCCGGGGTCAGCCATCCGGCATTACCCCAACTGGAGCCGGCCGCGACGCCCTTGCGGTCGACGACGGTCACCTTCACTCCGCGCTCCTGCAGGTACCAGGCGGTCGTCAGGCCGATCATGCCTGCTCCGACGACGACGACGTGCTTGATGCTGGTGTTGCCGATCTGGGCGGAACTCGTGCTCATGGGATAACCATATCGAGCACGAGTCGCCTCTCAGGCCCCGACCATCGGCTCAGGCGCTTGTCATGTCCCTCGAACGCAGCCGCCACAACCCGAGTGCTCCCGCGATGATCGCGAGCATCGTGAGCACGATGAGCGGGAGCGCCGCGAAGTCCTGGCCCAGCCGCGGAACGGCGCTGAACGGCGTGTTCTGGACTACCCAGTCGGGAAGGCCGAAGAGGTCCCCGAACATCGAGAGCAACACGGCGACACCGTAGAGTCCCCAGGTGACGGCCGAGGCCGCTCGCGGGAGGAACGCAGCGCACAGGACCACCACTCCGATCACGAGCAGGATCGACGGCCAGTAGGCGATCGACGCGACCATGTACCGGTTGGCCTGGCTCGCATCCCCGACCGCTGCGCCGAACGCGAGCCCGATCGCAGCACCGCTCAGGGCCAGCAAGACGAGCGACAGGACGGCGGGAACGGCCATGCGGATCGCGGCCCAACGGATCCGCGAGATCGCGGACGACCACTGTGCTTCGGCGCGCCCGGTCGACTCCTCCGACCGGATCGTGTCACTGCTCTGCAGGGCGAAGGCCGCGACGAGCAGGGCGTTGGCCATCGTGAAGAAGCCGAGCAGGCCATCCAGGAGATCCTTCGACGGTCCGATGAAGGCCTGCGCGATGGGGTTGTCGCCGGACAGGAGGTCCGCCATCGCCGTGGCGACGCCGCCGAAGAACAGTGCGCCGACGAGGATGCCGACCGTCCACCCGATGACGGAGGATCTCTGGAGGCGCAGCGTCAGCCCGAGTTGCGTTCGGCCGAATGCCGACGCCTCCCTGCGGCCGACTCGATCGGGCAGGATGCCGGCGCCGAGGTCCCGTGTGCGTTCGAGTGCGAGCGCGATGCTGCACAGGATGACGGTGACGACGACGCACAGGATGATCGGCCACCACAGGTTCTCGCCGTACGATCTGGCCTGCTGCCCCCAGCCGAGGGGGGAGAGCCAGGTGAACCAGGCCGCGCGGTCGCCCTCTGCCCTGACGTCGGCGACCGCGCGGATGAGATAGGCGACGGCGAGCACGGCGGAGGCCAGTGCGTTCGCTCCACGACTGGTCGTGGCGAGCTGGCCGGTCACGGCGGCGATCCCGAGGAAGACGAGCGCGACGCCGACGAACGATGCCCCCATGAGCAGGGCGCCCTCGGCCGGGAGGCCCTGGGTGATGGCCAGGGCCGAGCACGCCAGTCCGACGATCGCGGCGAAGACGGCGAACACCGTCCAGTTCGCGAGTGAGTAGGCGTGCCGTCCGAGAACGCCTGCTCTCAGCAGTTCGGTGCGGCCGCTCTCCTCCTCGGCGCGGCCGTTGCGGGTGACCAGGAAGACGACCGCGAGGGAGAGTGCGATGGCCACCGTCATCCACAGTTTGATGTTGAGGATGCCGCCGAGTGTGCCGGCCGCATAGGGCAGACCGGTGAGCGCGGCGATCGCCGGCGTGTTCGCAACCTCGGCGTACGCGTCGCGTGCGTCCTGGGTAGGGAAGAGTTCGCGCTGCGAGTCGATCACGAGCGGGATCATGCCGGCGAGCACGACGAGCCAGATGAGCATCCTGAGCCAGTTGCGGCGCACGATGAAGCCCATCATGGTGCCGGCGCCGGTGGCAGCCGATCCGGTAGTGGTCGTACCGGTCGTGGCCATTCTGGTGGCGGCCGTTCCGGTGGTGCTCATTCGGATGCCGCCGCGTGCACGCCGTAGTGGCGGAGGAAGAGCTCTTCGAGCGATGGGGGAGTGGAGACGAGTTCGCGGGGGTTCAGCGGCGCCAGGACGGCGAGCACCTCAGGCAGCACGCGGCTGTCGACGGTGAACGTCGCGTGTCCGCCGTCGGCGACCAGGTCGTGCACACCGTCGATCGTGGAGAGCGCCGACGGGTCGCCGTCCAGTGTCACGGTGATCGTCGATCGCTGGAGGTGCCGGAGTTCGGACAACGTGCCCGATTCGACGGTACACCCGTCGCGGATGATGGTCACGGTGTCGCACAGCTTCTCCACTTCGGCGAAGATGTGGCTCGAGAGGAGCACCGACTTTCCTTCGGCCCGCGCTTCGGACACGCATTCGGTGAACACGCCCTCCATGAGCGGGTCGAGTCCGTTGGTCGGTTCGTCGAGGAACAGCAGTTCCGCTCGGCTCGCGAATGCGGAGACGAGGCCGACCTTCTGCCGGTTGCCCTTGGAATAGCTGCGCGCCTTCTTCGTGGGGTCCAGGTCGAAGCGCTGGAGGAAGGAATCCACCCGCGCGCGGTCGAGGTCGCCGCGCAGTGAGCCGAGGATGTCGATGGCCTCTCCGCCGGTGAGGTTCGGCCAGAGCGTGACGTCGCCGGCCACGTAGGCGACGCGGCGGTGGAGTTCGACGGCATCCTTCCACGGGTCGCCGCCCAGGAGCCTCGCACGGCCGCCATCCGCCCTGAGCAGGCCGAGCAGGATGCGAATGGTCGTCGTCTTGCCGGAACCGTTCGGGCCGAGGAAGCCTGCGACGGTTCCCGTCTCGATGCGCAGGTCGAGCCCGTCGAGCGCTCGAGTGGAGCCGAAGTTCTTCTCGAGCCCTGCGACGTCGACAGCGAGTGTCGTGGTCATGGTGTCGTCTCCGATTCGGTGGTTGAAGCGTGGTTGGCATAGCGGAGGTATTCGTCGAGGAAGCGTCTGTCAGCGATGACGCCCTCGGTGTAGAGCTCAAGGGTCGGCAGTGTGATCTCGTCGACGATCCTGCGCACCGTCGGGCCGACCTCTGCGAGCTCGAGCTGCGGCTGGAGCGAGAGTTGCAGGATGATGCCGCCGAGGCTCGAGGTGACGAGGTACCGTGCCCTGGCGGCGGGGTCGCGGCTCGATCGTACGACGCCGGATGCGACGCCTTCCTCGGAGAACGCGATCGCCTCCTCGATCAAGTGCTCGAGGATCTGCTTCCCTGCCGGCCCGCCCTCGCGGACGCTGCGCAGGATGTAGACGAACATCGCGGCGTAGTCGTCGAGTTCCGCGATCATCCACATCGACTGGGCCGGCGGCCTGGCGATGCCGTCGCTCTTGAGCACCCGGTACAGGCGGACGACCTCGGTGTCGCACTCGGTGCGCAGGTTCGCCTTGGAGCCGAAGTGGTGCGTGATGAGCCCTGCGCTCACGCCGGCGTGGGCCGCGATGTCGCGAACGCTGGCGCCGAAGCCGCGCGCGGCGAAGACCTCGATGGCCGAGTTCCGAAGGCGGGCGCGCGCCGTGAGGTCGCTCTCCGGCGCCGGCTCCGCTGTACGCACGTCCAAGAGACTATACAGGTGTATAACGCACGTCAAGACGGAGTTCACTGGTACCGTTCGTCGCTTGCAGCAGGGCCGCGCCGGCGTCACCGGGACGCGAGGTCCCTTGCGGGTAGAATCCGCAGATGAGGAACGCGGTCTCGTTTACGACATCGTCCGACGGTACCCGCATCGCGTGGTCTCGCCATGGCAGTGGTCCGCCACTGGTTCGGGTTGCGACGTGGCTCACCCATCTGGATTACGACTGGTCCAGCCCGCTATGGAGCCACTGGCTCACCGAACTCGGCCAACGATTTACTGTCATCAGGTACGACGATCGGGGGAGCGGCCTGTCCGATCGTGATCCGCAGGCTTACGGACTCGATCAGTGGGTTGCCGACCTCGAGGCGGTCGTGTCGGCCGCGGGGTTGTCCAGTTTCACGTTGCTCGGCATGTCGCAGGGAGGCGCCGTCGCTGTCGAATACGCACGTCGCCATCCAGACCAGGTTACGAACCTGCTCCTCTGGGGGGCGTACGGTCGTGCAGCCATGGAGAGAGCCGTCACAGATCTGGAACGGGAGGAGATCGAGCTCGAGTGGCAGATGATCAAGCTGGGTTGGGGGCGTGCGGACCCGATCTACCGACGGGTGTTCACGTCGTCGATGATCCCTGAAGCGACGGAGATACAGTTGCGATGGTTCGACGAGTTGCAGCGTCGGTCGATGTCGCCGGAGGCCGCGCTGGCGAGCGCTCGAGCACGTTCGACGGTGAACGTGGCTTCGTCAGCGCGTGAGGTGTCGGCTCGTACCCTGGTGTTGCATGCCGATGGTGACCGTAGTGTGCCTTTTGAGGAGGGCCGGCGACTTGCCGGGCTCATCCCGGATGCCCGCTTCGTGTCGCTGCGCGGCCGCAACCACATCCTGCTCGCCGATGAGCCCGCGTGGCCTGAGTTCCTCGGAGAAGTGACGGATTTCGCCGGAGGGGCGGCCCCAAAACAGCCCGCACCCGAATTGACTTCGCGAGAACTCGAAGTCCTTCGACTCGTCGCGCAGGGCTATAGCAACGAGGGCGTCGGGTCTCTCCTGTCGTTGAGCACGCGCACAGTGGAGCGACATTTGTCGAACCTGTACGCAAAGCTGTCGCTTGTCGGCAAGTCCGCACGTGCCGCCGCTGCTGCGCGGCTGCCGGAGCTGGAGGACGGGCATCCACGGCTCTGAACCCTGAATCCCGAATCAGAGCGCCCGACTACGTGGTACCCGAAACTTCTCGTCGCGGTGAGCGCCAAATCCGTCGGGTACCCCCGATGTGCTCAGGTACGTCTCTTCTTAGCGTTGAAAGCGTTCCATTCAAGCAACTGAATTCTGAGGAGAGCATCATGCCGTTCATCAACGTCAAGATCATTGAGGGTGTTTTCTCACCCGAGCAGAAGCACGAGATCATCCGGACCCTGACCGACACCATGGTGAAGATCGAGGGGGAGAACATGCGCTCGGTGACGTGGTGCGTGGTCGAAGAAGTGAGCAGTGGTGACTGGGGAATCGCCGGCAAGCCCCTCAGCACGGAGGACGTGTTGACCCTCGCACGCGGTTAGTGATCTCGGCCTCGGCCGCTCACTCCTGCGAACACCGCGTGAAGCAGGGGGAGCGCCGAGGCCGAGATCAGTACCCAACCGAACACTTCGTCAATCTGCCGGAGGAAGATTCCGCCGAGGAGCAGCCCCGCGAAGACGGCGGCGGAGACCACTCGCTGACCGAGCCGCTCGAGTGCGCGCAGCCGGTGTTCGATCGCGGGGATCTCGATCGAGAGGCGGCCTCTCTGGATGAGTGTGCTGAGGTCGTCGAGTTGCCGTGGCAGGCGTGCGATGACTCCGAGGGTGTCGACGGCCTGTGCGAACAGCGCCCTCGCGGCGTTTCCGCGTTGGTCGTTCGTGAGCCGCGCTGCGTAGGGCTCGATCGCCGTCCAGATGTTGAAGGCCGGGTTGAGGGCTGTCGAGACTCCCGAGGTCACCGATATGGCTCGGATGATGAGGAGCAGGTTCTCCGGGAGCTGGAACGGCATCGTGCGCACGACGACTCCGAACTTGTCGGCGAAGTCCTTGTACTCGTGCGGGTCGACCTTCTGCAACTCGGCGAAGCCCATCCCCCCGAACCGGTCGAACAGTTCGCTCATCGCCTGCTCGAGCGGGGCTCCCTCTGCAGAGGGCAGGAGCATCCCCATGGCGCGGATGCTGGCGACGAGGCCTTTCGCGTCCCGCGCGGCGACCGCGATGACGGCTCGCTGCAGGCCATCCCTGAGGTTGTCGGGAACCTGGCCCATCATGCCGAAATCGACGAAGGTGAGCACCCAATCCTGTGAGTTCGACGCCGGTGTCACGAAGATATTGCCGGGGTGCGGGTCTGCGTGGAAGAACCCGTGGGTGAAGAGCTGGTCGAACATGGCGCTCGCCAGCCCCTTGGCGACGGCGGTCGGGTCGATTCCTGCTGCGGCGAGGGCCTTCCGGTCGTTGACCTTGATCGCGGTGACGTCGGACAGGGTCAGCACGCGCCGGGTGGTGCGTTCCCACACGACGGCGGGGACCTGCACGCGCGGATTGTCGTGGAAGTTCTCGGCGAATCGTTCGGCGTTGGCGCCTTCGTGCAGGTAGTCGATCTCCTCCATGCTGACGGCGGCGAATTCCTTCAGAAGAGCGGGCAGATCGACGCGTCGGGAGATGAAGGGGACGCGGTCGAGCCATCCGGCGATCTTGCGCAATGCGGCAAGGTCGACCGTGACGATCGCGTCGACCCCTGGTCGCTGGATCTTCACGACGACGTTCTCGAACCCGACGAGTTCGGCGTCGGCGGGGGAGAGCTTCGCGCGATGCACCTGTCCGAGGGAGGCCGCCGCGACCGGTTCCGGGTCGAAGGAGGAGTATGCCTGTTCCAGCGGAACTCCGAGATCGGCCTCGGCGAGGGCGCGGACCTGGGTGAAGTCTGCAGGTGGTACTTCGTCCTGGAGAGCTTCGAGCTCACTCGTGATGGCGGGAGGGAGGACGTCGAGCCGGGACGACATGAACTGGCCGACTTTGATCATGAGGCCGCCGAGTCCGACGGCCATCGCGTGGAAGTGCTGCGCGATGTGCTGGGCTCGCTTCGAGCGCCCTCGACGCGACATCCAACCGAGTCCGAGGCGCGGCAGGAAGACTTCGAACCACCACTCCTGGGCGATGTACCGTGCGGCGAATCGCAGAATCCGCCGGTACCGCGCGCGCAGGTGTCGGGCCTTCGTCATCGATTCTCCCTGGTGCCGCCGGCGGGCGGCATCCGTTCAATCCTGGGCTGTCAGTCCTTGGGCTGTCAGTCTTGGGCGAGGATCGCGTAGAGCTTGCGGCGGGCCTCGTCGATTATGGCGACGGCCGCGTCGACCTGTTCCGGTGTTCCTCCGCGGGCGATCTGACTCGCCGCCTCTGCCAGTTTGACACCTGCCTTGGGCAAAACCATCGACCGTGAGGCATCTCTGACGCCGAGATTCTCCCAGGGCGCGGCGCCGCCGGCTGCGGCTTCGTCTTTTCCGCTGGCGGTGATCGAGTAGGTCTTCCGGCCGGAGGCTTCTTTCGCCTGGATGAGGCCTTCGTCCGCGAGGAGCTGGAGCGTCGGGTACACGGACCCGGCGCTCGGCTTCCATGCGCCGTTGCTGCGCTTCTCGATGTCCTGGATGATCTGGTAGCCATGCATCGGCCCCTCGGTCAGGATCGCGAGGATCGCTGCGCGAACATTCCCGCGACCCATCCTCGGTCCGATGCGGCGCCCGAACTCGGAGCGCAGGCTCTCGAACGTGTCCCACAGGCTGAGTCCGTGTTCGTGTGAACTGTTCATGATGGTCCTTCCCTGGGAGGGTGGCGCCGGGCGCGTCCCCGTCGGTTCAACGATACATCGTTGAGGGTCGAGAAGGGTCAGAATGGTGCGGGTGAATCCGCGTCGTGCAGGTCGTCGATGCTGCGCGCTGAGCTGAGTGCCGGGTCGGGCGGTGGTTCGGGTTCGAATCGTGGTCCCGGCGGTGCGGCGTCGCTGACGACTCGACCCAACGGACTGGTCCATTCGAGGATGCCGGGGCTGGTCTGTTTCACCGTCCAGCCACCGTGATGTTTCAGGGTGTGGTGTCCACGACACAGGCAGGCCAGATTGCCCGGAACCGTTCGACCGCCGTGTTCCCAGGGGATGGTGTGGTCGATATCGGTGTAGCGGGCATCCCGGTTGCAGACCGGGAACCCGCAATGCCGGTCCCGCTGCTCCAGATACCGTCGCAGACTCGAGGTCGGCCGATAATTGTCCGCGTTGATGACCATCCCGGTCACCGGATCGGTCAGCACCCGCACCAACTCCGGTGCCTGCGAGGCCAACCGGCACGCGGTATCCAGGTCGATCGGGCCACGTCCGAGCAGGGTAGCCGGCTCGTCACTCTCACCCAGCAGGGTGAAGGCCGGGATGAGGATCGCCACCTCAGCACGAATACCTGACGCGGGCGTGTGCGGGGCATCCTCACCGCACGCCGGCTCACCGGTCAACAACAGATCCATCGCCAGATCGGCACGGAGCTGATCGCGGGTACGCGGATCCCCGGTCGCGGCGACCGCCTTCGCCTGACGAGTCAGCCGATCGAATACCGCCGCCGCATACACGGTCGGCAACACCTGGACCAGCTCGGACATCCCCCCATCCAGATCCCGAATGGTAACTTTCCGCCCTTCACGGGCCCGAGCATGACGCTCTTCGAAACTTTCCGCCCGCAACCGGGCCGCCGCAATCTTCGCCGTCGCAGCAAGCCTGCCCGGCGTGGTCTCCTCCGCACGCTCCAACGTGATCCGCTGATACTCGTCGAGAGCAGCCGGCTCGATGCCCACTGCGTGCTCCAGAATCACCCGCGCATGCCCGAAAGAGATGCGATCGGCACCGAGCGCATCCAAAACCGAAGGCAGGGTGTGAACGAGCGCCGTCGCCCGGCCCATCATCGCCTGCACCGTACGATCGGACATCCGGGTCGCCACCGCGATCTCCGCTGCCATCGAACGCCAGGCGATCTCGCGAGAGTCACCGTGTGCGGAGGGCGCCTCCGCCTCCGCCGACTCCAGCGCGAGCGCTTCGAGCCGGGCCAGGCACTGCTGCTCGCGGGCCTCCGCCGACGCCTTGATCGCCCGAGCCTCCAGGAGCGCGTCAATGCACTCCTGCGCCTCGTTGGATTCACCATTCTCGAACAGCCACCGCTCGGCCGACCACGATGCCACCATCGCGTCGAACTCGGCGTCGAAATCCTCCTGAACGGCATCCGCGTGGATCGGCGATGTCTCGTCGATCCGGATGCTTTCCATACTCCAAGGCAACACCCCGCCACCGACATTCGCGGCCGTTCTCCACAGGGCTCAACGGGTAGCATCCGAGCATGACGGAAAGCGTTCGACGGGCTACGGCAGGGGACACCGACGCCATCGGTCAGGTGCACTACGACGCCCACATCGAGACCTATACCGGCCATTTTCCGGCCGGCGTCATCGAGGGGTTTCCGCCCGGCGAGCGCGCCCGGATGTGGCGGCGCACGATCGACGACGGGCTCGGCGAGCTGTGGGTCGCGGATGTCGATGGGAACATCGTCGGGTTCGCTTCGACCCTCCCGAGTCGCGACGAGAACCCTCCGCGCGACCTGGAGCTCGGCGCGATCTACCTCCTGGCGGCCCACCACGGTTCGGGCCTCGGTCAGGCACTCCTGGATGCTGCGCTCGGCGACCGCCCCGCCTCGCTCTGGGTGCTTGAGGAGAACCCGCGTGCGACCGCGTTCTACCGCCGCAACGGTTTCCAGCCTGATGGAGCCGAGAAGATCGACCCGCGGTTCGGCGACGTGCGCGAGATCCGTCTCGTGCGCTGATCGGGCACTGCACCGTAGAGCAGGTCGCACCGTCTCAGCGGCGCGCAGCATCCGATGATTGACTTGTTCCTATGACGAATGACGAGACGCCCGCCACCGCTCCCGACCGGTTCACGATCGAGGACATGCCCGCTTCCACGCAGTACGAGCTGCGTGACGCCGAGACGACGATCGGGTTCGCCGAGTACCACGATCGCGGCGACAGCCGCCTCTTCACGCACACGGTCGTCGACAGCAGCTACGGAGGGCAGGGCCTCGGTACGCGCCTTGCGCGCCACGTGCTCGAGGATGCCGTGGCGCAGGGCAAGAGGATCGTGCCGATCTGCCCGTTCATCGCCGCCTACCTCAAGCGTCACCCTGAGTATGAGGCGAACGTCGACTGGCCGGATGCGGTGGCCGGCTGAGCTCGGCGATCGGATGCGACGCCGACACGGCCGGTGAGGTGAGGGCCTGAGACTGGCTCCGCCCTGGCATCCGGAGAATACTGGGGCTATGCACCCCATCGAATACGTACTCCTGACGATCGGAACGATCGTCGCCATCCTCGGAGTCTTCGCGCTCTTCGCGATGATCAGGTCGCACTCGCACTGAGGCGGATTCATGCCGGCCGAGGGTCTCCACGGGGGATGCGCCGGGGCGGGCCGAAGGGCACGGCATCCCGTGGCGTCCAGCAACGGACGCGCGGTCAGTACGTCGCGCGGCCGCCGCTGATGTCGTAGACCGCGCCGGTCGAGAAACTGACCTTGTCCGACGACAGCCAGGCCACCAGCTCGGCAACCTCCTCGGCACGACCCACGCGTTTCATCGGGATGAGGCTCGTGATGTGTGCGAGCACATCTGGCGCCGTGTTGTCGTTCATCGGGGTCGCGATCACCGCTGGGGCGATCGCGTTGGCGAGGACACCTGTCGTTGCGAGTTCCTTGCCCGCCGATTTCGTCAGGGCGATCACAGCGGCCTTCGAGGCCGAGTAGATCGAGAGGTTCGGGTTGCCGTCCTTGCCTGCCATGCTGGCGAAGTTCACGACCCGACCCCAGCCGCGCTCGACCATCCCGGGCACGAAGGCGCGCATGGTCGCCACTACTCCGAGCACGTTGACCTCGAACACGTTGCGCCAGTCGTCTGCCTTCGTTTCGACCAGGGGGATGCCGGGGCCCGGGATTCCCGCAGAGTTGACGAGGATGTCGACCGGGCCGATACCCGCGGACGCTTCGACGAACGCCTTCTCGTCGGTGATGTCCACCACGACATCGACGTCCCCGGCGATGTCGAGCGTGATGACGCGGATGCCGTCCGCGCGCAACCGCTCGGCCGTTGCGGCTCCGAGGCCACGGGCTCCACCCGTTACCAGCGCTGTTCTCATGTCGTGCTCTCCTTCGGTAGCCGGCGCGGCTGCATCGCTGCCGCCAGGTAGATCTGGTCAATAGACCGTATACAATATCGGCTCAAGCCGAAACCCCCTGGCGGCTGGTTCACCAACCTCAGCGCACAGGATGGTCAGGTCGCACTCGCACTAGCAGAGGGGCGGTCGGGGCAGGCTCCCTGGCCTAGCTCTGAGGGTCGTACCCGAATTCGCGTAGTTCCTGTGAGCAACGGCAGGCCACCGCGATCTTGCGGGCCCACTCCACGGCGGCCCCGCGGTCGGGCAGTTCGAGGACGGTGAAGCCGCCTCTGATCTCGATGCCCGGATAGGTCTCGCTCGACACCGAGCCGTCGGCCGCGACCAGCACGGGGGCGACACTCTCGTCGATGCCGCCGCCGAACACATAGACGCCGGCGACCTTCGCCTCCTCGATGACGGCATGGGACTCAGCGACGACCGTGGGGAACTCCTCCTCGGTCAGCACCATGGCTTCGCTGGGGAAGGAGATGAGGTATTTGGTCATGCCCCATGATGCGGCGCCGGTGCCGTGGGTGGCAAGCAGCGAAATGCAGGTTGGAGTTCGTTGTGTCCGAAGGGGGACTTGAACCCCCACGCCCTATACGGGCACTAGCACCTCAAGCTAGCGCGTCTACCATTTCCGCCATCCGGACAGGATGTTTTTCGGCTTGCACCGACTCACGAGAATAGCATGTCCGGCAGGGCTCCATCGTCCCACCGGAGCGGCCAACAGGTAGCGTTGTGGGCATGACGACGGAACCCGCAGACGACTCCCTTGACGAGACCGCCATCATCGCGCGGGACCTCATCCGAATGGATACCACCAACTACGGCGAGGGCAAGTCGAACGGCGAGGTCGAGGCCGCGGAGTACCTCTCCGCGAAGCTCACGGCCATGGGCCTCGAGCCCGAGATGTTCGAGAGCGCGAAGGGGCGCGTGAGCGTTGTGGCGCGGGTTGAAGGCGCTGACCCTGCCAAGCCGGCGCTCGTCGTCCACGGCCACACGGATGTCGTCCCGGCCCAGCCGGACAACTGGTCGGTCGACCCGTTCGGCGGTGTCATCAAAGACGGCCTCCTCTGGGGACGCGGCGCCGTCGACATGAAGAACATGGACGCGATGATCGTCACCGCGCTCCAGGACATCCTCGGCAGCGGCCGCCAACCCGCCCGTGACCTCGTCATCGCGTTCTTCGCCGACGAGGAGGCCGGGGGGGTGTATGGCGCCCACTACCTCGTCGACCGGCATCCGGAACTCTTCGCCGGCGCGACCGAGGCGATCAGCGAGGTCGGCGGCTACTCCGTCACGCTCGGTAACCAGCGCTCCTACCTGCTCCAGACCGGCGAGAAGACGCTCCTCTGGATCAAACTCGTGGCCCGGGGCGTCGCCGCCCACGGCTCGCGGTACATCCAGGACAACGCGGTCACGAAACTGGCCGAGGCCGTCGCGAAGATCGGCCGCCGCGAATGGCCCATCCGGCTCACCGAGACCACGACGGCGCTGCTCGCCGAGGTGGCCCGCATCCTCGGCAAAGACCCTGAAAAAGTCGGCCCGGACGAACTCGCGATCGCCACCGGGACTGCGGCAGGCTTCATCCGCGCCACCCTGCGCACCACGAGCAACCCGACACTGCTGAGCGCCGGCTATAAGCACAACGTCATCCCGGACACCGCCGAAGCACTCATCGACATCCGTACCCTGCCCGGCGAGGAGGATGCCGTACTCGCCGAGGTCGCCGACCTCGTCGGACCCGACATCGAGGTCGTCGTCGTGCACCGCGACGTCGGCCTCGAGACGAGCTTCGACGGACCGCTCATCGAGGCGATGATCGCCACACTGAACGAACACGACCCCGGTGCACCCGTGCTGCCCTACCTGCTCTCGGGCGGCACCGACAACAAGGCACTCAGCAAGCTCGGGATCACCGGCTACGGCTTCGCCCCGCTGAAACTGCCAGCCGAGCTCGACTTTCCCGCCATGTTCCACGGCGTTGACGAACGGGTGCCGCTCGACGCATTAGTCTTTGGCAGGCGGGTCCTCACCGACCTGCTCCTGAACTACTAGCTCCGCAACGAGCTCCAGAACTCCAACAGAAAGCCGGCACGTGGGTCTGATCGAGGCGCTCATTCTCGGCCTGGTACAGGGTCTCACCGAGTTCCTTCCCATCTCCTCGAGCGCCCACCTGCGCATCGTGGGGGAGTTCCTGGGCAGCGGCGCAGACCCCGGCGCAGCCTTCACCGCCATCACCCAGCTCGGCACGGAGACCGCCGTCGTCGTGTACTTCTGGCACGACATCACCCGCATCATCGGGCGCTGGTTCCGCTCGCTCTTCGGCCGCATTCCGCGCAACGATCCGGATGCCAGGATCGGCTGGTTCATCATCCTCGGCAGCATCCCGATCGTGGTCCTCGGCATCGTCTTCCAGGACCAGATCGAGACGAACCTCCGCTCGCTCTGGATCGTCGCTTTCACACTCATCGGGTTCGGCATCCTGCTCGGCATCGCCGACTGGGTCGGCCGCAAGGAGCTGCGTCTCAAACAGCTCACCTGGCCGCACGCGATCGTCTACGGGCTCGCCCAGGCCCTCGCCCTCATCCCGGGGGTCTCCCGCTCGGGCGGCACGATCACGGCGGGGCTCTTCCTCGGCTACGAACGACGGGCCGCAGCGCGTTACTCGTTCCTGCTCGCGATCCCTGCGGTGTTTGGCAGCGGGCTGTTCCAGCTCTACAAGACGGTCAAGGACCCGTGCCTCGACGCGGCAGCCGGATGCGTCCCGGACATCTTCACCGGCTGGGAGATCGCGGCCGCGACCCTCGTGGCGTTCGTCGTCGGGTTCGCCGTCATCGCGTTCTTCATGAGCTACATCTCCAAGCGCTCGTTCCTGCCCTTCGTGATCTACCGCATCCTGCTCGGCGGAACCCTCGTCGCGCTCCTGTCCACCGGCGTCTTGCTGCCGTGAGGTCGTGGAATGCACCGGAGGTGCCGCGCCTGCCCGGCCGCGGCGGGCATCCGCACGTCTTCGACACCCCGAGCGGCGAGGTGCGGCCGGTTGTCGTCGACGAGGTCGCGCAGTTGTACGTCTGCGGCATCACGCCGTATGACGCCACCCATCTCGGACACGCCGCGACCTACCTCGCCTACGACACCCTGAACCGGGTGCTGCGCGACGCCGGGCACCGGGTCGACTACGTGCAGAACGTGACGGATGTCGACGATCCACTCCTCGAACGGGCGAAGGCCACCGGCACCGACTGGCGTGACCTGGCGGAATCGCAGATCGAGTTGTACCGCAGCGACATGGAGGCCCTGCGCATCATCCCGCCCGAACACTACGTCGGCGTCGTCGAGTCGATCGCCGCGATCGCTGCGGCCTGCCAGCGGTTGCTCGACGAGGGCTTCGCCTACTGGGTGGAGGCCACCGGCGACGACTCAGGCGGTGCTCCGGATGCCGCACCCGACCTCTACTTCGACCTGGCCGCCGCCGAGGACCTCACCCCCTGGCACCTCGGCCAGGAGAGCGGCCTCGACCGCGCCACGATGCTCGTGCTCTCAGCCGAGCGCGGGGGAGACCCAGGGCGCCCGGGCAAGCGCGACCCGCTCGATCCGCTCCTCTGGCGCGCGGAACGCTCCGGGGAGCCGGCCTGGGATTCACCGGTCGGCCGGGGCCGGCCCGGCTGGCACGTGGAATGCTCTGTCATCGGCGCGCAGCACCTCGACTCGCCGATCGCGCTCAACGGCGGCGGCTCCGACCTCGTCTTCCCGCACCACGAGCTGAGCGCAGCGCATTCTGCGGCGCTCACCGGCCGCGACTGGTCGCACTCCTACTCGCACGCCGGCATGGTCGCGCTCGACGGCGAGAAGATGAGCAAGTCGAAGGGGAACCTCGAGTTCGTCTCCCGGCTCGTCGCCGACGGCGTCGACCCGCGGGCCATCCGCCTGACGCTGCTCGCGCACCACTACCGCGCGGACTGGGAGTGGACGGACGGCGACCTCACCGCCGGAGTCGAGCGGTTGTCTCGCTGGGTCTCCTGGGCCACGTCGGCCACCGGCGCCGACGACCGCGTGCTCGAGCTCCTGCGCGACAGGCTCTCCGACGACCTCGACACTCCCGGCGCCCTCGCGCTGATCGACTCGAAGATCGCGTCCGGCAGCACACCGAGCACCGGCACGATCGCCGCCATCGACGCGCTCCTCGGCATCCGTCTGTAGCTACGGCCGGTCGCGCCCGTCCGCCTTGCCGTCTCGACGGCGCAGGTAGCGCTCGAACTCTTCCGCGATCGCCTCACCGCTCGCCTCCGGAGAGTCGACGGTGTCGCGTGCCTGCTCGAGCTGCTCGATGTAGTTGGCCATGTCGTCGTCCTCCTCGGCGAGGGCGTTGATCCCGCTCTCCCAGGCGGCCGACTCGTCGACGAGGTCGCCGCGCGGCACGACGACATCGATGATCTCCTCGAGGCGATCGATGATCGCGAGCGTCGCCTTGGGCGACGGCGCGTTGTGAACGTAGTGGGGCACGGATGCCCAGATCGACAGGGTGGGGATCCCGGCATCCTCTGCGGCCGCCGAGATCACCGAGAGGATGCCGACCGGCCCCTCGTAGGTGCTCTTCTCGACTCCGAGCCGGTCACGCACCTCGGCGTTCTCGCTGCTGACGAAGATGGAGATCGGCCGGGTGTGGGGCACGTCCGCGAGCATGGCGCCGAGCGTCACGATCCCGTCGATGCGATGCTCGCGCACGACCTCCATGATCTCGGCGGTGAACTGCTTCCAGCTCCTGGCCGGCTCCGTCCCGAGCAGCAGGTAGATGTTCCGAGCGGCATCGCCGGGGTCGGCGCCAGGATCGTCGCCGGGCCCGAACATCGTGACACTCGGCCAGACGAGGATCCGCCTGCCGTCGTCATCCATCGTCGTCATCGGACGGTTGAACTGGTAGTCGAAGTAGACCTCGGCGTCGACCTCGAGGATGGGATCGACCGAGAGCGCGTCGCGCAGGGTGCGCACGGCCCCGGTCGCCGCCTCACCCGCATCATTCCAGCCCTCGAAGGCGACGACGAGCAGGCGCCCGGTCAGGCCATTCGATCCTGCTGCCACACTCCACCTCCGCTTCAAGGATAGGTCCACCCGCCCTGGGGCGTGCGCCCGGTCCGCGCCCGTAGACTCGGTAGTCGTGACCAGCCCAACCCCCGCCGCCGTCCTGTGGGACATGGACGGCACCCTCGTCGACACGGAACCGTACTGGATGACGGCCGAGCGCGACCTCGTCGCCTCCTTCGGCGGCAGCTGGACGGCTGAGGACGGCCTCACGCTCGTCGGGGCCGGCCTGTGGCATTCGGCGAGCATCCTGCGCGGCCGCGGGGTCGACCTCGACGAGCAGGAGATCATCGACCACCTCACCGAGCGCGTGCTCGAGCAGGCGAGGAGGTCGATCCCGTGGCGTCCGGGAGCCCGCGAGCTCCTGCTGGAGCTGCGGGAGGCCGGGATCCCGACTGCTCTCGTCACGATGTCGATGCGACCGCTCGCCGAGCACATCGCGAACGACTTCGACCACCCGGTCTTCGCGACGATCGTCTCCGGCAGCGATGTCGAACATTCGAAGCCGCATCCGCAGCCCTATCTGAAGGCTGCAGCCATTCTCGGGGTCGACCCGAGGGACTGTGTGGCGATCGAGGACTCGGAACCCGGCCTCGCCTCGGCCACGGCATCCGGTGCTGTCGTGATCGGGGTTCCCGCCCACGTAAACCTGGCCCCGAGCCCCTCGTACACGCTCTGGCCGACACTGGCCGGCCGTACGGTCGCCGACCTCGGCGAGGCCTTCGCGGCACACACCTCGACAGCCGCGGAGGGAGTGAACCGATGAGCGGGGACGCCATCCGTCGCCAGAGCGGCCCGTTCCGTGCGGGCGACCGCGTGCAGCTCACCGGCCCCCGCGGCCGGCTCAACACCATCACGCTCGAGGAGGGCTCGGTGTTCCACACGCACCGCGGCATCCTCTCCCACGACTCCATCATCGGCGCCCCCGACGGCTCCGTCGTGACGAGCACCGTCGGCGATGAGTACCTGGCCCTGCGCCCACTGCTCACCGATTTCGTCATGTCGATGCCGCGTGGCGCCGCGATCGTCTATCCGAAGGATGCCGCCCAGATCCTCCTGGTCGGCGACATCTTCCCCGGGGCGACCGTCGTCGAAGCCGGCGTCGGCTCCGGAGCGCTTTCGCTCTCCCTCCTGCGCGCCATCGGTCCGACAGGCCGCCTCGTCTCCTTCGAGCGCCGCGAGGAGTTCGCGCGGGTCGCCCGAGGGAATGCGACCGCATTCCTCGGCGCAGAGCCGGCGAACTGGGAGGTGCGCCTCGGGGACCTCGCGCTCGAACTCGGAAACGCCGTGGATCCCGGGAGCGTCGATCGCATCGTGCTCGACATGCTCGCCCCCTGGGAGTGCCTCGAGGCCTCTTCCGACGCCCTCACGTCGGGCGGCGTGCTCGTCTGCTACGTCGCGACGGTCACCCAGCTCTCGCGGGTCGCCGAGGCCGTCAGGGCGACCGGATGCTTCACCGACCCCGAATCCTCGGAGACCATGGTGCGCGGCTGGCACGTCGAGGGCCTCGCCGTGCGCCCGGACCACCGGATGGTCGCCCACACCGGCTTCCTCCTCACGGCCAGGAGGCTCGCGCCCGGCACCGTGCTGCCGCAGCTCAAGCGCAAGGCCAAACCCGAGTACTCGGATGACGACATCGAGGCCTGGACTCCCGGCGCGCTCGGCCAGCGACAGGCGAGCGACAAGCGCGCACGCAAGGCGGCCAGGCAGGCGGAGTCTGCTGCGCGCCGCGCGACCGGTGCGCCCGGACAGCCCGAACCATCGGCCTAGAATTGTCGAAGCCCCGAACCACGACCGACCACGAAACGAGATCCCGAACGATGAAACGAGGACCCGTGCGCACCCTTCCCGTGCTGCTTCTGGCAGCAGGCATCATCGCGAGCCTCACCTCGTGTGCGCAGGGGCCGTTCGGGTCCGGTTGCGACTCGCCCGTGTCCTCCGGCGACGCCTCGGAGGTCGTCACGGCGACGGGTGAGTTCGGCAGCACGCCGACGATCGACTTCCCGACTCCGGTGGTCACCAAGAAGACCGAGCGGAGCACCCTCATCGCCGGTGACGGGGAGGAGCTTCACGACGGCGATGTCGCCGTCTTCAAGTACACCCTCCTGAACGGGTCGACCGGAGCGGTGCTCAGCCAGAGCGACTACTCGGGACTCGGCACGATCGTGACGCTCGGCGACTCGGCGACATCCTCCGTCACGGTCGGGCTCCGGTGCACGACGGTCGGATCGCGCGTCGCGATCGCCACCACCGCGGAGGGCGCCGGCCAGGCGAACTCGGGGTCGACCGACTCCTTCGTGTTCGTCGTAGACGTCCTCGATGCGTTCCCCGGTAAGGCGAACGGTACGGCGCAGATCCCGCAGGCCGGCATGCCGGCGGTCGTCACGGCGCCCAACGGCGCCCCCGGGATCACCATCCCGAAGCAGGATCCACCGTCGAAGCTCGCCGTCAACGTGCTGCAGGCCGGACACGGCGAACAACTCGAGGCCGGCGACCACATCGTGGTCAAGTACACCGCCGTGCTGTGGTCCGACAGCAGTGTCTTCGACTCCACCTGGACCGATGGGCAGGCGAAGATCATCACGCTCACCAAGTCCGACACCGTCACAGAAGGCCTCGTCACGGGGCTCGTGGGGCAGAAGATCGGCTCCCAGGTCCTCGTCGTCGTCCCGCCTGCACAGGGCTACGGCGATGCCGGCAGCAACAATGTGCCGTCCGGGTCGACCCTCGTCTACGTCGTCGATCTGCTCGGGCTCGCCGGATAACGTGTCCCAGGCGCGAGCACCCCAGCGCGTTCCCGTCGAGGAGCGTCTCTTCAGCCTCGTGCTCGCGCTCCTGGCCACCGAGAGCGGACTCTCCAAGAACGAGATCCTCTCCACCGTGCAGGGATACCGGCAGCGATACTCGCCGAACGGCGACAACGCCAACCTCGAGAGGCAGTTCGAACGCGACAAGGACGACATCCGAGAGCTCGGCGTTCCGCTCGAGACCCTCGAGGCGCCCGGGCAGGCCGGCAACAACCAGAACCTGCGGTACCGGATCCCGCGTGGTGAGTACGAGCTCCCGCAGGATCTCACCTTCTCCGCGGAGGAGACGGCCCTGCTCGGCCTGGCCGCCATGGTGTGGCGGGAAGGCTCCCTCTCCGGGGAGTCCCGCCGGGCGATGATCAAGCTCAAGGCGCTCGGTATCGACACGGGGGAGCCGGTGCTCGCCTACGCGCCACGGGTGCGCGTGCGCGACGAGGCTTTCGAACCGATCGGCGCCGCGCTGGAGAAGCGCCAGGTCGTGCGCTTCAACTACCTCAAGCCGGGGGAGTCGGAGGCCAGCGTGCGCACGGTCGCTCCGCTCGCCCTCCTGCAGTTCCAGGGGCGCTGGCACTGCTACGCCGTGGAGCCGGAGACCGGCGAGCGCAAGACCTTCCTCCTGCGCCGCATCGTCAGCCAGGTCGCGGCCACCGGGGCGACCTACGACCCGCCGGCCGAGGACTCCGCCGCACGCGGCCTGCGCGAACTGCAGGAGGTGTGGGCAGCGCACGTCGCGGTCGTGAAGGCCCTGCCCGGCACGGATGCCGCCGCGCGGCTGCACAAGCGCCGGGGGGCCGACCGCGCCGACGACGGCTCACTGCACCTGAACTACGTCGACCTCAACATCATCGCGGACGAACTCGCAGGGTTCGGGCCGGAAGTCGTCGTCATCTCACCGCCCGAGCTGCGCGCAGCCGTGCGCGACCGGCTTCTCGCGATCGCTGCCGACCACGAGGGAGCCGACCGTGGCTGACCGCCCAGCCCCGCTGCAGGCGAGGGACAAGCTCACCTTTCTGCTCTCCCTCGTTCCGTACCTCATGGATCACGACCGGGTCTCCGTGCAGGTCGCCGCAGATCACTTCGGCGTGAGCGAGGAACAGATCCGGGACTCCGTACGGCTCATCGCGGTCTCCGGCATCCCCGGCGAGACCGCCGCCTACCAGCCCGACGACCTTTTCGACATCGCCTGGGACGACTTCGAGGACAACGACCAGATCGTGCTCACCAACCTCGTGGCGATCGACGACTCCCCGCGGTTCTCGGGACGCGAGGCCGCCGCACTCATCGCCGGTCTCCAGTACCTGTCCGCGCTCCCGGAGAACTCCGACCGCAGTGCCGTCGCGACGCTCATGGCCAAGCTCGCGCGGGGAGCCTCCGCGATGCCGAGCCAGGTCGCGGTCGAGGCGAGCGAGACGAACACGACGCTCGCGGTCATCCGGGATGCTGTCGCCGCCGGGCACCAGCTCGAATTCGACTACCTGAACTCGCGCGACGAGCACGAGCGCCGGAGGGTCGATCCGCTGCGCGTCGAGTCGGTCGACGACGACTGGTACCTGCGCGGGTGGTGCCACCTGCGCGAGGCGCTCAGAACATTCCGGATCGACCGCATCGGCGATCCGGTCGTCACCGAAGAGCCGCTCAGCCACCACGCGCAGGACGTCGTGCTGCCCGATGCGCTGTTCGAGGGCTCACCGGACGATCTCGACGTGGAGATCGCCGTCGCCTCCTCCGCGCTGCCGCTCATCGCCGACTACATTCCGGATGGTGCTGCCAGGGTCGCCCACGGGAACCTCGTCCGCACGACCATCCGGGTCTCGCATTTCCACGGGCTCAAGCGACTCGTCTGCAGCCATCCGGGGGTTCTCGCGGTCACAGGGCCGGAGGAGGCCAGGCGCATCGTCGCAGAGTGGGCGAGCGCCGGTGCCGCGCCGTATGGAAACGATGTGTCGGCGACCCCGCCGCTGCCCGGCTAAACTGTCACCACCAGCCCACTCGAAGAAGAGGACCCCAGAATGTTCGCAGGATTCACCGGGTGGCACGCCCTCATCATCCTGGTCGTGGTCGTGCTCCTGTTCGGCGCGACCAAGCTACCTGCGCTCGCCAAGAGCGTCGGCCAGTCGATGAAGATCTTCCGCAGCGAGATGAAGACCACCGACGGCGATGACAAGGCCGCGGGCGACGATTCGCAAGCCACGCCCAAGCCGTAGCGCCCATGGCCGCCCGTGAGAAGCGAGGCGCGGTAAACGAGCGCCGGATGTCGCTCGGGCAGCACCTCATCGAACTGCGCAAGAGGTTGTTCCGCGGTGCCCTCGGCGTGCTCGCCGGCGCCATCGTCGGGTTCATCCTCTCGCCCTGGATCCTCGACAAGATCTCCGGCCCGATCACCGAGGTCGCCAAGAGCCGTAATGCGATCCTCAACTTCTCCCAGGTGACCAGTTCCTTCGACCTGCGCATGCAGATCGCCATCTACGTCGGCCTCTTCCTTTCGAGCCCGGTCTGGCTGTACCAGATCTTCGCGTTCCTGGTCCCCGGACTCACCGGCAAGGAGAAGCGCTACACCTTCGGGTTCTTCTTCACCGCGATCCCGTTGTTCCTGGCCGGATGCGCGGCCGGCTGGTTCGTGCTCCCGCACATCGTGACGCTGCTGAGCAGCTTCGCACCGGAGGGCTCGGCCTCCATCATGGACGCCAAGGAATACCTCAACTTCGTGCTCAAACTCGTGCTCGCGGTGGGGATCGCCTTCGTGCTGCCGGTCTTCCTCGTCATCCTGAATTTCATCGGCATCATCTCGGCCAAGGGGATCCTCAAGGGCTGGCGCGTCGCCATCCTGCTGATCACCCTGTTCACGGCGATCGCGACGCCCGCGGCCGATGTCTTCTCGATGTTCCTGCTCGCGATCCCGCTCGTCGTCCTGTACTTCGTGGCCGTGGGGATCGCGTTCTGGCACGACGCGATCGCGGCGAAGCGCCTGCGCAACCTCGAATCAGACCTCGGCTCGCCGAGCATCGCGTGATCGCCGAGTTCCGGCGCGGGCTCCCGTTCGACCTCGACCCGTTCCAGACCGCTGCCTGCACGGCCCTCGACGACGGGCGCAGCGTGCTCGTCGCGGCGCCCACCGGCGCCGGCAAGACCGTCGTGGCCGAGTTCGCGGTCTTCCTGGCCATGAACGACCCATCGGCGAAGGTCTTCTACACGGCGCCCATGAAGGCGCTCAGCAACCAGAAGTATCAGGAGTTCGTCGCCGCCTATGGCCCGGATGCCGTCGGCCTCCTCACCGGGGACACCAACATCAACTCGCGGGCCCGCATCGTCGTCATGACGACCGAGGTGCTGCGCAACATGCTCTACGCCGACTCCGACCTGCTGCCGGACTTGCGGTTCGTCATCATGGACGAGGTGCACTACCTCGCCGACCGGTTCCGGGGGGCCGTCTGGGAGGAGGTCATCATCCACCTGCCCCCGGCGGTGCGTCTCGTGTCCCTCAGCGCGACGGTGTCCAACGCCGAGGAGTTCGGCGACTGGTTGCAGACGGTTCGCGGTGACACCGCCGTGGTCGTCTCGGAGCAGCGGCCGGTTCCGCTCGACCAGCACATCCTCATGCGCACGAAGCTCATCGACCTCTTTGAATCCTCGGGGACGAGCGACAAACACCGTGTCAACCCGGAGCTCGTGCAGATGGCGAGGTACGGAGGGCGAACGCTCAACTCCCGGCAGATGAAGGATGTCGGCCGCTACCACTCCCGCGGCGGACGGCCGCAGGAGCTGCGCATGGACCGGGCAGCGGTCATCCGACTGCTCACCGAGCGCAACCTCATCCCGGCGATCTTCTTCATCTTCAGCCGGGTCGGCTGCGACGCCGCCGTGAGCCAGGTGCTGCGGTCGGGGGCGAGGCTCACGACGGTCGCCGAGCGGGACGAGATCCGGGCCTTCGTGGAGGAGCGCTGCCGCACGATCCCGGACGAGGACCTCGCCGTCCTCGGTTACTGGGAGTGGCTGGGCGGGCTCGAGCGCGGGGTGGCTGCGCACCACGCCGGGATGCTCCCGGCCTTCAAGGAGACGGTCGAGGAGTTGTTCCGCCGCAAACTCGTCAAGGTCGTCTTCGCCACCGAGACGCTCGCGCTCGGCATCAACATGCCCGCACGCACGGTCGTGCTGGAGAAGCTCGAGAAGTTCAACGGCGAAGCGCGCGTTCCGATCACGCCGGGGGAGTACACGCAACTCACCGGCCGCGCCGGCAGGCGAGGGATCGACGTCGAGGGCCACTCGGTCATCCAGTGGCAGGAAGGCCTCGACCCGCAGGCGGTCGCCTCACTCGCCTCGCGGCGCACCTATCCGCTCAACTCGAGCTTCAGCCCGAGCTACAACATGGCGGTGAACCTCGTCGCCCAGTTCGGGAGGGAGCGCACGCGCGAGATCCTCGAATCCTCGTTCGCGCAGTTCCAGGCCGACCGCGGTGTCGTCGACCTCGCCCGCAAGGTGCGGGGACAGGAGGAGTCCCTCGCCGGATACGAGAAGGCCATGACCTGCCATCTCGGCGACTTCAAGGAGTACTCCGGCATCCGGAGGGAGCTGAGCGATCTCGAGCGCAAGGGCGCGGGCAGGGCGGGCTCATCGAGCCATGGCGACCGGGACCGGCGCCAGCAGCAGCTCACCGCGCTGCGCAAGAGGCTGCGCCAGCACCCATGCCATGGCTGCAGCGACCGGGAGGCGCATGCCCGCTGGGCCGAACGCTGGTGGTCGCTCAAGCGGCAGACCGACGACCTCCGCCGGCAGATCAGTTCGCGCACCGGCGCCGTCGCCCGAGTGTTCGACCGGGTCACCGATGTGCTGCTCGAGCTCGGGTACCTGCGCGTCAAGGGGAATGACCTCGTCGTCGAACCCGCCGGGCGCACGCTGCGCAGGATCTACGGCGAACGCGACCTGCTCGTGGCCGAGTGCCTGCGCACGGGTGCCTGGAACGAACTCGACGCGGCCGGCCTCGCCGCCATGGCGACCGCGATCGTCTACGAGCCGCGACGCGAGGACGGCTCGACCTCCGATCGCCACCTGCCGCGGGGGGCATTCCGCGCGGCGCTCGAACGCACGACCACGCTGTGGAGCACCCTCGACGACCTCGAGCGGGAGCATCGGCTGCCCGGAAGCGAGCCGATCTCCACGCGGCTCTCCTCAGCAATGAATCGCTGGGCGCAGGGAGGCCAGCTCGACCGGGTGCTGCAGGATGCCGATCTCGCCGCCGGGGACTTCGTCAGGATGGCGAAACAGACCATCGACCTGCTCGACCAGCTCTCGGTCGTCGCGGACGGCCCCCTCGGCCGCACAGCACGGACGGCCCTCGACGCCGTGCGACGCGGCATCGTCGCCTATTCGAGCGTCGCCTGAGCCCGGCTGCGCGCGACCTAGGCTTAGAGGGATGAAACCGGCAACCTGGAGACCGCAGCGGCATGCGGCACCGATCTGGCTCGCGGTGCTGGCGGCGGCGATCTCAGGCCCGATCAACGCGGCGGCCTTCCCCGGCCGCGGTTGGTGGCCCCTCGTCTTCCTCGGTACGGGGCTCATGATCTGGTCGCTCGCCGGCCGACGGATCGGCTCATCGCTCCTGCTCGGCCTCATCGGCGGTTTCACGTTCTGGGGAACGCACATCTTCTGGCTCACCATCTACCTCGGGCCGGTCCCGTGGCTCGCCCTGGCGGGATTGCAGACGATCTTCTTCGCCCTCGGCATGGTCCTCATCGCCCTCGCCTGGAACTGGGTGCCGCGACTCTGGCCCGGCGTCGGCGGCCGGCTGGGGCTGCTCCCGGTTGTCCTGGGCGCACTGTGGAGCCTCCGGGAGTCCATCACGAGCGTCTGGCCCTACGGAGGGTTCTCCTGGGGCAGGCTGGCGTTCTCGCAGTCGGAGAGCCCCTTCGGGTCGGTCGTCGCCTGGTTCGGCATCTCCGGACTGAGTTTCCTGCTCGCCTGGCTGAGCGCCCTGCTCGTGCAGGCGCTGCGGGAGAGTGCGATCCCCGCCTCCCGCAGGGGAGTGGTCGCGAGCGCCGCCCTCTTTGCCGTGCTCGCGCTGCCGACCTGGCCGGTCGTGGCGAGCGGCAGCATCCGGGTCGCAGCGGTGCAGGGAGACTCCGACGCCGGGTTGTTCGCCCAGCATGTGCCGGGGCAGACCCTCAACGACCACATCGCGGGCACGATCCCGCTCTTCGGCGAGAACGTGGATGTCGTGGTCTGGCCGGAGAACGCCTCCGACCTCAACCCCCTCACGCATCCGAACGCCGCGCGCGCCCTCGACTACATCTCGAGCGAGATGGACGCACCGCTCGTGACCGGCACCATCACCGGCGACAGCGAGGGCCACACCTTCAACAGCCTGCTGCTCTGGGAGGCGGGCAGGGGCGCGGTGGACCAGTACGACAAGATCCACCCGGTGCCATTCGCCGAGTATCTTCCCGACCGGGCATTCTGGTACCCCTTCGCACCTGCCCTCTTCGACCTCGTTCCGCGCGACTACACGATCGGCACGCGCGACAACATCTTCGACCTCGGCGGAGTACGGGCAGGCCTTGCCATCTGCTTCGACATCGTCGACGACGCTCTCGTCGCGCAGATGATCGACGATGGTGCGCAGCTCATTCTCGCGCCCACCAACAACGCCGACTTCGGTCGCACCGACGAGAACGTGCAGCAGCTCGCGATCGCCAGGCTGCGGGCGATCGAGACGAACCGCAGCGTCGTGCAGGTCTCCACCGTGGGCGTGAGCGCGATCTTCGCTCCGGATGGCAGGACGATCGCGCGGCTGCCGATCTTCGAGCCCGGCTCGATGGTCGAGTCGGTTCCCCTCAGCCGAGTGACGACCCTGGCGAGGGCGCTCGGCCCATCGGTCGACCTCGCGGTCGGCGGATTCGGGCTCACGGCGCTCACGCTCGCGATGGCTCTCTCGCCGCGGCGGTCCCGGGGCTCCCGGGGTCAGGCATCCGGGGAGCGCCGTCATGGCTGACACGCTCGTGATCGTGCCCACCTACAACGAGGCGGGAAGCCTGTCCGCGCTCATCGGGCGCCTGCGGCAGTTCGTGCCGGCCGCCGACATCCTCATCGTCGACGATGCGAGTCCGGATGGCACGGGGAAGCTGGCGGACGAGCTCGCGGCAGGCGACGAGAAGATCTCCGTGCTCCACCGGCCGAAGAAGGAGGGCCTCGGCCGGGCCTACCTCGCGGGGTTCCGGCGCGGACTCGGCGCAGGCTACGACTACCTCGTCGAGATCGACGCCGACGGGTCGCACGACCCGGTCGACCTCGTCCCCATGCTCGCCCTCGCGGCCGGCGGAGCGGATCTCGTCCTGGGCAGCCGTTGGGTCCCGGGCGGTTCGGTCGTCAACTGGCCGTGGCCGCGCAGAGCCATCTCCCGGTTCGGCAACGCCTACGCGCGCACGATGCTGCGCTCGGGCATCCGGGACCTCACCTCGGGCTTCCGAGTGTTCCGGTCCTCGGCACTCGGCGGAATCGAGTTCGACTCGGTCGCCTCACAGGGCTACTGCTTCCAGATCGAACTGGCCTGGACCATCGAGCGCGCAGGACTCGACGTCGTCGAGCATCCGATCACGTTCATTGAGCGCGCGGTGGGCCGCTCGAAGATGCACCTCGGAATCGTCATCGAGGCGCTCGCGCGCGTCACCGTGTGGGGAGCGACGCGCAGGAGGCGACAGCTCTAGGCGCCGATCTTGTGCTCGCCGCGGCGGGCGCGGAGGTAGGCGAGACGCTCCTCGAGCAGCTCCTCGAGCTCCGCGCGGGTGCGACGCTCCAGCAGCATGTCCCAGTGGGTGCGGGGGATGCGGGTCTCGGTCTCGTCGAGCGGGACGAGCTTGCCGTTGTCGCCGACCAGGCGGCCCTCACGGCCGCTCTTCGGGGACTCCCAGATGGTCGGGATCTCAGCGTCGGCGGCGAAGGTCACCTCGAAGGTCGAACCGTCCTCGAGCTGGTAGGTGCTCCGGCGACGGGGGGAGAAGGTCACGCCTTCCTCGCTCTGGAGGCTCTGTGCTCCGAGACGCATTCCGCGCAAACTGCGATCAGCCATGGTTTCTCCCCTTAAGTCCGCCAGCTTTCACAAGTTATAAACCACCAAGCTGGGCATAACCTTTCCGCCGCACGTCTTTCACAGCGGGTTCCCAGAAACCTCTCGGCTGGGCTGCCCATCGCGTCGACGGCTCAGGCGCGGGAGCGTAAGACCTGGGCTGCGAGGTCAGCGCGATCGGTCACGATTCCGTCGACCCCCAGGTCGAGGAGGCGGTGCATCTCGGCAGGATCGTTGACGGTCCAGACGTGGACTTCGACCCCGGCGGAGTGCGCCATCCGTACGAGCGGGGGAGTGATGACCCGGACCCCCTTCCACCGCTCCGGCAACTGCACGGCATCCACCGAACGCAGGATTCTCCGCACCCGCCCGGCGAGCCTGAGCTTCGAGGCGGCGAGCACCCTGGCACCCGTGCCGAAGGATGCCGATGTGGCGACCCCGGGGAGGGCGCGCACCGTCGCCCGCCTCCTGGATTCGCTGAACGACGTCACGAGAACGCGCTCGGTGGCGCCCTGCGCCCGGATGGCGTCCACCGTGGGCAGGACGGCCCCCGCCGACTTCACATCGATGTTGAATCGCGCATCCGGAAACCCGTCGAGCGCCTCCGCGAGGGTCGAGAACCCCTGGCCTGAGCCCAGGTCGATGCGGCGGAGCTCGGCTGCCGTCAACTGGTCGACGCGGACCTCACGTCCGGCGACACGGGTGAGATCGGGGTCGTGGCTGACGATCGCGATGCCGTCGGCGCTCTCGTGCACATCCGTCTCGATGAACTCGACACCGGCCGCGAGCGCCTTCGCGAACGCGAGCAGCGTGTTCTCGGGAGCGGCGAGGGCGAGCCCCCGATGCGCGAGCACCCGGGGAGGCGCGGTATCGAAATAACCGCCGCGCGAAGCGTCCCTACGCGCCGTGCGCACCCTTGTTGCCCAGGAATCCGCTCGAGATGCTGGTGAGCGCCTCGGTGAACTCCGAGGGGATGATCCAGAGCTTGCTCGAGTCGCTCTCGGCGATCTTCGGAAGCGTGAGCAGGTACTGGTAGGCGAGCAGCTTCGGGTCGGGATCACCGTCGTGGATGGCCTGGAAGACCGTCGTGATGGCCTTCGCTTCACCCTCTGCCCGCAGGACCGCCGCCTTCGCGTCGCCCTCCGCCTTGAGGATCGCGGCCTGCCGTGCACCCTCCGCCTCGAGGATCTGCGACTGCTTGGTGCCCTCCGCGGTGAGGATGACGGCGCGCCGGTCGCGCTCGGCGCGCATCTGCTTCTCCATCGAGTCCTGGATGGACAGCGGCGGGTCGATCGCCTTGAGCTCGACCCGGCTCACCCGGATGCCCCACTTGCCGGTCGCCTCGTCGAGCACGATCCTCAGCTGGCCGTTGATGTTGTCGCGGCTCGTGAGCGCCTCTTCGAGGTTGAGGCCGCCGACGACGTTACGCAGCGTGGTGGTGGTGAGCTGTTCGACCGCGCCGAGGTAGTTCGCGATCTCGTAGGTCGCGGCCCGCGCATCCGTCACCTGGAAGTAGACGACCGTGTCGATCGAGACGACGAGGTTGTCCTCGGTGATGACCGGCTGCGGCGGGAAGGAGACGACCTGCTCGCGCATGTCGATGAGCGGCCGCACCCGGTCGATGAGCGGGATGACGATATTGAGACCGGGGTTCAGCGTCTTGTGGTACTTGCCCAGTCGTTCGACGACGCCCGCACGCGCCTGCGGGATGATCCGGATGGCACGGAACAGGATCGTGAGGACGAAGATCGCGACGACGGCGATCAGGAGCACGAGGAGGATGGTGCCGAAATCGTTCACTTCGCATTACCTTTCACAGGTACGACTATCGCAGTCGCGCCCTCGATCGAGGTGACCATGACGCGGTCACCGACTTCCAGTTCCGTCTTCTGATCGGACGAGGTCCTGGCGGTCCAGGTCTCGCCGACGGTCAGCTTGACCTGGCCCTTGCCCCCGACGAAATCGTGGACGACAGTGCCTTCCATGCCGATGAGGGCATCGACGAGGGTCTGCGCCGGGTCGCCTCCGCGCTTGAGCCTGCGGAGGAGCGGCGGCTTGACCGCGAAGAGGAGCAGGAGGGCGAGGATCGCCGCGACGACGACCTGCGCCCACCACGGGAGTCCGAGCAGCCCGGTGAGAAGGCCGCCGAGGCTGCCGAGCGCGATCATGAGGAACGTGAACTCGAGAGTGGCCATCTCGACGATGAGGAATACAAGGATGAGGCCCAGCCACAGGATCCAGGCGTAATCGTTCAGGAATTCGACAGGCATCCGGCACCCCTCGTGTGTCGTGTTAGTTATGAAACTAGCACGCCTGAGTTGCTAGGGTCTGGGGGTGAGCACACTCTTGGATCCCCACTCCCTCGACGGCAAACGGGCCCTTGTCACGGGCTCGTCCCGCGGCATCGGCGCCGACACCGTCGGCTACTTCGCCGAGGCCGGCGCGCGCGTCGTCGTCAACTACCGCAACAAGGAGAAGCGGGCGCTGCAGCTCGTCGAGAAGATCGAGGATGCCGGCGGAACGGCGATCGCCGTCGGGGCCGACCTCACCGACCCCGCCTCCGTCGCCGCCATGTTCGAGACCGTGCGCGAAGCCTGGGGAGGGCTCGACATCCTCGTCCTGAACGCCTCCGGCGGCATGGAGTCGGGCATGGGCGAGGACTACGCCCTGCGCCTCAACCGCGACGCGCAGGTGAGCCTGCTCACCTCCGCGCTGCCGCTGCTCGCACCCGGTTCGCGCGTCGTCTTCGTCACGAGCCACCAGGCGCACTTCATTCGCACCGTGCCGACCATGCCCGAGTACGAGCCGGTCGCCCTCAGCAAGCGCGCGGGGGAGGACGCCCTGCGCGCCATGATCCCGAAACTCGATGAGCTCGGCATCGAGTTCGTCGTGGTCTCGGGCGACATGATCGAAGGCACCATTACCGCGACACTTCTCGAGCGCGCCAATCCGGGAGCGATCAGCGCCCGCAAGGAGGCGGCCGGGCGCCTCTACAACGTCTCCGAGTTCGCCGCCGAGGTGGCGAGGGCGGCCGTCGAGCCGGTGCCGGGCGACCACACCCGCTACGTCGGCGATATCAGCGGTTTCACCGGAAGCTGACACAAACGTAGAGTGATGGAGTGAAAGCGACCGACCTCCCCCTCCTCACGAGCGTCTCCCGTCCGACGATCCACCCCGATGGGGCCTGGGCGGTCTTCGCCACCTCGACTCCGAACCTCGACGCGGATGCCTACGTCGGGCAGCTGTGGCGGGTTCCCCTCAACGGGAGCACCGCCCCTCGCCGCATGACGCGCGGCTTCAGCGACAGCGCACCCCGCTTCAGCCCGGACGGCGCGCGTGTCGCGTTCCTCCGCTCCGACGGCGAGAGCCCCGCGCAGCTGCAGGTCATGGAGGCGGAGGGTGGCGAGCCCGTCGCCGTCACCGACGAGAAGCTCGGGGTCGGCACCTTCACCTGGTCGCCGGACGGCAGGCGGATCGCCTACACGGCGCGGGTCGCCGAAGACGGCCGCTACGGCACGGTCGAGGGTCTCGGCTCAGGCGCCGAGCCTCCACGGCGGATCACGACCCGCAGGTTCCAGTCCAACGGTCTCGGTTACACGAACGACCGCCGCAACCACATCTTCCTCGTCGAGGTACCGGATGCGGCCGGGGAACCGGTCTACCGGCCCGCGCCCTCAGCGGCCGATCCGAAGCCCGAGGCGCCCAGGGCGGTCCCGGAACCCCGCCAGCTGACCTCCGGCGACTACGACGACGGCTACGTGCGCTTCTCGCCCGACGGATCGAGAATCGCCTTCGTCTCCGCGCGGCATGACGAGCATGATGTCGACCTGGCGAGCAACATCCACGAACTCGACCTCGATGTGCAGGACGCCGAACCGCGCGCTCTCACCGGCGCCCACGCCAAGTACGCGATCGACGGCTTCGCCTACTCGCCGGCGGGCACCATCTATTTCGTGGCGAGCGACCTGGGGGAGACCGGCCGGGACTTCGTCGCGCGCAACGGCGCGCTCTACCGGCTCGACGGCAATGGCCCGGCCGTGCGCCTCACCGATCCGGAGAACACCGACCTCGCCGACGGCGCCAACGAACTGCTCGTCACCGCGGAGGGCGCGATCCTCGCACTCAACACCTGGCATGGCAACGTCGAACTCGTCTCGATCGACGACGGAGGTGGCACCGGCGACTCCGGTGTCATCACGACCATCGCACCGCCCGATCCCGCCGGCGCGGACTCGCTCGTCGTGCTGGGCTTCGACAGTGCGGCGGGCCGCACCGTGCTGAGCTTCGCGGATGCCACGACCAAGGGCGATATCGCCGTCGTGCGCGAGGTCGGCCTCGACAGCCTCTCCAACTTCTCCGCAGGCCTGAACGTCGCCGGGATCGCGCCGATCGACCAGCTCGCGATCACCGCGCGCGATGGCTACACCGTGAACGGCTGGACGCTCAGCCCGAGAGGGGAGGGGCCGCATCCGGTGCTGCTCAACATCCACGGCGGGCCGTACACCCAGTACACCGGGAGCGTCTTCGACGAGGCGCAGGTGTACGTCGACGCCGGCTACGCGGTCGTCATGTGCAACCCGCGAGGCTCCTCCGGCTACGGCCAGGAGCACGGTCGCGCGATCCGCCAGCGGATGGGGACACTCGACTACACGGACGTCCTCGACTTCCTCGATGGCGCCCTCGCCGCGAATCCCTCGTTCGACGCCGACCGGGTCGGCATCATGGGCGGCTCCTACGGCGGCTACCTGACCGCGTGGACGATCGCACAGGACCACCGGTTCACCGCGGCGATCGTCGAGCGCGGCTACCTCGACCCGGAGACCTTCATCGGGACCTCCGACATCGGCGACTTCTTCAGCGACGAGTACACCGGAACCGATCCTGAGCAGATTCGCGCCCAGAGCCCGCAGGCCTTCGTGCACCAGGTCGTAACGCCGACCCTCGTCATCCATTCGGAGAACGACCTGCGCTGCCCGCTGTCGCAGGGGGAACGCTACTACGCGGCGTTGCTCCGGCAGGGGGTCGAGGCCGAACTGCTCATCTTCCCGGGGGAGAACCACGAGTTGAGCCGCAGCGGCCGGCCGCGGCACCGCCTGCAGCGGTTCGAGGCGGTCCTGGAGTGGTGGGGGCGTCATCTGCCGATACCGGCCGCGGAGTGAGCTCCCGATGACCAGCCCCGCCGCCGACCAGCGCCTGCGCGATCTCGCGATTCTGCGCCGCGTACGAGACCGGATGGATCGCGAGTACGCGCATCCGCTCGATGTCGAGGCTCTTGCGCTCGGTGCGAACATGTCAGCGGGGCACCTCAGCCGCCGGTTCAAGGCCGCCTACGGCGAATCGCCGTACTCCTACCTCATGACCAGACGCATCGAACGTGCGATGGCGCTCCTGCGCGGAACGGACCTCAGCGTCACCGCGGTGTGCTTCGCGGTCGGATGCTCCTCGCTCGGCACATTCAGCACACGCTTCACCGAACTCGTCGGTGTACCCCCGAGCGCGTACCGTGAGCAGGCCGTGCGAATCGAGAGCGCGGGGTTGCCGTCCTGTGTCGCCAAGCAGGTGACCAGACCGGTCAGGAATCGAGAAGCGCCCCTGGCGCGGCCGCACCTAACCTGACTGACATGAACATCACCATCCACACGAGCTTCCTCCCGCAGAACGACCCGGATGCCGCTCTCGTCTTCTACCGGGACGTGCTCGGCTTCGAGATCCGCAACGACGTCGGCTACAACGGCATGCACTGGATCACGGTCGGCCCGGCGGGCCAGCCGGACACGAACGTCGTGCTCTTCCCGCCCGCCGCCAATCCCGGCGTCACAGACGACGAGCAGCGCATGATCGCCGACATGATGGCGAAGGGCACCTACGGCCACCTCGTCCTCGCCAGCGATGACGTCGATGCCGCCTTCGACCTCGTGCAATCCCGCGGGGCGGAGGTCGTGCAGGAGCCGACGGATCAGCCCTACGGCATTCGCGACTGCGCGTTCCGCGACCCCTCCGGAAACCTCATCCGCATCCAGGCGCGAGGCTGAGCCACCCCGGCCGGAGTGCGACGGACGAGGCCGCCTCACTCGCCGTGATGCTACGCCCGCACGGCACTCAACGAGTGACCGGACCTCCATCGGCAGGGTCGAATGCGACGGCTTCTCCGGCGACCTCCAGGAACACCTCCGCCCCTGGGCGCGCGAGAAGCGCGTTCCAGTGCCGGATGCTGATGATCGGCCCCGTCGCGGGCCCGGTATCCGTTCCGGCGGAACCCTGAAGCCGGATTCTCGCCGTGATCATCGGACCGAAGTAGTCGGTGTCCAGAATGGTGCCCCGGACGGGCCCCGAGTCGACGATGCGGATCTGCTCGGGGCGCAGCATCAGGAGCACTTTCCCCTGGCTGCTCGGGCGGCGGACCGGAATCGCTCCGAGTGCGCACCTGGCCAGACCATCCGACACCTCGGCTTCGAGGACCACGGCGTCGCCGAGGAACTCCGCGGTCTGCAGGTCGACCGGGCGGCTGTAGACGACGAACGGGCTTCCGAGCTGAGCAACCACACCGTCGCGGATGACACCGACCTGGTCGGCGAAGGACAGCGCCTCACTCTGGTCATGGGTCACCAGCACGGTCGTCACCCCGGCGCGGGCGAGGGTCTTTGCCACAGCCTTCCGCGTCGCGGTGCGCAGGCCTGCATCCAGCGCGCTGAACGGCTCGTCCAGCAGCAGCAGGTCGGGCTCCCGGGCGAGCGCCCGGGCGAGCGCCACGCGTTGCTGCTGGCCGCCGGAAAGTTCATCGGGTCGCCGCGCGGCCAACTCCGGTTCGAGCGACACCAGTTCGAAGAGCTCGAGCAGGCGGTCGGCGAGGGACAGGCCGCCTGCTTTGAGCGCTTTCCTGCTCAGCCCGAACGCGATGTTCCCGGCGACACTCAGGTGCGGGAACAGGGCGCCGTCCTGCGGCACGTAGCCGATGTTGCGCCTGTGTGCCGGAACGAACGCCGCGCCGGCAACCATCTGACCGTTCAGGAGCACCGAGCCGGCATCCGGGACCTCGAAGCCCGCGATCACCCGCAGCAGGGTCGTCTTGCCGCTGCCGGAAGGACCGACGATCGCGGTCGTCGTGCCCTTGCCGACGGCCAGGCTCACGCCGCGCAGCACCGGCACTGTGCCGAACGACTTCACGACGCCCTGCACGAGAAGGTGGTTCTCGCGGGACTGCGGACCTGCCGCCAGGCGCGCGGAATCGTCCGCCGGAGTGGGGGAGTCGAGGAGGGAGTTCACAGGCCGACTGCCTTCCGGGACTGCTGATAGAACAAGTGGGTCATCGGAAGCGAGATCACGATCATCAGGAGCGCGTAAGGGGCTGCTGCAGCATAGTCCAGTTCCGAGCTGAGCGACCAGAATGACGTGGCAAGAGTGCGCACCCCGCTCGGTGCGAGCACGAGCGTCGCCGTCAGTTCGTTCACGATGCCGAGGAACACCAGCGCCGCCGCCGCGGCCACGGCCGGAGCGCTCATCCTCAGCGTCACTCTCAGGAACGCCAGGAACGGTGGCGTGCCGAGCGCCCTAGCTGCCTCGTCCAGGCCGCGGGGAACCTGCGCAAGGCCGGATCGCAGCGTCACCAGGGCCCGCGGCATGAACAGCAGCACGTAGGCTGCGATCGCCACCGCCGCCGTCTGGTACAGGGGCCTTACCCAGGAGATCGTGACCGTCACGAGCGCCAGGGCGATCACGATACCGGGCAGGGCACTGGCCACATAGTTCGCGCTCTCCAGCAACCGACTGAGCCGTCCGGCGTGCCGTACGACCAGCCAGGCCACCGGAAAGGCGAGCACGCAGGTGACCAGCGCACCGAGAAGCCCATAGCCGAGAGTCTGCATCAGCGAGACGCCCAGGCGGTCCCAATCCCAGATCGCGGCACCGCCGAACACGAGCCACCTCGCCACGTTGGCGAGCGGAACCCCCACGGACAGGACCGCGAGCAGCGCCACCCCCGCCAGCGCGGCAATGCGGTACCGGCCGAGCGCCCAGGCGTGGGGACGGGAGGCGACCCCGGAACCCAGCCTGGCGTAGTTGGCGTGGCCGCGCGCGGTGTTCTCGGCGAGGAGCAGCAGCAGGCAGAGGAAGACCAGAACGCTCGCGAGCATGTTCGCGGCCGCCCCGCTGAACGTGGCCCGGTACTGCTCCATGATCGCGGTGGTGAACGTGCTGAAGTTGACCATCGAGAACGCACCGAACTCAGCGAGCAGGTGAAGACCGACCAGGAGGGCGCCGCCGGTGACCGCGAGACGAAGCTGGGGGAGGACCACGCGGAAGAACACCCGCCACGGGCCGAGCCCGAGCGATGCCGCGGACTGCTCGAGCGCCGGGTCGAGTCTTCGCAGCACCGCGGCGACGGGGATGTAGACGAGCGGGAAGTAGGACAGCACAGAGATCAGCACCCCCGCGGGAAGGCCGCGCAGCGAGGGAATGGTGCTGACCCAGGCGTAGCTGTTCACGAATGCGGGCACCGCGAGCGGTGCCGCGAGGACCAGGACCCACACCCGCGCGCCGGGGATCCTGGTGCGCTCCACAAGCCAGGCAGCGGTCACACCGACCAGGATGCACAGGGGGACGGCGATCAGGACGAGGCCGATCGTGTTGATCAGCAGCTCACCGATCCTTTGGCGGAAGACCAGCCGCACAGCGGTCTCCCACCCGGTCGTGATCGTCATGACGACGACGAAGCCCAGCGGGATCAAGGTGCCGAGGCTCACCAGCACCGCCAGGGCCACGATGGCGCGCGGGTGCCGCATCCGCGTTACAACAGCCCTGCGGCGACCATCAGCTCGAAGACCTTCTCGCTGTTGAGCTTCGCCGGATCGATGGACGGCGGCTGCAACTCGTCGAGCGGCACCAGTCCGTCATGAGCCGCGACACCGCTCGCGACCGGGTACTCGAAGTCGGTACCGGTCGCCAGGAGTGTCTGCCCGGACTTTCCGGTGATGAACTTCAGGAACGCCTGTGCGGCGGCCGGGTTGTCCGAGGACTTGAGCACCCCGCCACCGGAGATGGACACGAAGGCGCCCGGATCCTGGTTCTTGAAGTAATGCTGCTTGACGTTCCCGCTGTTCTCGCCGGTCTTCGCCTGGTCGCCGTAGTAGTAGTAGTGATAGATGACCCCGCCGGCGATCTCCCCGGCGTTGACGGCCTTGAGCACCGCGCCATTGCCCTGATAGGCCGTCGCGTTCTCCTTCATCCCCTTCAACCAGCGCGCGGTCTCCGCCTCTCCGGTGGTTTCGAGCACCGCTGAGACGATCGCCTGGAAGTCGGCGCCGGACGGGGAAGCACCCCACTTGCCCTTCCACTCGGGATCCGCGAGATCCAGCAGTGACTTCGGAAGGTCCTTCTCCGAGAGGAGCTCGGGGTTGTACACGAAGACGGTGGAGCGTGCCGCGACACCGGTCCACTCATTGCTCGATGGGCGGTACTGCGCAGGGACCTGGTCGATGATGTCCTGGTCGAGCCCCGCCAGGAGCCCGGCGTTCTCCACCTGCGTCATCGCGGGGGAGTTCTCGGTGATGAACACATCCGCGGGGGAGGCGCTGCCCTCCTGGATGATCTGGTTGCTCATCTCGGTGTCGTCGCCCTGGCGCATCGTGACCTGGATGCCGGTCTCGGCCGTGAACGCATCCACCCAGGCCTGGGTCATCGACTCATGCTGGGCGTTGTACACCGTGATCTCGCCGCTCGGCCGGTCCGTCGTCGAGGGGTCGGCGGGGGATGGAGAACTGCAGGCGCCGAGTGCCAGCACCGCGAGGACGGCGATGGAGGAACCGGCAAGAGCGGCGCGAGGCATAGATGAGACCTTTCGTCTGTGTGTGACAGGGAGCGCAGGCGCTGGTCGGCGTCGGATTCGTCGGCCGGGGAGAGCGCTGGACCGTAGGTTAGCCTAGCCTAACTGTTTTCGAGTGGGCAATGGCCCGCGGATGCCCGGACCGATCAGGAACCGAGAAGCCCAGGCCCAGGCCCAGGGCCGCAACTAGGCTGGCCCCTATGGACATGGTTGCCGATCGCCACGATCTCATTCAGGTTCACGGCGCGCGCGAGAACAACCTCAAGAACATCAGCGTCGACATCCCGAAGCGCCGACTGACGGTGTTCACCGGTGTCTCCGGCTCCGGCAAGAGCTCGCTCGTGTTCAGTACGATCGCCGCCGAGTCGCAGCGGATGATCAACGAGACCTATAGCTCATTCGTGCAGGGATTCATGCCGACGCTCGCGCGGCCCGACGTCGACGTGCTCTCCGGGCTCACGACGGCGATCATCGTCGACCAGGAGCGCATGGGCGCCAACGTCCGCTCCACGGTCGGCACCGCCACCGACGCCAACGCCCTGCTGCGCATCCTGTTCAGCCGACTCGGCCAACCGCACATCGGCTCCCCGCAGGCGTTCTCGTTCAACGTCGCGTCGATCAGCGGCGCCGGTGCTGTGAAGTTCGAGCGCGCCGGCAAGGCGGTCAAGGAGCGGCGCGACTTCAGTATCACCGGCGGTATGTGCCCGCGCTGTGAAGGGATGGGCACGGTCAACGACTTCGACCTGACCGAGCTCTTCGACGACAGCAAGACGCTCAGCGAGGGCGCGCTCACCGTCCCCGGCTACAGCATGGACGGCTGGTACGGGCGCATCTTCGGCGGCAGCGGCTTCTTCGACATGGACAAGCCGATCAGCAGGTTCACCGAGAAGGAGCTGGACGACCTGCTGTACAAGGAGCCGACGAAGATCAAGGTCGAGGGCATCAACCTGACCTATGAGGGTCTGATCCCGAAGATCCAGAAGTCGATCCTGTCCAAGGACCGGGAGGCGATGCAACCTCATATCCGTGCATTCGTCGATCGAGTGATCACCTTCACCACCTGCCCGGAATGCCACGGCACCCGCCTCAGTGAGGGCGCCCGTTCCTCGAAGATCAACGGGATCAACATCGCGGATGCCTGTGCGATGCAGATCAGCGACCTCGCCGAATGGGTGCGCAGTCTCGACGAACCGTCGGTCGCGCCGCTGCTCACGTCGCTGGGGGAGACCCTCGACTCCTTCGTGGAGATCGGCCTCGGCTACCTGAGCCTCGACCGGCCGGCCGGCACGCTGTCGGGCGGCGAGTCGCAGCGCACCAAGATGATCCGCCACCTCGGGTCGTCGCTCACCGACGTCACCTACGTCTTCGACGAGCCGACCATCGGGCTGCATCCGCACGACATCCAGAGGATGAACGACCTGCTCCTGCAACTTCGCGACAAGGGCAACACCGTGCTCGTCGTCGAGCACAAGCCAGAGGCGATCCAGATCGCCGACCACGTGGTGGATCTCGGCCCGGGTGCTGGGACCGGGGGAGGGGAGGTGGTCTTCGAGGGCACCGTCGAGGGGTTGCGGACGAGCGACACCGTGACCGGCCGTCACCTGGACGACCGAGCATCCCTCAAGCCGTCGGTCCGCAACTCAGCGCACAAGCTGGAGATTCGCGGGGCCACCGCAAACAACCTGCGGGATGTCGACGTCGACATCCCGCTCGGCGTGCTGGTGGTGGTCACCGGTGTTGCCGGCTCCGGGAAGAGTTCACTCATCCAGGGCTCGGTGTCCAGGCAGGATGGCGTCGTCGCGGTCGACCAGGGGGCGATCCGCGGCTCGAGGCGAAGCAACCCGGCGACCTACACGGGCCTTCTAGAGCCCATCCGCAAGGCTTTCGCGAAAGCCAACGGGGTCAAGCCGGCGCTCTTCAGCGCCAACTCCGAGGGCGCATGCCCGAACTGCAACGGCGCTGGCGTCATCTACACCGACCTGGGTGTCATGGCGGGTGTCAGCACGACCTGCGAGGTGTGCGAGGGCAAGCGATTCGAGGCATCCGTGCTGGATTACCACCTGGGCGGCCTGAACATCGCCGAGGTGCTCGACCTGCCCGTCGCCGAGGCGCTGCCTTTCTTCAGCGAGGGCGACGCGCGCATCCCGGCCGCACAGGCGATCCTGGAGCGTCTCGCGGATGTCGGGCTCGGATACCTGCGGCTCGGCCAACCGCTCACGACGCTCTCCGGCGGTGAGCGACAAAGACTCAAGTTGGCGACGCACATGGGGGAGAAGGGCGAGATCTACGTGCTTGACGAGCCGACGAGCGGGCTTCATCTCGCGGATATCGAACAGCTGCTCGGCCTGCTGGATCGACTCGTCGACTCAGGCAAGTCGGTCATCGTCATCGAGCACCACCAGGCGGTCATGGCGCATGCCGACTGGATCGTCGACCTGGGGCCCGGCGCCGGCCACGACGGCGGTCGAATCGTCTTCGAAGGAACACCGGCTGAGCTCGTCGCCGATCGTTCGACGCTGACCGGCCAGCACCTGGCAACGTATGTCGGCTCCTGACCACTACTCGCCTGATGGGTGATCTTAATCACCGATAATACACATTATGTCAGTACAAGGGTCAGGCGTAGCCGCGGCGCAGCAGCATGCCGGCAGCGCTCTCGAAATCGCTGGCGCTGGGGATCTCGAAGTCCAGGGCGTTGGCGTTGCGCGCGATGATGTTGAACAGTGCCGCAACGGCCGCGGCGTCCTCCAGTTCTTCGGTGGTGAGCCCGGCGTCCAGGGCCGCTCGAGCGTCGTCCGCCGAGAGCTGGTCGGGCTCCCTGGTCATCCGCTCGAGGAAGACCAGTGCGGCACGGAGGCGGTCACTGATCGGTGCGGTGCGATAGTCCGCGAGAACGGCATCGGCCACCGCCGGCTCTATCCCCCGCACCGCGATCGCGCGGTGTGCGCCGATGCAGAACGGGCAGGTGTTCCAGGACGCGACCATCGCCGCCATCAGCTCACGTTCTGACACCGACCATGAACCCGGCCCCCGCATCGTCTTCTGGGTCCACTCCCCCAAGACCGGCCCGACGAATCTCCGGTCGTAGAACGCCACCCGAGCGGCATCCGGCAACCGGTATCCGGCGAACCGTGAAATCATCCGAATCAGGATGCGATGCCCGAGGGTGTCGCCGCGCTCGACTTCAGCGAGCCGCATCTGCCGCCTCCCGGATCGCTCGAGCCGCAGCGTCCCACCGTTTCAACCCGGCTCCCACACTTGCGGACATGACGATCTCGAACGCGGCCTGATCCGATTCGGCTGCCTCTCGCACGGCACCCACCTGAGCATCCGTCACCCGATAGGACGCCGTTCCGATTGTTCGCGCCAGGACGTCATACGGGGCCCCGAGATCGTCGTGCTCCGCTCCACCCGCGTGCATGGCGCCTTCGCGCAGCTCGGCGCTGATCACACCGGTCTCAACGACGCGGCGCCGCAAGCGGTCTGCAAGCACCGAGTGACTCGACTCCGTTGCCATGAGCCCCACGGTACGCCGCACAGGAATGGTTGGGCAAAACTGCCAGCCGTTCGCGAAACCCCGAGCACCACTTGTCGCCCTCGGCGCCTACGGAGCACCATGGAGGACGGGAGGCTGACAATGGCGCAGGAACGATCCGTGACCGGCTTCGGACGCGAGACCCAATCGACCATCTACCGAGACGGCGCGAGCGGTCGCCGACCTGCCGTGCCCACCGCCGCGCAGGCGCTGTACGACGCAGCACATGCCGCCATGTCCCCCGAGGCCTGGGCCTACGTCGCCGGGTCCAGCGGCTCCGAGACGACCGCGGCGGCGAACCGCAGTGCACTCGATCGATGGCGGATACTCCCCCGCGTCCTGCGCAACGTCGCCGTCCGCGACCTCGGCATCGACCTCTTCGGGCACCGCTACCCCTCCCCCGTCATCGCCGCACCAGTCGGCGCCCTCGGGCTCGTACATCCGGATGCGGACCTCGCCGTCGCCCGGGCGACAGCTGAGCTGGGTATTCCTTATATATTCTCCAACCAGGCCTCGAAGACCATGGAAGAGACTGCGGCGGTCATGGGCGACTCGCCCCGCTGGTTCCAGCTCTATTGGAGCAGCTCGGACGACCTCGTTGCGAGCCTCCTCCGGCGGGCGGAGGGCGCCGGCGCGCAGGCCATCGTCATCACCCTCGACACGCACACCCTCGGTTGGCGGCCGCAGGACCTCGACCTCGCCTACCTGCCCTTCATCCACGGCATCGGCATCGCCCAGTACACGAGCGATCCCGTCTTCCGCGCCATCGTGCGCGAGCGCGCCGCGGCTCCCTCCGCCGGCGCCCCGCCGCGAATCACCCCCAGTGCGGTCAGGACTCTCCTCGACATGACGCGCAACCACCCCGGCCGGTTCTTCGAAAACCTGCGCTCGGGCGAACCGAAGGCAGCGGTCGAGACCTTCCTCGACGTCTTCTCGCGGCCGTCGCTGACCTGGGACGAACTGGCGTTCGCGCGCGAGCACACGAGCCTGCCGATCGTGCTCAAGGGCATCCAGCATCCGGATGATGCGAAGCGGGCTCTCGCGGCCGGCGTCGACGGCATCGTCGTCTCGAACCACGGCGGCCGCCAGATCGACGGCGCCATCGGCTCGCTGGACGCCCTCCCCGCGATCGTCGACACCGTGAACGGGGCGGTCCCCGTGCTCTTCGACAGCGGCATCCGGGGCGGCAGCGACATCCTCAAGGCGATGGCGCTCGGCGCCTCAGCGGTCCTCGTCGGGCGGCCCTGGGTCTACGGACTCGCCATCGCCGGATCCGCCGGGGTTCGTGAGGTGCTGCGCAACCTCGTGGCCGAGTTCGACATCGCGCTCGGGCTCAGCGGGCACACGAGCGTCTCCGAGCTCTCACGAGACAGCCTCGCCGAAAGAGCTGACCAGAGGATGAGCCCGCCAGCCTGAGCCACGATCGGAGGGGAGCCACACGTCCCTTTCAGCTCAGCGTGAGCCACCCACGGCGACATACAGTTCGCACGTCGCGTTGTAGTACGCATCCGTCTGGCCTTCGTGGCTCATGCCGATGCGCTCGCACACTCTCCGCGAGGCGAGGTTCAGCGGATTGGTCACCGCGACCACCCTCTCGAGACCTCCGGCGAATGCGTGGGCCAGAACGGCAGCGGCCGCCTCGGACGCCAGCCCCATCCCCCACGAGTCGGGGTGAAAGTGCCAGCCGATCTCGATGTCCCCCGAGGGTTCGAGCGGCTCAGCGGGTCCGGATGCCGGAATCGACTTCACAAGGATCGTCCCGACCAACTGCCCCGCCCCGGCACCGGCGACGGTCCGCTCCACCGCCCAGTACCCCTGCACCGGATCGTCGAAGGACACCAGCCGGTCCAGGAGCGCGACGGCCTCCGAGCGGTCCTCCATGACGCGCGGCTCACGACCGATGTAGCGCTTGACGTCCCATCGCGAGTAGAGGTCGAAGACGAAGTCGACATCGTCCCGACGCCACGGTCGGAGCTCGAGGCGCTCGGTGTGCAATGTCGCCATCCCAGAGAATCTACGCCCATCGTCGGCGGCCCCCCGTATTCTCGTCCCCGTGACTGCACATCACCTCGACTTGCGAACCGCCCGGCGTCTCGCCGTGCGCAGCCAGGCGCTCAGTGCTCGACGAGCGCCAGGCCTCGTCCCGCTCGTGAAGCAGCTCACTCTCCTCCAGGTCGACCCGACGGCGGCGATCGCCCCGAACGCCGACCTCGTCGCCTGGAGCCGGCTCGGCGCCGTCTACCGCCCTGAGGACCTCACACGAGCGCTCGAAGTGGATCGCACCCTGTTCGAGTTCGACGCTCTCATCCGCCCGATGGAGGATCTGCCGCTCTTCCTCGCCGGTATGCAGGGAGCACCGCATCGGGAACGCACACGCGAGTGGCTCACTGCGAACCGAAGCTTCCACCGCGACGTACTGGCGCGACTGCGCGATGCCGGCCCGCTGGCCTCGCGCGACCTTCCCGACACTGCGGCGGTGCCGTGGGCCTCGAGCGGATGGACCAACAACCGCAACACGACCCAACTGCTCGAGATCCTCGCGATGCGCGGAGAGATCGCGATCTCCCACCGCAAGGGTCGCGAACGGTTCTGGGACCTCGCCGAACGCGTGTACCCGGCCGACGCCGTCGCGATCCCGTTCGCGGATGCCGTCCGCATCCGCGACGAGCGCCGGCTCGCCGCCCTCGGGATCGCGAGGGCGAAGGCACCCGAGCAGCCGATCGAGCCGGTGCACGTCGGAGAGGCGGGCGAGGAGGCCACCGTCGAGGGGGTCCCTGGTACCTGGCGCGTCGATCCCGCGGCACTCGAGGCGGCCGGGAGCGAGCGTTTCGAGGGGCGCACCGCCCTCCTCTCCCCCTTCGACCGACTGGGCTACGACCGGGTGCGCGCACGGCAGCTCTTCGGCTTCGAGTACACCCTCGAGATGTACAAGCCGGAGGCGAAGCGCCAGTGGGGCTACTTCGCCCTTCCCGTGCTCCACGACGACGAGCTCGTCGGCAAGGTCGACGCGAAGGCCGACCGGAAGGCCGGCATCCTCACCGTGCACGCCATCCACGAAGACGCCCCCTTCGACGCCGACACGAAGGATGCCGTGCACGGTGAACTGGACGGTCTCGCCGAGTGGCTGGGGCTGGAGCGCGTCGGCCCCTGATCTTCAGCCGGCGATGAGGCTCAGCGGTTCGTCGCCGCGACCCATTCGTCGAGCTTGCGACCGGCAGCGCCCGAGTCGATGGCCTCGCCGGCCACCGCGAGCTTGGCGCGGAACCGCTCGACGATGGGTACCTGCACCTCGGCGGGGTTGCGGGCGAGATCGTAGGAGACGAGCCCGGCCGCGGCGTTGAGCAGCACGATGTCACGCACCGGGCCCCCCTCCCCCGCGAGCACTCGCCGCGCGATGGCGGCATTGTGCTCCGGGTCACCGCCGAGGAGATCCGAGAGCTCCGCACGCGCGATGCCGAGTTCACCCGGGTCGAGGTCGTGCTCGGTCACGGCACCGCGGGAGACCTCCCAGATATGGCTGTGACCCGTCGTCGTGAGCTCATCGAGGCCGTCGTCGCCGCGGAACACGAGCGCGGTCGCTCCCCTCGTCTGGAACACTCCGACGAACAGCGGAACCTTGGAGAGGTTCGCGACGCCCACCGCATTCGCCTCGCAGCGCGCCGGATTGCAGAGCGGCCCGAGGAAGTTGAAGACCGTCGGGATCGCCAACTCGCTGCGCACGGCACCGGCATGGCGGAATCCGGGATGGAAGTGCGCCGCATAGGCGAAGGTGATCCCGGTCTCCGCGAAGACCTCGGCGATCCGCACCTCGTCCAGGTCGAGACGGAGGCCGAGCGCAGACAGCACATCCGACGATCCCGCCGCCGAGCTCGCCGCCTTGTTGCCGTGCTTGATGACCGGGGCACCGGATGCCGCGGCGACGATCGACGCCATGGTCGACACGTTCACGGTCCCGAACCGGTCCCCGCCGGTGCCGACGATGTCGATCGCCATGGGGTCCAGGGCAAGGGGTCGTGCGTTCTCGAGCACGGCATCCCGGAACCCGACGATCTCGTCGACCGTCTCGCCCTTGGCGCGCAGTGCGACCAGGAAGGCCGCGAGCTGGGCTGACGTGGCCTCCCCCGTCACGATCCTTCGCATGGCCCAGGAGGCCTCGCTGATGGAGAGATTCCTCCCGTCGAGCAGTGTTGTGAGCAGGTCGGGCCAGGTCGGAACGGTAGACACAGGAGCGATCCTAGCTATTCGGCGGACTGGCCCGCTGGAATGGCGAAGTCCTTCGTAATATCGGCCATAATGGAAAGCGTGACCAGCACCTCTCTCTCGCACAATGTCGGCATCCCCGTCGTCAACCGTCCGAGCGTCGTCGCGGTGGGAACGATCGTCTGGCTCGGCAGCGAGGTCATGTTCTTCGCGGGCCTCTTCGCGATCTACTTCACCCTCCGGTCGACCTCCCCCGGGCTCTGGGCCTTCGAGACCTCGAAACTCGACGTCTGGTATGCGCTCGGCAACACGACGATCCTCGTCCTGTCGTCGGTGACCTGCCAGTTCGGCGTCTTCGCGGCCGAACGCCTCCAGGGGAGGGCCACCGGATGGAAACCGACCCAATGGGGCATGGTCGAGTGGTTCTTCCTCACCTATGCCATGGGCGCCGTGTTCGTCATCGGCCAGATCTTCGAATACGCGAACCTCGTCGCCGAGCACATCAGCATGAGCTCGAATCAGTACGGCTCGGCGTTCTACATCACCACGGGGTTCCACGGCCTGCACGTCATCGGCGGGCTCATCGCGTTCCTGCTCGTGATCGGTCGCGTCTTCAGCGTCAAGAACTTCACGCACAAGGAAGCAACGAGCGCCATCGTGGTCTCGTACTACTGGCACTTCGTCGACGTGGTGTGGATCGGGCTGTTCCTGGTCATCTATGTACTCAAATAAGGAACCCGGAAAGAGAATGCGCACTCACACTTCGATCGCTGGTCGTCGGCCGAGCGGTCGTCGGCACCCGCTTGCAACGGTCGCCCTCATCACGATCGGCCTGCTCACGACCGGGGGCGCCTACGCGCTCCTGTCGACCTCGGCGACCGCCGAATCGACCGCCGCGAGCCAGCAGTCGATCACCGAAGGGCAGAAGGTCTTCGCGGCCAACTGCGCCTCCTGCCACGGCTTAAGCGCTATGGGCACGGACAAGGGCCCCAGCCTCTACGGCGTCGGCGCGAGTTCCGTCGACTTCCAGATGGGTACCGGCCGTATGCCGCTCGCCTTCCAGGGCCCGCAGGGCGCCGAGAAGCCGCTGCAGTTCACCCAGGAGCAGATCGACGCCGTAGCCGACTACATCGCGAGCCTGGCACCCGGCCCGGCGATCCCGGATGAGAAGTGGCTGAAGGGTGACGGCGATATCGCTCTCGGCGGCCAGCTGTTCCGCACCAACTGCGCGATGTGCCATAACGTCGCCGGTGCCGGTGGCGCGCTCACCGAGGGCAAGTTCGCCCCGTCGCTCGCGGGCGTCGAGGCCCGCCACATCTACGAGGCGATGGAAACCGGCCCACAGAACATGCCGGTGTTCAGCGACCTCAACCTGAGCCCGCAGGACAAGGCCGACATCATCAGCTTCCTCAAGTACCAGCAGGAGCACTCCTCGGTCGGCGGCGTCGACCTCGGCGGACTCGGCCCGGTTGCCGAAGGCCTCTTCATCTGGATCTTCGGCCTCGGTGCGATCGTCGGCGTGACGATCTGGATCACCGCCAGGCCCAACTGACTCAGCACCACTGACCGCAGCAATCGAAGGGAACGACATGGTTCAGAAAGACGGCGAAAAAGCCGCCGGATCGGACGTCGCGACGACCACACCCCGCGACGTCTCCATCGGCACCGCCGTCGTCCCGTCGGGAGCATTCGAGAACCCCGGGCTGCTACCGCACCGGCCGCGCGCCACCGATCTCGATCCCAAGACGGAGAAGACGGCCGAGCGCCGCGTGGGAGGACTGTTCCTGTTCTCCGTCGTCGCGAGCCTGTTCGCGGTCGTCGCCTACGTCATCTTCCCGATCGTCCCCGGCGACATGGATTCGGTGAGGCTCAACAACCTGTTCCTCGGTGTCGGGATCTCTCTCGCGCTCCTCGCGATCGGTCTCGGTTCGATCTACTGGGCCAAGAACCTCATGAAGGGCGGCGAGTGGACGGAGCCGCGCCACCCCACGCGCGGCCGTGAGGAGACGCGGGCCGCTGCCGTCGAGGTGTTCAAGCTCGGCAACGAGGAGTCCGGCTTCGGGCGGCGCACTCTCATCCGCAACAGTCTTATCGGTGCCCTCGTCGTCTCCCCGCTTCCCGCCGTCGTCATGTTCCGTGACCTCGCCCCTGCGGCAGACCCCGTCGCCCTCCTGCGGACGACGCTGTGGGACAAGAACGTCCGTCTCACGCGAGACCCCTCCGGCACGCCCATCAAAGCGTCGGATGTCACGATCGGCTCGGTCTTCCATGTCATCCCCGAGAACCTCGAGGATGCCGAGCACAAGCTCGAGGAGAAGGCCAAGGCCGCCGTGCTCCTCATGCGCCTCAAGCCCGAAGACCTCCACATCTCCCCCGAGCGTTCGGACTGGAACTACCAGGGCATCGTCGCCTACTCGAAGATCTGCACGCATGTCGGATGCCCGGTGGCGCTTGCGGAACAGCACACCCACCACCTGCTGTGCCCCTGCCACCAGTCGCAGTTCGACATCAGCCACGAGGCGAAGGTCATCTTCGGCCCGGCCAAGCGCGCCCTCCCCCAACTTCCCATCACCGTGGACTCGCAGGGCTACCTCGTCGCCCGCAGCGACTTCCACGAACCTGTCGGCCCGAGCTTCTGGGAGCGTTCATGACCACCGCAGAGTCGACCACGGCGACGCCGCAGGCCCCCACGCGCGGGTCGCGTTTCACGGGTGCCGTCGCGAACTACCTCGACGAGCGCACGAGCATCTCCGGCATCACCAAGGAGCTCGGCCGCAAGATCTTCCCCGACCACTGGTCGTTCATGCTCGGCGAGGTCGCGCTCTACAGCTTCATCGTGATCCTCCTGTCGGGCACCTTCCTTACGTTCTTCTTCGAGCCCACCATGACCGAGGTCCATTACGACGGCTCCTACGTACCGTTCAAGGGCATCGAGATGTCAGCGGCGTACGCCTCGACACTCGACATCACCTTCGACATCCGCGGTGGCCTTCTCATGCGCCAGGTGCACCACTGGGCCGCCCTGCTGTTCGTGGCGGCCATCGGCCTGCACATGCTGCGCGTGTTCTTCAACGGCTCATTCAAGAAGCCGCGCGAGCTCAACTGGGTCATCGGCTTCGTGCTCTTCATCCTCGCCATGGGAGAAGGCTTCACCGGCTACTCGCTTCCGGATGACCTGCTCTCCGGCAACGGGCTGCGCATCATCGACGGCATGGTCAAGGGTATCCCGCTCGCCGGAACCTGGATCTCCTACCTCCTGTTCGGCGGAGAGTTCCCCGGCACGGTCATCGTTCCGCGCCTGTACTCCCTCCACATCCTGCTTCTGCCGGCGATCCTTGTCGCCGCTCTCGGCCTGCACCTGCTGCTCATGGTCATCAACAAGCACACGCAGTATGCCGCCCCCGGAGCCACCAACGACAATGTGGTCGGCGTGCCGATCATGCCGAACTTCGCTGCCAAGGCCGGCGGCTTCTTCTTCGTCGTGTTCGGCGTCATCACCCTCATCTCCTCCTTCTTCACGATCAACCCGATCTGGAACTACGGGCCGTACGACCCCTCACCGATCTCGGCCGGAACCCAACCGGACTGGTACATCGGCTTCGCGGATGGCGGCCTGCGACTCGTGCCGCCGGGCTGGGAGTTCGTGCTCTGGGATCACACCTTCTCGCTCAACATCCTCGTGCCGCTCGCGGTCATCGGACTGTTCATCGTGGCCGTCATGTTCTACCCATTCCTCGAGGCGTGGATCACCGGGGACAAGCGCGAGCATCACATCACCGAGCGTCCGCGCAACGCCCCGACCCGTACCGCCATCGGTGCGGCCGGTGTGACCTTCTACGCCGTCCTGTGGGCCGCTGCCGGTTCGGATGTCATCGCCACGCACTTCCACCTCACCATCGAAGCGGTCACGCACTCGCTGCAGGCACTGCTCATCCTTGCGCCCATCGTGGCCTACTTCACCGCGAAACGGATCTGCCTCTCGCTGCAGAAGAAGGATCGCGAGATCGCGCTCCACGGCTACGAGTCCGGGCGCATGATCAGGCTCCCCGGTGGCGAATACCACGAAGTGCACCAGCAGCTCGACGACTACGAGCGCTGGCGTCTGGTCGACTACGTCGACTACAAGCCGCTCATGATTCGTCCGGATGCCCGCGGAAAGATCTCTCCCGTACAACGCGTGCGTGCCGTGTTCTCCCGCTGGTTCTTCGAGGACCGCATCTCGCCGGCGACTCGCAGGGAGCTGGAGTCCGGCGAAGGGCACCACTAGGGGCGCTTCGGCCCTGCGCCCGGGACCGGGCGTCGCGGCGTCGACCAGAAATGGTCGACGCTCCAGGCTCACCCGCGCTCGTCGAAACGCTTCTTGAGGAAGTCCGCTGTCGACCGGTAGTCGAGCCGCTCGTAGAACGAGGCGCTGCGCAGTGTTGCGACCGTGAGCTGCTGCACCCCGCGGTCGAGGCACTCGCGCTCGATCTCCCCCACGAGCAGGCTACCGATCCCCCTGCCGCGCGAGCTCTCGTCCACGACGAGCTCCTGCAGCTGTGCTGAGTCGCCATTCGTGTAGAACAGGCGGGCGATCGTCGCCAGGGCATACCCGATCACCACGCCGCCGTCGTCAGCCACGAACAGGATGTGATCATCGGCCTGCTTGATGGCATCGGCGAATGCTGCGTCGAAGACCGGCCGATTGGGAGTGTACTGCTCGCCCAGCTGCGCCAGCAGGCCGAACACGGCACCGCTGTCGCCCGGCACAGCGTACCGGATGGCAGGAGGAGGACTAACGGCCAAAGTATCCGCGGTAGTACTCGTAGGTCCAGCCGACGATGCTCACGAACGCGAAGGCGGCGCCGATGAACGCGATCCAGGCGCCGATCGCAATACCGAGGAAGACCAGAGCCGCACCGGCTCCCAGCATGACGGGCCACCAGCTCCACGGACTGTAGAAGCCGACCTCGGTGTCCCCGTCATCGATGTTCGCGTAGGGGAGGTCCTCCGGCAGTTCCCCGCCCTGGGCCTTGTGATGCTTGCCAAGATAGAAGGCGATGAGGGCGAAGAGGGCACCGCACAGCGCGAGCGCGACCGTTCCGACCCATTCGACGTATCCGTGGAACGGATCGACGAGACTCCAGATCGTGTACATGACGCACGATCCCCAGAAGAAGGCCGTGAGGATCCAGAACAGATGAGTGTTGGTCTTCACGCTACTTCACTTTCTCGTCGCTGAGGTCGACCACCGGGGCGTCCGGCGCATCCTTGCCTGGCCCGATCCCGTACTGCAGGGCCGCGGCTTCCGGGTGGTTGAGGTCGAAGGCCGGCGACTCGGAGCGGATGCGCGGAATCGAGGTGAAGTTGTGGCGCGGGGGCGGGCAGGAGGTCGCCCACTCGAGGGAGCGACCGTAGCCCCACGGGTCGTTCACCGTGACCCTGGGCGCCCGGCGAGCCGTGATGTACACGTTGTACAGGAACGGGATCATCGAGATCCCGAGCAGCATCGCACCCATCGTCGACAACTGGTTCATCCAGGTGAAGCCGTCTTCCGGCTGGTAGGTCGCGTAGCGGCGCGGCATCCCCATGACGCCGAGCCAGTGCTGCACGAGGAAGGTCGTGTGGAATCCGAGGAACAGCAACCAGAAGTGCACCTTGCCGAGACGCTCGTTGAGCATCTTGCCCGTCCACTTGGGCCACCAGAAGTAGAAGCCGCTGAACATCGCGAACACCACGGTGCCGAAGACCACGTAGTGGAAGTGCGCGACGACGAAGTAGGTGTCGGAGACGTGGAAGTCGAGCGGCGGCGAGGCGAGGATGACGCCGGTGAGCCCACCGAAGGTGAAGGTCACGAGGAAGCCGATCGCCCAGAGCATGGCGGCCTCGAAGGTGATCGAACCGCGCCACATCGTGCCTATCCAGTTGAAGATCTTGACGCCGGTCGGCACCGCGATGAGCATGGTCATGAGCGAGAAGAACGGCAGCAGCACCGATCCGGTCACGTACATGTGGTGCGCCCACACGGTGACCGACAGCGCCGCGATGGCCACTGTCGCGCCGACGAGCGTCTTGTAGCCGAAGACCGGCTTTCGGCTGAAGACCGGGAACACCTCCGAGACGATGCCGAAGAACGGCAAGGCGATGATGTAGACCTCCGGATGCCCGAAGAACCAGAACAGGTGCTGCCAGAGGATGGCGCCACCGGCCTCGACGTTGTAGATGTGTCCGCCGAAGACCCGGTCCATGCCGAGGCCGAGGAGGGCCGCAGCGAGGGGCGGGAAGGCCATGAGCACGAGAATCGAGGTGACCATCGCGTTCCAGGTGAAGATCGGCATCCGGAACATCGTCATACCCGGTGCACGCATCGTGATGATCGTCGTGATGAAGTTCACCGCACCGAGGATCGTCCCGAACCCGCTCAGGGCGAGACCGAACACCCAGAGGTTGCCTCCGGCCCCAGGCGAGAACGTCGTCTCGGAGAGCGGAGCGTAGGCGAACCAGCCGAACGATGCCGCCCCCTGCGGGGTGAGGAATCCGGCCACGGCGATGAGGCTGCCGAAGCTGTAGAACCAGTAGGCGAGGGCGTTCAGCCGCGGGAAGGCGACATCCGGCGCGCCGATCTGCAGGGGCATGATGACGTTCACGAAGCCCGCGAAGAGCGGCGTCGCGAACATGAGCAGCATGATCGTCCCGTGCATCGTGAACAGCTGGTTGTACTGTTCCTTCGTCTGCAGCAGCTCGAGGCCCGGCTCGAAGAGCTGGGCGCGGATGACGAGCGCCATGACCCCGCCGAGGCAGAAGTAGATGAACGAGGTGATGAGGTACAAGTAACCGATCTTCTTGTGATCGGTCGTCGTGATCCAGTCGACGATGAGGTCGCCCTTGGTGCCGACCCTCGAGGCCCCGAAGTCCTGCACGCTCCCCCGCTTCGGTTGCTGCGGAGCGGTCGGCCGTGACTCGCTCGTGCGCTGCTCGGTGCCTCGGGGTGCTGTCGTTGTGCTCATGATCTGCTTGCCCTACTCGTTGCCGGTCGGGGCTTCGGTGCCCGGCTGGTTGGTGTTCGTGTTGTACTCCGGCCCGCGGATGCCGGTCTGGCCCTGGTCGACGAGACTCTGGATGTACGCCTCGTACTCCGACTCGGAGACGACCTTCACCTGGAAGAGCATGAGCGAGTGGTATTCGCCGCAGAGCTCGGCGCACTTGCCCATGTACGTCCCCTCCTTGAGAGGCGTGAAGTACATGTGGTTCGTGTGGCCCGGGATCATGTCCTTCTTGTAGAGGAAGTCGGGAACCCAGAACGAGTGGACGACGTCGCGGCTCTCGATGTCGATCGAGACGGACTTGCCGACCGGCAGGTAGAGCACCGGCAGCTGGTCGTAGTCGATGAACGGTGCGGTGTCGATCTCCTGGGCCTGCACGCCCGAGTAGTGGACTCCATCGCCGTTGGGACCGACGTTGAGGTAGTTGAAGTCCCAGGCCCAGCGCTTGCCGAAGACCTGGATCTCGACATCCGGATTCGCCGTCGGCGCCTCGATCTTCGCCTGGTCGCGCGCAGTGAAGGCGAAGAACCCCAGGACCAGGATGAGCGGGACGATCGTGTAGAAGATCTCGATCGGCATGTTGTAGCGCAGTTGCACCGGCAGTCCGGTCTGGCCCTTGCGGCGGCGGTAGACGACCGCCGTCCAGATGATGAGGCCCCACACGAGGAGCCCGACGCCCAGCAGGATGATCCAGCTCGTGACCCAGAGGCCCGTGACGTCGTCGGTGTGGTTGGTGATTCCGGGCTCCCCCGGCAGGAAGCCGCGCAACTGCTGCTGCGTGCACCCCGCGAGGGCGAGGGCGACGCCCAGAGCGGTCGGGATGGCAATCCATCGGAGACGGCGAGGAGAACGCACTTGTGGACCTCTCGGATGACACGGAGACTGACAATCGCAGTCTATTGACTGCCTCCAGCCTACTCCGAAGGACGCGCCCTTCCGGCCGGAAACCCGCCCTAGTGGAAGGAATCCCCGCACGCGCAGCTACCCGCCGCATTGGGGTTGTCGATCGTGAAGCCCTGCTTCTGGATGGTGTCCTCGAAATCGATGGCCGCGCCATCGAGATAGGGAACGCTCATCTTGTCGACCACGACCTCGACACCCTCGAAGTCGACGGTGGTGTCACCGTCGAGCAGGCGCTCGTCGAAGTACAGCTGGTAGATGAGGCCGGAGCATCCCCCGGGCTGGACGGCGACGCGAAGGCGCAGGTCGTCCCTGCCCTCCTGCTTGCACAGCGTGCGCACCTTCTGGGCCGCCGCGCTCGTCAGGCTGACACCGTGGGCGGGGGTCGCGGTGCGGTCCGGTGCAATGGTCTCGGTCATCTCTGCTCCCTCGAGGCTCTCTTCCAGTGTAAGCGCATCATCCGCGAGCGTTGAGTTTCGACAGGAGCACCGCTTCGGTGAGGATGGCACGGCGGAAGACGCCCAGGTGCAGCGACTCATTGGGGCTGTGGGCCCGCGAGTCGGGGTCCTCGACGCCCGTCACGAGCACCTGCGTCTGGGGAAAGAGCTCGACGAGGTCGGAGATGAACGGGATCGAGCCGCCGATCCCGGTCTCGACCGGTTCGACGCCCCAGGCCTGGAGCATCGCATCCTTGGCCTCGGCGACCGCCCAACCGCTCGTGTCGACGAGGAACGGGTCACCCCGGTCGATGTCGTCGATCTCGACGACGGCACCGAACGGTGCAGCGGCGCGCACATGCTTCTCGAGGGCCTCGAAGGCGGATGCGGCACTCTGGCCGGGTGCGATGCGAGCGCTGATCCGTACCGAGACCGCCGGCAGGAGGGTGTTGGACGCGTTCGCCACCGACGGTGCATCGATGCCGGTCACGGTGATGGCCGGCTGGTACCACAAGCGGCTCAGGATGTCTCCGGCGCCGATCGGGGCCACCCCGTCCAGCAGGGCGGCCTCCTCGCGCAACTGCGACTCCGGGTACGCCGGAGTCTCGCCAGCGGTGCTCGTGAGCCCTTCGACGGCGACGCTCCCCGACTCGTCGTGCAGGGTCGCGAGCAGCCGGATCATGGCGAGCATGGCGTCCGGGGCCGCGCCACCGAACATTCCGGAGTGGGAGGCGTGGTCGAGCGTGCGCACGGTGAGCCGGAACGTGACGTTGCCGCGGAGGGCGACCGTGAGTGCGGGGGTGTCCACGTTCCAGTTGTCGGAGTCGGCGACGACGATGACATCGGCGGAGAGCTCCTCCCGATGCTGGAGCAGGAAGTTCTTGAAGGAGCGCGAACCGAACTCCTCCTCCCCTTCGAAGAAGAGGACGAGCCCGAGATCGAAGTCGGGACCTTCGGCCTCGACGAGGGCGCGGATCGCGGCGATGTGCGCCATGACGCCGGCCTTGTCGTCAGCGGCGCCGCGGCCATAGAGGCGGTCCCCGCGCACCGTCGGCTCGAACGGCGGGGACTCCCAGTCCTCGTCCTTGCCGGGGGGCTGCACGTCGTGGTGGGCATAGAGCACGATGGTGGGCCGGCCGTTGCGAGCCGCCCGCGTTGCGAGGATCGCCGGCTGGCCGAAGTTCTCCGTGCTGCCGATCTTCGCCTGCGAGATCCGCACCGACTCGAACACCCCGAGGTCGTTCACGAGCTCGACGACGGCCTCGGCGCTGCGCCGGACGTTCGCCGGGTCGAAGGCCGCCCAGGAGACGGAGGGGATCCGCACGAGGTCGCAGAGGTCGGCGATCGCGGAGGGCAGGCCTGCGCCGACGGCATCCGCCAGGCGCTCGGTGGCGGAGGGTGAGGAGGTCATACCGGTAATCTTAAGCGCACACCGACAGCAGGGATGGAATGTGGCCAAGGCAGGCAAGAGCGACGAAGCGCCGGACGACGAGCTGAACACCGACGGCACGATGTCCGGCAAGGGTCGGCCGACCCCCACGCGCAAGGAGCGCGAGGCCGCCAACCTGCGCCCGCTCGTGAGCAACGACCGCAAGGCCGCGGCCAAGGCCTCCCGCGCCAAGATGGCCGAGGCGCGCGAGAAGGCCAGGGTCGGTATGGCCGCCGGCGAGGAGAAGTACCTGCCGGTGCGTGACAAGGGTCCGCAGCGCCGCTGGATCCGCGACTACGTCGACGCCCGGTTCAGTGTCGGCGAAGTTCTCATTCCGGTCATGTTCATCGTCATCATCCTGACCTTCATCAACGACGAGCGCGTACAGCTCATCGGGATCGCGGGGCTCTGGCTGTTCTTCCTCGTCGCCGTGATCGACGGGATCATCCTCGGATTCATCGTGAACCGCAGGCTCGCCGCGAAGTTCGGCGACGACAAGCTCCAGCGCGGCAACCGTTGGTACGCCGCCATGCGGGCGATGCAGCTACGGGTGATGCGGTTGCCGAAGCCTCAGGTCAGGCGCGGGCAGTACCCCTCGTAGCACTCCGCGCGAGGCCCCTGTTGATCTGCCTGGCCCAGAGCGGACCGCGGTAGAGGAAGCCCGTGTAGCCCTGCACGAGCGTAGCCCCCGCGTCGAGCCTCTCCTGCACCTGCTCCGCGGTCTCCACGCCGCCGACCGAGATGATGCAGAATTCCACCGGTACCGCTGCCCTCAGGATGCGCAGGACCTCGAGCGACCGTGCGCCGAGCGGTGCGCCGGAGAGGCCGCCCTCCCCGGACGCGGCGACGACCTTCGCGTCGGTCACGAGCCCCTCGCGCGAGAGCGTGGTGTTCGTGGCGACGACCCCGGCGAGGCCGAGTCCGACCGCGAGCGAGGAGACCCGCAGCACCGCCTGGTCCTCGAGCTCCGGTGCGATCTTGACGAGCACGGGTGTCGTCCCCGCCGCGTCGCGCACTGCGGTGAGGAGCGGTTCCAGCCGGTCGAGCTCCTGGAGGCCGCGGAGCCCCGGCGTGTTCGGTGAACTCACGTTGACGACGAGGTAGTCCGCGACCGGGGCCAGGACGCGGGTGCTCTCGAGGTAGTCCGCGACCGCATCCTCGACCGCGACGACACGCGACTTGCCGATGTTCGCGCCGACGACGGGGCGTCGGCGGCGGCGACGCTCCCTCTTCAGGCGCGGGACGGCATCCGCTGCGCCGTGGTTGTTGAAGCCCATGCGATTGATGAGCGCGCGATCCGGGATGAGGCGGAACAGGCGGGGGCGTTCGTTGCCCGGCTGGGCGAGCGCGGTCACGGTGCCGACCTCGACGTGGCCGAAGCCGAGGCTCCAGAGACCGTGAACGCCCGTGGCGTCCTTGTCGAAGCCGGCGGCGATGCCGAACGGCGATTCGAAGCGCAGGCCCATCGTCTCGACGGCGAGCGAGGGCGCCGGGCGGGTCAGGACGCGGGTGACGCCGGAGAGGCCCGGGAGGCCGAGCATCCGGATGACGGCGAAGGCGAGGGCGTGCGCGCGCTCGGCGTCGAGCCGCGACAGGAACACTCGGAACAGGAGGCGATACATGCGCTCGCCAGCCTAGCGGGCGCGAGGGGCCGATCAGCGCGTTTCGGGTGCCTCGGCCGTCTCGTGTTCGACCCTCAGGAGGGTGATGGCCGACTCGAAGTCCTCGAGCGAGTCGAAGCCCTGATAGACGCTCGCGAACCTGAGGTAGGCGACCTCGTCGAGCTCCCGCAGCGGAGGCAGGATGGCGAGCCCGATGTCGTTCGCGTCGATCTGGGAGACGCCCGTCGCGCGGATGGCCTCCTCGACCTGCTGGGCGAGCACGGCGAGATCGGTGTCGGTCACCGGGCGGCCCTGACAGGCCTTGCGGACGCCGGCCACGATCTTCTCCCGGCTGAACGGCTGCACGACACCGCTTCGCTTGACGACGTTGAGGCTCGCCGTCTCGGTCGTGCTGAACCGGCGACCGCACTCCGGGCACTGGCGGCGTCGGCGGATCGACAGACCGTCGTCGCTCGTGCGCGAGTCGACGACGCGGGAGTCCGGATACCGGCAGAACGGGCAGAACATAGTGCCTCAAGAGTACGCCACCGGCCTGGAGATGCCGGGACTGCGGACGCTGGCGGGTTGCTCCGGCTACTCCGTGGAGAAGCGCGCGGTCACCGCCGCGGCATGCGCCGGCAGGTCCTCAGCATTCGCGAGTGCCGTGATGTGCTCAGCCACGCCGCGAAGCCCCCCGCGGTCATAGCGGATGACCTGCTGCGGCCTCAGGAACGTCGCCACGCCGAGCCCCGAGGAGAACCGGGCCTGCCCGCCCGTCGGCAGTACGTGGTTGGAGCCTGCGAGGTAGTCGCCGAGGCTCACCGGCGAGTGCTCGCCCAGGAAGATCGCGCCCGCGCTGTCGATCGACGCGAGCAGGGCATCCGGATCGCGCACCTGCAACTCGAGGTGCTCCGGGCCGTACGCGTTGCTGAAGGCTGCAGCCGACGCGAGGCTGTCGACGATGACGATGGCGGACTGCTCGCCTCCGAGGGAGGTGCGCACCCGGGTTCCGTGGTGGGCGCTCTCGGCGAGCAGGCCGAGCTCAGCGCGTGCCCGGGTGGCGAAATCGGCGGAGTCCGTCACGAGCACGGCCGCGGCGAGCTCATCGTGCTCTGCCTGGCTCACGAGGTCGGCGGCGACGAGCACCGGATCGGCGTCCTCGTCGGCGATGATCAGGATCTCCGTCGGTCCGGCCTCGGCGTCGATGCCGACCTGCCCGCGCACGAGGCGCTTGGCGGCGGCGACCCAGATGTTGCCAGGACCGGTCACGAGGTCGACGGGCTCGAGCCCCAGGTCGGCGACCCCCCAGGCGAAGGCCCCGATCGCGCCCGCGCCGCCCATGGCGTAGACCTCGTCGATGCCGAGCAGCCCCGCCGCGGCAAGGACCGTCGGATGCACACCCCCTCCGAAGTCCTTCTGCGGCGGTGAGGCCAGGGCCACGGAGGCGACTCCGGCGACCTGCGCCGGGACGACGTTCATGATGACGCTCGAAGGATAGACGGCCTTCCCGCCCGGCACGTAGAGACCGACACGGCGGATCGGCTGCCAGCGCTGCTGCACGAGCGCACCGTCGCCGAGCCCGGTCGTGATCGGTACCGGCAGCTGAGCGGTCGACACGGCCCGGACGCGCCGGATGGCCTCCTCGAGCGCCTCCCGCACCGCAGGCGCGAGCTGTTCGACCGCGCGGCGCAGGTCGCGCTCCGGAACACGCAGGGCGCCCGGTCGCACCCCGTCGAGCCGTTCGGCCTGATCGAGCAGCGCCGCGGAAGCCCGTTCCCGTACGTCGTCGATGAGCTCGGCGGCCGCCTCCGTCGCCGCCGAGACGTCGACGCGGGCACGCGGCATGAGTCCCGAGAGCTCGGCAGCGCTATGCGCTGTCCCGCGCAGGTCAATCGTGGCGATCATGGCAGAACCCAGCCTAGCCGCGGCCGCAGGACCCGCCCGCATCGCTAACTCAGGCAGTTGGGGCCGAGAAGCGACTTGAGCTCGCCGTACAGGTCGGCGCTCACGCTCACCGGGTACGGCACCTCGAACATCCGGGCGCTGTCGCCCTTGACGAGCTTGAGCCGGACCTCGTTGTCTCCCGAATGGCGGATGAGCACGTCGTTGAGCGCCGTGACGACATCCGTCGTCGCCCGGGACTCCGGCACCGAGATGACCAGCGGTCCCGCCCCGAGACTCTGCCCGAGGTCGGGAGAGAACAGGCTCACGGCGTGCAGGGCGACGCCGTCGTCGCGCTGGTTGACTCTGCCCTTGACGACGACGATCGAGTCGTTCACGAGGGCGGGCGAGAACTCCTGGTAGGTCTTGCCGAGGAACATGATCGAGATCTCCGCGCCGAAATCCTCGACCTGGATGATCCCGTAGGGGTTCCCGCTGTTGCGCGCCGTGCGGTGCTGCACGCTCGTGATGAGTCCCGCGATCGACACGGTCTCGCCGTCGGAGGCCGCCTCCCCCGCGATGAGCTCGGAGATCCCGACGCTCGCGTGCTTGGCCAGCTGCAGCTCGAGTCCGGCCAGCGGATGGTCGGAGACGTAGAGCCCCAGCATCTCCCGCTCGAAGGCCAGCTTGTCGCGCTTCGACCACTCCGGCCGGTCGGGAACCTTGTTGACCGGCTGCGGCTCCTCCCACAGGCTGTCGAAGTCGAACCCGACCTGGCCGTTCGCCTCGGCACGCTTCTGGGTCACGGCGGCCTCGACGGCATCCTCGTGGATCTCGATGAGGGCGCGCCGCGTGGCACCGAGCGAGTCGAACGCGCCCGCCTTCACGAGCGACTCGACCGTGCGCTTGTTCGCGACCGGGATCGGCACCTTGTGCAGGAAGTCGTGGAAGCTCTCGAACCGCCCCTTCTCCTCGCGTGCGGACCGGATGGCGTCGACGACGTTGGCCCCCACGTTCCGGACCGCACCGAGCCCGAATCGGATGTCGTCGCCGGCGGCCGTGAAGTCCCCCGCCGACTCGTTGACGTCCGGGGCGAGAACCTGGATGCCCATCCGGCGGCACTCCGCGAGATACACGCCGAGCTTGTCCTTGGAGTCGCCAACGCTCGTCAGGAGCGCTGCCATGTACTCGGCCGGGTAGTTGGCCTTGAGGTAGGCCGTCCAGTAGCTGAGAACCGCGTAGGCGGCCCCATGGGACTTGTTGAAGCCGTAGTCGGAGAAGGGGACCATGATGTCCCACAGCGCGCTCGCGGCCGCCTTGCTGTAGCCGTTCTTCTCCATGCCGGCCGCGAAGTTCGCGAACTCCTTGTTGAGGACCTTGAGGTCCTTCTTGCCCATCGCCTTCCGCAGCGTGTCGGCCTGACTGAGGGTGAATCCGGCCACCTTCTGGGCTGCGGCCATGACCTGCTCCTGGTAGATGACGAGCCCGTAGGTCTCCCCCAGGATGTCGGCGAGCGGTTCGGCGAGCTCGGGATGGATCGCGTCGACCCCCTCGAGCCCGTTCTTGCGCAGGGCGTACCTGGTGTGCGAGTTCATGCCCATGGGGCCGGGCCGGTACAGGGCGATGACGGCCGTGATGTCGTTGAAGCTGTCGGGCTTGAGCTGCTTGAGGAGCGCCCGCAGCGGACCGCCGTCCAGCTGGAACACGCCGAGGGTGTCGCCGTGAGCGAGCAGCTCGTAGGTCTTCGCGTCGCCGTTCAGGTCGAGGTCCTCGAGTACGACATCCACCCCGCGGTTGGAGGCGATCGAGGCGAGCGCATCCTGCAGCACCGTGAGGTTGCGAAGGCCTAAGAAGTCCATCTTGAGCAGCCCGAGCTTCTCGCACGGCGGCTGGTCGAACTGGGTGATGATGGCGCCGTCATCCTCGCGCTTCATGATCGGGAGCACGTCGATGAGCGGCTCGGCGGACATGATGACCCCCGCCGCGTGCACCCCCCACTGCCGCTTGAGGTTCTCGATGCCCAACGCGGTCGCGAACACGCGGGCGGCCTCGGGGTCGGTGTCGACGAGCGCGCGCAGGTCGCCGGCCTCCTTGTAGCGAGCCGAGTCCTTGTTCGTGACGTCGGCGAGCCCCATGTCCTTTCCCATGATGGGCGGCGGCATGGCCTTGGTGAGCTTCTCGCCGACGGCGTAGGGCATCCCGAGCACGCGGGCGGAGTCCTTGAGCGCCTGCTTGGCCTTGATCGTGCCGTAGGTCACGATCTGGGCGACCCGGTCGTCGCCGTATTTCTCGGTGACGTAGCGGATGACCTCGCCGCGGCGCCGGTCGTCGAAGTCGATGTCGATGTCGGGCATCGAGATGCGGTCGGGGTTCAGGAAGCGCTCGAAGATGAGGCCGTGCGCGAGCGGGTCGAGGCCGGTGATCTTCATCGCCCAGGCGACGAGGGATCCGGCGGCCGATCCGCGGCCCGGGCCGACCCGGATGCCGTGCTCGCGCGCCCAGCCGATGAAGTCGGCGACGACGAGGAAATAGCCGGGGAACCCCATCTGGTTGATGACGCCGACCTCGTAGTCGGCCTGCGCACGGTGTTTCTCCGGCACACCGGCCGGAAAACGCTCGGCCAGGCCGCGCTCCACCTCTGCGGCGAACCAGGTCGCCTCGGTGTGCCCTTCCGGCACCGGGAACCGCGGCATGAGGTCGCGCTTCTCGAACGAGACCTCGCAGGCCTCGGCGATGAGCAGCGTGTTCGAGACCGCCTCGGGGTGGTCGGAGAAGAGCGCCCGCATCTCCGCGGCCGACTTGAGGTAGAACTCCTGCGAGTCGAACTTGAACCGGTTCGGGTCATCGAGCGTCGAGGCGGACTGGACGCACAGCAGTGCCGCGTGGGCGTCCGCGTCGCCCGGATGCGTGTAGTGCAGGTCGTTGGTCGCCACGAGCGGCATCCCGAGCTCCTTGGCGAGGGCGAGGAGCTCGGTCATGGTCCGGCGTTCGATGTCGATGCCGTGGTCCATGATCTCGCAGTAGAAGTTCTCCTTGCCGAAGATGTCCTGGAACTCCGCCGCCGCCTTCCGCGCCTCGTCGTACTGGCCGAGCCGCAGACGCGTCTGCACCTCGCCTCCGACGCAGCCGGTCGTCGCGATGACGCCCTCCGCATACCTGCTGAGGAGCTCGCGGTCCATTCTGGGCCGGTAGTAGAAGCCTTCGATCGAGGCGAGCGAGGACATCCGGAACAGGTTGTGCAGGCCGGTGTTGTCCTTCGCGAGGAGCGTCATGTGGGTGTACGCGCCGTTGCCGCCCACGTCGTTCTCGCCGCCGTCGCCCCAGCGAGTGCGCGTCTTGTCCCTGCGGTCGGTGCCGGGGGTCAGGTAGGCCTCGGTGCCGATGATCGGCTTGATGCCGGCCTCGGTCGCGGTGTGCCAGAAATCGTAGGCGCCGAACATGTTCCCGTGGTCGGTGACCGCGATCGCCGGCATCTGCTGCTCGACCGCGGCGGCGATCAGCGGCGAGACCCGGGCGGCGCCGTCCAGCATCGAGTACTCGCTGTGGACGTGCAGGTGCACGAACGAGTCGCTGCTGGATGCCACTGGTTCTCCGACGGGCCGAGGGTGTCACACCAGCTTAAGCCAGCGCGGGTCGGACGGCGCAGACGACGTGCCGTCCGACGGCCTGTCAGTCGGCCCGGAGCACCTCGAGCGCATGCTCGAGATCCGCCGGGTAGGGCGAGGTGAACTCGACCTGCTCCCCCGAGCCCGGGTGCCGGAACCGCAGTCGCACGGCGTGCAGCCACTGCCGCTCGAGACCGAGGCGAGCAGACAGTGCCGGGTCGGCGCCGTACGTCTCGTCGCCGACGCAGGGATGGCGCTGGGCGGCCAGGTGCACCCGGATCTGGTGGGTGCGACCGGTCTCCAGGTGGATCTCGAGCAGCGAGGCGGCACGGAACGCCTCGATCGTCTCGTAGTGCGTGACGGAGGGCTTGCCGTCGCTCGTGACCGCGAACTTCCAGCGCGAGCCCGGGTGCCTCCCGATGGGAGCGTCGATCGTCCCTCGGAGCGGATCCGGATGCCCCTGGGCGACGGCGTGGTAGATCTTCCCGACCTCCCGGTCGTGGAAGGCGCGCTTGAGCTCGGTGTAGGCGCGCTCGCTGCCTGCCACGACCATGAGCCCGCTCGTCCCCACGTCGAGGCGATGCACGATCCCGGCCCGTTCGGCCGCCCCGGAGGTGCTGACCCGGATGCCGGCGGCGGCGAGGGCGCCGAGCACGGTCGGCCCGGTCCATCCCATCGAGGGGTGCGCCGCGACTCCGACCGGTTTGTCGACGACGACGATGTCGGCATCCTGATGGACGACGCGCAGGCCGGGAACCGCGAGCGGGACGACCGCGGGGGGCCTTCGGGGCTCCCAGACCACCTCGAGCCAGGCCCCCTCCCTCAGCCGGTCGGATTTCGCGACAGGCGCCCCGTCGACCGTGACACCGCCCGCCTCGAGGACCTCGACGGCGAAACTGCGGGAGAACCCGAGAATCTTCGCGAGGGCGGCATCGACACGCTCACCGGCAGCGCCAGGAGGGACCGGGAGGCTGCGGGACTCCATCGGCCTACCGGTCTGGTGTTTCCGACGAGGTCTCCACTGCGGCCTCCCCAGCGGTCCCGGCAGTGGCGATCGCCTTCCGCGGGTGGGTTCCGTCCAGGCGGGTCCCCCGTAGCGACAGGATGATGAAGAGCCCCATGCTCGCGACGATGAAGGAGTCGGCGACGTTGAAGATCGCCGGGAAGCCCCAGACCTGGACGAAGTCGATCACATGCCCGAGCCCGAAACTCGGCTCACGGAACAGGCGATCGGTGAGGTTTCCCAGCGTTCCGCCGAGGAGCATCCCGAACAGGATCGCCCACGACATCGAACGGATGCGGCCGGCGTACCAGATGATGAAGACGGCAACGCCTGCTGCGACGATCGAAAAGATCCAGGTCGAACCGCTCGCGAGCGAGAAGGCTGCACCCGAGTTCTTCACGAAGTGGAACTGCAGGACCTCCCCAAGCACCGGGACCTGCTCACCGACCGCGAGATTCGAGACGATGAGGAACTTGCTGAACTGGTCGAGCCCGTAGACGCCGACGGCGACGAGGGCGAGCGCGACGAGGGCGGACGCCCTGACCTTCCGCGGCGCGGGCGCCGATCTCTCTTCGTCCGACAGCTCAGTTACCGCCGAAGCCCTGGAAACTCGCCGGCGGTTGCGACGGCACCGAATCGTAGGTCACTGCGGGCTCCGGCTGGGATGCTTCTGCGGGGGCGCCGGCGGGAACGGCCGTCCCGTCCAGATCGTGCAGCAGACCCTCGATGTGGCCCTTGAGCTTGGCGCGGTACTCGCGCTCGAACTGGCGCAGTTCCTCGACGCGGCGCTCGAGCGAGGTGCGCTCCTGGTCGAGCGTCTCCAGCTCCGCGCGCTGCTGGGCTTCGCCCTCGCTGACGATCCGTGCAGCGGCGGCATGGCCTTCGGCGATGAGCGCATCGCGCTTCTCGATGCCCTCGCGCACGTGCTCCTCATGGAGTCTCCGCGCGAGCTGCAGGAGGTTGTTCGTGTTGTTGGGGTCGGATGCCGGGTCGACTCCGGCGGCATAGGCCTGAGCGGGTGCAGCCTCGGGCGACGAGGCGACGGGCACGGGCGCGACGACGGGCTCGGCGGCCGGCGCGGCGGTGGCGCCGCTGCGCTGGAGTTCGCTGATCCGGGCATCGCTCGCCACGAGTCGCTGGCGCAGCTCCTCGTTCTCCTGGCCCAGCCTGCGAAGCTCGACGACGACCTCGTCGAGGAAGTCGTCGACCTCGTCCTGGTCGTAGCCCTCGCGGAATTTGGTCGGCTGGAATCGCTTGTTGACCACATCTTCAGGGGTCAGAGCCATGAGTGTCACCTTCAAAGTTCATTGGTACGTCGAATCAACGTACCGCTAACGGTAGCAAATATCTTGTGAATCACCTGCTAGCGACCTTCGACGGATGTCTCGGCGCACCGCTTCGCCGGCTCGGACGGCACTCAGCTGAAGAGGAGCGCCGCGTACATGAGAACGATCACGACGAGCATGACGATGCTCCAGGAGAAGTCCAGCCCTCCTCCGCCGATCCGGATCGACGGCACGAACCGCCGGACGAGCCGGATGGGTGGGTCGGTCAGGGTGAAGACCAGCTCCGCCAGGACGAGCCAGAACCCCTTCGGTCGCCAGTCGCGGGCGAAGCTGCGTGCGAGGTCGAGGACGAACCGGCCCCACATGACGAAGAAGTAGACGAGCAGCGCGACGTACGCGACCGTCGCGATGAGGGGAATGATTGTCGGTGCTCCGGGGTCGGTTCGCCGGCCGTCAGTTCTCGGGGAAGAACGACGCGTCGACCGTCGGCTCGACCTCCGCCTGGTCGCCGCTCACGGCGACGTGCGCCGGCGACAGGAGGAAGACCTTGCTCGTGACCCGCTCGATCCGGCCGTAGAGTCCCTGGGACAGCCCGCTCGCGAAGTCGACGAGGCGCCGGGCCTCCGGCTCGCTCATCTGCGAGAGGTTGATGATGACCGGGATGCCGTCGCGGAAGCTCTCGGCGATCACCTGGGCGTCCTTGTACTGGCGCGGGTGCACGGTGAGGATCTCGTTCATCTCCGCCACGGGGGCCGCCGCCCGAGGCGCGCGTCGCAGGGGTGTCACCGGGGCGCGCTGCGCCTGCTGATGGGCGACCTGCTGGTGGCTCTGCTGCTGGACCGCAACGGGCGCCGGTGCGGCGTCCTCGTAGTCGAACTCTTCGTCGGCAAGGCCCAGGTAGACCATGGTCTTGCGCAGCGGATTAGCCATGTGATGCCTCCAGTGGTGGAACTCCTGTACAGAGAGATTAACCGGCGATGGGCCGATTTCCGGTGATTGCCGTGCCGATCCGAAGGTGTGTCGCGCCTTCGAGGATCGCCTCGCGGTAGTCCCCGGACATCCCGGCGGAGATCGCCGTCGCATCCGGTGCGACCGTGCGCAGCGCCTCGGATGCCGTGCGCACCCGGGCGAAGGCGCGCCGCGGCTCCTCGTCGAGGGGTGCGATCGCCATGACACCCAGCAGGCGCAGGCCCGGGGTTGCGAGTACGAGTTCGGCGAGAGTCGGGAGCCCGGCGAGGTCGACCCCTCCCCTCTCCGGGTCGTCGGTGAGGTTGAGTTGCAGGAAGCAGTCGGTGACCGAATCATCCGAACGCAGCGCCGTCACGAGCGACTCGCGGTCGACGGAGTGGATGACATCGGCATAGGCGGCAACCTGACGCGCCTTCTTGCCCTGCAGCTGCCCGACGAAGTGCCAGGTGAGCCTCAGCGGGGCCAGCTCGGCGGACTTCTGCCTCGCCTCCTGATGCCTGCTCTCCCCCACATCCTGCACGCCGAGCGCGTGCAGCTCGCGCACGAGCGAAGCCGGATGGAACTTGGTCACGACGATCGTCGTGAGCTCTTGGGGGCTCCGACCGGCCTCGCGCGCGGCCTCGGCGACGCCGGACCTCACCGTGGCCAGCCGCTCGGCGAGCGGAGGGCCGACCTGCCGGGTCATTTGAGGAAGTCGGGGATGTCCAGGTCGTCGGCCGCGTCGTCGAACTCGGGGTCGTTGCGCACCGGCGGAAGCTCCGGCTCCTCGCCCCACCCCGCGGCGACCGTGTCCCCGGTGGCGACATGGTCGTATTCTGCGGCCGCTTCGAGCGGCGGGGCTCCGGCGGTGACGTAGTTGGACCGGCGGTCGGCCTTCCGCACGGAAGGCTCTCCCCCGTCGAACCCTGCGGCGATGACCGTCACGCGCACCTCGTCTCCGAGCGTGTCGTCGATGACGGCTCCGAAGATGATGTTCGCTTCCGGATGCACGGCTTCCTGCACGAGCCTGGCCGCGTCGTTGATCTCGAAGATCCCGAGGTTGGAGCCGCCCTGGATGGAGAGCAGCACGCCGTGAGCGCCATCGATGCTCGCCTCGAGGAGGGGGCTCGCAACGGCCAGCTCCGCAGCCTTGATGGCGCGGTCGGCGCCGCGTGAGGAGCCGATTCCCATGAGTGCGGATCCGGCGCCCTGCATGACCGACTTGACGTCGGCGAAGTCGAGGTTGATGAGACCGGGGGTCGTGATGAGGTCGGTGATGCCCTGGACGCCGGCGAGAAGCACCTGGTCGGCCGTGGCGAAGGCCTCGAGGAAGCTGATCCCCCGGTCGCTGATCTCCAGCAGACGGTCGTTCGGCACGACGATGAGGGTGTCGACCTCGCTCTTGAGCGCGGCGACCCCGACTTCGGCCTGGGCGGCCCTGCGCTTGCCCTCGAATCCGAAGGGGCGGGTGACGACGCCGATCGTGAGTGCGCCGATGGATTTCGCGATGCGCGCGACGACGGGAGCGCCACCGGTTCCGGTTCCCCCGCCCTCCCCCGCGGTGACGAAGACCATGTCGGCGCCGGCCAGTGCCTCCTCGATCTCCTCGGCGTGGTCTTCCGCGGCGCGGCGTCCGACCTCGGGGTCGGCGCCTGCTCCGAGTCCGCGCGTGAGCTCCCGGCCGACGTCGAGCTTGACGTCGGCATCGCTCATGAGGAGCGCCTGGGCATCCGTGTTGATGGCGATGAACTCGACGCCGCGCAGGCCGAGCTCGATCATCCGGTTGACGGCATTGACGCCGCCACCGCCGATGCCGACCACCTTGATCACGGCGAGGTAGTTCTGGTTCGATGTCACGTCCGGCCTCCGGTATTACTTTCAACCTCTACTTGAGGTTTAAAGTTATGCTCAGTATGCATTTCCTGAAGCTGACGGTAGGCGCGACCTCGTGCACGGACACGCAACCGCTCCCGCGTGTCGTGAAGTCCACGGGCAACGCCCAGCCGGAGCACGCCGGGAACCGGGTCAGCGCGGACGTACGACGGGGCTGAGCGGGGCCGAGACGTCGAACTCGACTTTCGCGTTCTCGCCCTGGGTCGCCATCAGGTCCTGGAGCACACGGGCCTTGAGCGCTGAACGGTCGGCACTGCCCCAGACCACGCGCTGGCCGACGCCCTCGAGCACGAGTGAGACGTCGTCCTTCGAGGTCGCCTGCGCGGTGTCCACCCGTGCGCGGATCGCATCGGGAAGCGCGAGGAGCACCTCGACGACCGCGCGGAACGCGGTACTGTCCACCCCCTTCGAACCGACATCGATGAGCGGGACCCCCGGCATCCGCTGCGCGGAGGTGGACAGCGGAACTCCGGCCGGGTCGACGACCGCGAATCCTGCCGGAGTGGCGATGGTTCCGACCGGCGCACGTTCGACGATGCGCACCACGAGTGTGGCCGGCGGCAGCACCTCCGTCACGAAGCTCCGGATGAGCGGGAAGCCGTCGAGCTCGGTGCGGATCCGGTCGTAGTCGATGAGTGCGAGCGGCGTTCCGAGCTGACCGTCGACGGCGGCCATCACCTCGTCGGCGCTCACCGCAGAGGTGCCCTCGATGCGGATGGTCCGAAGCGCAAGCAACGGGGAGTAGATGGCCACTGCGAGGAGTGCGACCAGCACGACGACGACACCGGCAGCGACGGCCCAGCCGAGCCGTCGGTTGCGCGCCCGCCTGGTGAACCGCCGGATCTCGCGCTTCTCATAGCGGCGTCGATCCCGGGAGGCGGAACGCAGTTCCTTCGTGGCCCTCCCCTGCCTGGACGGGCGCTCGGATGCCGTGGCCGGCGCGGACCGTGCCGGGGCCGACCGCGGTGCACTGGGTTTTGGCGCGCCGGGGCGCGGTTCACTGGGGCGTGGCGCGGCGGGGCGCGGCGCGGCGGTCGGCGCGGAAGGCGTGGATGCGCTGGCCTGCTTCCCCCGGCGGCTGGGCGCCGGCCGCACCACGGGTTCGGGTTCCCGCGGCCGCCCGCCGAATCCCTCTGGCCGCTTCACGCCGACCCCGTTGGCCCGGCCGCCAGCGCCTCGAGCAGCAGGGGGATGATCCGATAGATGTCGCCTCCGCCCATGGGCATGACGATGTCGCCCGGGCGGGCGAGCTCCGCGGCGCGGACGGCGGCATCCGCCCACTCGTCGATGTACTCGACCCGCTCGCCATCCACGAATCGTTCGGCGATGAGCCTCCCGGTGACCCCCGGCTCGGGCTCCTCGCGCGCCGGGTAGATCGGGACGATGATCGTGTGGTCGGCGAGTTCCTCGAAGGTCCTGGCGAACTCGGATGCCATGAGCCGGGTCCTGCTGTACAGGTGCGGCTGGAACACCGGGATGATCCTCCCGCCGCCCACCGCCGCCCGCGCCCCCGCCAGCGCCGCCTGCACCTCGGTCGGGTGATGCGCGAAGTCGTCGTACACCCGGACGCCGCCGACCTCTCCCCTCGGCTCGAAGCGGCGCTCCGTGCCCTCGAACCCGGCTATCGCGTCGATGCTCGCCCGCGGGTCGAAGCCGAGCCCGACGAGAACCCCGAAGGCTCCGGCCGCGTTGAGCGCATTGTGGAGCCCCGGCACCCGCAGTGAGACCCGGAAGTCCAGACCCCGCCAGGCGATCCGGAACGCCACGGCCGGGCCGAGCTCGACCGAGTGAACCCGGACCGTGGCATCGGCATGCTCGCCGAACGTCGTGACGACGCGGTCGGCGAGCCGCGGGGTGACCTCGACAGCGCCGGGGTCGTCGGCGGAGATCACGATCCCTTCGCTCGCGGCACGAGCGAACTCGACGAAGGCGTCCTTGAACGCCGCCTCCGATCCGAAATGGTCGAGGTGGTCGGGGTCGACGTTGGTCACGAGGGCGAAGGCGGTGCGGTAGAGCAGGAAGGAGCCGTCCGACTCATCGGCCTCGACGACGAAGAGGTCACCGGTTCCGGGGAGCGCGCTGACACCGAGCGAACGGAGCACGCCGCCGTTCACGAACCCCGGATCGGCGCCGAGCGCCCGCAGCGCTGTGACGATCATGGCCGTCGAGGTCGTCTTGCCATGCGCACCGGCCACCGCGACGAGGCGGTGCTGCCTGGTGAGCCAGGCGAGAGCGACGGCCCGATGGACGATCGGCAGACCGAGCCTGCGCGCTGCGAGGTACTCGGGATTGTCCTCGGCGATCGCCCCCGTGACGACAAGGGTGTCTGCCGCGGCGACAACCGAGGCGTCATGCCCGATCGTGACGGCCACGCCCTTCGCGCGCAGGGCGGCCACCGTGTCGGTGTCCCGGATGTCGGAACCGGTCACCACGATGCCGGCGGCGAGGAACAGGTGCGCGATGCCGCTCATCCCCGCCCCGCCGATGCCGACGAAGTGCACGCGACCCGGTGCATCCGGCATCGCCTCGTGGAAGTCGGACTTGATCACGAGCGTTCTCCTTCGGTCCGCGCGGCGGCCTCAACGGCCTCCCGGACGAGCGCGACCGTGCGGGCCGTGCCGTCCCGGCTCCCGATCTTCGCAGCCCGGGCGGCGAGCTCGGCGATCGCTGCCCGGTCGCCGAGGATCGAGATGAGCTCGCGGGACACCCACTCCGGCGTGAAATCGGCATTGTCGACGAGCACGGCGCCGCCCGCATCGACGACGCCTTTCGCGTTGAGCCGCTGCTCGCCGTTGCCGATCGCCAGCGGAACGTAGATGGCGGCGACGCCGAGTGCCGTCAGTTCGCTCACCGTCGCCGAACCCGCACGCGCGATCACGAGCTCGGCCGCCGAGAACGCGAGGTCCATCCGGTCGCAGTAGGCGAGGATGCGGTAGCCGGCGAGCGAGGGCTCCGGGAGCGCCGCCCGCTCCCCCGCTATGTGCAGGATGCTCCAGCCGGCACCGAGGATCGTCGCAGCCGCCTCGAAGACGGTCTCGTTGATGCTTCGGGCGCCGAGAGAGCCGCCCGTGACCAGCAGTACGGGCTTCGCCGCGTCGAGCCCGAAATGCTCGAGCGCCTCGTCGTGGCGTACCCGCGGGTCGAGCACCTCGAGCTCGTGCTTCAGGGGCATGCCGACGACGCGCGCATGAGGAAGGCGGGTGCCCGGGAAAGCGACCCCGACGTATCGGGTGAGTCGACTTCCCAGCCGGTTGGCGAACCCGGGTACGGCGTTCGCCTCGTGCACGACGATGGGCACCTTCTGGCGCCAGGCGGCGACGTAGGCGGGGCCGGAGACGAATCCACCGAAACCGACCACGACGTCGATCTCGCGTTCGAGGAGGAGCGCCCGAATGCTGCGCACGACGTCGCGGAACTCCCGCGGAAAGCGCAGGGCGGCACGGCCCACTCGACGGGGAAACGGCACCCTGGCGATCGTGGCGAGCTCGTAGCCACGCTCGGGAACCAGCCGGGCCTCGAGGCCTTCTGCCGTCCCGAGCACGAGGATTGCGTCATCCGACTCCTGCTCGCGCAGGCGGTCGGCGACCGCGAGCAGGGGGTTCACATGGCCGGCCGTTCCTCCGCCGACGAGCAGGTAACGGGTCACCGCACTGCTCGGGGAGGCTGAGGCGCCGGGCTCGCAGCACCCTTTGCCAGGGGCTGCCGCGCGTAGGAGAGCACGATGCCGATCGCGAACAGGGTGGTGACCAGCGCGGATCCGCCCGCGGAGATGAGCGGGAGCGGCACCCCCAGCACGGGAAGCAGGCCGAGCACGACCGCGATGTTGACGAAGGCCTGGACGAGGATCCAGGTCATGACAGCACTCACCGTGATGCGGGCCACCGGGTCGCTGGAGGCCCGGATGATGCGGACGAAGGCGATCGCGAGGACGACGAAGAGTGCGAGGACGACGATCGCGCCGAGAAGGCCCAGCTCCTCGCCGATGATGGCGAAGATGAAGTCGTTGTCGGCCTCCGGCAGCCAGGACCACTTCGCCTTGGAGTTGCCGAGGCCCACTCCGAAGATCCCGCCTGAGGCGAGCGCCCACCAGCCGTGGAGGGTCTGCCAGCAGAGCCCGTTGTAGTCGGCGTCGCTCGCGCATCCGCTCTGCCAGGCGAGGATGCGGTCCTGTCGGGAGCCCCCGGAGACGGAGATGAGGAGGGCGGCGATGACGATGACGACGGCGGGTACGGCGAGGAACCGGAGCCGGACCCCTGCGAAATACAGCGTGCCGAGCACGATGGCGACGAGGATGATGACGGTTCCGAGGTCCCCGCCGAGCAGCACGAGCCCGATCGCCGCGCCCGTGACGATCCCGATAGGCCGTACCAGCTCCCGCCAGTCGTCGAGCACCTCGAGCTTCTTCGCGAGGACGATCCCGAGCCACACCACGAGCGCGACCTTGACGAGCTCCGAGGGCTGGAACGAGAACGTGCCGATCACGAACCAGTTGCGGTTCCCGTTGACCTCGAGGCCGAAATTCGTCGCGATCACGAGGAACTGGAGGGCGACCGCCACGATCATCGCGACCCCGGCCCACTTGCGCCAGAACACGGCGGGCATGCGCGCGGCGAGAAGCATGGCGGGGATGCCGAGGACGGCGAACAGCCCCTGCCGCACGAAACCGGCGAAGAAGTCGTCCGTCGCCTTGTAGGACTCGACGGCAGAGGACGACAGGACCATGACGAGGCCGAAGACGACGAGGAATAGGGTCGCGCCGAGGAGGAGGAAGTAGTTGCTGCTCTCCGCGCCGAAGATGCGGCGGACCGCCACGAGCACCGAAGGGCTGGACGGGGGCGGCGGTGCGGAGCCGCTACCGCCCCGGCGACGGGGACGCGGGGGGCTCGTCGTCATCGGCGTCTCCTCCCCTGTTCCCTTGTGCGACCTTCTCCTGTACGGCGTTCGCAAACCTTCGTCCGCGGTCGGCATAGTCGGTGAACTGGTCCATCGAGGCAGCCGCCGGGGCCAGCAGCACGACGTCGCCGTCGACCGCCAACTCCGCCGCCAGCCGCACGGCCGTCGGCATCACGTCTTCAGTTTCGGCCGTGTCGACCTCCATGACCGGCAGCCCGGGGGCGTGTCGTGCGAATGATGCGAGCACCGCCGTGCGGTCGATCCCGATCACGATCGCTCCGCGCAGCCGGGGTGACATGCTTGCGACGAGCTCATCGGGAGACGCCCCCTTGAAGAGGCCGCCGACGATCCACACGACCGAATCGAAGGCCGTGAGGGATGCGCGCGCCGCGTGCGCGTTCGTCGCCTTGGAGTCGTCGACCCAGGTCACCCCCTCGTGGCGGGCCACGACCTCCGCGCGATGGTGGTCGGCCTTGAAGGCCAGGAGCGCCGACCTGACGGCCGCGATCGGGGCGCCGAAGGACCGGGCCAGTGCGGCTGCCGCGAGAGCGTTCGCGACGAGGTGCGCGCCGCCGAGGCCGACGTCGGCGAGTTCTCCGACCGTGACGATCTCGAGCGCGCTGTCCCGCCGCTCCTCGAGGAAGGCCCGGTCGCAGAGGATGCCCTCGACGACGCCGAAATCGCTCGGGCCGGGGATCCCGAATCCGAATCCGACCGCCCGGCACCCCTCCACGACGTCAGCGGCCTCGACGAGCTCCCGTGTGATGGGGGCGTCCTTGTTGTAGATGCAGGCGATCCTGGTGTTCTCGTAGACCCTGCCCTTGGCCGCGCGATAGGCGGCAGGGGATCCGTGCCAGTCGAGGTGGTCGTCGGCGACGTTGAGGCAGGCGCTCGCCCAGGGCGAGATCGAGCCGAGGTAGTGGAGCTGGAAGCTCGAGAGCTCCACGACGAGCACGTCGAAGCCGCCGGGATCGCGGATGGCGTCGAGCACCGGCACCCCCACGTTGCCGCAGGGCGCTGCGCGCAGGCCCCCCGCCACGAGCATGGCCGCCGTGAGCTGCACCGTCGTGGTCTTGCCGTTCGTTCCGGTGACGGTGATCCATTCGGCCGGCGCACCGTTCTTGTCGCGCAGTCGCCAGGCGAGCTCGACGTCCCCCCACACCGCAGCGCCCGAACCCTGGGCCCAGGCGACGAGCGGATGATGCGGGGCGAAGCCCGGAGACACGATGACGAGCTCGGGGGCGAACTCCTCCAGCCGCCCGGGCACGCCGGCCTCGAGGTCCGCCACGAGCAACTCGACACCGATCACCTCGAGGATCTCGGTCATCGTCGTGTCCGCGGACTTCGTCGCGACGAGCACGGAGCACCCGAGCTCGGCGAGCGTGTCGGCCGCCGAGAACCCGGTCACGCCGAGTCCGAGCACGGCTACCCTGAGCCCGGCCCAGTCGGCGTGCCAGCTGGTGAGAGAGTCGAGGTCCCTGGAGGTCATGGGGCGGTGCTGGAGAGCCACTCGAGGTAGAAGATGCCCACCCCGGCGGCGACGAAGAGGCCGGAGATGATCCAGAACCTCACGACGATCGTGACCTCGGCCCAGCCCTTCATCTCGAAATGGTGGTGGAGCGGACTGGCGCGCCAGATGCGCCTGCCCTTCGTCGCCTTGAAGTAGACGCGCTGGACGAGCACCTGGCTGGTCACGACGACGAAGAGGCCGCCGATGAGCACGAGCAGGAGCTCGGTGCGGGAGAGGATCGCGAGGGCGGCGAGGGCCCCGCCGAGGGCGAAGGAACCGGTGTCCCCCATGATGATCTGCGCGGGCGAGGTGTTCCACCAGAGGAACCCGATGAGCGAGCCGACGATGGCCGCCGCGATGGTCGCGAGCTCGAACGGGGCGGACACGTCATAGCACTTGAACACATTCTCCGCGGCGACGCCGGGGTTGAAGCAGGACTGCTGGGTCTGCCAGAACCCGATGATGACGTACGAGCCGATGGCGAAGATCGAGGCACCGGCGGCGAGCCCGTCGAGGCCGTCGGCGAGGTTCACGGCGTTGGAGGTGCTCACCGTGATGAACACGATCCACACGACGAGGGCGGTGACGCCGGCGACGAGGCCGAAGGCCACGATGAAGTCGAACGGCAGATCCCGGATGAAGCTGACCGCCGTCGACACCGGCGAACGATCGTGGCTGTCGCGGTAATTCACCCCGATGAGGGCGAAGGCCACGCCGACGACGACCGTACCGAGGATCTTGTACCAGCCGCGCAGGCCGAGACTGTTCTGCCTGGACACCTTGAGCAGGTCGTCGATGAAACCGATGAACCCCAGTCCGCCCATCATGAGGATGACGAGCATGGCGCTCGCACTCGGGCGGCCGCCGCCAAGGAGATGCCCCCCGAAGTAGCCGACGATGGAAGCCGTGACGAACACCACCCCGCCCATCGACGGCGTGCCCCGCTTCATGACGTGGGTCGTCGGGGTGTCGGCCCTGATGAACTGACCGAGGCCGAGCCGGCGGAACAGTTTCGCGAACAACGGGGTGAGGAGCAGGGCGAAGACCATCGAAATGCCTGCGGCGAAGAGAAGGGCGAGCATCAGCTGACCCCGGCGATCCGGTCGCCCAGCAGCCGCAGCCCCGCCGAGTTGGATGATTTCACGAGGACGACATCTCCTGACCGCAGTTCACCACGCAACAGATCGTATGCCCCGTCGGCATCCGTCACGAGCACCGACTCCCCGTTCCACGAACCCTCGAGTCCGGCCGCGTTGTGGATGTGACGCGCACCGTGGCCGACGACCACGAGTATGTCGATGTTCAGCCGCACGACGAGTCGTCCGATCCGATCGTGCTCTTCGTCACTGTATTCCCCCAGCTCGGCCATCTCGCCGAGGACGGCGATCGCGCGGTTGGCTCCTCGCGTGACCTCGGCCAGTGTCTTGAGGGCGGCCGCCATCGAGTCCGGGCTCGCGTTGTACGCGTCGTTGATCACTGTGACGCCGTCCGGTGCGGCAAGGAGCTCCATCCGCCAGCGCTCGGCGCGGGCGAGCTCCTCCAGCGCTTCGACGGCCTCGTCGAACCCGACCCCGAATTCGCGCACGGCGGCGAGGGCGGCGAGGGCGTTCATGACGTTGTGCTCCCCGAGGATGCGCAGGGTCGCGGTCGTACGCGTCTGGCCCGCGACGAGCGTGAACTCCGTCCCGCGCACCGTGGTCGCCACGTCCTCCGCGCGCACGTCGGCAGACTCCGAGAGACCGAAGGTCACGACCCGCGCACGCGTGCTGCCGGCCATGGCGGCGACCCTCGTGTCGTCGGCGTTGAGGACCGCGACGGCATCCGCCGGCAGCTCGGTGACGAGTTCCGCCTTGGCTTTCGCGGTCTCCTCGATGCTGCCGAATCCGCCGGCGTGGGCAAGGCCCACCTTGAGCACGATCGCGACATCCGGCACGACGATCGAGACGAGCCGGGAGATCTCCCCCGGCGCGCTCGCCCCCATCTCGACGACGAGGAACCGCGTCTCGCGATCCACCCCGAGCATGGACAGCGGTGCGCCGACCTGGTTGTTGAAGGAGCCGCGCGGCGCGACGACGGGACCCACTCGCTCGAGGATCGCCCTCAGCATGTTCTTGGTCGTCGTCTTGCCGTTCGAACCGGTCACGGCGACGACGCGAAGCCTTCCCTGAGAGCGCACCGTGGCGACGACCGAGCGCGCGAGCGTCGAGAGGGCCGCGAGGGAGTCGTCGACGACGACGATCGGAACGCCGAGGTCGAGCTCGGCCTCGGCGACGACGAGCACGGCACCGGAAGCGACGGCGGATGCCGCGAACTCGTGGCCGTGGGTCGTCTCGCCCTGCAGCGCGAAGAAGATGCTGCCGGGCTCTGCGAGCCGGGAGTCGGCCACGACCGGCCCGTCCACGACATCCGGGATCGTCGCGCCGTCGGGACGGAACAGTCGGCCGCCGACGATGCCGGCGAGCTCCGCCGGCGTGAGTTCGATCACCAGCCGGCCTCGCGCAGCGCCGCGCGCGCTTCGGCCCTCGCCGAGTACGGGGTGCGCACGCCCTCGATGTCGCGGTAGTCCTGGTGCCCGGGACCAGCCCAGAGGATCGAGTCGCCCTCCTGGGCGAGGGAGACCGCGTGTCGGATCGCCTTCTCCGGCGGGCTCACCTCGTGCAGCTCGGCCTGGTGCTCGGCGAGCCCGGCCCCGTGGATGAGCATCTTCCTGATCGCCTCAGGGTTCTCGAACCGCGGGTGGTGATCGGTGATGACGAGGATGTCGGAGTACTCCGAGGCGACCCGGCCCATCTCGTCGCGCTTGGTGGCGTCGCGGTCGCCGTCCGCTCCGACGACCATGATGACCCGGCCGCTCGTGACCTTCCGCACGGCGCCGAGGGTGTTGAGGAAGGCATCCGGACTGTGCCCGAAGTCGACGTAGACGGTCGGGCCGCTCTCGCCGGAGACGCGCTCCGTGCGGCCGGGGAGGTAGGCGTCGATACCGTCCTGGATGGCGTGCCCGATCGCCTCGAGCTCGAAACCGGCCTCGACGAGCATGACGATCGCGAGTCCGGCGTTGGCCGCCATGTGCCAGCCGATGAGCGGGACGGTCGTCTCGAGGGTCCGCCCCTCCGGGCCGGTCAGGCGGAAGGCCGTGTGCTCGGCGCGTTCGTCGAGGATCTCGACCCTCCACTCCGCGTCGACGCCCTCGGTGGCCGAGATCGTCGTCACCGGGATGTGCGATCCCTCGACGACGCGCTGGCCCCAGGCGGTGTCGAGCGAGACCACACCGCGCTTGCCGCGCTCGGGCTCGAAGAAGGCGAGCTTCGCCTGGAAGTACTCCTCCATGTCGACATAGTCGTCGAGGTGATCGTGGCTGAGGTTCGTGAAGGCGACGACGTCGAAGACGATGCCGTCGACCCGGTTCCTGCTGAGCGCCTGTGCGCTCACCTCGACGGCGACAGCGCGCACCCCGCCCTCGCGCATCCTCGCGAGCAGTGCATGGAGCTCGCTCGCCTCGGGCGTCGTGAGCCTGCTCACGACGGTGAGATCGCCGATGTGACGCTCCGCGGTCGAGCTGAGTCCCGTGACGAGTCCGAGCTGACGCAGGATGCCCTCGAGCAGGTACGCGGTCGAGGTCTTGCCGTTGGTTCCTGTCACGCCGAGGAGCAGCGGCGGGTCGACGCTGGTCTGGTAGACCCAGGCCGACACGTCGCCGAGTGCAGCCCGAGGCGAGTCGACGATCACGACGGGCAGCCCGGAGCCGGCGGCGAGCGTGGCCCCCGCCCGATCGGTGAGAAGGGCGACCGCTCCGCTTTCGCGCGCATCCGCGGCGAAGGACGCCCCATGGCTGTGCTCGCCGGCCAGGCCGACGAAGAGATCGCCGGGGTGCACCTCGCTCGTGCGCACGGTCACGCCGCTGATCTCGACGCCGTCGACCGTTCCCTCGTACTCGAGCCCGAACTCCGCGATGAGTCCAGCGAGGGATCGTGCGGAGGGATGCTCGGGACGAAGGACCGGGGGGATCCGACCAGTCAATGCATCCTCTTTCTCACCAGGTCGTCGGGTAGCCGGGACCCGGCTTCGTCGATGGCGGCACCCGGTAGGTCTTCAGCACCTGCGTCATGATCTTACGGAATGTGGGCGCCGCAGCGGCTGATGACTTCATGATATGCGGCTTCACGTAGGTGACGATGACCACGTACTCGGGGTTCTCGGCGGGGGCGATACCCGCGACCGACACGATGAAGTCGTTGCCGTATCCACCGGTCGGCAGGGCGACCTCGGCGGTTCCGGTCTTCGCCGCGATGCGATACCCGGGAATGCTCAACTGGGACGACAGCCAGCCGCCGGTCACGACGCTCTCGAGCATGGCGACGGTCGTGGCGGCCGCTTTCGGCGTGATGATCTGCTCGGTGTCGGTCGACGGCGTGCTGGTCACGGTCCCGTCGGGGGCGGTGCAGCTCTCGACGAGGGTGAGCGGGACCTGCTTGCCACCGTTCGCGATCGCCTGGTAGGCGGACAGCATCTGCGCGAACGTCACGGAGACGCCCTGCCCGTAGGTCGTGTCGTAGTTCTGCTGGGTGTTCCAGTTCGAGGCGAGGATCCCGGAGGCCTCCCCCTGGAAGTGGATCGGCGTCGCCTCGCCGAAACCGTACTTGCGCAGGTAGTCGTACCGGACGCCCGCCTTCAGCCGCGTCCCGAGCATCGACATCCCGACGTTGGAGGACTGTTCGAGTACGCCGGTGAGGGTCCAGCGCATGTCTCCGTGCGGCGCCGAGTCCCGGATGCGGGCACCGTCCGGCGTGTGCCAGATCCCCGGCACCGTCACGCGCGTCGTGGGAGAGGCCGCCCCCTCGTTGACGAGCATCGAGGCCGTGATGGCCTTCATGATCGATCCGGGCTCGAACATGTAACTGAACGCACGGGACCCGTAGAACGGAATGTCGGTGCCGTTGACGTTGTTGGGGTCGACCGCCGGGTAGTCGGCCAGCGCCATGAGGTGCCCGTCGCTCACGCGAACGACCCCCGCCATCGCGGATTCGGCGCCCAGGGCGACCGCCTGCTCGGCGATGGCCTGCTGCACGTACCACTGCAGGTCCCTGTCGATCGTGAGCTGCAGCGTTCCGCCGGGGACGGCCTCCCGCGTGGTGACGGTGCTTCCGGGAAGCCGCACACCGTCCGCCCCCCGCTCGTAGGTCGATACGCCGTCAACGCTCGCGAGGCAGGAGTCCTCGGTCGCCTCGAGGCCGTTCTGCGGTCCGTCCGTGCCGACGAATCCGACGAGGTTGCCGGCCACCGCGCCGGCCGGGTAGGTGCGGTGCTGCTGGGGCTGCGCGTAGATCCAGGGAATGCCCAGGTCGCGGATCGCACGGAAGGTCTCGATGTCCACTCCCTTGACGAGCATGGCCCAGTCCGACGTCGGATCGGCCGTCACCGCCAGCAGCAGGTCGTTGGCGGTCGTCCCGGTGAGTGCGGCGATCTCGGTCACGGCCTGCAGCACCGTGACCTTCGAGATGGATCCGTCGTCTTCCCTGCGGTTGAACTCCCCGGCGTTCCTCGGCGACGCCGTGATGTCGTACCGTGTGACGCTGTCGGCCAGGACGACCCCGTTCGTGTCCACGATCTCGCCGCGCGGCGCCACCACCGGCGTCTCGATCGCGCGCTTGTCGAACGACTCCGTGTTGAAGTCCGCCGCTTTCACGATCTGGATGTCGACGAGGCGCACGACGAAGACGCCGACGATCGCAAAGGTCATCAGGATCGCGATCGCCAATCGCCGACGGGACGCTCGCTGACGGGTCACTGTCTCCATACCTCCCGGCCGACGGCCTACCGTGTGATCGGGGATGGCAGCCCCTGCGGTGTCGACGCTACCGACCCGCTGGAGGCGAGTGCGCCAGGCGCGCCCGGGCCGGCGCTGTCTCCCGTTTCAGCCGATGTCGCGGCAACCGCGGTCATCGGCACGTCGTCGAGGAGCTCGTTCGGGATGAGCGGCCCGCCATCCTTCCCCTGCCGGATGCCGTCCGTGGCTTTCGCAGCGACGGGCGAACCGAGCACGGCGCCGTCGGCAAGCCGCAGGTAGGCGGTGCTGGAGTTGCTGACCATGCCGAGCGTCTCCGCGTTCGCGGCGAGGTGCTGCGGCGACTCGAGTACCTGGAGCTCTTCGGAGATGGCCTGCTGATCGCGCGCGAGCTCACGCTGCTCCTGCTGGAGGCTCGAGATCTGGTAAGCGCCCTCGGAGACGACGATGCTGAGCAGCAGTTGGGCGATGAGGATGGCGAAGAGCCCGGCCACGGTCACGAGCGCATAGACGGCTCGCGGGCGCGCCTTCCTCTGGCCGCGGCTGAGCGCGACCTCGAGGTGACGGCGGGTCGGAGTCTCTGCAGGCCCGATGCGGCGAGGCGCCTGAACCGCGGCGACGGCGCTCATGCCGCTCTCCTGACGCGCTCGACCGCGCGCAGACGCACGGGAGCCGACCTCGGGTTGGCCGCGAGCTCCTCGGCGCCCGCCTTCTCGGCGCCGCGGACCAGCAACCGGAGCACCGGGCGATGCTCCGGCAGTTCGACGGGAAGTCCGGAGGGCGCGGTCGAGGCGGCACCGGCTGCGAAGACCTGCTTGACGATGCGATCCTCGAGGGACTGGTAGGCGAGCACGACGATGCGGCCGCCCAGCTCGATCGCGTCGATCGCGGCGGGGATGGCGCGCTCGAGCACGGCGAGCTCCTGGTTGACCTCGATGCGCAGCGCCTGGAACACCCGCTTGGCCGGATGCCCTGTGCGTCGTGCCGCCGCAGGGGTGGCCGCCTCGATGAGTTCGACGAGCTGCGCGGAGCGCACGAGCCTCGAGGCCTCCCGACGTTCGACGATGCGCCTCGCGTAGCGCGGAGCCAGTTTCTCCTCGCCGTAGCTCCAGAAGATCCTGCGCAGTTCGGCCTCGCTGTACTCGGCGAGGATGCGCTCGGCCGTGAGCGGGGAGGTCTTGTCCATGCGCATGTCGAGCGGGGCATCCTTCGAATAGGAGAAGCCGCGCTCCGCCCGGTCGAGCTGGAGCGAGGACACCCCGAGGTCGAACAGGATGCCGGAGACGGCGGCGATGCCGAGCTCATCGAGCACTGCGGCGAGCTCGTCGTAGACGGCGTGTACGAGGTGGATGCGGCCGGAGAAGGCGGCGAGTCGCTCCCCCGCGATCGCGAGGGCGTCCGGGTCGCGGTCGATTCCGACGAGCACGAGGTCGGGGAAGCGCGCGAGGAACGCCCGCGCGTGGCCGGCCATACCGAGGGTGGCATCCACGAGCACAGCGCCTGGCCGTTCCAGTGCGGGCGCGAGCAGTTCGACCGTGCGGTCGAGCATGACCGGCTGGTGGATGCTGTTGCCGTGCGTTTCGCGTGCGCTGTCCTGGTGTGCTGTCATGAGGAGGTCCGGCCGAGGATCCCGCCCCCTGATCCCCATCCGCACCAGACCTGGCACCGGGGAAGTGTGTCAGGGCCGGACTCGGCTGGGAGTCAGGAACCGGGAGCTAGAAGAGTCCGGGAATCACCTCCTCGGTGATCTCGGAGAAGCCGCTCTCCTGCTCGGTGTAATAGGTGTTCCAGGCTTCGGTGTCCCAGATCTCGGCGCGGTTGCCTGCACCGATGACGGTGAGTTCGCGGTCGAGACCCGCGTAACCGCGCAGCAGCGCCGGGACCGTCACGCGGTGCTGCTTGTCCGGCACCTCGGAGTGCGCGCCGGAGAGGAAGAGCCTCAGGAAGTCGCGGGCCTGCTTGCTCGTGACGGGGGCCTGGCGGATCTTCTCGTGCAGTTCTTCGAACTCGCGAACGCTGTAGACGTACAGGCAGCGCTCCTGGCCGCGAGTGATGACGATGCCCGCCTCGAGCTCGTCCCAGAACTTGGCCGGGAGGATGATGCGGCCCTTGTCGTCGAGCTTGGGGGCGTAGGTGCCAAGGAACATCCGCGGTCCTCCCCCCTCGTTCTCCGGCCCGGATTCAGGTGTGCTCCACTTTACTCCACTTCCCACCACAAAACAACGAGATTGCCTCTAAGCATGGAGAGGTGTGTCGCGACAGCCCAGTAAACATGGACAATCATGCGGTGGAGGATGGTGGAGGGAAAGTAGCGAGAACAGCCCTGATCCGTCCGACTCCGGACACAAAAAAAGGGCCGACCCGAAGGTCGACCCGAGATGAGACGCGGAGCTAGTTCCCGTGGCCCTCCTGGCGACGGTCCCAGCGCTCGTTCATGCGGTCCATGAATCCACTGTGCTCCGCCTTGCCCCGGTCATCCGCCTCGACGGGAACCGCGGCCCCCTTCGACCGGCTGAGCGCCAGCAGCACACCGACGAACATGACGATGAAGCCGAGCACCCCGACGAGAGGCAGGCGCGTGGCGACGCCGATCACGATGCCGACGATCCCGATGATGCCGATCAGGACGCCGACGACGATCATCCGGTAGTTGGGGCGCGAAGACCGGCTGCCGACGGTCGCGACGAAGTCGGCGTCGTTCTGATAGAGGCTTCGCTCCATCTCCTCGAGGAGGCGCTGCTCCTGCTCGGATAGCGGCATGGTCACTCCCCTCAGGAACGAGATCGACGCTGTCGCTCACCATTGTATGCTCACCGGGCTGGCTAGGCTAGGAGCGTGGCTGAGAGTACGCGGTTAGTCGACCTGGTCCAGGACGCCATCGACGACTTCCTCGACCAGCGACAGCCGCATCTCGCCGGCATCGCACCCGAGCTCTCCCCCTTCATCGACTACTCGCGGGACCTCCTGCGCGGAGGAAAGCGCTTCCGCGCCCTGTTCTGCTATTGGGGCTGGCAGGCGGTGAGCGGCAGGGTCGACGACGCCGACCCATTGCCCGGCACCACGGAGGACGAGGATCTGAGGGCGGCGGTGCTTGCGGCCGGCGCACTCGAGATCTTCCACGCCGCCGCGCTCGTCCACGACGACATCATCGACAACTCGGACACCCGCCGCGGGGGTTCGGCCGTGCACCGCCGCTTCGAGGCCGCCCATCGTGACAACGGCTGGACGGGCGACGCCACAGGGTTCGGCCGTTCGGCGGCCATGCTGCTCGGCGACCTCCTGCTCGCCTGGAGCGAGGAGGCCTTCGATGCCGCCCTCGCACTGCTCTCCTCCCCCGGTGCGGTCGCCGCCGCGCGCGCGGAGTTCAATCGCATGCGCACCGAGGTCATGGTCGGCCAGTACCTCGACATCCTCGACGAGCAGGCCTGGCGCAGTCACCCCGAATCGGAGCAGCTCTCCAGGGCGCACCGCGTCATCGTCTACAAATCGGCCAAGTACAGCGTCGAGGCGCCGCTCGTGATCGGGGCGGCGCTCGGCGGAGGCACGATCGACGAGCTTTCGGCCCTGAGGTCCTTCGGGCTCCCGCTGGGGATCGCCTACCAGCTGCGCGACGACCTGCTCGGCGTTTTCGGCGACCCGGGGGTGACCGGCAAACCCTCCGGCGACGACCTGCGGGAGGGCAAGCGCACCGTGCTCATCGCGCTCGCGAGGACGAAGCTTCCGGCCAACGCCGTGCGCTTCCTCGATGAGCTGCTCGGCGACCGTGGCCTGACCGAGCTTCAGGTGCGGATGCTGCAGGATGCCATCCGGGACAGCGGCGCGGTCGAGCACGTCGAACGCGTCATCCGCCACAACGTCGAACTCGCCACCGACGCCCTGAAGGATGCCCCGATCACGACGAGTGCGCGGGAGCAGCTCATCCGGCTCACCGACACGGTCATCGTCCGCTCCGCCTGAGACCGTCAGGGCTCTGCTCTGGAGTCGGCCTAGAAGCCGAGTGCCTGGGCGATCCGGCGCACCTCGGCCTTGCGGCCGGCGCGCAGGGCGTCGATCGGGGTGGTGCCGAGGCTCTCCTCCTGGCTCAGCAGCCAGTGCATGGCCTCGTCGTCGGTGAACCCGCTGTCGAAGAGGACGATGAGCGTGCCCCTGAGCTCGGGCAGCGGCTCGCCGTCGCGCAGAAAGAGCTCCGGCACCTGCCAAACGCCGTCGATGCGGGAGGCCAGGAGCGCGCGGTCTTCGATGAGCCGGCGCACCTTGCTGACCCCGATGCCGAGGAGTTCGACCAGGTCGGGGACGGTGAGCCAGCGGATTTCAGGGGCCGGCGCTGCTGCCGGAGATTTTGCCACGGTTAAAGACTGCCAGAACCGGTGCCGACGGCGAGGACGACACGGCCTATTCCGAGATTGTTCACTTGAGTCACATTGGCCACGATAATTGACAGTAGTAACTATCTGTGGCACATTCGGAAGGGTCGACTGGGGAATCATCATGACCGAAAACTCGGGGAGCACGTCCGACGTCCGCCGCCTCGCCCGCCACGCCGCGCCGAAGCAGGCCGGGCGGGTCTCCAGGGGCGTCTTCCAGACCCTGCCCATCATCCTCGTCAGCTCGATGGCGATGAGCTTCAACCTCACCGGCCCGATCGAGCCGGCCGGCGCCAAGCGTGCCGACAAGCCCAAGGACTCCAACTCGGAGCTGCGCAAAGCCGTACGAGACGCCATGGCCGCCCAGCCGCGAGAGACCACTGTCGCGGCATCCGCAGCAGCCGTCGCCGCCGCTCCGACGACCTACCGCGTCGCGGCGGGCGACACCGTCAGCGGGATCGCGGCCCGATTCGGACTCGCCACGGCATCCGTGCTCGCCCTCAACGGGCTCGGCTGGAAGTCGCTCATCTTCCCCGGCCAGGTGCTGCGGCTCACCAACGGTGCGACACCGCCTGCCGCCACGCCCCCGACCCCGACCCCGCCGGCCTCGACCGGGATCACGCGCTACACGATCGTGAAAGGCGACACCATCAGTGTGATCGCCGCGCGATTCAAGGTGTCGACCCAGTCGGTGCTGAGCGCGAACGGGTTGGGCTGGTCGAGCATCATCTACCCGGGCCAGTCGGTCGTCATCCCCGGCCAACCCGCCGCCACGAAACCGGCGCCTGCGCCGACGACACCGGATGCCGGCACCATCGACATCGACCCGGTCGTCGACGTCACCCCGATCGCGCAGCCGACTCCGCCGCCGGCCCCGGCCAGCACGACCTACCTCATCAGGTCCGGCGACACGATCACGAGCATCGCGGCGAAGGTCGGCGTGAGCATCCAGTCGCTGCTCGATGCGAACGGGCTCAACCGTTCGAGCATCATCTACGCGGGGCGCACGCTCGTCATCCCCGGAGTCTCCTCCGGGACGGCGGGCGTCGGCGGGGTCGTCACCCCGCTCACCGCCGAGATGGCCGAGAACGCCCGGATCATCCTCGCCGTCGGCCGGTCGCTCGGGGTGAGCGACTACGCACTCGTCATCGCGCTCGCCGCCGCCGCCCAGGAGTCGACGCTGCGCAACCTCGACTACGGGGACCGCGACTCCCTCGGGCTGTTCCAGCAGCGCCCCAGCACCGGTTGGGGCACTCCCGCGCAGGTCACCGATCCGGTCTACGCGAGCCGGCTGTTCTTCGGAGGCCCGAGCAACCCGAACAAGGGCAACACACGCGGGCTCCTCGACATCCCCGGCTGGCAGTCGATGACCGTCACCCAGGCCGCCCAGGCCGTTCAGCGCTCCGCCTACCCCAACGCCTACGCGAAGTGGGAGACCTCCGCGCGCGCCTGGCTCGCACAGCTCTCCTGATGCGCGGATCCGCCTCGGCACCGGGATCCGGCGCCGCTGGCCAAACCCGGTGTTCACGGTGTTTTGACGGGATACCACCGGGGCGCATCCTTAGACTTCTGCGGTGAGCACCAACACGACCGATCCCCTGATCGGCCGTCTGATCGACGGCCGGTACCAGGTGCGCTCACGCATTGCCAGGGGCGGCATGGCGACGGTCTATCTCGCCACCGACCTTCGTCTGGAGCGGCGCGTCGCGATCAAGGTCATGCACGGCCACCTCGCCGACGACACGCAGTACAAGGCCCGCTTCATCCAGGAGGCCCGCTCGGCAGCGCGCCTCGCGCATCCGAACGTCGTGAACGTCTACGACCAGGGGCAGGATGCCGACACCGCCTACCTCGTCATGGAGTATCTGCCCGGCATCACCCTGCGCGAGCTGCTGCAGGAGCACCCGGTGCTCACGACCGAGCAGGCCATGGACATCATGGATGCCATACTCTCGGGCCTCGCCGCAGCCCACCGCAACGGGATCGTGCACCGCGACCTGAAGCCGGAGAACGTGCTCCTCGCCGACGACGGCCGCATCAAGATCAGCGACTTCGGGCTCGCCAGGGCCGCCACGGCGCAGACCGCGACGGGCAACGCGCTTCTCGGAACCATCGCCTACCTCTCCCCCGAGCTCGTCACCCGCGGGGTCGCCGACGCGCGCAGCGACATCTACGCGGTCGGGATCATGCTGTACGAGATGCTCGCCGGCGAGCAGCCGTTCAAGGGCGAGCAACCGTTCCAGATCGCCCAGCAGCACGCCAACGACACGGTGCCGACGCCGAGCAGCAAGAACCCGAGGGTCCCCGCAGAGCTCGACGAACTCGTGTTATGGGCCACCGCCCGCGACCCTGAGCAGCGGCCGCGGGACGCGAGGGCCATGCTCGAGCAGCTTCACGAGACGCAGCGCATCCTGGATTCCGGACAGGCGACGCCGACCCAGGGCGTCCCGATGCCGACGATGGTCATGCCCTCCGGACCCCTGGTCCCCACCCCGACCCCGGATGCCGCCTCCGAATCCGAGACGCAGGTGCTCGGGACCCGCGTGAAGCAGCGCCCCGGCCCGATGGCCCTCGACAGCACGTCGGCGCTCTCTGCGGCGGCCGAAAAGAGGAAGTCGCGCGGCGCCTGGCTGTTCGCCCTCGTCCTCGTACTCGCGACCCTCGCCGGGGCGACCGGCTGGTATTTCGGGTCGGGGCCGGGCTCGAAGGTCATCATCCCGGTCGTCACGGGTGAGGACGTGGCCTCGGCGACCGCGATCCTCGAGAAGGCAGACCTCGAGGTCTCCCCGACCCCGAAGCACGTGTTCAGTGTCGACGTCGAGGCGGGCAAGGTCGCGGGAACCGATCCGGAGGCGGGCACGGCCGTAGCGCACGGCGGCGAGGTCGCGCTCCTCATCTCCGACGGCCCGAAAGCGCTGCCGATGCCGAAGCTCGCCGGCAAGACCGAGGACGCCGCCCGAGACCTCATCGGCGATTCATTCGACGTCCAGGAGTCGCAGTACCAGTTCGACCCGAAGGTGCCGGAGAACGTCGTCATCGTCGCCTGGGGCGTCGACAAGGACGGCGCGAAGCTCGACCTCGGAACCGTCGATGAGTACTGGGAGCGGCAGCCCGTCACGCTGATCGTCTCGCTCGGACCGGTCCCGGACGTGGAGGGCCTCACGGTCGACGACGCAGTTCAGGCGCTCCAGGAGAAGGAGTTGCTCGGCTCGACCTCGGCGGGCCTCCATGACTTCAGCGACACGGTCGAGAAGGGCAAGGTCATCGGCTACCAGCCCCCCGAGGAGGGCACGGCGATCACGAAGGGCACGCTGCTGCAGCTCATCGTCTCCGACGGGGTCGAGCAGGTCGAGGTGCCGGATGTCGTCGGCATGACCTGGCGCGACGCGAAGCCCAAACTGCTCGAGCTCGGCTTCACGCTCGACTACAACACCATCGCCGACAGCTTCCCATCGTCCACGGTCAAGAAGATCAGCCCGGAGGCCGGGACCATGGTCGACAAGGGCTCGACGGTCAAGGTCAATTTCAACCTGAGCTTCTGACGCTCGCGATCAGGCTGTCAGTGAGCGCGCGCCGAGCTCCTCCGCGACGAGGAAGGCGAGTTCGAGCGACTGCATGTGGTTGAGTCGCGGGTCGCACAGCGACTCGTAGCGGGTCGCGAGGGTCGCCTCGTCGATCTGCTCCGAGCCGCCGAGGCACTCCGTGACGTCGTCGCCGGTGAGTTCGATGTGGATGCCGCCCGGGTGGGTCCCCGCGCTCCGGTGCGCCTCGAAGAAGCCCTTGACCTCGTCGACGACGTCGTCGAAACGACGCGTCTTGTAGCCGTTCGGGGTCGTGAGCCCGTTGCCGTGCATGGGGTCGCTCACCCAGAGCGGCGTGGCGTCGCTCGCCTTGACCGTCTCGAGAAGCTCGGGGAGGACGTCCCGGATGCGCCCGGCGCCCATCCGGGTGATGAAGGTCAGGCGGCCGGGTTCGCGCTCGGGGTCGAGCTTGTCGATGAGGTCGAGGACCTGCTGGGGCGTGGTCGACGGCCCGAGCTTGACGCCGAGCGGGTTGCGCACCCGGGAGAGGAAGTCGAGGTGGGCGCCGTCCTGCTGCCGGGTGCGCTCCCCTACCCACAGGAAGTGCGCCGAGGTGCCGTACGGGGTTCCGGTACGCGAGTCGATGCGCGTGAGCGGCCGCTCGTAGTCCATGAGCAGAGCCTCGTGGGAGATGTAGAACTCGGTGCGCTTGAGCGCCTCGAAGTCCGCACCGCAGGCCATCATGAACTTGATCGCGCGGTCGATCTCACGGGCCATGTGCTCGTAGCGCACGTTCGCGGGGTTGCGGGCGAAGCCCTGATTCCAGCTGTGCACCTGGCGCAGGTCGGCGAACCCGCCCTGGGTGAAGGCGCGGATGAGGTTGAGGGTGCTCGCGGCCGTGTGGTACCCCCGGACGAGCCTCGACGGGTCGGCCATGCGCGACTCGGGTGTGAAATCGTAGCCGTTGACGATATCGCCGCGGTACGCCGGGAGGGTGACCCCACCGCGCGTCTCGGTGTCGCTCGAGCGGGGCTTGGCGAACTGGCCGGCCATCCGCCCCATCTTGATGACGGGCATCGAGGCGCCGTAGGTGAGCACGACGGCCATCTGCAGGATGGTCTTGACCCGGTCGCGGATCTGGTTGGCCGTCGCGGCGACGAAGGTCTCGGCGCAGTCGCCGCCCTGGAGCAGGAACGCCTCGCCCCGCGCTGCGCTCGCGAGTCGGGTGCGCAGGATGTCGACCTCGCCCGCGAAGACGAGGGGCGGCAGCGTCGCGAGTTCCGCCGAGGCCTCCGCCACGGCATCCGCGGACGGCCAGGACGGCTGCTGGGCGATCGGGAGCGTCCGCCAATAGTCGAGCCCGTCGATGACCGCCGGATCGGCAAGCACGACTGGTTCTGACGGGTCGACCACGGTGCACTCCTTGACTGTTGACCGCTTCATTGGTGAGGATGCGCTGGATGCGCGAGCGATGAGGTACTGCGACGGTGCAGCAGAAGGGGCGGGCACCCCGAAGCCTCAAGCATATCGCGAGGAACGACGACCGTGACGGCGACGACTCCGACGACGGGAGCCGGCCCGGGCGCGGTCAGCGGCTGAGGCTGCCGGTCTTCTCCTTGACCGTGCTCGCATACACGTCGACGTACTCCTGGTTGCCGAGGTGGCTGAGCTCGTACATGATCTCGTCGGTGATCGAGCGAAGGATGAACCGGTCGCTCTCCATCCCCTCGAAACGACTGAAGTCGAGCGGTTCGCCGATGATGACTCCGATGCGCCGCACCTTCGGGATGCGCTTCCCGATCGGCATGACCTTCTCGGTGTCGATCATCGCGACCGGGATGACCGGGACGCCGCCCTCGAGCACCATGCGGGCAACGCCGGTGCGACCGCGATAGAGCTTTCCGTCGGGGCTGCGGGTGCCCTCCGGATAGATGCCGAGCACCTCGCCCTGGGAGAGAACCCCGAGCCCGGTGCGCAGGCTCGCCTCGGACGCCTTGCCGCCCGAACGATCGATCGGCAGCATCCCCGCCGCCTTGAGGAAGTTCTTGATCGCCCAGCCCTTGATGCCGCGGGCCGTGTAGTAGTCGCTCTTGGCGAGGAAGGTGACCCGGCGCTCGATCACGAGCGGGAGGAACACCGAGTCGATGAAGGAGAGGTGATTGCTCGCGAGGATGACGCCGCCCGAGCGGGGGATGTTCTCCTCACCGGTGACCCACGGGCGGAACGCCGTGCGCAGGATCGGGCCCGCGATGAGGTTCTTCATGAACCAGTAGAACATCGCAAACCTTCCGTCCGCCCCGGCTGCCGCGCCGAGCGGGACAACTCGACAATCCTACCCGCAGCGTGACCCGGTAGAGTGAGGAGACTGACCTGACCGGTACCGAAGGAGTTGCCGTGGACCACTACGACATGCCTGCCCTTGTTCCCGCGGACCCGGAAGCCAACGCGACCGACCTCCTCATGGACAGGGTGCGCGCCACCCCCGATCTCGCCATCTTCTCCGTTCCGACCGCAGACGGCGGATGGTCCGACATCACCGCAACCGAGTTCCTCGACCAGGTCCGTGCACTCGCCAAGGGCTTCGCCGCCGCCGGGATCCAGCCCGGCGACAAGGTCGGTCTCATGTGCAAGACGCGCTACGAGTGGACCCTCATCGACTTCGGCATCTGGTTCGCCGGGGCAGTCATGGTCCCGATCTACGAGACCTCCTCCCCCGCCCAGCTGCAGTGGAACCTCAACGACTCCGGCACCGTCGCCATGATCACCGAGACCCCCGAACACTTCGCCCGCTTCGATGAAGCGCACCCCGACCTTCCGCTCATCAGGAACGTCTGGAAGATCGACACCGGTGACCTCGACAAGCTGGCCGCGAGCGGCACCGGCATCTCCGACGAGGAGATCGAGCGTCGCCGCAACCTCGCGACCGGCAAGGATCTCGCGACCCTCATCTACACCGCGGGCACGACGGGCAAGCCCAAGGGCTGCATGCTCACCCACTCCAACTTCGTCGAGCTGACCCGCAACGCGCGCGAGGCGATCCCCGAGGTCGTGAACACCGAGTCGAGCACCCTGTTGTTCATCACGCTCGCCCACATCTTCGCGCGGTTCATCTCGGTGCTCGCGATCGTGGGCGGTCTCAAGGTCGGCCACCAGCCCGACACCAAGCAGCTGCTCCCGGCCATGGGCTCGTTCCGCCCCACCTTCCTCCTCGCGGTCCCGCGAGTGTTCGAGAAGGTCTACAACTCGTCCGAGCAGAAGGCGGAAGGTGGCGGGAAGGGCAAGATCTTCCGCAAGGCGGCGGCCGTGGCCGTCGCGCACTCGAGGGCGCTGGATGCCGGAAAGGTACCGCTCGGCCTCGCGCTCCAGTTCACGCTCTTCGACAGGCTCGTGCTCAGCAAGATCCGGGCGGCACTCGGCGGTCGCGTCAAGTACGCCGTCTCCGGCTCGGCACCGCTCGGACTCTTCCTCGGCCATTTCTACCGCAGCCTCGGGCTCACCATCCTCGAGGGCTATGGACTCACCGAGACGACGGCGCCGATCTCGGTCAACGTGCCATCCAACTTCAAGATCGGTAAAGTCGGCCCTCCGCTGCCCGGATGCGCGGTGCGCCTCGGCGAGGACGGCGAGATCGAGACGAAGGGCGTCAACATCTTCGCGGGCTACTGGAACAACCCCGAGGCGACGAAGGCCACCTTCGACGGCGAATGGTTCAAGACCGGCGACATCGGCACGATCGACGAGGACGGCTACCTCGAGATCACCGGCCGCAAGAAGGAGATGATCGTCACGGCGGGCGGGAAGAACGTCGCACCGGCGACCCTCGAGGACCCGATCCGGTCCAACCCGATCATCGGCCAGGTCATCGTCGTGGGCGACAAGCGGCCGTTCATCGGCGCGCTCATCTCGCTCGACGAGGAGATGCTCCCCGTGTGGCTCAACAACAACGGCGAGGACGCGACCACGTCGGTCGATGAGGCGGCGAAGAACCCCAAGGTGCTCGCTGAGATCCAGGAGGCGATCGACAGGGCGAACGCGGCCGTGTCGCGCGCCGAGTCCATCCGCAAGTTCGTGATCCTGCCGCACGACCTCACCGAGGCGAGCGGACACCTGACGCCGAAGCTCAGCATCAAGCGCAACGTCATCCTCGAGGACTTCGCCGACACGATCGACGGGCTCTACACCGACGCTCCCGCAACACAGGGGCAATCCGTCGTCGGCTAGAACCAGTCCGAATCACGGATGAGGCGCATCGCCTCGCGCTTGCGGTCCTTGTCGAGCCCTTCGATGAAGAGCTTGCCGTCGAGGTGGTCGGTCTCGTGCTGCAAAGCCTGCGCGAGCAGCCCGTCGCCGGCGAGCTCGACCGGATTGCCGTCGAGATCCACCCCGGTCACGCGCGCCCAGGGATAACGCATCCGCTGGAAGTAGAAGCCGGGGACCGAGAGGCACCCCTCGTCGAGGAGCGCAGGCTCCCCCGAGACCTCGGCGAGCTCCGGGTTGAGGATGTAGCCGACCTCGCCGTCGATGTTGTAGCTGAAAGCGCGCTGGTTGACGCCGATCTGCGGTGCGGCGACCCCTGCACGGCCGGGCAGCCGGACGGTGTCCAGCAGGTCCTCGACGAGTCCCTGGGCGGACGGGTCCCCCGGGGCGACCGGATCGGACACGGTTCTGAGCACCGGGTCCCCGAATACCCGGATCTGTCGCGCGGTCATCCTCGCGCTTCCTTCGCAACCGCCTGGGACGCTCCGTCCACGTCAGGCGTCCCGGCGGACCGGCAGGCCGTCGACGACGAGGGCGGCGAGTTCGCGCGCGCTCGCGATCGTGAGCGGTCGCAACCGCTGGTAGTCGACGATGGACCCCGCCGCGAGCTGCGGGTCGTACGGGATGCGCACGATCTCGCGCACCCGCGAGCGGAAGTGCGCCTCGATCTCGTCGATCTTGACGAGGTTGGTGCCCTGGGTCGCAGTGTTGAGGGCGACGATGGCGTTGCGCACGAGGTCCCCGTAGCCGTTCGCCTCGAGCCAGGTGAGGGTCTCGGATGCGAGCCGCGCCTCATCGACGCTTCCGCCGGAGACGATGACGACCGAATCCGCCCGCTGCAGGGTCGCCCGCATGACGGAGTGGACGATGCCGGTGCCGCAGTCGGTGAGCGCGATCGAGTAGAAGCGTGCGGCCAGATCCGCCACGACGTTGTAGTCGTCCTCGTCGAAGGCTTCGGACAGCAGCGGATCGGTGTCGGAGGCCAGGATGTCCAGCCGGGTCTCGTCGCGCGAGACGAGCGCCGTGAAGTCGCTGAAGGAGGTGATGGATGCCGCCCGCGTCACGACATCGCGCACGGTCGCCCTGGTCTGCTTGTTGACGCGTTCCGCGAGCGTTCCGCGATCCGGGTTCGCGTCGATCGCGATCACCCGGTCTTCGCGCACGTCGGCCATGGCCATTCCGAGCAGCGCGGTGATGGTCGTCTTGCCGACCCCGCCCTTCCTGGTGAGCACGGGGACGAACCTGGTTCCACCCTCGAAGCGCTTGTCGATCCTGGCGTCCAGCGCCTTGCGGGCCCGCACGCGCGGTGAATCGCCGAGGTTGACGAGGTGCAGAGTCGCGGCGTAGAGGAACGCGGGCCACGCGCCCTCCGGCCTCGGGCGCTTCGTCCCGCGCTGGTCGAGCAGGCGCTCCGCTGTCAGCATGGCGGCAGACTCCGGCGTCGCCGAGACGTCCCCTCGCAACCGGCTCCTCCTGCTCTGCAGTGCGTCATCGGAGAGGTCGTCCCCCGCTGGTTCCACGGGGGCCTCCGGCATCACCGGGATGAGCGAGATCGAGGTCGTCGCACGGTCGTCCTCGAGCATTCGACCGGCCCGAACGGGAGCAGCGCCGATCGCGACCGCAAGCTCCTCCTCGGGGGCGAGGTGCACCTGTTCGGGAAGGGTCACATCGATCGTGAGGCTCTGCGGGAGTGCGCTCGTGAGGTCCTCGGCCGTCGGTTCGGCGAGGCCATCGGCGTCGGAGCCGCCTGAGGGGGCGGGCTCGCCGGTCTTCCTGGTCTTCGTGGCCACAGCGGGGCGCCTTTCCTGATCGGACCCTCTAGCTTACAACGCGCTACGACTGCGGTTCGATGACGACGAGAAGGTCGCCGCCGTCGACCTGCTGTGTGATCGGGATGGCGAGCCGCCCGATGCGCCCGGCAACCGAACAGGTGATGGCCGCCTCCATCTTCATCGCCTCGATGCTTGCGACGACCTGCCCAGCCGTGACCAGGTCGCCCTGGGTGACCTTGAGCGTGACGACCCCGGAGAACGGTGCCGGCACCTGGCCGGGCTGCGCGGGGTCCGCCTTCTCGGCCGACCTGCTCTCGACCGTGATCGAGCGGTCACGGACGAAGACGGGGCGCAGCTGCCCGTTGATGACCGTCATGACGGTTCTCATACCCTTGTCGTCGGCCTCGCCGATCGCCTCGAGCCCCACGATGAGGCTCACCCCGGTCCCGAGGTCGACGACGTGCTCCGTGCCCGCGCGCAACCCGTACAGGTAATCGACGGTGTCGACGACGGAGAGGTCTCCGAACAGCTCCTTGGTCTGCTCGAACTGGCGCGCAGGGGCCGGGAAGAGGAGCCGGTTGAGGGTCGCGCGCCTGGCATCCGGATCACCGTCGAGCGCGGCGCTGTCCTCCGCGTCGAGCTCGCCGACCTCGATCGAGACGCTTCGTCCCGCGAGCACCTTGCTGCGGAAGGGCTCTGGCCAGCCGCCCGGCGGATCGCCGAGCTCGCCCGCCATGAACGAGATGACCGAATCGGGGATGTCATAGTTGCCCGGGTTCTGCTCGAAGTCGTCGGGGTCGGCATCCGCTGCGGCGAGAGCGAGGGCGAGGTCGCCGACGACCTTCGAGGAGGGCGTCACCTTCGGCGGACGGCCCAGGATGCGGTTGGCCGCCGCGTAGCAGTCCTCGATCTTCTCGAACTGGTCGCCGAGCCCCAGGGCCACGGCCTGGGTGCGCAGGTTGGAGAGCTGGCCGCCAGGTATCTCGTGGTGGTACACCCTTCCGGTCGGCCCCGGAAGACCTGACTCGAACGGCCGGTAGACGTGGCGGACGGCTTCCCAGTACGGCTCGAGGTCGGAGACGGCCTGGAGGGATATCCCCGTGTCGCGCTCCGTGTTGGCGAGGGCGGCCACGAGCGCGGAGAGGGAGGGCTGGCTCGTCGTGCCGGCCATGGGCGCGCTCGCGGCGTCCACGGCATCCGCCCCCGCGCGGCTCGCGGCCAGCAGCGTCGCCAGCTGCCCGCCTGCCGTGTCGTGGGTGTGCACGTGCACAGGAAGGTCGAATCGTTCGCGCAGGGCCGCTACGAGCCGCTCAGCGGCGCTCGCGCGCAGGAGGCCCGCCATGTCCTTGACGGCGAGGATGTGGGCGCCGGCGTCCACGATCTGTTCGGCCAGTCGCAGGTAGTAGTCGAGGGTGTAGAGGTTCTCTGCCGGATCGAGCAGGTCGCCCGTGTAGCACAGCGCCACCTCGGCGATGGTGGTTCCGGTGTCGAGCACGGAGTCGATGGCCGGCCTCATCTGGTCGACGTCGTTGAGAGCATCGAAGATGCGGAAGATGTCGACGCCGGTCGCGGCGGCCTCGCGCACGAAGACATCCGTGACCTTCGTCGGGTACGGCGTGTAGCCCACCGTGTTGCGGCCGCGCAGGAGCATCTGGATGGCGATGTTCGGGGCCGCCTCCCTCAGGGTGCCGAGCCGTTCCCAGGGGTCCTCCCCGAGGAAGCGCAGGGCGACGTCGTAGGTGGCCCCACCCCAGGCCTCGATCGAGAACAGCTCTGGCGTGAGCCGCGCGACGTGCGGCGCGACGGTCGCGAGGTCCTTCGTGCGCACCCGGGTGGCCAGGAGCGACTGGTGGGCGTCGCGGAAGGTCGTCTCAGTCACCGCGAGGGCGGCCTGCCCCCTGAGCGCCGCCGCGAATCCGAGGGGGCCGAGTTCGAGGAGACGGTCGCGCGATCCGGCAGGAGGTACGGCGTCCAGGTCGACGACAGGCAGCTTGAGCGCGGGGTTCGCGAGGTCTCCCCCGTTGCCGTTCGGCTGGTTGACGGTGACGTCGGCCAGCCAGTTGAGGATCTTGGTCCCGCGGTCCTTCGACGGGCGGGCATGTACGAGCTCTGGCCGCTCGTCGATGAACGAGGTGCTGATGTCGCCCGCCGCGAAGGACGGGTCGTCGAGCACCGCCTGCAGAAACGGGATGTTCGTCGCGACACCGCGGATGCGGAACTCGGCGAGCCCGCGCTTGGCACGCGCGACGGCGGCCGTGAAGTCGCGACCACGGCAGGTCATCTTCACGAGCATCGAATCGAAGTGCGGGCTGATGCTCGTCCCCGGATCGATCGTTCCGCCGTCGAGCCGGATGCCTCCACCGCCCGGGGAGCGGTAGGTCGTGATCTTGCCGGTGTCGGGCCGGAAGCCCTCCGCCGGGTCCTCGGTCGTGATACGGCACTGCAGGGCCGCCCCGCGCAGGCGGAGGTTCTCCTGTTCGAGTCCGAGTTCGGCGAGCGTCTGCCCCGAGGCGATGCGCATCTGCGCCTGGACGAGGTCGACATCCGTGATTTCCTCCGTCACGGTGTGCTCGACCTGGATGCGCGGGTTCATCTCGATGAAGACATGCTGGCCCGCGCGCTCCCCCACGGTGTCGAGGAGGAATTCGACGGTTCCGGCATTGACGTAGCCGATCGACTTCGCGAACGCTATCGCGTCGCGGTAGAGCGCCTGGCGGATGTCGTCATCGAGGTTCGGGGCCGGAGCGATCTCGACGACCTTCTGGTTGCGGCGCTGCACGCTGCAGTCTCGCTCAAAGAGGTGCACGGTCTGCCCGGTGGCGTCGGCGAGGATCTGCACCTCGATGTGGCGGGGCCGGAGCACCGCCTGCTCGAGGAACATCGTGGGGTCGCCGAATGCGCTGTCGGCCTCCCGCATCGCCGCTTCGAGGGCGCCGCGCAGGTCCTCCGGTGCATCCACCCGGCGCATCCCCCGGCCGCCGCCTCCCGCGACCGCCTTCGCGAAGATCGGGAAGCCGATCTCCTCCGCCCCTGCGATGAGCACGTCAATGTCCTTCGACGCGGGAGTGGATGCGAGCACGGGAACGCCCGCGGCGATCGCATGCGCCTTCGCGGTGACCTTGTTGCCGGCCATCTCGAGCACCGACTGGCCCGGTCCGATGAAGGTGATGCCGACCGCTGCGGCGGCCTCGGCGAGTTCGGGGTTCTCGGAGAGGAAGCCGTAACCGGGATAGATCGCGTCGGCGCCGCACTCCTTCGCGACCCGGATGATCTCCGAGACGTCGAGGTAGGCCCGCACCGGATGCCCCTCCGTGCCGATGAGGTACGCCTCATCGGCCTTGAGCCGGTGCAGGGAGTTCCGGTCCTCCCAGGGGAATACGGCCACGGTCCTCGCTCCGAGCTCGTAGGCGGCGCGGAACGCACGGATCGCGATCTCACCTCGATTGGCGACCAGGATCTTGGTGAACACGGCTGTCCTCTCTTCGGATGGTCCAAAGACGCACGGGCGGTCCAAGGATAATTCCCGGCACGGGCGACCTTGGAAAAACCTCGGTCTCCGTCGACCTGAAGATTTAGGTTCTTTCAGACTAGTGAAGGTATCGTCTTTACTCGTGCATGTACTCAGCGTCAGCTCTCTCAAAGGAGGCGTCGGAAAGACCACCGTGACGCTGGGTCTGACCTCTGCGGCCTTCGCCCGCGGACTGCGCACCCTCGTCGTCGACCTCGACCCTCAGTCGGATGTTTCGACCGGTATGGATATCAGCGTCACCGGCCATCTCAACATCGCCGACGTGCTCGCCTCCCCCAAGGAGAAGGTCGTCCGTGCGGCGATCGCACCGAGCGGCTGGACGCGCGGACGGCCGGGGAAGATCGACGTGCTCATCGGCAGCCCGTCGGCCATCAACTTCGACGGGCCGCATCCGAGCATCCGGGACATCTGGAAGCTCGAGGAGGCGCTCGCCCACCTCGAGGCCGACTACGACCTCGTGCTCATCGACTCCGCGCCGTCTCTCAACGCGCTCACGAGGACCGCGTGGGCGGCGAGTGATCGCGTCACGATCGTCACCGAGCCCGGACTCTTCTCCGTGGCCGCCGCCGACCGGGCGCTGCGCGCGATCGAGGAGATCCGGCGCGGCCTCTCGCCGCGCCTGCAGCCGCTCGGCATCATCGTCAACCGCGCCAAGGTGCAGTCCCTCGAGCACCAGTTCCGCATCAAGGAGCTGCGCGACATGTTCGGGCCGCTCGTGCTCAGCCCGCAGTTGCCGGAGCGCACGTCGCTGCAGCAGGCCCAGGGCGCTGCGAAGCCGCTGCACGTCTGGCCGGGCGAGAGCGCCCAGGAGATGGCACACAACTTCGACCAACTGCTGGACCGGGTCATCCGGGCCGGGCGCATCCCGGTGGTCGGAGTTCCGCTCGACCAGCCGGAGGCGGCCCCCCAGGCACCGCCGCCGCACCAACCGCAGAACCCGTTCCTGCAGCAGCCGCAGCAGCCGCAGCAGAACCCGTTCCTGCAGCAGCCGCCACAGAATCCGCAGAACCCATTCGACCGGCCACCGCAGCCGCCCGAGCAGGACCCCTTCGGGGCGCTCCGGGGCTAGGAGAGGTCCCAGCGCGGATACGCGCTAGGAGGCCTTCGTCGCGCGTCGCGCGGCAAGCTCGTCGGCCGGGTCCTCGCCCTTGACGGAGTCGAGTTCGACGAGGCTGTTCTCGACCTCGCGCAGCACCTTGCCGACCGCGATGCCGAAGACGCCCTGGCCACGGCTCACGAGGTCGATGACCTCGTCGTTGGAGGTGCACAGGTAGACGCTCGCCCCGTCGCTCATGAGGGTCGTCTGGGCGAGGTCGTTGACGCCGGCCTCGCGAAGCTGGTTGACGGCGGTACGGATCTGCTGCAGCGAGATACCCGTGTCGAGCAGCCGCTTGACGAGCTTGAGGACGAGGATGTCGCGGAACCCGTACAGGCGCTGGGAGCCTGAACCGGCTGCACCGCGCACGGTGGGCTCGACCAGCTCGGTCCTGGCCCAGTAGTCGAGCTGGCGGTAGCTGATGCCCGCCGCGCGAGCCGCCACGGCACCACGGTAGCCCGCGCTGTCGTCGAGCTCGGGGAGCCCATCAGTGAAGAGCAGGCCGAGGTCGTAGCGCGCGTCCTCGCTGCGACTGCTGAGTTCACTCATGACATGCCTTTCCGGCTGTTCGACGATGCGGTCAGATCCAGCGACACATTCCGCCTGCAGCCTCCACGGTACCCACGGGTCCGCCGTCAGGCAACGACATCCGGCCGAATGCTCTCGGCGTGTCGAATCCCCGAACCGGCAGTCTACCGCGGAACGCTTAGCCCGCGGCGGGTCTTCTCCGGGCGACCGCTCAGTCGAGTCTCGAGAGCGCAGAGCGGATGAGGCTGCTGCGAACGATCTCCAGCTGGCCGGCGATCTCCCTGGCGAGCTCGCTCGCCTTGGCCCTGCTGGAGGCATCCTTGCGTCGGGCGACCGGGATGAGCGCGCTCTCGATGAGTCCGAGTTCGCGTTCCGCCGAGGCCCGGAACCCGCGCAGGTGTCGTGGCTCGATGCCGGAGCGCTGCAGTTCCACGAGTGAGCGCAGCACCGCGAGGACCGGTTCGCCGTAGTGCTCGGCCGGGACGATGAGGGAGGCCGATACCGCGTCGTTGAGCAGCTGCGGGGTCGCCCCCGCCTCGCGGATGAGTTCCTCGCGCGGGTAGCGCCGCTCGGTCGGGAGGATGGTGGGGATCGGCCCGGTCGCCGTGCCGGGAAGCTCCGGCTGACGCCCGGCGTCGAGCTCGTCGAGGTAGCTGCGGATGATCTTGAGCGGCAGGTAGTGCTCCCGCTGCATGGTGAGCACGAAGCGCAGCCGGTCCATGTCAGTCGATGAGAACTTGCGGTAGCCGGACTCGGTGCGCGCCGGGCTGATGAGCTGGCGCTCCTCGAGGAAGCGGAGCTTCGAGGGGGTGAGGTCGGGGAATTCGGGGCGCAGCCTTGCGAGCACCTGCCCGATACTGAGGAGGTTCTGAGGTGCAGGCGTCCTTGCCTGTGCGTTGGATGCTGCCACTAGCCGTGCGCCATACGGGCCAGGTCGACGCGTGAAGCGTAAAACGTGAGACGGAACTTCCCGATCTGCACTTCTGCACCGTCGGTGAGAAGCGCCGTGTCGACGCGAACTCCATCGAAGTAGGTTCCGTTGAGGGATCCGAGGTCGCGCATCTCGAACGCGGTGCCGTGGCGGAGGAACTCGGTGTGGCGCCTCGAGACGGTCACGTCGTCGAGGAAGATATCGGCATCCGGATGCCGCCCCGCGGTCGTGACGTCGGCATCCAGCAGGAACCGCGCACCGATGTTCGGCCCGCGTCGCACCACGAGAAGTGCTGATCCAGGCGGGAGCGCGGCGATCGCCTCCTGCTCCTCCGGGGCCAACTCGCCATCCATGGCGGCGAGTTGCGCTTCGAACTCCTCGCCGAAGTGGGCCGTCGTGTCGTCGTCGCGGGGCCCGTTCCCGGGTTGCGGATCACCTGTGCTCGACGTGCCCATCCTCATCCTCCCTAGCCACCTAGAGTATCGGATTCGGCAGGCTCCACTACCCGCGGAATTCTGATCACCCTCAGGGTTTCCACGATATAGATCACGCCGGCCCACCAGTAGAGGAAGGCGCCCCACAGGGCGAATGCCCAGCCGACCGGGTCGCTCACCGGCGCCGCGACCGGGAATGCCTGGCCGATCATGAGGATCGGGAGCGCGTAGAACAGGCAGAAGGTCGCGATCTTGCCGAGATGATGGACCGGCAGTGGTCCGTAGCCGTGGTTGGCGAGGACGATGCCGAGGACGAGCAGCAGCACGTCGCGTCCGACGATGATGGTCACGAGCCACCACGGGACGATGCCGCGCACCGCGAGTCCAATGAGAGTGGCGAAGATGAAGAGGCGGTCGGCGGCGGGGTCGAGCAGCTGGCCGAGCCGGGAGACCTGGTCGAGCCGCCTCGCGAGGACCCCGTCGAGGAAGTCGGTGACGCTGGAGACCACGAGCACGATGAGTGCGAGCACGTCTTCGCCCAGGATGACGAGCACGAGGAACACCGGGACGAGCGCGAGCCGCACGAAGCTCAGGATGTTGGGGACGGTGAAGATCCGCGAGCTCACCTGCTGCGAATTCTCGGTCGTCACGAGAGGAGAGTCTACCGAGCGCCGGGCGATACGATTCGAGCATGATCGCCCTGATCGTCGTCATCTGGATCGCAGTCGCCTCCTGCGTGTTCTGCTGGGTTGCATCGCTCGTCTCTGGAGACACATCGTGGGTCGATCGCCTGTGGTCGGTCGTCCCGGTCGTCTACGTCTGGGTGTTCGCAGGCTTCGCCGGCCTCGCTGATGCGCGCCTGGATGCCATGGCCGTTCTCGTGACGCTGTGGGGTGCCCGGCTGACCTTCAACTTCGCACGGAAGGGCGGCTACACCGGCGTCGAGGACTATCGCTGGGCCGTGCTGCGCGGGCGGATGCCGGCGCTCGGCTTCCAGCTCTTCAACCTGCTCTTCATCGCGATCTACCAGAACCTGCTGCTGCTGCTCATCACCCTCCCGGCGTTCACTGCGCTGCAGAATCCCCGGCCGTTCGGGATTCTCGATGGCGTCGCCGTCGTCCTGTTCCTGGCCTTCCTGGTCGGCGAGACCGTCGCCGACCAGCAGCAGTGGAACTTCCATCGGCGTAAGAAGGCCGAAATCGACGCCGGGCGCGAACCCGGCGCGCGTTTTCTCACGACTGGCCTCTTCTCCGTCTCGCGGCATCCGAACTTCTTCTTCGAGCAGGCCCAGTGGTGGACCATAGCCGCCTTCGGCGTGATCGCGGCCGGGGCCCTCACCTGGACGGTCGCCGGGGCGGTGCTGCTCACCCTGCTGTTCGTCGGCTCGACGATCTTCACCGAGTCGATCACCCGGTCGAAGTATCCGGAGTACGCCGACTACCGGGCCCGGGTCTCCGCGGTCGTGCCCTGGTTGCCGCGGGCCGTTCGCTAGCCCGACGTATTCGATGCGGCCGGCCAGACGCCGGAGCTGCCGCGGCGATGGCTGCCGACCGGATGCGCGTCGACCATGCCGATCGCCTCCATGAGCGCGTACATCGTCGTCGGCCCGACGAAGACGAAGCCGCGCTTTCGGAGCGCCTTGGAAAGGGCGAGCGATTCGGGCGACTGGGTGATCATGGGCTCCCCCGGTCCAGGGGTCGGCGTCGAGTCCGGCTGGAACGACCAGACGAAGTCGACGAGGCCGGCGTCGTTCCGAAGTTCGACGGTCGCCGCGGCGTTCGTGATCGTCGCGAGGATCTTGGCCCGGTTGCGCACGATGCCGGCGTCGGCGAGCAGGCGCTCGACGTCGGCCTCGCCGAAACCGGCCACGGCATCCGGGTCGAAGCCGGAGAAGGCCAGGCGGAACGCCGGGCGCTTGCGCAGGATCGTCGCCCAGGAGAGCCCCGACTGGAACGCCTCGAGGCTGATGCGCTCGAACAGGCCGTGCTCGTCGCGCACCGGCATGCCCCACTCGGTGTCGTAGTACTCGCGCAGGAGCGGGTCGACGGATGCCCATGGGGGCCGCGCGAGACCGTCATCGCCGGTCACGAGGTGGCTGGACGGCGTCTCGCTCACGCTGCCGCCTCGAGGTCGAGGAGCGCGCGCTTGGCGTCGAGCCCGCCGAGGTAACCTCCGAGCGAGCCGTCGGAGCGCAGCACCCGGTGGCACGGCACGATGACCGGGAGCGGATTCGTGGCGCACGCCGAGCCGACCGCGCGCACGGCCCGCGGGCTGCCGGCGGCGACCGCGACCTCGGTGTAGGTCTCGGTGCGCCCGTAGCCGATCGCCCTGAGGTGTTCGAGCACCTCCCGCCGGAAGCCCTTCGACAGGCTCAGGTCGAGCGGAAGGTCGAAGGAGGTGCGTCGCCCGGCAAAGTACTCGTCCAGTTCGCCAGCTGCCGCGTCGAGCCTGGCGGGGGCACGAAGGATGCGCGGGCTGAGCCGCTCGGCGAGGCTCTCCAGTACGGCCTCGTGGTCTTCGATCGCGTAGGCGACCCGAACGATGCCGCGCTCAGTCGAGGCGATGAGGAGCGGGCCGACGGGCGAGTCGATCGTGCGGTAGGCGACGTCGAGTGCTCCGCTTCCGGCCGCGGCGGCTTCCAGCGCGCCGTGCAGGCGGGCGAGCTGGGCCGGGTCGACCCTCTCCAGTGTGTCGAGTGCGTTCGTCATGATGATCTCCGTTCCGTGCCTTCGTCGGTGCCAGTCGTATAGGTCTTCCTGAGTGCGGCGATGCCGTCGGCCGCCGCGCGTCGCACCGAATCCGTCGATCCCCCGATGAGCTCAGCGGTCTCGCGGTGCGGGAGCCCGCCGAGGTAGTGGTAGGCGACCGCCAGCCGCTGGCGCTCCGGCAGGGCGGCCACACTCGCCCACAGGTCGCCGTCGCCGGCATCGGGGACGCCCAGCGCGCTCGCACGCTCCGGAACCTCCTCGACCGGAATGGCCGACCGGGACCGCGCCCGAAGGATGTCGACGGCCTTGCGGTGCGCGATCGTGACGAGCCACGCCGTGACATCGGAATCCGGCTGCAGCCGCGGGTAGGCGATGAGCGCGGACAGGAACGTCTCGGACCAGGCGTCCTCGGCATCCACCGGGCCGACCATCGCGCGACAGACGCGCAGCACGCGCGCGCCGTGTTCCTCGACGATCGCCTCGAAAGGTCTCATACCCTGCTAACGCCCGCATCCGGTGAAACGTGAGGTCGGCGGGAGCATCGGGCCGGAACGCCGATCAGGAACCGGCGACGAGCGATCGCGCCGGCAGCACGCTGGGGTGGGTCGAGGCCATGTGCTCGAGCACGCGCACGACCTGGCTGCTGTAGCCGTACTCGTTGTCGTACCAGACGTAGAGCACGAGGTTCGTGCCCGTGCTGATGGTCGCGAGCCCGTCGACGATGCCCGCGCGGTGCGACCCGACGAAGTCGGAGGAGACGACCTCCGGTGAGTCGATGAAGTCGATCTGCTGCTGGAGCGCCGAGTCGAGCGAGAGCCCCCGCAGGTAGGCGTTGACCTCCGCGACGGGCGCCTCGCGGTCGAGCCCGAGGTTCAGGATGGCCATCGACACGTTGGGGGTGGGCACCCGGATGGCGTTGCCGGTGAGCTTGCCGGCGAGCTCGGGGATCGCCTTGGCCACGGCCTGGGCGGCGCCGGTCTGGGTGATGACCATGTTCATCGGGGCGGAGCGACCACGACGGTTGCCCTTGTGGAAGTTGTCGGTGAGGTTCTGGTCGTTCGTGTAGGAGTGCACGGTCTCGACGTGTCCGTGAGCAATGCCATACCGGTCGTGCACGGCCTTGAGCACGGGAACGATCGCGTTCGTCGTGCAGGACGCGGCGGAGACCATCTCGTCGTCGGCGGTCACCGTGTCGTGGTTGATGCCATGGACGATGTTCTTGACGTCGCCCTTACCCGGCGCGGTGAGCAGCACGCGGGACACGCCTTTGCTCCTCAGGTGCTGGGAGAGCCCTTCGCGGTCGCGCCACCGTCCGGTGTTGTCCACCACGATCGCGTCCCGGATGCCGTACCGCGTGTAATCGACCGTCGCCGGATCATCGGAGTAGATCACCTGGATGAGGGTTCCGTTGGCGAGGATCGTGCTGTCGTCCTGGTCGACGGTGATCGTGCCCTCGAACGGCCCGTGGATGGAGTCGCGCCGCAGCAGGCTCGCCCGCTTGACGAGGTCGTCCTCCGAACCCTTGCGCACGACGATCGCGCGCAGCCGCAGCCCTTCGCCGTTGCCGGCGTGCGCGATCAGGATGCGGGCGAGCAGCCGTCCGATCCGGCCGAAGCCGTAGAGGACGACATCCGTGCCCGCGCGGTCTCCCGGTTGGCTGCCGAGGATGGATGCGAGTTCGTCGCGGAGGAATGCCGCCAGCTCGCGGTCATCGTCGCGGAACCGGACCACGAGTTTGGCCAGGTCGACCGAGGCCGAGGACGGTGCGAGCTCGGCGAGGGCCTGGAGCATCGGGAACGTCTCCTCGATCGGCAGCTCGGTCTCGTTGACCTTGCGCGCGAACCGGTGCGCCTTGAGGATGTCGACGGGCGACTGGTTGATGAGTCGCCGACCGTAGATCGAGGTGACCACCCCGTGCTCCCGGTAGAGCCTCCCGATCAGGGGAATCATCGCTTCCGCGAGAGCCTGCCGCTCATTCCATCGATCGTGTTCGGCCCTGAGGTCTTGAGTCACGTCTCGATTCTATCGAGTGCATTCGCGCCTCGGATTCAGACGAAGCGGATGCCGTGCTGCAGTCGCGTGCGCACGTCGAAGACGTCCTCGATGCTGAGTCGCTGGCCGCCGCCGAGACCGTCGCGCAGCACCATCGGAAGTACGGAGAGCCGCACGATCGCCGCGTCGTTCCTCCTGCCGATGCGGGACACCGGCTCCGCGAGGTGGTCGTCGGGGACGACGATGAGCGTGGCCGTGAAGCGCACGCGCACGTCGCGCCCGAGGGACCTGGCACGGCGGGCGAGGTCGCGCACGGGTTGTTCACCGGGGTTGAGCCCTTCCCCGTCGAGTTCGCCGCGCACGAGGCGGACCGGGCTCCCCCAGTCCTCCGACATGACGGCGAAGAGTCCGGCGGGCCCGAGGATGACGTGGTCGAGCTTGCCTCGCTCGGTCGCGACGTCGCTCCAGATCGTGTAGCCGATGCCCAGGCTGGAGACCGCCCGCACCGTCGCCTCCTCGGCGAGGGCGTCGGCGAGGAGATGGCGAAGTTCGCGCGGCGCAGAACGAACGAGCGCGGGGTCGTATGGGTCGTCGAGCGTGGCGCCGCGGCCCGCCCACTCACGCATGAGCACGAGGAATCGCTCGCGCGAGTATCCGCCCGGGTGGCCGTAGGTGCGCGCCCTGGGTGACGAGTTGTTCGCTGCGCTGCGTCGTGATGGCCCGCCGGCGGCGTCCGGCCCATGATCGTCGCCGGACGGACGACCCCGGTCCCAGCGCACCCTGGAGGCCGGTTCTCCGATCCTGGCCCAGGCATCCTGCACCGCGTTGAACCGGGCAGGGTCTCCCCCGGTGTCCGGATGTGTCTCCCGCAGCAGGCGACGGTAGGCCTTGCGCAACTCGGCGTGACTCGCATCCGCTGCGACGCCGAGGATCTCGTACGGCGTCGGAGAGGCCGGACTGTCTGGCATTCGGGATCGGCGTTTCTGTAGGCGGTGCGCTCGCGCGCTTCAAACTACGACGATAACGGAATCGACCGGCAAGGGTCTCGAGGATGCCGGCGTCGCCCCTAATGTCGTCGGGAAACACAACCGGATTCCCGGGTATGTTCAGTGAGAGAGCGTGGCTTCCCGAACCGCTGCATGGCGTCCGCGTCGCTTCGTCACGAACAACACGAGTCCGAAGCCGATCAGAGTCAGTGCGAGCAATCCAACGGATGCGGCGTCCGTACCCGTTTCCGCGAGTGCTGGAACGTAGGTGAAACCAGCAGTCGCGGTTGATGCGTCGCCGCCATCCGACACCACAACGTCGACGGTTCCACTGGGGCCTTCTGGCGCACGAGCAACGATGGTTGTCGAATTGAGCACCGTCACCGAGGACGCCGCAACACCACCGAAGGTGACAGTTGTGGCACCGGTGAACTCACGTCCGGTGATGGTGACTTCCGCCCCGGCCGTTCCGGATGACGGTGTCACGCCAGTGATCGCGATCGGCGACGCATAGACCGTGATGCTCCTGTTGTCCCAGTTGCCTACGTACAGATTGTCGGCAACGTCCAACGCAATCGGGAACGGGCCATTGACCTGAGTCGAGCCCCCCTGAATGTTTCGGTATGGAGCAACATCGCCGTCGGCTCCCGCGGCATAGACGTTGATCGTGCTGCTGTTGTAGTTGGCGACCAGCAGGTCGCCAATCGAATCGATGGCGACATCGTACGGTTGGTCCATGTCGGTGGAAGCGCCGGAAATCGTCCGGATCGGTGCAGCATCGCCGTTCGCCGCTGGGCCATAAACCGTCACAGCGAGCGAGTTGTAGTTGACAACGTAAAGCTCGCCGCCAGAGTCGACTCCCAGGCCCCAGGGAGACTCGAGGCCGGTTGTCGCCCCGGCGATGGTGCGTATCGGGGCGACGTCGCCGCTGGCCCCCGCCGCGAACACCTTGATGGAGTCGGAATTGTAGTCGCTGACGTAGATGTTGCCGGCAGAGTCGAGCGCGATACCGCTCACGCTGTTGAGTCCGGTCGCGGCACCGGCGATCGTCCGGATCGGAGCAACGTCGCCCATTGCGGTCGCGGCGAATACGAGTACGCCACCCACATTGCTATCGGTGACATAGATGAGACCAGTGCTGTCGACTGCGATCTGTTCGAGCGCCGAGATCGTCGTCGCTGCCCCCGCGATCACCCGCATCGGGGTCGCATCACCGTCCGCGCCCGGTGCGAAAATACGGATCGATGAACGGTCGGACTCGTAGATGGTGCCGCCTGGGTCGAGCGCAAGGCCCCGGATGTCGCTAAAACCGGTGTTGCCACCGGCGATGATGCGGTCCGGTGGGGTATCGGCAGCATGAGCGGCGAGCGGGGTTGAAGCCAGTATCAGCACGGAAGCTGCGGCGATCATGCCCATGCGGGCGATTTTGGCGAGGTTGGTCACGGTTCTCCAGTCGGACAGTCCCACTGAGTCGTGGCCGCTCAGATGATTCACAGTATAGGGCGATATACCGGTCGCACGAGCGCTCCTTGCTCAGGAGGACAGCACTGAGAGCACGTTCCCCGCCGGGTCGCGGAACCAGGCGATGTCCGGGCCGTAACCGGCCGCCCTGCCCCTGGCGATCCCCTTCTCGTCGGTGTTGAAGTCGGGGTCGCGATAGATCTTGGTCACCACCCCCGCGGCATTGAGCTCGTCGACCGCCGCGTCGACGTCGCCGACCACGAAATTGAGAATGGTGAAGGTGGCGGGCTCGTGGTTCTCCTTCGGATAGATGAACACCTCGTGCCCGCCGGGAAGGGTGAGCTGGAGATTCCCCATCCCTCCGTCCTTGGCGTCGAGGCCGAGAGCACCGCCGTAGAAGGCCTTCGCCGCCTCGATGTCATCGACGCTGAATCCACTGAATGCATGGCTTGTCGTGAGCATTTTCTTCTCCTTCGCGCAGGATCGGTACCGGGCGTCGATGTCACCCGTTCGGGACAGAATAGCCACAAAGATTCAAAGGAGAACCCCCATGGACTGGAAGATCGAACTCATTTTCGTCCCCGTCACCGATGTGGATCGGGCGAAGGCGTTCTACGTCGACCAGGTCGGATTCCACGCCGACTTCGACACGCGGGTCAACGACGAACTGCGATTCGTGCAGCTGACCCCTCCTGGCTCAGCCTGCTCGATCGCGTTCGGCACCGGTCTCGGCGTCACCATGGCGCCCGGAGAGCAGAACAGCATCCAGGTCGTGATCCCGGATGCCGACGAGGCCCGTCGGCACCTTCTCGACAACGGCGTCGCGGCGAGCGAGGTCGAGGAGCTCGCCTGGGGCCGGTTCGTCAGTTTCCCCGACCCCGATGGCAACACCTGGACGTTGCAGGAACTGCCGCAGAGGGACTGAGTCAGGCCGTCACAAGCTTCTCGACTATGCGATGAACCGCTCGGAGGCACCCGTGCCGCCCGGCCTCATCGCGTATCTCGACGGCGAGCCGGTCGGCTGGTGCGCTGTCGAGCCGCGCACTCGATACCCGCTCATCCTCCGTTCCAAGGTCGTCACGACCTCGAGCACTGAGGAACCGGATGACGACTCGGTCTGGGCGGTCAGTTGTTTCGTCGTGCGGGTGGGCGATCGGCGAAAGGGCGTAGGGCAGGCCCTCGCGAAGGCCGCCGTCGACTGGGCGCGCGAACATGGCGCCCGCATCATCGAGGGCTACCCGGTGGACATCGAGGCGAAGCCGGAGAAGGTGAGTTCTGCGGCGCTCTACCACGGCTCGGTCTCGATCTTCGAGCAGGCCGGATTCACGGTGCAGGCGCGCCCCTACCCCGGTCGCGCCCTCGTGCGACTCGAGCTCTGACAGCTGACCGCGCGACGCGGTCACCCTCAACCCCGGGCGGCGGCCTCCAACCCCGCGATGTCGAGTTTGGACATCCCGAGCATCGCCTGCATGACCCGCCCTGCCTTCGCCTGGTCGGGGTCGCTGAGCAACTCACCGAGGATCGGCGGGACGATCTGCCAGGAGACGCCGTACTTGTCTTTGAGCCATCCGCACTGGCTGGGCTCTCCCCCGTCGCGGGTGAGCGCATCCCAGAGGCGGTCGATCTCCTCCTGCGTCGAGGCGTTCGCGTAGAACGAGATCGCCTCGGTGAAGTGGAAGGCCGGCCCACCGTTGAGCGCCTGGAACCTGGTTCCGTCGATCGTGAAGGTCACGACGAGCGCGGTGCCTGCCGGCATCGGCGCGCCCTCCCCGTAGCGGGAGACCTCGAGTATCTCGGAGTTCTCGAAGATCGAGATGTAGTAGTCCGCCGCCTCTTCGGCCTGGGTGTCGAACCACAGGCAGGGGGTGATGTCGTACATGTGCAACTCCTTCGTCGTTTCGTCGAGGCCTCAGCCGGCCAGGATCGCGTCGATCTGGCCGACGGCCTGCCGCATGCCGTCCTCCATGCCCATGGCGAGCATCTTCTCGAACTCGGCGGGGTCGCTGAACTGGCCGGTGTTCGTCATCCGGGTGCGTCCGTCGATGTCCTCGAGCGTGACGGTCATCGTCGTGACCATGTCCTCACGCCGCGGTTCGCCGTCGTCGTCGGCGAACCCGTCGTCGAATACGAGCCGGTGAGGTGCCTCGATGGCGGTGATCTCCCACCAGCCGGGAGCTTTCTCGCCGTCCGGGCCGGTCATGTAGTAGCGCGACTGACCTCCGACCGTGAAGTCGTGGCGGGTGAAGGTGGCCGGCCATCCGGGCGGTCCCCACCAGCGCTCGAGCTGGCGCGGGTCCTCCCAGACCTGCCAGACGCGTTCCACGGGCGCATCGAACTCGGCGACGAACGTCATGGTCAGGGCCTCGAAGTCCTTGTCCACGGTGATCTCGGTCATGATTTCTCCCTCGTTGTCGGTAACGGGTGTTCTCAATGCCAGGCGTTTCAATCCTCGGCGAGGATGCTAGCGATACTTGCTGTGCGGTGGCGCCATAGCTCCTCGAACCTGTCGAGAATCACCTGCGCCCGGTGGAGTCCGTCCGGGTTACCGCGCACGAGCTGCTCCCTCCCCCGCCTTTCCTTCGCGACGAGCGCCGCACGCTCGAGCACGGCGACATGCTTCTGCACGGCGGCGAAACTCATGGCGTAGCCGCTCGCGAGGGCCGACACCGATTGCTCGCCCTGGAGCACGCGGCGCACGATGTCGCGCCGCGTCGCATCCGCCAGTGCCTGGAAGATGCGGTCGATCTCGGTATCGCTCGCTTGTTCTACAACCATTTGGTTGTACGTTATTCGCTCTCGATACGTCTGTCAAGCGCCAGTCTCTGCTGTGGGCGGTTCCGCTCAGGGCGGTGGAATCCACTCCTCGGATGCGACATGCCGCAGTGTCGAGACATGGCACATGATGACAAGACACCCTCCTTCGATGACCGGACACGGCAGCAACTCCTGCACCAGCGCATCCTCGTTCTGGATGGAGTGCTCGACGACGACAACGGAACCCTGCTTATCGCCCAGCTGCTGACACTCGCGGCCGAAGATCCGGCCGCCGACATCGCCCTGTGGGTCAACTCCCCCGGCGGATCGGTTCCCTCGATGCTCGCGATTCGCGACACGATGCGGCTCGTGCCCTGTCCGGTGACGACCCTCGCGCTCGGGCTCGCCTGCAGCGCCGGCCAGTTCCTGCTCTCGGGGGGAACCAGGGGCAGGCGTTTCGCGCTGCCTCATTCCCGCATCCTGATGCATCAGGGATCCGCCGGGATCGGGGGCTCCGCCGTCGAAGTGGAGGTGCAGGCCAACGATCTGCGCCACATGCGCGACACCGTCCTCGGCATCATCGCAGAAGATACCGGCCAGCCGGTCGAGCGCATCTTCGACGACTCCACCCACGACCGTTGGTACACGGCCGAGGAGGCGAAGGAGTACGGCTTCATCGACCACGTGGTCGACTCCTTCGACCAGGTGATGCCGGCGAAGCGTCACCGCATCGGATAGGGGGTGGAGTCATGAGCAGCTACACGATTCCGAACGTGATCGCACAGCATCCGCGCGGTGAACGGATCATGGACGTCTACTCGCACCTACTCACGGAGCGCATCGTCTACCTCGGCACCGCCATCGACCCGGGTGTCGCGAACGCCCTCATCGCCCAACTGCTGCACCTCGACGCCGACGCCCCCGGGCAGGAGATCAACCTCTACATCAACTGCGAGGGAGGCGACATGACGTCGATGCTCGCGATCTACGACACGATGCAGTACGTTCAGTCGCCCGTTGCAACCACCTGCGTCGGCCAGGCGATCGCGGCCGGAGCGGTGCTGCTCGCGGCGGGGGCTCCAGGCCACCGTGCAGTCCTGCCGCACACCAGGGTCGTGCTGCACCAGCCTGCAGCCAGCGGTCAGGGGACGATCCCCGATCTGATCCTGCAGGCGGATGAGGTGGTGCGCATCCGGGCGGAGATCGAAGAGATCCTCTCCGCCCACACCGGCCGATCGGTGCAGACCCTGCGCACCGACACCGATCGGGATCGCGTCTTCACCGCCAGGGGAGCTCTCGAATACGGGCTCGTCGACGAGATCCTCGGGCACCCACCGGCCGCGGTACTGAAGCCTGCCGGCTGAGTCGGGTTGTTCAGGCGGCAAGCGCCAGCTTGACCCCGCTCGACGCGCCGGCTTCGCGTCGACGCAGGTCGTCGGTGACCTGCACGGTCAGATCGATGAGCGTCGCTCCCAGTGCGCCGGCAACGGCCGCGATCATCTCGCTGGACGGCTCCTTGAGGCCTCGCTCGATCTCGGAGAGGTACTGCGGCGAGATTCCCGCCCGGCGTGCCGTCTCGGTGAGAGTCTGGGCTCGGCGCTCCCGAAGCGTTCGCAGCCGCCTCCCGAGCACGTCACGCCAGAGTGGCTCCGGCAGGCGCGGCTCCGGAATGCGGTGCTCGGGCATACTCCGCTTGCGCTCGGGATGGATTCTCACGATGTCGGCCATGCCCCACCCTAAACAGAATCGGATGTCGCGAATGCGCGATTCTGCTCACAGCAGATCGATCTTCGCGAGCAGAACATTGCGCTCCCGGTCGTTGCCGGCGAGCCTTGCCGCGGTGACCAGTTCGGAGCGGGCCTCCTCGAGCCGGCCGAGCCTCGCAAGCAGTTCGCCGCGCACGCTCGGCAACAGGTGGCTTCCCTGCAGGGCACCACTCGCCGCGAGCCGGTCGACGATCTGGAGCCCGTTGGCCGGTCCGGTCGCCATCGACACGGCGACGGCACGGTTGAGCTCGACGACGGGGCTCGGCGCGATCCGTCCGAGGATCTCGTGGAGGAGCACGATCTGCCTCCAGTCGGTCTTCTCGACGCTCGGCGCCACTGCGTGGCACTCGGCGATCGCCGCCTGTAGCGCATAGCTCGACCGCCCTCTGCCGAGCGCATCCGCCGTGGCCAGCCCAGCCCTGCCGCGAAGGATCCGGGCGCGATCCCAGCGGGAACGATCCTGGTCGGCGAGCAGGATGGGCGTACCGTCGGGCTTTTCGCGCGCAGCGAACCGGGATGCCTGGAACTCCATGAGGGCCAGGAGTGCGTGCACCTCCGGTTCGCGTGGGAGGAGCCCCCGGAGCACGCGGCCGAGGCGCAGCGCCTCCTGGGCGAGTTCGGTGCGCATCCACCGGTCGCCGCTCGTCGCCGCGTACCCTTCCGTGAACACGAGATAGACGACGCCGAGCACCGCGCCCAGTCGCTCGGGCCACTCGCCGGGGTCGGGAACCTCGAATGGCACATGCGCGGCCGACAGGCTCTTCTTGGCGCGCACGATGCGCTGCTGGATGGTCGCGACGGGGACGAGGAACATCCGGGCGATCTCCTCCGTCGTGAGCCCGCCGACGACGCGCAGAGTGAGGGCGACCTGGGCTTCCCGCGAGAGCACCGGGTGGCAGGCGGCGAAGACGAGCCTCAGCACGTCGTCCGGGATCGGCTGCCACTCGTCATCGGTCGACTCTGCGAGGTCGTGCGCGATCGCGCGGTAGCGATCGTCCAGCCGTTCGCGTCGCCGCCATCCGTCGATCGCCTTGTTCTTGGCGACTGCGGTGAGCCAGGCTCCCGCGTTGACCGGGATGCCCGTCTTCGGCCACTGGACGAGCGCATCCGCCAGCGCCTCCTGAGCGAGATCCTCGGCCAGGTCGAAGTCGCCGACGACCTTGGCGAGCGTCGCGACGATGCGCGCGCTCTCGATCCGCCAGACGGCGTCGATCGAACGGCGGATGTCCGCGGCTGGTGGCGCGGCGGGCGGGAGCGGAACCCCGCGCGTGCTGCGCATCATGTCCGCTCCCGCCCGATCCGCGTCGGCGCTACTTGCTCTCGGCTTCCTCGCGCCACACCTTTTCCTTCTGGATGTATTCGTTGTCGGCGAAGTCGGCGAAGTCGCTCTCGTCGGTCACGCGGCGCACCTCGAGCTTGCTGCCGGGGCCCATCGGGCAGCGGCGCGCCCACTCGATGGCCTCCTCGCGGGTGGACACCTCGAGAATCCAGAAACCGTTGAACAGCTCGTGGATCTCGCCGTACGGGCCGTCCGTGACGGTCGGCGGTTCGGTCGAGAAATCGACGACGAACGCGGTGCTCAGGTCGTCGGCAAGGCCGTCACCGCCCACCATGACGCCGGCGTTGATGAGCGACTCGTTGTAGGCGCCCATCTTGTTGATGATGTCCTCGAAGTCGGCGTTGCGGTAAGCCTCGACAGACTCCTCGGTCGCTCGCATGATGAGCATGAACTTCATTGGATACTCCCTTGATCGATCTCATATCTCGGGCGCCGGATGGCATCCCTCTACTATCGCGTCGAATGGGCGGCAGCGAAATCGACAGAGCCTGTGAATTCTTCGCCGAGGGTCCCGGCGCCCGGGAAGGCTCGATGACGCAAAGGGGCTGCGGGCGCTGCACAATGGAAGGGATGAGTACCGAGGCCAGCAGACCCACGATCGGAATCCTCGGTGCGGGGAAGGTCGGCACCGTGCTGGCCCGCCTCGCCATCGCCGCCGGGTACCGAGTGTTCATCGCCGGATCGGGAGACCCTGCGAAGATCGCGCTCATCATCGATGTCCTCAGCCATGGCGCGATCGCCACCACGGCGGCCGAGACCGCACGGCAGGCCGACATCGTGATCCTCGCCCTCCCCCTCGGCAAGCATCCGGACATTCCGGTCGCCGACCTGCGCGGCAAGATCGTCGTCGACGCCATGAACTACTGGTGGGAGGTGGACGGTATTCGCGAAGACCTCACCGACCCGCGCACCTCGACGAGCGAACTCGTCCAGGCGTTCCTCCCGGAGTCCCGTGTCGTGAAGGCGTTCAATCACATGGGCTACCACGACCTCGAGGATGAGGCGCGACCGTCCGGGGAGCCCGGCCGCAAGGCGCTGGCGATCGCCGGCGATGACCCGGCCGATGTCGAAGAGGTGGGCGACATCGTCGACGCGCTCGGCTTCGACCCCGTCGTCGCGGGCCCACTCGCCGAGGGAGTCCGCATGGAACCCCACACCGAGCTGTTCGGTGCGGATGTCGACGCGGCGGAGGTTCGGGCGATGCTCGAACGCTTCCCCAGGTCGGCCCGCGGCATCATCGTCGCGCGGGCGCGCGCGTGAGTCACCGCGACATCCAACACGGTAACGCAGCATCGCTCCGGGTCGCTATCGACCCGGGACGATCAAGGCAAGGCAGATTCACCTCCACTTCCTTCGTTCGTCTGCTGGGTGTTGCGTGTGTACCTGACGCCTGATCTTGTACACCGCTCCCTGGCGGCGTAGCGTGCCCACCAGTTGGGGGGACTCTCATCATTGGAGGACCAACATGAACGCCTCACATCGCCTCAGCATCCGGGCCATCAGCGTCCTGATAGCCGCCCTGGCACTCACCGCCGTCGACGTCACCGCCGCCAACGCAGTGAAGGGTGGCACGCCGGCGATACCTCTGAACACCGAGCAGGAGACGACCGGCTCGAACACCGGCGCCAGCGGTTTCTTCAGCTACACCATCGACGGCGACCAGCTCTGCTACACCCTCACGGCCCGCGACCTCTCTGTGCCAGCCGTGGCAGCGCACATCCACTTCGGACCGCGTAATGTCGCCGCGCCGATCGTGATCCCGCTCATGGTCGGCGCGGGAACCGACTGGACGGTGCAAACCTGCACGACCGCCGATGTCGGGTTGCTCGAAGCGGTTGCAGCAGACCCGAGCGCCTACTACGTGAACGTCCACACCCCGACCTTCCCGGGTGGGGAGATACGGGGTCAGCTCAAGTAGAACCCCGTCATCGTGTGGTGAAGTTGGCCATCATGGCCATGTCCTCGTGCTCGAGGTTGTGGCAATGGAAGACGTATTTTCCGGCATAGCCGTCGAAGCGGATCGCGATCGCCACTTCTTCGGCGGGGCGGAGATCGATGGTGTCTTTCCAGCCCGCGTCGAAGGGGCCGGAGGGAGACCACCGAAAACTCGTCCCGGGCGCAACAAAACCCCGGCGAAAGTTGCCCCTCGCCGAGGTTTTCGGTCGGGCTGACAGGATTTGAACCTGCGACCCCGTGACCCCCAGTCACGTGCGCTACCAAGCTGCGCCACAGCCCGTGGCAATTACCTCGGATAGCCTATCGCGTCAGGCCGTCGCACATGACGCGCTCCCCCGCGCCCGGCAGAGGAGCATGATAGGACCAGGACTGAAAGTGAGGAAGGCTATGACGGCGGGATCGCTCGCGCAGGCGCTCGAACGCGAGCACCGGGACATCGACGGCGGCATCGAGGAGTACACGGGAGGGCTCACACAAGGCGAAACCGACCCCGGCCCGCTTCTGCGTGCCATGAAGGGCCTCCGCCGCCACATCTACCTCGAGGAGGAATTCCTCTTCCCGCCGCTCAAGGAAGCCGGCATGACCATGCCGATCTTCGTCATGCTCCGCGAGCATGGGGAACTGTGGGACGCGATGGATGCGCTCGACGCGCTGCTGGCATCCGGAGACGAGGCGGCGACCGTGCAGAATGCCTGCCGGGAACTGCTCGCCAGGCTCGACAGCCACAACTCGAAAGAGGAGCCGATCATTTACCCGCAGGCGGATGCGGTGCTCGATCCCGATGCGGCGGCACGGCTTCACGAGTTCCTCGACGGTGGCGCGATGCCCGACGGCTGGCGGTGCGAGAAAGCCACCCAACCCCACGAGTGATCGCCTTCGCTCGCAAGCTACCGCTTGCGTCTTTCCCGCCCGGCGGCCGAGACGGCCACCGGCGCGTTCGGGGCGAAGGCCAGAAATGGCCTTCGCTCGCAAGCTACCGCTTGCGTCTTTCCCGAACGCGCATATTCACATTGATAGGGCTGCCCTCGAAACCGTAGAGCTCGCGCAAGCGCCGGGTGATGAAGCGGCGGTACTGCGGGTCCAGGAACCCGGTCGTGAAGAGCACGAACGTCGGCGGCCGGCTCGAAGCCTGCGTGCCGAACAGGATGCGCGGCTGCTTGCCTCCGCGCACCGGGTGCGGGTGCTCCGCCGTGAGCTCGGCCAGCAGCGCGTTGAACTTGCCGGTCGGGATGCGCGTGTCCCACGACTGGAGTGCGAGCTCGAGCGCCGGAACGAGCTTCTCCAGATGCCGCCCGGTCTTCGCCGAGATGTTCACGCGGGGCGCCCACGACACATGCCCGAGATCCTGCTCGATCTCACGCTCCAGGTACCGACGCCGCTCGTCGTCGAGCAGGTCCCACTTGTTGAACGCGAGAACGAGCGCGCGACCGCTCTCCAGCACCAGCTCGATGATGCGCACATCCTGTTCGCTGATCGGCTCCGTCACGTCGATGAGCACGACGGCCACCTCGGCCTTTTCGAGCGCGGCGCTCGTGCGCAGGGAGGCGTAGAAGTCGGCCCCCTGGGCGAGGTGCATGCGGCGGCGGATGCCCGCGGTGTCGACGAAGGTCCACACCTTCCCCCCGAGCTCGATCTGCTCGTCGACCGGATCCCGCGTCGTGCCGGCGAGCTCGTTGACGACGACGCGTTCCTCCCCCGCCGATCGGTTGAGCAAGGAGGACTTGCCGACGTTCGGACGCCCGAGGAGCGCGACCCGGCGCGGGCCGCCGACCTGGTCCTTAGCGACAGCAGAGACCTCCGGCAGCACAGTGAGCACATGGTCGAGCAGGTCGGCCACTCCCCTGCCGTGCACCGCCGACACCGCCCACGGCTGGCCGAGGCCGAGGCTCCAGAGGCTCGCCGCCTCGGGCTCCTGCCTCGCGTCGTCGACCTTGTTGGCGACGAGGATGACGGGCTTCTTCGTCGAGCGCAGCATCCGTACGACGTGCTCGTCGGTCGAGGTCGGGCCGACCATGGCGTCGACGACGAAGAGCACCGCGTCGGCCAGGTCGATCGCGATCTCGGCCTGAGCGGCGACCGAGGCATTGATGCCCTTGGCGTCGGGCTCCCAGCCACCCGTGTCGACGATCGTGAAGCGGCGCTCGTTCCACTCCGCCTTGTAGTTGACCCGGTCGCGGGTGACCCCCGGGGTGTCCTGTACGACGGCCTCGCGACGGCCCAGGATGCGGTTGACGAGTGCAGACTTGCCGACGTTCGGCCGGCCCACGATCGCGAGTACGGGGAGCGCCGGGAGGTAGGTGATGGCGTCCGAGTCGTCGGTCGCCGCGTCGAGGATGCCGAGGTCCTCGTCGTCGAGCTCATAGTCGTCGAGGCCGGCGCGCAGTGTGCTCGCCCGCTGGGCAGCGGTCTCCTCGTCGAGAGCGGCCAGGCGGTCGGCGAGCTCCGGGTTCAGCTCGGGGAATTCGTCGTCATCTGGCACCCGTCAATCCTACGGGTCGGGTCGAGCGAGATGGTTCGACCGGCCTCGTTTCGATACGCGCTGCGCGCTGCTCAACCAGCGGGTGGCACACCGCGGATGAGCGCCACCAGGGCCGCGACCGTCTGCTCGAAGTCGAGATCGGTCGAGTCGAGAGTCGTGACTCCCTCGGCCGCGTTCATGAAGTCGACCACCCGCAGGTCCTGCGCGTCACGGGCACTCAACTGTTGTCCTACCGACCCGCTCGTGTCCCCGCCGAGCTCGGCCGCACGACGAGCCTGGCGCGCCGCCTCGGATGCCGTGAGCAGCACCCGCACGGGCGCATCCGGTGCCACGATCGTCGTGATGTCGCGACCCTCGGTGATGATGCCCGGTCGATCCCCTTGCGCGATGCGGCCCCGAAAGATATCCGTGAGGTGTTCGCGCACACGAGGGATGCGGGCGACCCGACTGACGATGGCCGAGACGGCGGGGTCTCGGATCGCCTCCGTCACCGTGTCCCGACCGACCCGCACGAAGTAGTCGTCGGGGTCGAGCCCGATCTCGTAGTCGAAGTCGTCGAGAAGCCCGATCACCGCATCTTCGAGGTCCACGTCGACACCGCGCTGCGCCGCCAGCCAGGCGAGTGCGCGGTAGGCCGCCCCGGTGTCCTGGTAGTCGAATCCGAGTTCACGCGCCGCGGCCCGGCTCACGCTCGACTTTCCACTCCCGGCCGGGCCGTCGACCGCGACGGCGAAACGCCGGATGGACGGGCGTAGGGCGGCCGGGCGGGCACCGCTCATCGCCACGCCTCCGCGACCCGCCATCCGCGGGTTTCGAGCTCCGCCACGAGCTTCGGCTCGACCTCGGGCAGCACGGAGATCTCGGCGAGGCCGACGAGCGTGCCCGGCGAGTGCTCGAGGCGCAGGTCCTCGAGGTTGATGCCGGCGTCGCCGATCTCGGCGAGCAGGCGCGCGAGCTCGCCCGGCTTGTCGTCGACCATGACGACGAGCTGGCTGAAACGACGATCCTGGCCGTGCTTTCCCGGCAGGCGGGCCACCCCGGCGTTGCCCGCCGCGAGGGTCTCGGCGATCGCGCGCTTTGCCCCCGGTGCGCCCGGCTCCTCGAGCGTTGCGATGACCCCGTCGAGGTCGGCGCGGAAGGCGCGCAGGATGTCCACGACGGTCGCGCTGTTGGCGGCCAGGATCTGGATCCACAACTGCGGGTCGCTCGCGGCGATGCGCGTGGTGTCGCGCAGGCCCTGCCCGGTGAGCGAGAGCGCGCGCTCACTTCCGCCGGTGAGTTGCTTGGCAAGCAAGGTGGCCACGACCTGCGGAACGTGCGAGACGAGCGCAACGCTGCGATCGTGCTCCTCCGCCGTCATGAGCACGGGCACCGCGTCGAGGTCGAGCACGAGGTCCTCGATCACCCCGACCATCGCGGTGGTCTCACCGTTTCCTGTCGCGATGACCCACGGCCGTCCGACGAACAGGTCGGCCCTCGCCGAAATCGCCCCTCCCCGCTCCCGCCCGGCGAGCGGATGCGACCCCACATACCGCGAGGTGTCGGCACCCAGCGCGCGCAACTCGGCGAGCGGAAGGGCTTTGACGCTCGCGACATCCGTGACGATCGCGTCCGGGTAGGCGGCGAGCTCCTGTGCGACGACCGCCGCCGTCTGGTCCGGAGGCACCGCCACGACGATGAGGGCAGGATTGTCGGTGTCGGCGGATGCGCGTCCCGCCCCGTAGTCGATGGCGAGGCTGAGCGCCCCCGGCGATGCGTCGTGCACGATCGTGTCGACGCCCTTCGACCGCAGTGCCAGCCCGATGCTCGCACCGAGCAGCCCGGCGCCGACGATGCGCACCTGGCCGACGACGCGGCTACCGTTCACGATCCGTGCCCTTTCCCGTGTCGGTCCCGGAAGGATCGGCCGCGTCCCGCGCGATCGTGAGCAGCTGGCCGAGTTCCACCTTAGTCAGGTCGCGCAGTTCCCCCGGTGCGAGCGTTCCGAGGTGCAGCGGCCCGAACTGTCGCCGCACGAGGTCGATGACCGGATGCCCGACCGCCTCGAGCATCCGCCGCACAATCCGGTTCCTCCCCGAGTGCAGCGTGATCTCGATGATGGTCTCCTGCGCACCGGCCTGCCCGACGATGCGCGCCTTGTCGGCTGCGATCGGGCCATCCTCGAGCTCGACACCCGCGCGCAGCTTCGCGACCGTCTGCGGCGTGATGTGCCCCTTCGTCTTCGCGATGTAGGTCTTCATGACCCCGAACGACGGATGCGCGAGCACGTGCGCGAGCTCTCCGTCATTCGTGAGGATGAGCAGTCCGGAGGTCTGCGCGTCGAGCCGCCCGACGTTGAACAGTCGCTCCTCGTACCGCGAGACGAATCGTGAAAGGTCTGGACGGCCGCGCTCGTCGGAGAGCGAGCTCACGATGCCGACCGGTTTGTTGAGCATGAGGTAGCGACGCGTGGTGTCGAGCTGGATGGCGGTGCCGTCGACGGCGATTCTGTCGGTCTCGTGAACCCGACGCCCGAGCTCTGTCACGATGTCGCCGTTCACCGTGACCCGACCCGCTGAGATGAGGTCCTCGGATACCCGGCGCGAGGCGACCCCGGCGGCCGCCATGAGCTTCTGAAGGCGGATGCCCTCGCCCGCGCTGTCATGACCCGGCGCACCCTCGTCAGGCGATGCCATCGAAACCGTCCGACCCGTCGTCGAGCAGCGGGGAGATGTGCGGGAGCTCATCGAGCGAGTTGATGCCCAACTGGCTGAGCAGCACATCGGTCGTCTCGTAATGGATGGCCCCGGTCTCGCCGTCGGTGTACGCCTCGGTCACGAGTCCCCGCCCGACGAGCGTGCGCACGACCGAGTCGACGTTGACGGCCCGGATCGAGGCGATCTGGCCACGACTGACGGGTTGCTTGTAGGCGATGACGGCGAGGGTCTCGAGGGCGGCTTGGGAGAGCTTCGTCGGGTTCTGGGTGAGCACGAAGTCACGCACGACATCGTCGAACTCGCCGCGTACATAGACGCGCCAGCCTCCCCCGACCTCGCGCAGCTCGAAGCCGCGTCGTGTACCCGCGCCATCCGGCCCCGCACCGTCGTAGTCGGCGACGAGTCGCTCGATCGATTGGCGCACCGCCGGCACGGGCGCCCCGAGCGCGGTGGCCAGACTCACGACGCTCAATGGCTCGTCGGCCACCATGAAGATCGCCTCGAGGCGGCGTTCGAGATCAGTTTCCATCGTCGGCTCCCCCGGTTCGGGCGTCTGTGTTCTCGGCCCCGCCGTAGTCGGCGCCCAGGGTGGCGAGACTGGCATCCGACCAATGCTCGGCGGTCCACCGGATGCTCAGTTCACCGAGTGGTTCGACCTGTTCGAAGGCGACGGCATCCGCCCGGTACAGTTCGAGGATCGCGAGGAACCGCGCGATCACGACCCCCTTGCGATCGGCGCCGACGATGAGTTCGCGGAACGTCACCGGCCCCGCGCGCCGCAGTGCGGAGACCACGATCGCGGCCTGTTCCCGGATGCTCACGAGCGGTGCGTGCAGGTGCTCCAGTCCGACGGTCGGCAGCTCCCGCGGCGCCATGGCCAGTGCGGCGAGGGCGGCGAAGTCGGCGGCGGTGAGTGTCCAGACGAGCTCGGGCGTGCGGGCGCGGTACTTCTCCTCGAGCCGCACCTGGCGCGCATGCCGCACCGACTCCGCCTCGAAGCCGTTGCTGAACCAGGCCGAGACCTCCTTGAACGCACGATATTGCAGCAGTCGGGCGAAGAGCAGGTCGCGCGCCTCGAGCAGGGCGACGGATTCGGCATCCACGAGTTCGCCCTGCGGCAGCAGTCCGGCCACCTTGAGGTCGAGCAGGGTCGCGGCCACGACGAGGAACTCGCTCGCCTGGTCGAGTTCGTCGGGCCCGGAGAGCCCCCGCAGGTAGGAGATGAACTCGTCGGTCACCGCGCTCAGCGCGATCTCGGTCACATCGAGCTCGTGCTTGGCGATGAGGCTCAGCAGCAGGTCGAACGGCCCGTTGAAGTTGCCGAGGTTGACCGCGAAGCCGCCCGGTTCCGCCTCACCGCGATCCTCAACTTCGGGTGCCGTGGCGCTAGGCAACGGCGCCACGCGTGATCAACTCCCTCGCGAGCTGACGGTAACTCGCGGCCGCCTGGTGGTCGGGGGCGAACTCGGTGATGGGTGCGGCGGCGACGCTCGCATCCGGGAACTTGACCGTGCGTGCGATGACGGTCTCGAAGACCTTGTCGCCGAAGGTCTCGACCACGCGCTCGAGCACCTCGCGGGAGTGGAGCGTTCGTGAGTCGTACATCGTCGCGAGGATGCCGTCGAGTTCGAGCGCCGGGTTCAGGCGGTCACGCACCTTGTCGATCGTCTCGACGAGCAGCGCGACGCCGCGCAGGGCGAAGTACTCGCACTCGAGCGGGATGAGCACACCATGGCTCGCGGTGAGGGCATTGACGGTGAGGATGCCGAGCGAGGGCTGGCAGTCGATCAGGATCACGTCGTAGTCGTTGGCGACCTTGCGCAGAACGCGAGCGAGGATCTGCTCGCGGGCGACCTCGTTGACGAGGTGCACCTCAGCGGCGGAGAGGTCGATGTTCGCCGGGATGACGTCGAGGTTCGTCGTTGCGGTGTGCTGGATCGCGTCGGCGGGCTCCTTGACGGTGCCGACGAGCAGATCGTAGATGTTGGGCACGTCATGGGTCGGCACGGCGAGCCCTGCGGAGAGCGCACCCTGCGGGTCGAAGTCGACGCACAGCACGCGGCGGCCGTACTCGGCCAGGGCCGCACCCAGATTGATCGTGGTCGTCGTCTTGCCGACGCCGCCCTTCTGGTTGCAGAGGGCGATGATACGGGCCGGGCCGTGACCCTTGAGCTTCGGCGGTACCTTGAACTCCCTCAACGGACGACCGGTAGGACCGAGGACCGGGGACTCGAGACCCGCGAGTTCCGCGGCCGTGTCATCCCGTTTCTTGGTCACGGTGAGAGTCTACTGGGCAACTCCGGCGCCCCCTGAGAGGGACACCCTGAGGACTTCAGCGAGCTCTGGGATGCGCCGTGGTGTACATGTCCCGCAGGGTGTCCGCCGTCACGAGCGTGTAGATCTGCGTGGTCGACACCGAGGAGTGGCCGAGCAGTTCCTGGACGACCCGCACATCCGCCCCGCCCTCGAGCAGATGGGTGGCGAAGGAGTGGCGGAAGGTGTGCGGCGACACCGCGAGCCCGAGCTTCGACTGCTCGGCCCTCGCCTTGATCACGAGCCAGACGTTCTGTCGCGACATCCGAGCACCCCGCACACCGAGAAAGAGTGCCGGCGTCGCCTTGCCGCGCGCGGAGAGCAGCGGTCGCGCCCGCACGAGGTAGGCGTCGATGGCGGCGCGGGCATAGCTGCCGAGCGGGACGATGCGCTGCTTGCCGCCCTTGCCGAACAACCGGATGACGTCGGCCGTGCCGTGCTCCCCCGCCTCGCCTTCCCCGCTCTCCGCTGACGAGCGGATGACGTCGTCGACGTTCAGGTCGACGACCTCGGAGACGCGCGCGCCCGTCGCGTAGAGCAGTTCGAGGAGCGCCTTGTCGCGCAGGGATCTCTCGTCGTCGCCGTCGGTCGTCGCGAGGATCGCCGCCATCTGGTCGACGGTGATCGCCTTGGGGAGCCGGCTCGCGAGCTTGGGCGGACGCGCATCCGCTGCGACGTTGCGCTCGACGAGCCCCTCCTCGAGAAGGAAGCGGTGGAAGCCGCGCACCGAGGAGAGCATCCGCGCGGTCGAGGTGGCCGAGAGCGGCTCCGGCCGGTCGCGAAGCTCGTGCACGAATGCGGTGACGTCGGCGGATCCGATCGCTGCCGGCGTCGTCACGCCCCTCGCGGCGAGCACGACGAGGTAGACCTCGAGGTCTCGCTGGTAGGCCTCGACCGTGTTAGGCGAGAGGCCTCGCTCGATCGTGACATGGCGCAGGTAGCGCGCGAGCGCGGTCTCGAGGGTGGGCTCAGGTGCGGGCATGGGCGGTACCAGCCCGGTCGACGGTGGCTCGGTCGGCGCGGGCCTGGGAGGCGCGTGAATGAACGTTGAGCACCGCGATCACGAGGATGGCGTTGCGCAGGCGGCCGTCGAGAATCGCGTCGACCACTTCGGCGCGGGGAACCCAGCGCAACTCGATCCCGGCCTCCTCCGCGGTGCGGTCGAAGGGCTGCGCCGTCGGGGTCAGCCCGCGCGCCCGGTACACCGTGATCCGCTCTGAGCTTCCGCCCGGCGAACTGAAGAAGTCGCACAGCGGCGACCATTCGCTCGCCTGCAGGTCGGCCTCCTCGGCGAGCTCACGCCTGGCTGCCGCATCCGGCGCCTCGCCGTCGATGTCGAGAAGTCCGGCCGGCAGTTCCCAGTCGCGGTGGCCGATCGGATGCCGGTACTGCTTGATGAGCAGGATGCGCCCCTCGTCGTCCTCGGCGAGAACCGCGACGGCGCCGGGATGCTCCTGGTATTCGCGGACGATCGTCGAGCCATCCAGCTCGAACCGGTCGCGTCGAACGTCCCAGACCTTCCCGTCGAACACGGTCTCGGATTCCGAGACCGGCGCGCGGTACCTCTCGTCTTCGAGCCTGGCCACGGGAGGCCCGGACACGGAAAGCCCAGACGCTGGAAGCTCAGACACCGGCCGGTTCCGCCTCGGCCACCTCGAACAGGCGGCTCGCCTTCTGCCGGTCGAGCGCCGCGCTCACGAGCCCCCGGAACAGCGGATGCGCACGGTTCGGGCGCGACCGAAGCTCCGGATGCGCCTGCGTCGCCACATAGTACGGGTGCACGTCGCGCGGCAGCTCGATGTACTCGACGAGGTTGCGGTCGGGCGACATCCCGGAGAAGACGAGTCCGGCATCCGCGAGCTGCTGGCGGTAGGAGTTGTTGACCTCGTAGCGGTGGCGGTGGCGTTCGGAGACTCTCGCCTCTCCGTAGAGCTCGCGCACGATGGAGCCGTCGGCGAGGTCGGCCGGGTAGAGGCCGAGGCGCATGGTGCCACCGAGGTCGCCGTCGGCGATGATGTCGACCTGCTCGGCCATCGTCGCGATGACCGGGTAGACGGTGTCGGGGTCGAACTCTGAGGACGACGCACCGTCGAGCCCGACGACGTGGCGCGCGTACTCGATGACCATGCACTGCAGGCCGAGGCACAGGCCGAGCGCGGGGATGCCGTTCTCGCGCGCGAACCGCAGGGCGCCGAGCTTGCCTTCGATCCCGCGAACGCCGAATCCGCCGGGCACGCAGATGCCGTCGAGATCGGAGAGGTGCTTCGCAGCGCCCTCGGGGGTCTCGCAGTCGTCGGAGGCGATCCAGCGGATGTTGACCTTGGTCTGCTGGGAGAACCCGCCGGCTCGCAGCGCCTCGGTGACCGAGAGGTAGGCGTCGGGCAGGTCGATGTACTTGCCGACGAGCCCGATCGTGACCTCGAACTTCGGCTCGTGGACGGCCTGGAGCAGTTCGGACCAGCCGGACCAGTCGACTTCGCCGGCCGCGAGTCCGAAGTGCTCGATGATGTAGGCGTCGAGGCCCTGGTCGTGCAGGGTCGTCGGGATGTCGTAGATGCTCGGCGCGTCGGGGCAGTTGATGACGGCTTCGGGGTCCACGTCGCACATGAGGGCGATTTTGCGGTTCATCGACTCGGGGACCGGGCGGTCGCTGCGCAGCACGATGGCATCCGGCTGGATGCCGATCGAGCGCAGGGCGGCGACGGAGTGCTGGGTGGGTTTGGTCTTCTGCTCCCCCGCGGCGTTCAGGTACGGGACGAGGGAGACGTGCACGAAGAAGCAGTTGGCGCGCCCGATCTCGTGGCGCACCTGGCGGGCAGCCTCGAGGAACGGCTGGGACTCGATGTCGCCGACGGTGCCGCCGATCTCGGTGATGATGACGTCGGGGCGGGGCTCGTTGCGGGACTGCAGCCGCATCCGGCGCTTGATCTCGTCGGTGATGTGCGGGATGACCTGCACGGTGTCGCCGAGGTATTCGCCTCGGCGCTCTTTGGCGATGACGTGGGAGTAGATCTGGCCGGTCGTGACGTTGGCCGCCTGACTCAGGTTGATGTCGAGGAAGCGCTCGTAGTGGCCGATGTCGAGGTCGGTCTCGGCGCCGTCGTCGGTCACGAAGACCTCGCCGTGCTGGAACGGGTTCATGGTGCCCGGATCCACGTTCAGATATGGATCGAGCTTCTGCATGACGACGCGCAGGCCGCGTGCTGTCAGCAGGTTGCCGAGGCTGGCGGCCGTGAGCCCTTTACCCAGGCTCGAGACAACACCCCCGGTGACGAAAATGTGCTTTGTTGTCTCCGCAGAATGTTTGACCACCACGGGGTTACAGCTTATCAGGCGGATGGCGTGTCCCGCCGGGTGCGACAGGCCGAGGAGTCAGGCGCTCCAAAAACCCATTGCGATTCATGCACAAAGATCCTTACAGACCCACCTTCGGATTCGATTTGTCGAGGGCTGTGGCGATTTCTTCGACGATTTGCTCGACTTTCGTCGGGGATGACCCACCGATACCGAGTGCCACTTCATCGGCCACAAGAAAGAGCAGGGTCGCTGCGGGCTCGGTGAGGGTGACGCGCATCATGGGGCGACGCCAACGGGTGCACACGAAATCAACGCCGTGGATATGTTCTGCTGGAATGTCGAGCACGACGTATGGATCGCGGCCGCGCCACAATTGCAGACCCGTGGACGTCGCCGTGAGCACCACGGAGAACTGGCCGATCGCATCTGGTGGGATGTCACAAGCACCGCCCGATGATTGGGTCGATTCGTAGCTGAGGTGAACCAGTCGATCGGGAAAGCGCTGTCTCAAGGTCGCTCGTAACCGCCAAAACGGCACCATCACCAAGTTCATCGCCAAGAGCACCAGAACGGTCAGCCCGATGACCACACCGATCGTGATCCATAGCCAGCTCAGTAGTCGATCAAATCGTACCCAATCTTCTTCAGCTGCCGACCGGACCAAGTTCCCGACAACCTGAACACTCCCAAGGGCGAGGCCAAGTATCGCTAACCCCCATAAAAGGCGAGGGCCAGATTTTCTCATTCGATCCCGTTGTGCCATCAGATCTGCTGCTTCCTTTGAGCGAATAGCCATGGCACGCCTGTTTGGAGTGCAAAAATCACCGAAGGGAGAGGGCCGGGAGCAATAAATATAAACGTTAGCCCAACCGCGGCAGGGTAGATCTTCCCTTGGCACATTCCATCAAAGCTAAATGCAAGACACTCGAGGGTCAGAGAGGTTATCCCCGCTGCTGAACCAAGCGCGCCGAACACCATTGAGACCGCATACAACCCCGCCTTCACGTAGGGGTGCGTCGGGACGAATCGTTAGCGCATATATATCAGCCGTAGGTCCGATGTTGTCGATCCAACGCCCACAAGATCCACTGTGCGTGCAAGCAATGGCATACGGAGTTGATCCATCAAGTTCGCGCTTGCGCCAAGGATACAACCGACACCGAATCCGGTTAGAGCGCCTGGGGCCGCGCCTGCACCGTGTGAATCTCAGGATATTGACCACGGCGAACATGGTCCGGCTACCAGCCTTGGTCTGACCAGGGCAGGTTGATCCGGCTTTCTCTTTTGTTTATCAGAGCACCAGTTCTCCCACATCCCGAGCCATATCCATGCCGTCCTAGAGAAATCCAACCCAAGCTGTGGGGGCTCGAGCTGTTGAGGCGAGTCAATCACATGGCTTGTCGTTCGTACCTCCGTCACCGCGTAGCCAGTGATCTGTGCTGAGTTTCCGAGAGTCAAAATGACCGCTAATTCGCTCGGATGGGCCATTTGTTGGTTGATACTCCAGATACACGTCAATACGGTGATGTTGAAGTGGCAATGTCAATGGGCCGCTCGCGGTTAAGAACCCGTCTGGGGCCACCCCGTAAGTGATTCGGTCCCCCGGCGCAACCGAGCCTATTCCAGACGCACTCCACCCTTGCACGTAGCCGTCCTTCCAGTTATCGAAATCGATGGAGCCCATCGAGATTGAGTCGTACGTGAAGTCCTCACATGAGACGAAGACAAACTTCCCGTTAACCAACTTTGCCGCCGTCTTTGCCGGAACCGTGCATCCACTCAAACCGACAGCGAGCACCACCGCGAGGCCTCCAGCCAGTACTTTCAACGTGATCTTTGACACCGCACTCCTCTCCACGGGCCTCCGATCTTACGAACTATAGGCTGTGCCCGCCGATTGCAATCCCGAACGTGCCACGTCAGTTGTTGGCGCTTCCGAGACCGGACGTCCATATCCTCGTCGTCCAGTACCCGCGGGCGGGACCAGAGCAGTTCTCGACCACCAACCCTGGTCTCGATAGGCGACCTTCGGCGGCTACCCTTCGAGAGCCTCAACCAACGATTGTCAGGCGAGCGCCTGCGCCGTCTCCAGCAGTTCGCGCGCGTGCGCGAGGCCGCTTTCCGAGTCGGCGAGGCCGGAGAGCATCCTCGCCAGCTCCTCGGCGCGCTCCTCGCCCTGCAGCTGCTGCACACTGCTCGCGGTGATCTCGCCCTCCGTGCTCTTCACCACACGCAGATGGTTCGTCGCGAAAGCAGCGACCTGCGGCAGGTGGGTCACGACGATCACCTGGGCTGACCGCGCCAGTCGGGCGAGCCGCTTGCCGATCTCGATCGCCGAAGCGCCGCCGACCCCGGCATCCACCTCGTCGAAGATGAAGGTCGGCACCGGGTCGCTCCCCGCAATGACAACCTCGATCGCGAGCATGACCCGCGAGAGCTCCCCGCCGGAAGCACCCCGGCCCAGCGGACGCGGCTCGGCACCCTTGTGCGGCTGCAACAGGATCGACACCTGGTCGCGGCCGGCGAGCGAATAATCGCCACCGCTGACGACCTCGACAGTCACCGCCGCGTCGGCCATCGCGAGAGCCGTGAGCTCGGCCGTCACCTGCTCGGAGAGCGTCGCCGCCGCCGCCGAACGGATGCCGGAAAGCCGCTCGGCGAGAGCCATGAGCGCCCCGCGGTCTCCCGCGACCTCCCCGCGCAGCCGCTCGATGCGATCGGAGTCGTTGTCGAGCTCCAGCAGCCGGCTGCTGCCGACATCCAGGAAGTCGATCGTCTCATCGAGACTCTGCCCGTGCTTGCGGATGAGCGCCGTGAGCTCTGCCCGGCGCTCCTGGATGGCCTCGAGCTCGTGCGCCCCGTCGGCGTCGAGCCCGCCGAGGTAACTCGAGAGCTGGGCGGAGACATCCGACACGGCGAAGGATGCGTTCGCGATGGCCTCGGCGATCGGCACGAGCGCAGCGTCGTGACCGGAGACCCGTTCCAGCTGCCGCCTGGCATTGTCGAGGAGCCCGAGGGCGTCGGAACCGTCGTCGGTCTGCTGCGCGGAGATCAACTCATGAGCGCCCGCCGCCGCAAGACGCAGTTCCTCGAGGTTGCCGAGGCGCTCGGCGCGCTCAGCGAGTTCGACATCCTCGCCACGGCGCGGGGCGACCGCCTCGATCTCCTCGATCGCGATCCTCAGATCCTCGGCCTCCCGTGCGCGCCGGTCGCGTTCGGCGACGAGCACGTCGAGCTCACCCTGGCCCGTCTGCCAGCGACGATAGGTCTCCTGATACTCATCGAGCACGCCGGAGAGCTCGGATCCCGCGAAGCGGTCGAGAGCATCCCGCTGGGCGGTCGCCGAACGCAGGCGCACCTGGTCGGCCTGCCCGTGCACGACGACGAGCTCGCGGCCCAGCTCGGTGAGCACCCCGACAGGGGTCGTCCGTCCGCCGACGACCGCACGGCTGCGGCCCTCCTGCGAGACGGAGCGGCTCAACAGGAGCGCGGCGCGGCCCTCGCCCGCCGGATCGAGGTCGCCACCGGCATCCGTCACCCGCGCAGCGACACCGCCACGACTGTCGATGAGCCAGTGCCCCTCGACGACCGCCGCCGCACTGCCCTTGCGCAGCACCTGGCTGTCGGCGCGCTCCCCCAGCAGCAGGCCGAGAGCGGTGACGATCATCGTCTTGCCCGCGCCGGTCTCGCCGGTGAGAGCAGTGAAACCCGGGCCGAGCGGAAGGCGCGCCTCACCGATGACCCCGAGATCCCGGATGGAGAGCTCCTCGATCACGAGGCCCGGCCCTCCCCGTCAGCCGGGCCGCGCCATCCGGTCACCGGAAGGTTGAACTTCTTCACCAGCCGGTCGGTGAACGGACCCTGATGCAGACGTGCCACGCGCACCGGCGTTCCCGACCTTCGCACGATCACCCGTGCGCCGCGGGGGAGGTCCCAGGTGCGTCGTCCGTCGCACCACAGCACGCCGGTCCCCTGCGTGCGGTCGAGCACCTCGACCGCGAAGACCGACTCCGGCCCCACCACGAGCGGGCGCGCGAAGAGCGCATGGGCGCTCAACGGCACGAGCAGCATGGCGTCGAGGCTCGGCCAAACAATCGGGCCGCCGGCAGAGAACGAATAGGCGGTGGAGCCGGTGGGCGTCGACATCACGACCCCGTCGCATCCGAAACTCGAAAGCGGGCGACCGTCCACCTCGATGACGACCTCGAGCATCCGCTCCCGGCTGGCCTTCTCGACCGTCGCCTCGTTGAGCGCCCAGGTCTCGTAGACCACCTGGGTGTCGACCTTGACGCGCACGGCGAGCGTCATGCGTTCCTCGATCTGGTAGTCGCGATCGAGGGCCCTGCGCACGCTCTCCTCGAGGCTCTCCCTCTCGGCCTCGGCGAGGAAGCCCACGTGGCCGAGGTTGATACCGAGGAGCGGCGCCGACGATCGCCGGGCGAGTTCGGCGGCGCGCAGGATCGTGCCATCGCCACCGAGCACGATGACCAACTCGAGGCCGTCGAGCTGAACCTCGTCGAGGGTCTCGACCCGGATGCCCGGCAGGTGCTCGCGAACGAGCGCGACATCCTCCGCCGGAACGACCGGCACGACCCCACCGTCGACGAGGGCGCGGCACACGGTGGCAGCGGCGTCGAGAGTCTCGGGGCGCCCGGTGTGGGAGACGACCAGAATGTGCCGTTCTGCCACCTGAATCTCCTTGACCACTCGTCGCGCGGAAACGCCCTCAGGCCCGCACAATGGCGGAGACCTGCTCAGTCCATTCTGTCGGATTCAGTGGCTTGGTGGCTCCCCCTCGACAAATAAAGGCGTCTTCGCTGGAGGTCAGCGATTTGTGCCCACCCGTGCCCATTGTTAAATCGGCCTCCTTCCTCGTATCAGTGAGTGGAGGTAGCGAAAATGAGAGAACCCAGAAAGCTCAAAAGCGGCTGGCAAGCCCGTATCACGGTAGATGGAAAGGATCGCTCCGTCGGAGTGTTCCCGACGAAGAAGGCAGCACAGGCGGCGCAGGTGGCCGAGTTAGGCAAGCTCGACGCAGGAACATTCGATGACAAGACCAAGGGCACCATCACTCTGGCTGAGTACGCGCCCACCTATCTGGCCGCTCGAAGTGGTGAGGTGAAGCCTCGGAGTTTGGAGAACTACGAAGCCCACCTGAGAATTCACATCATCCCGAAGTGGGGAAGTCGCAGACTCCGCGACATCCGGCCCTCTGAAATTGCTGCATGGTGGGCGAGCATGCCCGCGACACCCGGGCGAAAGAACACTTATCGCACTCTCAGCAATCTCATGAGAATGGCCGTCGACGACGGCGAGCTTAGAGACACTCCTTGCCGTGTCCGGAATGTGGGCACCGACTTGTCAAAGCCCCGCCCGTATTTCGACAAGGAGGCTGTGAGGGCACTCTGGGACGCCTCCAGCGACGACATGCGCGCCTTTCTCATGGTGGTCTATGGCGGAGGCCTCAGGATCTCGGAGGCGCTGGGACTCGACCGCCGCCACGTCAATCTGGAGACTGGCGAGATTCTTGTGGAGCAGCAGCTCCAACTCACCAAAGACAACGGGTCAGCAATAGTCCCGGGCACCAAGAATGGGCAGACCCGCCTCGTTTGGCTGGACGGCGAAGAGCTGGCAGCAGCAGAGGCCTACGTGAAAAGGCATCCCGTCTTCTCCAATACGATGCCGTTCTTCCTGAACGAGCGCGGAAAACGCCTAAGCAAGAACGAGGTTTACCGCGACTGGATGAGAACACGGGTTGAGGCCGGATACCCGGACGCCCGCATCCACGATCTGAGGCACAGCAGCCTCACTCATCTCATGCAAGCAGGGGGCACCATGGCGGACGTGATGGCCTTTGGTGGCCACAAGGATATTCGGGCCGCGCAGCGCTACCAGCACAGCGACCCCGCGCGCCTAAGGGCGCTTGTGAAGGCTCGCAGCGAAGCGACCGGATAACACGTCTGTTTTCGAGCAGCGGCGAGCGCGGCCATCTCGTAGACTCTTCTTGAGCACAGCACGAGCGCGAGGCTGCGAGCACCTGAACCGGCACTGTCATGGGACCCGCCGGGAGTGGGCAAGAAGCGCGGAATCTTTCAGGTTCCCCCTTGCCCCATGAAATAAGAAACGCCGCCCTTCACGACCAAATGACGGGGCAGCGTTTCTAGAGGTTTCTCGTGCTCAGTCTATCCGCCGGCGACGGCGCTCGCCGTGTTCCTTTCGACCGCCCCGCCACTGTCCATTCATCAACAGACGGCTTAACTCCAGATTCCGAGTATCCCAGTAAGTACTCCCTCAAGCGTTTTCAAGAGAGTTATTCAAGCCTAAAGAGCATCCGGCTATGCGGCGTGAAACGCCATCGCTGTAATGGTGCGCTGTGCGCACGATGCAGCCCCAAGCGACAACGCCGTCACCGCCGCGAGCTAATGGCGGCTCTCGCAGCCTCTAAACCCGTCTACGCGCTCTTATGGACGGCCACCATCGCCAGTACGCCGGAACGGCCTCTAGGCGAGCTGTGGAGCGACCTCGACAAGCTCAACGCCTACATGGTCTCCGGCTCATGGCTCAGCAGCCGGGTGGACGGCTACGTGCGCTCTATAGAGATTGAGCGCACACCGAGCGGATGGCACCCTCACGCGCATACGCTCCTAGTTTTTAGAAACAAGCTGAGCCGTACGGATGCCGTAAAGCTTGCCCGGGAAATTCAAGCGCGATGGCTCCGTTCCGCCGACCTCCGGGGCATCGCGGCGAGCGCCAAGGGGCAGCGTGTGCAAGTCGTGCCTATGGGTCAACTCTCTACCGTTGTGGACTACATCACCAAGAGCCACATGACCACCCGGTCATCGCGGACGCCGGGAACGGTCACGCCCGCGATGCTCCTAGGCTCTGCCTACCGAGGCGATGCCGACGCCCTAGACCTCCTCACCGAGCTGGAGCGGTCGAGTTACCGGCGTCGAACGTGGCAGCCGGGCGGGATGCTCACGAGGTCATCCAGCAGCTAACCGCGTCAGTGGCTGGGACTTGTGCCGATACTACTGAGTATGAGCGCAATTCAAAGCACAGCAAGCGGCAGGCGATGCACCGTGTGCTCGCACCCGCAGCGCTCGCAAATTGAGGCGGCGCTCATCGCGACGAGTCGCAATCTGGCGCAGGTTTCGCGCGATCATGCAGTCTCTGAGGATGCCCTCCGCAGGCACTGGAATACGCACACCGCGCCGGGCGTGCGGCAGGCGATGGAACAGTCCACAGACGGCCTCTCAGCCCTCACTATCGCCGCCCGGATGGTGGATCTCGTGCACGCCGCTGGAGACATCCGCAGACGTTCAATCGAGGCGGGCAAAGACTCGCAGGCGCTCCGGGCTATTGAGGTCGAGCGGGCGACACTTGCCAGCGTTGCCGACCGTCTCGGCATCCCGTCCACAGCCGCGCTAGATGAGGTCACGATGATGCAGTCCATAGCCGTAGTCATGGCCCAGCTCGCACGCACAGACCCGGAGACCGGCGAGCGCATCGCGGCACAGTTTCAGGTGACGGGGAGACCCGACATCGCCGCTGACCTTCGAACGCTACTTCAAGAATCAAGAGAGGCACTCACAGCATGAGCACCGACACCAAGACAACCGCCCGGGCACTCGCGGCAGGCGATGAGATCCATGTCCTCGCGGGCGGCTTGCTCATTTTCGGCCTAGCGCTCAAACGCGGTGACACGCTCACGGTCACACAGCGGCAGATCGACGGCCAGACAGACACGGTGGGCAATAACTGGACACGCGACCTCTCAGACGAGGCGCAGCTCGAACGCTGGCGAGAGATCCGCCTAGGATTCGGCCCCTTCCCCGACGACCTTCGCCGATGGCTCTACGGCTCGCCACAGTGGGCAGTAGAGCGCGAGGCAGCGCGCCAACGCGCATGGGCCATCATCGACCCCGTTGAGCGCGCAGCAGCCCGCGAGGCCGTCGAGATCGAGTATGGCCCCGGTCTGCCCACCAGCAGAACGCTGAACGCGGCTCCAGCCGCACAGCAGCGGCCCAGCGGGAACCGGGGGCGCTGAGATGCCTGACCAACTGAACAGGCAGCGAGCCGCAAAATTCCGTGAGTTGGCGCGCCTCTATCTCGGCTCTGAGGGTGTCATCGTCGAGCAGCGCCCGCAGGCTTACAAGCTCTCTGCGCGACTCTCTGAGTCTCACCCGGCCTCACACCTGACCGGCCTCGACCGCTGGGCCATCCTCACTCGCAATGAGCGCGTGCTCGACCTCTCAGGGGCGCTGGATGCCGCGCAGGCAGCCGCAAAACACGACGGCAAAGGAAGAGCCGCTGTCGTCGCATACAGGGCCGCTAGGGGCGCTGGAGAGGCCTACGTAACCATGACGCTGGAGACGTTCGCCGCTGTGCTTCGCGATGATGTAGAGCGAGGCGAAGCATGATGACCCGCGAGAGAGACCAAAGATTCGATGTCGTCGCTGGCCTAAATCCACGCCCGCTCTGGGTCGATAAGCGCCGCTACGACATCCCAGCGACAAGCCGCGCCGTCTTTCCTAGTGGCGAGCGTCTCGCCTACCTCCTCGACGCAGCAGGCCGCGTCTACGTGCTCACCGAGAGCGGCGATGTCGAGTGTCCGCCCGAACTGGCCGAGCGACTACGCGCCGAATTTTTCCCGGATTCACCCGGGTAATTAGCTCCGTGCGGCGGTGCTCTTGTTCGGTTCGCCGCCGCACGGACTAGCGCCGGGGTCTGCCAAATTCTTCTTTCTTCCTTTCGCAGATGGCAGGCCCCGGCACCTAAAGAAGAATTTCGAGAGTCTGCACACTTTCGAAACAGTCGGCAACATCGCCGTGCGCCCGGAACGATGCCGCTGACAGAGGCCCTTGGATGCACTCCTGTTTTCAAGGGCCTCGCCCTTCCAACCGCGAGGCTCCCCGGTGTCTCGAAAACGATGCTCAAGCGAGATAACCGAGATCTAAGCCCTCCCCCGAGATTCCGGGCCTCGCGACGACCTGAAGAGCGTTTCAAAACTCGTTGTTTATTGCGTTGCAAAAACGGATGAGTTCATGAGAGACTTGGTGCATGACAACCTCAGTGAGTGCCGCCACCGGCCAGCGCCTTGGATACCTCCGCGTCTCGACGGGCAAGCAGGACGAGCAGCTTCAGCATGACGCTCTCGACAATGCGAGCGTGCTGAAGCGGAACCGTTACATTGACCACGGCGTGAGCGGATCAAAGATGAGCCGCCCGGGCCTTGACGCCATGCTCGCGGATGTCCAGCCCGGAGACACCATTGTCGTGTTCAAGCTCGACAGAATCGGACGCAGCACCGCGCATGTCGCACAGCTCATCTCCGAGCTGACCGAGAAGGGAATCTTCATCGAGTCGATCTCTGATGGACTTAACAGCTCGACCCCTACAGGCCGCGCCATGCTCCAGATGCTCGCCATCTTCGCGGAGATGGAACGCAGCTTCATCTCAGAGCGCACCGTCGCCGGACTCGCCGCCGCCAAGGCGCAGGGCCGCGTAGGTGGACGCCCCCGCGCCATGGACTCCGCGACCGCGCGCAAGGCGCAGACGCTCCGCAACTCCGGCGAGAGTGTCCCTGAGATCGCCAAGACCCTGAGCGTCTCCATTGCCACTGTCTACCGGCTCACCAAGGCCCCCGCGAGCACCTAAAGGCTGCTGTACCGAGCGAGCTTTCTCACTTTCGGCTAGTCCTCACCTTTCCTTTGGTGATTGATTTTCGTCCGATATTTTTCAGGAATCAAACTTAGGTAGCCAGCCGCCGCCTTGGGCTTTGTTATCAATTCGTCAACGAGGGCGTTAATCGTGCTGAAGATCAAGTCGACCAATTCAGTTTGCGACTCGTCAAGAATCAGAATCACCGATTGGTCGCCCTGATCGGCCCCGTGAAGCGATTTGTTCCCCACATGCCGGATGACAGTGAGCATGCTTGCCACACTGGAGGACACCTTGGGCACTATTGAGTCGATGCGGACGGCGAGTGCTGCGTTCGCGGATGGAGTGCTGTCGAGATGTTTTAGGAGCCGTTCGAGCGTCGCGCGAGCAAGTGCGGCCCCTGCCCGTCGCGAGATTCCCACTACATCCCGAGCTTCCTCATAAAGCTCCATTGCGTCAGCCGGCATGTCCTCATGCGGGAACGGGGCCGTCGAACTAGCCGGATACATTATTCTGTTGTTGCGCCACACGGAGAAGTCCTCGCATCGACCGCAGAGCGCTGCATACCATCGCCCGGCATCGTGCACGGCTGGCAGTTCTGTAGATGCTGGAGCCTTAGGCGCAGAATCTCTTAATGTAGATGGCACGGTCGCATAGACCACGTTTTCGCTAGGAGTGTCCAGAAACTCCTCAGGCCATTCTTGCCCTTGGTAAGGGTCATGAATGATGCGCTGCAACGGAAACCACTCTTGACTAGAGAATGCACCGCAGCGGGGGCAGTTAAATGCGTTGCTGTTGAGAGCAGGACTCGGATCACTTGGAGCTTTAATTCCCCGTTTATTCATGCGCTCAGCGTACTAACCGAAGCGACTTACGAATGTGCACACTTTCGAACTCGCAAAACCGGCCGGGCAATTTTGGGCCGGCACCTCATCGCGGCGAAGGGAATTCTTTCCGGGGTTAGACCCAGTGATTGATCATTTCGCTCCAGTGGACAATTGAGAAAGCTTCCTCCCAGTTGCTAGCGCCGTTACCGGTGCCGATCTGCTCACCTGTCTCGGCGTCATAGACAGTCGCGTTGTATTTGTAGGAAGGAGGGTTGCTCTCGCTCTCTACGAACTCGATTCGAACAGAATGACCGTTGAACTCGGTGTGAACTTCCGTTACGAAATAACGCTCCGGACTCTGAGATGGCTTTTCAAATCCTCCAGCCCCGTGGGATTGGAACGACTCGTTCGCCTTCTCGATCAACTGCTCAGCATTCATTTTTTCCTCCGTTGGCGTTAAATAACTCGTTGTGCCGGTGCCCGTTCATGCCCGTTCTATCTCGTGCCCATGACAAGATTGGAACAGAAGATCCCTTTGTTTCTCGAAACAAAGCCGACTCCCCAGCTATTTACTGAGGCCAGAAACGGTGTTTAGCCATTCTGTCGGATTGCCGCCGAGCGCGGTGGAGAACCAGGCCAGATACTCGTGATTACCGGCCGAACCGGCTATTGGGGAGGAGAGGATGCCCGCGGTCGGCAGCCCGAGATCCCAGGCGGCCCAGAGCACCCCGGACACCGCATCCTCGCGCAGCGCCGGGTCGTGCACGAGGCCCTCCCGGATGCCGCCCCGGCCGACCTCGAACTGCGGCTTGACGAGCACCACGAAGTCGGCATCCGGGCCCACCGTCTCCACGAGAGCCGGCAGCACGAGGCCCAGGGAGATGAAGGAGAGATCGGCGACGACGAGATCGGGGAGAGCTGTTCCAGGCGCTGCCGCATGCAGCGACTCTCGCGTGAGGTAGCGCGCGTTCACCCCCTCGACGACGACGACACGTTCGTCGGCGCGCACCGAGGGGGCGAGCTGCTCATGGCCGACGTCGAGAGCGATCACGGCGTGGGCGCCGCGCTCGAGCAGCACCTGGGTGAACCCGCCGGTCGAGGCGCCGACGTCGAGAGCGGTGCGGCCGGTGACCTCGATCGGGAACGCGTCGAGCGCGGCGCCCAGCTTGTGGGCAGCCCGGCTCACGTAATGGTCGGTCGCGGCAACCGCGAGCTGCTGGTCGGCCCGCACACGAAGTGAAGGCTTGAGCGCCGGCCGGCCATCGACCGTGACCAGACCGTCGGCTACGAGCTGGGCGGCGTTCGTCCTGGAGCGAGCGAGGCCGCGGGCGGCGAGGGAGGCATCCAGTCGTTCGGTCTCACCTCGACCGGAAGCGGATGCGGAGTCAGTCACGCGGGGCCGGCGCGTCGGCGCCCTCGAGCGCCCTGCGCAGCTCGTCATACACCTGCGCGAAAGCCGCGGCGCGGTCCTCGAGCGGCTGGTCCTCGATCACGCGCAGTCGCGACAGCAGTGCATCGATCTCCTCGGTGCTGGCTCCCTCGGCGCTGGTCTCCTCGTTATCGGCCATGACTCAAGCGTAGAGCGCCGGGGCCACATCGAGACCGTAGATCGCGAGCCCGCTCCCCCAGATCGCAGCGGCGCCGGCCCTCAGCAGGTCGATACGGCTCTCGCCGGCCTCGACGACTGTCACGACGTTGCCGGTCATCCGCACGACGGCCGATCCGACCGTCACGACGCGCGACCCGTCGGCGGCCGTCCCGTCGCGGATGTCGGGGTACGGCTCGTGCAGGCCGCGCAGGTCGTCGAGCAGGTAGGTCGGCCGCGAGTAGGGGTCGGCCGCCAGGACCTGCTTCGCCTTGTCGACGCCGGTGAGCACGAGCACCGACTCGATCCCGGCGCGGTTGGCCCCCAGAATGTCGGTGTCGAGCCGGTCGCCGAGGAACAGCGGCTTCGTGCCGCCGAAACGGGCGATCGCCTCCTCGAAGATCGCTACTTCGGGTTTGCCCGCGACGACCGGCAGGCGGCCCACCGCCAGGTGCACCGCCGAGACGAGCGTTCCGTTGCCCGGTGCGATGCCACGGGCGGTCGGGAGCGTCCAGTCGGTGTTCGTGGCGATCCAGGGCAGTTCGGCACCGTTACCCTGCAACGCATAGGACGCCTCGGCGAGTTGCGCCCAGCCGAGTTCCTGCGCGAAACCCTGCACGACCGCGGCCGGTCCATCCGACGCGGAGTCGGTGATCCTGAATCCGGCCTTGAGAAGTTCGTAGCGCAGCCCCTCGCCACCGACCGCGAGAACGAGAGAGCCTGGCGCCACCGTGCCGGCAAGCAGCCGGACGGCCGCCTGCGGTGAGGTCACGATCTCGTCGGGCGTGAGGCGCAGTCCCAGACCGACGAGCTGCTGTGCCACGGACTCCGGCGTCCGGGACGCGTTGTTCGTGATGTAACCGACCCGGCGGGACCGAGCCGCAGTGTTTATGCTCTCAACGGCATACGGGATGGCCTCATGCCCGCGATAGACGACCCCGTCGAGGTCTGCCAGTACCAGGTCGACGCCGTCGAGCGGTGTGCGCTCAGTCATCCAGGCGCTCCGTGTCGCTCTCGGCCTCATCCTCGGCCTCATCCTCGATCTCCTCCTCGAACACCTCGATCTCGAGGTCATCGGCGTCGTCGCTGGAGGAAAGCGCCGCCGTCGCGAGGTCGGAGCGCGTGAACCACAGCTGGGCCTCGTCGGCTCGACCGAGATCCTCGAGCACCGTCGCATAGGCGTCGAAGAGCGCAGGGCTCCAGGAGAATGCCGTATCCGGTGTCAACTGCGGGATCTGCAGCTCGACAAGTGCCGCGTCGACCTGGCCGAGGTCGAGCCGTGCACCCGACATCGCGATCGCGAGTTCGACCTGCACTTCGACCGGAAGGCTCGCACGCGGAACGGAACGGCCGAGCTCGAGCGCCTTCTCCGGCCGGCCGAGCCCTCGCTCGCTGTCGACCATCATCGGCAGCTGGTCGTCACGGCCGGAGATCCGGCGGTAGGTGCGCAGCTCGCGCAGCGCGAGTGCGTAGTCGCCCGTCGCGTAGGCCGTGATCGCCAGGGTCTCCCGGACGACGGCGATGCGGCCGGCCCGCCTTCCAGCCGAAACCGCATGACGGTGAGCGAGCTCTGGATCCTCGGCGATGAGACGCGCTGCCATCACGAGGTGCCGGGCGACCTCGTCGGCGTTCTCTTTGCTGAGCGTCTTGAGTTGCGCCCTGGCGACACGATCGAGCTGGTTCGGGACGACATCCTCGGGGATCACCGGCGCATCGTGGCGCGATCGCACCGACTTCGTGCCGTAGGGATCCCGATCTTCCGGCGTCTCACGCTCCCGCGCCGAGGCGTCACCACGGGCCGGTTTGCCGTCGCGCGTCCACAGCCGACGCTCGCCGTCGCGCTTGCGGTCGCCACCCCGCTGGGCATCGCGTTTCGGAAAGTCACCCTGATGACCCTCACGCGGTTGGCCGCCACGCTGCTGGCCATCGCGTTTCGGCCGTCCGGATGCTCCCTCTTCGCGCTTCCGCCAGGACGGCTTATCCCCCGCCCGCTGAGGCCGATCGCCGGACGAGGCCGACTTGCCACGCGCCGGCGCACCCTTGGCGGGATGCGCGGACCCCGGACGCTTGCCCTTCGGCGGTCCACCGGGGCGACGGGGACGGTCAGGGGTGTCGGCCATGTCAACTCTTTTCACTCGTGTGTCTCGGCAAGCTCGACCCGAGAAGTTCGGCTCGACCCGAGAAGTTCGGACCGACCCGAGAAGTTCGGATCAACCCGAGAAACGACTGCTTAACGCAAAATGGCCACCCTCAGCGGGTGGCCATTTCACAAAGAAGTCCGGCGGTGTCCTACTCTCCCACAAGGTCCCCCTTGCAGTACCATCGGCGCAGAGAGTCTTAGCTTCCGGGTTCGGAATGTGACCGGGCGTTTCCCTCTCGCTATGGCCGCCGAAACACTATTGATTTATGTATCAGTTCATAGCCGGAATCCTGCGATTCCGGGATGATCCCCGACCGTAAATCGGGAACCACAAAGTGGACGCGAACAACTACTCATTACTTCTCAAGGAAGTGAGTGTTATCAAGTTATCGGCTTATTAGTACAGGTCAGCTGCACGAGTCTTTAGTCCTCGCTTCCACATCCTGCCTATCAACCCAGTAGTCTAGCTGGGAGCCTCTCCCCCGAAGGGATGGAAATCTCATCTTGAAGCTGGCTTCCCGCTTAGATGCTTTCAGCGGTTATCCTCTCCGAACGTAGCTAATCAGCGGTGCTCCTGGCGGAACAACTGACACACCAGAGGTTCGTCCATCCCGGTCCTCTCGTACTAGGGATAGATCTTCTCAAATTTCCTGCGCGCGCAGAGGATAGGGACCGAACTGTCTCACGACGTTCTAAACCCAGCTCGCGTACCGCTTTAATGGGCGAACAGCCCAACCCTTGGGACCTACTCCAGCCCCAGGATGCGACGAGCCGACATCGAGGTGCCAAACCATGCCGTCGATATGGACTCTTGGGCAAGATCAGCCTGTTATCCCCGAGGTACCTTTTATCCGTTGAGCGACAGCGCTTCCACAAGCCACTGCCGGATCACTAGTCCCGACTTTCGTCCCTGCTCGACTTGTCAGTCTCACAGTCAAGCTCCCTTGTGCACTTACACTCGACACCTGATTGCCAACCAGGTTGAGGGAACCTTTGGGCGCCTCCGTTACTTTTTAGGAGGCAACCGCCCCAGTTAAACTACCCACCAGGCACTGTCCCTGATCCGGATTACGGATCGAAGTTAGATATCCAATATGACCAGAGTGGTATTTCAACAATGACTCCACGAACACTGGCGTGCCCGCTTCACAGTCTCCCACCTATCCTACACAAGCCACACCGAACACCAATACCAAGCTGTAGTAAAGGTCACGGGGTCTTTCCGTCCTTCTGCGCGTAACGAGCATCTTTACTCGTAGTGCAATTTCGCCGAGTTCGCGGTTGAGACAGCTGGGAAGTCGTTACGCCATTCGTGCAGGTCGGAACTTACCCGACAAGGAATTTCGCTACCTTAGGATGGTTATAGTTACCACCGCCGTTTACTGGGGCTTAAATTCTCAGCTTCGCTCCGAAGAGCTGACCGTTCCTCTTAACCTTCCAGCACCGGGCAGGCGTCAGTCCGTATACATCGTCTTGCGACTTCGCACGGACCTGTGTTTTTAGTAAACAGTCGCTTCCCACTGGTCTCTGCGGCCTTCTGGGGCTCCAGGAGTAAATCCCTTCACCCTTCAGGCCCCCCTTCTCCCGAAGTTACGGGGGCATTTTGCCGAGTTCCTTAACCACGATTCTCTCGATCTCCTTGGTATTCTCTACCTGACCACCTGAGTCGGTTTAGGGTACGGGTGACTGGAACCTCGCGTCGATGCTTTTCTCGGCAGCATAGGATCACTGAATCCGCCTTGCGGCGTCCCATCGAGTCTCGGCCTTGACGAGAGACGGATTTGCCTATCTCTCGGCCTACATTCTTAGACCGGGTCAACCATCGCCCGGCTCAGCTACCTTCCTGCGTCACACCTGTTAATACGCTAACCGCACCAGCGTAGGGTCGAGTGCTAGCCCCGGAGCTCCTCCCCGAAGGGATCGGTCACCGGTATTCGGACTCTTAGCATTACTGGATTAGTTTGGGCGGTTCTTCGTCAGTACGGGAATATCAACCCGTTGTCCATCGACTACGCCTGTCGGCCTCGCCTTAGGTCCCGACTTACCCAGGGCGGATTAGCCTGGCCCTGGAACCCTTGGTCTTTCGGAGGACGGGTTTCTCACCCGTCTTTCGCTACTCATGCCTGCATTCTCACTCGTGTGGCGTCCACGGCTGGTTTACACCGCCGCTTCGCTCGCCACACGACGCTCTCCTACCACTCCGTGCGCCTGGACACCCCTCAAGGGGATGCCTGGCTATTACACGAAATCTACAACTTCGGTGGTGTGCTTGAGCCCCGTTACATTGTCGGCGCGGAATCACTTGACCAGTGAGCTATTACGCACTCTTTCAAGGGTGGCTGCTTCTAAGCCAACCTCCTGGTTGTCTCTGCAACTCCACATCCTTTTCCACTTAGCACACGCTTGGGGACCTTAGTTGGTAGTCTGGGTTGTTTCCCTCTCGACGATGAAGCTTATCCCCCACCGTCTCACTGCTGCGCTCTCACTTACCGGCATTCGGAGTTTGGCTGACGTCAGTAACCTTTTGGGGCCCATCGGCCATCCAGTAGCTCTACCTCCGGCAAGAAACACGCAACGCTGCACCTAAATGCATTTCGGAGAGAACCAGCTATCACGAAGTTTGATTGGCCTTTCACCCCTATCCACAGCTCATCCCCTCCATTTTCAACTGAAGTGGGTTCGGTCCTCCACGCGCTCTTACACGCGCTTCAACCTGGCCATGGATAGATCACTTCGCTTCGGGTCTAGGACATGCGACTGAATCGCCCTATTCAGACTCGCTTTCGCTACGGCTACCCCACTCGGGTTAACCTCGCCACATATCGCTAACTCGCAGGCTCATTCTTCAAAAGGCACGCTGTCACCCCTGCTATGGAGGCTCCAACGGTTTGTATGCAAACGGTTTCAGGTACTATTTCACTCCCCTCCCGGGGTACTTTTCACCTTTCCCTCACGGTACTTGTCCGCTATCGGTCATCTGGGAGTATTTAGGCTTACCAGGTGGTCCTGGCAGATTCACACGGGATTTCTCGGGCCCCGTGCTACTTGGGATACTTCTCGAGTGATTGCTGCATTTCGACTACGGGGCTGGCACCCACTGTGGCTGGCCTTTCAAGACCATTCGTCTATACAACTTTCTGACTCTTGCAGTACGGCAGTAACTGCTGAAAAGTCCCGCTACCCCGACCATGCAACGCCTGCCGGCTATCACACATGATCGGTTTGGCCTGTTCCGGTTTCGCTCGCCACTACTAACGGAATCGCGGTTGCTTTCTCTTCCTGTGGGTACTGAGATGTTTCACTTCCCCACGTTCCCTCTACCCGCCCTATATATTCAGGCGGGAGTCACCAGGTGACATTGCTGCCCCTGGCGGGGTTTCCCCATTCGGAGATCCTCGGATCAAAGCTCTATTATCAGCTCCCCGAGGCTTATCGCAGATTTATACGTCCTTCTTCGGCTCCAGATGCCAAGGCATCCACCGTTTGCACTTAGAAACTTGATTTCACATGAGTTTAGAATCGATCGCCGGTCCACTGTGCCTAAGCAAAGCGGGCCGGAGATTGACCAATGATCTGGTCGCTTCAGACTCCGTAAACGGATGTTTGAGGCGACCAAGTCTTGTTTTTCTGTGATATCGAGATCCGAAGATCTCTCTATCTAAGATGCTCGCGTCCACTGTGTAGTTCTCAAAATACGGGCGGTACCCTGTGTGCCTGGTACAGACCAGTCACATCAAGGTCCAGAGGTTCGTTGTCCTTCGGGTCTCGACAAGCTCGACCCGAGAAGATGTCCGGTCCCTCAGGACCCAACAGCGTGCAGAGACCAGGCTTCCGGCAGACCCCCGTTCCAGCTCCCGAAGGAGCGTACTGGGAGGACGGCGTTCGTCCTGGTCACAATGTCAATGTTCCACCCATGAGCTACCGGCTGAAGACGTGTGCTTCAGATCCGGCGCCTGGACGACCATCGAGTACAAGACCCGAGGACGCCAGATGCTCCTTAGAAAGGAGGTGATCCAGCCGCACCTTCCGGTACGGCTACCTTGTTACGACTTAGTCCTAATTACCAATCCCACCTTCGACAGCTCCCTCCTTGCGGTTGGGCCACTGGCTTCGGGTGTTACCGACTTTCATGACTTGACGGGCGGTGTGTACAAGGCCCGGGAACGTATTCACCGCAGCGTTGCTGATCTGCGATTACTAGCGACTCCGACTTCATGAGGTCGAGTTGCAGACCTCAATCCGAACTGAGACCGGCTTTTTGGGATTCGCTCCACCTTACGGTATTGCAGCCCTTTGTACCGGCCATTGTAGCATGCGTGAAGCCCAAGACATAAGGGGCATGATGATTTGACGTCATCCCCACCTTCCTCCGAGTTGACCCCGGCAGTCTCCTTTGAGTTCCCACCATGACGTGCTGGCAACAAAGAACGAGGGTTGCGCTCGTTGCGGGACTTAACCCAACATCTCACGACACGAGCTGACGACAACCATGCACCACCTGTTTACGAGTGTCCAAAGAGTTGACCATTTCTGGCCCGTTCTCGTATATGTCAAGCCTTGGTAAGGTTCTTCGCGTTGCATCGAATTAATCCGCATGCTCCGCCGCTTGTGCGGGCCCCCGTCAATTCCTTTGAGTTTTAGCCTTGCGGCCGTACTCCCCAGGCGGGGAACTTAATGCGTTAGCTGCGACACAGAAACCGTGGAATGGTCCCTACATCTAGTTCCCAACGTTTACGGCATGGACTACCAGGGTATCTAATCCTGTTCGCTCCCCATGCTTTCGCTCCTCAGCGTCAGTTACGGCCCAGAGATCTGCCTTCGCCATCGGTGTTCCTCCTGATATCTGCGCATTCCACCGCTACACCAGGAATTCCAATCTCCCCTACCGCACTCTAGTCTGCCCGTACCCACTGCAGGCTGGAGGTTGAGCCTCCAGTTTTCACAGCAGACGCGACAAACCGCCTACGAGCTCTTTACGCCCAATAATTCCGGACAACGCTTGCACCCTACGTATTACCGCGGCTGCTGGCACGTAGTTAGCCGGTGCTTTTTCTGCAGGTACCGTCACCTTGCGGCTTCTTCCCTACTAAAAGAGGTTTACAACCCGAAGGCCGTCGTCCCTCACGCGGCGTTGCTGCATCAGGCTTGCGCCCATTGTGCAATATTCCCCACTGCTGCCTCCCGTAGGAGTCTGGGCCGTGTCTCAGTCCCAGTGTGGCCGGTCACCCTCTCAGGCCGGCTACCCGTCGTCGGCTTGGTGAGCCGTTACCTCACCAACTACCTGATAGGCCGCGAGTCCATCCCTCACCGAAATTCTTTCCACCCCCAGGAGATGCCTCCGAGGGTCGTATCCGGTATTAGCTTCGGTTTCCCGAGGTTATCCCAGAGAAAGGGGCAGGTTACTCACGTGTTACTCACCCGTTCGCCACTAATCCAGCCAGAGCAAGCTCCGGCTTTCATCGTTCGACTTGCATGTGTTAAGCACGCCGCCAGCGTTCGTCCTGAGCCAGGATCAAACTCTCCGTAAATGTTTGATTGCACGAGAGGCAAGCCCCTCGGCACATCTAGTGCAACCTGCCGCCCAAGGGCGAGCCGGTTGCAAGTTTGATACTGACAAGAACAAACATCATTGCTGACATTTGTTTGTTGTCTTAATTTTTCCAAAGGAATCTCTTCGATCGACCGAAGTCAATCGACGAGGTTTTTGGCATTTGACATTGTGCACGCTGTTGAGTTCTCAAGGATCGGGCGCGCCTGAATCGTGGCCTTCCGGCCGTTTTCAGGGCAACTGCTCTAACCTACCACCAACCCGGATGCTCCGCTTGCCGTCCGATTCGAATCGCCAGGCGATATCGAGCGTCCGGAACGGGAGTCGTTCCGTCAGGTGGGTTTTCCATCGTAGCCCGACGCACACCCTGCTACAAGAGCAGTGAGCCTGTCGGCGAGGAAGTCGTTCCGCTTGAGGCCGGAGAGCGCTTCGGCTACTCCGCACCTTTGGGGTGACAAGTAAGAACTTTACGGTGCAGGCGGATGCGGTGCAAATTTGTGCGCATCCCGGGCGTGTCGTCGGCTGTAGCTACCCCGTCATTCCACGAAGACGCCGGCGAGGGTCTTCTTTCCGCGGCGCAGGACAGCCATTCCATGGTGGAGCGCGGAGGGTTCGAGCGCGGCATCCGCCGACTCCACCGGCGTGTTATTGAGGTAGACGCCGCCCTGGGAGATCGCGCGACGCGCCTCCCCCAGGCTCGTGGTGAGGCCTGTGTCGACGAGGAGCTGGGTGACCAGGGCATCCGGAGCCGATGTCGTGTTCGGCAGCTCCCGCAGGGCGGCCTCGAGGGTAGCCGCGTCGAGCTCCGCGAGTTCGCCCTGGCCGAAGAGCGCCGCCGACGCCGCGATGGCCGCCCGCGTCGCTGCCTCCCCGTGCACGAGCGTCGTGACCTCGAGGGCGAGCCGCTGCTGGGCCGCGCGCCTGAACGGCTCGGTGGCCACGGCATCCGCGAGCTCGCCGGTCTCGGCACGGGTGAGGAAGGTGAAGACCTTGAGCCGGTCCACGATGTCCGCGTCGTCGGTGTTCAACCAAAACTGGTAGAACGCGTAGGGGCTCGTCAGCGCGGGGTCGAGCCACACCGCGTTGCCCTCGCTCTTGCCGAACTTGGTTCCGTCAGTGTTCGTGATGAGGGGGGTGCCGATCGCGTGCACGCCGACGCCTTCGGCCTTGCGGATGAGGTCGGTTCCGCTCGTGAGGTTGCCCCACTGGTCGCTGCCACCGGTCTGCAGCACGCAGCCGTAGCTGCGGTACAGCTCGAGGTAGTCGAGCCCCTGCAGGATCTGGTAGCTGAACTCGCTGTAGCTGATGCCCTCGCTCGAGTTGAGGCGGGCGCTCACCGCATCCTTCTTGAGCATCGTGCCGACCCGGTAGTGCTTGCCGATGTCGCGCAGGAAGTCGATGGCCGACAGGGGCGCCGTCCAGTCGAGGTTGTTGACCAGACGCGCCGCGTTGTCGCCCTCGAAGCTCAGGAACTTGGCGACCTGCTCCTGCAGGTAGCCGACCCACTCGGCGACGGTGTCCTTGGTGTTGAGGGTGCGCTCGGCCGTGGGCTTCGGGTCGCCGATGAGGCCCGTCGACCCGCCGACGAGGCCGAGGGGCTTGTGGCCGGCCAGCTGCAGGCGGCGCATGAGCAGCAACTGCACGAGGTTGCCGAGGTGCAGGCTCGGTGCGGTCGGGTCGAAGCCGCAGTAGTAGGTGATCGGGGGGCCGTCGAGGAGTCTCTTCAGCTCCTCCGCATCCGTCGACAGCTGCACGAGACCGCGCCACTGGATCTCGTCCCAGACGCTCTCGAACGAGTCGTCGTTGCGCTGGGTCGTCAGGGCTTCGGATGCTGGCACCGGGTCAGGATACCAGTGGACGGGCCGCCCTCCCGCGGTGCCTGCCGGGCCAGACCGCGCCGCCGGCGCATCCAGCCCCCGGGGCGGGTAGACCCACGCGACGAGCACGACAGAGATGATCATGAGCAGCAGCCACGAGCCGAGCTTCGCGATCGAGACGAGCTCCCAGCCGTCCTCCTGGTTCGGGTAGCTCCACGCCCGGGACCAGGTCGCGACGTTCTCGGCGACCCAGATGAACAGGGCGACGAGAGTGAAGGCGACGACGAGCGGCATCCTGAGTCTCGCCCGGAAGATGCGGAAGTGCATCATGCACGGCCCGAAGACGGCGAGGACGCCGAGCAGCAGAACCCAGCGCGCGTCCCAGATGTAGTGGTGGCTGAAGAAGTTGACGTAGATGAGCGCGGCGAGGATCGCGGTGATCCACCGCCTGGGGTAGCGCTCGAAGCGCAGGTCGAAGAGGCGGTAGACGCGCACGAGGTAGGAGCCGACGGAGGCGTACATGAACCCGCTGTAGAGCGGCACGTTCAGGAGGTGCAGGACGCCGTCACCCTCGTAGATCCACGAGCCGACGCTCGTCTTGAAGAGCTCCATCCCGGTGCCGACGATGTGGAACAGGATGATGACCCGCAACTCGCGCAGCGTCTCCAGTCGGAAGACGACCATGAGCACCTGGATGGCGACGGCGGCGAGCGTGACGAAGTCGTTGCGTGCGAGGGCGGCGCCATCCGGATACCAGAGGGCCGTCGCGAAGAGCACCGCGAGCATCGCCGCGCCGAAGACGCACGCCCAGCCCTGCTTGAGCACGAAGACGACGAGTTCGACGAGCCAGCGCGAAAGGCGGCCGGCCGGCATCCGCTCGAGGATGCGGTGGGCGCGGTCGTCGATGAACCGCTCGACCGATGTACCGTCTCCCCGGCGGGGAGCGTCGGGGTCGGTCACGCGGCTACCCTAGCCGACGAAGCTGGTCGCGGATGCTGGCCGGGGATGCTGGGCCGACATTGCCGTGGGATCCAGAGGTCAAGCTACTGGCCTTGATTACTTTGAATCATGCTTGTATGCTTGATTCCTAGAACTCAAGCCTGCGGACTTGAAGCCTGAACGAAAATGGAGGCACCATGTTCGTCATCACCGCAGACCAGGTCGACAGCCGCTCAGGAACCGACCTCGTCGCCGCCGCGATCGACGCCATCAACGACGGGAAGGTGCGGCCGGTGCTCGCTGCCGAGCGTACCGTCGGGGACGAGCTGCAGGTGCTGGTCGAGGGCGGGGACGACGCCCTCGAGATCGTCCTGCGTCTCGCGCGCACCGGGCGATGGAGCGTCGGATGCGGTGCGGGCGAGGTCGCCACGCCGCTCCCCCGCGACATCCGCGAGGCGACCGGCCCCGCGTTCATCGCGGCGCGGCGCGCGGTCGAGCGCGCGAAGAAACGCTCGACGAGGTTCGCGCTCGAGACAGAGCCGGCGACGAAGGCTGCGGCCGACGCTGAGTCCCTCATCGACCTGCTGCTCGTGCTGCGGTCGCGGCGAAGCCCCGAGGGCTGGGAGCTTCACGATCTGCTGGAGTCGGGGCTCAATCAGGCCGAGGCAGCTGAGCGGCTCGGCATCACGCCACAGGCGGTGAGCCTGCGGGCGAGCGCGGGCGAGTTGCGCGCCGATTCCGCCGCGCGGCAGCCGCTCGTGCGCATCCTGGACCGACTCGGTAGCGTAGAGGCCACGCCGGCGTGAGCCGAACACGGCAGGGAGGCCGCGCATGACTGTTCTCTACCCCGCGGATGTCCTGGGCATCGTCCTGTGGAGCGTTCTGATTCTGCTGCTGGCCGGCGGCGTCGCTCTCGCTCTCGTGGCGAGCCGGCAACCGACTGCTGAGCGGCCCGGCCGTCACTGGCTCATCGTGCCGGTCGTGGTGCTCGTCGCGATCGCCATCGTCTTCGCCGCCGTAGGCGGGTGGGCGAGCGTTCCGGGGCTCGGGTTCCGGATCGCCGCGATCGTGCTCCTGCTCGCCCTCGGCGTCGTGGGCGGCAGCCCGCTCGTGCTCGTCGTGCTCGAGCTCGCCGGAAGCGGCGCCGTGCCCCTCGGCGACCACGGCGGCATCCTCGTGAGCGAGGCGGGTGCCCGAGGCGGTGCTAAAGCCAAAGACCGCGAGATCCTGCGCGGCGGCATGACGATCGGCTACCTCGAACGGCTCGCCATCATCGGCGCCGCCCTCGCCGGGCAGTTCGCCGCCGTCGCCATCGTCGTGGCCGTCAAGGGCCTCGGGCGGTTCTCCGAACTCGAGAACTCCGCGGCGCGCGAGCGGTTCATCATCGGAACCCTCGTGAGCCTCGTCTGGGCGGCAGCCTGCGTGGCGCCCGCCGTCATCGGCTGGTAGCAGCCGGCGCGAACACTGTCAGCGCTTCTTCGGCACGTGCGCCTTGTAGGGCGAGACGGTGCGGTCGCCGGGTATCCAGAAGCGCCACGGGAACTCGGCCGTGCCGCCCGCGCCGGAGACCCCGGTGCGCGGCCCGGTCGCGAAATCAGCGACACCCGAACCCAGTTCAAGCCGGATGCGACTGGCCCCGAGATCGGCGCCGCCGTCCGCGAGCGTGATCCCCGCTGCCACGGTGAGTCTCGCAGGGCCACGCGCGAGGTCGGCATCCGTTCGCGAGGTCGCGCGGCGGATCCGGGCCAGCTCGAGGCCGTCGACGATCTCCCCTGCACGCAGCAGGCATCCGGATGCCTGCCCCTCTGGCCCGCAGACGACGTTCGCGCAGGTGTGCATGCCGTAGGTGAAGTAGGTGTAGAGGTGGCCGGGTTCGCCGAACATGACTGCGTTGCGGTTCGTCCTGCCGCGGAAGGCGTGCGATCCCGGGTCCTCGGAGCCGTGGTAGGCCTCGACCTCGGTGATGCGCAGGCTCACCGAGCCCTCGGGCGAGTCGACCGTCAGGATCGAGCCGAGCAGGAGAGGGGCGACCTTGTAGCTGGGAGCGAGGAGGATCGCACGGTCGAGGGTCACGGTGCGGAAAGCGCGGCGACCCGTGCCGTGAGGGCTGCGAGCTGCTCGGCGACACGGGCGGGCGCGGTCCCGCCGACGCCATTGCGGCTCGCGATCGAGCCCTCGACCGTGAGGACGCTGCGCACGTCGGCGGTCAGCAGCGGCGACACCTCCCGCAACTGCTCGTCGCTCGCCTCGTCGAGCGCGAGGCCGTTCTGCTCGCAGAACCGCACGAGGGAACCGCTCACCTCGTGCGCCTCGCGGAAGGGCACGCCCTGCCGCACGAGCCACTCAGCGACATCCGTCGCCAGCGAGAAGCCCTGCGGGGCCAGCTCGGCCATCCGCTCCGTGTCGAAGCGCAGGCTCGCGACCATGCCGGTGAAGGCCGGCAGGAGCACCTCCAGCGTCTCGACCGAGTCGAACACCGGCTCCTTGTCCTCCTGCAGGTCGCGGTTGTAAGCGAGCGGAAGGCCCTTGAGGGTCGCGAGCAGACCAGTGAGATTGCCGATGAGCCGGCCCGCCTTGCCGCGGGCGAGCTCCGCGATATCCGGATTCTTCTTCTGCGGCATGATCGACGAGCCCGTCGAGAAGGCGTCGTCGAGCGTCACGAAACCGAACTCGCGCGTATTCCAGAGGATGAGCTCCTCGGCGAACCGGGAGAGGTCGATGCCGAGTTGCGCGGCGACGAACGCGAACTCGGCGACGACGTCGCGCGCGGCCGTCGCGTCGATCGAGTTCTCGGAGGGACCTGAGAGGCCGAGTTCTGCGGCGACGAGCGCCGGATCAAGACCCAGCGAGCTTCCCGCGAGCGCCCCCGCGCCGTACGGCGAAACGGATGCCCGCACCCGCCAGTCGCGCAGCCGCTCCAGGTCGCGCACGAGCGGCCAGGCGTGCGCCAGCAGATGGTGGGCGAGCAGGACGGGCTGCGCGTGCTGCAGATGGGTGCGGCCGGGCATCGGGGCATCCGGATGCGCTGCTGCCTGCGCGGCGATCGCGTCGATGAGGTCCACCACGAGCCGGCCGATCACGCGCGCATGGTCGAGCAGGTAGAGCCGGATGAGCGTGGCGATCTGGTCGTTGCGGCTGCGGCCGGCGCGCAGCCTGCCGCCGAGCTCCGGCCCGGCGATCGCCAGCAACTCCCGTTCGAGCGCGCCGTGCACATCCTCATCGGACTCCTGCGGAGCGACCGAGCCATCCTGCACCCCGGCAAGGAGCGAGTCGAGGGCGGCCAGCATCCGCTCGAGCTCGGCATCGTCCAGATAGCCTGCAGCCGCGAGCGCCTTGGCGTGCGCTTGGGAGCCCGCAATGTCGTAGGCGGCGAGCTGCCAGTCGAAGTGGGTCGAGCGGCTCAGTCGGGCGAGCTCGGGCGATGGACCGCCCGCGAAACGGGCGCCCCAGAGGGAGCCTTCGTTCGTGGTGCCTTGTGAGCTCATTGCTCGCCTTTCGTGTGGGGGATTTCGACAAGCTCAATCCGAGAAACTGGTGGCTCAGTCCGAGAAGCCGGTGACTCAATCCGAGAAACTGCCCTACTTTCCGGCCAGGTCGCGACGCGCCGAGATCCGGCTCGGAAGCGACCACAGCTCGATGAAGCCCTTGGAGAGCGACTGGTCGAAGGTGTCCCCGGTGTCGTAGGTCGCGAGGTCGAAGTCGTAGAGACTCTCCTGGCTGCGCTGGCCCGTCACGACCGCGCGGCCCCCCTGGAGGGTGAGCCGGATGTCGCCGCTCACGTGACTCTGCGTATCGTCGATGAAGACATCGAGCGAGCGCTTGAGCGCCGAGAACCACAGGCCGTCGTAGACCAGGTTCGCCCAGTCGGCCTCGACCTTGCGCTTGTAGCGGTTCAGGTCGCGCTCGAGGGTGAGGTTCTCGAGCGCCTCGTGCGCGACGATGAGCGTGGTCGCGGCCGGCGTCTCGTAGATCTCACGGCTCTTGATGCCGACGAGGCGATCCTCGATGATGTCGATCCGTCCGATGCCGTGCTTGCCGGCGAGCGTGTTGAGGTTCTGGACGATCTCGAGCGGCGACTGCGCCGCACCGTCGATCGCGACGGGCACGCCCCGCTCGAACGTGATGATGATCTCATCGGCCGGCTTCACCTCCGCCGGGTTCTGCGTGTACTCGTAGAGGTCCTCAATCGGCGGGTTCCACGGGTCCTCGAGGAAGCCGGTCTCCAGGGTGCGGCCCCACACGTTCTTGTCGATCGAGTACGGGTTCTTCTTGGACTGCTCGATCGGCAGGTTGTGCTCCTGCGCGTACACGATCGCCTTGTCGCGGGTGAGTGCGAGGTCCCGCACGGGCGCGATGCTCGTGAGCTCCGGCGCGAGCGCCGCGATGGCCGCCTCGAACCGTACCTGGTCGTTTCCCTTGCCCGTGCAGCCGTGGGCGACGCTGTCCGCGCCGAGCTCGTGGGCCGTGGCCGCGAGGTACTTCGCGATGAGCGGACGGGAGAGCCCCGACACGAGCGGGTACTGCTTCTGGTAGCTCGCGTTCGCCTTCAGTGCCGGCATGAGGTAGTCGTTCGCGAACTCCTCCTTCGCGTCGACGACGACCGCCTCGACCGCACCGCAGGCGAGAGCGCGCTGGCGGATGTCCTCCATGTCCTCCCCGCCCTGGCCGACGTCGACGGCGAGGGCCACGACCTCCTTGCCGGTGGCATCCTTCAGCCAGCCGATGCCGACGGAGGTGTCGAGGCCGCCCGAATAGGCGAGGACTACGCGTTCTGACATGTGGTGGATCTCCTTGTGGTTCGGTTTCAGTGTATTCAGGCTTGCTGGAGCAGCCAGACGAGCAGGGCCTTCTGGGCGTGCAGGCGGTTCTCCGCCTCATCCCAAATGACGCTCTGCGGACCGTCGAGCACCTCGGCGGTGACCTCGAAGCCGCGGTCGGCCGGAAGGCAGTGCAGGAAGAGCGCGTCGGGCTTCGCGAGCGCGAGGAGGTCGGCGTTCACCTGGTACGGGCTGAGGGTCGTCAGGCGCTGCGCCTTCTCCTCCTCCTTGCCCATCGAGACCCAGGTGTCGGTGACGACGACGTCCGCGCCGGCTACCGCCTCGAGCGGGTCGGTGTAGAGGGTGATCGAGCCGCCCGTCGTAGCAGCGCGCGCATCCGCGTCGGCGACGACGGCATCCATCGGCGCATAGTCGGCGGGCGATGCGACGCGCACGTGCATGCCGGCGGTCGCCCCGGCGAGCAGGTAGGACTGCGCCATGTTGCTCGCACCATCGCCGAGGAAGGTGACCGTGAGCCCGGCGAGAGCACCGCGATGCTCGCGGATCGTGAGCAGGTCGGCGAGCAGTTGGCAGGGGTGGAAGTCGTCGCTCAGGGCGTTGACGACGGGCACGGTCGTCCCGGCGGCCATCTCCTCGAGGCCGGCCTGACCGTAGGTGCGCCAGACGATCGCCGCGACCTGCCGCTCGAGCACCCGCGCAGTGTCGGCGGCGGTCTCCTTGCCGCCGAGCTGGCTGTTGGCGGTGCTGATAATGAGCGGAACGCCGCCGAGGTCGGCGATGCCCACCGCGAAGGAGACCCGCGTGCGCGTCGACGACTTGTCGAAGATGACGGCGACCGTCTGCGGCCCCGCCAGCGGCCTGGTGCCGAAGCGATCTTTCTTGAGGTCGATCGCGAGGTCGAGGATGGCGGACTGCTCCGCCTGGCTCAGATCGTCGTCCCGCAGGAAGTGTCTGGTCATGCTGTGGCCTCCAGTGCTGTGGCCTCGAGGGCCTGGATGAACAAAGTCCTGAATTCGGCGAGCTCTGCATCGCCCACGATGAGCGGCGGCGCGATCCGGATGCTGTGCTCGTTCGGCGCGTTGACGATGAGCCCGTGCGCGAGTGCTGCCGCCGACAACTCCTTGGCCACAGGGCTGGAGAGGCCGATCCCGATGAGCAGGCCGCGCCCGCGCACCTCGGCGACGAGCGGGTGCCCGATGCCGGCGATGAGCGACCGCAGCTCCGCCCCGCGACGGGCGGCGTTCTCGACGAGGCCGGCCGACTCGATCTCCCCGAGCACCGCATTGCCGGCCGCCGCGGCGAGCGGGTTGCCGCCGAACGTGCTGCCGTGATGGCCCGCCTGCAGAAGTCCGGATGCCGCACCGAAGGTCACGAGCGCACCGATCGGCACACCGCCGGCGATCCCCTTCGCGAGCGCGATGGCATCCGGAACGATGCCGAACTGCTGGAAGGCGAACCAGCTGCCGGTGCGCCCGATGCCGGTCTGGATCTCATCGAGGATGAGCAGCGCGCCGTGCTCCGTGGTGAGTTCACGCGCACGCTTCAGGTAGCCCTCCGGGAGGTCGACGACGCCGGCCTCGCCCTTGATCGGCTCGAGGAAGAGCGCCGCGACATCCGGGCCCATGGCCGCCTCGAGCGCCTCGATGGTCGAGTCGATGTGCTCCACGCCGGGGACGAGCGGGGCGAAGGGCTCCTGCAGCGCGGGCTGTCCGGTGAGCGAGAGCGCACCCATCGTGCGGCCGTGGAAGGAGCGCTGGAGGCTCAGGATGCGCGGACGCTCGCCGCCCGCACGATTGAGGCCTGCGCCATTGAGCCTGGCGAGCTTGAACGCCACCTCGATCGCCTCGGTGCCCGAGTTGCAGAGGAAGACGCGGCCGTCGTCACCAGCCCCCGTGATGCGGCGCAACCGCTCGGCGAGTTCGACCTGGGGAGGTGTCGCGAAGTAGTTGGAGACGTGCGCAAGGGTCGCGATCTGGCTGCTCACGGCGGCCACGAGCGCCGGATGCGCGTGGCCGAGCGCGTTGACGGCGATCCCGGCGAGGAAGTCGAGGTAGCGGGTGCCGTCGGCATCCCAGACGTGGCAGCCCTCGCCGCGCACGAGGAGCGCGAGCGGGGTCGTGACGGTGCCCATCATGCTCGCGCGGTAACGATCGAGCCAGGGCGGCGTGGGTGCGACGGTGTCGGTCATGGGGCGGTCCCTTCGGCGAGGCGGGTGACGGTCGTGCCTGAGGTGCCGAAAGGCTCGGCGAGGAGCGTGTGCGGGATGCGGCCGTCGACGATCGCGGCATGCCCCACCCCGCCTTCGACGGCGCTCAGGCACGCGGTCATCTTGGGGATCATCCCCGCCTCGAGCGAGGGGAGGAGCCCGGTGAGCTCCACCGTGTCGATCGTGGTGACGAGCGAGTCACGGTTCGGCCAGTCGCGATAGAGACCCGCGACATCGGTGAGCAGCAGGAGCCAGTCGGCCTGCACCGCGACGGCAAGGCTCCCCGCCGCCGAGTCGGCGTTGATGTTGAGCAGGTCGCCGGTGCCCTCCTCGATCCCGATCGCCGAGACGACCGGGATGCGCCCGGAGTCGAGCACCGCTGCGATGCTCGCGGCGTCGACCGTCGTGGCCTCGCCTGCCCACCCGAGGTCGACGGGTTGGCCGTTCACGACCGTGCCGATGCGCCGTCCGGCGAAGAGCGCTCCCCCCTGGCTCGGCGGCTCCGCGGCCAGGGCGATGGCGTCCCCGCCGGCTGCCCTGAGCTGCGCGGCGAGCTCCGTGCCCAGCCGGGCGAGCACGTCCCGCACGACGACCGCGGCATCCGGACTCGTGACCCGCAACCCCCCGCGGAACTCGCTTGGGATGCCGCGGGCGACCAGCTCTGCGGAGATCTGCGGCCCGCCGCCGTGTGTCACGATCGGACGGAGCCCGGCCTGCTGCAACGCGACGATGTCCTCGGCGAAGGCGCGGGAGAGCGCATCGTCGACCATCGCGTTGCCGCCGAACTTGACCACTACCGTCTCGCCGCGATGCTGGTCCAGCCACTCCCCCGCAGGCATGTCGTGTTCCGCCATCGTCAACTCGAGTACGCGCTGTTCTCGTGCACGTAGTCGTGGGTGAGGTCGTTTGTCAGGATGGTCGCGGCAGCGTCGCCCGCGAAGAGCTCGAGTTCGAGAAGCAGCGCGCGAGGGCTGAGGTCCACGGTCTCTCTCGGCGCATCCGGCTGCCCGGCGTGGCAGACGCGCACGCCGTTCATCGACACGTCGACCCGGTAGGGGTCGAAATCGGCGCCGGTCGTGCCGATCGCCGCGAGCACTCTCCCCCAGTTCGGATCGTTGCCGAAGACCGCCGTCTTGAACAGGTTGCTGCGCGCGATCGAGCGCCCCACATCCTCGGCGTCGGCCTCGCTCGCCGCCCCGCGAACCTCGATCGTGATCTCGTGGCTCGCCCCCTCGGCGTCGGCCATGAGTTGGCGGGCGAGGTCGGCGCAGACGGCGGAGAGCTCCTCCTGGAAGTCCGCGGGCTCCGGGCGGATACCGGATGCGCCAGAGGCCAGGAGTGTGACCTGGTCGTTCGTCGACGTGCAGCCGTCGGAGTCGAGCCGGTCGAAAGTGGTGCGCACGGCCTCGCGCAGCGCCGTGTCGAGTTCGGTGGCGTCGAGCACGGCATCCGTCGTGAGAACGACGAGCATGGTCGCCAGCGCCGGGGCGAGCATGCCCGCCCCCTTGGCCATGCCGCCGATGGTCCAGCCTGCGCCGGTGTGCACCGCGGTCTTCTCCACCGTATCCGTCGTCATGATCGCCCGAGCCGCAGCAGTCCCGCCCTCCGCGCTGAGCGCGACTGCAGCCGCCTCGACACCGGCCAGCACCTTCGGGCGGTCGAGCTGCTCTCCGATGAGCCCGGTCGAGCACACGAGCACATCGCCCGCCGAGACCTCGAGTGCCGCGGCGACGGCCTCGGCCGTCGCGTGCGTCGTCTGGAAGCCCTGCGGACCGGTGAAGCAGTTCGCCCCGCCCGAGTTGAGCACGATCGCACTGACCGCGCCGTCGGCGATGACCTGCTGGGACCAGAGGATCGGGTTCGCCTTCGACCGGTTGCTCGTGAACACCGCAGCCGCCGAGGTCAACGGCCCCCGGTTGACGACGAGGGCGAGGTCGAGCCCGCCGGAGCCCTTGAGACCGGCTGCGACACCGGCCGCGTCGAACCCGGCGGCCGCCGTCACGCTCACGGTGCGACCCCATTCACCGGGAGGCCGAGCGATTCCGGCAGGCCGAGCGCGATGTTCGCGGACTGGATCGCCGCCCCTGCGGTGCCCTTCACGAGGTTGTCGATCGCCGAGACGACCACGACCCGCCCGGCCGACTCGTCGACCGCGAGACCGAGGAGAGCGGTGTTGGCGCCCACGACATCCGCCGTCTTCGGGAAACGCCCCTCCGGCAGCAGCGTCACGAACTCCTCGTCGGCATAGGCGGCCTCCCAGGACGCCCGCACCTCGGCCGCCCGGATGCCGGGGGCCAGTCGCGCCGTCGAGGTGGCGAGGATGCCGCGCGACATCGGCACGAGCACCGGAGTGAACGAGACGCTCACGTTGCGCCCGCCCGCCGCCGCGAGGTTCTGCCGGATCTCCGGGGTATGACGGTGCACTCCCCCGACGGCATAGGGGCTCGCCGAGCCGGCGATCTCGCTCGCGAGCAGCTCCGGCTTGAGACTCTTGCCCGCGCCCGATGTGCCGACCGCGAGGACCGCGACGAGGTCGTCGGCCATGACGACGCGGTCCCGGATGCCGGGGGCCAGCCCGAGGGTGATGGCCGTCACGTTGCACCCGGGCACGGCGATGCGCTTCGCGGCGACGAGCCTCTCGCGCTGCGTGCCGCCACCGGCGAGCACGAGCTCCGGTAGCCCGTAGGTCCACGGCTCGTGGAAGTCGCCTTCGTAGAAGGAAGCCCAGTCGGCGGCATCCGTGAGACGGTGATCGGCGCCGCAGTCGACGACGAGGCCGACCGAGCCGAGCCCGTCGGTGATCGCTCCGGACTGCCCGTGCGGCAGCGCGAGGAACACCACGTCGTGGCCGGCCAGGGTTTCCCGGGTGGTCTCGGCCAGCACGAGGTCACGATAGGAGTGCAGGTGCGGGTGGACGCTCGACAGCGACTGACCCGCGTTCTGGTGCGCGGTGACGGTGCGCACCTCGAACTCGGGGTGTGCGGCGAGCAGGCGGAGGAGTTCTCCCCCGGCATACCCGCTCGCACCGGCGACGGCTACGGCTATGGACATGTCTCAATCCTCTGGAGCGTGCAACGGATGGGTTGAGGCGGCGACGCGGCGAGGCAGCTGGACAGGTCAGCGCTGCGGCGTCGCCGAAAGTCGGCGCGCGCGGCGACCGCGGAACGTCTCAAGGCGAGCGTCGCCGAGCACTGTCCTGCGGTTGAATTCCACCTGGCCACTCTATCGTGAGCATCCGGCTGACGAGAAATCGATGACCTGGTGTTACACGAGGTGAGTTAAGGTTGAACCCACGGAGCGCCCAGGTCAGGGGTGCCGACAGGAAAGCAGGACTCAATGTCTTCACAATTCGACGACCTCCTCGAGCAGATTCCGATCGGCGATATCGCCAAGCAGCTCGGGATCTCCTCGGAGGATGCAGAGTCAGCTGTGTCGCAGATCCTTCCCACGCTCGTGGGCGGAATGGCGTCCAACGTCCAGGACTCGAAGGGCGAGGAGTCGCTCACGAAGGCACTCGCATCCCACAACGGAAAACTCGGCAGCCGCACCTCGCTCGACAACATCGACACGAAGGACGGCGAGAAGATCGTCAGCCACGTGTTCGGCTCGAAGACGGATGACGTCGTCAAGGCCGTATCGAGCACGAAGGGCGTCGGTCAGGACATCATCGCGAAGATCCTCCCGATCGTCGCCCCCATCGTCCTCGCCTGGCTCGCCAACAAGTTCTTCGGCGGCAAGACCGAGGAGACCACCTCCTCGAAGAAGGAGACGGCACCATCCGGCGGCGGTATCGGTGACCTCCTGGGCGGACTCCTCGGGGGCGGCGGATCCAGCGGGGCCGGCGGAGACCTGCTCGGTGGACTGCTCGGTGGACTCCTCGGCGGCAAGAACTAGCGCACCAGTTGCTACTCGCGCAGGGTAGCTCCACACTTCGCGGCGGCGGAGGCGACACCGGCCATCTTGGCCTCGGTGGCCTCCGCCGCCGTCAGTGTCCGGTCCGCCGCGCGGAAGCGCAGCGCGAAGGTGAGCGATCTGGTTCCCGGCTCGAGGCCGGTGCCACGGTAATCGTCGACGAGTTCGGCATGCTCCAGCAACTCCCCCGCCCCCTCGATCACCGCAGCGAGCACCTCGCCGGCCGGCACGGTGTCCGCGACGACGAGGGAGAGATCCTGGGTCGCGGCCGGGAGCGTGCCGATCGGCCGCGGGGCCACCTCCTCGGGCGCAAGCTCCATGAGTCGGTCGAGATCCAGCTCCACGAGGGCGACGCGCCCGGGCAGGTCGAGCTCGGCGGCGAGCGATGGAAGCACTTCACCGGCGATGCCCACCTGCTCGTCGCCCACCAGGATGGCCGCGGTGCGACCGGGGTGGAACCCGCGGTAGGCCGCAGCCTCGACCCGGATCGACGCGCCGACCGCATGGGCGACCTGATGAGCGGCGGCCAGGGCATCCGAGAGCCCGGCGGCCGCGGCCTGCTGACCTGGCTGCTTGCGGATGGCGTCGCCCAGGAACAGGGCGGCGACCCGGCGCGGCTGACGTGGGATCGAACCGTCCAGTGCGGCGAGAACGGCATCCGAGGGTCGAGCATCGCCCGGGGGCAGGGCCGTACCGCTCGCGACGATCGCCGTGTCAGGCAGGAAGACCGTGCCGAACTCGACGAGCGCGAGGTCGACGAGACCGCGAGAGAGGTTCCGCTGGGCGACGGAGACGAGCCCCGGCAGCAGGGAGGTGCGCAGACGGTCCGCAACTCCATCGAGCGGATTCGCGAGCCGGATGGCCGGAACCGACTCGCCGAACTGCTCGAGTTGGGCAGCTGACACGAACGGGTAGGCCATGACCTCGGTGAGGCCATTCGCCGTGAGCACCTGGGCCGCGGAGCGACGCAGCTGCTGTTCCCGGGTGAGACCGCGCCCGGGAGGGGCCGTCGGCAGTACAGCGGGGATACGGTCGTACCCGACGATGCGGGCGACCTCCTCGGCGAGATCGGCCTGGTCGCGCAGGTCGGGGCGCCAGGTCGGAGGGGTCACCCGGTAGCCGTCCGTGGTGGTCTCGACTGTCGCGCCGATGGCGGTGAGGGAGTCGGTGGTCTCTGTCTCGGTGAAGTCGGCACCGACGATCGCGTTGACGTAACCCGCAGGGAGTGCGATGGGGTCGCGATCGGCGATCTCGCCGACCTGCCAGGTCTGCGCGTCCATCGAACCGCCGGCTAGTTCGACGAGGAGTACGGCAGCACGCGTGGCCGCCGCGGCAGCCACTTCCGGGTCCACACCGCGCTCGAAACGCTTGGATGCCTCACTCGGCAGGCGGTGACGGCGAGCCGAGCGCGCGATGGAGATCGGATCGAAATTGGCTGCCTCGATGAGCACGTCGGTGGTCGACGGGCCGTTCTCGGTCCTCGCGCCGCCCATCACGCCCGCGAGCCCGATGGGGCCCTCATCGTCGGTGATGAGGAGGTCCTCCGGGTCGAGGGTGCGCTCCTGGTCGTCGAGCGTCGTGATCTTCTCACCCTTCACGGCCCGGCGCACGGTGATGCCCCCGCGGATCGCGTCGAGGTCATAGGCGTGGAGCGGCTGGCCCAGCTCGATCATGACGTAGTTCGAGATGTCGACCACAAGCGAGATCGAGCGGATGCCGGCGAGCTTGAGCCTCGAGATCATCCAGGCCGGCGTGTGGCGGGTGGAGTCGACACCGCGGACGACACGGGTGACGAAGAGGGTGCAGCCCTGGTTGCCTCGGATGGGGGTTTCGTCGTTGAGGGTGACAGGTACCGGATTTTCGCCGGCCGGGGTCTCGACGGGCTCGACCGGAGAGACGTGCAGCGCAGGATCGCGGAACTCCGCCCCCGTCGCATGCGAGTACTCGCGCGCGATCCCTCGGATCGACAGGGCATAGCCACGGTCGGGCGTGACATTGACCTCGACGGCCCAATCGTCGAGACCGAGCAGAGCGATGGCATCCGTCCCGACCTCGGGGTCGAGCCCCAGCTCGGCGAGCCGCAGGATGCCGTCGTGCTCATCCCCGAGCCCCAGCTCGCGCGCGGAGGCGATCATGCCATCCGAGACGTGTCCGTAGGTCTTGCGCGCGGCGATCGGGAACGGCCCGGGCAGCACGGCGCCGGGAAGGGTCACGACGACCTTGTCCCCGACGAGGAAGTTGTGGGCGCCGCAGACGATGCCGCGCACGTCATCCCCTCCGGCCGAGCTTCCTTCTCCGGTCGAGCTTCCTTCTCCGGTCGAGCTCGTCGAGACCCGCACCTGGCACCAGCGGATCGTCTTGCCGTTGCTCTGCGGCTCGTCGACGAATTCGAGAACCTGGCCGACCACGATCGGCCCCTCGATCTCGAAGGTGTGAAGGTCCTCCTCCTCGAGCCCGACGCGCACGAGGGCGGCATGGAGCTCATGAGGGGTGATGCCGACCGGAACGTCGGTGAACTCGCGCAGCCAGCCGACCGGGACCCGCATCAGACCACCATCCCGAACTGCTGGGAGAAGCGGATGTCGCCCTCGACCATGTCGCGCATGTCCTTCAACTCGTTGCGGAACATGAGCGTGCGCTCGATGCCCATGCCGAAGGCGAAGCCCTGGTACTCATCGGGGTCGATGCCGGCGGCGCGCAGCACGTTGCGGTTGACCATGCCGCATCCGCCCCACTCGATCCAGCGCGCACCGCCCTTCGCGTTCGGCTGCCAGACATCCATCTCGGCGCTCGGCTCGGTGAAGGGGAAGAAGTTGGGGCGCAGGCGGATCTTCGCCTCGGCGCCGAACATGAGGCGCGCGAAGTGCTCGAGGGTGCCCCGCAGGTGAGCCATCGTGAGACCCTTGTCGATCGCGATGCCCTCCACCTGGTGGAAGACCGGGGTGTGGGTGGCATCCAGCTCGTCCTTGCGGAACACCTTGCCGGGCGCGACGACGTAGACGGGCAACTCCCGCTCGAGGAGGCTGCGGATCTGCACGGGCGAGGTCTGGCTGCGCAGAACGAGGTTCGAGCCCTCCGGCTCGACGAAGAAGGTGTCCTGCATCGTGCGGGCCGGGTGGTCGGCATCGGTGTTGAGCGCGTCGAAGTTGAACCACTCGTTCTCGAGTTCCGGCCCCTCGGCGATCTCCCACCCCATCCCGACGAAGATGTCGCCGATCTGCTCCATGAGCAGGTTCAGCGGATGGCGCGCTCCCGGCGTCCACCGGCTGGACACCGCCGTCACGTCGACCGTCTCCGCGGCGAGCTGCGCCGCCTCCTCGATCGCGGAGAGTTCGGCCTCCCTGGCCTCGAACGCCTTCGTCACCCTCGCCCGGGTCTCACCGACGAGTTTGCCGGCGGCGGCCCTCTGCTCGGCGGGGATGTTGCGCAGTTCTCCATTGAGCTGTGCGAGCGGCGAGCCCTCCCCCGCGTGGCGGGTTCGCGCGGCCTTCAACTCGCTCAGGTTCGCAGCGGCGGCGATGGCCGCGAATGCGGCATCCCTCGCCTCGGCAACGGCCGGTTCGGTGATGCCAGCGTGTGGAGTTGCAGCGGGGTCGGACACGAGACCCAAGTTTAGTGGGGCGGATCGGGTGGCCCGTATCCCTGAGCGGGCAGGGTGATCGCACGGGTGCCCTCTTCACCGAGCTGCTTCGGCGTATTGGGCAGCGCCCTGCCCAGTCGCGGGCCGCTCCGCCGCGCGACGAACCTCGCGAACCACGACAGCGCGAGGTTGAGGCAGAGGTAGATGACGAGCCCGATCGCGAACAGCGTGAACATGTACCGGCTGCCGAAGAAGTTCCGGTTGTTGCTGATGGTCCGTGCCAGCTCCGGATAGCTCACGATGTAGGCCAGCGAGGTGTCCTTGAGCAGCACGACGAGTTGCGCGAGGATGATCGGCAGCATCTGCCGGAACGCCTGCGGGAACTCGATGAGCACCCACGTCTTGAGCGACGTGAGCCCTACCGCCAGGCCCGCTTCACGCTGACCCCGTGGCAGTGACTTCACGCCGGCCCGCAGCGCCTCGCCGATGATCGCGCCGTTGTAGAGGGCGAGACCGAACACTCCCGACCAGTACGACCCGGCCGAGAACACCAGGAACACGAAGAAGATCATGAGGAGCACCGGAATGCCGCGAACGAACTCCAGGATGACGCCGGTGACCGCGCGTATCCAAGCGAACCGCGCCGTACGACCGAAGGAGAACAGGATGCCGATCGCCACGGCGATCACTGCCGCAGCCGCCGCCATTTGGAGTGTGGCGAGCGTGCCGTTCCCGAACGACATCCACAGGTCTGCTCGCGCCACGATGTCCCAGCGCGAGGGGTCGAACATGCCCGGTTGCGCTGCACCATTCGCGTTGACGCGCGGTGCCGCGAGCGTGAGGTACATCCAGAAGAAGAACGCGATGATCACGATGATGCCGAAGATCGACGCGATCATGGAACGGCGCCGCGTCTTGGGCCCCGGGGCATCGTAGAGAACACTCAAGCTCATCTCATCACCACCACCCTCTTCTCGACGGCGCCGGCGATGAGCCCGAGGGGCACGGTGATGCAGAGGTAGAGGAACGCGGCATAGAGCAGAACCACGATGATCGCATCCGGGTTGTCCCTCGTCCCCGCGTTCGTCTGCTTGAAGAGTTCATTGACGAAGAAGATGCCGGCGACCGACGTGTTCTTCGTGAGCGCGATGAAAACGTTGATGAGCGGTGGGACCACCATGCGGGCGGCCTGCGGGAGCACGACGAGGGTGACCGTCTGGCCGAAGCCCATGCCGATGCTGCGGGCGGCCTCGGCCTGGCCGACCGGGACGCCGTTGAAACCCGAGCGGATCGCCTCGGCGACGAAGGGCGAGGTGTAGGCCGTGAGGCCGATGAGTGCGAGCGGGTAGTAGTCCAGGTCTGACCCGAGGATCGGCAGGATGAGGGCGCAGAACATCAGAACCAGCAGGAGCGGGACGTTGCGGAGCACCTCGGTGTAGACGGTCGCGAACACCCGCAGGGACGGCACGGGGGAGATCCGCATGGTCGCGACGAGAACGCCGACCACGAATGCGCCGACGCCGGAGATCAGCAGGAGCTGCAACGTCATCAGGAAGCCGGCCAGGTAGGCCGGAGTGACGTCGGCAATGGCACCGATGATCGTGTCCACGCATCACCTCCTCGTGCTGTCGGGCGGATGCCGGCCCGCGCGTGGCGGACCGGCATCCGTGGTCGAACTAGTTGCTGTAGCGGTCGACGGCCGGCGGCTCCGGCGTCTTCAGGACCTTCCCAGCGGTGGCCTCCCAGGCAGCCTTCCAGCTGCCGTCGGCGTACGACTTCTCCAACACGTCGTTGATGAAGTCGCGGAACGCGTCATCATCGTGGCCGAGACCGATGCCGTAGGGCTCCTCGGTGAACGGGTTGCCCAGAACCTCGAACTCGCCCGCGTTCTGGTCGGCGAGGCCGGCCAGGATGACGTTGTCCGTCGTCACGGCGATGACCTTGCCACTGCGGAGGGGCTCCAGGCAGTTGGAGTAGGTGTCCGTCGTGATGAGGTTCACGTCATACTCGGCGATGTTCTTCTCCGAAGTGGAGCCGGCGACGCTGCAGACATCCTTGCCCGCAAGGTCCTCCGGTCCGGTGATGCCCTCCGGGTTGCCTGCGAGCACGAGGATGTCCTGGCCCGCGTTGTAGTACGGCCCGGCGAAGGAGATGACTTCCTTGCGCTTGTCATTGATCGTGTAGGTGGCCACGACGATGTCGACCGTGCCGTTCTCGATGAACGGCTCGCGGTTCGCGGAGACCGTCTCCACCCACTTGATCTTGTCGGCCGGGATGCCGAGCGCGGCCGCGATGATCTTGCCGATCTCGACGTCGAACCCGACCGGGTTGCCGTCCGGGCCCTTGAGGCCGAAGAGCGGCTGATCGAACTTCGTGCCGATCGTGATGGTCCCCGCGTCCGCGAGCTTCGCCATCGTGGTACCGGCCTCGAACGTGGGTGTCTCGGCTGCCGGCGGCGTGGTTCCGCCACCACCCGCACACGCACCGAGTCCGAGGACGCTGGCGGCGGCGATGGCAGTGATCATCAGACTTTTTCTGATTCTCATGTCTCTCTCCTTGCTGTGTTTCTCGCCCACTGGTCAGTGAGTGAGGATTTTCGAGAGGAAGTCCTTCGCCCTCGAACTCTGCGGGTCGGTGAAGAACTGCTCGGGTTTCGCCTCTTCGACGATCTCGCCATCCGCCATGAAGAGCACACGATTCGCGGCCTTGCGGGCGAAGCCCATCTCGTGCGTCACGACGACCATGGTCATGCCGTCGTGCGCGAGCTGCACCATGACATCCAGGACCTCGGAGATCATCTCGGGGTCGAGCGCCGAAGTCGGCTCGTCGAGGAGGATGAGCTTGGGGTCCATCGCGAGCACGCGGGCGATGGCGACGCGCTGCTGCTGGCCACCGGAGAGCTGTGAGGGCATCTTCGACGCTTGGTTGGCGACCCCGACGCGATCGAGAAGCTCCATGGCGTGCTTGTCGGCGACGGCCTTCGACTGCCCGCGAACCTTGCGCGGGCCGAGGGTCACGTTCTCGAGAACGGTTTTGTGGGCGAAGAGGTTGAAGGACTGGAACACCATGCCGACATCGGCGCGCAGCTTCGCGAGGCCCTTGCCCTCCTCGGGCAGCGCGACACCGTCGATCGTGATGGTCCCGTCGTCGATCGTCTCGAGGCGATTGATCGCGCGACACAGGGTCGACTTGCCGGAACCGCTCGGACCGATCACCACGACGACCTCGCCGCGACCCACTGTGGTCGTGATGTCCTTCAGGACATGAAGCTCGCCGAAGTGCTTGTTGACGTGATCGATGACGACAAGGGGTTCACCACTTTGTGAGGGCTCCATGTGCCCATACTTTCATACGCCGAGGCCGCGGCTCAAACGCATCCGCCGGTCGTGACCGAGACGTGACAAGCGCTTACACGACGAGCCGTGCGAAAGCGGGTTTCGATACTGCTTTCGGACCACTCAACCACCGTCTGCGCGCTGTGCGAAAGCCGATTCGTAGAGGCAGACGGATGCCGCGGTCGCCAGGTTCATCGACTCGGCCTGACCGTAGATCGGCACCGTCACAACGCGGTCGGCGACCGCCAGGTGCTCGTCGGAGAGCCCGCGCGCCTCGTTGCCGAACAACCACGCCGTCGGGCGGGCGAGCATGCCGTCACGACGCACCTGGAGCAGATCGTCGCCCTTGATGTCGGCGGCGAGCACCTGCAGACCGATCGCCTTCGCCCGCTCGAGCACGGCATCCAGCTCGACGCCCACGGCGATCGGCAGGTGGAACAGTGAACCGGTCGTCGCCCGCACCACCTTCGGGTTGTACAGGTCGACGCTGCGACCGCTCAGGATCACCCCGTCGGCGCCGGCGGCATCCGCGGCCCGGATGATCGTGCCGGCGTTTCCCGGGTCGCGCACCTCCTCGAGGATCGCCACGAGTCGAGGGCCGCCTCCATCCTGACCCGACGCCCTCAGGAGATCCCTGATCGAGATCGGGAACTGATGGCAGACCGCGACGATCCCCTGCGGGGTGACGGTGTCGGCCATGGTGTCGAGGACCTGCTCGGTGACGAACTCGACATCGACACCGGCATCGACGGCGGTCTGCCCGATGTCGGTGTAGCGCTCGAGCGCAGTCGGCGTCGCGTAGAGCTCGACGACGAGTTCAGGACGATACGTCAGCGCTTCGGCGACGGCCTGCGGACCCTCCAGGAGAAAAAGCCCGGTCTCAGACCGGGCTCCTCTCTTGTGAAGCTTTGCGACAGCCCGGATTCTCGGGGAACGCGGATTGTCGATCACGCGTTCCTCCGATGAAGCACAGCTTCATCGGCGCTGGCGTCGCGGCGCCGACACATCGGTGTCGTCGCTCCCAGCTCCAGCGCGCGCGGATTGTGGGTCATGCCATAAGTCTACGCAGCAGACTTGTCCCTGGGCGCGCTCGTGTCCTTCGGCAGGGCGGCCTTCGCGGTCGCCACGATCGACGCGAACGTCGCCGGCTCGTTGACGGCGAGCTCGGCGAGGATGCGACGGTCGACCTCGACGCCGGCCAGGTTCAGACCCTGGATGAGGCGGTTGTAGGTGAGACCGTTCTCGCGGGCCGCAGCGTTGATGCGCTGGATCCACAGGCGGCGGAAGTCACCCTTGCGCGCACGACGGTCACGGTAGGCGTAGACGAGCGAGTGGGTGACCTGCTCCTTGGCCTTGCGATAGAGGCGCGACCGCTGGCCGCGGTAGCCGGATGCACGCTCGAGGACGACGCGACGCTTCTTCTGGGCGTTGACGGCCCGCTTTACTCTTGCCATTTCCTGTTTTCCTTGTCGTCGTGGTCTCTAGCGACCGAGAAGCTTGTTGATGGCCTTGACATCGGCCTTGGCGACCGGCTCGTCCGTGTTCAGGCGGCGCTTGCGCTGACCCGACTTCACCTCGAGGTTGTGGCGCATCCCGGCCTGCTGCTTCATGAGCTTGCCGCTGCCGGTGATCTTGAATCGCTTCTTCGCCCCTGAGTGGGTCTTCTGCTTAGGCATCCTTTTCCTCTTCCTTGCTGTCGTCCTGTGCTGTGCTCTCGTTCTGCGCCGGCGCGGCCGGCTCCTCGCTTCGGGAGCGGGCCGGCTTCGCGGCGGCCCGGCGGGCATCCGCCTCCGCCTTCGCAGTGGCCTTGTTCTTGTGCGGGCCGATGACCATGACCATGTTGCGGCCGTCGATCGTCGGGGTCGACTCGACGGAGCCGAACTCGGCGACATCCTCGGCGAACTTCTGGAGCAGCCGTACGCCCTGGTCGGGGCGGGACTGCTCACGACCACGGAACAGGATCATGGCCTTGACCTTGTCGCCGCCCTGCAGGAATCCTTCAGCGCGCTTGCGCTTCGTCTCGTAGTCGTGCTTGTCGATCTTGAGGCGGAACCGAACCTCCTTGAGGATCGTGTTCGCCTGGTTGCGCCTGGCCTCCTTGGCCTTCTGCGCCTCTTCGTACTTGAACTTTCCGTAGTCCATGATCTTGGCGACGGGCGGCTTCGAGTTGGGGGCGACCTCGACCAGGTCCAGGTCTGCCTCCTGTGCGAGCCGCAGTGCGACCTCGATCTTGACGACGCCGACCTGCTCACCGCTCGGGCCGACGAGGCGGACCTCGGGCACACGGATCCGGTCATTCGTACGGGGATCGCTGATAGGTAACTCCTCTGTCATGGTGTTCAGCCCACCGGACGACGGATGCCGTTCGGCGGCGAGAGGGGAAAGTCACCTGTTGCGCGCCGCGCCTTCGCACGACGACATCAACCTGGCACCCTGGTCTACCGCCACGGGTGACCGTGACGGCGGGGCGCCTACTACCCGGTAACCTTGAGAATGCGGTCGCGGGTGGGAGAATCTCCACTTTCGCGCTCGGAGCGAAACTGCTCCGGAGCCCGCACGAGTCTAACAGAGGAATGGTCGATGGGCGAGCCGATGGTCGATGACGCAACACGGGACATCGCCGAGGTTCCCGCGGTGGAACTCATCAACACGGTCGCCGTGCACCTGCTGAGCGCCGCCGCCGTCAAGTGCGGGCTCGCCGACGACCCGGACGCCCAGATCGACCTCGACGAGGCCCGCAAGCTCATCACGGCTCTCGCCGGCCTCGTCACGGCGGCCGCCCCGGAGATCGGCGACCACCACGCGCGCCCGCTGCGCGACGGGCTGCGCTCGGTGCAGCTCGCGTTCCGCGAGGCGTCGCAGTTCCCGGATGCGCCGGGGCAGGGCCCCGGTGAGAAGTACACCGGCCCGGTCAACTAGACCGGAGAGCCACCTCCAGCGAGTCGACGCGGTCGGCGATGAGCTCGCTCTGCGCCCACCGGGCAGACAGCCGGGACAACAGGTCCTCGAGCTGGCTTCCTTCGAGCCCGGGGATGAGCGTGAGTTCGACCCGGAGCTCTGGGCCGCGCAGCCGGGCATCCGGATCGCCCGCGGTGAGCACGAGCCCCCTGACCGAGGGCTCGTCGACGACCGACGCCGCGAACTCCGCCGCGACCTCGGCCGACCGGAAGCTCGGAGTCCACTCCTGCTGCCGCGCGATCGCCCAGAGCGCGGGGCGCCGGATGGCGAACTCGGTCTCCGAGGTCGGATCGAGCACAACGAGGTCGGTGCCTTCGCTCGCTGCGGCGAGCGCGACCCGCGGCCCCACCGCCGGCACCGGGCGGGCGACCGGATTCCAGGCGCTCATCGCGGTGACCGAGCTGAACACCGGGAGCACCGTGCGGCCGTCCGGCCCGGCCACCGTGACGATCGAGAGCTCCTGGCTCTTGTCGATCTTCTTCCCCTCCGCGTTGACGCCTGCCTCGCCGAGCCTGGCGAGCAAAGGGATGAGCAGCCTGGATGCCCGGAATGCCTGGACGACGGCGACCTCGTCGGCTTCGCCGGAGCGGAACCCGGCGATCGCCTCGAGCAGCGCGGGCGGCGCACTGCCGTCGTCATCCGGGCTCGGATTGGGCTCGAAGTGTCGGCCGGCCCACGGCTGTCCCGCGGAGTCGGTCAGCGGCCCGGGCTCGGTCATCGGCGAACGGTCTGGATCATCGGCGCCAGCGGATCCGTCGGCTAGTCCGAGGCGACGTCGAGCGCTTCGGCGAGCGTGAACGCCTTCGTGTAGAGCGCCTTGCCGACGATCGTGCCCTCGAGGCCGAGCGGGACGAGCTCACGCAGGGCTGCGATGTCGTCGAGGCTGCTGATGCCGCCCGAGGCGATGACCGGCCTCTCGGTTCGGTTCGCCACCTCGCGCAGCAGGTCGAGATTCGGCCCCTGGAGGGTGCCGTCTAGCGTGACGTCCGTGACGACGTAGCGAGCGCATCCGGCGTCCTCGAGGCGATCGAGCACCTCGTACAGGTCACCGCCGTCCTTGGTCCAGCCGCGGGCGGCGAGCGTCGTACCGCGCACGTCCAGACCCACCGCGATCGCCTCGCCGTACTCGGCGATGACGTGCGCCGTCCACACCGGGTTCTCGAGCGCCGCCGTGCCCAGGTTGATGCGCTTCGCCCCGGTCGCGAGCGCCGCCTCGAGGCTCTCATCGTCGCGGATGCCGCCGGAGAGTTCGATGTTGGCCCCGCGCGCCTGCTTGATGACCCGCTTGATCGTGCCGTGGTTGTTGCCGCGGCCGAACGCCGCATCGAGGTCGACGAGGTGGATCCACTCCGCGCCCTGGTCGATCCAGTCGCTCGCCGCGTCGACGGGATCGCCGAAACTCTTCTCGGTGCCCGCCTCGCCCCGAGTGAGCCTGACGGCCTTGCCGTCCGCGACATCCACCGCCGGAAGGAGAACCAGTTGCGGTGTCCTGTTGAAGTCACTCATCGGTGTCATTTCTGCTGTGGGACCGCGCGCGTGCGCGGGGGCAAGTCTCAGATACTAGTCACCTTTGAGGCCGGTCACCCAATTCGCCAGGAGTCGCAGGCCTGCAGCCCCCGACTTCTCGGGGTGGAACTGGGTCGCCGAGAGCGGACCGTTCTCGACGGCCGCGAGGAACCGGCCACCGTGCTGCGACCATGTGAGGCGAGGGGCGAGGAGGGTGGCGTCATCCGGCAACGCCCAGTCGAGCGCGGCATTGGAGTGGACGAAGTAGAACCTCTCGTTCTGAAGCCCCGCGAACAGCGCGGAGTCCTCCGGCGCCTCGACCCGGTTCCAGCCGATGTGAGGCAGGATCTCCGACTCGAGGCGCGTGACGACGCCCGGCCACTGCCCGAGCCCCTCGGTGTCCTCCCCGCGTTCGATGCCGCGTTCGAACATGACCTGCATGCCGACGCAGATACCGAGCACCGGTCGCCCGCCGGCGAGCCTGCGATCGATGAGTTCGGGGCCGCGCACCGCCTCGAGCGCGCCCATGACGGCGGCGAACGCGCCGACCCCGGGTACGACCAGGCCATCCGCCTCCGCGACACGGGCACGGTCGGCGGTCAGCTCGACCCGCGCGCCGACCTCCTCGAGGGCCTTCGCCGCCGAGTGGACGTTGCCGCTGCCGTAGTCGAGAACGACGACGGATGGCCGTAACACTGTTACAGGGCACCCTTCGTCGAGGGCACGCCGCTCACCCGGGCATCCGGGGAGATCGCCTGCCGAAGGGCACGCGCGAAGGCCTTGAACTCGGCTTCGGCGATGTGGTGCGGATCGCGGCCGCCGAGCACCGTGATGTGCACGGTGAGGCCCGCATTGAACGCGATCGCCTCGAAGACGTGCCGCACCATCGAGCCGGTGAAGTGGCCGCCGATGAGGTGGTGCTCGAAGCCCGCGGGCTCCCCCGAGTGCACGAGGTATGGACGCCCGGACACATCGACGACGGCCTGCACGAGCGCCTCGTCGAGCGGCACGAGGGCGTCGCCGAACCGGGAGATCCCCGCCTTGTCGCCGAGGGCGGCCGCGAGCGCCTTCCCGAGGACGATTCCGGCATCCTCGACCGTGTGGTGAACGTCGATGTGCGTGTCACCGTGCGCGTGCACCCTGAGGTCGATGAGCGAGTGCTTCGAGAACGCGGTGAGCAGGTGATCGAAGAACGGGACGGTCGTATCGATGTCGGCGATACCCGCGCCGTCGAGGTCGAGGGAGAGCTCGATACTCGATTCGCTCGTCTCGCGGCGAAGCTCGGCCGTGCGGTGCATGGTCATGGTCCCAGTCTATTGAGCCGCGAGCTCGGCCATCGCCGCGAGAAAGGCGCTCGTCTCGACTTCGGTACCCGCGGTGACCCGCAGGTGGTTCGGGATGCCGACGTCGCGGATGAGGATGTCCCGCTCCAGGAGGGCGTCGAACAGCGCGGCCGGGTCGGCGACTCCCCCGAAGAGCACGAAGTTGGTCCAGCTCTCGCGGGTGGGGAAGCCGAGCCTGGGGAGCTCCGCGAGCATGCGGTCGCGCTGGGCGGCGATGTCGGCGACCGTCGCGAGCAGTTCATCCGCATGCCCGAGCGCGGCGACCGCAGCCGCCTGGGTCAGGGCGGAGAGGTGGTACGGGAGTCTCACGAGGCGCAGCGCGTCGGCGACCGCAGGGTCGGCAGCCAGATAGCCGAGCCGCACGCCGGCGAAGGCGAAGGCCTTGCTCATGGTGCGCGAGACGATGAGGCGTTCGCGCCCCGGAAGCAGGGTCAGGGCGGAGGGGGTGTCGGGTGGAGCGAACTCTGCATAGGCCTCGTCGACGACGACGATCCCCCTCGCGGCGTCGTAGGCCGCCTCGATGGTGTCGAGCGCCAGCGGGGTTCCGGTCGGATTGTTGGGCGAGCAGAAGAAGACGAGGTCGGGCTCCGTGGCCACGATTTCGCGAACGGCCGTCTCGGGCGTGATCGCGTAATCCGCATCCCGCTTCCCGGCGACCCAGGTGGTGCCGGTACCGCGGGCGAGGATCGGATACATCGAGTAGGTCGGCGGGAAACCGAGCACACTGCGCCCCGGGCCTCCGAAGGCCTGCAGCACCTGCTGCAGGATCTCGTTGGAGCCGTTCGCGGCCCAGGTGTTGTCGCGCGTGAGACCGTGCCCGAGGTAGTCGGCCAGGCCTTCGCGCAGCGCCGTGAATTCGCGGTCCGGATAGCGGTTGGCCTGCAGCACGGCACCGGCGAGGGCGGTCACGACATCGCGGGCGACCGGTTCGGGGATCCCGTGAGAGTTCTCGTTGACGTTGAGCGGGATGCGGACGTGCTTCTGGGGCGCGCCATAGGGCGAGAGGCCTCTCAGGTCGTCGCGGAGGGGAAGGTCATCCAGTTCTGCCACTCGGCCATGCTACGGGAGGGAGCCGGCTGGCCCCGGTTCACGACGATCTACCCGGCGTAGGCGGCCGGGATGGCGAGACGCTCCCCGGGGTGGACCACGGAGCCCTGGAGCCCGTTGAGCCGCACGAGATCGGAGATGACATCACGCGGATCGGCACCGGGCGCGATCGACTCGGCGAGCTGCCACAGGGACTGGCCCGGTTCGACCGTGACGTACTGGAAGTCAGTGGTGGACGGTTCTGCGCTGGCCGTTGCGGCCCCGCCGTTCAGTGCGAAGGCGAGCGCCATCGCGATGAGCGGGACGACGATGAGCACCGCGAGCACCGCACGACCGCGTCGAGTGATCCGCAGGCGAGTGGAGGCCAGACGAGTGGAGCCCAAGCGAGTGGAGCCCAAGCGACGAGGCGCCCCGGCGTAGTTCAGTGCGGTGGTGGTCATCTGTGCCTCCCCTGTACTCGGGCGCCCGCGGGCCTCCCTGAGAACTTCCGTATCCGGCGCTCGGCCGGGAGCGCCGGATACGAAGCTATGTTCCGAACCTATCTTCGAATGAAGCGAAAAGCAAGCCGATCTTCGAGAATTTCACCGTGTCGTGTCGCGACACACTCGAAATGATGTTTGTCTTCAGGCCCCATCCGGGATACAGTTTCGATTGTCAGGAGAAAGACCATCAGCAACCACCGACATTCTCATCGTCGGGACCGAACGCACAGATTGGCAGGCGCGGAATGGATGACGACACCGCCCAACCGAGTTCACCGGATCAGGTCTCCGTGGAGCAGGGCCCGGTCGAACAGGGCCCGGTCGAGCTCGGCCTCGCCTCGAGCCGCACCCGGCGCCGCAAGAGCCTGAGCGAGAAGCAGCTGGCGATCCTCGAGGTCATCCAGCGCTCGGTGGCAACCCGCGGATATCCGCCGAGCATGCGCGAGATCGGCGACGCCGTGGGCCTCGCCTCGCTCTCGAGCGTCACGCACCAGCTGGGCCAGCTCGAGCTGAGCGGCTACCTGCGCCGCGACCCGAACCGTACGCGCGCGCTCGAGGTGCTCATCGAGGTTCCGACCAGCGATGGCGCGACCGACACGGCCATCCCGGTCGGCGATGCCGCCATGGTCCCCCTTGTCGGGCGAATCGCCGCCGGCATCCCGATCACCGCCGAGCAGCAGGTGGACGAGGTCTTCCCTCTCCCGCGTCAGCTCGTCGGCAAGGGTGACCTGTTCATGCTCAAGGTCGTCGGCGAATCCATGATCGACGCCGCGATCTGCGACGGCGACTGGGTCGTCGTTCGCCAGCAGAAGAATGCGGAGAACGGTGAGATCGTCGCGGCGATGCTCGACGATGAGGCCACCGTCAAGGTCTTCCAGCAGCGAGACGGACACACCTGGCTCCTGCCGCGCAACTCCGCGTTCGCCCCCATCGTGGGCGACTATGCCGAGATTCTCGGCAAGGTCGTCGCGGTGCTGCGTTCGGTCTGAGCCCTACCGCGCTCGTCAGGCGGGGACGACCTGGTAGTCGCGCAGTGACCCGGCCTGTTCGGGCATCACGAGTGCGACGATCCGGGTCCCGGTCTCCTCGTAGCTCGTAGAGACGACCGTGCCGCGCTCATGCAGTGCGGCGATGACTTCGCCGTGCTCATAGGGCACGAGCAGTTCCACCCGGATGTCGGGCCTCGGAATGAGGTCGGAGATGCGCGCGAGCAACTCGTCGATGCCCGCTCCCGTGCGCGCTGAGACGAAGACCGCCTCCGGCTCGAGACCGCGAAGAGCCAGCACGTCGTCGTCGCCCACGAGGTCGGACTTGTTGAACACGAGGATCTCCGGGATGTCCCGCGCACCGAGCTCGCCGATGACGTCGCGCACTGTCGCCAACTGGCTCGCCGGGTCCGGATGGCTCGCATCCAAGACGTGGATGATGACATCCGCCCTCTCGACCTCCTCCAGCGTCGAGCGGAAGGCCTCGACGAGCTCGTGCGGAAGGTTGCGAACGAAGCCGACCGTGTCGACGAGGGTGTATGAGCGGCCGTCGGCGGTCTCAGTGCGCCGGACGGCCGTGTCGAGCGTCGCGAAGAGTGCGTTCTCGACGAGGGCGCCCGCGCGCGTGATCCGGTTGAGCAGCGACGACTTCCCGGCGTTCGTGTAGCCGGCGATGGCGACCGAGGGCACGGCGTGGCGGCTGCGGTTCGCCCGGTTGGCCTCCCGGCCGGGCGCGAAGCCCTTGATCTGCTTGCGCAGGCGCGACATCCGGGTGTGGATGCGGCGCCGATCGAGCTCGATCTTGGTCTCACCGGGGCCACGTGAGCCCATCCCGACGCCGGAGCCCACCTGGCCACCGGCCTGACGGCTCATCGATTCACCCCAGCCGCGCAGTCGCGGCAGGAGGTATTCGAGCTGGGCGAGCTCGACCTGGGCTTTGCCCTCGCGGCTCTTGGCGTGCTGGCTGAAGATGTCGAGGATGACGGCCGTGCGGTCGATGACCTTGACCCCCACGACATCCTCCAGCGCACGACGTTGGCTCGGGGCGAGCTCGGTGTCGGCGACCACGGTGTCCGCTCCGAGCGCCGCGACCGCGTCGCGAAGCTCCTGGGCCTTGCCCTTGCCGAGGAAAGTGCTGGGGTCGGGGTGCGTACGGCGCTGGAGCAGCCCGTCGAGCACGACGGCACCGGCGGTCTCGGAGAGTGCGGCGAGCTCGCGCAACGAGTTCTCGGCGTCCTCGAGGCCGCCCTGGGCGTAGATGCCGATGAGCACGACGTTCTCGAGCCGCAGCTGCCGGTACTCGACCTCGGTGACGTCGGCGAGCTCGGTGGAGAGTCCGCCGACACGTCGCAGCGCCTGGCGCTCCTCGAGGTCGAGCTGGTCCCCATCGATCCCGGATGCCGCCGCCTGGCCCTGTAGTGCGAGCGCGGAGCCCCCGAAGAGGGCACGACTGTCCGCCCGGGCGTCGGCTGCAGCCAACACGCGGTCGACGGGATCCATGGATCCGCGGTCTCGTTCCTCACGTTCAGTCATTGGGTTAACCCTAGCCTTCCGGTTTTCGGTAAGTTTCTCTGCATGGCCGACGAGCACTACTTTTCGTCATCTCCGGCAAGTGCACTACAGCTCAGGCCCATTCAGGTCACCCTGCTCGGCATGCCGTACACCCTCACGACCGCCAATGGCGTGTTCAGCCCGGAGCGCGTCGACGCCGGCACGCAGGTCCTGCTCGCTCACACGCCTCCCCCGCCGCCCGGAGGCCATTTCCTCGACCTGGGCTGCGGTTGGGGGCCGATCGCGCTGTCTCTCGCCCTGGAGTCCCCCCACGCGACGGTGTGGGCCGTCGACGTCAATGAGAGAGCCCTCGACCTGGTGCGCCGCAATGCCGGGACTCTCGGCCTGGACAATGTCAACGCCTGCCGACCCGAAGATGTTCCCGAGGGGGTCGAGTTCATGACGATCCGTTCGAACCCGCCCATCCGAGTCGGTAAGAACGTGCTCCACAACATGCTCGAGTCATGGCTTCCGCGGCTCGAACCCGATTCGGATGCCTGGCTCGTCGTGCAGCGCAACCTCGGCTCGGACTCCCTGCAGCGCTGGCTCGACGGCACCCTGCCGGCCGACTTCGCGGTCTCCCGCGCTGCAACCAGCAAGGGCTACCGCGTGCTGAAGGTCCGTCGCAGATAACCGCTCAGTACGCGACGATCCCGTCGAAACTGAACTCGGCCGGCCCGGAGAGCGAGACGTGTTCGCCGTCCTCCGCCGCCCACATCCGGACCCCGAGCACCCCGCCCGGTACCTCGACCCGCCACTGGTCCGGTGCGCCCTCCCCCGCCCAGTACCGCGTGGCGAGCGCCGCCGCCACCGCACCGGTCCCACAGGAGAGCGTCTCGCCGCTCCCGCGTTCGTGCACACGCATCCGGATGTGCCCGACACCGTCTTTCACGAGAGGGTCGCCCGGCACCACGAATTCGACGTTGGCACCGGCTTCGGGCTCAGGATCGAGGATGGGGATCCAGGCGAGGTCTGCGGAGTCGAGTTCGTCGTCGCTCGAGAGCGCGACGACGACGTGCGGGTTCCCGACGTTGATGCCCAAGCCGGGCCTGGCGACCTTGAGGCCCCGTGCCCGCACGAGCGGCTCGCCGCCGTCGAGCGACCAGCGTCCGAGATCCACCTGGTAGCCGGTGGCGTTCCGTTGCACGTCACGGACCCCGCCGCGCGTGCCGATGGGGAGCGTCTGGCCGCTCTCGAGCTCGGCGAGCCCGTTCTCCAGCAGGAATCGCGCGTAGACCCGGATGCCGTTGCCGCACATCTCCGAGACGGTCCCGTCCGAGTTGTGGTAGTCCATGAACCATTCGGCGGCGGCGTCTTCGGCGAGGGCGGCCGCGCCATCCGGAAGCGCCTTCGACCGCACGGCGCGGATGACACCGTCGGCTCCGATGCCGAAGTGGCGGTCGCAGAGGGCACGGATCTGGTCTGGGCCGAGGTTCACCGCACCGTCGGGGTCGGCGAACAGCACGAAGTCGTTACCGGTGCCGTGTCCCTTGGTGAAGTGCAGTTCAGCCATGAGCCAATGTTAGAGCCAACGCCCGGTCGACCAGGTCGGGGTCGTCGTGCTCGAGCCATTCGGCGTGCGGGTAACGGCGGAACCAGCCGACCTGACGGCGTGCGTACCGCCGGGTGAGAGCCGCCGCCTGCCCGATCGCCTCCGTCTCGGGGAGGTCGCCGGCGAGCTGTGCGACGGCCTGCGCGTAGCCGATCGCACGGCGAGCCGTGACGCCGCGCTCGAGGCCCTGGGCCAGCAGCCCTCGCACCTCCTTGAGCAGCCCGTCGCGCCACATCCCGGCGACGCGCTCATCGAGCCGGCTCACCAGCCGATCCCGGGGAGCACTCAGCCCGAGGATGACGGCGGGCTCGCGCAGACGCGACTCGTCGGGCAGGCCGGAACCGAACGGCTCCCCGGTGAGCTCGATGACCTCGAGCGCACGCACGATGCGCCGCCCGTTGTACGGTCCGATCGCGGCAGCCGCATCCGGGTCGAGTTCCCTGAGTCGCTGGAACACCATGCCGGGCCCGTGTGCCGCCAGTTCGGCCTCCAGACGCGCGCGGATGGCAGGGTCGGTTCCCGGGAATCGGAAGTCGTAGAGCACCGACGAGACGTAGAGTCCTGATCCGCCGACGAGGATGGGCGTCGCGCCGCGCCCCCGGATGTCGCCGATAACCTCCAGCGCGCGCGACTGGTAGTCGGCGACGCTGGCCTCCTCGGTGACCTCGAGGATGTCGAGCAGGTGGTGCGGGATGCCGCGGCGTTCGGCGGGTGCAAGCTTCGCCGTGCCGATGTCCATGCCGCGGTAGAGCTGCATGGCGTCGGCGTTGACGATCTCGGCCGGATGCCCGTCGGCGACCAGGCGTTCGGCGAGCACGAGGGAGAGGGCGCTCTTGCCTGTACCGGTGGCACCGACGACGGCGAGGAGCGGGAGGGTCACGCGGAGGGGCGGAACGTGGGCAGGCCGAGCGAGACGCGGCCGGGGGCAGTGCCGGGGGCATCCGGAACCGCACAGCTCGCCGCCTCGGCGCGATCCCAGGCGTCGCCGGCGCGGGTGTGCCGCACCGTGAGGGTGGCGCCGGATGGTGCGTCGGCGATGAGGTGGAACGGCGCCGCCTGGGTGATGACGACCGAGACCACATCGCCGGGACGCGGCGCCGCGCTGCCCGCCGGGATGTCGAAGTGGACGAGCCGGCCGTCCTCGGCACGACCGCTCAGGCGGTGGGTATCGGCGTCCTTGCGGCCCTCGCCATTGGCGACGAGCACCTCGACCGCCGTGCCGACCAGCCTCTGGTTCTCCTCCCAGGAGATGTGCTCCTGCAGCGCCACAAGGCGCTCGTAGCGCTCCTGCACGACGTCTTTCGGAACCTGGTCGGCCATGGTCGCTGCCGGCGTGCCCTCACGGATCGAGTACTGGAAGGTGAAGGCTGAGGAGAATCGCGCCGCCTCGACGACCCGCAGCGTCTCCTGGAAGTCCTCCTCGGTCTCGCCCGGGAAGCCGACGATGATGTCGGTCGTGATCGCCGCCTGGGGAATCCGCGCGCGCACCCGGTCGAGGATGCCGAGGAACTTCTCTGAGCGGTAGCTGCGCCGCATGGCGCGCAGGATCCGGTCGGAGCCCGACTGCAGCGGCATGTGCAGCTGCGGCATGACGGCGGGGGTCTCGGCCATCGCCTCGATGACGTCGTCGGTGAAGGCCGCCGGGTGGGGGCTCGTGAACCGGATGCGCTCGAGGCCGCGGATCTCGCCGGCCGCGCGCAGCAGCTTGCCGAACGCCTGGCGATCCCCGAATTCGACACCGTAGGAGTTGACGTTCTGCCCCAGCAGGGTCACCTCGATCGCCCCGTCGTCGACGAGGGCCTGGATCTCGGCGAGGATGTCGCCGGGCCGCCGATCCTTCTCCTTGCCGCGCAGCGACGGGACGATGCAGAACGTGCAGGTGTTGTTGCAGCCGACCGAGATGGAGACCCAGCCGCTGTAGGTGGATTCGCGCCGCGTCGGCAGCGTCGAGGGGAAGACTTCGAGGGACTCGAGTATCTCGAGTTGCGCCTCACCGTTGTGGCGGGCCCGTTCGAGGAGTGCAGGAAGCGATCCCATGTTGTGGGTGCCGAAGACGACATCCACCCACGGTGCCTTCTCGAGGATCGTGCCCTTGTCCTTCTGGGCGAGGCAACCGCCGACGGCGATCTGCATGCCCTCGTGCTTGCGTTTCACGGAGGAGAGCATCCCGAGCGTGCCGTAGAGCTTGTTGTCGGCGTTCTCCCGGACTGCGCAGGTGTTGATGACCACGACGTCGGCGTCGCCGCTGTCAGCCCGCACATAGCCGGCTGCCTCCAGCGAGCCGCTCAGTCGTTCCGAGTCGTGCACGTTCATCTGGCAGCCGAAGGTGCGCACCTCGTAGGTGCGCGATCGCTCACTCGTCCCCGTCGTCGCATTCATGGTGCCTCAAGCCTAATCCGGCGACGTGCAGGTCTCGATCGATCGGGCCTCGATGGTGGGGATCACTGCTGGGTGAGGGTCACCGTGAGTTGCTTCGCGGTCTTCGTCGTCCTCATGACCGTGTCGATCACCCGCGTTTCCGGATTCCAGGTTCCGACGTACTGGGCGAGCCCGTTCGTCTCATCCAGGTAGACCTCCATGCGCAGGATTCCGTCCCGTACCCGCCAGGTGTCGCCCGGGTAGTCGTAGGTGGTCTCGCCGTAGCCGATCGCGAGGGTTCCGTCGGCGTGGAGCGTGATGGTCGTCAGGTCGCCGCCGCTGTCGGTCCCGCTCCAGGTCGTGTCGGCCGGGTCGATCTCGCCGCCGATGTACTTCGTCGTGTCGATGACTGCCTGGGTCTCGGTGGGCGTTGGGGTCGGGGTCGGTTCGAGGATGCCGCAGCCGCCGAGAGTGAGGGCGGCGAGGAGCACTGCTGGAAGAAGGATGGTGAGGGAAACACTGCGGCGGGGCGAAGTCACGCACACGATCCTAGATGCTCACGAAACCCACGGGAGGCGCACCTCTCGCGTACATCAGCGAAAGCGGACTCCCGAGGGCTGGCGCGGCAACGCCATAAGCACGGCTCCCCTCACCGTCTCGGAGGAATACCCCTTGCGCTGCAGATAGCCGCTCAGGCGCCGCACGGCGGTCGCGTGGTCGAGGTTGCGAAGCTGGGCTGCCCGACGGATGGCGAGTTGCTGGGCCCGCTCCCGCTCGTCGTCCTCATCGAACTCCTCGATCGCCCCCTCGATGATGTCCTGGTCGATGCGGCGCCTCCGCAGTTCGGCGACGAGCGCCGTGCGGCCGAGCCCCTTGCGCTCGCGCTGGGTCCGGACGATGGTTTCGGCCAGCGCGGTGTCGTCGATGAGTCCGACGCCCTCCAGCCGGTCGAGTTCGGCCTCGACGATGCAGGGATCGAGATCACGGGCCAACAGCGCCTCACCGAGTTCCCAGCGCGACATGCCCCGCCTCGTGAGCGCGTGCATACTCACGTTCTCGGCGCGGTGTTCCTGCGCCTGCCGGTCGTCCGCACTCGGCTCCTCGGCGGCAGGGAAAGCGGGAACGGGAGCGGCCGGCGGGGTCACCCCTGGGAGGTAGGTGACCCGCGCCAGCTTCTCATCGGAGTTCATTGCTCACTCGGAGAACGCGCTCAGACGGCCTTGCGGCTGGCGAGCTTCTCCTCGATCGAATCGACCGTTCCTGCCTCGTCGAAAGCCTCGGGGAACTTCTCGTCGGCATCGGCGGCCAGGATGGCCTCCGCAGCCAGCGCGAGCGCTGCGGCGGAGGCCGCCTTGCCCTCCGCGCCGATCCCGAGCTTGGCCATGATCTTGCCCTCGATCTCGAGCGCGATCTTCGGGTTGTCGATGAGATACTTGCGCGAGTTCTCCTTGCCCTGGCCGAGCTGGTCGCCGTCGTAGGTGTACCAGGCACCCGACTTCTTGACGATCTCGTGCTCTACGCCGAAGTCGATGAGACTGCCCTCGCGTGAGATGCCGGAGCCGTACAGAATGTCGAACTCCGCCTGCTTGAACGGCGGCGCCATCTTGTTCTTGACGACCTTCACGCGCGTGCGGTTGCCGACGGCATCCGTTCCCTCCTTGAGGGTCTCGATGCGCCGGATGTCGAGCCTCACCGAGGCGTAGAACTTGAGCGCCTTGCCGCCCGCGGTGGTCTCCGGGCTGCCGAAGAACACCCCGATCTTCTCGCGCAGCTGGTTGATGAAGATCATCGTCGTGTTGGTCTGGCTGAGACCGCCGGTGAGCTTGCGCAGCGCCTGCGACATGAGCCGGGCCTGAAGGCCGACGTGGGAGTCGCCCATCTCGCCCTCGATCTCCGCGCGCGGCACGAGCGCCGCCACCGAGTCGATGACGATGAGGTCGATCGAACCGCTCCGCACGAGCATGTCCGCGATCTCGAGCGCCTGCTCACCGGTATCGGGCTGGGAGACCAGGAGGGAGTCGATGTCGACCCCGAGCGCCTTCGCGTACTCAGGGTCGAGCGCGTGCTCTGCGTCGATGAAGGCGGCGATACCGCCGCCGCGCTGCGCGTTCGCGATCGCGTGGAGGGTGAGCGTGGTCTTGCCGGAGGACTCCGGGCCGTAGATCTCGACGATACGACCGCGCGGCAGCCCCCCGATCCCGAGCGCGACGTCGAGGGCGATCGATCCCGTCGGGATGACCGCGACCGGTGCCCGCTCATCGCTGCCGAGGCGCATGACGGAGCCCTTGCCGAACTGGCGGTCGATTTGGGCGAGAGCGGTGTCGAGTGCCTTCTCGCGATCTGCTGGTGTTGCCATGGTGTGACTCCTTCGTACTCGTATCGGTGTGCCTGTAGGCTGCCGTTCCTCTCACCGCCGATGGTGCAGGGCCAGTGAGTACCGCGACAAGGCGTTCGGCTGCTATCGCCGATGAGTCAGACAGTACGCTTCGCCGGTGACATTTCCCGGTACCGACGGGCGAACTGTGGACAACTCCTCTTCGATGGCTGCTGTGCAGGAGCCTACACAACTACGAAGGAATGTTCGATAGATTGCGCCCGGCGTGTCACTGCGGCGCGCGAAGCCCCACGCCGTGCCAGCGGCTCGGGGGAACATCGCTCGCCCGGCAGAGCGCGAGCCAGACCTCCCTCGCGGGAACGCCTGCCTCGAGAGCCTGCTCCGAGGTCAGGTCACCGAGCTCGGTGAGCACGAGGTCCCGAACGAGCGCCCCGCCGAACGATTCGCCGAACTCCGCTGCGACCGCACGACGGAACTCACTCAGCCGCACAGCGGCCGCTTCCCCGAGTCGCACTGAAGGCCCCGAACCGCGCTGAAGGCCCCGACTGCACGGAACGCCCCGGCGCCGAGGCTGCCGGGGCGTTCACGCGATGGACTCAGCGGACCACCAGGTCCGCGTCGAAGTCCGCGACGAGATCGTCGGGGACCGTGTCGGGAATGATGTTGATGCCCTCGATGACGGCGAGACGGTCGCCGACTTCGCGCATGATGACGGAGATCGGAGTCTCCAGCGCATCCGCGACGGAGGCGAGGATCTCAGAGCTCGCCTCCTTCTGACCGCGCTCCACCTCGGAGAGGTAGCCGAGCGCTACGGACGCCTTGCTTGCGACCTGGCGAAGGGTACGGCCCTTCTGCAGACGAAAGTCCCGGAGAACATCTCCGATTTCCTGGCGGACTAGAACCATGGGACCCTCCTCTTCCTCTCGAATCGCTCTGCCTCGTGCATTTCAGCGGCGGAACCTGCTGTGGCAGTGCCTCTCAGCCCCGTCACCTTACAACCTACCGTGATCAAACTCTAACCAGTGCTTTCTGTACGGCCATTGTGAATCACCAGTTGTAACGAGATCGATGCTGGACCTATTCCCCCGTCGAGACCAGTCCCCGTTCGAGTGCCTCTCCGATCCAGCGGATGGCCTCCTCGACCGTGCGGATGCGGATCTCGTCACGCGATCCGGTGAGTTCCAGGCGTCGCGACCGGGTCTCTTCCCCCATCGACAATCCCAGGAACACCGTCCCCGGCTGCTGCCCGCCCTGCGGATCCGGGCCGGCGACGCCCGTCGTCGCGATGCCGATGTCGGCCGGGCGGCCGGCCACGGCGAGACGGTCGCGCACGTTCCTCGCGAGCTGGCGAGCGACATCCGGATGCACGGGGCCGTGCTCGGCCAGGAGCGCGCTGTCGACGCCGAGCAGCGTGTGCTTGAGCTCCGTGTCGTAGGCGACCACCCCGCCGAGGACGACGGCCGATGCCCCTGCCGGCCGGATGAGTTCGGCGACCAGGAGGCCTCCGGTGAGCGATTCGGCGACCGCGAGGGTGAGCCCGCGGGAGGCGAGCCCTGCGATGAGTCGAGCAACGTCGTGAGCAGGCACGTCCGGGGCGGGCACGCCGTGAGCAGGCACGTCAGCCGGCCGGATCCGCAGCGCGCGAGTGCCGCACCGCCTTCACGAGGTAATCGAGACCCGTGACGAGGGTGAAGACGAGGGCGATCCCCATGAGCACGGCGTTGAACCAGTGCATCCAGTCCCCGAGCAGAAGCCACATCGGCACGAGGTAGAAGGAGATCGCGATCGCCTGCACGATCGTCTTGAGTTTGCCGCCGCGTGAGGCGGGGATGACGCGGTCGCGGACGACGGCGAGCCGGAACGCCGTGATGCCGAACTCCCTGACGAGGATGACGATCGTGACCCACCACCACAGCTCGCCGAGGATCGAGAGCGTCACGAGGGCGGCGCCGATGAGCACCTTGTCGGCGATCGGGTCGAGGAGCTTCCCGACATCCGTCACGAGGTTCTGGCGACGCGCGAGGAGGCCGTCGACGCTGTCGGTCGCGATCGCGAGGATGAAAAGCCCGGCCGCGAGGTAGCGCAGCAGCCCGAACTCGTGGTTGTCGGCGAACAACAGCCAGATGAAGACCGGGGCGAGCAGGATGCGCACGACGGTGATGATGTTCGCGACATTCCCGGTACTGGCCGGGGTGTCCCCGCTGCGGGCAACTCGTCCGCGCAGTGCCACCGTCACTCCCTGTCGGTCAGGTTCCAGGCATCCTCGTCTGACGAGCCTTCCACCTCATCGTATCCGCTCGTGGCATCGGCGATCGGATCGGCCGGCTCCTCGCCGCGCAGCTTCGCCAGGACGGCCGGCAACTGCTCGGCCGACACGAGGACGTCGCGCGCCTTCGAGCCCTCGGACGGGCCGACGATCTCGCGCGATTCGAGAAGGTCCATGAGACGGCCGGCCTTGGCGAAGCCGACGCGGAGCTTGCGCTGCAGCATCGAGGTCGACCCGAACTGGGTGCTCACGACGAGTTCCGCAGCGGCCAGCAGCACGTCGAGGTCGTCGCCGATATCGCCGTCGATCTGGCGGTGCTCGGTGGCGGCACTGACGTCCTTGCGGTACTCGGGACGCGCCTGCGCCGTCACGTGCTTGACGACCGCCGCGACCTCACTCTCGCTCACCCAGGCGCCCTGTACGCGCATGGCCTTCGAGGCGCCCATGGGCAGGAAGAGGGCGTCCCCCTGGCCGATGAGCTTGTCGGCGCCCGGCTGGTCGAGGATGACCCGCGAGTCGGTCATGCTGCTCACCGCGAACGCGAGGCGGCTCGGCACGTTGGCCTTGATGAGACCGGTCACGACGTCGACGCTCGGGCGCTGGGTCGCGAGCACGAGGTGGATGCCGGAGGCCCGGGCCAGCTGCGTGATGCGCACGATGGAGTCCTCGACGTCGCGCGGGGCGACCATCATGAGGTCGGCGAGTTCGTCGACGACGACGAGCAGGTACGGGTAGGGCCTGAGCGTTCGCTCGCTGCCGGCCGGCAGGGTGATCTCCTCCGCGACGACCGCCGCGTTGAAGTCGTCGATGTGGCGGTAGCCGAAGCTCGCGAGGTCGTCGTAGCGCATGTCCATCTCCTTCACGACCCAGGAGAGCGCCTCGGCGGCCTTCTTCGGGTTCGTGATGATGGGCGTGATGAGGTGGGGAACACCCGCGTAGTGGGCGAGTTCGACGCGTTTGGGGTCGATGAGCACCATGCGCACCTCGGCCGGCTTGGCACGCATGAGCAGGCTCGTGATCATCGAGTTGATGAAGCTCGACTTGCCCGAACCGGTCGAGCCTGCGACGAGCAGGTGGGGCATCTTGGCGAGATTGGCGACGACGAAGCCGCCTTCGACATCCTTGCCCACGCCGATCGTCATAGGATGCGCGCTCGAGGTGCTCGCCTTCGAGCGCAGCACGTCGCCGAGCGAGACGATCTCGCGGTCGGTGTTCGGGATCTCGACGCCGATCGCGCTCTTGCCGGGGATCGGAGAGAGGATGCGGACCTCGTTGCTCGCCACGGCGTAGGAGAGGTTCTTGCTGAGAGCCGTCACCCGCTCGACCTTGACGCCCGGGCCCAACTCGATCTCGTACCGGGTGACGGTCGGCCCGCGGCTGAACCCGGTGACCTTGGCATCGACCTGGAACTGCCCGAGCACCTCCGTGATCGCCCGCACGATCTCGTCGTTCGCGCCCGACCTCGTCTTCGCGGGCGTTCCGGGCACGAGCACGGATGCCGCCGGCAACCGGTACGGCGCTGTCGGCTGCTGGGGGGCCGCATCGTCGAACTCCCCGGCCCGGCCCTTCTCGGATGCCGTGGCCGAGAACCCGGGAAGCAGACCAGACCCGGGCGCTCCCCCGGCCCGACCCCCCTCGGCCGAACCGTTGTGCAGGGCGTCGTCGCGGATGCCGGTCGCCGGCGCGCCATCGACCTCGCCGGTGAAGCGTTTGACGGCATCCTCGGCCCTGAGCAGGTCTTCGATGAGCTCGATGCCGAAGTCGTCCTTCGGCGTGTGGTCGATGACCTCGGTATCCGAGCCCACGAGCACCGGGCTCCCGAAAGCCGGTTCGTCTTCGCGCCGGGTCCTGTTCCTGCGCCACCACGGGATGGAGTCGTCGTCGACGGGGAGGTCGTCGATCGTCGTGAGCGCCGCCGTGTCGCCCTTCGCGGCCTTCCTGGCGGCGAGCTCCTCCGGGTCGGGCAGTTCGGCCCCGAACAGGTAGGAGTAGAGCTCGCGCAGCCGGTCGCCGATGCGGTTCGGCGGTGTCCTGGTGATGATGAAGAGCGAGAGGACGAGTGCGAGGACGATGAGCGGAACGGCGACCCACACGCTCAGATAAGTCGCGAGCGGCATGCCGATCCCGAATCCGACGATCCCGCCCGCGCGCGCGAAGTCGGTGATCGGGTCGCCCCACTCGGGTCGTCCGCCGTAGATGTGGCAGAGGGCGCTGATGGTGACGACGAGCACGCCGGTCCCGATGCCGATCCGGCCGTTGTCGTTGACGGACGACGGATGCCGGAACAGCCAGACCGCGAGCACGAGCAGGATGACCGGGAGCGCGAAGGCCAGGCGGCCGAACGCGCCGCCGAAGGTGTAGGCGTCGAGCGCGATCGCGACGGGGTCGTTGGGGTTGAACCACTCGACGACGGCCCCGCCCGCCGCGAGCAGCAGGAACAGGAACGGCACGCCGTCGCGGCGTTCGGCCTTGTCGAGGGTCTCCTTGCCGAACAGCCGGGCCGCGCCGCCCGCGGCGTGGGCGAGCGACATCCACCAGGTGGCGAGAAGCCCCGGTTCCTGTGCCGGGGCAGGCTTCTTCCTCGTCGTCGGGCGCCGTGCGGGGGTACTGCGCGGTCGGCCCGTCGTCGTACGGGCGCGCGTGGTCGACCTCGTACCCGAGGTCGTCGACGTGCGCGCAGCCATGGGCTCTACGGTACTTGCGGGCGGTGTCAATGCCGGGGACTACCCGGGGAGTGTCTCAATAGCGGATGGCGTCGATGACCTTGACGCGCACGGCGACGAGCGCGGGCAGCAGCCCGGCGAGGGCGCCGACGAACGTCGCGGCACCGAGGCCGAGGAGCGCCGCCCCGATCGGGAAGGGCGGGACATCCATGAGACCTTCGGCGAGCATCCCCTGGACCCAGGGGTTCTCGACGATGAGGATCGCCACGAGCACGCCGACCACCCCGGCCGCGACCGAGGCGACCACGCTCTCCATCATGACCGCGAAGAACACGCGCCCTGCCGTGGCGCCGAAACTGCGCCGGATGCCGATCTCCCGGATGCGCTGGCGCACCGTCACGAGGGAGATGTTGACGAGTCCGAGCGCGCCGAGCAGGAGCACGAGCACGGCGACACCGGTCACGAGCAGCTTGATCGGCAGGAGCGGGTCCTCTCCTCCCCAGGCCGCATAGTCCTGCCTGCTGACGTCGACGTTGATCCCCTCGCCGAGCGCCCCGGCGATGTCGCGCCGGATGAGCTCGGTGAGCTGGTCGGAGAGCTCGGGAGGCACCCACAGCTCGTACTGCGGTTGGCTCTGCGCGGCGACGAGAGGCGACACCATCCGCAGGTATGCCGAGTTGAGCACGTACATCGAGAGGTCGTCGAACTCCGCGGCGGGCACCACCCCCACGATGACGCCGACCGCATCGTCTTCGCCGAGGATCGTGACGGTCGGATGCGTGCGGAGGTCCGGCGACCCGATGCGCTCGTAGAACTTCTGGTTCACCACGAGCGCCGGGGCCAACCGGTTCTCGTCGGAGGGGGTGAACCAGTACCCATCGGTCACCTGGATCCGGTGCATCGTCCCGTAGTCGGAGTCGACCGCGATCGTGTTGACGAAACTCGCCCCGTCGCGGAACTGCACAGTCATTCCCGCATAGTTGACGGCCCCGGCCCAGGTGATGCGGTACCGGTCGACGACCTGGTCGAAGGCTGCCCGCACGTCGGCGGCCGCCGGAGGCTCACCCTGCTCGTCGTACACGCCCACGTAGAGAGTGGCCGGGCGGCCGGACTGCCGCTCGTAGGTCTCGGTCGTCGCCTGCTGCACCATCGAGCCGAGCCCGACGACACTCGTGAGCGCCGCCACGGCGACGGCGACCCCGACGAGGCTCAGGAGCACACGGGTGCGATGGATGCGCAACTCGGCCCAGGCCTCGGCCACCGCGCCGACGAGGCCGGAGATCATCCGCATCACAGGGACACCTCCTCGGCGGCCAGGGCCAGCACCCGGTTGACATCCACCGGGGCGAGCACTCCGCGGTCGAGCCGGTAATGGCGCCGGGCGAGCGCCGCGATGTTGGCGTCGTGCGTGATCGTGATGAGTGCGGCTCCCGAGCGCTCGGCGACCTCGTCCAGCATTGCCATGACGCTCGCGCCGGTGTCGACGTCGAGTGCTCCCGTCGGCTCGTCGGCGAGGATGAGGCGCGGGCCCCGCACGAGTGCCCTCGCGATTGCGACGCGCTGCTGCTCGCCGCCGGAGAGCTGCTCCGGCGTCGAACCGAGGCGCTCGGACAGCCCCATCCGATCGAGCATCTCCACGGCGATCCGCTCACGCTGCCAGAACTGCTTCCCGGTCGCGTAGAGAAGCGGCGTCATGACGTTCTCGAGCGCCGTGCGGCCGCCCAGGAGGTTGAACTGCTGGAAGATGAACCCGATATCGCGTCCGCGAGCACGGTCCCGCTCACCGGAGCCGAGTGCGGACAGCGGGCGGTCGTCGAAGTAGATCTCGCCGGAGGTCGGGGTGTCGAGCAGCCCCAGCAGGTTGAGCAGCGTCGACTTGCCCGAGCCGCTGCGCCCGACGATCGAGACGTGGTCGCCGACCGCCACCTCGATGTCGATCCCCTTGAGGATCTCCAGCGGGGGCGCATCCGGGAGCGGGATGGTCCTCGTGACCCCCTCGAGTCGCAGGAGCGTCACCGGAGCTGGTCCTTGCAGACGATCGAGTCGTCCGGCATGACCTCGCATCCTTCCTCGGGCAGCGGGAACCCCGGCCCCCTCCCGCCGTCGCCGTCGCTGACCGCACCGGGGACGAACTGGAGGATGAGGTCGCCCTCGGCCAGGCCTTCCTCGATCTCCACGTTGACGCCGTCGCTCAGCCCGAGCACGACCGGCCGCAGCTCGGTCGTCCCGTCCGGGAGCACGAAGTAGACGTTGCCGGTCTCCGCGGTGCCCTCGACGGCCGTGACCGGAGCCACGAGCACATCTTCGGCGATTCCCCCGGCGATCGTGAGCTGGGCGGCGAGTCCGGCGAAGACGCGAACGTCGGACGGCACAGCGCAGGTCACGGTCGTGCCCCCGCCGGTTCCGCCGTCACCCTCGCTGCCGGCGAGAGGGGTCGTGATCGTCAGGCCCGTGCAGGTGAAGGGCGCTGGACCACCCGTGATGGAGACCTGCGCCTCGGTCGGCTGGTCGAGCAACCGGTACAACTGTTCAGGCGGGAGGCTGCCGGTCACGTGGAAGCTCGCCGGCGCGATCTGGGCGACCGACTCGCCGACCGACACGAGCTGGTCGACGATGACCGGGAGGGACGACAGGATGCCGGTGGTCGGGGCGGTGACCTTCGACTCCTTGTACCAGAAGGTTCCGTTCTCCCGCGGAACCTCCGTCCAGATGGTCATGAGCACCGTGCCCGCCTTGACCGCCTTGCCCTCGTTGACGAATACCTTGTGCACGGCGCCCATCGCCGGCGCCTTCGCGGGCACCGCCGCATCCGCGGAGATCGTGCCCTGCAGGCTCACGTCGTTCTGCACGGTACCCCGCATGACCGGAACCTGGGGCTCGACGATCTCGGCGCCGGGGACGGCCGGATCGCTCACGGCGACGACATCCGGGAAGAAGGCGATCTTGACGAGCGCCGCGGCGATCGCCGCGAAGACGAGAATCCGGATGATCGGGAAGATCCATTTACGCCACACGCCCACGATTGCCCCTTTGTACGCTCGATCGACGGCGTCACACCAGGGAGCGCCAGAGTCCATCCTCGCCGAGTTCGGCGAACCTTGTCAGCCCAACGTTTCCGACGTCCCGGTCGTCGGCACCGGAAGCCGGGCTAGGCCTCGATGACCACCGGCACGATCATCGGGCGGCGCCGGTGCTGCGTGTTGACCCAGCGGCCGACCGTGCGACGGATGACCTGGCTGAAGGAGTGCGTGTCGCGCGTGCCGTTCTCAGCGGCATCCGCGAGCGCCTTGACGATCATCGGCTTGACATCGTCGAACACGGCCTCGTCCTCGGCGAACCCGCGCGACTGCACCTCTGGGCCGACGATGACCTTGCCGGTCTGCGGGTCGATCGCCACGAAGATGGAGATGAAGCCCTCCTCGGCGAGGATGCGGCGGTCCTTGAGGTCGGCTTCGGTGATCTCACCGACCGTCGAGCCGTCGACGTACACGTAGCCGAGGTCGAGCTGGCCGACGACCTCGACCTCGCCGTCCTTGAGGTCGAGCACGATGCCGTCCTCACCGATGAAGGTGTTCTCCTCCGGCACGCCGGTGTCGATCGCGAGCCGCTGGTTCGCCACGAGGTGCCGGTACTCGCCGTGCACCGGCAACACGTTCTTCGGCTTGATGATGTTGAAGCAGTAGAGCAGCTCCCCCGCACTCGCGTGGCCGGAGACGTGCACCTTCGCGTTGCCCTTGTGCACGACGGTCGCACCGAGCGTGGTGAGCCCGTTGATGACCCGGTAGACCGCGTTCTCGTTGCCCGGGATGAGGCTCGAGGCGAGGATGACCGTGTCACCCTTCCCGACCTCGATCTGGTGCTCGAGGTTGGCCATGCGCGCCAGCACCGCCATCGGTTCGCCCTGGGACCCGGTGCTCATGAACACGACGCGGTCATCCGGCAGGTCGAGCGCCTTCTTGGTGTCGACGAGCACGCCCTCCGGCACCCTGAGGTAGCCGAGATCGGCGGCGATCGTCATGTTGCGCACCATCGAGCGACCCATGAAGGCGACCTTGCGACCGTTCGCATGGGCGGCATCCAGCACCTGCTGCACGCGGTGGACGTGACTGGAGAAGCTCGCGACGATCACGCGCCGCGGCGCCTTCGCGATGACCGATTCGAGCACCGGCCCGATCGCCCGCTCGGAGGCGGTGAACCCGGGAACGTCGGCATTGGTGGAGTCGGGGAGGAACAGGTCGACGCCCGCCTCACCGAGCCGGGCGAAGGCGCGCAGGTCGGTGATGCGGCTGTCGAGCGGGAGCTGGTCCATCTTGAAGTCGCCGGTGTGGAGCACGACGCCGGCGCTCGTGGAGATCGCCACGGCGAGCGCATCCGGGATCGAGTGGTTGACCGCGATGAACTCGAGGTCGAACGGTCCGAGCTTCTCCTTCTGCCCCTCCTTCACGTCGAGCGTGAGCGGGGTGATCCGGTGCTCCTTGAGCTTCGCCTCGATGAGCGCGAGCGTGAGGCTCGAACCGATGAGCGGAATGTCCTGGCGCAGGCGCAGCAGATAGGGGACGGCGCCGATGTGGTCCTCGTGGCCGTGCGTGAGCACGATGCCGAGGATGTCGTCGAGCCGGTCCCGCACGGGGGCGAAGTCGGGCAGGATGAGGTCGACACCGGGCTGGTGCTCCTCCGGGAAGAGCACACCGCAGTCGACGATGAGGATCTTGCCGTCGATCTCGAAGACCGTCATGTTGCGGCCGATCTCGCCGAGGCCGCCGACCGGGATGATGCGCAGGGTTCCTGGCTTCAGCGCCCGCGGTTCGTACACCGGTGAGTTCATCGCGTGGTCCCTGCCACCTTCGGCAATGCGCCGCCGGCCGCGGCATTGCGGTCGGGGCGGAAATTGCTGAGATCGAGCCCCGGGATCTCGCCGATTCTCGCGAGGTCGTCCTCGATCTGGGCCGCCTCGAAGTCCTCCGGGCCGACGAGCGGGAGCCGCACACGGGGTGAACCGATCCGTCCGAGGCCGTGCAGCACGTACTTGGCGGCGACGGTTCCCGGCACTTGGGTCATGATCGCCCGCACGAGGGGCTCGAGCTTCTGGTGGGCTGCGGTCGCCTCGGCGAGCTTTCCGGCGTTCACCGCATCGACGATCTGGCGGTAGGGGCGCGCGGCCACGTTCGCCGTGACGCCGACGAGGCCCGTCGCGCCGATCGACAGGTGCGGCAGCACGTTCGCGTCATCGCCGGAGAAGTAGAGCAGGTCGGTCTCGTTGAGAACGCGGCTCACCTGGCTGAAGTCGCCCTTGGCATCCTTGATCCCGAGGATGTTGGGGTGCTTCGCGGCGCGCACGATCGTCTCGTAGGCGATCGGCACACCGGTGCGTCCGGGGATGTCGTAGAGGATGACCGGCAGGTCGGTGGCATCCGCGATGAGTCGGAAGTGGGTGAGGATACCGGACTGCGTCGGCTTGTTGTAATACGGAGTCACGATCATGACGCCGTCGGCTCCGGCCTTCTCGCTCGCCTTGTACAACTGCATCGCGTGGGCGGTCTCGTTCGAGCCGCCGCCCGTGATGATCTTCGCCCGGCCTGCCGCGACATGCTTGCCGACCTCGACGAGTCTGACCTTCTCCGGGTCGGTGAGGGTGCTCGTCTCCCCCGTCGTGCCGGTCACGACGATGCCGTCCGCGCCGTCGTTGATGACGTCGTCGATGTGCTTCTCGACGTCGGCCCAGTCGACTTCGCCATCGGCGGTGAACGGGGTCACCAGCGCGACGAGCACCTGGCCGAACGGATTCTCACGAGTAGTCACGCGTTACAGGGTATCGCGCCGCCGGTTGCACCGGGCCACGGTGCGATGCGACTCAATCCGGCGGGTCCTCGCTGAGACCGCTCGTGGTAGCACCGTAGGCGCGCAGCCGCGCCCGATCGGTGAAATCGATAATGGTCAGGCTCGCCGGGTCGACGGGGACCAGCGCGTTCGCCTGAAGCCCGACGAACGCCTGGCACAACGCTCGAATAGGCCCACCGTGGGTGACGACGAGGACTGTCCTATCGTTTGGCAACAGCTGCTCGACGGCCGAGACGACACGATCGGTGAGCGCTTCGAACGTCTCTGCGCCTGGTGGCGTGAACACACCGGCCCGCCATGATTTATAGGCGCCGTCACCCCGTCGCCCCAGTTCGGCGGAAGATAGTCCTGTCCAGTCGCCCAGGTGTGCCTCCTGCCACCGCTCATCCAGTTCGGGATCGTGGAAGCCGAGCAGGGCAGCCGTCGCCGTCGCGCGAGACAGCGGGGACGAGATGCAGCGGGTCGGCCGTTGAGCAGCCACCAGCGGGGCGAGGAGGCGCCCCTGCCCCCGTCCGGATTCGGACAGCGGGATGTCTTCGCTGCCCTGCAGCCGGTGCCCGGCGTTCCATGCCGTCTCTCCATGACGAACGAGCAATAGCCTCATAACGGGCTTCCCGCCGCCCACTCGAGAAGCACCTTTGCGCCCGTCGCGCTGTCGAAGAGCCCGTCGGGTTGCCCGGGGAACCCGATCCAGATCCGGTCTCCGGCCAATACCCGGGGGTGATCGTCGGCGATGACCGAGAGGCGCTTGCCCCCCACGGAGGCCGAGACCAGGAACCGTCCTGCGAGTGGAGTCGATTCCGCGAATTCAGCGGCAAGCACGCCCTCTGCTGGACCAGGAGCGAGCCGGAGGGATTCTGCCCGGTACATCAGGTCAATCGGTCCGGTCGGCACCGACGGCGGCAATGAGGCGATCGCTTTGCCACCGCTTCGGGCGACTCCACCGGATACCACGGCGGGAATCACGTTCGCCGGCGGCGTGCCGATGAAGGTTGCGACAAAGGAGCTCGCGGGATCCGACAGCAGGTCGTCGGGCGAACCGAACTGCTCGACGACGCCGTCACGCATGAGCGCCACGTGGGTCGCCATGGTCATCGCCTCGACCTGGTCGTGCGTGACGTAAACACTTGTTGCTCCCGTTGCCCGGTGGATGCGAACCAGTTCACTTCGGGTTTCGACCCTCAGCTTCGCGTCGAGGTTCGACAGCGGTTCATCGAAAAGCAGCACTGACGGGGCGGGGGCGATCATCCTGCCGATGGCAACACGCTGCTGCTGGCCGCCCGAGATCTCCCCGGGGTAGCGACTCGCGAGTTGCGCGATGCCCAGCAGCTCCAGAACCTCCCGAACTCGAGCCTTGCGGCGCCCTGACGGCTGCTTTGCAACCTTGAGCGGCCACTCGATATTGGCCTGCACGGTCATATGCGGCCACAACGCATAGCTCTGGAACACCAGGCCGGCATCGCGCCTGCCAGGAGCGATCGATCCTCCGGTGGCCGTGGCGACCGTGCGATCTCCGAATCGGATCTGCCCACCGGTGGGCTGCTCGAGCCCGGCGAGCATCCTCAGCATCGTCGTCTTGCCGCAGCCGGACGGGCCGACCAGCACGAGGAACGCCCCCTGCGGAACGGAGATGTCCACGCCCCGAACGGCGTTGAAGCCTTCGAAGCTCTTGCGCAGGTCTTCGATGACGATACCGGGTTCTGCGACGTTCACGTGGCCTCCGACCAGGGTTGTGCGGCGCTCTCAAGACGCCGAGCGAGAAGAGTCGCCGAAATGGAGATGACGGCGATGAGCACGGTGATTGCGGTGGCGAACTGGGCGAAACCCTCGCTCGCGTACCGATACGTCATGACCGACAGCAGCGGAGTGGCCGGCGTGACCAGGAGAACGACCAGGGAGAGATCCCGGATCATCTTGACGAAGACGAGCACGGCACCGGCGAGGAGTCCGCGAGCGGCCAGCGGTATCACGACCCGCACCATGCGCCGCCCGAGGCCCGCTCCCGTCATGGTCGCCGCCTCCTCGAGGTCCGTCGCGATCTGCCCGACGGCCGCCCGGCCCGATTGCGAGGCGAACGGAAGAGTGTACGCAGCGCCGGCGATCACCAGGATGGCAAAGGTGCCGTACAGCGCCGGCAACGGGCCGATCGGGCGCCCGAACAGGGCGATGAACGCTGCTCCGAGCGCGACACCCGGGAACAGGAACGGCAGGAACGACAGGATGCCGAGAGCGTTGCTCAAGAATTTCGGGCGCTTCAGCCGCGTGATGACGTAGCCGATCGCCAGTCCGAGGGTCGTCGCGCAGACGGCAACCGCCAGACCCAGTCCGATCGTGGTCCAGATCGCCTCGATCACGGTCGGATTCAAGAGAATCCCCCGCTGCCCCTGGGCGAACCCCGGATCGGACTCGCCGATCCAGAAGTGCAGCGTGAAGCCCCCCGTCAACGAGTTCGTCCGGCGCGCAAAACTGGACATGAGAAGGACCAGCCCTGGAAGAATCGTCGTGGCAAGGGCGATCAGGCCGGCGAGCAAAGTCAGCGGCCAGCGCCACCGATCCAGGGAGATGGCCGACCTCCTGCCACCCTTTCCGGTGATCGTCGCATAGGAGCGGCGTCCGCCGACGACCCGAGTGCTCGCGAACAGCACCATTGCCGCAATCGCGATCAGCAGCAGTGCGAGGACGAACCCACGCTCCGTCTCGCCCGTCGCAATCGCACCGTAAAGCCTGGTGGACAACGTCTGGAACCGCACCGGCAGTCCCAGCAGCGCGGGTGCCGCGAAGTTGCTCACGCCTTCCGCGAACGCCAGCATCGCCCCGGAGATGATGCTCGGAAGCACGATCGGCAAAGCGATCGAGCGGGCCACCCTCGCCCTCGTTGCGCCGGCCATCTCACCGGCTTCGGTGAGACTGCCATTGACCGTGGCCAGGCCGGCGGCAACGAGGGTGAAGGTGAGGGAGTAGTAATGCGCGATCAGAGTCGCGGAGATCGGGACAGTGCCCCACGCCAGCCAGTCCGGCACCGCCAGGCCGAGGTCCTGTAACAGGCCGACCCGGCCGCCGATGAGATCGTTCCGGAACACCGTCTCCCACGCCAGGGCCAGGGCAAAGCTCGGAAGTGCGAACGGCAGGGTAGCCAGCACGGCGATGGTCTTGCGGAAGGGTGCGTCGGTCATCACCACAAGCCACGCCATGAAGCTGCCGATCAGTACAGAGCCGATAGCCGTCGCCGACCCGATGACCAGCGAGTTGGCGAGCGGCTCCCAGAACAGGTTGGGGGCGAGGCGGCCACTGAGAACCTTCTGCCAGGCGTCCAGCCCATCCGTTCCCAGCGTCGTACCGATGAGTCCGATCAACGGCATGACGACGAGAACGACGAGGACCGCGGTCGTCACCAGTCCGAGGACGGCGACGGGGTTCGTGAGCCAGGAGCGAAGCCGCTTCCCGCGATCGCCGGGGCTCACCCGGACGGCTTCGCCCCGAAGGGCCGGCTCTGCGCGCACGTGCCTACTCCAGTGTCAGCAGGAAGTCGGCGACATCCGAGCGGATCGTGATCGTCTCGGCAGGATCGATCACCCAGGCCGCGAGCTCGTCGAGTGTGAGCGCGCCGTCCGGTGGGACGATATCGGTTCTCGTCGGGTAATCACCGGCGACGTAGAGCGGGGCATAGCCCGGGCCGCCGGTCTCACTGTCGTCTCCCATCGCGAAGTCGATGAAGAGTCTCGCTGCGGCGGGGTGATCGCCGCCCGCGACGAGCCCGAGGTACGCCGGGAACACGATTCCCGAGGCCGGCGCCACTCCTGCCGCAACCTGCAGAGCCCAACCCTCCTCCTCGTTGTCGCGCAGGTCGGAATACGACGAGAAACCGACGGGCGGCGAGGCCTGGCCCATCTTTCCCACGGCGCTGTTGACGGCATCCGTGTCATCGACCAGGATCAAGCCGTTGTCATAGAGCATCTTGATCCACTGCTCGCCGGCGTTCTGGATACCGTCATCCAGTTGCACGCTCTTTCCGTAGAGCTCTTCGTACGCCGACGAGAATTCATCTGAGCGCAATACGGCCTCGGTCATCAGATCCAGGTAGTCGCCGCGCACGTTCGGGTCGACCATGACCACCTTGCCGTTCCACTCCGGTTCGGTGAGCTCCCAGAGGTTCGCCACGGGCGGGCCGTCCGGATTTGCTTCCTCGTTGTACAGAAGCACCTTCGTGGAGAGCCGATTGGCCGGAAGCGGCGCGCTGTGTTCCGCGGGCAACGCGTCGGCGACACGGGCAGGCACATACGGGAGCAGGATGCCGGGTTCGACCAGGTCGCGGATCACGATGGGTGCGTCCGCGATATAGGCGACGTCCGCGGTCGTGGTTCCCGACGCCGATTCGGCCTTCAGCCTTGCCACCTGCTCGGTTGCCGAGATGTCGTGCCCGATGAGGTCGATCCCCGGATATTCGGCTTCGAAGGCCGCTTCGATCGCGGCGATACGACTGGTGAACGAGTAGACGACGACCGATCCCTCCTCGAGGGCCTGCGCCTTCAGCTCCTCGAGACTGAGGCCGTCCAGCTCGTCCGACGCGGGCGGTTCGTTCGTCGAACTACTGCAGCCGGTCAACAGCATGCCGGACAACGCCATGACGGCTATCGCCGCGCGCACGGGAACGCGGCGTTGTGATGGTGATCGCATGAATCCTCCTTGATTGATGTCGGGAATTACGGTGAAACAACTGCCCCGGTGGCGACTGTCTAGTCCCCGAACCGTTTCATAAGCTCGTCGAGACGCTCCAGGGACTTCATGGCCCGGCTTCCGCCCGCCGTGGCAACCGTGAGCACGAGGGCATTGGCGATCGCCATCGGCACGGTCAGCGATTGGAACTCGCGACCGGTGCCTCGTGCTGCCGCCAGCACATGGTTCGGGCGTGGGCGGATTTGAGCGTCGAGCGTGTCGGTGAAGAGGATGCTCGTCGCGCCGACCTCGTCGATCGTCTTCAGCAGGCCGCGCAGCTGAGTGGGGATGCGCCGCAGCGCGATGCACAGAACGACATCGCCCTTCTGCAGGGAGACCAGGGTTTCGGCGAGGTCCCTGTTGTTCGTCCCCAGCATGCCGACGTTGAACCCGAACCGCCGCAAGCGCCGCTCCAGCATTCCGGCGAGTACGGTCGCGTTGCCCTGGGCGAAGATGAGCGTCCTGCGCGCGGCGAGTATCTGGTTGGCGACAGCCTTGAGGTCGGCATGGGAGACGGTGCGAACAGCCTCCGCTAGCGCTGCCGCTTCTTCGCTCACGAGTGAGGCGAGAACATCGTCGGACTCGGCGTGGGACAGCCTGTTACGGATGCGGTCGGCTGCTCCGACACCGTCGAGAAGTTCCCGCTGAAGTGATTCGCGAAGCCCCGGATAACCGGCATATCCGAGCTTCTTCGCCAGCCGTGTCGCCGCGGCAACGTGCACGTTGGCACGCGCTGTTATCCGGTCTGCCGGGAGGAACGCCGATTCCGTCGGGTGCGAAAGCAGCACATCGAGCACGGCACGATCGGCACTGGTCAGCTGGCCGGCAAAGGCATCGAGTCGTTCTCGCAGAAGCATGTCCCGACCATATGGTGCTATCAAGCTTGCGATCAAGGGCTTTCTTGCAAGTTTTCTTGCAGGCTTTTGCACTCGAAATTGCAGGCTGCAAGCATCCGTGCATCGCGGGTTCCGAGTGCGTCAGGTCCGCGCCACCGCCGATGGGCTAGGGCGCGACGCGGCCGTTCCCGTTGAACGCCGCATAGGTCAGCGGCATGAGCTCGGCGAAGTGCTCCTCCATCTTCTCGGCGCACATCTCGATCTCGCGCTGGGGGAAGGATGGGAAGTGGCTGCCGTCGCGCTTGGTGCGCAGGCTCAGGAAGTTCATGAGCGAACGGGCGTTCATGGTGACGTACATCGAGGAATAGATCGTGAGCGGGAGGACGATCCGGGCGACCTCACGCGCGACGCCGGCCTCGAGCATCCGCTGGTACGCCTCGTAGGCGTGACGGGACACATCGCGCGTCTGCTGTTCGACGAGCGCGGTCTGCTCGGCGGTCCCGGGATGGAACTCGTAGGCGCCGGGCTTTCCGGTCTGGATGAGGTTGCGCTCGACCGACGGGACGTAGAAGACCGGGTTCAGCTCCCGGTAGCGTCCCGACTCCTCGTTGTAGGAGGCGATGCGATGCCGCATGAACTCGCGGAAGACGAAGATCGGGGCCTGCACGTAGAACGTCATCGAGTTGTGCTCGAACGGGGAGCCGTGCCGGTCGCGCATGAGGTAGTTGATGAGGCCGCGGTTGCGCTTCTCATCCTGCTCGGTCTGGGCGCCGTCGAGCTGGCTCGACTCGAGGGTCTGCTCGCCCTGGGTCGACACGCGTGCGGCGAAGAGCACGTCGGAGTCGTGGGCGCTGGAGCGCACGAGCTCCACCGTCACGTCGGAGCGGAACTGGATGGGCGCGGGGGTCTCGGCAGGCTCGACCGGAGAATCGACAGGCTCGGCCGGGGAATGTGGAGGCTGGGCATCTTCTGACACGGCCTTCACGATAGCGAACGACGCTGGCTTAGGGTGGAGACACGCGAACGAAGGAGACGACCATGGCGCTCACGAGCGAATCGACCACACTCTGGATCGGCGATCTGAAGTCCGGCAGCGGCACGATCAGCCTCGACTCCTCCGAGGCCGCGGAGTTCCCGGTCACCTGGGCCGCGCGCACCGAGGGCGAGGCCGGCAGGACGAACCCCGAGGAGTTGCTCGGCGCAGCCCACGCCTCGTGCTACTCCATGCAGTTCTCGAGCCTGCTCGCCAAGGCGGGCACGCCGCCGAAGAGCCTGCAGGTGACCGCCGCCGTGACGTTCGACCCCGCCCAGGGAGGTATCCTCGGCAGCCACCTCCTGGTGAGCGCCGACGTCGAGGGCATCACCGACGAGGCGTTCCAGAACCTCGCCAACGAGGCGAAGGAGACCTGCCCGGTATCGCGTGCGCTCGCCGGGATCACGATCACACTCGAGGCGAGCCTCACGTAGTTCCGGGCCGACTCAGTCCGAAGCCCCGCGACCGCCGCCCTCCAGCGCGATCGCTCGACGAATCGCTCCCCGCGCCCTGCGACGATCGCCGCACGCGTCGTAGGCGAGCCCGAGCCGGTACCAGGACTCCCAGCGCCCTGGCGCGGCCTCCGCCTCCGCTTGGTACTGAGCGAAGGCAGCATCCGCCGCAGCACGTTCGATCCGACCGCTCGGGCGACGGGGAAGGTCCTGAAGCGGCAGCTCTCCCTCGGTGGCGAGCATGCGCCCCAGTCGCTCGCTGCGGATGCCGAACACCACCTCGGCGACCAGGGCCCACAGGCCGACGACCGGAAGAACGAACAGAGCGATTCCGAGTCCCTTGGCGACCGGCTCATCGACCGCGATGAGCCGGAGGGCGAGCTGCACCACGAGGGCGAGGTACACCACGAGCAGCACGGCCATGACGGCCGCGAAGATCCTGCTGCTCACGATTCGCCGAACCCGAGGAGGGAGTCGAGGCCCACCGTGACCCCGCTCGCTGTCGGCAGCGCCCTCAGCGCGAGCAGTATCCCCGCCTCGTAGGCGGCCGGAGAGAGCGTCTCGTGGCTGAGGGTGAGCACTTCTCCCGTCCCACCGAACAGCACGTCCTGCTTCGCGACGACGCCCTGCAGACGGATGCTGTGCACCGGGATGCCGGCCACCTGCTCTCCGCGGGCGCGCTGGTCGGTGTGCGGTGCGGCGACGAGCCCCTGCCCGGCAGCCGTTCGTTCTGCCGCCATGAGCTCTGCCGTGCGGATGGCGGTGCCGGAGGGCGAGTCGATCTTCGAGGAGCCGTGCGCCTCGATGACCTCGATCGAGTCGAAGAACCTCGCGGCCGTCGCCGCGAATCTCGTGGCGAGAACAGAGCCGAGCGAGAAGTTCGGGACGATGATGACTCCCACCTCGGAGCCCGCGGCGGCCTTCGCCGCTACCTTCGCCTCCACCGCTGCAATGCGCTCGCTCGTCCAGCCGCTCGTGCCCACCAGGACGTCGAGCCCGTGCTCGACGGCGAAGTCGACCACGCGGGGGCTCGCGGCCGGGAGGGAGACGTCGACCACGGCATCCGCGTCGAGGATGTCCGCGAGCTCGCCCTTCGAGCCGATGCCCGCCGCGAGCTCGAAGTCGTCGGACTCCTCGATGATGCGGGACACGAGGGCACCCATGCGCCCGGTTGCGCCCACGACGGCGACCCGTATTGTCATGTCGCCAAACCTACCAACCACGAGCAACCGGCACTCGCACAGCCCTAGGCTGGCAGGGTGATCTTCCGGGAAACCCTGCCCTCCGACCCCGTCGCGCACCGGTTGCTGTCCGACTATTTCGCGAGCCGCGAACTCGGTTTCACCGGAGCCCACGGCTACACGATCGTGCATCCGGGCGATGCGCAGTTCGCCCCGCCGCAGGGCGTGTTCCTCGTCGTCGGTGACGTGGATGGCAGCGGCGATGCGGTCGGATGCGGCGGCATCCGGCGGATCGAGCCGGGCATCGACGACGAGGTCTGGTTCGAGGTCAAGCACCTCTGGGTCGAGCCGGAGGGGCGCGGGCAGGGTCTCGGCCGGAAGCTGCTCGCCGAGCTCGAGGCACGGGCGATCGGCTTCGGGGCGACCCACGCCGTGCTCGACACGAATGCGAGCCTCGAGGCCGCTGCCGGCCTCTACCTCTCGAGCGGCTACCGGGCGATCGAGCCGTACAACGACAATCCGAACGCGACCAACTGGTACGGCAAACCGCTCTCGCCCTAGCGCGCGCCTCTCAGTACGGCTGCGCCTCCGGCAGCCCCGATCGCAGCTCGACCGGCAGATGGCCGAGGTCGTTGTGCGTCACGAGCACGGGCGGCTTCGCCGTGCGAACCCGGATGATGGTGAGACCGCAGTTGGCCTGGTTGAGTCCCATCCACCGCCAGGCGGGGGCGCCGAAGACCTCCCGCACGAACCAGGCGATGACGAAGTTGTGCGTGATGAGCAACTCGTGGCGCTCACCGCGGGCGGGCGCCAGCCATTCGGACACGGCATCCGCCATCTGCGCCTGGCCGGCCTCGATCTCCTCGGCCGTCACCGCGCCGAAGAAGGGCTCGAAGGCGTGCGGGAGCTCGGGGTCCGGGCCGGAGGGGATGCAGTCCATGAGCAGGGCGGAGGGCTTAGCCTCGAGACCCGGCATGGTCTTCGTCATGATCTTCGCGGTCTCCTGCGCGCGCTGAAGCGGAGAGTGCCAGGCCGCATCGAAGGGAACGCCGGAGAGCCGCTGTGCGATCGCGCGGGCCTGACGTTTCCCACGGGCCGAGAGCGGACCGTCGGGCATACCGTGCTCGGCGTCCTGCTGCTCTCCATGGCGCACGAGGTACAGGAAGTGGGACATCGTCGTCCTCCAGTGTTTCGGGTGTTTGTTGCGGGTCGTTGGGGTCAGGCGGCGGATGCTCCGGCCAGGTCGGCGAACGGGGCCTCGTCGGTCGTGCCGACGACGGCGATGCTGAGCGGTCGCGAGGCCAGGTCCGCCGCGAGTTCGATGACGTCGGCCTTCGTGACCAGGTCGAGCCTCCGAAGGGACTCGTCGAGGTCTGCGAACTCGCCCAGCGTGATCTCGGAGCGGCCGAGCCTCGACATCCGGGTATCGGAGTCCTCCAGGGCGAGGGCGGATGCTCCCCCGAGCTGGCCCCGCGCCCTGGCCAGCTCGTCGTCGCTGACGCCGTCGTGAGCGAATCGCTGGAACTCGGAAAGCAGCAGCTCGGCCACCTGTCCGGCCTTCGCCGGTGAACACCCGGCGTAGAGGCCGAACAGGCCTGCGTCCGAGTAGCTCGGCGAGAACGAGTAGACGGAGTAGGCGAGCCCGCGCTTCTCACGGATCTCCTGGAACAGGCGCGACGACATCCCGCCGCCGAGCACCGAGTTGACGACCGCCATGGTGCTGCGCCGCTCGTCGGTCGCCGAGATACCCGGAACGCCCAGCAGGATGTTGGCCTGCTCGATGGGGCGCTGCACGACCGTGAGCGGGCTTCCCCGTTCGATGAGGTCGGCGCGCGCGTCGCGACGCGCGACGGGGGCGGCACGCACGGTGAGGTCCCAGCCGGCGGCGGCCAGGGCGGCCTCGACTGCGGCGACCATCTCGTCGTGGTGCACAGCACCCGCGGCGGTGATGACGAGGTCCTGCGGTCGATAGTTTCCGCGGTAGTGCTCCCACACGGCGGCGCGGGAGACCGCGCGGATCGTCTCCTGGCTGCCCCCGATCGGGCGGCCGAGCGGATGCTCCCCCAGCACCGCCTCGAAGAATCTCTCGTTCGCGACATCCGCAGGGTCATCGTCGGCCATCGCGAGTTCTTCGAGGATGACGCCGCGCTCGGTCTCGAACTCCTCCGCGTCGAGCAGGGATGAGGTGAGCATGTCGCACAGCACATCCACCGCCATGGGCACGTCCCGGTCCCGTACCTTCGCGTAGTAGCAGGTGTATTCCTTCGCGGTCATCGCGTTGTGCTCTCCACCGACGGAGTCGAAGCTGATCGCGATGTCGAGGGCGGTACGCGACGCGGTTCCCTTGAACAGGAGATGCTCGAGGAAGTGTGTCGAACCGTAGTGGCCCGGCTGTTCGTCGCGCGAGCCGACCGCGACCCAGAAGCCGATCGTCGTACTGCGCGCACCGGGTACCTGTTCGGTCAGGATGCGCACTCCGCCGGGGAGCACCGTGCGGCGCACGAGGCAGTCCCCGGTCGCCGTGAAAGAGAGTTCTGCCAGGTCAAGGGGCAACCGAACCGCGCCATTCATCTCTCCGAGCCTAGGACATCCGCCTCGGGTGCGACCCACCCGGCCCCACCACCAATCCGGTGTCTCGGTATATTGACCCCGGTTCTGGGGTACACCAAGTCCGCATAAATGTGGACAAACAGACTTGTCTGTCCCCAAATTGTGTTATCGTAATCAACCAAGGAGAGGGTGAGGTCGAAGTTCTGGCCTGACTCCCCCGGCAACCGAGCTAACCCGAAAGTCCGGTTGCCGGGCCCCTCGCCTGAAGCAGGGCTGCACGTACTGGAGCTTCCGTGAACCAAGGTTCACGGGCCGCGGCGCCGGATTTCCCCCCAGATCCGGTCCGCTCCCAGGCGACAGTGAGGATACCTAGCCGATCTGCCCAAGGGAGCCACGCTGTGACGATTGTCGATCATGATCCAACGTCACAGCGTGCCCCCTGGGCGAAGCAGCGGATCCTCGATACCGCGACCGACCTCTTCTACCGCGAAGGCATCCGCCTCGTCGGAGTCGATCGTCTCATCAGCGAGTCCGAGGTCACCAAGGCGACCTTCTACAAGCACTACCGCTCCAAGGACAACCTCGTCATCGCCTATGTCGCCGGTCGGCACGACCACGACAAGGAGCACATCGAGGAACTCATCCGCCAGAGCAGCGGGCCCGCCGAGGCGCTGAGCTCGATCGTCGGCCTCATCCTCGCCGCGCTCCAGCGCCCGGGGTTCCGCGGGTGCCTCTACCTCAACGCCGCCGCCGAGTTCCCCGAGCCGAATCACCCCGTCCGCCAACTCGTCGTCCAGCATCGCGACTGGTATTCGGCGGCCATCGAGACCCTGCTTGCGAAAGCGGGCCACCCTCTGCCCGGCGAAGGCGCCGACGACTTCCTCGTCGCCCGCGACGGCGCGATGACCGGGGGCTACGCCGGGGACCCGATCGCCGCCGCAGGAGCGCTGCAGCGGGCTGCCGAGCGCATCATCGCCGAGGCGAAGGCCTGAGGCCGCCTCCGAGAGCTCCAGGCCGACGGATGAGGCTCAGACCGAGACCTCGTCGAGTGCCGCCACCTGCTGGCGGGTGAGCCGGATGTCGATGGCGCCGACGAGGTCGGCCACCTGGCCTGCATTGCTCACCCCGACGACGGGCGCCGTGACGGTCGGCTTCGACAGGAGCCAGGCGATCGCGATGGACGCGGGAACGCTCTCATGCTCTGCGGCGATCCGGTCGAGGGTCGCCAGAATGCGCTGCCCGCGTCGGTTCAGGTGGCTCTCGGCGTCGCCACCGAGCACGACGTTGCCGGTGGAGTTGAGGTCGAGCTCCGAGCGGGACCGGTAGTTCCCGGCGAGGAACCCGCCATCGAGGGCGAATCTCGGCATCACCCCGAGGCGCTGCTGCTCCGCCACGTTGGCGAGCGCCCCCTCGAACTCGGTGCGGTGGGTCAGGCTGTAGCGGCACTGGAGCGCGATGAACGGCGTGAGCCCCAGCTGGGCGGCAATCACGCGAGCCTCGATGAACCGGTTGCCGGAATGGTCGGAGGCGCCGACGAATCGCACCTTGCCCTTTCGCACGTTCTCGTCGACCGCCACGAGCGTCTCCTCGAAGGGCACCTTCCTGTCATCGACGTGGAGGAACAGCACGTCGATGCGGTCGGTGCGCAGTCGCCGAAGGCTTGCGTCGATCGCGGCCGTCACAGCGCCGGTGCCAAGACCCGGGCTCTCGGCGCTCTTCCCGATCTTGGTCGCCACGATGAGCTCGTCCCGGTTGCGGCGCGAGTGCATCCAGTTGCCGATCATGGACTCACTGCGGCCCGCAGCGTACGAGTCGGCGGTGTCGATGAGGTTGCCGCCGAATGAGCGGTACTCGTCGAGGATGGCTTCCGCCGCGTCCTCCGCCGCCGTCCATCCGAACGCGTTCCCGCCGATCGCCACCGGGAAGACCCGCGGGCCGGCGCTGCCGAGCAGCCGACGGCGCGCGAGCGTCGGGTAGTCGACGTCCGCACGCTCGGAAGCGGCGCGGTCGAGTGGCAGCAGTTGGGTCACGCGCTGAGGTTATGACACCTCGGAGGCTTTGTATCGTGACCCGCCGGGATCGTTATCAGTGTTTTACTATTCGCAGAGGTGCGCCTCGTGCCGCATCGGTGCGGCGAGGAAGGGAGTGACCCCGTGACGAACGATCCGAACTGGCGGCTGCCGGTGGTCCCCGGCTTCGAGCTCTCGAGTCCCGAGGTGAAACCGGGCGACTATCTCCCGCTGTGGGCCAGGGCATCCGGGGCCGGCGGAGAGGACCGCTCCCCCACACTGAGCTGGTCCGGCGCTCCGGCCGGGACGAAGAGCTTCGTCGTGACGGTGTACGACCCGGACGCCCCCACCGGCAGCGGCTACTGGCACTGGGCGGTGCACGACATCCCCGCCTCGGTCACCGCACTGCCCGCCGACGCCGGCAACCCGGATGCCGGGCTTCTTCCCGAGGGCGCCATCACGATCGCGAACGAGTCGAGGGCAGAGCGCTTCGAGGGTGCAGGCCCGCCCCCCGGCGACGGCGAACACCGCTACGTCTTCACGGTCTCCGCGCTCGACGTGGAGCACCTCGCGCTGCCCGCCGGCTGCACCCCTGCCGTGCTCGGCTTCGTGATGCGGAACGCGGTCATCGGACGCGCCCAGCTCATCGCCCTCTCGGCCACGCCTGCCGAGCAGTAGCGCGGCGCCGATCGCTCACTGTGCCGCGAGTTCCCTCGCGTGCCCGATCGCCTCGGGCGTGTCGGCGAACACCCGACCGGCCTCCTTGAGCCTCGGCGCCGAGGTGAGCGCGGAGAGCACCTTGCGGTGGCCTGGGCGGATGCCGGAGAGCAGAACGATGATCCCTCGCTTCTCGAGCCTCGAGATGGCGTCGTCGAGCATGAGGGCGCCCGTGGCGTCGATCGTGCTCAGCCGGCTCATCCGCAGGATGACGACGGCGACATCCGTCACCTCGGAGAGCTCGAGCAGGAAACGGTGCGCCGCGCCGAAGAACAGCGCGCCGTCGAGTCGGAACGCGACGATGCGATCGTCGAGCAGGCTCTGCTCCTCGTCCGCGTGATCGGTCTCATCGAGTGGCACGCGCGAGACCTGCGCCGACCTCGCGACCGCCCGGAGCGCGACGATCCCGGCGAGGGCGAGCCCGACGATGACGGCGGTCACGAGGTCGATCGCGACCGTCACGACGAAGGTGATGACGAGCACGATGGCGTCGCCGCGCGAGGAGCGCAGGATGCTGCGGATCGCCCCGACCTGCACCATCTGCACTGTCGTGGCCAGCAGCACGCCACCGAGGGCGGCCAGTGGGATGATCCCGACGAGCGGTGCGGCAACGAGGATGAACAGCAGGAGCACGATCGAGTGCGTGAGCGAGGCGAGGCGCGACCGGGCTCCGGCCCGCACATTGACCGCGGTCCGGGCGATAGCGGCTGTCGCCGGCACACCGCCGAAGAAGGGGACGACGAGGTTCGCAATGCCCTGGCCGAAGAGTTCGCGATCGGGGTTGTGCTTCTGTCCGACGCTCATGGCGTCGGCCACGGTCGCGCACAGCAGGCTCTCGAGCGCCGCGAGGGCGGCGACGGCGACCGCCGAGGGCACGAGGGCGGCGAGGGCGACCGGGTCGAAGAACCCGGTAGACGGGGCGGGGAGGCCCCGCGGCAGCTCGCCCACGACGCCGAGGCCAGGGGCCAGGAAGTAGGCGACGACCGTGGCGAGGGCGACCGCGACGAGGGACAGTGGAAGCGCGGGCTTCCAGCGGGCGCCCACCAGGATGACAGCCGCGACGCCGAGTGCGATCGCGACCGGGATCGGGTCGGGCGACTGGACGAAGCGCACGAACGCGTCGATGGCGAGGTCGACGACTCGCTCCTGATCGCCCGGCTGGACCCCGAGCATGTTGGGCAACTGCTGCAGGGCGATCACGACAGCGATCCCCGCGGTGAAACCTTCGACGAGCGAGGAGGGCAGGTAGCGCACGTAGCGCCCGATGCCCGAGACGGAGAGCGCGAGAAGGATGATGCCGGCCATGACGCCCACCTGCAGCACGCCGGAAGGCCCGAACTCGTGCACGACGGGGATGAGCACGACCGTCATCGCACCGGTGGGGCCGGAGACCTGCAGGTTGCTGCCGCCGAAGATCGCCGCGAGGGCTCCGGCGATCACCGCGGTCGTCAGACCGGCTTCTGCACCGAGACCTGAGGCGACTCCGAAGGCGAGGGCGAGGGGCAGGGCGACGATCGCGACCGTCAGGCCGGCGATGAGGTCCCGGCCTGGCGAGCGTTTGACTGCGGCGAAGTCGGAGCGGGCGGGCAGGAGGCTCCTCAGGAAGGCGCCACCGGCCGACATCCGCCGTTTCACCGACGCGGGCCTGCGGCGGTTCTCGCGGTCCTCGATCCCTCCTCTTCGAGCGAGACGAGGATGGTGCGGGAGTCTTCGAGGTTCGTCATGAGCAGCTGCTTCGCGACGGCGAGCAGTTGCGACATCCTCGGGTCGCGCACCGAGTAGTGGATCGTGTTGCCGTCGCGTCGGGTCACGACGACGTTCGCGCGTCGCAGGACGGCGAGCTGCTGCGAGAGCTGGGTGACCTCGAGGTCGAGCCGGTCGGCGAGCTCGCCGACGGAAACCTCCCCCAGGACGAGCTGCTCGAGCGCGCGCACGCGCACCGGATGTGCGAGCGCCTTGAAGAGCTCCGCCTTGAGGGCGGCTACGGGGAGTTCTGTGGTCACTACTCAACTATATGGCAGATTTGCAGAATAGCCAATCTGATGATTCAACGACTAGCATCCTGCCGTCGCCGTCCTGCGATCACTTCCCGGCGTCGGCCCTGCGCAGGATGCCCGCAGCATGGCGGAGCACGGGCTCGTCGACCATCATCCCCTCGTGCCGGAACACCCCGCTCTCCCCCGATGCCGCCGCGATAACGCTCTGCGCCCAGGCGAATTCCTCCGCGCTCGGTCGGTAGGCATCCAGGATCGCCGCCACCTGGCCGGGGTGGATGCAGGCGCTCGCGGCGAAACCGCTCGCCGCAGCATCCTGCGCCTCGGCTGCGAGCCCCTCGAGGTCGTCGATCGCGACGTGCACGGCGTCGATCGCCGCCTTGCGATGGGCGCCGGCCGCGAGGAGCACCGAGGATCGCGCGTGGCGGGCTACGTCGCGGTAGCGACCGTCGCCGTCCCTGCTCGATGTTCCCCCGAGTGAGGCGACGAGATCCTCTGCGCCCCACATGAGCGCGACGACCGATTCGTGGGCGGCGAGCGCCGGCGCGGCGAGCACTCCGGCTGCCGTCTCGCACAGGGCGACGACGCCGTAGCCGTCGAGCGCGCGCAACTGATCGGTCGACACCGCCTTCGCCAGCATGACCGTGCGGTACTCGGTCCGTTCGAGCGCCGCGAGATCGGCGGCGAAATCGGGCGATCCGGCGGCGTTGACCCGCACGATCGTCTTCGCCGGGTCCAGCTGGTGCGCGACGAGCGCCTCGCGGGCCGCCGGCTTGTCGGTGGGCGCGACGGCATCCTCGAGGTCGAGGATGACCGCCGGGGATCGCTCGGCGGCCTTGTCGAACCGGTCCGGGCGGTCGGCGGGGCAGAACAGCAGCGCCGGAGCGAAGTCGAAGCTCACGGGGCATCCGCCTCGCACCAGACGAGGGTGCTGCGCACGGCCGTCGCGACGATGACCCCGTCCTGGTTCTTCGCGGTGTGCTCGAGCGTCACGATGCCCTGGCCCGGTCGCGACTTCGAGAGGCGCTTGGCCTTCACGAGCGTCTCGGAATAGAGCGTGTCACCGTGGTACACCGGATGCGGAAAGGCGACCGTCTCGAAGCCGAGATTCCCGATGATCGTTCCCTCTGTCAGTTGCGCAACCGAGCTCCCCACCATGGTCGAGAGGGTCAGCATCGAGTTCACAAGGCGCTGCCCGAAGGGCTGAGTCGCCGACCATGCGGCGTCGAGGTGAAGCGATTGGGTATTCATGGTCATGGTCGTGAACAGGATGTTGTCGGCCTCGGAGATCGTGCGCCCAGGGCGGTGAAGGTAGCGGGTGCCGACCTCGAACTCCTCGAAGTAGAGGCCACGCTGGAGGACCTCCCGCGGCGCACCCTTCGCATCGTCGTTCATCGTCGCCATGCTAGCCCTCAAGCCCGAGCGAGCGGGCGATGATCATGAGCTGGACCTCGTTCGTTCCCTCGCCGATCTCGAGAATCTTCGAGTCGCGGTACTGCCGGGCGACGAGGCTCTCGTTCATGAATCCGTAGCCGCCGAAGATCTGCGTCGCATCGCGGGCGTTGAGCATCGCCGCGTCGCTTGCAACGAGCTTGGCGATGGCCGCCTCCGTCTTGAAGGGCTGGCCGGCGTCGCAACGGCGGGCGGCATCCTGCCAGGCGAGCCGCGACGTGTGCACGCGGGCCTGCATCTGCGCGATCGTGAACGCGATGAACTGGTGACTCGCGATCGGCACGCCGAACACGTTGCGCGATTTCGCGTACTTCACCGACTCCTCGACGCATCCGTCTGCCGCGCCGGTCGCGAGCGCCGCGACCGCGATGCGCCCCTCGTCGAGCGTGCGCAGGAAGTTCGCGAACCCGCGGCCCCGCTCCCCCAGCAGGTTGGCAGCCGGGACGTGCACGTCGTCGAAGGTCAGCGGGTGCGTGTCGGATGCCCGCCAGCCGACCTTGTCGTAGGACTGCTCGACGGTGAAGCCGGGCGTTCCGTGCGGCACGATGATCGTGGAGAGTTCCTTCGACACCGACCCGTCGGCACGCGTGCGCTCACCCGTCACCGCAGCGACCGAGATGAATCGCGAGATCGGAGTCCCTGAGTTGGTGATGAACTGCTTCGAGCCGTTGACAACCCACTCGTCGCCGTTGAGCACGGCCGTCGTGCGGGTGGCAGCGGCATCCGACCCCGCCTCGGCCTCGGTGAGCCCGAAGCCGGCGAGCGCCTTACCCGCGACGAGGTCGGGAAGCCACTCAGCCTTCTGCTCGTCGGTGCCATAGCGATAGATCGGCATCGCCCCGAGGCCGATCGCGGCCTCGAGGGTGATCGCGATGGACTGGTCCACCCGGGCCAGGGCTTCGATCGCAAGGCACAGGGCGAAGTAGTCGCCACCCTGCCCGCCGTATTCCTCGGGGAACGGCAGGCCGAAGAGCCCCAACTCGCCCATCTGGGCGACGACATCCATGGGCAGCTCGTGCTTCGTGTCGGCCTCGTAGGAGCGAGGGGCGACGACGGTGTCGGCGAAGTCCTTGACGAGCTCGTAGAGGTCGCGCTCCTCGTCGGTCAGGTTGTGGGTCATGATGTCTCCTCCGATGTCGTGGTCACGTCGATGCTCGCCAGCAACTGGTCGAGCTTCACCAGATCGCCGGGTTTCGCGGTGATGCTCACGACGCCGGCGACCGGTGCCACGAGCCTGTGCTCCATCTTCATGGCCTCGACCGTGACGACGGTCTGGCCCTCGTCGACCCGCTCCCCGTCGGCGACCGGGACCGAGACCACGGTGCCGGGCATGGGCGAACGGAGTTCGGGGCTCGCCGGCCTGGATTCGCGCTCGATCGCGGCGAGCTTCTCGCGGAGCTCGGCCTCGCGGTCGAGCACGCGCAGCGGCCAGCTGAAGCCGTCCCGGCCGAGCCAGAGCGTGTCGCCGTCGCGGGCGATCGCCCAGGCCATGGCCACGCCGTCGACCTCGACGACAATTTCTCCGGTCGAGTCCACCACTTCTCCGGACGTGTCCACCACTTCTCCGGTCGACCTTGTCGAGACCCGCCGAATCGTGTGCACGACATCGTCGATCGTGACCGTCTCGCCCGAGACGAGCACCTCGACCCGCTCGGTCTGGCCAGTCGCGAAGACGAAACGTCGCGGGGCCCGCACGCCGCCCGTGCGCCAGCCGGTGGCGGTGTGCCACGGGCCGCTCCCGCCCTCACTCGGTCGCACACACAGCGCCGCCGCGCACAGCAGCGCCGCATCCGGATGCCGGAACACGAGCTCGGGCAGCCTGCGCTCGATGAGCGTCGTGTCGAGGCGGCCGGCCCGGACATCCGGGTCGGCCAGGAGCGCCCGCAGATACTCGACGTTCGTGCGCACCCCCAGCACGGTCGTCGAGGCGAGCGCGCCGTCCAGTCGGGCCAGCGCCTCGGCCCGGGTGGCGCCCCACGCGATGACCTTGGCGAGCATGGGGTCGTAGTCCGGCGGGACGACGAGGCCGGGCCGCAGGGCACTGTCGACGCGCACCCCGTCACCCGTCGCCTCGCGAAGGGCGAGAACCGTTCCGGTGCTGGGCAGGAAGCCCCGCTCGGGGTCTTCGGCATACACCCGCGCCTCGACGGCGTGACCGGTCAGCGTGACGTCGTCCTGCGCGATCGTGAGGGTCTCCCCCGCGGCGATCCGCAGCTGCCAGGCGACGAGGTCGATGCCCGTCACGAGCTCCGTCACCGGATGCTCGACCTGCAGCCGCGTGTTCATCTCCATGAAGAAGAACTCGTCCGGTGCATCGTCGGAGACGAGGAACTCGACCGTGCCGGCGCCGAGGTAGCCGACGCTGCGCGCGACCGTGCAGGCGGCCTCGCCGATGCGGGCGCGGGTCTCCTCGCTCAGGAGTACCGACGGCGCCTCCTCGATGACCTTCTGGTGGCGGCGCTGCAGCGAGCACTCGCGCTCGCCCAGGTGGATCGTGTTGCCGTGCGCATCCGCAAGCAGTTGCACCTCGATGTGGCGGGGCGATGTGACGAGCCGCTCGAGCAGGAGCGTGTCATCGCCGAACGCTGCCTTCGCGACACGGCGGGCGGTCGCAAGCGCCTCGGTCAGTTCGCCGGCCTCGAAGACCGGTTGCATGCCCTTGCCTCCGCCGCCGGCCGACGGCTTGATGAGGATGGGGAAGCCGAGACCGATCGCCGCCTGCTCGAGGTCGCCCTCGCTCAGCGGTGCGCCGTCGGACCCGAGCGAGGTGACGCCCTGGATGACCGGGACGCCCGCCTTCGCGACGTGGTCTTTCGCCCGAATCTTGTCGCCCATGAGCCCGAGCGCCTCGACGCCCGGCCCGATGAAGACGATGCCGGCATCCGCGCACGCGCGCGCGAAATCCGCGTTCTCGGAGAGGAAGCCGTAGCCGGGATGGATGGCCTGCGCTCCGGTCGCTTTCGCAGCCTCCATGATCGCCGGGATGCTCAGGTAGCTCTCCTGCGCGGGCGGCGGCCCGATGCGCACGGCCGTGTCGGCCTCGGCGACGTGGCGGGCGCCGCGGTCGGCGTCGCTGTACACCGCCACCGAGCGGATGCCCAGCTCGCGCAGGGTGCGGATGACACGGCAGGCGATCTCGCCGCGGTTCGCGACGAGGACGGTGTCGAACATGGCCACGGTCGTCACATCCGGAACAGGCCGAAGCCCGGGTCGGGAAGCGGGGTGTGCGAGGCGACCTCGAGGGCGAGCCCGAGAACGGTCCGCGTGTCGGCGGGGTCGATGATGCCATCGTCCCAGAGCCTGGCGGTCGAGTAGTAGGGGCTCCCCTGCGCCTCGTACTGCTCGGCGATGGGCGCCCTGAATGCGGCCTCGTCGTCGGCCGACCACTCCTCGTCGCGGCCTTCGACCTGTTCGCGGCGGATCGTCGCGAGCACGCTCGAGGCCTGCGCGCCGCCCATGACCGAGATCCGACTGGCCGGCCACATCCACAGGAACCGCGGGCTGTATGCACGCCCGCACATCGAGTAGTTGCCTGCCCCGAACGAGCCGCCGATGACGACCGTGAACTTCGGCACCCGGGTCGTCGCGACGGCGGTGACCATCTTGGCGCCGTCTTTGGCGATGCCGCCGGCTTCGGCATCCTTGCCCACCATGAAGCCGGAGATGTTCTGCAGGAAGATGAGCGGGATGCCGCGCTGGTCGCACAGCTCGATGAAGTGCGCGCCCTTGAGCGCCGACTCGCTGAACAGGATGCCGTTGTTGGCGACGATGCCCACCGGATGCCCGTGGATATGCGCGAACCCGGTGACAAGCGTCGTCCCGTACTCGCGCTTGAACTCGTGGAACCGGCTGCCGTCGACGAGCCGGGCGATGACCTCGTGCACGTCGTACTGGCCCTGCACGTCGACCGGCACGGCGCCGTAGAGCTTGGCAGGGTCAGCATCCGGCTCACGAGATTCGATGACGTCCCACGCACCGGGGGCCGGTGCCGGAAACGTGGCGACGATGTCGCGCACGATCTGCAGGGCATGTTCATCGTTCTCGGCGAGGTGGTCGGTGACGCCGGAGGTGCGGGAGTGCAGCTCGCCGCCGCCGAGGTCCTCGGCCGAGACGATCTCGCCGATCGCGGCTTTCACGAGCGGTGGACCGCCGAGGAAGATCGTGCCCTGGTTCCGCACGATGACGGTCTCGTCGCTCATCGCCGGAACGTAGGCGCCGCCGGCGGTCGAGGAGCCGAGCACGGCCGCGATCTGCGGGATCTTGAGTCCAGACATCCGCGCCTGGTTGTAGAAGATGCGGCCGAAGTGCTCGCGGTCGGGGAAGACCTCGTCCTGCTTGGGGAGGAACGCACCACCGGAGTCGACGAGGTAGACGCACGGGAGCCGGTTCTCGAGGGCGATCTCCTGGGCCCGCAGGTGCTTCTTGACCGTCATGGGGTAATACGTGCCACCCTTGACGGTCGCGTCGTTGGCGATGACCATGACGTGCCGGCCGTGCACGAGGCCGATGCCGGCCACGAGCCCTGCGCTCGGGCTGTCGTTGCCGTAGAGGTCGTGGGCGGCGAGAGGTGCGACCTCGAGGAAGGGGCTGCCGCCGTCGAGCAGGCGTTCGACGCGGTCGCGCGGGAGGAGCTTGCCGCGCGCGACGTGGCGCTCACGGGACTTCTCGGGTCCGCCGAGGGCGGTGACCCGCAGGTGTTCGTTCAACTCCTCGACGAGGGCGCGCTGGGCCGCCTCGTTGGCCCGAAAGCTCTCGCTTGCGGTGTCGAGCGCGCTGTGCAGGGTCTCCATCGACGACTCCGAGTTGTGTCCGGCTTCTGGTACTGCTGTCGGCGGGGCTGCTTGTGGTCGCGCCCCGCTGCAACTAGGTTAGTGATCGCTAACCGATTTGTCTACAGGCGGGACCGGATGACGACGACGGAGCGACAGCCGACGACGACAGCGCGGGGCCGCGCGAAGGCCAGCAGGCGCGAGGCTCTTCTGGCCGCTGCCGCGCGCCTCTTCGCCGAGCGCGGGTACTCCGGCACCTCGATCGAGGACCTCGGCGCCGCGGCAGGCGTGAGCGGCCCCGCCCTCTACAAGCACTTCAGCGGGAAGCAGGCGATGCTCGCCGCGATCCTGCTCGACGCGAGCGAGGGGCTCTTCGCCGGCGGGCAGGACGTTCTCTCCCGTGCGACCGGAGCCGACGCGCTGCGAGCCCTCGTCGCGTTCCACGCCGACTTCGCGCTCGGCAACGCCGACGTCATCCGGGTGCAGGACCGCGACCTCGAGCAGCTCGCCGACGACGACCGCCACACCGTCCGCACGCTGCAGCGCCGCTACGTCGAGCTCTGGGTCGACGTGCTCGCGGGCCTGCATCCGGATGTCGACCGCGCCACCCTGCGCACGCGCGCCCACGCGGTCTTCGGCCTGCTCAACTCGACCCCGCACAGCGGCCTCGACCTCGATCGCACGACCCTGCGCGCCGAGCTCGAGCGCATGGCGCTCGCCGCCCTCACCTGACCTCCCCCATTCTTCTCCCGTTGAGTCGGGTCATTTTGCGGGTCAGAAGGGCGCAGCACCCGCAAAATGACCCGACTCAACGGAAGGGGGCGGGAATGGAGGGTGCGGATGCGGGGCAAAAGCGGAGCAGAAGCGGTGCGCCGGATGCGCGATCGTGACCGAGGTGCCGGGTACCCTTGGCTGGTGCCCAACGCCGCCGCCACAAAGCCTCCGCGCGATCGAGCCCCTCTGGGCACGAACTTCTGGAAGCTGCTGACCTCCTCCGGCCTCTCGAACCTCGCCGACGGCGTCTTCAAACTCGCCCTGCCGCTCGTCGCCATCCGGTACACGCAGGAGCCGGTGCTCATCGCAGGGCTCAGCCTCGTGGCATCGCTGCCCTGGCTGCTGTTCGCTCTGCAGGCCGGCGCCCTCGCCGACCGGCTGGACCGGCGGAAGATCATGCTCGCCGCCAACACTGCGCGGGCGGTCCTGCTCGCGGCGGTGGCCGCATCCGTCGCCCTCGGGGTCGAGTCGATCTGGGTGCTCTACGCCGTCGCTCTCTTCACCGGGACCGCCGAGACGCTCTACGACACCTCGGCACAATCGATCCTGCCGCAGATCGTCGGCCGCACTCAGCTCTCCCGAGCGAACGGCAGGCTCTACGCGGTCGAGATGACCGCCAACCAGTTCGTCGGCCCGCCGCTCGGCGGCATCCTCGTGGCCGCGGGGGCCGTGATCGCGTTCGCAGCACCCGCGGCCCTCTGGCTCGTCGCGGTCGGGATGCTGTTCCTCGTGCGCGGGGACTTCCGGGTGCCGCGCGACGCGCCGGCATCCATGCGCTCGGAGATCATGGTGGGCCTGCGCTTCCTCTGGCGGAACAAGGTGCTGCGCACTCTCGCCTTCATGACGGGGCTCTTCAACCTCACCTCGAGTGCCGCGTTCGCGATCTTCGTGCTCTTTGCTGCCGGTCCGGCCTCGGCGATGAAGCTCACGGATGCCCAGGTCGGCATCCTGTTCACGACGACCGCGATCGGCAGCCTGCTCGGTTCGTTCGCGGCGGAGCACATCGAGCGCGCGATCGGCCGGTCGCTCTCGCTCAGCATCGCGATCGTCGGAGGTGCCGCGCTCGTCATGACGCCCGCGTTCACGACGAACCCGTTCCTCATCGGCGCGGCATTCTTCGTCGGCGGGTTCACGGTCGTGCTGTGGAACGTCGTCGCCGTGTCGCTGCGCCAGCGCATCACGCCGGACACCCTCCTCGGCCGCGTCAACAGCGGCTACCGGCTGCTCGCCTGGGGCACCATGCCGCTCGGTGCGGCGATCGGCGGCGTGCTGGGGCAGTTCCTCGGCCTGCCGCCGGTGTTCTTCATCACCGGCATCGGAACGCTCTGCCTGCTGCTCTTCATGTTCCGGCTCACGAACGCCTCGATGGATGCTGCGGAGACCGCGGCCACCCAGGACGAGCAGGGCCAGGACAGCGCCACCACGATGTGAGAGGATCGAGGTGGCCCGATCGGGCCACCGGACGAGGGATCAGTACCCGGCTCGCGACAAGACTGGCCATGGGAGCAGTCATGTCCTGGACCATTCTCGTCATCTCCGGCATCCTCGAAGCCGTGTGGGCGACCGCGCTCGGCAAGTCGGAAGGCTTCACGAAGCTGTGGCCATCGATCGTCTTCTTCGCGGCGCTCGTGTTGAGCATGGGCGGGCTCGCACTCGCTTTGCGCGGCATCCCGACCGGAACCGGCTACGCCGTGTGGGTCGGGATCGGCGCGATGCTCACGGTCCTCTACGCCATGATCTTCGGCGGGGAGGCCACCTCGCTCGTGAAGGTTCTGCTCATCCTCGGCCTGATCGGATGCGTCGTCGGACTCAAGCTCGTCGATGGCGGCGCCGTCTAGCAGGGCTCGTGGGCGGCACGGCTCATGAAAGGTTCACTTCTCCGAGGTGCACACACAGAGCTCGTTGCCTTCCGCATCGGCGAGGACCCACCAGTCGGGGGCGTGCTCGTCGGTCACGAGCGTTCCACCGGCCTCGAGCACTGCCCGCACCCGGCCCTCGGCATCCGGAGTCGGCACGTAGACATCGAGGTGGATGCGGTTCCGGTCGGTGCGGGGCGGGTCCATGTGCTGGAACCACACGACCGGTGCCGCGCCGTTCGGGTCGACGAGCAGGGCCTCCTCCGGTGAGCCGAGGGCGTCGTAGCCGAGGCCGACCTTCCAGAAATCGCGGATCGCGGCTTCGTCGACCGTGTCGATCGCGATCGCATACTGCGCCGGTCGACGCGGTCGGATCGTGGCGCCGAGCGACTCGGCCACGTGCTGGATGGTCGCCGCGAGATCGAGGTCGCGCTCCGTCACTCCGCCGGCATCATGCGAACTGAGCTCGAGGTCCACCGTGCCGTATCCGAGACGGATATCGGGATGATGGTTCATGGCATCCGCTGCTCTCGCCACCTCGTCGACGAGTGCGGTCGCGCTCGCGAAATCGTCTGTCGCGTAGGAGCCATACAGCTTGCCGTAGAGGTGCACGAACGCGGTGCCCTCGAGGCGTTCAGCGGTGTCGGAGGAGGAGAGCGTTGAATCGTCCATGGGTCGACTGTGCACCGGTTCGCGATCCAGGGGAACCGTTGCCCAGCAGATTCACGGGCGGGTCCGAGGGAGGAATCATGAACACCGCAGCAGTGCTCGCCGACGCATTCGGCAGGATCCAGGAGGTTGTCACGAGCATCCCGCGCGGGCTCACCCCCGAGCAGCTCGCCATGAAACCCTATGCCGACGGCAACACGATCGCGTGGCTGCTCTGGCACCTCACGCGCATCCAGGACGACCATCTCGCCGGGGCCTCCGGCATCGAGCAACGCTGGACGGCCGAGGGGTGGTTCGAGCGGTTCGCGCTGCCGTTCTCGGTCGCAGCGACGGGATATGGACACGGCCCGGATGATGTGGCGGCGGTTCGCGTGGACGCCGAGCTGCTGGTCGGCTACCACGCCTCGGTCTCCGACCACACGATCACCTGGGTCGAGCAACTCTCGGATGCCGACCTCGACCGCATCGTCGACGAGTCCTGGGACCCGCCGGTGTCGCTCGGAGTCCGTCTGGTGAGCGTCATCTCCGACGATCTGCAGCACGCGGGGCAGGCCGCCTACCTCCGCGGGATGCTTCTCGCCTGAACCGAAACGGCAGGCTAACGCGCCCCGAACGCGTAACCCAGCAGGTCCGCGAAGAGCTCCTCCGCGTCGCACGCGACACGGTGCCGGGCGAACCAGTCGCAGACGTTCACGCAGTCGCGATGCAACAGGTCCAGCCCCTGCGGATTGGCGACGACATCGACGATCTGCGGCAGGTCGATCACCCGCACGCGTCCCTCGTGCACGAGAAGGTTGTACGCCGACAGGTCACCGTGAGCGACGCCGGCAGTCGCGAAGACACGCATGATGTCGACGACCTGCGCGAACAGCTCCTCGAGAACGTCGCGGTCATCGCGCGCCTGCGACAGGCGCGGGGCGGCCACCGATCCCGTTCCGATGAATTCCATGAGGATCTCGGTGCCACTCACCTGCACCGGGTACGGGACGGGCGCGCCGGCCTGCCACATCCGGCACAGCGCGTCGAACTCGGCGAGCGACCACCGTGCCGCCGCGACCTCACGGCCGAAGGCGGACTTCTTCGCCACCGCACGGCCCTCGCGGGAGTCCTTGCCACGGCGGCCCTCGGTGTAGATACTCGAGCGATGGAAGTCGCTGCGCTCGGCCGTGCGGTAGCGCTTGGCCGCGAGCAGCACACTCTGCGACGGGTCGCCCGGCACCGCGCGCTCGAGGAGGAACACGTCGGCCTCCTTGCCGGTCTTGAGGATGCCGAGCTCGGTGTCGAATGCGCCGGCGCTCGTGACGAGCCAGTCCGGCCACGGTTTCGGACCGCGTTCGGATGGGGTGGTCGCCGGCCAGGTGGTCCAGCGTTGGTCTTCGCCCGGCTCGCCCTCGGCAAACGAGAGGACGACGTCGAAGGGTGAGGAAAGTGATTCGTTCACGGTGTGACTCCAGGTCGGAGGCCACACACGGAACTAGAGGGCTGTGGCCTCGAAGGGAAGATGGTCGGCGAGAGAGCGCGCGACAATGACTGTCTTCATGACGGTGCTCCTCTCTCTGACAGCTCTCCAGGGCGATCCCGGCGCGGTCGAGTGTAGCATCCAGCTTCCACTCGACTCGGGTCATTCTGCGGGTACCGAATGGACTCAACCCGCAGTATGACCCGAGTCAAGGTGAGTTCAAGGCCCGGTCGGGGATCGCGGAGCTCAGACCATCGTGAGGAGCACAGCGGGGTTCGCGAGGATTGCACCGACGTCGGCGAGGAACCTGCTCCCCTGCTCTCCGTCGACCAGGCGGTGATCGAACGAGACGCTCAGGGTGAGCACCTGCCGCAGCGCCACCTCGTCGCGGAACTCCCACGGCATCCGCTTCACCGTGCCGAGCGCCAGGATCATCGCCTCACCCGGGTTCAGGATGGGGGTGCCGGCGTCGATGCCGAACGACCCGATGTTGGTGATCGAGATCGTGCCGCCCGAGAGCTCCGCCGGGCTGGAGGTTCCCGATTTCGCGGTTTCGACGAGGCCGGAGAGAGCGTCGGCGAGCCCTGCGAGGTCGAGCGAGTCGGCATCCTTGATGTTCGGCACCATGAGACCGCGCGGGGTCGCCGCAGCGATACCCAGGTTCACGTAGTGGTACTGGATGATCTCCTGGGCCTGCTCGTCCCAGCGCGTGTTGACGGAGGGGTTGCGTCCGACTGCGATGCACAGCGCCTTCGCGACGACCGTGAGCAGGTTGAGGCGCTTGCCGCGGAACGCCGCGGACTCCTTGAGGGTGGCGATGAGCTCCATGGTCGGCGTGACGTCGATCGTGAGGAACTCGCTCGCGTGCGGCGCGGTGAACGCGCTCTGCACCATCGCTGCGGCCGTGTGCTTGCGGACGCCGTGGATGCGGGTGCGGGTCTCGCGCTCGCCGGGCGCGGCTGCCTTGACACCGGTTCCGCTCCCTGAGGAGCCGGCCTCGCCGGCGTCACGAAGGGAGCCTGCCGATGCTGCGGCCTCGACGTCTTCGCGAACGATGAGCCCGTTCTTCCCGGTTCCCGTGACCATGGCCAGGTCGATGCCCAGGTCGCGAGCCAGTTTGCGGACGGGTGGGGTGGAGCGGGGGGTCTCGGCAGGCTCGACCGGAGAAGTGGGAGGCTCGACCGGAGAACTGGGAGGCTCGACCCGGGAAGTGGGCGGCGGAACCACCTCGACCTTCGCCTGAGGGTCGGGCGCCGGTGCCGCAGGTTGCGACGCTCCCTTGCGAGCACGCCGCGCGGGGCGGTTGCCGCCCTCGACGGGCGGGCCGTAGCCGACGAGCACCGGTTCGCGCTCGGTCTTGGCGCCGACGGTGGCGCCGGCATCCGTGTTCGCTGCGGCATCCGGAGCGACATCGGCCTCGCCACCGGCACCCTCGAGCTCGAACGCGACGATCGGTGCACCTACGAGCACGGTCGTGCCCTCTTCCGCGTAGAGCTTGCGGATGATGCCGGCGAACGGCGACGGCAACTCGACGAGCGCCTTGGCGGTCTCCACCTCGGCGAGCGGCTGGTTGAGCTCGACCGTGTCACCGACGGCGACGTGCCAGCTCACGAGCTCCGACTCGGTGAGGCCCTCCCCGAGGTCGGGCAGGGCGAAGTCCTTGAGCGCCATCTAGTTCTCCCAGTCGCTCTGCGAATTGGCACGGCCGAGCACGCGGTCGACGGCATCCATGAGGCGGTCGAGATCCGGGAGGAAATGCTCCTCGAGGGCTGCCGGCGGGTACGGGGTGTCGAAGCCGGTCACTCGTGCGGGCGCGGCCTCGAGCCAGTTGAAGCAGCGCTCGGTGATGCTCGCCGCCACCTCCGCACCGATGCCGCCGCTCTGCGCGGCCTCGTGCGTCACGATGAGCCGACCGGTCTTGCGCACGGATGCCTCGACCGTCTCGAAGTCGATGGGCGAGAGTGAGCGCAGGTCGATGAGCTCGATCGAGACGCCGTTGTCCGCAGCGGCGAGCACGGCATCCTTCGCGGTCGCGACGAGCGGACCGTACGCGACGAGGGTGACGTCCGAGCCGGAGGACACGACGCGCGCCTTCCCGAGCGGGAGCACCTCGGCGGGCTCGAGGTCGAGGTCGCCCTTCGACCAGTAGCGGCGCTTGGGCTCGAAGAACATGACCGGGTCGTCGCTCGCGATCGCCTGGCGGAGCATGTCGTAGGCGTCCTGCGGATTCGAGCAGCTTACGACGCGAAGCCCCGCGGTGTGGGCGAAGTAGGCCTCCGGCGACTCGGAGTGGTGCTCGACCGAGCCGATCCCGCCGCCGAACGGCACGCGGATCGTGATGGGCATCCGCACGAGGCCGCGCGAACGGTAGTGCAGCTTGGCGACCTGGGCGACGATCTGGTCGAACCCGGGGTAGATGAACCCGTCGAACTGGATCTCGGCGACCGGGCGGTAGCCGCGCATCGCGAGCCCCACCGCCATGCCGATGATGCCGGCTTCGGCGAGCGGGGTGTCCATGACCCGGTCGGTGCCGAACTCGGCCTGCAGGCCATCCGTCACCCGGAAGACGCCGCCGAGCTTGCCGATGTCCTCACCGAGCAGGACGACCTTCTCGTCGTCCTGCAGGGCGCGCTTCAGCCCCGCCGTGATCGACTTCGCGAGGGTTAACTGCGTGGTCGCGGCCTGCGTGGTCGCGGTGTCGGTTGCGGTCTCGGTTGCGGTCGCCATCACTCGCCTCCCTCGAAGGCCGCGAGATAGGCGGCGTACTGGGCGCGCTGGCGCTCGAGCACCGGGTTCGTCTCGACCTGAACGTTGTCGAAGAGGCTCATCGGCTCGGGCTTCGGCATGTCGATGCATCCGGCCCGGAACTCCGCCGCGACGCTATCCGCCTTCGCGTTGACCCTGGCCCGCAGCTCCTCGGTCATCGCACCGCGCGACTCGAGGTACTTCTCGAGCCGGGCGATCGGGTCCTTCGCCTTCCACTCGGCGAGTTCCTCCGCCGAGCGATAACGCGTGGGGTCATCGGATGTCGTGTGCGGCCCCATCCGGTACGTCACGGCTTCGATGTACGTCGGTCCGCCGCCCGTGTGGGCGCGGTCGAGCGCCACCCGGGTTGCGGCCATGACCGCGAGCACGTCGTTGCCGTCGACGCGCATGCTCGGGATGCCGAAGCCCGGCGCGCGCTCGGAGATGTGCTGCTTGGACTGAAGTTCGACGGGCTCGGAGATCGCCCAGTGGTTGTTCTGGCAGAAGAAGACCACCGGAGCGTGGTAGGTGGCGGCGAAGATCATTGCTTCGTTGGTGTCGCCCTGGCTCGTCGCCCCGTCGCCGAAGTAGGTGATCGCGGCGGAGTCCGCGCCATCCTTCATGATGCCGACCGCGTAGCCGACCGCGTGGAGCGTCTGCGCGCCGATGATGACGGCGGGGATCGCCATCCGGTGCTCCTGGGGGTCCCAGGAGCCGTGCGCGTAGCCGCGCCATACCCGAACGAGGTCGTCGAGGGCGACGCCCCGGCAGTAGGCGACACCGTTCTCGCGGTAACTGGGCATGATGAAGTCGTCATCGCGCAGGGCGCGGGCGGAGCCGATCTGGGCGGCCTCCTGGCCGAGCAGCGGCGGCCACAGGGCGAGTTGGCCCTGGCGCTGCAGGGCGGTCGCCTCGACGTCGATGCGTCGCACGACGACCATGTCCTCGTACAGGCCGGCGAGTTGTTCGTCAGTGACGTCGGCGACCCACGGGTCGAAGGTCGGGTTCGCGTGACGCTCGCCTTCGGGCGTCACCAGTTGGACGTAGTCCTCCTGGCCGAGGAGGTCTGCCTCCGCGGCGTCGGGGTTTGACACGGTTGTACGCAACACTTCACGCCTTCCTTCGGAATTCCTCGGCGGGTGAGCCTGAATCCACTCCAGAGAGACTGCCGACCTTGTGGGGGCATGCCTCACGCCCGTCCTCGTCGCCGGGCTACTAGCGAGGTTACGCAGATCGGGCGGGCAATGACAACTACGCGCGCCGGATCATGACAATCGAAGGGGCCCACCCGCATCGCGGATGAGCCCCTCGTCAGTTGGGTGCCCCTTCGTGACGCCGACTTCGTCGGCTCCTCAGGGAACGGTGACCCTAGCCCTCGGCGGGCGCCTCCGGGCCGGTGGACGCGGCGGCAGAGCTGTCGGTGTCCGCCGACTCGGGGGTCTCCTCGACCGGGGCGAGCGAGAGCTTTCCGCGGTCGTCGATCTTGGTGATCTCCACCTGGATCTTCTGGCCGACCGAGAGCACGTCCTCGACGTTCTCCACCCGCTTGCCTCCGGCGAGCTTGCGCACCTCGGAGATGTGCAACAGGCCGTCCTTGCCCGGGGTGAGCGAGACGAACGCACCGAACGTGGCGATCTTGACGACGGTTCCGAGGAACCGCTCACCGACCTCCGGGTTCAGCGGGTTCGCGATCGCGTTGACCGCGGCACGCGCAGCCTCCGCCGACGGACCGTCGACGGCGCCGATGTACACCGTGCCGTCATCCTCGATCGAGATGTCCGCCCCCGTGTCGTCCTGGATCTGGTTGATCGTCTTGCCCTTCGGGCCGATCAGCTCACCGATCTTGTCGATCGGGATCTGCACGCTGATGACGCGCGGCGCCGTCGGCGCCATCTCGTCAGGCGCGTCGATCGCGGCGTTGATGACGGCGAGGATCGCGGTGCGAGCCTCCTTCGCCTGCTTGAGCGCGCCATCCAGAACCGACGACGGGATGCCGTCGAGCTTCGTGTCCAGCTGGATCGCCGTCACGAACTCGCTCGTCCCGGCGACCTTGAAGTCCATGTCGCCGAGGGCATCCTCCGCGCCCAGGATGTCGGTGAGCGCCGCGTAACGGGTCTCACCGTCGACCGTGTCGGAGACGAGGCCCATCGCGATGCCGGCGACCGGCGCGCGCAGCGGCACACCGGCGTTGAGCAGCGACAGCGTCGACGCGCACACCGAACCCATGGACGTCGAACCGTTGGAGCCGAGAGCCTCGGACACCTGGCGGATCGCGTACGGGAACTCCTCACGGCCCGGCAGCACCGGAACGAGGGCGCGCTCGGCGAGGAAGCCGTGCCCGATCTCGCGGCGCTTCGGGCTGCCCACTCGACCGGTCTCACCGGTCGAGTACGGCGGGAAGTTGTAGTGGTGCAGGTAGCGCTTCTTGGTGACCGGCGCGAGCGAGTCGATCTGCTGCTCCATCTTGAGCATGTTGAGCGTCGTGACCCCGAGGATCTGCGTCTCACCGCGCTGGAAGATGGCCGAGCCGTGAACGCGCGGGATGACCTGCACTTCGGCGTCGAGCGGGCGGATGTCCGCCAGCCCACGACCGTCCATGCGGATGCCCTCGGTGAGGATGCGACCACGCACGACCTTCTTGGTGACCGACTTGTAGGCGGCGCTCACCTGGCCGTTTGCGGCATCCGGCAGCTCACCGGCCTCGACCTTCGCGGCGATGGCCTCCTTGACGCGAGCCTTGAGCTCGTCGTCAGCGTTCTGGCGCTCGACCTTGCCTGCGATCTGGTAGACGGATGCCAGGTCGGTCTCGGCGAGCGCGGCGACGGCGTCGTAAGTGGCCTGGTCGTACGGGAGGAAGACCGGGTAGTCCTGGATCTCCTTCGACGCCTGCGCGGCCATGGCTGCCTGCGCCTTGACGAGCTGGGCGAGGAACGGCTTGGCGGCCTCGAGACCCTGGGCCACGATCTCCTCGTTCGGCTTGGTGGCGCCGGCCTTGATGAGGTCCCACGAGTGCTCGGTGGCCTCGGCCTCGACCATCATGATCGCGACGTCTTCCTTGCCGTTCTTGTCCGTGACGATGCGACCGGCGACGGTGAGGTCGAAGACCGCATCCGCCAGCTGCTCGTACTTCGGGAACGCGACCCACTGGTCGCCGATGAGAGCCATCCGGATGCCCGCGATCGGGCCGCTGAACGGCAGGCCCGAGATCTGGGTGGATGCGCTGGCCGCGTTGATCGCGAGCGCGTCGTAGAACTCGCCCGGCGCGATGCTCAGCACGGTGATGACGATCTGGACCTCGTTGCGCAGGCCGTCGACGAACGACGGGCGCAGCGGGCGGTCGATGAGACGGCAGACCAGGATGGCCTCCGTCGACGGGCGACCCTCGCGGCGGAAGAAGCTGCCGGGGATCTTGCCTGCCGCGTAGGAGCGCTCCTCGACATCCACCGTGAGCGGGAAGAAGTCGAAGTTGTCCTTGGGCTGCTTGCTGGCGCTCGTGGCGCTCAGCAGCATCGTGTCCTCGTCGAGGTAGGCAGCAACGGCACCCTGTGCCTGCTGCGCGAGGCGACCGGTCTCGAAACGGACCGTGCGCTTGCCGAACTTGCCGTTATCGAGAACGGCTTCGGCGAATTTGATTTCTGGACCCTCCATGTGGGGGCTTTCTCCTTTGCTGGTGCCGTGCCCCCGTGTGGGGCGCGGCGCGTACGCCGGAGCAGAGTCAAGGCAGTCAGGGGCGCGCTGCGATTGCGCACGGGCGCCGGTTCTGGCCAACAGTAGAAATACACCGTGCGAGACGGGATACCACCACCGGTGACCAGCATCTTGCCAGCCTGCTCCGCAGCCGATCAGATGTCTGAATCAGCCTCGAAGAGTCTACCAGCAGCGGGCCTCGCGGCCTAGCGCCGCGCCGCCCTCCGTTTGTGCTCACTTTTCGTCGGCATCCGCGCGTCGGAGCGCCAAAAAGTGAGCACAAACGGTCAGCGGCGGATGAGCTCGACCTGTGCACGCACGGCGGGTATGACTTCCGCGGCGAAGCGCTCCATCGTCGCGGCGTCGTCGCCGGCCAGGATGAACCCGCTCGTGCCGTGGTCGACGGCGAGTTCGACGAGCCGGTCGACCGTCGCATCCGCTGCGCCGATGTTGAGCCAGCGCCGGATGTCCGCAGGGCTCCGCCCCGCCTGCTCGGCCCCCTCATCGATCAGCGTGTTCATACGTGCGAAGGCATCGAGGCTCTCCAGGTAGCCGAAGGAGGGCAGCCAGCCGTCGGCGGCGCGGCCGGTGAGCCGCAGCATCCGGGGCTTGTATGCCCCGATCGAGATGCCGATCGGATGCGGGCTCGCCGGCCCGCGGCGCGCTCCCGTGAGGCTGTAGTACTCGCCGTCGACATCCGCGCGGCCGGGCTCGTCAACGGCCCACAGTGCCCGGATGACCCGGATGGCCTCCTCGAGCGCGTCGACGGCCTGGCCACCCGTGAGTCGACGACCGCCGAATCCCTCGATGGCATCCCAGAATCCGCCGGCGCCGAGCCCCAGCTCGAACCGGCCTCCGCTCAGCTGGTCGATCGTGACCGAGGCGCGCGCGAGCACGGCGGGCAACCGAAGCGGCAGGTTCGACACGTTCGCGGAGAGGTGGATGCGTTCGGTACGGGCCGCCACGAAGGCGAGCAGGCTCCAGGCATCGAGGAGCGCCGGCTGGTAGGGGTGGTCCTGGAACGTCACGAGGTCGAAACCGAGCCGATCGCTCAGCACCGCGAGCTCGACGACGTGCTGCGGATTCGCCGACGTCGGCGTGATGAAAGTCCCGAACTGAAGTTCCTGCCCGTAGTCGGCCATGCTTCTCCCCGCTCTCCCCTGCTCCAACCCTGCCTCATTGTCGGGCATTCCCCCTGCACTCGACGAGGTCTCACACTCGCTACGCTGGAACCATCCCGAAAGGAGCCGCCGGTGCGAGTTGGTGTCACGCGAGAACTACGAGCTGGGGAGCGGAGGGTCGCGGCAACACCGGAGACGGTTCAGCAGCTCGCGTCCCTTGGCCTCGACGTCATCGTCGAGAAAGGTGCCGGCGTCGAATCCGGTTATTCGGATGCCGCCTACCAGGAGGCCGGCGCGACGATCGCCGCGAAGCTCGCCCTCGGGACGCTCGACGTTCTCGTCCACGTGCGTCCGCTGAGCCCGGCCACCGCGAAGGCGCTCAAGAAGGGTGCCGTCACGATCGGGCTCGCATCGCCGTCGACGGAGCTGCCAACGATATCCGCGCTGGCCAGCGGAAAGGTCACCGCGTTCGCCCTCGAACTCATCCCGCGCATCTCCCGCGCCCAGTCGATGGATGCGCTGAGTTCTCAGGCCCTCGTCTCCGGCTACCGCGCGGTCATCGAGGCCGTCATGCGCTACCCGCGCTTCTTCCCCCTCTACATGACCGCGGCAGGAACGATTCCCCCCGCGAAAGTCCTCGTGCTCGGGGCCGGTGTCGCCGGTTTGCAGGCGATCGGGACGGCCAAGCGCCTGGGCGCGCGCGTCTCGGCCAACGACATCCGCGCCGCCTCCGCCGATGAAGTCCGTTCGATGGGCGGCACGTTCATCAATCTCGACCTCGACACAGCAGCCGAAGGCACCGGCGGCTACGCAAAAGAACTCGCCGAGGACCGCGCCAAGCGCCAGCGCGACCTGCTCGCCCCGCACATCGCCGCATCGGATGTCCTCATCACGACGGCGGCGATCCCCGGCCGGGCGGCTCCGCTCCTCGTCACGACCGACATGGTCAAGGGGATGCGGGCCGGATCCGTCGTCATCGATCTCGCCGCGGAGTCCGGCGGGAACGTCGAGGGCGTCGTCGCCGGCAAGGACACCCCGGTGCCCGTCGCCGGTGGAACCGTGACCCTCGTCGGGCTGCAGGATGCCCCTTCCGCGATCCCCTCGGACGCCTCCCGGCTGTACGCCAAGAACGTCGCCAACCTGCTCGCACTCATGACCGCGGAGGGAACGGTCTCCCCCGACTACTCCGACGAGGTCGTCGCCGGCGCCTGTCTCACGCGTGACGGCACGGTCGTGCACGAGCCGACCGCCCAGGCCCTCGCCGATGCGAAACCGACCAAGCCTGCGAAAGCTACTGGCACCGTGAAACCCGCCACCACCAGGAAGGGAGCCAAGTGATGGATGCCATCACCCTTCTCACCGTCGTCGTGCTCGCCGTCTTCGTCGGCTTCGAAGTCGTCTCCAAGGTCACGAGCAAGCTCCACACGCCCCTCATGTCGGGTGCGAACGCGATCCACGGCATCATCCTCGTCGGAGCGATCATCGTCGCCGGGCAGACGAGCGACCCCTGGCTCCTCGCCGTCGCGATCGTCGCGGTCGTCCTGGCCACCGCGAACATGGTCGGCGGCTTCGTCGTGACCGACCGGATGCTCGAGATGTTCCGAGGGAAGAAACCCGCCAAGGCTGACGCCCCCGCCGGCAGCAGCACCGAGGAGGTCGCGAAGTGAGCATCCTCACCCCCGAGTGGACTGCGCTCCTCTACCTCGTCTCCGCCGTGTGCTTCATCCTCGCTCTCAAGGGCCTTTCGTCGCCGCGCCATGCCCGCCGGGGTAACCTCATCGGCTCGGCCGGTGCGCTCCTGGCCGTCGTCACCGTGTTCCTCTCGGTGAAGCTCGAGAACATCCCGCTCATTCTCGCAGCCATCGCCGTCGGGTCCGCGATCGCGGTCCCCATCGCCCGCAGGGTGCAGATGACGCAGATGCCGCAACTCGTGGGCGGGTTCAACGGCGTCGGCGGCGGCGCCGCGGCGCTCGTCGCGGTGCTCGAGCTCGGCCACACCGACGACCCGTGGGTGCGCATCGCGATCGTCTTCACGATGCTCATCGGCGCGATCTCGTTCTCCGGTTCGGCGATCACCGTCCTGAAGCTGCAGGAGCTCATGACGACGAGGCCCGTGCTGTTCCCCGGCCTCCGCTGGATCATGTCGATCGCGGTCCTCGCGTCGGTCGCGGCGGCTGTACTCGTCGTCGTGACAGGCTCCTGGATCTGGGCCGTCGCACTCCTCATCCTCGGCCTCGGGGTCGGTGTGCTGCTCGTGCTGCCGGTGGGCGGCGCGGATGTCCCGATCGTCATCTCGCTGCTCAACGCGTTCACCGGTATCGCCGTCGCCGCGAGCGGCATCGTGTTGGAGAACGTCCTGCTCGTCGTGGCCGGAACACTCGTCGGCGCGAGCGGAACCATCCTGACCATGGCCATGGCGAAGGCCATGGGTCGCGGCGTCACCGGCATCCTGTTCGGCGCGTTCAAGGGCGGTTCGACCGCGGGGTCGACCGAGTTGAGCGACCGGCCGGTGCGATCGAGCTCGGCCGAGGACGTCGCCGTGCAGCTCGGGTATGCCCAGAACGTCGTCATCGTTCCCGGCTACGGCCTCGCCGTCGCGCAGGGCCAGCACACGATCGCCGAACTGGCCACGGCGCTCGAGGACCGCGGAGTGCATGTCGTGTTCGGCATCCATCCGGTCGCGGGGCGCATGCCCGGTCACATGAACGTACTGCTCGCGGAGGCGAACGTCCCCTACGAGTCACTCAAGGAGCTCGGCGAGGTGAACCCCGAGTTCAAGTCCACGGATGTCGTGCTCGTCGTCGGCGCGAACGATGTCGTGAACCCGGCAGCGAAGTCGACGCCGGGATCGCCGATCTACGGGATGCCCATTCTCGAGGTCGGAGACGCGAACCAGATCGTGTTCCTCAAGCGCTCGATGCGCCCGGGGTTCGCGGGGATCGAGAACGAGCTGCTCTACGACCCGAAGACCGAGCTGCTGTTCGGGGACGCCAAGGACTCGCTCTCGCAGGTGCTCGCGGCCGTCAAGGCGCTGTAAGGGGCTTCCGCGTCAGTCGATCACATACGAGCCGGTCGGGCTGAAGCCCGTGTCGAGCTCGAAGGGGTCGCGCACCTGGCCAGACCGGTTGGATGCCGCCACGAGCGAGGCGAACTCCCCTGCCGCCCGCTCCACCCGGCTCTGCAGGGTCGCGACCCGGTCGCCGCTGTCGCCCCAGTCCGCCGACGCGGCGAACACTCCGGTCGGCACGACGACGGCGTGCAGGTAGGTGAAGAGGGGCCGCAGGGCGTAGTCGAGTACGAGGGAGTGCCGCGGGGTTCCCGCGGTCGCGCCGATCAGCACCGGTACGCCGTTCAGGGACTGCGGGTCGATGACATCGAAGAAGGACTTGAACAACCCGTTGTAGCTCGTCGTGAAGACCGGGGTCACCGCGATGAGGCCGTCGGCGGTCGCGACCTTCTCGATGACCTCCTCGAGCTTCGGGCTCGGGAAGCCGGTGAGCAGGTTGTTGGTCACGTCGATGGCCGTGTCGCGCAGCTCGAAAGTGTCGACGGTGGTCTCGATCCCCTGTTCGGTGAGTCTCTCGACCGTCGCCGTGGTGATGCGGTCGGCGAGCATCCGGGTCGACGACGGCTTGGCGAGCCCCGCCGACACGACCGCTATCCTGCGGTTCGTCATGATCCGACCTCCATCAGTTCTACGTCATCGGCCGACTTCTCTGCGGCCTTCTCGACGAGTGCCGCGGCGGCCGCTGCCGCCTTCAGGTTCTCGTGCGTCGGCGCATCCGGGACTCCGGCGGGCCGGTTCTTCGCGAACTCCTCACGCAGGACCGGGACGACCTCACCACCCAGAATATCGAGCTGCTCGAGCACGGTCTTGAGCGGCAGGCCTGCGTGGTCCATGAGCCACAGCTGGCGCTGGTAGTCACCCGCGTACTCGCGGAAGCCGAGCGTGCGGTCGATGACCTGCTGCGGGCTGCCCACGGTGAGCGGGGTCTGCGCCGTGAAGTCCTCGAGGCTCGGGCCGTTGCCGTACACCGGTGCCTCGTTGAAGTACGGGCGGAACTCGTCGACCGCATCCTGTGAATTCTTGCGCATGAACACCTGCCCGCCGAGACCCACGATAGCCTGTGCCGCCGTGCCGTGCCCGTAGTGCTCGAAGCGCTGGCGGTAGTAGCCGATCATCTTCGCGGTGTGCTCCGCCGGCCAGAAGATGTGGTTCGAGAAGAAGCCGTCGCCGTAGTAGGCGGCCTGCTCGGCGATCTCGGGGCTGCGGATGCTGCCGTGCCAGACGAACGGCGGCACGCCACCCAGCGGCCGCGGGGTGGACTGGAAGCCCTGCAGCGGGGTGCGGAACTGGCCGCTCCAGTCGACGTACTCCTCCCGCCACAGCCGGCGCAGGAGCGCGTACTTCTCGAGCGCAAGCGGGATGCCCTGGCGGATGTCCTCGCCGAACCAGGGGTAGACCGGGCCGGTGTTGCCGCGGCCGAGGGTGAGGTCCATGCGGCCGCCGGAGAGGTGCTGCAGCATCGCATACTCCTCGGCGATGCGCACCGGGTCGTTGGTCGTGATGAGTGTCGTCGCGGTCGAGAGGATGAGCTTCTCGGTCTTCGCGGCGAGCCAGCTGTTGATCGCGACGGGGCTCGACGGCATGAACGGCGGGTTGTGGTGCTCCCCCATGGCGAAGACGTCGAGGCCGACCTCTTCCGCGTGCTGGGCGATCGTGAGCACGTCCTGCAGGCGCGAGGCGTCGGTCGGCTCCTCGCCGGTCACCGGGTTGCGCGTGATGTCCCCGACGCTGAAGATCCCGAACTGCATGGCCTTCTTCGTGTCCTGTGGCTGTGTCGCTGCCTGTGTCATCGTCATTCCCAAAGTCTATTCGTTTGCATGGATAACGGTGTCAACAGCGACTGTCACCACACTATTCCCGGAAACCCTCCCCACATTTCGCGCCCGCATTTCGCGCCCGCATTTCGTACCCACAGCTCACGGTTGGAGCGTTCCTGCGAGCAGTTCGAGCGTGCGCACCCTCCCCGGCGCAGTCCGCGGGTCATCTCCGGCCGAGGCGCCGGCGCCGGGCGAGACCATGACCTCGTCGACGCCGAACTGCGCCGCGAGCGAGCGGATGCGGTCCACTGCAGGCTCCGGCGCGTCCACGACCCATCGTTCCAACATCCGGTCGATCTGCCCCTGGAGGGCCGGGCTCAGGTCTGCGGATGCGGCGGCGGCATCCTCGACGGTGATCTGCGGGCCGAGCGGCAGGCCGCTGCGCAGGCGAGCCATCTGCTGCAGTTGCGGGAGCGCGAGCGCCTTCGCCTCCTCAGCGGTGTCGGCGACGACCGCGTTGACGGTGAGGAAGGTGCGGGGCGCTGCGAGCTCTTCGGAGGCGGTGAACCCGCTGCGGTACAGTTCGAGCGCCTGCGCGGTGCCCTCGCCGGAGAAGTGGTGGGCGAAGACGTACGGCAGGCCGAGGCTCGCGGCCAGTCTCGCGGAGTAATCGCTCGATCCGAGAAGCCACACCGGCGGTGCGCCGGCCGCCTGCGGGGTCGCCCTGACGACATAGGTCTGAGCGGCATGGCCCTGGGCGGCCTGCTCGCGGCCGCCGATCCGCAGGGTCGCGCCATCCGGGTTCAGCAGCATCCGGATGTCCTGCACGTTGTTCGGGAACTCGTCCACGTCGCTCGTCGCACCGCTCGAACGCAGGAGCGCCGTGATGACGGGGTCGCTGCCTGGTGCACGGCCGATGCCGAGATCGATGCGCCCGGGGAATGCCGCCTCGAGCGCCGCGAACTGTTCGGCGATCACGAGCGGCGAGTGGTTCGGGAGCATGACGCCGCCCGACCCGACCCGGATGCGGCTGGTGCGGGCTGCGAGGATGCCGATGAGCACGGGCGGGTTGGTGGCGGCGACGGCCGGCATGTTGTGATGCTCGGCCACCCAGTAGCGCTCGTAGCCGAGTTCGTCGGCGCGCACGGCGAGCTCGATGGAGGCGGCGAGGGCATCCGCTGTCGACTGCTCTGTGCGCACCGGCACGAGGTCGAGCACGGACAGTTTCAGTGGCGTTGCGGTCATGAAGTGAACAAACCCCTACTCAGCAGGTGGCGGGCAGAATATTCGTCTTATCAATTGATTGATGTGGCGGCACTATCCCACTACTATTCTCTCAACTTCTCCTGACTCGAAGGAACCCGACCATGCGCGCCAGGCTTCCCCTCCTCTTCTCCGTCATCGCCGTCAGTGTCGTCGCTATTGCAGCGCCGGCATCCGCTGCGGGGGTCACCTACACCTGGACCGCCGGGGGCGGAGGCAACCAGGAGACGGCCACGGCCGCGAACTGGGACCTCGGGGTGCCGGGCGCCGACGAGAACCTGGTCTTCGCGACGGGAACCCACGCCCACAACAACCTGGCGGCCGACCTGCTCGTTCGAAGCCTCTCCTTCACGGCACCGGACTTCCTGCTCGACGGCAACCGGATCGTCCTCGGCACTGGTGGCGCGATAGCGAGCGTGGACGCGGACACGAACCTGGATATGAATCTGGTTGGCGATCAGACCTGGAGCGCAGCGGCGGGGACAACCTTCACCCATCACGGAACGGTCAATGTGCTGAGTGACGTACTCACCGTCGCCGGGGCAGGGACAATCGACTTCGCGAACAGGATCGACGGCAACGGTGGAGCCGGCAAGGTGGTCAAGACCGGTACGGGGGTGCTCATCCTCTCCGGCGGAGGCGGCGCGATCAACACCGCGGGCGCCGGTGACCACGGGCTCAATGTCCAGCAGGGCGAGACGCGAGTGACCGGCATGCTCGCCGGCACGGATTTCGTCGTCAACGGCGGCACCCTCACGGGCGGCAACCTCAGCGACCCCCTGCTCGGCGTCGTTCGCACACTCACCCTCAACACTGGCAGCATCTCCCCCGGGGTGACCGCGGGCGAGGTCTCGGTCCTTCACACCTGGGAACCGTTCACGGCGAACGCCGGTGGCATCCTCGAATTCGATATCGACGGGACGACGAACGACAGCCTCGACATCTACAAGGATGCCGTCCTGAACGGTGCCACACTGCACCTCAACGTCGCGGCCGTGCCACCCGTCGGCACCGTGTTCACGCTCGTCTCATCCCAGATCGGTACGGTAACCGGTCAGCTGGCCTCGCGCACGGGTGCGCCACTCACGAGCGGTGAATTCGTCGACAGCGGACAGCGCTGGATGATCAGCATCGGCCAGGGTTCCGTTTGGGTCGAGTACCTGGGTGCGGTTCCGCCGGCACCGGTCCTCGCCGCCACGGGCGTTACAACGAGCTGGCTCCTCCCGGTCGGCGGAGGAATCATCGTCCTCGGACTCGCGCTTCTGGTGTTCCGGCGGATTCGCCGGGTGAATTCCGAACGCTAGCGCCTGCGCTTCCGCAGCATCCGGATGTCCTGCACGTTGCTCGGGAACTCGTCCATGTCGCTCGTCGCACCGCTCGAGCGGAGAGGAGTTGTCGTCGTCATCATCCGGGAAAACCTCTGAACGCCCGCGGGCATTCCGGAAGTACCCCTAGGCTGGCCAGATGAGCTTGAGCGCCCGTGAGACTGTGTCCGCAGCGGTATCGGGACCCCGTAACCGCCTCGTTCGGGAGCTCACCATCCCGACGCTCGTGGTTGCCGCGCTCGTGCTCGTCGCCTCCACGCTGGGCGCGCTCGAGCTGCTGGCGGATGCCTTCACCGACAGCCCGATCGTGTACCTCGGCATCGCGGCTCCGGCGCTTACCGGAGCATGGATGACGGTTGAACTGTGCTGGACGAGACGTGGTGAGCCGTTCCTCCCCCGGTTCGGCTTCCGCTTGTTCGCACTCGGCGGGATCTTCATCCTCGTCAATACGATCGTTCACGGTGTCGTCACCTGGGAGCCGGCGAGGCTCGCCGCCGAACGGTTCCCCGACCAGAACAGCGGACATTTCTCCGCGTGGATCCAAACCTTCTTCGCGTTCGATCTGCTTGGCGCCGCTGCCACCCTGGGTGGCGGTGTCGCCGGGCTGCTGCTCGTGACGCTGCCCTACTTCGTCGTCGCCAGACCCCGGGAGTATGCGGACGCCAACATGCTGGCGCCCGGAGTGGGGAACCTGAAGGCTGCGCGCGTGTCGGGACTCGCGATGGTCATCGCGCTGAACCTTGTTTTCGCCGTTCCCGCGCTCGTGGTCTTCGGTACGCAGTATCACCACCAGTCGATGGTGGTCATCGGCTGGGCGCTCATTCCCGTAGGTATTGTCGCCGTGATCGTTGCGGCGGTCGTGCAGCGTCCCGACCGCGCGCGTCGCAAGGCTGCGGGTCTGCGCCGCTGACGTCTTCAGCGATCGGCGCGCCGTTTCACCCACCACTGCACGAGGTAGCTGCCGAACAGCAGTATCGCGCCCACGACGAGTGCGCCGCGGAACAGCCAGCGGAAAGCGCCGGCCTGCAGCGTGAACGCGAGGATGGCCGTCACGACGATGACGAGCGTCACGCCGAGGCGGAACAGACTGACGCGTGCGAGGGGGCCGGTGCGCTTGGCCTTCACCGGGCCCACGACATCCGGATCGCACCGTAGGCGATGAGGCCCTGCGCCGCGAGGTAGGTCAGCATGATGATCGTGTCGATCTGCCACAGTTCGAAACCGGGCAGGAATCGGTTCAGACCGAGCAGGGTGTCGGAGATCACGAACAGTGCGCCGCCGATCGCGATCCAGCGGTTGCAGCTGAGCCCGATCGACCCCATCGCGCCGAGAACGAGGCCATATGCCGCGACCGGAATGAGCAGCGATCCGAGGTGCGGGGCGAGCACGACCACGAGGCCCACCCACCACGCAAGGTAGACGAGGGCGGCGAGGCGAAGGCGGCGCATCCGGAGTCTGCGGAGGAACAGGACGATGTAGGCGAGGTGGGCGAGAAGGAAGAAGCCGAGCCCGACGAGGAAACTGAGATCGCCCGGCGCCCCGAGGGTGACGTCACCCGCCCAGGAGAACAGGATGCCGAGCGAGCCGAGCAGGGCCAGTTCGCTCCGGATGCGCGGCAGCGAATACAGGAACGCCGCCAGCAGGAGCAGCATGAGCAGGGGCTTCAGGAACGTGGACACCGCTACCAGATCGGTGGCCTGCGCGACCAGGTAGACGACGCTGACGAGCAGGTACGGTGCGAACACTGTCGCGACCCGGGCTTTGTTCATGACTCGACCCTATTGGGTCTCAGCTGCGGCCTCGGCCCAGTCTCGGTCTCGGTCTCGTGGGGTTATTCCTCGATGCGGATGCGCTTGGTGCGCGAGGTGTGACCGCGGATGATCTCGACGCGGCTGCGGGCGACGCCGAAGTGTTTCGCGAGGAGGTCGGTGACCGCAGTGTTGGCCTGCCCGTCGACGGCGCGCTGCGGGACGTATACCGTGAGCGTCTCGCCATCCGGGCCTGGTGTTGTGTCCACGAGCGGCCCCTTGCGGCTGCCCGGCTTGACGCGCACGGTGACTTCCATGACCCAAGGTTAATGAAACGGGCCGCCACCCCGAAGGATGACGGCCCGTCCGCCAAGTGTCGTCTCAGGTCGAGCCTGTCGAGACCTAGCGACGCAATCCGAGGCGCTCGATGAGCGAGCGGTACCGGTTGATGTCGATGTCCGACAGGTAGCCGAGCAGACGGCGACGCTGTCCGACGAGCAGCAGCAGGCCACGACGTGAGTGGTGGTCGTGCTTGTGCTCCTTGAGGTGCTCGGTGAGGTCCTTGATGCGTGCGGTCAGCATTGCGACCTGCACTTCGGGGCTTCCCGTGTCACCTGGGTGAGTGGCGTACTCGTCGATGATCGCTTTCTTGGCATCTGGTGCTAATGGCATAGATGGCCCCTTTCGCTCGTTGCGCGGTGCCGGTCACCTGATGTGCCAGCTCTCTTTATCCGCGGCCGTTGGACGGCAACCTTGAGAGTTTAGCAGAGCGGGGCAGGGTGGAACGTGCCCGAACCCGACTTCGCGACCCCGACATGCCTCCGTGGTTTCAGACGTGCTCGCGCAGGGCCTGGGTGAGCTGTTCGACGGTGGGTGCGCCGGCGAGTCCGGTCTCGGTCCGGTAGACCCGGCAGGCGAGGACTGTGATCGGCCCGCCGGAGGGGAACGGGTCTTCGCCGTCGATGAGGATGGTGGGCGATCCGGCGAAGGGGCGTCGGGCGGCTTCTTCGGGCGTCTGCAACAGCTCGTAGTCGATGTCGACAGCTGACTGTCCAATGGCGTCCAGGGCGGCACGCAAGCGCACCCCGGTTTCCTCCCAGTTCGGGCATTCGACAATGTGGAGCAGTTCGACCTTCATGCATCCATCATGACGCGCGGACGCGCGAATTGCTGTCAGATGGGGATCTTCTGGAGGGCGTCTCGTCGGCGTGTTCGGGACCCTGTTGTCGGGCGCCACTGTTGACTGGTGTCCAGCCAGGGTGGTGCTTTGACCTGGGGTGCGCCGTTGATCATCCGGAATTGCCAGCCGGAGGTTTCGAGGCTGCGGTGGTGGAACCAGCAGAGCAAAAGACCGTTGTCAGTATGAGTAGGCCCACCGTTCTCGGCCGGGTCGACGTGGTGGATCTCGCACCAGGCTGCGGGGACATGGCATCCGGGAACACTGCACCCGCCGTCACGGTGGGCGATCGCCCGCCGCTGCTGCGCGGTGAAGCACCGCTCCGGTGAGCCGAGTTCGATGATGCGCCCGGCGTCGTCCACGACCACACGCTGGGTGCCACCCGCGCAGGTGTAGTGCTTGATGACCCGCATCGAGACGGGGGTGTCGAGCCCGTCGATGTGCCCGACACCACGGTCGGCGTCCAGGTCTTCCTGCCGGACACTGACCATCACCACCGGCGCCGCACCACCCATTGACGGGACTTCGGCGCTACGGGCAGCGATGTCGACGATGCCGGCGAAGATGTCGTGCCGTTGCTGGTCGCGGGTGCGCGGGTCGTGTTCGAGATTGTGGGCGGCCAGCTCCTCATCGTTGAGGAATGCGGGCGCGGTGCGCGGGGAGGTGTAGGCGTCGACGAGGGTGAGGAACTTGGCCGCGACATCCGGAACCAGAGCGCCACGCAACCAGACGAGTCCGTCACGCTCCCGGCCCAGGGTGATGGAGCGCATCCGCATGGCCCGTTCCTCGATCGGGATGCGACCGTCCTGATCGAGCCGCACCTTCCAGACATCCGTCTGCAGCCGAGTCTCATCAGCAGTGCAGGGCATCGGCGACTCAGGGCTCGTACCGGTGGCCGCTGCGACCAGTTCGTACTCGGCCGCCTGGATGGAGCACACGTCCACCACGGCTGCGACGGAGCTCAGCCCACGGATGATCGTGTGGGCGGTGTCGATGCCGATCGCCCCCACGCCCAACGCCTCGGCCACACTCGGAAAGGACGCCGGCAGACGCTCCCCCGTCAACGCTGTGCGAACCCGCGTGGCCCGGCCGATCTTCAACCGTCTGGAGATCGTCTCGCTCGACGCCAGCGTGATCCGTTCGAGCAGCTCGGTCGAGTTGCGACAACCCCGCCGAGCCGAAAGCCCTTCCGTGCCGAGCTCTCGACGCGACCGGTCGTCGATCTCGCCGGCGACGGCGACCTGGGCTGCGCTCAGCCAGCGCCCGAGGCGCTCCAGAGCACCGGTGGTCTCCATTAACGCGTCGTCGGTCAACCCCGCCGCACCATCGAAACCGAGCACCCCGGCGAGGGTGCCGGTCAATGCATCGAACTCGGGGGCGGGGTTTCGCATTTCTCCATGATACCACGGATGGAAGTGAAATTAGATTCTATGTTCTATCTTTTTTAGGGTAAACTCTAGGAAAAAGGGAGCCTTGCCCTCTGAAAGAGGCTCGTCATTTTCACCGTTTCGTCGCTAGACTCGAATCTATCTTCGAATCATCTTTCGAATTCGCCTCGTCTGCAGTCGACTCGTCCGCGGCATCCGCAACCACCCGCGCAGCATCCCGCCGCGCAACCCAGCGCCCGAGCTCCACAACCGCGGTGGATGCCGCAGCACCCGCCACGAGCACGCCGATGGCCAGGCCCGTCCCTCCGCGTGCCCGGCCGACCACCGCATCCACCGAAAGCTTCCCCGGCCCGCCCTCGACGAGCATGCCCAGCGCCGCGATGATGACCGCGTTGAACTCCCAGCCGCGGTTCGCGTTCCACGGCCCGTTCTTCCCATGCACCGTCCGGATGGCGGTGGCCATCGTCGCCACGAGCCCGGTCGCCGCCAGCGGAGTCGCCGCGCCCGCCACCAGGAGCGCACCGCATCCCGCCTCGGTGACCCCGGAGAGCACCGCGTTCCGGCGCGGCGGATGCAGGTCGAGGTGATCCATCATCTTCTCGGTGCCGTCGAGGCCTCCGCCGCCGAACCATCCGAAGAGTTTCTGCGTGCCATGCCCGATGAACAACCCGCCGAGCACCACCCGGAACGCCAGTTTCGCAATGCCGACCATTCTCACCCTCACTTCCGCGTACGCATTCCACGCTATACGCGGGACGACCGCACCGCTCCCAGCCCCGGCACAGCCATCGCACAGCGACTCATCCAGCGATTCACAAGCTCCCGCCCTACCGTCGCAGCATGAGCGAGATCGTGATCTTCGCCCCCTCGCCGGTCCTCACCGTGACCGTGGAGGATCATCCGGACGGCCCCGACGTCCACTTCCATGCCGGCGGTCAGGGGGTCTGGCAGGCGCGCATGATCCGCCGGATCGGTGCCGATGTCACCCTCTGCAGCGTGCTGTCCGGGGAGAGCGGGCGGATGCTGCGCCACCTGCTCGACGACGAGGGCATCAACGTCGTCGCGGTCGAACGCGAAGCCCGCGGCGGTGCCTATGTACACGACCGGCGAGGCGGTGAGCGGGTCAAGATCGTCGAGACCGGCGGCGCCCCCATCAGCAGGCACGACCTCGACGAGCTCTACGGTGTGACGCTGCGGGAGGGCATCCGCGCCGACCTCGTCGTCCTGAGCGGCCCGGCGGGCGAGGACACGCTGCCCGCGGATGTCTACCGCCGGCTCGCCGCGGACATCCGGACGGCCGAGCGGCCGGTCATCGTCGACCTCGCCGGCGATCGCCTGACCGCCGCCCTCGCCGGAGGCGTGACGGTCGCGAAGGTCAGCGACGAGGAACTGCTCGCCGACGGGCGTGTACGCGAGAACAGCACCGACCAGGTCATCGCCGCCATGCGGCGGCTGAAAGCGGAGGGCGCGGCGACCGTCATCGTCACCCGCGCCGACAAACCCTTCCTCGTGCTCACCGACGAGGCGCTCAGCGAGGTGACCCCGCCGAAGATGGAGATCGCCGACACGAGCGGCGCCGGCGACTCCCTCACCGCCGGCGTTGCGGCGACACTCGCCTCCGGCGGCACGATCGAAGAGGCCGTAATGGTCGGCGCGGCCGCCGGCGCGCTCAACGTGACCCGTCACGGCCTCGGCACCGGCGACTCCGAGGCGATCGATGCGATGCGCGACCTCGTCACCACCCGCACGCTCGGCGACGAAGTCGACGATGCCGTGAGCCTCAGCCCCGACCAGCTGGCCGGCCAGGTGCAGGAGAGCTCGGACGGAGAACCATGACCGTCGCCCTGGTCACCAACGACGACGGGATCGACTCCGCGGGCCTGCACCGGCTCGCGTTGCTCGCGAGCGACGCCGGCCTCGAAGTGACAATCGCCGCGCCGGCCGCGCAGTCGAGCGGCAGCAGCGCATCCATCACCGGGGCGGCGACGGATGGCCGCATCCGGTTCGAGCGCCGGGAGCTCGAAGGCCTGGAGGGGATCCCCGCGTACGCCGTTCAGGCCGCACCAGCGCTCATCGCCCTCATCGCCGCGCACGGCGCGTTCGGCCCCGTGCCGGACCTCGTGCTCTCCGGCATCAACCGGGGGGCGAACGTCGGACGGGCGATCCTGCACTCCGGCACCGTCGGCGCCGCCCTGACCGGTGGTGTGAATGGCGCGCGGGGCCTCGCCGTCTCGCTCGACGTCGGCATGCATCCCGAGGAGTTCCATTGGGATGCCGCCACCCCGTTCGTGCTGCAGCTGCTCTCACGGCTCCAGGAGACGCCGACGGGTACTGTCTTCAACCTGAACGTCCCCAACCACAACGGCCCCGACCCGGAGTTGCGGGAGGGCTCGCTCGCGGCCTTCGGTATCGTGCAGACGACGATGACCCGCAACGACGAGGAGCACACCAGGCTCTCTGTCGCCGACACCCCGGCGGGTCAGGAGCCGGGGAGCGATGCCGCCCTTCTCGCGGCGGGCTTCGCGACGGTCACCAGTATCGCCTCGATCTCGGAGGCGGCGGAGGCGGCGCTCCAGGCGTGACCTACGCCGCGACCCGCTCCGGCTCGCGATGGACGACCCGCACCTCGTCGAAGATGCCGGCGCGGATGGCCTGGAACACCTCGGTGGCCGCCTGCTGCAGCCGTCCCTGCCGGTGCGAAGCCTCGACCGCAGCGAGGCGACGCGCGGGTTCGTCATAGACGACATCCGCTTCCACCTGATCGTCGACGATCACACCGCCGAGCGAGGCGACCCAGGCCGAGACGACCTGGCGCAGCAGCGAGTTGCGCAGCGGAACGGCCACGCGCTCCCCCCGCGCGAAAGGACGAACCTGCGTGATCATCGCGCGGGCAAGCAGCCCGGGCGCGAGAAGGTCGGCGGCCTGGCGGTCTGAGACGTTGCGCGGGATCCCGATGAGCGTGTCGACGCTCAGCACGGGACCGGGCCCGAGCGAGAGCGGATAGGCCACGCGGTCGCCACGCACGAAACCGTCTGCCGGGCTGCCGACATCCGCGATCGAAGCCGCAACCATCGAACCGGTCGCGTCGATCGTCACGCGAACCTCGCCTGCAGCGGGCCGCGCGATACCGGGCCGCGCAACGCTGGGTCGCGCGATACCAGGCCGCGCAGTACTGGGCCGTCGGGTCGGAATGGTGCTCATACACGTGCAAACCGCTCGCCGCCCCCCAATATTCCGGCGCGAGCGAGGCGCTGGGCGCTATTCTGGGCGTGAACTGCGGTCCCAGCGTTCTCTCGATGAACTAGTGGAAGGCACCGAAATGATCACACTCTCCTGGCTCTTCATCATCACGATCCTCGCCGCGGCACTCGCCCTCTTCGACGGCATCAGCCGGCTGAGCGGGCGGCGCAGCAACTCGATCCTCGCGATCGGCGAACTGCTGTTCGCCGCGCTCATGCTGTTGTCGATCTTCTTCGCGTTCCCCGCCCCGCTCGGCACCTTCCTGTTCTCCCTGCTTCTGGAGATCGTGCTGGTGCTCATGCTGCTGATCCGCGGCACCGGAGCCAAGGGTGTCTCGGTCGTGACGGTCATCGCGCTCATCCTCAACGCGGTCGTCCTGCTCATCGCCCTCGGGTGGCTGACGATCCCGGGGCTGGGCTAGAGCGCTCAGAACTCCTCGTTGGTGTCGGGGTCGCCGCCCCACAGCCGCCCAGACTCGAGCGAGGAGATCGAGGCGACCTCCTCGTCGGTGAGTCCGAAGTCGAAGACATCGAGGTTCTCCGCCTGCCGGGCCGCGTGCGCCGACTTCGGCAGCGGGGTCGACCCGAGCTGCACGTGCCAGCGCAGAACCGCCTGAGCCGGTGTCACGTTGTGCGCGTCGGCGACCGCCGTGACGACCGGATCGTCGAGCACAGAACGCTGGCGGGCGAGCGGCGTCCAGCTCTGGGTCTGGATGCCGTGCTCGGCATGGAAGGCGCGCATCGCCGCCTGCGGGAAGTGCGGGTGCAGCTCGATCTGGTTGACCGCGGGAACGACGCCGGACTCCTCGATGATGAGAGTCAGATGCTTCTGGGTGAAGTTGCTCACGCCGATCGAACGGACGAGCCCGTCCTCGCGCAACCGGATCATTGCCCGCCAGGTGTCGAGATACTTGCCGACGCGCGGCAGCGGCCAATGGATGAGGAAGAGGTCCACGTAGTCGACGCCCAGGTTGGCGCGCGACTCCTCGAAGCCGGCGAGTGCCTCCTCGTAGCCGTGGAACCGCCCGGGCAGTTTGGTGGTGATCCTGACGTCCTCGCGCGGGATGCCCGAACGGCGAACAGCCTCCCCCACCTCGGCCTCGTTCTCGTAGTTGAGGGCGGTGTCGAGCAGGCGGTAACCGGCCTCGATCGCCGTGAGCACGGCATCCGCACCGTCGTCGCCACGCAGCTTGTACGTGCCGAACCCGATCGCCGGAAGCGTGTTGCCGTCGTTGAGTGTCACCAGGGGAGTCGTCATGTCTCCAGTCTGACGTAAGCGGAGCAGGGTATTCTCAGCAAACAGGATGGCTGCGGCGAGCGAAAGGCGGTGCGGATGTCGACCTCCGGAATCCTCGACGCCCTGCTGATCCTGCTCATCCTCGCCTACTTCAGCTACGGCTGGGTGGTCGGGTTCGTGCGAAGCCTGTTCGGCCTTGCCGGGATCATCGTCGGAGGGATCGCCGCCTTCTTCGCGGTGCCGCTCATCGGCTCCTGGATCTCGTTCCCGACGTGGCGCCTGCTGCTCGTCATCGTCGCGGTGATCGCCCTCATCGCCGGCGGCCAGGCCCTCGGCGCCTGGATCGGCCGGATGCTCGGGCGGAGAGTGGAGGAGTCGAGGCTCAGTATTCTCGACCGCATCGGCGGCGCCATCATGAACGCCGTGGTCGCCGCCCTTATCGTCTCGGTCGTGGCGTTCAGCGTCGGCTCCTTCGGTGTGCCTGCGCTCACCCAGGCGATCTCCGGCTCCACCGTGCTGCGCACCATCGACCGGTTCACCCCCGGGCCCGTCAAGACAGGCCTTGCCCAGCTTCGTTCGATCGTCGTCCAGCAGGGCATCCCACGCATCATCTCGGCGGCGGGCGGCCCGACAGAACCCTCGACACCGCCTCCCCCGCCCGAGGCGCCGAACATCGAGGGCGGCACCTCATCGCTCGATGCGGCCGCGCGGTCGGTCGTCAAGGTCACCGGAAGCGCCTACCAGTGCGGGCAGAACCAGTCCGGCAGCGGTTTCGTCATCGCTCCCGACCGCGTCGTCACCAACGCGCACGTCGTCGCGGGCGTGTCCGAGCCGGTCGTCGAAGTGCCGGGGGCCGGCGCCACACCCGGCCGGATCGTGTACTTCGACCCGCAGAAAGATCTCGCGGTCATCGCCGTCAAGGATCTGGCCGCCTCCCCCATCCCGCTCAGCCCGACCCTGCCGGAGGGCAGCGACGCGGTCTTCGACGGCTACCCCCTAGGCGGCCCGTTCCAGTCAGGCTCTGCACGAGTCGACCGTGTGATGACCGTGCGCGTCAACGACATCTATGGCAACAACCCGAGCTCGCTCGAGGTGTACCAGCTCGCCGCGGATGTTCAGGAGGGCAACTCGGGTGGTCCGCTCCTGAGCACGGATGGCCTGGCCGCGGGCGTCATCTTCGCGAAGTCCGCGGACACGGCAGGCGTCGGCTACGCCCTCACGATGCAGGAGCTGCAGCCGGTCGCCGACCGGGCGGAGTCGCTCTCGGCCCCGGTGTCCTCCGGGTCGTGCATCCGGCGCTAAGAACCCCGTGCTTCCCAGGCTGGGCGCTCAGCCGAGCCGCTCGCCCAGGAAGCCGAGCACACGCGACCAGGCGTCGGCGGCGGCATCCGGGTCGTAGGTCATGGAATTCGTGTCGTTGAAGAAGGCGTGCCGGGCGCCGGGGTAGACGGTCGCCTCGAAGTCGACACCGGCATCCGACATGCCCTTTCTGACGTCGGGGAGGCTCGCCATGAGCCGCTCGTCCTGGTCGCCGTAAAAGGCGTGGACCGGCCCTGCGATCGAGGCGAGTTCCGAGGTCTCCGGCGGCGCGCCGTAAAAGGGAGCCGCGGCGCGGATGCGCGGATCCGCCGCCGCGAGCGCGAAGCTGTAGCTGCCGCCGAAGCAGAAACCGGTGACGGCGATGCGCCCGTCGATGCCCGGCTGCGCCTAGAGGTAGTCGACGACCGCGCGCAGCTGACCGATCGCCCACGCGCCGTATTCCGGTTCGCGTGAGGCCGCGAGTTTTTCACGCATGAGCGGCTGGGCGGTCATGCGCACCGCCTCATCCGGGTTCTTCGTCAGATCGTGCAGCTCCTGCCCGACCGTCGGCGAGACGCCGGCATTGCTCAGGATGTCGGGGGCGACCACGAGATAGCCTTCGGCGGCGAACCGGTCGGCGATGTCACGGATGTGGTCGACGAGTCCCCAGATCTCGTGGATGACGATGAGCCCGCCCTTCGGCGCGGCGGGCGGATCGGCGCGGTAGGCGGTCAGCTCGGAATGGGGAATCTGGATCATGGGCATGTGCTCATCCTGCCATTGCGGGAGTCTGGCGCGGCATCCGCAGTGCGTAGACGGCGGCGATCGCGAGCAGCACGACGGCGGAGGCGAACGCGGCCGGGTAGGACACGGCATCCAGGAGGGCGCCGGCGGCGAGCGGCCCGATGATCGCGCCGAGGTCGGAGAAGGCGGAGAAGATGGCGACCGGCTGGCCACTCCTGGCGCCGGCCGCGTCGCCGACGGATGCCGTGGGTGCGGTCCCCATGAAGGCTGCGGCCACGCCGAACACACACAGCAGCGCGATGAGCACCCAGATGTCGCCGGCGAACGGGATCGCGAGCATGACGACCGCACCGACAGCGTAGGAGCCGATGATGGCGGGCTTGCGCCCGATCGTGTCGACGAACCTTCCGGCGGGGGCGAGTGCGAGGGTCTGGGCGACTGCGGCGATCGCGAAGGCGATGCCGGTCCAGAGCTCCTCCTTGTGCAGGAGTTCGACGACGAGGATGGGCACAATGGCACTGCGCACGCCGAGGCTCGCCCATCCGGAGGCGAAGTTCGCCAGGCATGCGGCGCGGAAGCGGCGGTCGGCGAGCACGACGCGGAACGGGATGGGCGCAGCCGCGCCTGCGCCGGCATCCTTCACCGCCTTCGAGACGGGCTTGAGGAACAGCAGGCCGACGACGCCCGCGATGACGAGGGTTCCCGCGTAGAAGAAGAACGGGGCCCGCAGGGAGATGACGGCGAGCAGGCCGCCGATCGCGGGGCCTGCCATACCGCCGATGAGGAACCCGCCCTGATAGAAGCCGACGGCGCGGCCGCGCATCGAGGGTGCGGTGGTGCCGAGCAGGAGCGACATGGCGGAGATCGAGAACATCGCCGAGCCGACGCCGCCCGCGCCGCGAAGGAGCAGCACCTCGAGATAGGTCTGGGCGAGGCCGACCATGGCACTCGAGACGGCGACGATCCCGATGCCGATCGCGAGGATCGTGCGTTCGCCGCCCAGGTCGATGAGTTTGCCGACGAACGGGCTCGCGACGAGTCTCACGAGCGCGAACGCGGAGACGACCGCGCCGACCTCGGTATAGCCGACCCCGAAGTCGCGCACGAAGACCGGGAGCACCGGGATCACGACGCCGAAGCCGACCATGACGAAGAAGGCGATGACTCCGAGCACGATCGTCTCGCGGGAGAGCCGCGGCTTCACGGCGGGAGTCGACACCTACTCAGGCTAGAGGGTTACGCGCGGGTGCGCAGACGATACGGGGCCGGACTCAGCAGTCGTAGAAGTAGTGGATCGGAGAGCTGAAACTCGTGAGCACGCCACCCTCCATGATCGCAATGGCTCCCCAGTAGTCGTCCGGGCTCCCCGTCGCGGTGCCGCTCGCGACGTCGTAGTGCAAGGTCTTCAGGGAACCGAAATCGTCGGAGTATGCTCCGGGCGCTCCGGTGAAGACCTCGCTCTCGGTCGCGCCGACCCACTGCCCACCGAGGGTCGTGACCGCGATGCCGTTGGTGGTGCGCTCGGCGTCGGATGACGCCAAGAATTTTGCTCCCCCGGGGCGCTGCCAGTCGGTTCCCCAGGTGAATGTGATTCCGCCCCAGGTGGCCTGCGGGCGCTCGTGGAAGCACATACTTGCCGGAAGCGTCGATCGGATCTCGGGAAGCCTGATGGCCTCACTCAGCTGGGCGACCGCGGTCTCGGGGTCCGTCGTGAAGGGTACATCGAGATAGATCCCGCCCTCCGAGATTGCCACGTAAACGCTGTCGCCGTCGATCACGATGGAGGAGATGCGGTCGCGGAGGTCCGGCGTCTCGCTGGGAGTCGGCTCAGCGGATGTGGTCGGATCGGCGCCTGGGCGATCCGAAGGCGTCGGATCGGCGCCTGGGTCGTCTGACGGCACCGGTCCGCCCAGGTCGCACCCGGCAAGTCCCATCGAGAGAGCAAGTACCGCACTGACAGCGAGAACCTTCCCCACATTCACCAGGGTGGCAGAGCTGGCGGTGCTGAGCATGTTGTCCTCCTGGAGAATTGTGGGCTGTTACTGTCGCGACGCTCCGGGCGCTTTCGCAGGTTGACAGCCCCGCGCGTTGGCGTCAACCAAGTTATCAACAGATTTGCCGATCTGCGCATGTGTGGCACATGTAGCATGGAATCATGTCCAAGATGTTGCAGGTACGGAATCTCCCGGATGAGGTGCACGCGCGCCTCAAAGAGCGCGCGGCGTCGGAGCGCATGTCGCTCTCGGACTTTGTGGCGCAGGAACTCACGAAGCTCGTGCGCTACCGCAGCAATGCGGAGATCATCGCGGAGGCGCGTAAGAAGACGTTCGACATCTCGATCGACGAGGTCGTAGAGGGCATCCGAAGGGACAGGGAGTCACATTGAGCTTCAACGCTGTCGTCGATTGTTCTGCACTCTTCGACAACCTGGTTCTGTCCCGGATCACCCGTCTCACCGATTCCTTCGCCGAGGGACGCTTCCACGCTCCTCAACTCATCGATTACGAGTTCATGGCAGCACTGCGCCGCCATGTCACGAGCGGTCGCCTCGGAGCGAGCGATGCGACCGACAAACTCGAGTTCTTCACCCTGTTCAGCCTCGAGCGCCACGGCGTCGAACTGCTGCGCCATCGGATCTGGACGCTGCGACATAACTTCTCCCCCTACGACGCGAGCTACGTCGCTCTCGCCGAGGCTCTCGGTATCCCGCTGGTCACGAGCGACCTGCGCCTGGCGAACGCCGCACGCCAGTATTGCGATGTGCTGACGCCCTGATGCGGGCATCCCCCACCGTCACCTCTCGACGGGCTGCTGCCGGGCAGCATCCGGATGCTCTGGCTCAGCCAAGCGTGACCAGCAGGCTGAGGGCGGCGAGCACGATCGTGACCGGCACCATCGTGTACCGCTCGGGTTTGCTGCGGGAGATCGCGTTGAGCAGGATGCCGAGCGCGAAGTAGGCGAACACGACCCAGGCCGTGACCTGCACGAATCCAGGGTCGCCAAAAAGTCGGACGAGGCCGGCCCGCTCGAGGAGCACTGTCGCGATGAGTGCCTAGATGACGATCGAGACGACGCTGCCGATGCGCAGCCGGGTGGGAAGCACGCGCGACTGCCCGCCCCAGGCGAAGTGCCCGAGCGGCGCCCCGGCCACGAGGGCGAGCTGGAACACGGCGAGGAGCCCGAGGACGACGGTGGCGGCGATGGCGGCGAAAGTGGTCATGGGCGAACTGTAGTGGATGGCGATGACGGGCTGGTTCCGGTGCGGCGGCACCCGGGAGCATGCCGACACACGACCTAGACTGTGCGAGTGACTGGGTTCCGGCGAGCAGTACTCATCGTCGGTCTCCTGAACCTCGGATACTTCGGAATCGAGTTCACGACAGCGCTGCTCATCGGCTCGGTGTCACTCTTCGCCGACAGCGTCGACTTCCTGGAAGACGCCAGCATCAACTTCCTCATCGTCGTGGCCGTCGCGTGGAGCGCGCGTTCACGCAGTGTCGTCGGACGCATCCTGGCCGTCGTGATCCTGGTGCCCGCGGTGGTCACGTTCGTCACCGCCATCGTGAAGATCTTCGACCCTGTGGCTCCCGCCTTCGCACCCATGTCACTCGCTGCGCTCGGCGCGCTCGTGGTCAACCTGACCTGCGCGTTCATCCTCGTGCGGCACCGCCACCATGAGGGAAGCCTGAGCCGTGCGGCATGGCTCTCGGCTCGCAACGATGCGCTCGCGAACGTGGGGATCATTGCCGCTGCCTTCGTCGCCATCCCGCTTCAGTCGGGCTGGCCCGACATCATTGTCGGTATCGCGATCGGACTCCTCAACCTGGATGCGGCGCGCGCGGTGTGGCGAGTCGCGAGGGACGAGTCGCGCCAGGAACTCACCCCTGAACCGTGAACTGGACCATCTTCGGTTGCCTCGGCGCCCAGTTGCGCAGCCCGGCCACGTAATCGACCCGTAGAGCGGGCGGGGCTTGAACTTATGACCGACGGCCGATGACGGGTACTTGAGGCCTTACTAACCTGTACCAAGTCGAGATGGAAATTGCCGCTGGGTCCAATTCTGCCTACCTATTCAAGAGCATCTTCGCTCTCGGAGAGAGCGCTTGGCAGGCCCAGTCGGAACATTGAGGAGCAGTTCCGTCATGGGCAATCGCAGCGTTTTCGGGGGCCCAGGGGCGACCAGCCAGTCTTCAAGCTGACTACGCGGTTTCGACTCCCCTCGCTCTCTCGGTATCCGCTGGGAAAGTAGCCCCACTGCAACGCATTTTAAGAAGCTTTGGAGGGCAATGCGGAGGAAGGCGGCGCCGTCGCCTGATCGTCACACCGCTCCCCACGGTGAACTTCCAGAGGAGCAGAGAATTGAGCCACGTGCCGAAAATACGGCCGGGCTCAGACACCAGCACGGCAGGGAATCTAATGTTTTGGACTCAATCGCGGATCAGTACGTAGCCCTGGCGGCGACTCTCCTGCATGTTGTCCCGCAATTCGCGGGTAACAAGTTCCTGGAGGTTATCCGGGATACGGCAGCCACTGCCACCACCCTTGCTAATGCCGGATGGCTGACCGGCCTCACACCGCAAGTTCGGCGGGACTGCCTGGTTGACCGCGACGCACAACTCATGTGGAGCGTGGCCGCGATCGCATTCGAAATGGACCTTCACGCTGCTGTTGGGATTCATTGAAGACTCCTCTCCTAGTTGCAAGAGTGGCACTGGCCAAGGACATTCCTGCGGAGAGACTGCGCGGGTGCACTGTCGCGTTTTTACGCGAAAGCGTTGAATGAGGACAACCGTGCTCCGTCGTGCAGCTCCAAGTCCGACTAAGGGCGTCCGATTGAGGCACGCTGAGCAACACGAGAGGTCTCCAAATCAAAAAGCTGATCCGGATCACAGTGGCGAGATTCGGATACAGCTGGATGTCGGCAGGATCAGATGCCCAAGCGGCCTTCAACTCAGATTGGCCGAGCGTGATTGCCCAATGGATTTTGGTGTCACGTATGGAGGGTTGGGCGGGCTTGGCAGAGGAAGCCGTCCTTTCGACGCGCAACCGGCTCGTATATCCCCGTAGGGTTGTAGGGCGGACTGGACTTGAACCCGTGATCGGCAGATTATGAGGGAGCATTTGATGCCCTAATTGACTGACCCCGCGCGAACCCAATTCGCCCTGACTCGCCACACGTTACGTCGGTTTTCGAGGCTTGCGAGGGGGCCCGAGCCGGCGTGGGTAGATAGGGGATCGTGGTGACTCCCGGGAGCGCGACAGGAGTGCTTTCCGAGTGCGCTGACGAGTCGATTGCTAAAATCTGGCCATGCCCCGCACAGTCCCGCTCGAAGTGCACCGAGAGCGCGCGATCGCTTGGGCAGCATTCGTGGAGAACGAAGGTCGCCAGCCCGGTAACTCACCATCGGTTCCGCAAAGTGAGTCCGCCCTCTACTACTGGATGCACAGACTCCGCCGACAAGACGCACGCGGGGAACTCAAGCCTGAGATCGAGGCGACACTTAGCAAACACGTACCTGAATGGAGAACTCCCTCTGACCGCGTATTGAGGATCGACACGGACCTACACGCTTTGTATGCCGCGGAGTACTCGATGTTTCGCGACCTGCACGGGCGGCCCCCCAGCCAACTCGCGAGCGCGAAGCGCGAGCGCCAACTCCACCACTGGTTCACCAACCAACGGGCAGCCCTAACTACGGGACGACTCGATACCAGCGTGCAGGCCGCGATCAGCCGTTACTTGCCGGGATGGGATGCGCCGTCAGGCCGGACACGAAGGCCTCCCACCGTCAGGACGTTCGAGGCCAGACTGCGCGAATTGCACGAGTACATGGAATCAAACGATGGGCTACTACCTTCGACCAGTCATCGAGGCGACGACCCCGATGGGATCGGCAACTGGCTCCGTAGTCAGCGAACCCGCCTTCGTCGGGGCGAGATCAAGAGGTCTCGAAAGCGTGCTCTGGATGAACTTGCTCCGGGGTGGGCGTACGAGACTCGCTCAGTTCAAAAGTGGACTCTGCGCGCTAACGAACTCGCGGCTTTCGTATCTGAGCACGAGCGACTCCCGCGCCGCTCATCCGAACCTACCGAGCGACGGCTCGCCACTTGGTTGACGGGCGCAAGAAGTGCCGAACTCACCGAGTTGCAATCGGGCACGCTAGACGCCCTCATTCCCGATTGGCGCGGGAACGGTGTCGCGAAAGCGTGGGGCGTACGAGTCCATGAGATACACGCATTTATCGCCGAACACGGGCATCGTCCCCGCCCCCAAGGCAGCACGCCCGAAGAACGACGAATGGGATTCTGGCTCACTAGACAGCGTCGGGCTGACAAGGAGGGGAAGCACACACCCGAGCAGAAGACGTTGCTCGATGAAGTACTCCCCGGCTGGAAGCGGCCCGAGCGCGCTTCGGCAAAGCCGAGAACACCACGCCACCCAGGCGCGCACGAACGCCAGGAGTCGAAGTCCAAGTTGTCGAACGCTCGGTCGGTGGACGTTATCGATCAGGCCCAGCGAGACATAACCAACAAACATCCCGAGTTGGCCATCGAAGACCCCTATCGCTACGCGCGCAAGGTAGTGAAACGGTATCTGCGCCTGAGTGCGCGCGCAGCGATGCCGGTGAACGACACGAAGTAGGACCAGACTACGGCCCGCACGTTTTCACTGCGCCTCACTCGACCACCCCGCCAGCGCCCGCTATTCGGGGTGAGGCGACAAGGCTGGCTGAGCCAAGTGTCCTGGCCGTGCACTCCTTCGCGGCGCTTGTCGGCTGCCCGCTGACCTGCCGTGCCGGGCAGGCACGCCCACTCGCGGCTGCATGGAGGCATAGGGCCGTAGGGCGGACGGGACTTGAACCCGTGACCGACGGATTATGAGTCCGCTGCTCTAACCAGCTGAGCTACCGCCCCGCGCCGCCGACGCGTCAGGAGGCCTGCTCGTCGAGGGTCACCTCGGTGACCGGATCGGTCACCGCCTCCCCACGATACAGTCTCTCGAACGTTGTGAGCGTGCGCTCGATGTCGTGTGGCGCGATCAGCCGCAGGCTGTTGCGCTTCATACGCGTGAGCTCGTCCTGCGGCAGCGTCAGCACGGTGGTGAGCTTCGCCGCAAGATCGTCGACGTTCTCCGGCTCGAACAGGTAGCCGTTGTCACCGTCATGCACGAGGTGCGGCAGCGCCATGGCGTTCGCGGCGACGACCGGGAGCCCGGACGACATGGCCTCCATCGTCGCGATGCTCTGCAGCTCGGCGATCGACGGGATGGCGAAGACCGTCGAGTTCGTGTAGGCGGCCTTCAACTCTTCATCGGATACGTAGCCGGTGAATGTCGTGCGGTCGCCGACCCCCACGTCGTTCGCGAGCTTCTTGAGGTGGTTGAGCAGGTCTCCCCCACCGACGATGTCGAGGGTCGCCTCGAGTGCGGGGTCGAGCTTCGCCACCGCCCTGATGAGCACGTCGATGTGCTTCTCGCCAGTCACCCGGCCGACGAACAGGATGCGGTTCGCCTTCTTGTCGGAGAAGTCCGGCGTGTACTCGCTCGAGTTGATCCCGCACGAGATCGCGTGCACGCCGGTGAGGTCGGTCGCCGCCTCCAGGAACTCCGCGCCCTTCCTCGTCGGCGTCGTGATCGCCTCACACAGGTGGTACGTCTTCGCCGCGTCGTTCCAGGCGATGCGGATGGCCGTCTTGCGCAGGAACTTCGGCAGCAGCGTGTGCTGGATGAGGTTCTCCGGCATGAAGTGGTTGGTCGCGATCACCCGGATGCCGCGGATGCGCGCCTGCCTGGCCAGCCCGCGGCCGATCACGATGTGCGACTGGATGTGCACGACATCCGGTTTCACCTCGTCGAGGATGCGCGCCGCGTGCGCCTGGCTGCGCCACGGGAGCACGAACCGCAGCCAGTCGTGCGGGAACCAGCGCCACGAGTACACCCGGTGCACGACCAGGTCGGCGCCCTCGTGCTGCTCGACGAACCGGCCGTGCTTGCGGCTGAACGCCGGCGCCTCGATGTGCACCTCGTGGCCGCGCTCGACGAGGCCCGCAGCCAGACGCGACGTGAAACTCGCCGCCCCGTTGACGTCGGGGGCGAAGGTGTCGGCACCGATCAGGATGCGCAAATGGCGTGCGGCGTCGTGCGCCGAATCGTTCGGGGCGTCAGGCAAGATGTGGGGTTTCCCTCGTGCAGTTGGCGTGCGTCCCAGCCTACCGCTGAGCCTGCGGGTGATGTTTCGAGAGTTGGAACACTCCGTAAATGGCGAGCATACCCGCCGCGATGTAGGCGATCGCCGCGAACCAGGGGGCACCGGATGCCTCCTGCAGCACGACGATCCCGATCGTGACGGCGACGATCGGGTCGACGACGGTGAGCCCGGCGATCACGAGGTCGGGTGGCCCCGAGGAGTACGCGTTCTGCACGAAGTACCCTCCGAGCGCCGCCGCCGCGAGCAGCGCGACGATACAGGTGACGGTGAGCCACTCGAAGTCGCCGGTCTTCGCCCGGTCGATGACGACCTTGGCGAGGGTGGCGACGAAGCCGTAGAGAACGCCGGCCCCGAGGATGAACACGATCGCCTTGAAGCGATCGCGCAGGAACGCGAAGGCGAGGGAGAGACCCATCGTGATGATACCCAGGAGTGCGAGGATCACGCCGAGCTGGGCCGAGTTGATCGGGCTCGACTTCGCGGTGAAAGCCGCCACCGTCACGAACAGGCCGACACCGCCGACACAGAACGCGATCGCCCTGATCGACTTCGCGTCGAGCTTCACCTTCGACACGCGTGCATTGACCACGGCGGTGATGACGAGAGCGATCGCCCCGAGCGGCTGAACGACGATGATGGGGGCGAGGTAGAGGCTCGTGAGTTGGAGCACGACGGCAAGGCCGAGCATGAGGGTTCCGACGACCCAGGACGGCCGCGCCAGCAGCAGCAGGATCTGGCGGAGGCTGAGGCCCGGGCTCGTATCGATCTCGCCGGTGTCGGCCTCGACCCTGCCGACACCGCGGTGCTGGAACTGCGCGCCGAGCGCGAGGAACACCGCGGCGATGATGGCCACCGGGATGCCGAGCCACTGGTTCGGCGTGAGCGTCACGAACTGATCCGTGAAGTCGGTCAGGTCTGGCGGCACCCCACGACTTTACCGGTTGCACGCGGGATATTCTTGGCGAATGGCCGTTCTCCCGATCCGGATCACCGGTGACCCCGTACTGCACTCCCCCGCCGAACCGGTCACCCGTTTCGACGAGGAACTGCGGACCCTCGTCGCCGACATGGTCGAGACGATGAAGGCGGCGCCGGGAGTCGGACTCGCCGCACCGCAGGTCGGCGTTCCCCTGCGAGTCTTCGTCTTCGACTGGACCGAGGACGGCATCCGGCACAGCGGCACGGCCATCAACCCCGAGCTGTGGATCACCCCGACCCCGACGGGCGAGCCGGATGACGAGGCCGAGTCCGAGGGCTGCCTCTCGATCCCGGGCGAACGCTTCGCACTGCGCAGGGCGCAGCACGCGATACTCACGGCCGTCGACCCGGACCGGAAGCCGTTCGAGCTGCACGCCGAGGGCTGGCTCGCCCGGATCTTCCAGCACGAATACGACCACCTGGACGGCATCCTCTACGCCGACCGCCTCGACCACCTGAACGGCCGCGCCGCCCAAAAGGCGATCCGCAGGAACGGCTGGGGTGTGCCAGAGCTCAGCTGGTTGCCGGGGCTCGACCACCTCGAGGGTTACTGAACTCAACCCCACCCGGAGAGCCGGATGAGCGCCGCCGTCGCCGCCGCCGCGATCACCACGATCACGAAGGGCACGCGCAGCGCGAAGAGCATGACGGCCACGACGAGCGCGGGCGCCCGGGCGTCGAACTGGAGCCCGGTGCCATGCCCGAGCGTCTGCACCGCGACGAGGGCGGAGAGCAGGGCGACCGTCAGCAGGTTGGCGATGCGGGAGGGCGTCGGCTTGTCGAGTACCGACGACGGCACGAGGTATCCCGCGAGCTTGAGCGCGAGGCAGGCCAGCGAGGCGATGATCACGATGAGCCAGAGGGTCATACGCCCTCCCTCTCGAGCGGGACGAGCGGAGGCTCCGAGTTGGCGAACCAGTTGAAGCCGCCGACGACGATCGCCACGACCCCGGCGACGAGCACCGGCAGCCCTGGTAGCAGGGCAGGCGTGAGCACGATCGCGATGACCGCTGCCGCGCTCGCCACGGCGATGGTTTGAAGCTGCTTGAGGCGCGGCCAGAGCAGGCCGACGAACGCGGCAGCGGCGGCGGCATCCAGGCCCCACTGGCGCGGGTCGCCGAGCGCGTCGCCGATCAGCGCGCCGATGAGGGTCGTCAGGTTCCAGCCGACGAAGGTGGCCGCCGCGGTCGTCCAGAAGCCGATGCGCTGACTGGAGATCGTCGGCTGGTTCGTCGACACCGCGGTCGTCTCGTCGATCGTCACCCAGGCGGCGGCGATGCGGGTCCACCAGCGCCCGCCGATGATGGGCGACATCCGGACCCCGTAGATGCCGTTCCGGATGCCGAGGATCGCGGCGCTGGCGATCGCGGCGGGGCCGGCGGCCACCCCGCCGGTGGCGATGACGCCGACGAGGGCGAACTGGGAGCCGCCCGTGAACATGAGCAGGCTCATGACGCAGGTCTGCCAGACGTCGAGCCCCGCGGCCACGGCGAGCGCGCCGTAGGAGACCCCGTAGGCTGCGGCGGCGAGACCGACCGCAAGTCCTGCCCGGATCGCGGCCGAGTCCTCGTTACTCCTCGCCACGACGGTCGCCGAGGTTCACACCGTGAACCCCGTTGTCGTAGCGCAGGGCCGGGAACACCGCCGAGACCGAGAAGCCGACGCCCGGCACCGAGTAGGCGTTGAAGACTCCGCCGAAGAGTTCGGTGCGCTCCCGCATCTCGGCGATTCCCGGACCCGTGACGACCTCGGTGAGGGCGCCCAGATCCTCGTCGATCGAGTAGGCGCGCTCCCGGGCGACCTCATTCGGGTCGAGCCCGTCGCGCCTGGCACTGGCCCGCACGCCGTCATCGTCCACGAGCACCTGCAGGCTCTCGTCGCGCCAGGTGAACGACACCCTGACCTGGGTGCCCTCTCCCCCGTACTTGAGCGCGTTCGAGAGCGACTCCTGAAGAATGCGGTACACCGCGAGTTCCGCCCCCTTCTGCAGGGGGAACGACGTGCCGGTCTCATCGAATTCGACGGAGAGTCCGGCATCCCGCATGACCTTGAAGAGATCACTCGCGCTTCTCAGACGCGGCTGGGGTGTGGCATCCGCCTCGCCCTCGCGCACGACCGTGAGGATCCTCCTCAGGTCGGCGAGGGTCTTGCGCGCCGTGTCGCCCATGGTGATGGCGGCGCGCACGGCGGCGGAGGCATCGGATGCCGAGGCGTACCGCGCGCCGTCGGCCTGGGTCACGATCGCGGAGACGGAGTGGACCGCGACGTCGCCCAGCTCGCGCACGATACGGAGGCGCCCGAGGTGCTCGCGCACGGCCAGCTCGAGGTCGATGGCGTCCCGCTCGGCATGAACGAGGAGGGCCGACTGGCGCCGGAATCGACGACGTGCGCCGAGCCACAGGCCGAGGAAGACGATCGCCAGAACCAGGAGGACGACTGCCGCGACGGTGGCGACCTGGGCGACGATGAAGGCGTTGTCCTGCAGCCACTCGATCATGCCTGTTCCTCCCCGGCGGCGCCCTGATGTCGACCGCTAGACGAGGCTACCGCGAACGGGTGGCACCGGAGTATTCCGATGCCACCCGCATCCGCTCAACCCTGGGATGGGGCGTTCGCCCGCAGCACTTCGAGCCGCGCGCGGTAGTCCTTCTCGTCGATGTCGCCCTGGGCGAAACGCTCGGCGAGGGTGGCCTCGGCGTTGCGTGCCGGGCCGAAGTGGCCTGGGCCAGGTCCGTGGGGACCGTAGCCGTTCTCCCAGGCCCGACGACGCCAGCGGCGGCCGAAGATGCCGAAGATGAGCACGAACACGAGGATCCAGAACAGCGGGATGAGGAACCCCAGCCACCAGAATCCGGCGAACCCGAAGGCGGCCGGCCCGTGGGCGAACGGGCCGGCGGCGGCGATTGCGAGTGAGGTGATCACGATGAGCCTTCCTGTCAACTGGGCTCCGAGTGAGCCCGCAACCAAGGCTCGCTCGATCGGCAGGTCGGGGAATCTGCCGCCGGGATGCACTTCGGGTACTGCGCTCGGAGCAGGCCCGGCGCCCGGGCTACTCCGTGAAGCCGGCCCGCACGAGGCCGGTCTCGTAGGCGACGACGACGAGCTGCACGCGGTCGCGCGCGGCGAGCTTCGACATGATGCGCGATACGTGGGTCTTGGCGGTGAGCGGGCTGAGGAAGAGCCGCCCGCCGATCTCGTCATTGGTGAGGCCCTGGCCGACGAGGGCGAGCACCTCGCGTTCGCGCTCGGTGAGCACCTGCAGCGCCTGGGCATCCGGCGGTTCGGTGAGCCGGGTGGAGATGCGCTCGAGCAGCCGACGGGTGACACCGGGCGACAGCAGCGCGTCGCCGGCCGCGACGACCCGGACGGCGCGGATGAGCTCGACCGGCTCGGTGTCCTTCACCAGGAAGCCGCTCGCCCCGGCGCGGATCGCGTGTCCGACGTACTCGTCCAGTTCGAAGGTCGTGACGATGACGATGTGGGTTCCGGCGAGCGCAGGGTCGCCGACGATCTGCTCGGTCGCCCACAGGCCGTCGCCGTCGGGCATCCGGATGTCCATGAGCACGACATCAGGACGCGTGCCGGCCACGAGGGCGACAGCCTCGGCACCGGTTCCGGCCTCACCGACGACCTCGAGGTCTGGCTCGGCCTCCAGGAGCGAGCGGAAGCCGGCACGGATGAGCTGTTGGTCGTCCGCGATCGCGATGCGGATGGTCATGGCTGTGCCCCTCTCACTGGCTCCCCCTCATCGGAATCCTGGCCTCGACGCGGAAACTCCCGCCGGGTTCACGGCCGGCCTGGAAGCTGCCGCCGAGCAGTTCGGCGCGCTCCCGCATGCCGAGCAGGCCTCGTCCGTCACCGTCTGCCGGGCCGGATGCGCCCGCTGCCGTGCCGTCGTCGACGACGGTCACGACGTACTCCCCGCCGCCCTCGACGATCCTCACGGTCGCCGCCGTCGCCTCCGCGTGGCGCAGGACGTTGGTGAGCGACTCCTGCACGATGCGGTAGATCGCGAGCTGGGTGGCGGCCGGTGGCGGCTCGGTAAGCGAGTCGTCGAGCGCGACGGTGACACCCTGGCTCGTAACGGAGGCGGCGAGGCCGGGCAGGCGGGAGAGGTCCGGCTCCGGGACGAGCGGGGCATCCGGGTTGCCGTCGGAGCGCAGGATGCCGAGGACGGAGCGCACCTCGTCGAGCGCGGTCTTGCTCGTGAGCTTGATGCTCGCGAGGGCGTCGGCCGCCTTCTGCGGCTGGCTCTCCATGAGGTGGAGGCCCACCCCGGCCTGGACGTTGATCTGGCTGAGCGAGTGCGCGAGCACGTCGTGCAGTTCGCGCGCGAGGCGCACCCGTTCGGCCTGCAGTTCGCTCGAACGGCGCTCCGCGGCGATCCTGCGGTACTCGGCGAACTGTTCGCGCCGGGTGCGGAGGCCCTCGCCGATCCCGAACACGATGAGGATGCCGAGGGTCACCCCCGCGATGCGCAGCGGATGCCAGGCGACGCCGATCGCGAGCGCCCAGACGAGCGTGGTGAGCCATGCTGCACCCACCGAGGTCCAGGCCCACATCCGTGCGCCGCGAACGATCGCGGAGACGATCGCGAACCCGAGGGCGATGTACGGCGGCCAGTCCTGCCCGCCGAACAGCATCGCGATGGAGGCGGCCGCGGCCGTCACAGCCACGACCGGCCCGGGGAACCGTCGCGCGGCGATGAGGGCGAGCGGCCCCACCATCATGATGAGGAGGGCGAAGGCGAACTCTCGCGGGTGCGCGATCGGCGCCAGCACGGGACCGAAACGCCGTGGGAGCAGCACCGGCAGAACCTGGATCGCGAACGACACGATGACCGGAACCCAGAGCGCGACCCAGCGTGGCGGGCCGGTTCCGCGGCGCCCGTAGCCATGCGAACCCGGCTCTGACATGAGTCGATCGTAGTTGCGCGGGTCGGATGCGGCATCCGCTCAATGGAGTCGTCGGGTACTCCCGCGGGAGTACCCTCTTCGGCGGGGCGCGGTCCGCGTCAGCTGACGGGCACGGCCCCCGGCCGAGTCCACTGGGGCACGGGGCGACCGTCTCTCCGCCAGCCGGTGAAGGTCGGATCCTGTGGCCAGCCCTCCGGGGAGTCCTCCCACTCCTCCTGGCGACCGTACACGGTCATGTCCATGAGGTTGAGTGCGGCCATGATCGGCTCCGTGCCGCGATCGGTCGTGTCGTAGGTGAGGAAGACGCGGTCGCCACGACGCAGGAAGCAGGTGAGATGACCGCCACCGGTGTAGGCGGGATCCTCGACGTCGTAGACGGAGTACCACGGATGCGTGTAGCCCATGAACTCCCGGAACGGCGCCATATCCTCGTATGGCCCTGCCCCGAAGATGGCGAAGCTGATGCCGCGCGCTTCCAGATATGCGGCGTCATGGAAGTTCCAGATCGTCGCGGTGCAGCCTTCGCACTGGCCCTCGAAGGGTTTGCCGAGGTGCCACATGTGCTTGTAGACGATGAGTTGGTCGCGCCCATCGAAGATGTCGAGCATCGAGGTCGGACCGTTCGCCCCGACGAGGGAGATCGGTGTGACCTCGGTCATCGGCAACCGGCGGCGTGCAGCAGCGATCGCATCGCCCTCGCGGGTGTGCGCCTTCTCGCGAACGAGCAGCTCACCCCGTTCGCGAAGCCAGGTCTCGCGGTCGACGACGGGAGGCGCGGGGGTGGTGACATCGATGACAGCCATGGCGGGATAATAATGGACGGTGCTCCGAGAGAACACAGGAAATCCGCTCCCCCCGGCCGGACTCGACCCGGCAGCGAGCCGCCGGGACGGTCATGACCGTCCTCGCTGGGCGCGTCGGTGTTGATCCACAACCGCCGTAGCGTCAAGGCGCGACTCGAGGAGCTTGCGCTTACCGTACCCGGTGACTCCGCGCGGTTTGTAGACGGACAACAGCGTCACCACGAGTAGCACCAGGAGCGCCGCAGCGGCATCGAAGACCAACTGCCCGCGCGATTCGACCAGATCGTTCGCCGCGAATCCCGCCGTCACGGCCACGCTGCCCAAGTGGTAGATCGGCTGGGTATGCAGCAGCAGCAAGGCGGTGGCCGGGATGACCAGCACGAGTTTCGCGATCACCCACCAATACCTGAACAGCCCCCAGCTGGTGCCCAGGGACTGGATGATGCCGGTCACGAGCGAGGCGATGCTCAGCGGCACGAGGACGAACCGCGTGATCAACTCCAGGCTGAGGTAGAGGCCGCGCACCAGTTGGGGATCCCGGCTGGTCAATCCGACGATCGCGAGCGGCAGGAACGCGCCGACGGCGCCCAGCCAGCCCACCGAGGCCACGAGGTGGGCGGCGAGCACGCCCTTGCGGACTCCCGGGCCCATCATGTCGTGCTCATCACGTCAGTGCTCATCACCTCAGTGCCCATCACCTCAGTGCCCCACCATCGGGAAGTGGCCGCCGAGCCCACCGCCGGCGAGGTGCACGACGACGATCGCCACGACCACGACCGCCGCGACGATTCCACCCACGATCACCCAGCGCGGGATGCCGCTCTCCCGGCGCGGACGTTTGCCCGCATCCGATGGTGCGACCGGTGGCGGGGCGGGTTCGGACACGGTGCTCTCCTTTTGGCTCTGCGCAGCCGCTGATGCTATTTATCGAGACAGTATGTCACTCATGGATCAGGTTGTCGCAGTGTTGTCACTTGTATACTAACCCCATGCCGAAGCTCTGGAGCGAGACCGTGGAAGCGCACCGTGCCGCGGTGCGTGAGGCGGCCCTGGCCGCGACGGCCGAGCTGATCGCAACGAACGAGCACTCTCCGATCACCATGTCGCAGGTCGCCCAGAGTTCAGGCATCGCACGGGCGACGCTGTACAAGTACTTCGCGGACATCGACGCGGTGCTGAGCGCGTGGCACGAGCAGCGGATCACGGAACACCTCGAGCAACTCGTCCGGGTACGGCGCCAGCACGACGACGCGGCCGAGCAACTCCGGGCCGTGCTCGAGAGCTATGTGCTGCTGTCGCACCACCAGCCCAGCGGTGAACTGGCCCGAATCCTGCATCGCAGCGACCACGTCTCACACGCCCAGCAGCACCTCAGCGGGTTCCTCGAGGAGATCATCGCCGAAGGCGCCGCCTCGAGTCGGTTGCGCTCGGACATCCCCCCGTCCGAACTCGCGGCATACTGCCTGCACGCCGCCTCCGCGGCCGACAGGTTGACCGACATGGCTGCCGTCCACCGACTCGTCGAGGTCATCCTGACCGGATTACGACTCGACCACGAGTCTGCCGCGCGGTCGCAGGGTTTCGCAGCCGCTGCTTCGGCCTCGAACAGGAAGGCCCCCGGTTTCCACGGAAACCAGGGGCATTTGCTCCCCGACTTGGACTCGAACCAAGAACCTGCCGGTTAACAGCCGGCTGCTCTGCCAATTGAGCTATCGAGGATTGGCGATTCAGCTAGTCACTTTAGCAAAGAATGCAGGAGCCCATCGGCGGTGCGCTCCCCGCCACGGGTCGGCCGTTCAGGAGAAGTCCGGAAGCAGGCAGGTCGGCGAGTCGACGAAGAGCGGTGTGCCCACCATGATCGGCACACCGGACTGCGGGTCGAGCTGGAACGCGGCGATCGTCCCGGACTTCTGGTTCGCGACGAGCAGCAGGTTCCCGACGATGCAGAGGCCGCGCGGGGTGTCTCCGCCACTCGGCAGGTCGGCGATCGGCTGAAGCGTGTTCGCGTCGATCGCGACGATGCGGTTCGAGCCGCGCAGGGCGGTGTACAGGAACCGTCCGGTCGGGTCGACGACGAGACCCGCAGCGTGATCGCCCGGCGCCGCCCCCGCCTCCCCGGCCTTGAGAACCTGCAGATTCCGTCCCCCTCCGAGCACGAACACGGATCCGCCCAGCTCGCCGAGGAGAAAGATCTTGCCCGCGACCGGCGAGACCGCGAAGTCGCGGGGCCCGGTCCCAGCCGGCAGCTCGAGCGAGGACTCGAGCCCGAGTACGGCATCCTGCCAACGGTAGACGTTGACGCGGTCGGTTCCGAGGTCGGCGGTGATCGCCATGTCGCCGAAGGCGAGCGTCGAGTGCGCATGCGGGCCGTCCTGCTCGGGCTTCGGACCCTTACCCGTCGACACGAGCGACTGGTGCAGCGGGCCGATGAACCCCTGCGCGTCGAGTGGGAAGACATCCACCTGGCCGGTGCGGTAGTTGCTCGCGTAGAGCCAGTCGGCCGTCGCCGCCAGATGGCACGGCAGGCTGCCCGAGGTCGCCTGCCCACCCATCACGGTGAGGTTGGCAGCCTTGCTCTTGCGGTGGAACGCCTCCACCCGGCCGAGGCCCTCATCGACCGCGTAGATGACGCCAGGAACCGTCGCGTGGATGAGATAGGACGGCGACGAGGCGACCACACCGAGCCCGAGGAGTTGCAGGCCCTTCTCGGTCAGCCGCACGGCAGAGATCCCGCGGGAGAACCCGCCCATGTTCTCGGTGTACGAACCTACCCACAACAGAGTCAATAGCCTGCCTCCGGGTCTACTAGCCCATCAAATCTCGCGTGGTCAAGGAAAGCTCGCACGTTAGTCTTCACCCTCTCGGCCAGCAGCGGCGTGGTCATTTCGGGCGTGTCGGCACTATGCGAGGTGATGAGAGCGCGAGGCTCCGACCAGAGCGGATGCCCGTCCGGCAGAGGCTCCGGGTCGGTCACGTCGAGTCCAGCGCCGGCAATGGTTCCGGATGCGAGAGCGTCGGTCAGCGCATCCGTGTCGACGAGCCCGCCTCGCGCCACGTTCACGAGAATCGCGGTCGGCTTCATAGCCGCGAACTCGGCGGCGCCGAGAAGCCCCGCCGTCCCCCCGGTCATGGCGGCGGCCACGATGACCACGTCGGCATCCGGAAGCACCTCGAGGAGCCGGTCTGCCGTGACCGTGCGGTCGGCACCCGGCATCGTTTCGGCCGTGCGCCTCACAATGGTCACGCGCGTGCGGAACGGCTCCAGCAGTCGGAGGAGTTCGACGGCGATGCCGCCGGCCCCCACGATGACGACGTCGAGTCCGAAGAGCGAGCGGCCGATCTTAGGACCCCAGCTGCGAGCAACCACGCGGGTCGGCAGCGCGCGCAGGAGCGCGAGGGTCAGGGCAAGGGCATGCTCCGCCACCGGTTCGGCGTAGGCACCCTTCGCACTCGTCCAGATCGGGCGATCCCGGCCCACCGTCGATGCGAGGATGCCGGAGAAGGCGTCGACACCGGCCCACGGCAGCTGCACCCAGTCGATGCCGGGGTAGCGCTCCAGGATTCCGGGGAACTCGGCAGCGCGAGCGTAGGACAGCCAGATCACGCCGCGGGTCTCCGCCGAAAGCGGTGCGACGGTGCCGCCGGCCTCCTGGACAGCGGTGACGAAGAACTCGTCCGGTTCGGGGAGCACGGCGATCGGCCCCGGCCTCGGGCGCCGTTCGGGCGGCAGCTCCTCAGGCGGGGAAGCCAGCACTGCACGGTGCTGGACCGAGCCCCCACTCGATGTCATGCACCGACTGTATCGAATCGCGACGCCGCGAGGGCCTTCAGATAGGGATGAATCGGGTCAGCGAGTACCCCATTGATGGGGCCAAGCCCGACGACCGTTCCACGGCTCATGACCACCACGCGCTCGGCCAGGTAGGAGGTCACGGCGAGGTCGCTGCTCACGATCACGGCCGAGAACTCGTGCTCGGCCTGCAGCTCGCGGATGACATCCAGCACCCCGGTGCGCACCGTCACGTCGACCCCGCGGGTCGGCTCGTCGGCGACGAGGAGGCGCGGCCCGAGGATGAGGGAGCGGGCGAGCGCCACCCTCTGCCGCTGGCCGCTGCTCAACTCGAAGGGGTATCGGTTCATGAGCCCGAGCGGAAGGCGAACCGAGTCGATGAGCGTGGCCACGGCGATACCGGCCTCGCGGGAACTGAACCGGCGGTCCCGTGAGTAGATGGGCTCCGCCACGTTCTCGGCGACCGTGAGCCGCGCGTCGAGGCGCTCCGCGCCATCCTGCGCCAGGTAGCCGACCGAGAGCTGCAGGCGGTCCCGCCGACGAGACCCGATGCGGCGCAACTCGGTTCCGAAGACCTTCAGGGACCCTCCGCAGATCTCCGGACGTCCGGACTCCTGCCCGCCCCAGTCGGCCTGGAGTGCGATCGCCGCAGCGAGGGTCGATTTGCCGGAGCCGGATTCCCCGACGATCCCGAGAATCTCCCCCGGGGCGACCTCGAAACTCACGCCGGCCACCGCGAGGCAGCGGGATCGCACGTCCCTCGACCGATAGTGGATGGAGAGGTCGTCGGCACGGACGACCTCCTTAGCCACCGGCTCGGTCATGTCAGCCGTCCGTCCCTGTGCCTGCCAGCCCCGTGACGTCCAGGCCGGCGGACTCGACCTCGCGCAGTCTCTTAAGTTCCTCGCGCCGCTTCGCCTGCAGCACCGGATCCGGCACCGGGAGCGAGGCGAGCAGCCGCTGGGTGTATGGATGCTTCGGTGCGACGAGCACCTTCTCGCCGGTCCCCTCCTCCACGAGCCTGCCCTTGAACAGCACCGCGATGCGGTCGGCGAGCAGGTCGACGACGGCGAGATCGTGGCTGATGAAGAGGGCGGCGAACCCGAACTCTCGCTGCAGTTCGGCGAACAGTTCGAGCACGCGCGCCTGCACCGAGACGTCGAGGGCGCTCGTCGGCTCGTCGGCGATGAGGAGTTTCGGCTGGAGAGCGATGGCCCGGGCGAGGCTCGCGCGCTGGCGCTGCCCCCCGGAGAGTTCGTGCGGATACCGGTCGCCATAGCTGTGCGGCAGTTGCACCGCCTCGAGGAGTTCGTCGACGCGCGACCGTGCTTCGGCGGCATTCTTCGCCTTGCCGTGGACGACGAGCGGTTCGGCGACGCACTCGGCGATCGTGAGGAGCGGGTTGAAGCTGGTCGCCGGGTCCTGGAACACGAAGCCGATGTCATGTCGGAGTGGGCGGAAATCCCTCTCGTGCACGCCGAGCAGCTCCTGGCCGAGCACGCGCAGAGAGCCGCCGGTGATCTTCGTGAGCCCGCCGATCGCCCGCCCGATCGTCGTCTTGCCCGAGCCGCTCTCGCCGACGAGGCCGAGCACCTCGCGTGCGCCGATCTGGAAGCTCACGCCGTCGACGGCGCGGAAGCCCCCGCGCCCGAGCCGCCCCGGATACTCGATCACGAGATCCTCGGCGACGACGAGAGGCTCGGACGCCTTCTCGGCCGCGCGCTCCTCAGCACGCTCGCGAGTGCGCACGGTACCGGCCCCGATGAACGGCACAGCGGCAAGCAGCCGCTTCGTGTAGTCGTGCTCCGGACGGTGGAACAGGCTCACCGCGTCGGCCTCCTCGACCACGCGCCCCTGGTACATGACCGCGACGCGGTCGGCAAGGTCTGCGACGACACCCATGTTGTGGGTGATGAGCACGATCGCGGTGCTGAACTCGTCGCGGCAGCGGCGCAGCAGATCGAGGATCTCGGCCTGCACCGTGACGTCGAGAGCGGTGGTCGGCTCGTCGGCGACGATGAGCTCAGGATCGAGCACGAGCGCCATCGCGATGACGATGCGCTGCTTCTGGCCGCCCGAGAACTGGTGCGGGTAATAGTCGACGCGGTGCTCGGCGTCCGGGATGCCGACGCGGGTCATGATGTCGATCGCCTTCGCCCGCGCCTCGGCGCGGCCGATTCTGGCGTGAGCACGGAGTCCCTCGATGATCTGCCAGCCGACCGTGTAGACCGGGTTGAGCGCCGTCGACGGCTCCTGGAACACCATCGCGGCGCCGGTGCCGCGGATCTCGCGCAGGCGCGCGTGCGACACCTCGATGACGTTGTCGCGGCCGATGAGCACCATCCCGGAGGTCGTCGCCGTCTCCGGCAGCAGCCCGAGGATGGTCTTGGCGGTGACGGTCTTCCCGCTTCCGCTCTCGCCGACGATCGCGAGCACCTCGCCCGCGCGCACCGACAGGCTCACGCCGTCGACCGCACGGACATCTCCCCCGTCGGTCGCGAATGTGACGCCGAGGCCATCGATCTGCAGGGCCTCCTCGCCCTTCACCAGGCTGCTCACAGTGCCTCCTCCAGCTCGTCGACCTCGGTCGGAACTGCGGAGCTCGCGATCGCCCGGTGCCGGGTCCGAAGGCGCGGATCGGCGAGATCGTTGAGGCTCTCGCCGACGAGCGTGATGCCCAGCACGACGAGAACGATGGCGGTGCCGGGGAAGATCGACGTCCACCAGATGCCGGCCGCGACATCCGAGATCGACTTGTTGAGGTCGAAGCCCCACTCGGCAGCCGAGGTCGGTTCGATGCCGAAGCCGAGGAATCCGAGGCCGGCGAGCGTCAGGATCGCCTCGGACGCGTTGAGGGTCAGGATGAGCGGGAGCGTCCTCGTCGAGTTGCGCAGCACGTGGCGGAACATGACGCGGGCGTTGCTCGCCCCGATGACCTTCGCCGACTCGACGAAGGCCTCCGCCTTGATCCGCACGGTCTCCGAGCGGATGACGCGGAAGTACTGCGGGATGAACACGACCGTGATCGAGATCGCGGCGGCGAGGATGCCGAAGAACAGGCTCGACTTGCCCCCGGAGAGCACGATCGACATGACGATCGCGAGAAGGAGCGACGGGAAGGCGTAGATCGCGTCGCAGATGACGACGAGCACGCGGTCGAGCCAGCCCCCGAAATAGCCGGAGACGAGCCCCAGCAGCACGCCGGCGAAGATCGACAGCAGCACCGCCACGACGATGACGAGCACCGCCGTCTGGGACCCCCAGATGACACGGGAGAGCACATCGTAGCCGCCCACCGTCGTGCCGAGCAGGTGCTGGGCGTTCGGGGGGAGCTGGGCGCCGAAGGTCCCGCTCTCGTCCCGCAACTGGTCGAAACTGAAGGGGGCCAGCCACGGCGCCAGCGCTGCAGTGAGCAGGAACACGACGATGATGACGAGTCCGCCGACGAGCATGCCGCGCTGCCAGCCGACACTCTGCCTGAGCTGATGCACGAGCGGAAGGCGCGACCAGATGCTCGGCTTCGCGATGGCGGTCGTGCTCATGTCAGTACCTCACCCTCGGGTCGATGAGCGCGGCTATGACGTCGACGATGAAGTTGGTGACCGCGACGATGACCGCGAGCAGCACGACGATGCCCTGCACGGCGACGAAGTCCCGCGCGTTGATGTACTGCACGAGCATGAAGCCGAGGCCCTTCCACTCGAAGGTCGTCTCGGTGAGCACCGCTCCCCCCAGCAGCAACGCGATCTGGAGGCCGATGACGGTGATGATCGGGACGAGCGCCGGTTTGTAGGCGTGCTTGCGCACGAGCCGCAGTTCGCCGACGCCGCGCGAGCGCGCAGCATCCACGTAGTCCTGTCCGAGCGTGCCGATGACGTTGAGACGCACGAGCCGCAGGAAGATCCCCGCGGTGAGGAGCCCGAGGGCGATTCCCGGCAGGAGCGCGTGGGTGAGCACGTCGCCGACATCCGCCGGATCGCCGGTTCGGAAGGCGTCGATGAGGTAGATGTTCGTCGGATGGTCGAGGAACTGGAGGTTCAACTCCGTACCCACCGACGCCCGGCCGTTGACCGGCAGCACCTTGAGCCACACCGAGAAGATGAGTTTGAGCAGCAGCCCTGCGAAGAAGACCGGCGTCGCATAGAAGAGGATCGCGAACACCCGCAGCACGGCATCCGGCCACTTGTCTCGGAGGTAGGCGGCGAGCATGCCGAGCGGGATTCCGACGATGAACGCGACGATGAGTGCATAGAAAGCGAGCTCGAGCGTCGCGCCGCCGTACGTCAGGAGGATCTCGGAGATCGGACGGTTGTCACTGATGGTCGTACCGAAGTTACCGGTGGCGACCTGCCCGAGGTACTCGAAGTACTGGATGAAGATGTTGCGGTCGTAGCCGGCGGCGTGGATGCGCTCCTGCAACTGGTCGGGACTCAGCCGACCGCCGAGCGCCGCCGTGATCGGGTCGCCGATCATGTGCATGAGGATGAACACCATCGACACGAGGATGAACACGGTGGGGATGATGAGGAGCAGCCTCACCAGGATGTAGCGCCCGAGATTCCCGCCGGACCCCCGCGACCTCGCCTTCTGGGTGGTATCGGTCACCGATCCGGGATCCACCGGGGTTGCGGTTGTCGTCATCGTTGCCAATCTTCGTGCGCACACGACCGGAAAAGGAGGGGGCGACCCGCGGATTGCGCGGACCGCCCCCTGTTACGGCTCTTCGATAGTAGCCGCCTGGTCGTGCCTTACTTGCTCAGGACGTTGAACCGGAACTTGAAGGAGGCGTCCAGGGTGTCGTCGACACCCTTCACGTCCTTACCGGAGACGACGACCTGCGCGCCCTGGAGGAACGGCAGGGTCGACAGCTGGGCCGCGACCTTCGCCTGGATGTCCTCGATGTCCGCCGTGCGCTTCGCCGCGTCACCCTCGACAGCCTGGCCCTGGATCAACGTGTCGATCTCGGCGTTGCTGAAGTGGTTCTTCAGGAAGTTGTCGGTCTGGAAGAACGGCGACAGGTAGTTGTCCGCGTCCGAGTAGTCCGGGAACCAGCCGAGCTGGTACAGCGGGTACACGTCGGCCGAACGGTCCTTGGAGTACTGGACCCACTCCGTCGACTGCAGGTTCACCGTGAACAGGCCGGAGGCCTCGAGCTGCGACTTGATGAGCGCGTACTCATCGCCCGAGCTCGCACCGTAGTGGTCCGGGTTGTACTGCAGGTTCAGGGTGACCGGGCCGGTGACACCGGCGGCCTCGAGGGTCGCCTTCGCCTTGTCGACATCCGGGCCGCCGTTTCCGTCGCCGTAGAGGTCCTTGAGGACCTCGGTGGCACCGGTCAGGCCGGCGGGAACGTAGGAGTACAGCGGCAGGTAGGTGCCCTTGTAGACCTGGTTCGCGATGGCCTCGCGATCGATCACGTCGGCGATCGCCTGACGGACGGCGAGCGCCTTGCCGGCGTCGGCATCGTCGGTCTTCGCACCGAACGGCATCGTGTCGAAGTTGAACACGATGTAGCGGATCTCACCACCGGGACCCTTGTGGACGGTGACGTTGTCGTTGCCGGAGAGGCTGTCGATGTCGGTCGCAGACAGGCTGCGGGTCGCGACGTCGATGTTGCCCTCCTGAACGTCGAGCTTCATGTTCGACTGGTCGGCGTAGTACTTGAGGTTGACCGTGGCCGTCTTCGGCGCTGCGAGCAGACCCTGGTAGCCGTCGTAGGCCTTGAACTGGACGAGCTCGTTGAACTTGTAGCTCGAGATCACGTACGGACCGGCGAAGGCGTTGCCGTCGACGATCTCCTGGTCGGTCGTGAGCGCGTCGGCGGAGAAGACATCCTCGTCCACGATCGGTCCGGCAGGGCTGGAGAGGATCTGAGGCCAGATCTGGTCGTTCCCGTTCTTGAGGTGGAAGACGACGGTCAGGTCATCCGTCACCTCGGTGCTGTCCAGGTTGTAGAGCAGCGTCGACGGGCCGTTGTCCGCGGCGATCTTGAGCTGGCGATCGAAGCTGAACTTCACGTCGGATGCCGTCAGGTCGTTGCCGTTGGCCCACTTGAGTCCCGGCTTGAGCTTGACCGTGTACTCGGTCGGCGAGGTGAACTCGGCCGACTCCGCGATGTCCGGGTGGACATCCGAGCTGCCCGGGTTCGAGTTCATGAGGAACGGGAACACGTTGTTCATGATGAAGAACGAGCCGTTGTCGTACGAACCTGCGGGGTCGAGCGTCGTGACCTTGTCGGTGGTGCCGACGGTGATGGTCCCTGAAGCGCCGGTGTCACCGGGTTCGTTTCCGGCCGCGCAGCCGCTGAGCACCATTGCTGCGATGGCGGTGCCACCGAGCACGGCGAGCGTGCGCTTTCGGATCGTGGATGCGGATGTCATATCCGGATACCTCTCTCTGTGATGAGGGTTCACCCCAGCCGATCTGGACTGTGGTGAGAACACAACGCACGGCTCGCATGGTTGCAGGCCGTGCAGCTTTGTATACCCCTTTGATAACACGGATTCCAAGTGCGCCGAGCATCGCCGACCGATTGCGGCCGAAACTTTACTGTTCTGCAACCTGGGGCGTGCGCGGCGTCTCCTAGTCCGCGATGAGCTCCCGGCGGTCCGCCTCGACCCTCATGAGCTCGCGCTGCAGCTCGCGATAGCGTTCGGGCTCGGCCGCGGCATCCGTCCTCTGCAGCCGGCCGAGGAGTTCGGCCTTGCTGGAGAGCAGATCCCGTCCGATGAGGGATGCGGCGACCCCGCGGCAGTAGATCGAGAGTTCCCGGCCCTCCTTCTCGGGGATCGGGGCAACGCCGAGCTGGTTGACGATGCCCCGGAAGGCCTCCGGCACCTCCTCGGCGACACGGTCGAGCCAACGATTCGAATCGAAGTCGTCCATGCTCGCAGCGATCCCGTCGCGCACCACGGAGAGGGTCGTATTGGTGAAGGCGGCCTGGCTCACGCGCAGCGCGTAGTCGCGGCCGACGGCCTCCGGCTGCTGGAGGATCGCCATGAGGGCGTCGCGTTCCAGGCGCGTCACCGGGTCGGTCGGCAACTGGGTGATCGACGGCCCCTGAGCCGGAGGTGCTTCGCCGGCGCCACCCGCGCCCGCGGCAGTGCCGTCCACCCACCGGTCGCCCGAGGGGGTCGCCTGTTCCGGCTGGCGAGCGCTCGTGGAAGCCCGGCCCGCCGCACCCTTGACCGCGCGGGAGACATCCTGCGGGTCGAGTCCGATCCAGCCGGCGAGATTCCTGATGTAGCCGCTGTGGAGCGCAGGGTCGCGGATGCCGGCCACGACGGGTGCTGCGGCGCGCAGACCGCCGACCCGTCCCTCGACCGTCTCGAGGTCGAACCCGGACAGCACTCTCCTGATCATGAACTCGAACATGGGTTTGCGTTCGTCGACGAGCCGGCGCACGGCGTCGTCGCCGCGCTCGAGCCGCAGGTCGCACGGGTCGAGGCCATCCGGAGCGACTGCGACGAACGTCTGCGCTGCGAAGCGCTGCTCCTCGGCGAATGCGCGGCTCGCGGCCTTCTGGCCTGCCTCGTCGGGGTCGAACGTGAAGATGACCTCGCCGAGTCCGTGCGAGTCGGAATTCTCGACGTCGCCTAGCACCCGGCGGATGACCTTGATGTGGTCGACGCCGAACGCGGTGCCGCAGGTGGCGACGGCGGTCGTGACGCCGGCGAGGTGGCAGGCCATGACATCCGTATACCCCTCGACCACGACGACGCGCTTGCCGCGGGAGATGTCGCGCTTGGCGAGGTCCAGCCCGTAGAGCACTTGCGACTTGTGGTAGACCGCCGTCTCCGGGGTGTTCAGGTATTTGGGGCCCTGGTCGTCGTCGAGCAGCTTGCGGGCGCCGAAGCCGAGGGTCTGGCCGGTGGTGTCCCGGATGGGCCAGACGAGCCTGCCGCGGAAACGGTCGTAGGTGCCACGGTCGCCCTGGCCGACCAGGCCTGCGCCGAGCAGCTCCTCCTCGGTGTAGCCGAGCCCCATGAGGTGCTTGCTCAGCGCGTCGTAGCTCTTCGGGGCGAAGCCCACGCCGAAATGGGCCGCCGCCGCCGGATCGAAGCCCCGTGCGCCGAGAAAGGCGCGGCCTGGTTCGGCGCCGGGGGTCGAGAGCTGCGCGGAGAAGAACTCCGCGGCCGCCTGGTTCGCGGCAAGCAGTCTCGCCCGGTTGCCGTGGTCGCTCGCCGCTTTGCCGCCATCCTCGTAATGGAGCTCGATGCCGACCCTGGCCGCCATCCTCTCGACCGCCTCGGAGAAGGTGACGTGGTCCATCTTCTGCAGGAAGCTGAAGACGTCGCCGTCCTCGCCGCAGCCGAAGCAGTGGTAGCGACCCGCCTGCGGGCGCACATGAAAGCTCGGGCTGCGCTCGTCGTGGAAGGGGCAGAGGCCCTTGAGCGAACCGACCCCTGCACTCTTGAGAGTCACGTAGTCGCCCACGATGTCGGCGATGTTGATCCGCGAACGCACCTCGTCGATGTCGTTCCTGCGGATGAGGCCAGCCATAAGCCGATTCTAGGCGGGGCCGGATTCCGCGGCTGAGCCCTGTGGACGGCCGACGAACTTCCGGTGCCAGGCGTTCGCCGACTGGTCGGTGAGACTCGCCACCTGGTCGACGACGGCGCGCTTGCGGCCGGCATCCGTGTCCGCCTCGCGCCAGTCGGCGGCGAAACCCGCGTCGAGCGCATCCGGGCCCCGATCGAGCAGCGCCTCGGCCAGCTCGGTGATCGTGTCGCGCTGCCGGGCGTAGATGGGCTTGCGCGAGTTCGTCGACATGACGTTCGCCGCGACGATGCCCTTGAGCACAGCGATCTCAGCGCGGATCTCGCGCGGGACGACGACGCTCGCGCCGAACCGGATGAGGTGCTCGCCGCCGTGCTCGGCGAGCGTCGCCTGCGTCGCGATGCCGGCGAATCGGCCGATGAGCTGGCTCGTGAGGTTCTTGAGGCGGCCCTGCGCCGCGCGCGTGCCGTCGAACTCGTCGATCCAGGATTCCAGCGAGTCGAGCCGGTCGAAGGCCGCGATGAGCTCATCGTGGCCGAGCTCTCCGCCGATCCACACGAACATCGAATCGACGAGTTCGTCGTGGTCGACTCGGGCCCCGAGGGCCGGCACATCGATGTAGCCGCCGACGATCGCATCCTCGAAATCGTGGACGGAGTAGGCGATGTCGTCGGAGAGGTCCATGACCTGGGCCTCGATGCACAGCTGCCGCTCCGGTGCCCCATCGCGCAGCCAGTCGAAGGCGGGGGTGTCGTCCAGGTAGAAGCCGAACTTGGCGCGGCCGCTCGGGTCGCCGACAGCGCTCTCGGCCGGCCACGGGTACTTGCAGCTCGCATCGAGGCTGGCTCGCGTGAGGTTGAGTCCGTAAGAGCGACCGTCGCCGCCGAAGACCTTCGGCTCGATGCGGGTGAGCAGCCGCAGGGTCTGGGCGTTGCCCTCGAAGCCGCCCACGTCCGCGCACCACGCGTTGAGCGCCCGCTCGCCGTTGTGGCCGAACGGCGGATGCCCGAGATCGTGGGCGAGGCAGGCGGTGTCCACGACATCCGGATCGAGGCCGAGGCTCGAGGCCAGTTCGCGTCCGACCTGGGCGACCTCCAGCGAGTGGGTGAGGCGGTTGCGGGCGTTGTCGACACCGGCCGTCGGGCTCAGCACCTGGGTCTTCGCGGCGAGGCGGCGAAGGGCGCTCGAGTGCAGCACGCGGGCGCGGTCGCGGGCGAAGTCGCTGCGGCGGTTGGAGTGCTCCTCGGGGAACCAGCGGGCACTGTCGTGCTCGGTGTATGCGCCCGATGCCGCAGGGGTCGCCGACTCAGCCACCTGTGGTGTCCGCTTCGCCCTCGCTCAGGTCGCCCCGGTGGGCAGCGGCCAGCTCGCGGCTGTCGAGCCAGCCCTCCGGCAGCACCGTGCGCTTCGGATGCCCGGCGCGCCCGCGCGGGCCCTCCGCGTCGTCGCCGGGGTACGGCTCGGACCAGTCGAGCCGGCCGAGCAGGTCGTCCATCTGCTGCAGGCTCTCGACCCTCGCGAGCGCGGAGCGCAGCTCGCTGCCGACCGGATATCCCTTGAAATACCAGGAGACGTGCTTGCGGATGTCGCGGCAGGCCCACTCCTCGCCGTCGTCGTCTTCGCTGCTCAGGAATTCGGCGAGCAGCTCGGTGTGGCGGCGGAGGGTCGCGGCGACGACGCCGAGGGTCGGTCGCGCCTGCCTCGCCGTGGCCTCCTCGAGAGAGAGCTCCCCCGCCCTGACCTGGAACGCGGCGACGAGGTCGCCGAACAACCACGGCCGGCCGAGGCATCCTCGGCCCACGACGACGCCGTCGCAGCCGGTCTGCTCGACCATGCGGATCGCATCCGCCCCGCTCCAGATGTCGCCGTTGCCGAGCACCGGCACGTCGGTGACCGTCTCCTTGAGCGTGGCGATCGCCGACCAGTCGGCTTCGCCGCTGTAGAACTCGCTCGCGGTGCGCGCGTGCAGTGCGACGCTGGCGACCCCCGCCCCGGCCGCGATGCGACCGGCCTCGAGGTAGGTGAGGTGGTTCGAGTCGATGCCCTTGCGCATCTTGACCGTCACGGGAACGTCACCACCGGCCTTGACCGCGGCCTCTACGATCTCCCGGAACAGGTCGAGCTTCCACGGGAGCGCCGCGCCGCCGCCCTTGCGCGTGACCTTGGGGACCGGGCATCCGAAGTTGAGGTCGACGTGGTCGGCGCGGTCCTCGGCCACGAGCATCGTGATCGCCTCGGCCACCGTGTGCGGGTCGACGCCGTAGAGCTGGATGCTGCGCGGCGTCTCCGACTCGTGATGCCGGATGAGACGCATCGTCTTCTCGCCGCGCTCGACGAGCGCACGGCTCGTGATCATCTCGCTCACGTAGAGCCCCGCGCCGAACTCGCGGCACAGCCGCCGGAACGCCGTGTTCGTGATGCCCGCCATGGGCGCGAGCACGACCGGCACCTCGAGCGCTATGCGCCCGAGCTGTAGTTTGGGAGTTGCGGTGGCGAGAGTGGTCATCGCTTCGATTCTCCCAGAAAGTGGTCGTCGGCATGGGCGAGGCATCAGGAAGTACACCCGCGGGCCGGCAGCGCGTGCTCGCGGATGCGGCCGCGCGCGGCCTCGAGGTCGAGATCGTCGAGCGGCCGGGCGCCGGGAGCCTGGAGGAGGCCGCCGAGCTTCTCGGCATCCGGCCCGCCGACATCGTCAAGACGCTCGTCGTTCGACGCAAGGCACCGTTGCGGCGACCTACCTCTTCGCCCTCGTACCGGGCGATCGGCAGATCTCCTGGCCGAAGCTGCGCGCCCTCGTCGGGGCGAACAAGCTCGCCATGCCGGAGGAGGCCCTCGCGATCGAAGCCACGGGCTACGGCCGGGGCACGATCACCCCGCTCGGCAGCACGACCGCGTGGCCCGTCTTCGCCGATGCGACGATTCCCGGCCACCGCATCGCGATGGGCGCGGGCGAGCGCGGCTACAGCGCCTTCGTCGACGCGGATGCCCTCCTCGCCTCGCTCGGCGCGACCGTCGCCGACATCACCGAGCCGCTCGCCCCTCGCTCCTGACCGCGAGGGGTCGGTTGTTGCTCTTAAAGGCTGCACCGAACAGCGGTAAGTGACCCCTCGCGGCCAGCTGCCGTCAGTTCCAGAGCAGGAGGTGGTGCGCAGGCCGGGGCGCGCAGCACTTGGCGGCCGGCGGCGGCCACTCGCACGTGTCGTCGACGCACACGGCGGCATCCGGCTGGCCGACCATCGTGAGAGGGGTCTTCTTCGCGTCGGTCACGCCGCCGCCTTCTTCTCCTCGCGCACCTGCTGCAGGGCTGCGGCGAACGTCGACGCCTCCTGCGCGCCGGAGATGCCGTACTTGCCGTCGATGACGAAGAAGGGAACACCCTGGATGCCATACTCCTGCGCCTGCGCGACGTCGGCCTTGACCGCGGCCAGGAACTCGTTCGACTCGAGCGCGCGCACGACGTCGGCCCGGTCGAACCCGATCTCCGCTGCGATGTCGGCGAGGTCGTCGATGCGGCCGACGTGTTCACCATTCACGAAGTACGCCTTGAGCAGGCGCTCCTTCATCTCCAGCTGACGGCCCTTGGACTTGGCGTAGTGCAGCAGCTCGTGCGCCTTGACCGTGTTGGTCTGGTGCACGGAGTCGTAGTCGTAGTCGAGACCGACGGATGCCGCGATCCCGGTGACCCGGTCGAGCATCTGGCTCACCTGGTCATGGGACAGACCCTTGCGCTGGGCGAGATAGTCGGCCGGCGTGCCGTCGAAATCGACTGGTGTGTCCGGCGCCAACTCGAACGAGTGGTATTCCACCTCGACCTCACCACCGAACTGCGCTGCCCCCGCCTCGAACTTGCGCTTGCCGATGTAGCACCACGGGCACTGCACGTCCGACCAGATGTCTACTTTGATTGCTTCGCTCACTCCTCGACCTTCCATCCTCAGGACAAACCAAGCCCGGCGCGCGAACATTCCCTCGAGGAATAGTTCCAAAGTCTATGCGGTTGCATATAAATGACGGTGCGAATCGCACCACTTGAGAAAGGGAAGAGAACATGACCCGGTTCACCGGAAAGACCGCTCTCGTCACGGGAGGCGCCAGCGGCATCGGAAAGGCCGCAGCCCGCCAGCTCGCTGAAGGCGGCGCGAACGTCGTCATCGGAGACATCCAGGATGCCGCGGGCGCAGACGTCGTCAAGGAGATCACGGATGCCGGCGGCAAGGCCCACTACGTGCACCTCGACGTCACGAGCGAGGACGACTGGAACAAGGCCGTCGCCGAGACCGTGAAGACGTTCGGTGGCCTCACGACTCTCGTCAACAACGCCGGCATCGGAGACACGCTCCCGATCGAGGAGACCCCGCTCGCCAGCTGGGACAAGGTCATCGCCGTCACCCAGACGAGCGCGTTCCTCGGCATGAAGGCCGCGAGCGCCGAACTGCAGAAGTCCGGCAACGGGTCGGTCGTCAACATCAGCTCCATGTACGGCATCGTCGGCGGGCTCGGCGGCCCGAGCTACGCGGCCGCCAAGGGTGCCGTGCGCATCCTCACCAAGAACACGGCGCTCGGATGGGCCAAGAAGGGCATTCGCGCGAACTCGGTGCACCCCGGCTACATCAACACGCCGATCCTGGGCGACACCGACCGGCAGTACCTGATCGACACGACCCCAATGGGTCGCCTCGGCGAGCCGGAAGAGGTCGCCAACGTCATCGCGTTCCTCGCCAGTGACGAGTCCTCGTTCATGACCGGGTCGGAGATCGTCGTCGACGGCGGGTACACCGCCGGCTAGATTCGGCGCTCACGCGGGTGTTTCGGTTGAGCGCGGGCGAAGTAATGCCCGCGTGAGGCGAGAACACCCGCGCACGAGGATGCAGGGCTACGCGCCGAGCAGTTGCTCCGCGAGGTAGCCCTGCAGCTTGTCGAGGGAGATGCGCTCCTGTGCCATCGAGTCGCGCTCGCGCACCGTCACGGCCTTGTCCTCGAGCGTGTCGAAGTCGACCGTGATGGCGAACGGCGTGCCGATCTCGTCCTGGCGACGGTAGCGACGGCCGATCGCACCGGCGTCGTCGAAGTCGATGTTCCAGAAGCGGCGCAGGTCGGCCGCGAGCTCCTTCGCGATGGGCGAGAGCTCCTCGTTGCGGGAGAGCGGAAGAACGGCCGCCTTGACCGGTGCGAGCCTGCGGTCGAGCCGCAGCACCGTGCGCTTGTCCACGCCGCCCTTCGTGTTGGGCGCCTCGTCCTCGTGGTATGCGTCCACGAGGAAGGCCATCATCGAGCGCGTGAGACCCACCGCCGGCTCGATGACGTAGGGCGTCCAGCGCTCGTTCTTCGTCTGGTCGAAGTACGACAGGTCGGTGCCGGAGTGCTCGCTGTGCGTCGAGAGGTCGAAGTCGGTGCGGTTCGCGACCCCCTCGAGCTCTCCCCACTCGCTGCCCTGGAAGCGGAACCGGTACTCGAGGTCGACCGTGCGCTTCGAGTAGTGCGAGAGCTTCTCCTTCGGATGCTCGAACAACCGCAGATTGTCGCGATTCATCCCGAGGTCCACATACCAGTTCACGCGTTCGTCGATCCAGTACTGGTGCCAGGTCTCGTCGGTGCCCGGCTCGACGAAGAACTCCATCTCCATCTGCTCGAACTCGCGCGTGCGGAAGATGAAGTTGCCGGGGGTAATCTCGTTGCGGAAGCTCTTGCCCACCTGGGCGATCCCGAACGGCGGCTTCATCCGGCTCGCCCCGAGCACGTTGTTGAAGTTCACGAAGATGCCCTGCGCGGTCTCCGGCCGCAGGTAGTGCAGCCCGCTCTCCTCCTCGACCGGGCCGAGATAGGTCTTGAGCATCATCTGGAAGTCGCGCGGCTCGGTCCACTGCCCGCGCGTCCCGCAGTTGGGGCAGACGATGTCGGCGAGCCCGTTCTCCGGCGCGCGGCCCTTCTTCTCCTCGTAGGCCTCCTCGAGGTGATCGGCGCGGAAGCGCCGGTGGCAGTGCAGGCACTCGGTGAGCGGGTCGGTGAAGGCGCCGATGTGACCGGATGCGACCCACACCTGGCGAGGCTGGATGATCGCCGAGTCGAGTCCGACGATGTCGTCGCGCGAGGTCACCATCGCCCGCCACCACTGGCGCTTGATGTTCTCCTTGAGTTCGACGCCGAGCGGCCCGTAGTCCCAGGCCGAGCGCGATCCGCCGTAGATCTCCCCCGCCTGGAACACGAATCCGCGGCGTTTGGCCAGCGAGATGACGGCATCGAGGGGGGAGGCGGTGGCCACGGTGTACTCCAGGAGGTCAGCCGGGCGCGAGGCGTGCGTCCGGTCGGCAGTGATCCTCCAGTTTAGGGCCGGGACGCGATACCGCTGCGCAGGCGCTCAGCGCAGCGCCCGCGCGACCGCCTCGATGTCGCTCTCGTCATTCCACAGGTGGATCGAAGCTCGAAGCCGCCCCGCCCGCCCGGAGACGGTGATGCCGGCGGCGACGAGCCTGGCCATGTCCTTCTGGTCCGCATCCGCCCAGGTCACGATCGGCTGGTGCTGCTGCGGGATCTCCAGCGCATCGCAGAGGCGGTCGCCGAGGCCGCTCGTGAACGCCCACACCTCCTGCATGTCGAGGCCGGAGAACAGGGTGAGCGCGGGCTCGGCGCCGACCCACGCGGGCCATGCCGGCGAGACGTCGAAGCGACGGGCGGACTCGGCGAGCTGCATGGCCGGTCCGTAGCAGGAGCCCCACACGTCCTCGCCCGCGTACCAGCCGGCCTGGACGGGCGTGAGCACCTCCTGGAAGCGTGGGCTCACGGTCATGAACGCGACACCGCGCGGTGAGCACAACCACTTGTAGGCGTGGCACAGCGTCGCATCGAACATGGCGGCATCCGCGGGGTAGACGCCCGCCGCCTGGGTGAGGTCGCACACCGTGAACGCCCCGTGCTGCGCTGCGGCGGCGACGATGCCCTCGTTGTCGGCGATGCGTCCGGTCGCCGACTGGGCGAGCGAGAAGACGACGAGCCAGGTCGCGTCGGTGACGGATGCCGCGAGCTCGTCGAGCGGGACCGCCCGCACCCGGATGTCCTTCCGCTGCAGGAAGGGGAACATGATCGAACTGAAGTCGCCGTCGGCGCAGAGCACCTCCGCTCCTGCCGGGACTGCCGCAGCGAAGATGCTCGCCATGACCGAGGTCTGCGAGCCGGTCGCCACGCGGTCCGCTCCCACACCGACAAGACGCGCGTAGTGCTCGCGCGTGTTCTCGTGGATGGCGTCGTAGTCCATGGGGTCACGTCGGCCGGAGGCCCAGAGCTCGATGTCGGCGAGCTGGGCGGCGACGGTCGCCTTCGTCGGCAGGCCGATCGAGGCGACCGCGAGGTAGCCGCGTGCCGCATCGCTGCGGAACTCGTCGATCGCGCGCCTGAGCGCGGGTGAGAGGGAACGGCTTGTGGCCGCCACGGCAGAAGTCGCTTGTGCAGAGGTCATCCTCCCATCCTGCCCCTGCTGCCGCGCGGCCGGAACGATCTGGATGCCGCTTTCTTGCAAGGTTTCGCGATGGGACTCAGGTTTCGTGCACATCACGTCGTCGGAGTATCCTTCGCACCACCGAATCGACGGTTTCGCGCAGCGTAGAGCTCGACGGCCTGCCAGAGCTGTTCGCGCGTGAAGTCGGGCCAGAGCGTGTCGAGGAACACCATCTCGGCGTAGGCGCTCTGCCACAGCATGAAGTTGCTCGTGCGCTGCTCGCCCGAGCTGCGCACGAAGAGGTCGACATCGGGCAGGTCCGGCTGGTACAGGTGGTGCTGGATGCTGCGCTCGGTGATCCCGGTGGGCTTGAGCCGGCCGGCGGCGACGTCGGCGGCGATCGCGCGCACGGCATCCGTGAGTTCCACCCGCCCGCCGTAGTTGACGCACATCGTGAGGTCGAGCACGGTGTTGCGCTCGGTGAGCCTCTCGGCGAACTGCAACTCTTTGATGACCGAACCCCAGAGTCGCGGCTTCCGCCCGGCCCACCGGATGCGCACCCCCCAGTCGTTGAGCTGGTCGCGCCGGCGGTGCAGCACGTCGCGGTTGAAGCCCATGAGGAAGCGAACCTCCTCGGTCGAACGCGACCAGTTCTCGGTCGAGAACGCGTAGACGCTGAGGTGACGGATGCCGAGCTGGATGGCGCCGGCGACGACGTCGAGGAGCGATGCCTCGCCGGCGCGATGGCCCTCGATGCGGGTGAGACCGCGGGCGTTCGCCCAGCGGCCGTTGCCGTCCATGACGAGGGCGACGTGGCCCGGGATCGCGGATGCCGGAAGCTTCGGCGGATAGAGGCCGGTCCAGTCGACGGGCCTGAAGTCGACGGAGTCCTTGTGGGTCTTCGGGGCGCGGGTCATGCCTGCACGCCCCGCTCGACGTGCTGCAGCGACCGCAGGCTGCGTTCGAGGTGGAACTGGGTGTAGGCGGCGATGACCCCGCTCGCCTGGCTGCGCGACCGCTCCTCCGCGGCATCCGCGACCCGCCAGTCGCCGGCCAGCAGCGCTGCGAGCAGGCCGATCGTCTGCGCGTCGAGGCGCGGGGCGCCCGGCGGCGCGACCTCGTCGGCCACCACTCCCCCGAGCTGCACGACGAAGGCCGTGTGCGGGCCGGGGGCGCCGGTCACCGCGCAGTCGACGAAGCTCGGCGCCCATCCGGCGATCGAGAGCGAGCGCAACAGGAAGGAGTCGAGGGTGAGGCTCGCCTCGTGCTCGTGTCGCGCGAGCGAGCGCAGGGCGCCGACGAGCAGGAGGTACTGCTGCAGCGAGCCGTTGTCGTCGGTGACCTTGTCCGCGGTCTCCACCATGGCGCTCGCCGCAGTGTAGGAGGCGTAGTCGTTCATGATCTCGGCGCCGTACGCCCCGATCGACTCCGCCTGGGTGACGATGTCGAGGCTGCGCCCCTCGTAGAGCTGCACGTCGACGACCATGAAGGGCTCGAGCCGGGACCCGAACTTGGATGCCGTGCGCCGAACTCCCTTCGCGACCGCGCGGATCTTCCCGTGCTGACGGCTCAGCATGGTGACGATGCGGTCGGCCTCGCCCAGCTTGTGGGTGCGCAGCACGACGGCTTCGTCACGGTAGAGAGGCATACGCCAATTATCGGCGCCTCGGCGTGGTTTGTCCGGGCGGCGGGCGGCCCGCCGCCCGATGCGCGACCTGCACGACCTGCGGCGCGTGCAGCAGAATTGCACGATGAGCCTCAACCGTACTCGACCGGCCCGGATGCCGGAGCGCGTGAACTCGACCGACCGCGAGCCCCTCGACCGGCTGCTGCGGGATGCGTCGGTGGGGCACTTCGCCTTCGTCGAGGAGGGGCGACCGGTCGTCATGCCGATCGCGATCGTTCCGGACGGCGACGACATCCTCCTTCACGGTTCGACCGGATCGTGGTGGTTGCGGAGGCTCGCGACCGGAATCCCGGTCACCGTCTCGGTCATGGCCGTCGACGGGCTCGTGTACGCCCGCTCCGCCTTCGAGTCGTCCATGCGCTACCGCAGCGCCATACTCTTCGGCTCGTGCACCCCGCTCGACGAAGACCGGAAGCTCGCCGCTCTCGACCTCGTGACCGAAGGGCTGCTGCCTGGCAGGCTCGGGGAGCTCCGCCCGCACAATCGCAGGGAGCTCGCCGCGACCCTCATGCTCAGGATGTCGGTCGACGAATGGACGCTCAAGAACTCCACCCAGTGGCCGGAGGACCCCGAGGAGGACATCGCCGGCGACACCTGGGCGGGGGTGCTGCCGATCGCCACGACCTACGGGGAGCCGCTCCCCGCGCCGGACCTGCGGGACGGAATCCGGCTCGCACCCTCAGTTGACCGGTTGCGCGGCACTCGTCGTGCGCTGTCGGTGCGGTGAGGGTCGTTCCAGGATGAGGTCGCTCAGACGCCGGCGAGCTCGCGCTCGCCCGATCGCGTGCGCACAGCCCGGTTGACCGCCGACACGACGGCCTTGAGGCTCGCGGTGGAGATGTCGGCATCGATCCCGACGCCCCACAGCCGCTTGTCTCCCACCTGGCATTCGACGTAGGCGGCGGCGAGCGCGTCGCCCCCAGCCCCGAGGGCGTGCTCGACGTAGTCGTACACCTTCACGTCGATCCCCTCGCCCGAGAGGATGTCGAGGAACGCCGCGACCGGGCCGTTACCCGTGCCGTTCGCTTCCACGATGTCCTCGCCGACGCGAAGCTCGGCGAAGAGCGACACCTCGCCAGACATGTCGCTCGAGGTGCGGGTCCTGGTGAGCTCGAAACGGCCCCACTTGTCGTCGGGCACCGTCGACGGGAGGTATTCGTCGGTGAAGATCGCCCAGATCTCCCTGCTCGAAACCTCGCCGCCCTCTGCGTCCGTCTTCGCCTGCACGACCCCGCTGAACTCGATCTGCAGCTTGCGGGGCAGGTCGAGGGCGTGGTCCGCCTTGAGCAGGTAGGCCACTCCCCCCTTGCCGGACTGCGAGTTGACCCGGATGACCGCCTCGTAGCTGCGGCCGAGGTCCTTGGGGTCGACCGGCAGGTACGGCACGGCCCAGACGAGGTCGTCGACGGACTTCCCCTGCGCCGCTGCGTCGGCCTCCATGGCCTCGAAGCCCTTCTTGATGGCGTCCTGGTGGGAGCCGCTGAACGCCGTGTAGACGAGGTCGCCGGCCCAGGGGCTGCGCTCGGGCACCGGCAGCTGGTTGCAGTACTCGGCGATGCGCTTGACATCGTCGAGGTCGCTGAAGTCGATCTGCGGGTCGATGCCCTGCGTGAACAGGTTGATGCCGAGCGCGACGAGATCGACGTTGCCGGTGCGCTCGCCGTTGCCGAACAGGCATCCCTCGATGCGGTCGGCGCCGGCCTGGTAGCCGAGCTCGGCCGCCGCGACCGCCGTGCCGCGGTCGTTGTGGGGGTGCAGGCTCAGGATGACGTTCTCGCGGTGGTTCAGGTGCCGCGACATCCACTCGATCGAGTCGGCGTAGACGTTGGGTGTCGCCATCTCGACGGTCGCCGGCAGGTTGATGATGACCTTGCGCTCCGGGGTCGGCTCGAAGACCTCGAGCACCTGGTTGCAGACGTCGAGCGCGAAATCCAGCTCGGTGCCCGTGTAGCTCTCCGGCGAGTACTCGTAGTAGACGTCGACGCCGGGGGCGAGAGCCTCGGCGGCCTTGCACAGGCGCGCGCCCTCGAGTGCGATATCGATCACGCCCTGCCGGTCGGTGCGGAACACGACGTCGCGCTGCAGGATGCTCGTCGAGTTGTAGAGGTGAACGATCGCCTGCTTCGCACCACGGATCGACTCATAGGTGCGGTTGATGAGCTCCTCGCGGGCCTGGGTGAGCACCTGGATCGTCACGTCATCCGGGATCAGGTCCTCCTCGATGAGCTTGCGGACGAAATCGAAGTCGGTCTGGCTCGCCGAGGGGAACCCGACCTCGATCTCCTTGTAGCCCATCCGCACGAGCAGATCGAACATGATCTGCTTGCGCTCGGGGCTCATGGGGTCGATGAGCGCCTGGTTGCCGTCGCGGAGGTCGACCGCGCACCAGCGCGGCGCCCGGGTGATCCTCGCGTCGGGCCAGGTGCGGTCCGGCAGGTCGACGGCGAAGGTCTCGTGGTACGGACGGTACTTGTGAATCGGCATCGCCGACGGTGATTGTGTGTTCTTCATGGTCCTGGGTTCTCTCTGCTGCGGATCAGCCATTCGGTGAGAAGGCCACGACGAACTCCGCGACGAGGGAGGCCTGGGTTAGGACTCGTCGCGGCAGCTAAGGAGAAGCAGACCGAACACGGTTTCAGGATACCATCCGCGCCGTCGGCCCGAAACCGTGACGAATGAATGACTGATTCTGTTGGGTTCTCCCGCGACCGACAGCTCGTGAGAATAGAGCCATGACACGGACCAGATCCCATCGTCGACCGGTGCTGCGAACCGCCCTGCTCGCCGCCACGCCCATCGTCGCCGCGCTTGTCCTCGGCGGATGCGCGACGCCGTCGACCCCCGGCGGGCAGCCGCCATCCGGAATCGCCGCCGAAGGCGAGGTCATCGGCCAGGGCACCGTGCTCCAGGTCGACGAGGCCGCCCCCATGTTCTGCCTCGGCGGAGTCCTCGAGTCCTACCCTCCCCAGTGCGACGGGCCCGAGATCGTCGGATGGGACTGGGACAGCGTGGACGGAGCCGAGACGGCGAGCAGGGTCACCTGGGGTGCGTACGCCCTGCAGGGAACCTGGGACGGCGAGCGCTTCACGCTCACGCAGCCCGCCATGCTCCTCGCCCTCTACGACCCGATGCCGATCGTCGACCCCTACGAGGACCCCGCCAACGCCGGCACCAACGAGGAGTCGCGACTCCTCGAGGTGCAGGCGGAGCTCAATACCGCTGACCCGAGCCTGCGGCCGCTCGAATCGGGGCCGCGAAACGGCTACCTCTTCGCGACCTGGATCTACGACGACGGCGACCTGCAGCGCTACGTCGATAACCGCTTCGGCCCGGATGTCGTCCACGTCGTGAGTGCGCTGCGCCCGGTCGAGGGCGGCTGAGCCGTCGGCGCCGCCGTGAGAGCGACCCCAGTATCGAAAAACTAGGGTCGGTTCTGAGCCCCTCGGCCGGTGGGAACCGGAAAGCTGGGGGCATCGACGGGTCAGGTGCACCCGTCGCACCAGGAGGAACCCGTGTACCCACACACCACAACGATGCGGCGCACCATGCGCTCCATCGCCCTGATCGCCACGGCCAGCATCGCGGCGTTCACGCTCAGTTCGTGCTTCTCAGTCAACGTCGAAGCCGGTCCGAAACCGGTCGACTTCAAGGGCGTGCAGTCCGCGACCATCCAGATCCAGGCCCAGGGAACGTTCATCCCGGCCGGCACGACCCAGCCGTCGGAGTCTGCGGCGCGCGGGTCGGGCTTCATCATCGATCCGAGTGGAATCGCCGTCACCAACAACCACGTCGTGGTCGGTGCCGGAACCCTCAAGGTCTGGGTCGGCGGCGACACGTCCAAGCAGTACAACGCGAAGGTGCTCGGCGCCTCGGAATGCCTTGACCTCGCCGTCATCCAGCTCGACGAGGGCGACTACCCGTTCATGGCCTGGCACAAGGGCGACATCGAGACAGCCCTCGACGTCTACTCCGCCGGATTCCCGCTCGGCGACCCGAACTTCACGATGACGCGAGGCATCGTCTCCAAGGCGGATGTCCCTCAGGACGACTCCTGGGCATCCCTCGACCACGTCATCGAGCACGACGCCCGCATCCGCGGCGGCAACTCGGGCGGGCCGCTCGTCGACCCGGAGGGCAAGGTCGTCGGAGTCAACTACGCCGGCCGCGATGATCTCGACTACAACTTCGCGATCCACCGCGACCAGGTGCTGCCCGTCCTCGAAGACCTGAAGTCCGGTACCCCGGTGCTCTCCCTCGGACTCAACGCGCAGGCGAGGCAGCCCGCAGACGACGGCTCGCCGCTCGGGATCTGGATCGAGTCGGTCGCGGCCGGAAGCCCGGCGGATGCCGCCGGCATCGAGCCCGGCGACGTGCTCTTCGACATGGCCGGCGTCACGCTGGCCAGGGACGGCTCACTCGGCGACTACTGCCAGGTGCTCAAGACCCAGGGCGTCGACGCGACGATCGACTTCCAGGTCTACCGGCCCATCGAGGACTCGATCTACGAGGGCCAGTTCAATGGCAAGGAGCTCGAACTCGTCTCCAGCGGCAACTCCCAGGGCGGCGACGGAGGAACCGTCGACAGCTTCGTGACCGTCACCGACGACTCCGGGACGGTGAGCGTGAACGTTCCCAGCAACTGGAACCAGATCGACGGGTCGAGCTTCACCGACGACAGCGGCGCCACGTATTACGACGTGACCGCGACGACGGACCTGGCCAACTACAACTCGAGCTGGTCGGTTCCCGGGGTTCGCGTGACCGCGAGTGAGGACGCCCTCGGCAGCGACCTCATGCAGATCATCGGCAACTACAAGAGCGGTGTCGGTGCGGACTGCACGGTCGGAAACGAGGGTGCGTATGACGACAGCTACTACATCGGCCAGTTCGTCTACTTCACCGGATGCGGCGGGACGAGCACCGACTACGCCGTCGTGGTCGCCAACGACGCGAGCAACACGCATCTCATGATCCTCACCGTGCAGATGGTGACGGACTCGGACAAGGATGTCGTGCTCGACAACATCCTGAACAGCTTCCAGGCGGTGTTCTAGCCAGGACACAGGCTCCCCCAGCCCTGTGGTGGGAGGCCGGATCGGGGCGGTGCGAAAGCTCCGCCCCGATCCGCGCGTCCCACCGCGGCCGGGGAGAACCCAAGCCTCAGGCCACCGGTTCCGTCTCCAGCATTGCGGCGAGCGCGTGCCTGGTCGTCACCCCGAGCTTGCGGAAGCAGCGCGACAGGTGGAACTCGACGGTCTTGAGCGTCACGAAGAGCCGGGCAGCGATCTCCCGATTCGACAGCCCCGCCGCCGCCAGCGTGGCAACCCTCAACTCAGCGGGCGTGAGCCGGCCCCTCCGCAACGAGACGACGCTCGCCGCATGGAGAATCGCCTCGACGACCGGGGGCTTCGGCACCTCCCGCTCCTCCCGGATACCGCACAGCAACGCAATGGGCTCGGGTGAGAGCAGCGATACGAGGTGGCCGATCACGGTGGCCGAGGCGGCATCCGCCCACTGGAGATCGTCCACGACGAGCAGGACCCGCTGCCGGCCGGCGAGGCGCGCGATCGCCCAGCGCACGGCGTAGGAGATCTCGGTCGCAGACGTGTCCACCGCTCCCCTGACGACGAGCTCGCGGAGGGCGGCACCCGGGCCGTCGAATGGCTCGTCGCCCTCCTCGGTGACCCGTGCGAGCCCGGCGAACCACTGGTATATGACGCCGAAGGGGATCGAATCGCCGAGTGGCAGGCAGTTCGCCCAGAGCACGAGCCAGTCCTCGTGCTCGGCCACGACCGAGCGCAGGACGGCGGATTTGCCGCTGCGGGCGGGACCGGTCACCGCGATCGTCACGGCGCCGCGGTCGCCGGCGCGCTCGAGCTGACCGCGCAACTGCGCGCTCTCTCCCTCGAGTTCAATGATGGCCACGATGCCCGCCTGTCCCTGATCGGTCACCGAATTGTAGTGGCTCACGGGGACTGCGCGGTAGAGCCTGCCTGGCACCGGGAACCGGATGTCACTCCTCCGTCGGTCAGCATCATCCGCTGGATGTACGCCACTCCCAGTGCTCGCGGCGCCTAGAAGCCGAGGCGGCCCAGCTGCTTCGCGTCGCGCTGCCAGTCCTTGGCCACCTTGACCCGCAGCGACAGGAACACCTGCTTGCCGACGAGCGGCTCGATCGCCGCCCGCGCCCGCGCGCCGACCTCGGCCAGCCGGCTCCCCTTGTGGCCGATGATGATGCCCTTCTGACTGTCGCGCTCGACGAACAGGTTCGCATAGATCTCGAACAGCTCCTTGTCGTCCCGGTCGACCATGTCGTCGATCGTGATCGCGATCGAATGCGGAAGCTCATCCGACACCCCTTCGAGCGCCGCCTCGCGGATGAGTTCGGCGATGCGTGCCTCGAGGTCCTCCTCGGTGACCGTCTCCCGCGGGTAAAGCGGTTCCGACTCCGGGAGCAGGGCCACGAGCTCCGCCGCGAGGATGTCGAGCTGCACACCGGTGAGCGCAGACACCGGGATGATGGTCGCCCACTCCCGCAGCCTGCTCACCGCCAGGAGCTGCTCGGCGACCGCCGACTTCGAGGCGACATCCACCTTGGTCACGATCGCGACCTTCTTCGCCTTCGGGAACTGGTCCAGCTGCTCGTTGATGAAGCGATCGCCCGGCCCGAGTTTCTCGTTCGCCGGCACGCACAGGCACATGACGTCGACGTCCGCGAGCGTCGACTGCACGACGTCGTTGAGACGCTCGCCGAGCAGGGTGCGCGGGCGATGCATCCCCGGGGTGTCCACGAGGATGAGCTGGCCGTCCGGCCGATGCACGATGCCCCGGATGGCGCGGCGCGTGGTCTGCGGCTTGCTGCTCGTGATCGCGACCTTCTCACCGACGAGCGCGTTCGTCAGGGTCGACTTGCCGACATTGGGGCGTCCGACGAACGTCACGAAGCCCGCCCGGAACTGCTCGCTCATGACTCATTCCCCTTGGCCTCGGCCAGATCCAGTTCGACGCTCTCGTCGCGCTCGACGATGACGGTCCTCAGCCTGGTCCCCCGCCGCTCGGTCCGGTCCGCCGTCAGCAGGAGCCCGGCGGAGTGCGCGACCGAGCCGGTCGTCGGCAGCCGCCCCAGTGCCTTCGCGATGAGCCCGCCGACCGTCTCCACGTCGTCGTCGTCGAGCTCGAGGCCGAACAACTCGCCGAGCTCGTCGATCGGCAGCCGTGCGCTCACCCGGTAGCGTCCCGGGGCGAGCTGCTGCACCTCGACGACCTCGCGGTCGTACTCGTCGGAGATGTCGCCCACGAGCTCCTCGATGAGGTCCTCGAGCGTCACGAGCCCGGCGATCCCCCCGTACTCGTCGACGACCATCGCGAGGTGGTTGGACTCCAACTGCATCTGGCGCAGCAGTTCGTCGACCTTCTTGGACTCCGGAACGAAGAGCGCCGCCCGCGCGAGCTGGGAGACCAGCGTGTTCTCGACATCCAGAGGTTTCTCGAAGGTGAGCCGGGCGACATCCCGCAGGTAGACGACGCCGAGCACCTCGTCGATGTCGGAGCCGATGACCGGCATCCTGGACACCCCCCTGCTCAGGAAGAGCGACATCGCCGCGGAGATCCCCTCGTCACCGTCGACCGCCACCATGTCGGTGCGCGGGATCATGACCTCCCGCACGACGGTGTCGTTGAACTCGAAGATCGAATGGATGAGCTCGCGGTCGTCCTCCTCGAGCACGTCGAGAGCGGTCGCCTCGTCGACCATGCTCAGCAACTGCTCCTCGGAGGAGAACGAGACGGTCCTCGGCCGCCCGGGTGTCACCCGGTTGCCGATGGCCACGAGAGCCGCCGCAATGGGGCCGAGCACGACACGCGAAGCATGCACGAGCCAGGCGCTCCACCGCATGACCGGTCGGGCGTTCACCCGGCCGACCGCGCGCGGGCTCGAGCCCACGAGCACGAAGGATGCCAGCGTCATGATGAACGCGGACAGCAGGAGCGCCCACCACCACTCGTCGAAGACATAGGCGAAGGCGAGGGTGACGAGCACCGCAGCGGTCGTCTCGGCCACGACGCGCATGAAATTGACGGCGTTGACATGGGCGCCGACATCCGCCGCGATCGCCAGGAGCGACCTGCGCGCCCGCGCGGTCGAGGCGAGCTCGGTGAGGTCCGCCCTCGAGAGCACTCCGAGCGCGGAGTCCGCCGCCGCGAGCCAGCCGCCGAGGGCGACCAGCACGACCGCGACGCTCACGAAGACGGGGATCATGGCGCTAGCGTTTTCGCTCGGCCTGGGCGAACCCCGCGAGGATGTCGCGCTGGATGCCGAACATCTCGCGCTCCTCCTCCGGCTCGGCGTGGTCGAACCCGAGCAGGTGCAGGAGGCCGTGGCAGGTGAGCAGGAGCAGTTCGTCGATGAGGCCGTGGCCGGCTGCCTCCGCCTGACTCGTCGCCACCTGGGGACACAGCACGATGTCGCCGAGGAGCCCGGCCGGGGTCATGACATCATCGGTTCCCGGCCGCAGTTCGTCCATCGGGAAACTCAGCACGTCCGTCGGCCCCGGCTCGTCCATCCACTGCACATGGAGCTGCTCCATGGCCGCCTCGTCGACGAGCACGATGCCGAGTTCGGCATCCGGGTGCACGTGAAGCCGGTCGAGCGCGTAGATGACGAGTCGCTGCAGGGAGGGCTCGTCGACCTCGACCTCGGACTCGTTGTTGATCTCGATGCTCACGTCCCCGCCTTCCGCTGGTGATCCTGCGGGTTGCGGCCGCGCCGGAGGGGCGCCCTGCGCTCCTCGCGGTTGGGTCCGCCATGCTGCTGGCCTTCGCCCTGCTGGCGTTCGAAACGCTGCACCTGTCGTTCCGCGTCGTACTTCGTGTAGGCGTCGACGATGCGCCCGACAAGGCTGTGCCGCACGACATCCTCGCTCGTGAGCCTCGCGAAGTGGATGTCGTCGATCTCGGTGAGCACGCGCGTGACGAGCTGCAGGCCGCTCGCCCCGGCCGGAAGGTCGACCTGGGTCACGTCGCCGGTGACGACCATCTTCGAGCCGAACCCGAGCCGGGTCAGGAACATCTTCATCTGCTCGGGGCTCGTGTTCTGGGCCTCGTCGAGGATGATGAACGAGTCGTTGAGGGTACGCCCGCGCATGTAGGCGAGCGGGGCGACCTCGACCGTGCCGGTGGCGAGGAGCTTCGGCACGACCTCGGGATCCATCATCTCGTTGAGTGCGTCGTAGAGCGGCCGCAGGTAGGGGTCGATCTTGTCGTTGAGGGTTCCAGGCAGGAACCCCAGCCGCTCACCCGCCTCGACGGCGGGGCGGGTCAGGATGATGCGGCTGACCTCCTTGCGCTGCAGCGCTTGCACGGCCTTCGCCATCGCCAGGTAGGTCTTGCCGGTTCCGGCCGGGCCGATCCCGAACACGATCGTGTTGCGGTCGATCGCATCCACATAGTTCTTCTGGCCGAGCGTCTTCGGCCGGATGCTCTTACCCCGCGTCGTGAGGATCGCCTGGCTGAGCAACTCGGCCGGACTCGTGCCGGGGTCGGCCCTGAGCATCCGCACCGAGGTCTCGACTTCGGGCTCGCCCGGATCCTGTCCGTTCCGCACCATGCTGATGAGCTCCTCGACGAGTCGCTTCGCCTCCTGCACCTGCCCGGCGTCGCCCTCGAGGGTCACCTCGTTGCCTCGCACGAGCACGCGTACGAGCGGATACTGGCTCTCGACCGTCCTGAGAAGGCGGTCCTGCGGGCCGAGCAGGCGGACCATCGCGATCCCGTCCACCTCGAACCGCTCGCGCGCGTCCCGGTCCCCCGTGGGATCCTCGCCGCTGGGTTGGTCGTTACTGGCCAAGAGATCCTTCCGCCAGACCGCCGTCCGGACCGGCCCCGAGGACGTGCGCGTGCACGTGGAAGACGGTCTGCCCGGCCGAGGGACCCTCGTTGAAGATGAGTCGGTACTCCCCGCCGGCGTGCTCCTCGGCGAGGTGCTTCGCGGTCCCCACGAGTTCGGCGAGCAGGGCGGGGTCGCCCGCGGCGAGCTCGGAGACGTTGCGGTACTGCCCGGTCTTCGGCACGACGAGCAGGTGCACTGGCGCCTGCGGGTTGATGTCCCGGAACGCGATCATCGTGTCGTTCTCGAACACGATGTCGGCCGGGATCTCGCGCGCGACGATACGCGTGAAGATCGACGGTTCGCTGGTTTCCGGCATGGAGACCATCTTAACCGCTGGTGTCCTCAGCCGTGCCACCAGCGGGCGGGCTACCAGCGGCCGAGCGCGACACCCAGGACGGCGATCGCGGCCGGCCCGGCCGTACTCGTGCGCAGGATGTTCGTGCCGAGCGAGACCGCGGATGCCCCTGCCGCGGCCAGCCGGGCGAGCTCGGCCGGCGCGATGCCTCCCTCCGGCCCCACAACGACGAGCAGGTCGCGACCGGTCCTCGGCAGCGAACTCAGCTTCACCTCAGCAGTGGGTTCGAGGACCACGAGCTGGAACTCCTCCCCCAGCTTCGCGAGCGCCGCAGTCGAGGCGAGCGGTCGCAACTCGGGAATCCGGTGCCGCACCGACTGCTTGCTCGCCTCCCGCAGGATGCTCGCCCAGCGCTCCTCGTGCCTGCGGACCTTCGCGCCCTCCCACTTGACGATGGAGCGGCCGGCCGCCCACGGGATGACCCCGTCGACACCGAGCTCGGTCGCCGCCTGGATGGCGAGTTCGTCGCGGTCGTTCTTGGCGAGGGCCTGGGCGAGCCAGATCGCCGGGCGGGGTGCCTCCTCGAAGCGGGTGGACTCGACGGTGAGCTCGAAGCTCTCGCCGGCGACCGCCGAGACGACGCCCTCGGCGATCATCCCCCGCCCGTCCCCGACGCTCAGCCGCTCCCCGGCCTTCAGACGGCCGACGGTGACCGCGTGACGCGCCTCGGAGCCGGTCACGGCGATCGTGCTGCCGGCCACGGCATCCGTCGCCGCATCGCTCAGGTAGAAGTGCGCCACGGTCTCGGAGGGTCAGATGCCCAGGAAGCGGTCGCGCAGCTTCTGGAACAGCCCCTGTTGGAAGTGCGTGAGGGTCGGGGCGGCGGACTTGCGCGTTCCGGCGAACTGCTTGATGAGTTCCTGCTGCCTGGCGTCGAGTTTCGTCGGCGTGACCACCTGCACGCCGATCCTGAGGTCGCCGCGGCCCGAGCCTCGCAGATGGGTGACGCCGCGTTCCTTGACCGTGATGACCTCGGCGCTCTGGACACCCGGCTTGACCTCGACGGTCACCGGGCCGTCGAGAGCGTCGATCGTCGCACTCGTGCCGAGAATGGCATCCGTCATCTGCACCTCGAGGGTGGCCATGAGGTCGTCGCCGTTGCGGCTGAAGATGTCATGGTGGCGCACCTTCACCTCGAGGAAGAGGTCGCCGTTCGCGCCGCCCGCCGGGCCGACCTCACCCTGGCCGGAGAGCTGAAGCCGCAGGCCCGTCTCCACGCCGGCCGGGATGTCGACCGTCACCTTACGGCGTGCACGCACGCGCCCCTGGCCACCACAGGTCGGGCACGGGTTCTGGATGACCGTGCCGTAGCCGCGGCAGGTCCCGCAGGGGCTCGAGGTCATCACATTGCCGAGGAGGCTGCGCACCGAGCGCTGGATCTGGCCGGTTCCCTGGCAGATGTCGCAGGTGACCGGCTGGGTCCCGGGTGCGCAGCAGGAGCCCTCGCAGGTCCCGCACACGACCGCGGTGTCGACCTCGAGGTCGCGTTTGATGCCGAAGATCACGTCGCCCAGCTCGACCTCGATGCGAAGCAGGGCATCCTGCCCTCGCTCCTTGCGGGACCGGGGACCGCTCGTGCGCTGGGCGGCGCCGAAGAAGGTCTCGAAGATGTCGCCGAAGCCGCCGAAACCCGCGCCGAAGCCGCCCTGCCCTCCGAGGTCGTACTGCTCCCGCTGCTGCGGGTCGGAGAGCACGTCATAGGCGTGCGTGACGAGCTTGAACTTCTCCTGCGCCTCAGCGCCGGGGTTCACATCCGGATGCAGCTCCCTGGCCAGTCGCCGGTACGCCTTCTTGATGTCCTCGGGCGTCGCCGTCCGCTCGACCCCGAGTACTTCGTAGTGGTCTGCCACTCAATTTCCCTTGCGTATCATTCCTCGCCGAGCAGGCGGGAGAGGTAGCGGGCGACGGCGCGCACCGCTGCCATGTTGTTCGGGTAATCCATCCTCGTCGGGCCGAGCACGCCGACGCGCGCGAACTCGCCGCCCGTCGAGGTGTAGCCGCTCGCCAGGACCGAGGTCTCGCCGAGCCCGAAGGCCGCGTTCTCGATCCCGATCCTCGTGGCGAGCCCGTGCTGGTCCGGCTCCATCTCGGCGAAGAGCCTGAGCAGGGTCACCTGCTCCTCGATCGCCTCGAGTACCGGGTAGATGCTCCCGCCGAAGTCCTCCGCGGTGAGTGCGAGGTTCGCCGCCCCCGCCATGAGCAGTTTCTCGCCACGGGTGGCGGCGACCTGCTCCCCCAGGCTTTCGACGATCTCCGCGACGAAGGCGCGCCGTACGGGCTGGAACGAGTCGACGATCCCCTGAAGCGCCACGGCGGCATCCGCCATGCCGAGACCGCCGAGCATCCCGTTGAGCTTGGCCCTCACCTCGCCGAGGAACGCCTCGTCGAGGGGCGCCTCGACATCGATGTGGCGCTGCTCGACCCGACCGGTGTCGGTGATGAGCACGATCATGAGCCGGAGGGTGCTGAGCGGCACGAGCTCGATGTGTCGGATGCGCGAGCGCCCGAGCGACGGATACTGCACGAGCGCGACCTGGTGGGTGAGCTGCGAGAGCAGGCGCACGGTGCGGGTGAGAACCTCGTCGAGATCGCTCGCATGGCCGAGGAAGGTCTCGATCGCCTGGCGCTGTGCCGTGGTGAGCGGCCGGAGGTCGGCGAGCTGGTCGACGAAGACGCGGTAGCCCTTGTCGGTGGGAATGCGCCCGGATGAGGTGTGCGGGGCGGTGATGAGCTCCTCCTCCTCCAGGAGCGCCATGTCGTTGCGGATGGTCGCCGCTGAGACGCCGAAGGCGTGGCGTTCGACGATCGACTTGGAGCCCACCGGTTCGCGCGAGGCCACATAGTCCTGGACGATGACGCGAAGCACGTCGAGACTGCGATCGGTAGCCATTTCCACGTCCTTCCCGGCTCTGGCACTCAAGTGCTCCGACTGCCAATGGTATCGCGACATACCACAAAGCAGGCGTTGCACCCACGGGGCAGGGGCAGTACCTTATGGGTGAGCTTGTGCCCTACCCTCCCATGAGGGGCATGCCAAGGCCGGCCCAGTCCGCACCGTCAGGCATCGGACTCGAACACCTGAAAGGCAAAGTTAATGACTGATCAAACTCCACCGGCCGCAGCGCCGCAGCCGGCGGCACCGTTGACGGCTGCCGAGGACAAGCAGTGGGCGATGTTCGCGCACTTCGGCGGAATCCTCTGGATCCTGCCGTCGCTCATCATCTTCCTCGTGTTCAAGGACCGCGGCACGCTCACCAAGCAGGAGAGCAAGGAAGCCCTCAACTGGCAGATCACCTTCCTGATCATCTACATCGCGTGGGCGATCATCAGCGCGATCCTGACCTCGGTCTTCATCGTCAGCGGGCTGTGGGGCATCCTCTGGATCTTCACCCTCATCGGATGGCTCATCTACCTCGCCAACGTCGCGTTCTCGATCATGGGCGGCATCAAGGTCAATGGTGGCGGCAGCTACCGCTACCCGGTCAACTTCCGGTTCATCAAGTAGTTTCATCAAGTAACTGCGAAGAGTTTTCTGGGAGAGCCGGGCCAGGTGCCCGGCTCTCCTGCTTTAATGGGAGCATGTCAGATTCCATGCCGACCCCTCCCAACCCCTACCAGGCCGCGCAGCCACTCAGCCCGGCCGACGAGAAGCTCTGGGCGATCCTCGTGCACCTCGGCGGGATCTTCTTCAACTTCCTGCCCGCGCTCATCGGCTACCTCATCCTGAAGGATCGCGGCCCGTTCGTGCGCCAGCACACCGGTACCGCGCTCAACTTCCAGATCACGCTCGTCATCGCCTACTTCGTCGGTGCGATCACGTCCCTCATCGTCATCGGACTGCTGATCCTCGCTGCGGCGGCCATCGGGAACATCGTGTTCTGCATCCTTGCCGCCGTCGCGGCGAACAAGGGCGAGTACTACGAGTACCCGCTCGCGATCAAGTTCATCAAGTAGACCTCTTCCGGTCGAGCCTGTCGAGATCTCGATTTCGGCAGGCTCAATCCGAGAAATACAGGCTCAAGCCGAGAAGTACAGGCTCAATCCGAGAAGCATGGCCGCGTCACGCCAGCAGCTGCCGCACCACGGCATCCGCGAGCAACCGCCCGCGCAGGGTCAGCGCCACTGTGCCGTGCAGCGCGGCCTTCGGCTCGACGAGGCCGTCCGCGATGAGGCCGGCGACCGCCGCGCGCCCCGCATCCGTGAGCTCGGCCGTAGACAGCCCCTCCCGGATGCGCGTCGCCAGCAGCACCCGCTCGACGCGGCGCGTCTCTCCGTCGAGGCTCTCGCGCCCGGCCGCCGGTGACTGACCGGAGAGGATCCGCTCGGCGTAGGCCGCCGGGTGCTTGACGTTCCACCAGCGCACACCGCCGACATGGCTGTGGGCGCCGGGGCCGATCCCCCACCAGTCGTGCCCCTGCCAGTAGGCGAGGTTGTGGCGCGACCGGTAATCCCGGCCGGCTCGATCCGAGGTCTGTCGAGCCCAGTTGCTCACCTCGTACCATTCGTAGCCTGCCTCGCCCAGCATCCGGTCGGCCAGCTCGTACTGCTCGGCCGCGAGGTCATCGTCGGGCTGGGCCACCTCGCCGCGGCGGATCTGGCGCGCGAGCTTCGTGCCGTCCTCGACGATGAGCGAATAGGCGCTCAGGTGGTGAGGCTGTTCGGCGATCGCCGCCTCGAGCGACGCACGCCAGTCGTCGAGGCTCTCCCCCGGCGTGTTGTAGATGAGGTCGAGGCTGACGTCGAGGCCGGCATCCCGTGCCCAGCGCACGACGAGCGGGATGCGCGCGGGATCGTGGGTGCGCTCGAGCGTGGCGAGCACGTGCGGGACGGCGGACTGCATCCCGAAGGACACCCGGGTGAACCCGGCGGCACCCAGCGCGCGCAGGTAGGCGGCGTCGACCGAGTCGGGGTTGGCCTCCGTGGTGACCTCGGCGCCCGGAGCGAGCCCCCAGGTGTCGCGCACCGCGGAGAGCATCGCGACGAGATCGGTGACGGGAAGCAGGGTCGGTGTGCCCCCGCCGAAGAACACCGTGGAGGCGGGCCGGCCGGGCAGCCCCGCGCCGTCGAGCACGGATGCGGCGAGCGCAATCTCCCGGATCGCCTGGCCCGCGTAATCCGCACGTTTCGTACCACGCAACTCCTCGGCGGTGTAGGTGTTGAAGTCGCAATAGCCGCACCGGACCCGGCAGAACGGCACGTGCAGGTAGACCCCGAAATTGCGCCTGGCGACGCCCTCGGCGACGGATGCCGGCAGCAGCCCGTCGAGCGGTGCCGGGTCGGCGATGGGCAGGGCGGAGGGCATGAGCCCATTGTCTCGCAGCCGGCGGGCAGTCGGTCAGGAGGCGAGCGCGTCGGCGTCGAGCGCGAAGAGGTCCTCGGCACCCGCGGTCGCGGCCGCGAGCAGGCCCGAGGCCTGCGGGAGCAGCTGCCCCGCGTAGAAGCGCGCGAGCACGAGGCGATCGCCGGGCTCCGCGATCCCCGCTTCGGCGAGCGCAGCCTTCGCGAGCAGCCAGCCTCCGACGACGAGCCCCCACATCCGCTGGTACGGCGAGGAGCCGGCGAGCGCGGCGTTCGGGTCGGCGGCACCGTTCTTCAGCATCCACTTCGTCGCGCTCTCGAGAGCGTCGAGCTGGGTGCCGAGGGAGGAGCGGATTCCGTCGAAGCCCTCGCCCGCCGCCGCCAGTTCGCCATCCAGTTCGCGCATCTGCGCGATGAACTCGAGGAAGGAGGCGCCGCCGCGCACTCCGAGCTTGCGCCCGACGAGATCCGCGGCCTGGATACCGTTGGTGCCCTCGTAGATCGCGGTGATGCGCACATCACGGTAATGCTGGGCGGCGCCGGTCTCCTCGATGAAGCCCATACCGCCGTAGATCTGCAGCGCGAGCGAGGTGAGCTCGCTGCCGAGGTCGGTGCCGAAGCTCTTGCAGATCGGCGTCAGGAGACCGACGACCTCGGAAGCGCGGGCACGGGTTGCCTCGTCCGGGTGGAACTGGGCGACGTCCATCTGCGCCGCGTTGAGGTACATCATCCCGCGAAGGGCGGCGATGTAGGCCTTCTGGGTCATGAGCATCCGGCGCACGTCGGGGTGGTCGACGATCGGCGAGTCCGAGGTGGCACCGATCGCCTTGCCCTGGATGCGCTCCCGCGCGTAGCCGAGCGACTCCTGGTAGGCGCGCTCGGCAACAGCCAGGCCCTGCATCCCGACGGAGAGCCGGGCGCTGTTCATCATGACGAACATGATGCGCATGCCGATGTTCTCCTCGCCGATGAGGTAGCCGGTCGCCTCGTCGTACTCGAGGACGCAGGTCGGCGACCCGTGGATGCCGAGCTTGTGCTCGATCGAGAGGCAGTTGACCGCATTGCGCTCCCCGAGCGAGCCGTCCTCGTTCACGAGGAGCTTGGGGACGATGAAGCAGGAGATGCCACGCGTGCCGGCCGGGGCATCCGGAGTGCGGGCCAGCACGAGGTGCACGATCTGTTCTGACAGGTCGTGTTCCCCGTAGGTGATGAAGATCTTCTGGCCGCTGATGGCGTAGCTGCCGTCGTCGCGCTTGACCGCGCGGGTCGTGAGGGCTCCGACATCCGACCCGGCCTGCGGCTCGGTGAGGTTCATCGTGCCGGTCCACTCGCCGCTGATCATCTTCGGCAGGTAGCGCTGCTTCTGGTCGTCGCTGCCGTAGGCCAGGAGCGCGTCGATCGCGCCCTGGGTCAGCAGTGGGCAGAGCGCGAAAGCCATGTTGGAGGAGGTGAGCATCTCCTGGATGGCGAGCCCGACCGACCAGGGGAAGTTGCCGCCGCCGAACTCGTCGGGGAAGGGGACGGCGCCCCAGCCGGCCTCGACGTACTTGCGGTATGCGTCCTTGAACGGTGCAGGCGTGCGCACCGAGCCGTCCGGCTGGCGCTGCGACCCCTCGGCGTCGCCGATGCGGTTCGTCGGCGCGACGACCCCGGCCATGAAGTCGCCGGCGTCCTCAAGGATGCCGACGACCGTCTCGAGGTCGGCATGCTCGAACTCCGGGAGCGCTGCGACGTCGCGGTATCCCGCGATGTGCTCGAGAACGAAGGCGAGGTCGGCGACGGGAGGACGATAGTCGGTCATGGCTCCAGCGTAGCCACGCGGCCGCCCCGCTCCCGCAGCATTGGTGCCGGACGACAATCGACCGCCGTTTCGGCGAGCGGTGATCGGTGGAACTCCACAGTCGGCCGCCCCGACCTCAGCCGAGCGGATCGGAGAGCGACCGGAAGTACCGTCGGGTGATCATCGTCTGGGTGAGCCGCAGCACCGGATAGACCATCCACCACAGCCAACCTGCAGGCCTCGAGAACGCCCGGATCGTGAGCCACACCGAGCCGTCCTCCGTCTGGTCGACGATGAAGGCCTCCTCGCCGCTCTCCGGATGCCCCGGGAGCGTCCCGTAGGCGAATCCCTTGCGGTTCGGCTCGTCGATCACGTAGATGACCCTGCAGGGCGCGTGGACGCCGAAGAACCAGAACGGGACGACGAGAAGCGCGGTGTCACCCGGCGCGATGAAGGACTGGCCCTCGGCCCCGTAGACGACCTCGCTCTCTTCGCCCGAGCCTGCTGTGAGCTCTGGAGCGACCGGTCTGCCTGCCCCGTCGAAGGCGACCGGAGTGTAGGTGCCCTCGGTGACCTCGGCGGGCGACTCGTTCAGCTGCACCCGCATCCCGCTGCCCCGCTGGATCCCCCACGTCATGGTCGACTGCCAGGCGTGCTCCCACCGCGCGACACCGTGCCCGATCCGCGAACGCTGTTCGAACGGCCTGAACCCCGTGGGAGGGAATGCCAGGAGGTCGGGCGCCTTCGTGCCGCCGACCGCCCCGTAGGTGACGGTCGCGTCCCAGGGCGGCTGGCGGCTCATGGCCGATGCTCCGTACCGCAGAACGCGCATCTCGCCGCTGCCATCATGACCAGAACCCTACTTCTTGTCCTTCTTCTCGACATCCCCCGAGAGCGCGGCGATGAACGCCTCCTGGGGCACCTCGACGCGGCCGACCATCTTCATGCGCTTCTTGCCCTCCTTCTGCTTCTCGAGGAGCTTGCGCTTGCGGGTGATGTCACCGCCGTAGCACTTGGCGAGCACGTCCTTGCGCATGGCCCGGATGCTCTCGCGCGCGATGATGCGCGCCCCGATCGCCGCCTGGATGGGCACCTCGAACTGCTGCCGCGGGATGAGCTCACGCAGGCGCCCGGTCATGAGCACCCCGTAGGCGTAGGCCTTGTCCCGGTGCACGATCGCGCTGAACGCATCCACCTGCTCGCCCTGCAGCAGGATGTCGACCTTGACGAGATCGGCCTCCTGGTCGCCGTGCGGTTCGTAGTCGAGGCTCGCGTAGCCCTGCGTGCGGGACTTCAGCTGGTCGAAGAAGTCGAACACGATCTCGCCGAGCGGCATCGTGTAGTGGAGTTCGACGCGATCCTCGCCGAGGTATTCCATGCCCTGCATGGTTCCACGGCGCCCCTGGCAGAGCTCCATGATCGTCCCCACATAGTCCTTCGGGGCGAGGATGGATGCCTTCACCACGGGCTCCCGAACGCTTGCGATCTTGCCGCCGGGGAACTCGCTCGGGTTGGTCACCGTCACGGTCTTCCCGTCGTCGCTCGAGACCTCGTAGATGACGGAGGGCGCCGTCGTGATGAGGTCGAGCCCGAACTCGCGCTCCAGCCGTTCGGTGACGATCTCCAGGTGCAGCAGGCCGAGGAATCCGCAGCGGAAGCCGAAGCCGAGCGCCACGGAGGTCTCCGGCTCGTAGACGAGCGCGGCATCCGAGAGCTTGAGCTTGTCGAGGGCGTCGCGCAGTTCCGGGTAGTCGCTGCCGTCGATCGGGTAGAGGCCGGAGAACACCATGGGTTTCGGCTCGGTGTAGCCCGGGAGCGCCTTGGTCGCCGGCTTGACGGCGGTCGTGACGGTGTCGCCCACCTTCGACTGGCGCACATCCTTCACCCCGGTGATGAGATAGCCGACCTCGCCGACACCGAGGCCTTTCGTCGGCACCGGCTCCGGGGAGCTCACGCCGATCTCGAGCAGCTCGTGGATGGCGCGTGTCGACATCATCTGGATGCGCTCGCGCGGGGCGAGCGACCCGTCGATCATGCGCACGTACGTGACGACGCCGCGGTAGCTGTCGTACACGGAATCGAAGATCATCGCGCGCGCCGGGGCACTCGCGTCGCCCTTCGGCGCCGGGATGCGCTCGACGACGCGGTCGAGCAGTTCCTCGACGCCGACGCCGGTCTTGCCGCTCACCCGCAGCACGTCCTCGGGGTCGCCGCCGATGAGACCCGCGAGCTCCTTCGCGTACTTCTCGGGGTCGGCGGCCGGCAGGTCGATCTTGTTGAGGACCGGGATGATCTCCAGGTCGTTGTCGAGTGCGAGGTAGAGGTTCGCGAGGGTCTGCGCCTCGATGCCCTGCGCTGCGTCGACGAGCAGGATGGCGCCCTCGCAGGCGGCGAGGCTGCGGGAGACCTCGTAGGTGAAGTCGACGTGGCCGGGAGTGTCGATCATGTTGAGGGCGTAGGTCTGGGGCTTGCCTGCAGGCGCGGAATCTCCGGTCGAGCTCGCCGACCCCCCCCACGGCATCCGCACCGCCTGGCTCTTGATCGTGATCCCGCGCTCGCGCTCGATGTCCATACGGTCGAGGTACTGGGCGCGCATGTCGCGGTCGGAGACGACGCCGGTGATCTGCAGCATCCGGTCGGCGAGAGTCGACTTGCCGTGGTCGATGTGCGCGATGATGCAGAAGTTGCGGATGAACGCGGGGTCGGTCGCCGACGGCTCGAGCGCCTTCAGTGCTTTCGGGGTCACGCGTTCCTCAATGCTGGTTGCTGCGGCCACCCGCGGGGTTTGGCGGGGTCGGACAATTCTCCCATGTTCTGCGGGGCGGGCATGCCCGAGTGATGCCCGATCGGACGAGTGTGGCCGCCTCGGCATGCACACTCGTCCGCTGGACCATCATTCGGCGCCGAACCGCGACGAGGTCCTGCCGGAGAGAGTGCCGTGGAGACGGCTACTCGCGGATCGCCGGGCCCAGGAGGTGATCCCCTTCGCCGACCCTGAACGCCTCCCGGACCCAGTCGAGGAAGGTCTCATCGAGTTCCGCCACGGAGGCGAGGCGAAAATGGTTCACCCAGAGGCGCTTCGTGTACGGCGCTGCGCTGCGGATTCGGGGGTCGCCGAGAAGCGAGCGACCGAGGTCGAGGTAGCCCTGGACCCCGCTTCGGGTCGGCCGAGCACCGGCGAAGCCACGGCGGGCTCCCTTGAAGGTGATGGTGGTCTTCGACACCGAGATGGTGACCGGCCCGCAGTCGAGAATGGCCCGTTCGACGGCCCGGTAGAGCGCAACCTGTTCGGGAACGGCACCCTCGAGGTGGTCCGCGACCGTCCAGATCCGCTCTGACCCTGCCACGCTGCCTCCCCAGTGAGATGCCCGTCATTTCTGTTTGGTTTCGGATTGTCCGAAACTGGCGACGCTCTGATAAAGTTACCTGTTGGCTCGCGCGGCATTCGTTACGGATGTGCTGCGAATCGAAAGCCCACATCGACTCTCCCGGCCGATCGGCCGTGACATCAGACTGCTCGACAACAACGAAAAGGTTCACCAGTGGCAAACATCAAGTCGCAGATCAAGCGCATCGGCACCAACCGCAAGGCGACGGAGCGCAACAAGGCCGTCAAGAGCGAGGTCAAGACCGCGATCCGCGCGACCCGCGAAGCCATCGCCGCCGGTGACAAGAAGGCCGCGGCAGCATCGCTCGTCGCCGCGACCCGCAAGCTCGACAAGGCGGCCAGCAAGGGCGTCATCCACAAGAACCAGGCGGCGAACCGCAAGTCGTCGATCGCCAAGCAGGTCGCCGCGCTGTAACAGGCGCCATCACTTCTGAGAACGCCCCGGTCACCTCGACCGGGGCGTTCTTCGTCGATGCGGTGACGCGAAAACGGGCGAATCCGGGGTCGCGGGTGCGCGCACCCCAGATTTGCCCGCGTTCGCGAGCCTGGCGAGCGTCAGCGTCAGGGCTGCGCGCCGCGCGCGCTCACGACGTTGACCATGCGCTCGAGCGCGTACACCGGATCGCGCCCGGCCCCCTTGACCTGGGCATCCGTCTCGGCGAGCAACTGGATGCCACGTGCCAGGCCGTCCTCGGTCCAGCCCTGCAGGTCGCGCTTGGCTCGATCGACCTGCCAGGGGGCGAGCCCGAACTGCTGGGCGAGCTGGCCTGAGCTGCCGCGAGCCCCGGCCACCTTCGCCATGGTGCGCAGCTTGCTCGCGAACGCGGCGACGATAGGCACCGGATCGGCGCCCGAGGCGAGCGCATGGCGCAGCAGCACGAGCGCCTCGCCGTGCCGACCGGCGATCGCCGTGTCGGCCACGCGGAACGCGTTCGTCTCCACGCGGCCCGAGTAGTAGCGCTCGACGGTCGCCTCGGTGACCTCATCCCCCGCGTCGGCGAGCAGCTGACGGCAGGCCGCCGCGAGCTCGGCGAGATCCTCGGTGAACGCTGCGACGAGGGCGCGAGCGGCGCCCGCGGTGATGCGGCGGCCGGCGGTGCGGAACTCCGCCGTCACGAAGTCGAGCTTGTCCGACTCCTTCTTGATCTCGGTGCAGGCGATCTCGATGCCGCCGCCGAGCCCGCCCCGCAGCGCATCCAGGAGCTTCTTGCCGCGGACACCGCCCGCGTGTCGCAGCATGAGATAGCAGTCTGCGGCCGGGGCCTCGAGGTAGCCGAGCGTCTCAGCGATGAACGCATCGGTGCACTTCTCCACGCCGGTGACCCGCACGAGCCGCGGCTCGCCGAAGAGCGAGGGGCTTGCGAGCGTCGCCAGCTCACCCGGCGCGTAGGCGTCGGCGGCGATGTCGCTCACCTCGAGGCTCGAATCCTCGGCGCGCAGGATGTCGCGCAGCAGCCCGATGGCGCGCTCGGCGAGGAAGTCCTCCGTGCCGGAGACGAGCACGACCGGGGCAGGGCGCACCTTGTCCCAGGCGAGCTGCGGGATCCGCGCCGCACCGGCTGCCGCCATCCGCACCCTCCCTCGCCTCGTCCGAACCAGCCTAATGCGCGCCGACGTCACGGCCGGCCGCGCGCTCGGTCCACACGCTGACGGTGCCGCCAGGGCCGGGCGAAACGAGGATCATGCCCTCGAGGTCGGTGCGGGCGATCGCCGTTCCAGCATCCTGCAGTATGCCGAGCAGCCGATCGGTCGGGTGCCCGTAAGTGTTCTCCGCGCCGGCACTCACGATACCGACCCGGGCATGCAGCCGTTCGTAGAGTCGCGCGCTCTGATCGGCGGAACCATGGTGAGCGACCTTGACGAGGTCGACAGGGGCCGGTCTCGCCATACCGAGCATCCTCGACTGGGACTCCTCGCCGAGGTCCCCGAGGAAGAGGGAGCTCAGGCAACCCTGCGGGCACGGGCCGACGCCCTCGAAGCGCACCACCACGCTCGCCGCATTGCCGGGCTCGAGAGTGCCGAGCCTCGAGGGCGGCCAGAGCACCTCCCAGCGCAGGTCGCCGAGCGTTCCGACGGTGCCCCGGGCGGCCTCGTGGACCTCGGCGCCGGCATCGGCCAGGGAGGTGCGGAGGGCCGTGTCGTGCTCGTCCGAGACCGGCCCGACGATCGCCTGCTCGACCATTCCGAGCACCGCCGAGGTCCCTCCGACATGGTCGAGGTCGTAGTGGCTGAGCACGAGCAGCCTGATGCGCCGGATGCCCAGCTCATCCAGGCAGCGCGCGAGCCGCGCAGGATCCGGGCCGGTGTCGATGAGGGCGACCTCGCCCGCACTGCGCACGAGCACCGCATCGCCCTGCCCGATGTCGCACGCCGCGACCTGCCAGTCGTGCGGGAGCGACATCCGACGGCCGAGCCCCAGCCCGAGAAGCGAACTCGAGTAGGCCAGGAGGGAAGCGACGAGCAGGATTCCCAGCATCCGGGTGGCGCGATCGCGGCGGCGGAACAGGACGACGAGCACGAGCGCCGTGACGGCGGCGAGCAGTGCGACGCCGACCATGCCGGGCACCCAGGGAGCCTGCGCGGCAGGCAGGGCGGAGAAGAACCGGGCGACCGCGGCGATCCACGACGCCGGAAGCCAGGCGATCGCGGCCAGAACCCGCCCGAGCGGTTCGAAGACCGGCAGCACGATACAGGCGGCCAGCCCGAGCACGGTGGCGATGGGTGCGGCCGGTTCGCTCAGGATGTTCGCGACGACCCCGTAGACCGGCACGGCCGGGTTGAGGAGGATGAGTACCGGCTGGCAGGCGAGCTGCGCAGCCAGTGGGATCGAGACGAGCATCGCGAGCCAGGCGGGCAGCCACCGGGCGAAGAGGGCCGCAAGCGGACCGGAAAGCACGAGGAGCCCCGCCGTGGCGAGCACCGAGAGGATGAACCCGTAGCTGCGCGACAGCCATGGGTCGACCGTGAGAAGGATGACGATGGCGAGCGAGAGCACCGGGACCCCGCTCGCCGGGCGTCCGGCGAGGAGCGCGCCGAGCACGAGCCCCGCCATGACGGCGGCCCTCAGCACGCTCGCCTCCGGTGTGACGAGCACAACGAATCCGGCGAGCACGACAACCGAAGCCGCGATGCGCGTGCGGCGGGAAAAACCGAGCGCAGCGCCACCGAGCATGATGAGGCCGACGACGACGGCGCAGTTCGCGCCGGAAACGGCCGTCAGGTGGCTGAGCGACGTCGCCTTCATCGATCGGCCGAGGGCGTCGCCGACCCTGCTCGTGTCCCCGATCGCGAGCCCGGGCAGGAGGGCTCCCCCGTCGCCGGGGAGCGCCGCAGAGGCCGCCAGGAACGACGATCGCAGCCCGTTCGCCCAGTCGAGGAACCAGGGCGGCCCGGCGACGGCGGCCGGACTGCCCCTGGCGAACAGCAGGAACTGCGCGCTCTCCCCCGGGGCCGCCCCGGCGATCGTTCCGGATGCCTCGATGACGGTGCCGATCCCGCCCACCGGGGCCGAGCCGAACAGCAGGGCGGGCACCTCGATCCCCTCGAGGCTGGTTCCGCCGATGACGGCATCGGTGATGGTGACCCGCACCGGGCCGGGTCGCCCCGTGGAGAGCCCCGCGCCGGCTGGGGGTCTCGCCGTGACGGTCTCGCCCAGCACAGCGACGACCCTGAGATACCGTCCCGAGGATGCCGCGTCGAGGAGCGCGGCGGGGCGCCGCGCCGCCGAATGGATCGCAGCGCTCGTGAGGAGCAGCGCGCAGGCGACGCCGACGACGGTGAGGGTCGCGAGCACACGGCGACCTCGCCCGGCCACGAGGGCTGCCGCACCGCACAGCGCGCTCACCACCCAGGCGCCGACCGCGGCGGGAGCCAGCAGCCCCGGCATCCCGAGGATCGCGCCGAGCACCACCCAGCCGGCGGCCGCGGGGATCGCGAGTCGGGCATCCACCCGCCCGAAGCGCGCGCCCATCGCGACCATCAGATCGTCACGAGGTCCTTGAGCCCCGCGAAGGTCTTCTCGCCGATGCCCGAGACGCCGAGCAGGTCCTCGATCGAGGTGAAACGTCCGTTCGCCGCCCGCCAGGCGAGAATGCGCGCGGCGAGCGCCGGGCCGACGCGCGGGAGGGTCTCGAGCGCCGCGGCATCCGCGGTGTTCAGGTTCACCTTGCCGCCGACGGTCCCGGATGTCGGCCCGCCGCCGGGCCGTGCGCCGGCCTCCCCCTCCCGCGGGACATAGATCTGCTCGCCGTCGCTCAGGAACCGGGCGAGGTTCAGTTGCCGCCGGTCTGCACCCTCGGCGTAGCCGCCCGCCGCAGCGATCGCGTCGATCGCCCGGTCACCGTCGCGCAACTGGTACAGCCCCGGACGGCTCACCGCCCCGAGGATGTGGACGTAGATCGCGACACCGCTCGCGGATGCCTCGGCACTCGGCGCCGCCGCCCCGGTGCCCGCCGCCCCGGTATCCGGCGCGCTGATGACCGTCGTGGTGCCGCCATTCGCGGAGAGCGCCGTGACGAGCACGGCGATGCCGAGGCCGACGACGAGCAGGACCACGGCAGCCCCGAGCCCCACCCGGAATCGGCTGGTGCACGAAGCCGTGAGCGGGTCGGCCAGCGGCATGCGCCGAGGCTAATCGCGTCAGCGCACTCCCCTGCTCCCACCCGGGACCAAAGGTGCACTACCGCTCGAGGAACCGTCTGTGGAGGAGCAGAGCCGACGCCCGGGCGCGCGGGAGAACCGAGTCAGCGGGAATACCGAGTCAGCGGGTGACGATGTTGACGAGCCGCGGAGCGCGCACGATGACCTTCGCGATCTCACGGTCGCCCACGGTGCGCACGATCGCCGGCAGCGCCCTGGCCTGCGCTTCGAGCTCGGCCGGTGTGGCCCTGGGGCTCACCTCGATGCGGTCGCGCAGCTTGCCGTCCACCTGCACGACGCAGGTCACCGACTCGGCGACGAGAAGCGTCGGGTCGGCCTTCCGCCAGCCGTACAGGGCGATGGGTGGCGGATAGCCGAGCGCCTCCCACATCTCCTCGGCGGCATACGGTGCGAAGAGACTGAGGGTCAGGGCGACGGTCTCCGTCGCCTCGCGCACCGCGGCATCCGCAGCCCCTGGGCCGCTGTCGATCGCCTTGCGGGTCGCGTTGACGAGCTCCATCACGCGAGCGACGACCACGTTGAACTTGAAGCCCTCGATGAGCCCGGGCGCATCCGCAAGCAGGTGATGGGTCACTCGGCGCAGGGTGGCATCGCCGGTCTTCCAGTCCACATCCGGCGAGCTCGTCACATCGTGGGCGAGCCGCCACGCGCGGGCGAGGAACTTCGCGGAGGCGTGCGGTGCGACATCCGCCCAGTCGATGTCGTCCTCCGGTGGGCCCGCGAAGGCCATCGTCAGTCGCACGGCGTCGACCCCATGCTCCTCGAGCTGGTCGCTCAGGCGCACGAGGTTGCCCTTGCTCTTGCTCATCGCCGAGCCGTCCATGAGCACCATGCCCTGGTTGAGCAGTGCGCTGAAAGGCTCGGTGAAGGTCACATAGCCCAGGTCGAAGAGCACCTTGGTGATGAATCGTGCGTACAGCAGGTGCAGGATGGCGTGGGTCACCCCGCCGACGTACTGGTCGACGGGCGCCCACTTCTCGGCCTCGGCCGGGTCGAACGCGCGCGCGTCGTCGTGGGGGTTCAGGAACCGCAGGAAATACCACGAACTGTCGACGAAGGTGTCCATGGTGTCGGGATCGCGCCGCGCCGGGCTGCCGTCGACCGGATTCGCGACCGCCATCCACTCCTCGGCTCCGCCGAGCGGCGACGTGCCCTTGGGTGCGAGGTCGAGCCCTTCGGTCGGGGGCAGCTCGATCGGCAACTGGTCCTCCGGCACCGGGACGAGCTCGCCGTTCTCGCCATGGACGATCGGGATGGGCGTTCCCCAGAATCGCTGGCGTGAGATGAGCCAGTCGCGCAGCCGGAAGTTCTTCGCCGCCCGGCCGGTGCCTGCCGCCTCGAGCAGCTCGGTCATCCGGTGGATCGCGTTGGACTTGCTGAGGCCGTCCAACGGGCCGGAGTTGATCATCCGGCCGTCGCCATGCAGCGCGACACCCGTGCCGCCGGGGTCCAGCGGCGGCAGATCCTCGGGCATCTGTCCGTCGACGATGACCGGGATCGCCCCGGTGATGGGCGCGTTCGTGTCGACGACGACGCGCACCGGCAGGCCGAACTTCCGGGCGAAGTCGAGGTCGCGCTGGTCGTGGGCCGGTACCGCCATGATCGCGCCGTGCCCGTAGTCGGCGAGCACGTAGTCCGCCGACCAGATCGGAACGCGCTCGCCGTTGACCGGGTTGACCGCCCAGCGCTCCAGGAACACGCCGGTCTTCTCCCGGGTGGCGTCCTGCCGCTCGATCTCGGTGTTCTTCTGCACCTCGGCCAGGTAGTCGGCGAACGCGGCCTGCACCTCGGGGGTCGAACCGGCGACGAGCTCGGCCGCGAGCTCCGAGTCCGGCGCGACGACCATGAAGGTGGCGCCGTGCAGGGTGTCGGGACGCGTCGTGAACACCGTCAGGGGCGTATCGCGACCCTCGATCATGAAATCGACGTCGGCACCCACCGAACGGCCGATCCAGTTGCGCTGCATCGATAGCACCTTGGACGGCCAGGACCCCTCGAGCTGGTTGAGGTCGTCGAGGAGGCGGTCGGCGTAGTCGGTGATCTTGAAGTACCACTGGGTGAGCTTCTTCTTGACGACCATGGCACCGGATCGCTCCGAGGTTCCATCCGCGAGCACCTGCTCGTTGGCCAGAACCGTCTGATCCACCGGGTCCCAGTTGACCCAGGAGTCCTTGCGGTAGGCCAGCCCCTTCTCGTACAGCTTCAGAAACAGCCACTGGTTCCACTTGTAGTACTCGGGGTCGCTCGTGTGCAGCACGCGATCCCAGTCGAAGGATGCGGCGTACAGCTTCATCGACCGCTTCTGCTGCTCGATGTTGTCGTAGGTCCAGCCGCGCGGGTCGACCCCGCGCTTGATCGCGGCGTTCTCCGCGGGCAGCCCGAAGGAGTCCCAGCCGATCGGGTGCAGCACGTTGAAGCCCTGCTGGCGCCAGTAGCGCGCTATGACGTCGCCGAGCGCGTAGGCCTCCGCGTGGCCCATGTGCAGGTCGCCGGAAGGATACGGGAACATGTCGAGCACGTACTTGCGCGGCCGGGTGTCGTCGGGGTCGCTCGTGCTGAACGGCTTGAGCTCGTCCCAGACCGCCTGCCATTTCGCCTGGATGCGGGCGACGTCGTACCCGGATGCGTCATCGGCGTGATGGTGTGCCACGGCAGTCTCTCTTCGTGCGGAGGGGTGGGTACGGGCGATCACCGTTGATGTCCGGCGTGCTCGCCGCCGCGACCCGAATTACCAGATTAGCGACTCACGGCTCGCCGCGTCGCGAGCCGGGTCGCCGCGACAGTCATTTAGACCGCGGCGAGCCGTCTTCGGCAGCGCCGAGAACGCGCAGGAGGGCCGCCGCCTTGATTCGAACCTCCTCGAGCTCCTCCTCGGGAACCGAGAGCGCGGTGATCCCGCCGCCGGTGCCGACCGTCGCTCCGTCGGCGTCGAGCACGATGCTCCGGATGACCATGGCGAGGTCGATCCGCCCGTCCAGCCCGAAGTATCCGAAGGCGCCGGAGTAGATCCCGCGCGGTCGTTCCTCGAGCCCGTCGAGTGTCAGCACCGCACTGTGCTTGGGCGCGCCCGTCATGGAGCCGGCCGGGAAGCAGGCCGCCACGGCATCCACCGGGTCGAGGCCGGCCGCCAGCACTCCTCTCACGGTGCTCACGAGCTGGTGCACCTGGGCATAGGTCTCCACCGCGAGCAGGCCCGGAACCGTCACCGAGCCCACCTCGCTGATGCGCCCGATGTCGTTGCGCATGAGGTCGACGATCATGAGGTTCTCCGCGCGCTCCTTGTCGCTCGAGAGCAGTTCTGCGCGCAGGGCGGCGTCCTCCTCGGGTGTCGTGCCGCGACGACGGGTGCCCTTGATGGGCTTCGACTCGACGATGCGGCTGCGCGAGCCCGGCTCGGGGGCGGAGACGGAGAGGAACTGCTCCGGGGAGGAGCTGAGGAGACTCACTCCACCGATGCGCACGAATCCTCCGTGGTGGCTCGGGCTCAGTTCGCGCAGCCGCAGGTAGGTGTCGACGGGGTCCGGATGCGCGTCGAGGCGCACCTCGGTCGTGAGGCACAGCTGGTAGGCGTCTCCGGCGGCGATCGCCCGCTGACAGGCGGCGATCTTCGCAAGGTAATCGGAGTCGGCGTACGCCCATCTCGCCGTTTGTGCGCGATCCTGGGCGCTCTGGCCCATCCCATTCCGCCGAAAATCGCGCACAAACGGTGGGGAGAGGGCGGCCTCGGTCGCCCCGCGCCAGGCGGCGAGGTCGCCGGTCCAGTCTTCGCCGAGCGCCACCAGGCTGACCGTGCGGGTGGCGTGGTCGAAGGCGAGCGCGCGATCCACGAACATGAGGGCGGCATCCGGGTAGCGCGATGGCCGACGGATGCCGGTGCCCATGGCCTGCGCGTGCAGTTCGTAGCCGAGCCACCCGACCCAGCCGAGCCGGAACGGTCCGGTGCCGGCCGTGTCATCCGCTTCGATTCCCGGCCCCAGCTCCTCGCGCAGGAAGTCGAGAACCGTGCCGTCGCGACGTGCGCCGGATGGCCACTCGGTCAGGCTGCCGCCCTCGATCGAAGCGGTCACCGTGCGCGAGGCGACCCCGAGGTAGCTCCACCCGGTGGTCGCGCTCACGCCGGAGTCGAGCCAGAACGCGGGAAGGTCCCCACGGCACAGGGCCTGGAACGCGACGGCGGGATCGACCCACTCGCTCCGAGGTGTCGCGATCACGCGGCGGCGCATACGCTAACTCTATGAGTTCCGCCGCCCTCTCCCGCTGGGCGGGCGACGCCCTCATTCCGATCGACTACTGCGACCCGACGGAATGGGTCGTGGAGGCCGCCGATTCCTGGCTGACGACCGACGGCACCGCCTTCGCCCTCCGCCTCCACCGCGACCGGTTCTTCGCGGCCGCCGCCGAGCGCGGCGCAGGGCTCGAGGGCTTCACGGATGCCGCACTCGCGTCGTTCTGGGAGGCGTCGATCGCGGCGATCCCTGCGAAAGGCGACTGGTTCCCGCGCGTCGAACTGCAGTCGAAGAATGGCGCGGCCTCCTTCCTCTACCGGGAGCGCACGGCGCCGCCGTTGTCGTCGTCGGTCGCGCTGGCCACCCACCGCGGGCCTGAGCTTCGCCGCGTTCCGACGATCAAGGGTCCCGATCTCGGCGCCATGATGCAGGTACGTCGCGCCGCGCAGGAGCGGGGGGCCGACGACGGCGTCATCCTCACCCCGGACGGATTCGTCGTGGAGGGTGGGACGACGTCGATCGTGTGGTGGCGGGGCGACATCCTGTTCGGAGCGCCCGAGGGGCCGGGCTGGGAGGAGTTCGATCGCGTCGACAGTGTCACGGCGCGCAGCGTCTTCGGCCTGGCGACGGCGCTCGGGGTCGAAACGCACCGAGAGCCGGTCACCCCGGCCGAGCTCGACGGAACGGAGGTCTGGGCTCTCAACGCGCTCCACGGCATCCGGATCGTGACGAGCTGGGTCGATGGCGCTGACGAGGATGGCGCCGGGAGGGGCCGACTGCAGCTCGCCGAGCTGCCCGGTCGGCTCGCCCTCTGGCGCAGTCGCCGCGAGGCCCTGCGCAAGCCGGTACGGGCGGCCGCCGCATGAACGAGGTGCTCACCTGGCTGCTCGACATCGTGCAGAACGTCGACCCCATCGCTCGCACGATCATCGCCGGCATCGGCATCCTCCTCGAGACCTCGGTGCTCATCGGCCTCATCGTCCCCGGGGACACGATCGTGATCGTCGCGAGCACGGGCATCTCCAACTGGCTCGAGTATGTGGCGCTCGTGATCATCGTCATCGCCGGCGCACTCGGTGGCGAGAGCATCGGCTTCGCCCTCGGCCGGTACTTCGGCCCGAAGATCCGCGGCAGTCGGCTCGGCCAGCGCGTCGGCTACGAGAACTGGATGCGGGCCGAGAACTACCTGGATCGTCGGGGCGGGATCGCGGTCTTCGTGTCCCGCTTCCTGCCGGTGCTGCACTCGCTCATCCCGCTCACGGTCGGGATGAGCACGATGCGCTACCGCAAGTTCATCGCCTGGACTCTCCCGGCCTGCGTCATCTGGGCGGTCACCTACGCCTCCGTCGGGTGGCTGGCGGCAGGCACCTACCGTGAGCTCGCCGGGCGACTGCACTGGGCGGGATATATCTTCGTGGTCATCATCGTCGTGTTCGTGCTCGTGGCCTTCGGCGTGAAGAAGCTCCTCGAGCGCAGTCAGCGCCGCCACATGGAACTCCCGGGCGATGGCGATGCCACCACCCGGGAGGACCTTCCCTGAGCTGCCGGCGCGGAGTCGCGACCGGCTGCCTCTAGATGAGGCCCATCTGGGTGAGCCAGTCCTTCGCGACCTTCTCGGGTGACGGCTTCGAGTCACCGGCACTGATCTCGTTGAGGCTCATGAGCTCCTCGGTCGTGAGCTTGTTCGAGATCTGGTCGATGATGTTCGCGACCCGCACCGAGTAGGCGTCCTTGTTGAACAGCGGGACGATGTTCTGCGCCGCGATGAGATGCTTCGGATCTTCGAGCACGACGAGGTCGTTCTGCTTGATCGACGGGGTGGTCGTGTAGATATCGGCGACCTGGATGGCCCCGCTGAGCAGGTCGCTCAGGGTGCCCGGCCCGCCGTAGTCGTCGATCGCCTTGAACTTCCACCCCTTCACGCCGTAGACCTTTTCAAGCCCCTCACGCCCGTAGGATCGACCCTCGAACTCGGTGTTCGCCCCGATCGTGATCTTGGAGGCGATGGGTTTGAGGTCGGCGATCGTCACGAGGCTGTTCGCCTCGGCGAACTCCTTCGTGACGACGAGCGAGTCGGCATCCTGTGCCTCTGCAGCCGTGGACACGACGAGGCCGAGCGGCTCGAGGGCGGCGGGGAGCGCCTCCATGACATCAGCCGTCGAGGCGGCTGTCGCCTTGGGGTCGGCGCCGTACAGCAGGTTTCCCGCGTAGTCGGGGATGAGGTCGATCGACCCGTCCTGCAGCGCAGGAATGAACGTCTCGCGCGATCCGATGCCCGGGGCGTAGTCCACCGTGTACCCGCCGGCAGCGAGCGCCTGGCCGTAGAGCTGGGCGAGGATGTCGCTCTCCGCGAAGCCCTGGGAGCCGATCGTGATCGAGCCGAGCGAATCGTTCCCGTCGCCTCCGAGCGGGTTGCCGCTGCTGCAGGCGGCAAGGCTTGCCGTGAGCCCGATCGCAAGGAGACCCGCGGTGATGCGGTTTCTCTTGGGTGCATGCATTTCTCTTTATCCTTCCTTGATGGGTGCCACAGTCATGGCCGGCAGCCTGGTGGGCCGCCGCGACCTGGTGCTGATGGTGCGTGCCATCCCGCGGGACACCCCGCGCGGGACGACAAGTCTCTGGATGAGGGCGAGCAGCCCGTCGACCGCGAGCGCGAGGACGGCGACCAGGATGGCTCCGACGATCGCGAGCGTGTAGTCGCGCAGGGCAAGCCCCTCGATGAGGAATCGGCCGAGGCCGGTCAGTCCGACATACCCGGCGATCGTCGCGGTCGCGATGACCTGCAGCACCGATGACCGGATGCCGCCCAGAATGAGCGGGAGAGCCAGCGGGATCTCGACTCGGCCGATGATCTGCCATTCCGACATCCCCACGGCCCTGGCCGCATCGATCGTCTGGCGATCCACGCCCTCGAGCCCGGAATAGACGCCCGCGAGCAGGGGAGGAACAGCGAGCACGACCATGACGATGACGAACGGCCACAACCCGAGTCCGGAGAACAGGATGATGAACAGGAGGAAACCGAGGGTGGGGAGGGCCCTGGCCGCACTCGTCGTCACGATCACGAGGTTCCGGCCCCGACCGGTGTGACCGATCAGGAGCCCGAGCGGAATGGCGATGACCATGGCGATGAGCATCGTGACCGCCGTGTAGAACAGGTGGTCGACCGTGCGCGGCCAGATCCCGTTCACCATGGCGAAGTGCGCCGGATCGAAGATCCAGGCGAATGCTTCGGCGAAGAAGTTCATGACGCGGCCACCGCATCGGCCACCGGCCTGGCCCTGAGCCGCGGGAAGACGGTGTGCGCCCAGGGCAGCAGGATGCGTCCGAGCGCCACCAGGACGAGATCGAAGGCGAGGGCGATGAGCAGGATGAAGACGATGCCGATCGCCACCTCGGTCGGGAAGTCGCGCTGGTACCCGTTGAGGAACAGGTAGCCGAGACCGCCCTTGCCGATGAGGGCAGCGACGCTCAGCAGGCTCACCGTGCTCACCGACACGACACGCAGGTTCGCCAGCAGAACAGGGCCGGCGAGGGGCAGTTCGACCGACCAGAACCGGCTGAATGCGGAGTAGCCGACGGCCGTCGCCGACTGCAGCACCGAGGTGGACACGGAGGCGAACGCATCCGCCGCACCCCTGATCATCATCGCGATCGCGTAGATCGTGAGGGTGACGATGACATTGATGTCGCTGAGGATCTTGGTACCAAGAATGACGGGCAAGGCGACGAACAGCGCGAGCGACGGGATCGTGAACAGGATGCCGCCGAGGCTCAGCAGAACGGACCGGGCAACGCGGTTCCGGGTCGCGACCCAGCCGAGCGGGATGCAGACTATGAAACCGACGATGATCGGGAGGATGCTCAGCCTCACGTGTTCGAGGGTGAGGCCGAGGACCAGATCACGGTTGTCCCATAGCCATTGCATCAGGCGTCGCCCGCCTGGTCGGTCTTGTTCGAGACGCTCCGGGACTTCGGCCCGGATCCGGCACCGACGAGCACCCCGCCCGGCGCCTCGACGACGCCCGCGGCGTATCCGCTCCCGTCGACGAGGAGATAGTCGTCGCCGGCGGAGGGGACGCTCGAGTCCACCGAGAGGCGGCGCTTGCCGCGCCCCGCACCGATGAAGTCGGCGACGAAGTCGTTCGCCGGGTTGGCCAGGATCTGCTTCGGATGCCCCTGCTGGGCGATGTGCGCCCCCACCTGCAGGATGACCACCTGGTCTCCGAGCAGGAAGGCCTCATCGATGTCGTGGGTCACGAAGACGACGGTCTTGCCCAGCTCGCGCTGGAGCCGGAGCAGCTCCTGTTGCAGGTCGGCGCGCACAATGGGGTCGACGGCGCCGAAAGGCTCGTCCATGAGCAGGATGTTGGGGTCCATCGCGAGGCCCCTCGCGACCCCGACCCGCTGCTGCTGGCCACCGGAGAGCTGATTCGGGTAGCGCTCCGCAAGCGAGCGGTCGAGGCCGACGGTGTCGAGCAGTTCGAGCGCTCGTGCGTGCGCGACCCGGCGCGGCACACCCTCGAGCATGGGTACCGTCGCCACGTTGTCGATGACCCTGCGATGCGGGAGCAGCCCGGAGTTCTGCATGACGTAGCCGATCCTTCGCCGCAGGGCGACCGGTTCCAGCCCGGCGATGTCGTCGCCGTCGATACGGATCGAGCCGCCCGTCGGGTCGACCATCCGGTTGATCATGCGCAGGAGCGTCGTCTTGCCGCACCCGGAGGAGCCGACCAGCACGGTCGTCTTGCGAGAGGGGATCACCAGGTCGAAGTCGTCGACAGCCTGCGTCCCGTCGGGGAATCGCTTGGAAACGGACTGGAACTCGATCATCGGCTCTGGCTCATCTCCTCGAGTTGCCGTCAGACCAGTCAAACACTACTGGGCACCCCCGGCATTCCCTGCTGGGCCGATCTTCAGCAAAAAAGGATCGACCGACTCCGCGCTGGGGACGGGTCGGCCGATGCCTGGAGCTTCGTGCGGTAACGGATGCGGCGGACTCAGACCGCCGGGGTGGGCTCCCCGTAGACGCTCACGAGGTAGCTGTGCGCCACGCGCTTGGCCTCGCGGATGAACTGCTTGTCACCGCGGGCGTCGAACGCGAAGGCCCGGGCCAGGAGCGAGTCGACGAGCTGGAACACCACCTCGAGGCGGAAGGGGAGGTCAGCATCGTCCTTGAAGCCGTACCGGGAGACGAGCACGGGGGCGAGCACGTCGGAGACCTCGCTGCTGCCGGTCCGGGTGTTCTCGCGCGGGCGCAGATCCAGAACGTCGCCGAAACGCAGCGCGGCGAAGGCCGGCTCCTTGGCGAAGGCATCGACCCCCTCGTCGATGAGCGCCTCGATCGCATCCCACCAGGTGCCGTACTGGCGGCTGCCCAGGGTGGTGCGCACCCGGTCGGAGAAGCGGTCGACCGCCCGCGCCGCCACGCTCTGCAGCACGGCGATCCGGTCGGGGAAGTAGCGGTAGACGGTTCCGATGGAGGCGCCGGCCCGCTCGGCCACCATTGCGGTCGTCAGGCGCTCGAATCCGACATGGTCGATCGCCGCCGCAGCTGCATCCAGAAGGCTGGTCAGCCGCGCAGTGCTGCGCGCCTGCACGGGCTCATTGCGTAGAAGTACGGTCGGTCCCGACACGGCGTTCTCCGTCTCATTTGTCAGCTGACGACAGTGACCGATCAACGGCCGACGGTCGCCAGGATTATTGAGTAAATTGTAGCCCGCCCCTTTCGCGAGGGCGCGATATACTTCCTCAACTCAGTGGATATGAGGACTTTTCTCAGGAACTCCCCGACCTCGTGCGAAGCGCGTCGCCGGGCCTGACCGCACCGTGAAAGACTGGCACGATGACTGGGCCAGCGACGACGCCGGATGCCGATGGCCCGAACCCCGAAGACCGGGCCGCCGGAGGTCCGGATTCCGGGGACCTCGCACCGCCGCTCCGTCTCCCCGCAAGGCTGGAGGACCGGTTCCACCGCTTTCGCGAGAGGCGCGCGCGCAGGCGCGGACTTACCCCCGTCGTCATGCCCTACACGGGTTACGGCTCGACACAGTGGATCCGCGTGCTCTCGCGCGTGCTTCTCGCCAAGCCCGAGGCGGTCGACGACATCCGGTATCGGAAGATCCGCGGCTGGCGGAGCTTCACAAGCGTGCCTGTCGGCGAAGTGACGGTGCATGTCGGCGTCGACGGGGTGGAGCATCCGGTGACCGCGGACCGCGGCGGGGTCGTCGACGAGGTCATCGAGGTCGCCCTCTCCCCCGGCTGGCACACCATCACCCTGCGCACGGGTGAGTCGCAGCCGGTCTCCGCACCCGTCTTCATCGTCGATCCGGCCGCGACGATCGGGCTCATCTCCGACGTCGACGACACCGTCATGGTCACGGCCCTGCCCCGGCCGCTGCTGGCCGCCTGGAACACGTTCGTGCTCGACGAGCACGCACGCACCCCGGTCGCGGGAATGGCCGTGCTGTTCGAGAAGCTCGTACGCGACCACCCGGGCTCCCCCGTCGTCTACCTCTCGACCGGCGCCTGGAACGTCGCCCCGACCCTCACCCGGTTCCTCTCCCGACATCTGTATCCTCCGGGACCACTCCTGCTCACCGACTGGGGGCCGACGCACGACCGATGGTTCCGCAGCGGGCGAGTGCACAAGGAGGAGAGCCTGCGCAGGCTCGTGGCGGAGTTCCCGAACCTGAGCTGGATCCTCGTCGGCGACGACGGCCAGCACGACGAGGACCTCTACGCCTCCTTCGCCGCCGAGCATCCCGACCGGATCGCGGCCGTCGCCATCCGGCAGCTCTCCGGCGGCGAGGCGGTGCTCGCGGGCGGGCGCAAGACCGGGGACCACGATCCGGATGGGCCGATCCGCTGGGTCTATGCGCCGGATGGCGCCGGGCTCGCCGACCAGCTCGCCGCCTACGGGCTCCTCTGAACCGCCGTCGCTCCGGCACGTCCTCGCACCGCACCCGTGGGAGCACGGTCCCGCCGGGTGCACTAGCGTTGAATGTCGTCGAGTGCGGCCGGAGAACGGTCCGCCCGGAAACCCCCAGGAGTCCCACAGTGATCGAGCGCGGCCAGCTTGTGCGCCACGAAGTAGTCGTCCGCGACCTCGCCGTCGCGAGGACGAAGGAGTTGTCCCCCGGCCTCCTGAGGGTCACCCTGCAGGGCGAGCAGCTCGACGGTTTCACGAGCCTCGGCGCGGCCGACCACGTCAAGCTGCTGTTCTCGGAGGGCGTCCGCCGCGACTACACGCCCCGCGCATTCCGCCCGGCAGCCGATGGCAGGCCCGCAGAGCTCGATCTCGATTTCTTCCTCCACGGCGACGGGCCGGCATCGAGCTGGGCGGCATCCGCCACGGAGGGCGACGTGCTCAGCGTCGCGGGGCCTCGCGGCTCCCACCTGCCGCCGACGGGTGCGAGGCGCGTCATCCTGGGCGCCGACGAATCCGCCCTTCCCGCCGTCGCCCGCTGGATCGAACTGCTCCCGGAGGAGATCGAGATCTTCGGCTTCGTCGAGCTGGACAATCCGTCGGATGCGGCCTACCTCGACCCCGACCACGTGCACAAGGCCAGGGTCGTCTGGCTCGGCAAGGCGGAGGGCGCGCTCGAGCGGGCCATCCGGGCGCTCGGCCCGATCGGGGACGACACCTTCGTGTGGGTCGCCGGCGAGGCGACGACGCTCATCCCGATCCGCCGCTACCTGCGGCGCGAGCTCGGTTTGCCGCCCGGCCAGGTGAAGATCGACGGCTACTGGAAGCGTGGGGAGGCCGGCCGCGACCACCACGCGCCCATCGACCCCTCCGATCCCGAGGACTAGCGCCCCTCTGAACTCGTGTCGGCGTTGTGGGTCGTGCTCTCGTGTTCTTCGAGACCGACGGCCCGGCGCAGCTCCCGCGCGTCGTCCTCGAGACCGTCTTCGCGGGCGAGGTCGGAGAGCATGTCGGCGATCGCGTTGAGCTTGTGCTGAACGGCCTGGTCCGCTCGAGTCTGGCTGTTCTGCAGGAGGGCGACCATGAGGAACGTGATGATCGTGGTCAGCGTGTTGATGATGAGTTGCCACGTGTCGATGTCCCGCAGCAGCACGATCGACGGCGCCCACAGTACGACGAGGAGCACGCAGAAGCAGAAGAACCAGGCACGGCTGGCGACGCGGGATGCGGCCTCCGCGAACCGGTCGAATGCGCCGATGCGCGCTGAGACTTCCGTGGGCATCACTGGGTTCTCGGCCATGAGTTTTTCCTTCCCGATGTCACCATCAACCTAGGTCGGTGCTGCGGGCCGGGAAGCGATGTCCAGCAAACGGTCAGGTGATTCTCGATGATGGAGTCATGGCAGCCACTCCCGCGTCGCCCGCAGACAAGAGGGGCTCGGCGATCACCGTCGACGGTCACCGGATCTCGTTGACGAGCCTCGACAAGGTCATGTACCCGGAGACCGGGATGTCGAAGGGCGAGGTCATCGAGTACTACCGGGCGATCGCGCCGGTGATCCTGCCCTACCTCGCCGGACGCCCGGCCACGCGCAAGCAGTGGGTCAACGGGGTCGGAACCGCGGATGCCCCCGGCGAGGTGTTCTTCCACAAGAACCTCGACCGCGACGCGCCGTCCTGGATTCGCCGAAGAACCATCCAGCACGCCGACCATTCGAACGACTACCCGCTCATCGATGACACGGCGACGCTGCTCTGGTTCGTGCAGCGCGGAACGCTCGAGTTCCACGTCCCCCAGTGGCGGTTCGGCCCGCGAGGCGCGCAGCGCAACCCGGACCGTCTCGTGCTCGACCTCGACCCCGGGGAAGGCGTCGGCCTCGCCGAGTGCGTCCAGGTCGCCCGGATCGCGCGCGATCGACTCTCCGCGCTCGGGTTCGACGCGCATCCGGTCACGAGCGGGAGCAAGGGCATCCACCTCTACGCAGCGGCCGACGGGAAGCGCAGCTCCGAGCGCCTGACGGAGGTCGCGAAGGAACTCGCGGACTCACTCGAGGCCGATCATCCCGACCTCATCGTCGCGACCCTCGTCAGGGAGAAGCGTCGCGGCAGAGTGTTCGTCGACTGGAACCAGAACCTCGCGTCGAGGACCACCGTCGCACCCTATTCGCTGCGCGGGCGGCTGCGCCCGACCGTCGCCGCGCCGCGCACCTGGGACGAGCTCGACTCCTCCGGTGTCGACGGCCCAGACCTCGCGCAGCTCGACCACCGCGAGGTGCTCGAGCGGGTCGAGCGCGATGGGGACCTGCTGGGCTCGTTCCTGGGTGGCAGAGCCTAGAGACGACTGCGGCGCCATGCAGCAGGCCCGGCAGAACCGGCCGGATAGCTCTCCAGCTTCACGGCATCCTTCTTCCACGCCGCGAGCACCGGCTCGACGATGCGCCAGCACTCCTCGATCTCATCCGCCCGCACCGAGAGGGTCGGGTCGTTGCTGAGCAGGCCGGAGAGCACCTCGCCGTATGGGCCGAGCTCGCCGGCGCCGAACTCGGTGCTCAGGACGACGCGGTCGATCGTGAAGGGGTCGCCCGAGCCGTTGATGTTGAGGTCGAGACTGATGTCGTCCGGACTCAGCGAGATCCGCAGCGCCGCGGGACCCGGCTTGCCGCTGAAGCCGGCCGGCAGGTGCGGCACCTCCCTGAAGGTCACGACGATCTCCTTGCGAGCCCGCTCGAGCGCTTTGCCCGACCTCAGCGTGAAGGGCACGCCGGCCCAGCGCCAGTTCTCGATGCCGAACACGACCTCGGTGAGGGTCTCCGTGCGGTTCTTCGGATCGACGCCCGGCTCCTTGACGTAGGAGGGCAGCTTCCGTCCTCCGATGGCCCCCGCCGTGTACCTGGCTCTCCTGCTCGAGCCGGCGGGGTCCCCGCCAAGCACGCTGGTCGCGCGCAGCGCCTGGGCCATCGCCCCGCGCAGGTCCTCGGCGTCGATGCTCGACGGCGGCTCCATCGCGACGAGTGCCATGACGAGCAGCAGGTGGCTCTGGATCATGTCGATGAGGGCGCCCGCGTGGTCGTAGTAGCCCGCCCTGCCCTCGAGGGCGAGCTTCTCATCGAAGACGATGTCGACGCGCTCGATGTTGTCGGCGTTCCAGACCGGCTCGAGGATGCGGTTCGCGAACCGCAGGCCGAGCAGGTTGAGCACCGTCGACTTGCCGAGGAAGTGATCGACCCGGTGGATCTGCTGCTCCGGGATGAGCTTGACGAGCTGCCGGTTGAGCGCCACGGCGCTCTTCAGGTCGGTGCCGAACGGCTTCTCGAGCCCGAACACCGTCCCCGCGGGCAGGTCGACGTGCGCGAGCGCCGCACAGGCCGCGATCGTGACCTGGGGCGGCAGGGCGAAGTAGAGCGCGGGTGTGCCGGTGCAGGCCGCAAGGATGCGGGTGAGGTCATCCGGATTCGTGACGTCGGCCTTCAGGTACTCCGTCTCGGCAGCGAGCGCACGGGCCTTCGCTCCGGTCGCACCACCCGCCTCGAAGGATTTCGCCACGCGCGCGCGCCAGGCGCTGTTCGACATCGCATTCTGGCCGACCCCGATGAGTCGGAAATCCGGATTTCGGCCCAGATCGACGAGCTGCCCGAGGCCGGGGAGGAGCAGGCGACGGGCGAGGTCTCCTCCTGCTCCGAAGATGACGAGGGTTCCGATCTGGCGTGCCATCACCCAAGGGTAACGCCGCGCGCCCTGAGCCCGGTCATGATCGGATGTCACAATGGGACGATGCCCCTGGACATCGAAGACTACGCACTCATCGGGGATTGCCACACGGCGGCGCTCGTCGGCAGGGACGGCAGCATCGACTGGCTCTGCCTCCCCCGCTTCGACTCCGCCTCCACGTTCGGAGCACTCCTCGGCACCGAGGATCACGGCCGGTGGCTGCTGGCCCCCGCCGGCGAGGTGCTCGAAACGACCAGGAGCTACCTCGGCTCGACGTTCATACTCGTGACTCGCTGGGTGACGACGGAGGGCGAGGTCGAGGTGACGGAACTCATGCCCCACGGCGACCGGCGGGCCGATGTCGTCCGACGCGTGCGCGGCATCCGCGGGAACGTCGCGATGAAGCAGGAGCTGCGCATCCGGTTCGGCTACTCGGATGCGATGCCCTGGGTGCGGCAGTTCGAGGAGAAGGCCGGCCACGGCATCATCGCGGTCGCCGGCCCGGATGCGGTGGTCGTGCGGGGACCGAAGCTCACCGCTGCCGATCACGCCCACGTCTCCGACTTCACGGTGTCGGAGGGCGAGACGGTCGACATCTCGCTCACCTGGTACCCGTCCCATCGTGTCGCCCCGCTGCGCCCGGACATCGATGCCGGCATCACGGCGACGACGGCGTGGTGGACCGACTGGGCGGCATCCTGCGACCAGCGCGAGCGCAGGTACGAGGACCTCGTGCTGCGCTCCCTGCTCGTGCTCAGGGCGCTCACCCACGAAGACACCGGCGGCATCGCCGCCGCCGCCACGACGAGCCTGCCGGAGCAATGGGGTGGCGTCCGCAACTGGGACTACCGCTTCGTCTGGCTCCGCGACGCGTCGGCCACGCTCGAGGTGCTGCTCAGCCGCGGCTTCAGCGGGGAGGCGCTCACCTGGCGCAACTGGCTCCTTCGCGCGATCGCCGGGGATCCGGGGGACATCCAGATCATGTACGGCCTGGGCGGCGAACGCGAACTCACCGAGGTGACGATCGACAGCCTCCCCGGCTATCGGGGCGCCTCGCCGGTCCGCAAGGGCAACGCGGCCTTCACGCAGTACCAGGGGGACATCTTCGGGGAGACCATGATCGCGCTCGCCAAGGCACGCGCGCGGGGGGTCGAGGAGGACGAGTTCTCCTGGCCGCTACAGCGGGTCATGCTGCGCTTCGTCGAGGAGAACTGGCAGCGGCTCGATCACGGCATGTGGGAGATGCGCGGGCCCCAGCGCGCCTTCACGCATTCCCGGGCGATGCTCTGGGCGGCGCTCGAGTGCGGTATCCGCGCGGTGCGCGACTACGGGCTCGACGGCCCCGCCGAGCGCTGGGAGGCCCTGCGCGATACGATCCGCGACGAGATCGAGCAGAACGCGTTCGACCGCGAGCGCAACACCTACACGCAGTATTACGGCAGCCCGGGCGTGGATGCGACCCTCCTCCAGCTCGCCCAGATCGGCTACATCGCCTACGACGACCCGCGCATGCTCGGGACGGTCGCCGCGATCGAGGATGAGCTCCTCGAGAGCAGCGGCCTTCTGCTGCGCTACCGCACCGAGCACACCGACGACGGACTGCCGACGGGCGAGTACCCCTTCCTCGCCTGCTCGTTCTGGCTCGTCGAGCAGTACGCGCGCAGCGGCAGACTTCCGGATGCCGTCGAGCTCATGGACCGGCTCGTCGCCCTCTGCAATGATGTCGGCCTGCTCTCCGAGGAGTACGACATGACCTCCGGGCACCAGGTCGGCAACACCCCGCAGGCGCTCTCCCACCTCGGTCTCGTGCGCGCCGCCGAGGCGATCGCGCTGGCCGAATCGCGGCCGGCACCGGAGACCCACGAGGTCGACACCGGCGGAGAGGGCCGGCCGTGAGGAGCACCGACCGCCGCATCGTCCGGATGCGCCTGGCCGCCCAGCGGATCAGCGCGAGCGACCTGGCGACCCCCGCATCCGTCGTTCGCTGGATGACGGCGATGCAGGCGCAGGACTTCGCCGGCGCCACGTGGTCGATCGGCCTGCGCCTGCCCGGTTCGACGGTGGCGGACGTGGACGCCGCGATCCTCGACCGATCGATCGTGCGCTCCTGGCCCATGCGCGGCACACTCCACTTCGTGGCGGCGGAGGACCTGCGCTGGATGCTCTCGCTCACCTCGGAGCGTCTCGTGAAGGGGGCGCTCGCCCGACGCGCCGCCCTCGGACTCGACGAGCGGCTGCTCGAGGGCGCGAGGGACGCGTCGATCGCCGCGCTCGAGGGCGGACGCATCCTCGCCCGCGACGCCATGTACGAGGTCTTCGCGGGCGCAGGGGTGTCGCCGGACGGCCAACGCGGCTACCACGTGCTGTGGTACCTCTCGCAGACCGGAACCCTGTGCTTCGGCCCGCCCGAGGGCAGACAGCAGACCTTCGTGCTCGCCGAAGAGTGGATCCGGAACAGCAGGATGCTGGAGCGCGAGGAGGCGCTCGGCGAGTTCGTCGGACGGTACTTCCGCAGCCACGGACCCGCGAGCATCCGGGACTTCGCTTGGTGGTCGTCGACGACGCTCGGGGATGCGCGGGTCGGGCTCGCTGTCGCGCGCGACAGCCTGTCGTCGATCGAGCGTGACGGGGAACCGCTGTACTTCGCAGCCGGAGCAGACCCGGAGCCTAAGCGGGACGGCATCCGGATTCTTCCCGGGTTCGACGAGTACCTGCTCGGCTATCAGGACCGCACGCCGCAGCTGTCAGCGGAGCACGCGGAGCGCATCGTCCCCGGCGGCAACGGCATGTTCCAATCGACGATCGTGAACGACGGGCTCGTCGTGGGGACCTGGCGACGCACCGAACGTGCCAGAGGGGTCGTCGTCGCGGCGCAACCGTTCTCGCCGCTCAACGCGACGGCGAACAAGGGATTCGCACGCGAGAGCACCGCCTACGCACGGTTTCTCGGTGCGAAGCTCATCGAAAGTCCGTCTTGACCTAAGCTCAGGCCGGCTGCTAACGTGCTGGGGTACACCCGTGTGTCTCCCCGTTATCCGGCATGCGGTCGCACGTAACACTTTCACCCGAAAGCCGTTCCTTCACCCCGAGAGGAACAACCGGCAATGTCTGCTGCGTTGAGCATTGTCCCTGCCCCCATGGCCGGGATCAACCTACCGTTCATCATCACCCTCGCCATCGCTGTCGTCGCCCTCGTCGGCATCGCCGTGGCGGTTCGCCGCCTCCGGTTCGCCGGCACCCTCAACCTCTCCAACGCCTCGATCAGTGCGGCTGCGGCATCCCTCGTCCTCGCCGGGGCACTTCTGGCGAGCGTCGCGGTCGGCGCCGCTGATCCCGCAGCCGCGGCCGCACCCGGCGAGTCCGAAGGTCACAGCGTGGTCGACGACTCGGTGCCGTTCGTGCCCGCGGAAAGCAACGTTCCGGACGACGGTTACCTGCCCGTCGAGATCGAGGACCTCGAAGGGCTCCAGCTCCCGACCGAGTGAGCCGCCCACGCGGCTACGCTGAACGGATGGCGCGCCCCGTCCTGTCCCTCCAGTCGAAGACCAGGAGCCCCGTGCTGCAGGTCGTCAAGACCTCGATCGCGGCGATCGCCTCCTGGCTCGCCTGCAATCTGCTCCTCGGACAGCCCGTGCCGATCTTCGCCACCATCGCGGCGCTGCTCGTCGTTCAGCCGAGCGTCAACCAGTCGCTCGCGAAGGGCCTGGAGCGAAGCATCGGCGTCGTCCTCGGCGTCACGCTCGCCTACACGGCGCATGAGCTGCTCGGGGATGCGACCTGGGTCGTCCTGGGGGTCATCGTCGTCTCACTCCTGCTCGCCTGGGTGCTGCGTCTGACCCCCGGCTCGGCGAACCAGATCCCGATCAGCGCCATGCTCGTCGTCGCGCTCGGCGGCGGGACACTGCATTACGCGGGGGAACGTGTCATCGAGACGGTCATCGGTGCCGTCATCGGGCTCGTCGTCAACGTCATCATCGTGCCGCCGGTTCTCGCGGGCCCGGCGCACGCGGCCGTCACCCGGCTGGCCGACGGGATCGCGGCATCGCTCGACGAACTCACTGCGAACCTCAGGTCGGTCTCGGATGCCGCCGCGCTCCGATCGATGCTCGTGCGAGTCCGAACCCTTCGCGCCCTGCAGGCGGAGGCCGCCGCCGCCGTGTCGACGGCCGAGGACAGTCTCATGCTCAACCCGCTCGGCACCCGGCACCGTACGGCACTCGAACGGGACCGTGAGTACCTCGCCTCCCTCTCCGTGCTCGTGACGCGTGTGGTCGGCATGACCCGCGCGGTGCACGACCATTACGACGACGCCCTCGCGTCCGACCCGACCGTGGGAGCCATCACCGTCGAACTGGACCGTGCCTCGCACGATGTGCGGCTCTCCGCGCGCAACCTCACGCGCCCCCTCCACGACGACGCCGAACCGGTGACCGCTGAGCTCCCGGCCCTGACCGCCCCCCTCGTGATCGCGAAGCCGCATCCGGATCACTGGATCCTGGTCGGCTCGCTCATGGAAGACCTCCGGCGCGTCCGCGAAGTGCTGGCCGGACTGGCCGACTGACCGTCCCGGCGGCGAACCGCCCCGGCCCCTAGAAGCCGCCGGACGCCGAGAGGTCGAGCCAGCTGAGACTGGCGAAGTCTTCGGGTCCGAGTCCGAACTCGTCGGAGCGCGTTGCGATCATGCTGCGCAGTTCACCCGACGCCGCATCCGATCGCACGAGCACGAGCAGTCCGTCCTGCCCACCGCGTACGGTCGCGACCCGGATGACGAGGACCGAACGGTCCTCGCTCATTCCTCCGAGGCGCCAGCGGCTCGCACCGCTCTTGAGGATGCCGCGCCCCTTCGACCGGAAGACCCCGTCGACCCACTCGCTCTGGATCGTGATGAGCCGGCTCTTGCCCTCTGGCGAGGTGAACTCCTGCTCCTCGGAGATCGCGAGCGGTGTCGTCTCGCTCACCTCGAAGCGGAACACCGGGTCGCGACGATCGCCATCGAGCCAGTCGACGATGTTGGTCGCCCCGACACGCCAGCTTCCCGGCAGTACTTCGGCAATGGTTTCCTGATCCAGCGTGGTCGGCATGGTTAAACGGTATCCCCGCTGGCTGGGCGTACCGTGGAGCCATGCGGGCCGTCAGGATCAGTCGACCAGGGGGGCCGGAGGTTCTCGTCGAGGCCGACCTCCCCGACCCGGTTCCCGCGCACGGCGAGGTGCTCATCGACGTTGCCGCGGCGGGGGTCAACCGCGCCGACCTGCACCAGCGGGAAGGCGGATATCCGCCGCCTCCCGGTGCTCCCGACTGGCCGGGGCTCGAGGTCTCGGGGGTCATCTCCGCGCTCGGCGACGGGGTGACGGATGTCGCCGTCGGCGACCGGGTCTGCGCCCTGCTGCCGGGCGGGGGCTATGCCGAGTCGGCGATCGCCTCGGTGGGCCAGCTGCTGCCGGTCCCGGAGACGATCGACCTCGTCGATGCCGCCGCACTGCCGGAGGCGATCTCGACGGTCTGGTCGAACGTCTTCATGACCGCCGCCCTGCGCGCCGGCGAGACGCTCCTCGTCCACGGCGGTTCGAGCGGTATCGGGACGATGGCCATCCAGCTTGCGCGCGCGTTCGGCTGCGAGGTCGCAGTCACTGCGGGGACAGCGGCGAAGCTCGAGGCATGCGGACGACTCGGGGCCGGCATCCTCATCGACTATCACGAACAGGATTTCGTGGCCGAGTTGCTCAAGGCGACCGACGGTCGCGGGGCCGACGTCATCCTCGATGCGATCGGCGGCGACTACCTCGACCGCAACATCCAGTCGCTTGCCCGTCACGGCCGGATCGTGCTCATCGGCAACCAGAGCAAAGCGCCAGGCGCCCTCAACGTCGGTCGGCTCATGGCGAAATGGGGAAGCGTCCACGGAAGCGCCCTCCGGGCGCGGCCGCTGGCCGAGAAGAACGAGATCATCGCGAGCGTGCTCGCGAACGCCTGGCCGCTCGTCGCCTCAGGGCAGGTCGTTCCCGTGGTCGACGAGCGGTTCCCTCTTGCGGAGGCACGGCGGGCGCACGAACGGCTCGAATCGAGCACCCACATCGGCAAGCTGCTGCTCGTGCCCTAGGGTTCTCTCCTAGCTCAGGAAGCCATGCAGCAACGCTGCGGAACCCTCCAGGTGCTCACGCATCGCCTCGACTGCCCGCTCCCTGTCGCCGGTGAGGATTGCGACGACGATGGCCTCGTGCTGCTCGTTCGAATGATCGATGTTGGGAGCGAGTAATGGGATGTTGTTGAGCAGTTCGTTGACTCGCATCCGGTTGTCGGCGATGAGGGATACCAGCGATGGCAGCCCCGTCAGCTCCGCGATGGTCAGGTGAAAGCGGGAGTCGAGGCGCCGGTAGTCGTCGATGGACGCCTCCTTGGTCTCCTGAAGCCGACTCCACAGCAGCTCCCGATCCGCGGCGGACAGCGACCTGATCGTCGCGGTGCCGACAGCGCCGAGTTCGAGGATCTCACGCAACCCGAGAACGTCGTCGATGTCGGCAGCCGTCGGCGTCGACTGCACGATGCCGGTGATTCCCAGCGTCCCCAGCGGCAGGGTGTCGCTGACGAACGTCCCACCGTACCGGCCCCGCCGGGAGACCAGGAACCCGGCATCCGCCAGGGAGCGGATCGCCTCCCGCACGGTGTCGCGACTCACCGAAAACCGCAGGGCCAGGTCGCGTTCGGAGGGCAGGGCACTCCCCGGCGCAACAATTCCCAACCGGATGGTCTGCAGCAATCGGGCGACCGTGTCCTCGAAGGTGTTCCCACTGCGCACCGGGCGGAACAGCGCCCCTCCGACGACACTCGGGTCGGTGGTCCCCTCCTGATCCGCCACGACTACAGGGGTGTCACGTAGGCGGAACTGATCCCGCCGTCGACGAGGAAGGTCGATGCGGTGATGAACGAGGAGTCGTCGCTCGCGAGGAACGCGACAGCGGCCGCCAACTCCTCCGGCTCGGCGAACCGACCGATAGGGATGTGCACGAGTCGACGCTGGGCACGTTCCGGGTCCTTCGCGAAGAGTTCCTGAAGCAACTCGGTGTTGACCGGGCCGGGGCACAGGGCATTGACCCGGATGCCCTGGCGGGCGAACTGCACGCCCAGTTCCCTGGTCATCGCCAGCACGCCGCCCTTCGACGCGGTGTAGGAGATCTGGCTCGTCGCCGAACCCATGACGGCGACAAAGGATGCCGTGTTGATGATCGAGCCACGCTGCTGCTTCACCATGTGCCGCAACGCCGCCCGCGAGCACAGGTAGACGGATTTCAGATTGACGTCCTGCACGCGGTCCCAGGCCGCGAGTTCCGTGGTCTCGATCGAATCATCATCGGGAGGCGAGATCCCGGCATTATTGAACGCGATATCGAGAGAGCCATATTCTTTCTGCGCGGAATCGAAGAGTGTGTTGACCTGCGCCTCATCGGCGACATCCACTTTGACGAACAGGCCACCGACCTCGGCGGCGGCCTTCTCACCCGCCTCGACGTTGAAGTCGCCTATCACCACCGTTGCCCCTTCCGCAGCGAATCGCCTGGCCGTCGCGAGCCCGATACCGCTCGCACCACCGGTGATCACCGCGACTCTCCCCGCGAGCCGCTGGGTGAGGTCGATCTTCTGCAGGGTCATGGCTCTCCTTGGTCGGTTGCGATGAAGACGTTCTTGGTCTCGGTGAACGCGGCGGCGGCATCCGGACCCAGTTCTCGACCGAGACCACTCTGCTTGAAGCCGCCGAACGGAGTCGAGTAACGCACCGAGGAGTGCGAATTCACCGAGAGATTTCCGCTCTCCACTCCCCGCGCAACGCGGATGGCGCGCCCGACATCGCGTGTCCAGATCGAGCCGGACAGCCCGTACGCACTGGCATTCGCAAGCGAGATCGCATCGGCCTCATCGTCGAAGGGCAGCACAGTGACGACAGGTCCGAAGATCTCGTCGATGACGGTGCGGTCATTGCGCGACTGGGGCAGGAGAACGGTGGGGGCGAACCAGTAGCCAGGCCCGTCGGGCGCACTCCCCCGGAAGGCGACGGGCGCGTCCTCCGGAACGTACGCCGAGACGCTGTCGAAGTGCGCCTGCGAGACGAGCGGGCCCATCTCGGTCCTCTCGTCGGAGGGAGGGCCGACACGAACCGACTTGACCGCCGGCTCGAGCAGTTCGAGGAATCGGTCGAGAACGCCCCTCTCGACGAGGATTCGACTGCGTGCACAACAGTCCTGTCCGGCATTTTCGAACACCGCGTACGGTGCGGTCGCAGCGGCCTTCTCGAGGTCGGAATCAGCGAACACGATGTTCGCACTCTTCCCGCCGAGTTCGAGGGTGACGGCCTTGACCTGTTTCGCACATCCCGCCATGACCTGTTTGCCCACCTCGGTCGACCCGGTGAAGACGACCTTGCGAACGTCCTGATGGGTGACGAATCGTTCCCCAACCACCGACCCCTTTCCCGGCAGCACCTGGAACAGACCGGTCGGAAGACCCGCGTCAAGCGCCAGTTCTCCGAGGCGAATCGCCGTGAGCGGTGTCCACTCCGCTGGTTTCAGGACAACGGCGTTCCCTGCCGCGAGTGCCGGCGCGAAACCCCAGCTCGCGATCGTCATCGGGAAGTTCCATGGCACGATCACACCGACGACGCCGAGCGGTTCGAGGAAGGTCACGTCGAGGCCGCCGGCGACCGGGATCTGCTGGCCCAGCATCCGCTCCGGGGCGGCGGAATAGTAGTTGAGAACGTCGCGAACGTGCCCGGCCTCCCACCTCGCCTGGGTGATCGGATGCCCGGAGTTCGCGACTTCAAGCAGGGCGAGTTCCTCGATCGCCTCGTCCACGACGACGGCGAAACGCCGCAGGGCTGTGGCGCGTTCGGCCGGAGGCAGGGCGGCCCATGCGCGCTGGGCGGAGACTGCCGCTGCAATTGCGGAGTCGACCTGCTCGAGGGAGCTCTGCACCACCGTCGTCACAACGGTCTCATCCGCGGGATTGATGACGGTCGTCTCGGTCACTTCATGGCCTTCCTGGCAGCATCCACGAGTCCCTCGAACAACCGGATGTCGTCCGGGTTCTCCTCCGGATGCCACTGCACCCCCACGCCGAACGGTACCCGCTCCAGCTCGACAGCCTGGATCACGCCGTCGCCCGACCTGGCGCTGACGGTCACGCCATCCGCCACCCGGTCAATCGATTGGTGGTGGTAGGAGTGCACGCTGACCACCGGCCCGCCCAGGGTCTCGCTCAGTACCGTGCCGTCATCGACCGCGACGTCGTTCTCGCTGTAGTTGCCGCCGCCGAGGTTGTAGCGGTTCGAGCCGATCACCTCGGGAAGGTGTTGATGAAGGGTCCCGCCCAGCACGACATTGAGCAGCTGCATGCCGCGGCAGATGCCGAGAAACGGGAGCTCACGCCTGATCGCCGCCGTGAGGAGCGCGTCCTCCCACGCGTCCCGGTCCCGGCGCGGCTCGTCTGTTGTCTCGTGCGGTTGCTGCCCGTACCGGGCCGGGTCGACGTCCTTGCCACCAGTGACGATGAGCCCGTCGACACCGTCCAGCACGCGATCGGCGATCTGCGCGTCGACCGGTTGCGGGGGCAGCAGTACGGCGATGCCACCCGCGCGATTGACGGCGTTGAAATAGGCGTGCGGCAGGAAGGACGCCTTCACATCCCAGACCCCCTGCTGCGCACGTTCGAGATACGTGGTCAGGCCGATGACCGGCGCGCGTCCGGGCATCGGCGATGCGTTCGTGGAGTCAGAACCTTTCGAAGCCACGGACTCTCTCCCAATCCGTCACGGCGGCATCGAACGCGGCCTGTTCGACACGGGCGTTGTTGAGGTAGTGGTCGACGACATCCGTGCCGAAGGCCGACTTCGCGATCTCGGATTGCGCGAACAACGATGCCGCCTCGCGTAACGACGCCGGAACCCGGGGAGCATCGCTGACATAGGCGTTGCCCTCGAAGATCGGCTCGAGTTCCAGCTCGTTCTCGATACCGTGGAGCCCGCCCGCGATCAGGGCGGCCACCGCCAGGTACTGGTTGACGTCACCGCCGGGCACCCGGTTCTCCACTCGCAGACCGAGCCCGTGCCCGACGACTCGCAGGGCGCAGGTTCGGTTGTCCAGGCCCCAGGCTACGGCCGTCGGCGCAAAACTTCCCTCGACGTAACGCTTGTACGAGTTGATGTTGGGGGCGAGGAACAGTGAGAATTCGCGAAGGGTCGCCAACTGACCAGCGATGAAGTGTTCCATCAACTTCGAGAAACCGTGCTTGCCCTTCTCGTCTGCGAGCACCGCATCGCCGTTCTCACTCCGCACCGAGAAGTGGATGTGGCAGCTATTGCCCTCCCGCTCATTGTATTTCGCCATGAAGGTGATCGATTGGCCGTGCTGGCCGGCGATCTCCTTGGCGCCGTTCTTGTAGATCGCGTGGTTGTCGCAAGTGGCGAGTGCGCGATCGTAGCGGAAGGCGATCTCCTGCTGCCCGAAATTGCACTCCCCCTTGACGCCCTCGCAGTACATGCCCGCACCATCCATGCCGTTCCGGATATCACGCAGGAGGGGCTCCATGCGCGTGGAGGCCAGAAGCGCATAGTCGATGTTGTAATCGCTCGCCGGGGTGAGACCCGAGTAGTTCCTGCCCCAGGCCTCCCGGTAGGTGTCCTCAAATACGATGAATTCGAGTTCGGTGCCGACGAAGGGCACCAGCCCGTGTTCGGCAAGGCGAGCGATCTGGGTCTTGAGAATCTCGCGCGGGCTCTGCACGACGGGTGCCTCATCCAGCCAGGTGAGGTCGGCCATCACCAGGGCGGTCGCCTGGAGCCACGGGATGAGCCGAAGCGTGCCCAGGTCCGGAATCATGGCCATGTCTCCATAGCCCTTTTCCCAGGACGACATCCGGTACCCGCTCACCGTGTTCATCTCGACGTCGACGGCCAGCAGGTAGTTGCAGCATTCGGCGCCGTGCCCGGCGAGCTCATCCCGGAACAGGCGAGCTGAAGCCCGCTTTCCCATCAATCGGCCCTGCATGTCGGTGAAGGCGATGATCACGGTGTCGATCGACCCGTCGTCGATGAGGACGTTGAGTTCGTCGACCGTAAGGTTGCCGGAACGCGGTTGTGTGGTCGATTCGGTCATGCCGTCACTCCTCGGTGAGTCTGCCAATCCGACCATTAGAGCACAGGTCAGTCACGAACAGACTAGAACTTATTGGAGGGTTTTTGCATCTAAAGGTAGACATGGGGTACCAATAGGGGCCACACTCGTGGAAAATCCCGCAGGCAACGATGCCCGCGCCGGTGGATACCTTTTGGAGGACGAATGGCTGAGAACAAGGGCACCAGCGTGTCCGGTGTCACATATACGAAGGCCGAGGACGGTTACTTCGAAAAGCGCAGTCTCAAGAGAACTGCCGGGGTCTGGGGCCTCTGGGGTCTCGGTGTCGCCGCCGTCATCTCCGGCGACTTCTCGGGTTGGAACTTCGGACTCGATTTCGCCGGCTTCGGCGGCATGGCCATTGCCTTCGTCGTCGTCACGATCATGTATTTCGGAATGCTGTTCAGCATCGGTGAGATGGCAGCGGCCATGCCCCACACCGGAGGTGCCTACTCGTTCGCCCGAGCGGCGATGGGCCCCTGGGGAGGGTTCATCACGGGGCTCGCCGAGACCATCGAGTACGTGGCGACGACCGCGGTCATCGTCTACTTCTCCGCGGCGTATGCCAATGGGATCACGGGCGTGCTCTTCGGCTTCGAACTACCTGGGTGGATGTGGTGGATCATCCTTTATCTGATCTTCATCGCTCTCAACACGGCTGGCGCAGCAATCTCCTTCAGGTTCGCCATCATCGTGTCGGTCATCTCCATCGCGATCCTTGGCGTGTTCGCACTCATGGCCATCTTCTCCGGCGTGTGGAGTGCCGACAAGCTGTTCGACATCGCACCGGATGCGGGTCAAACCTCCTTCCTGCCACACGGCTGGATCGGCATCCTGTTCGCCCTGCCGTTCGCTATCTGGTTCTTCCTCGGGATCGAGGAGCTGCCGCTGGCCGCTGAGGAGTCCCACAACCCGTCGAAGGACATCCCGAAGGCGGGAATCACCGGGCTGTGGACGCTCGTGGTCTGCGGACTCGTCGTGCTCGTGCTGAACCCGGGCATCACCGGTTCAGCGGCGCTGGGCACTGCCGCAGAGCCGCTGCTCGACGGATTCCGTGCGATCGTGCCGGAGGGTCTCGCAGCGGTGCTCGCGGCGTTCGCGCTCATCGGGCTGCTGGCCTCTCTCCAGGGCATCATGTTCGCCTACGGGCGCAACATGTACTCGCTCAGCCGCGCCGGCTACTACCCGAAGTTCCTGTCGCTGACCGGAAAGCGCCAGACCCCATGGGTTGCGCTGCTGATCGGCGGAGTGATCGGATACGCCGCGCTGCTGTTGGTCGACTTCGGGGGTGCCATCGCCGGACCGATCGTCCTGAACATCGCCGTGTGGGGCGCCGTACTGGCGTACCTCCTGCAAATGGTGTCGTTCGTGGTCCTGCGCAGGAGGTTCCCGAATGCGAAGCGCCCCTACCTGAGCCCGGTGGGCGTTGGTGGAGCCATTGTCGCCGGTGTACTGGCCGCGGTGATCTTCCTCGGCTTCCTGGTCAACGAGGCGTTCCGACCGGCGATCGTCGCGATCGTCATCGTCTACGTCGTCGCACTCCTGCTCTTCGCCCTGTTCGGTCGCAAGCAGCTCGTGCTCTCGCCGGAGGAGGAATACGCCCTGAGTGGTGGTGTGCACCGCGACCCCCAGGCCGAGGGCTACGACGTCATGGAGGAGGACGTCTTCAAGGGAGACGGAGCGAAGAGTTAGCCGCCGGTGACGATCGAGCCGACTACCATGTGAGGATGCGGGGACCCGGGCGGCGACATCCGGTCCTGGCCCTGGTCGGCTCGACCCACCCGGGGCCAACGCTCGCGGTCACGCTCATCACGGTCTTGCTCGGGATGGGCGTCGTCCTTGAGCCGTGGCGGCTAGCAATGCTTGGCGCAGCGATGTTGTGTGGCCAGGCCTCGGTCGGGCTCGCCAATGACTGGCTGGATGCCGCACGTGACCGGGCCGCTGGGCGCCGCGACAAGCCGGTCGCCACGGGCGAGGTCGGTATCCCGCTCGTACGCGGCGCGGCGTTCGCGGGGCTACTACTTGCAGTCGCGCTTACCCTCCCGCTCGGGCTTCTCGCAGCGATCGCGCACGCACTGTTCATCGCGGCAGGCTGGGCGTACAACCTCTGGCTCAAACGCACCGCGCTCTCCCTGCTCCCCTACCTCGTCGGGTTCGGCGCGCTTCCCGCGATCGTCACGCTCGCGCTGCCCTCCCCCGCGTTGCCAGCGGCCTGGGCTCCCGCCGCAGGGGCGCTCCTCGGAGTCGCCGCCCACTTCGCGAACGTCCTCCCCGATCTCGAAGCCGACCGGGCGACCGGCGTCGTGGGGCTCCCGCACCGGTTGGGGGCGCGGACATCCGGGATCGTGACGTTCCTCGCGCTGGCTGCGACATCCGGTCTCGTCGTTTTCGGCTCAGGGATGCCCGGATTCGTCGGCTGGGCCTGCCTCGGCGTCGAGGCGGCGATCGCCGTCGCCGGCATCACTCTCGCCCTAACGCGACCACCAGGGCGGCCGCTCTTCCGGCTCGTGATCCTCGGCGCTCTCGTCGCCGTGGTATCTCTCGTCCTCTCCGGCGCACACCTCGTTGCCTGATTGGCCTGCGCATGGGGCTATCCGCGTTGCCGCTACCGCCCCACCCAAGCCGTCGCTGTCCCACATGACTGTCCCAAATGAAGGAGTTGGCAACGGCGGTCGACTTTCGAGGGCCGCGTTTCCGGCAAATATTGCGCTATCGTCGCGCCACCTCCTTCATTTGGGACATCGCTGCGGCGTGACGCCGGACGACTGCTGCTGCGCAGCGCGCATTGAGACCGAGGTCATCAGTGCGAAGGTTTCGATACGCGGCCTGCGGTCGCTACTCAACCACCGGCAAGTCGATCAGGGGTAGACGCCGCGGATGACGTGCGCCTCGACGACCCGCTGCACCGCGAGCGTCGTGGCGGCACCACGCAGCGAGAGCTTGCGCTCCTTCGCGTAGTCGTGCACCTTCGCCCAGGCGCCGAGCATCCGCTCCTCCAGCCGTGACTCGACCTCGTCCTCGCGCCACCAGTACGCCTGGTTGGCCTGCACCCACTCGAAGTAGCTCACGATGACACCGCCGGCGTTCGCAAGGATGTCGGGCACGACGATGCACCCCTTCGCCTCGAGGATCGCGTCGGCGGAGGGGGTCGTCGGGCCATTCGCGCCCTCGACGATGACCTTCGCCTTGATGTTCGGCGCGTTCTGCTCGTGGATGACGCCCTCGACCGCGGCCGGGATGAGCAGGTCGACCTCGAGTTCGAGCAGGGCGTGGCCGTCGAGCGCCTCGGCGCCCGAGAACCCAACGACGCTGCCGGTCTCATCCACGTACTCACCGAGCTTCGCGACATCGATGCCGGATACGTTGTACAGCGCGCCGTACTCGTCGCTCACCGCGACGACCGTGAGGCCGGCCTCGAAGGCGAACTGGGCGGCCCCGCGACCGACCTTGCCGAATCCCTGCACCGCGGCGGTCGACTTCTGAGGGTCGATCCCGTTGTCGCGCAGCGCGGCGAGCGCGATGTGCACGACGCCCTCCGAGGTGGAGGTGGCCCGCCCGAGCGAACCGCCGATGCTGATGGGCTTGCCGGTGACGACCGCCGGGATCGAATACCCCTTGTTCATCGAGTAGGTATCCATCATCCAGGCCATGGTCTGCTCGCTCGTGCCGACATCCGGTGCCGGGATGTCCGTCTCCGGTCCGATGATCGGCATGATCTCGCTCGTGTAGCGGCGCGTCACGCGTTCGAGCTCACGCTGCGAATACTGCCGCGGGTCGATCGTGACCCCGCCCTTCGCCCCGCCGTACGGGACGTCGAGCAGGGCGCACTTCCAGGTCATCCACATCGCGAGGGCGCGCACCTCGTCGAGATGCACATGCGGGCTGTAACGCAGGCCGCCCTTGGCCGGTCCGCGCGCGAGGTTGTGCTGAACGCGATAGCCGGTGAGCACCTCAATGCTGTCGTCGTCGCGGCGCAGCGGGATGCTCACGGTGAGTTCTCGACTCGCGTTGGCGAGGATTGCGTACATGCCCGGGTCGCAGCCCAGCAGGTCGGTCGCCTCTTTGAGCCTCGTGCGGGCGTCCTCGAGCGGGGTGGAGACAGGATCGGCCACGGTGACTCCTTCGTCAACTGGTTCGGTACGGGTGAGACCCAGTCCAGCGTGCCATGAAAGCCATGCACCTTTACTGATCCACGGCTGCGTTTTCCGTCGACTCCTGCGCGATGTTCGCAGGATTCTGGATGCCGATCGCGGAAATCACACCGCCCACGATGAGCAGGGCCGCACACACGATGAGAGCGCGATGCACGCCGTCGACGTCGAGGCGCTCGACGACGATGATCCCGAGCATCGCAACCGCCACGAGCCCGGCCACGCGTGCGATGGCGTTGTTGATCGCCGAGCCGATTCCGGACTGCTTCTCGCTGATCGAACCCAGGATGGCCGCCGTGAGCGGTGCGACGGTGATCGACAGGCCCAGCCCGAACAGCAGGATGCCGGGCAGCAACTGCCACCAGTAGTTCACGTCGGCCGTGACGCTCAGCATGAGCAGATGGCCGAGCCCGGCGATGATCGGCCCGACCGACATGAAGAGCCTGGGGCCGTACTTGCCGGAGAGCCCACCGAAGACCGAGGAGAGGAGCATGAGGATGATCGTGACCGGCAGCACGGCGATGCCGGCGAGGATGGCCGGCCAGCCACCGGTCTGCTGCAGGAACACGACCACGATGAACCCGGACATCGCGAGCGCGCCGTAGATGAAGAGCGTGGCGAGGTTGCCGACCGCGAAGTTGCGCACTCGGAACAGGTTGAGCGGCATCATCGGCTGGGCCGCCGTCGCCTGGCGCCAGAGGAAGCCCGCGAAGGCGAGCACGCCGATGGCCATCGGGAGCCAGATGACGGGGCTCGCCCATCCGTAGTTGCCCTGCTCGATGAGGGCGAACACGGGTGCCCCGACGCCGACGATGGCGAGCACCGCCCCGGCGAAGTCGATCCTCGTACCGTGATCGCGCTCGCCCTTCTGTTCAATCTTCGCGAGCAGGAAGATCGTGACGGCGATGGGGATGAGGTTGATCGCGAAGACGAGTCGCCAGGAGACCATGTCGACGAAGAGCCCGCCGACGACGGGGCCGGCGATGAAGGCGGCACTCGTCCACGCGGTCCAGGAGCCGATCGCCTTCGCCTGCGCGGCCCCGCGGAACGCCGACATGATGATCGCCAGGGAGCTCGGGACCAGGAGCGCACCGGCGATCCCCTGCAGCCCGCGGCTCACGATGAGGACCTCGACGTTCGGCGCGAGCGCGCAGAGAAGCGACGTGAGGCCGAACCCCCACAAGCCGACCCGGATGACGACGACCCTGCCGTAGACATCCGAGAGCGAGCCGGCGACGAGGATGAGCGCGCCGAGGGTGATGAGGTAGGCATCCACGACCCACTGCTGGGTGGAGAGGCCACCGCCGAGCTCGCTGCTGATGGCCGGGAGTGCGACGTTGACGACGGAGCCGTCGAGGAAGGCGACGAACGAGGCGAGGATCGCGACCGAGAGAACGAGCCGCTGCTGACTGGTCATGGTCACAGTAAACACCCACGCGGGGACGTTGCGGTGGTCAGAGCCGCCCGATCATGATGACCCGACGTCGGTGACCCGGATGACCGCGACACCCTGTTCGGCCGACTCGGCGAGGTCGACGACGGCGCTCATCCCCCAGTCGTGATCGCCGGCGGGGTCGGCGAAGATCTGGCGCACGACCCATTCCGTGGGCTGCTGCTCGATCATGAGCATGGCCGCGCTGCGGGCGTCCGCGTCGGTGCCGATGTGGTCGTGGACGGCGTAGTAGGCGTCGAGCGCCTCGCCCCAGCGGGCCGCGTCGAAACCGGATGCGGCATCCAGCTCGCCGAGGGCATCCGCGTCGTCGAGGGCGGCGAGCTGCACACGGCGGAACAGCTCGTTGCGCACGAGCACCCGGAACGCGCGCTCATTCGTGACGACCGACGGCGGTGGCGGAGGGACGACGGGAACGTCGTCGGGCGCAGCATCGGGGTGGCTGAGCTCCTCCCACTCCTCGAGCAGGCTCGAGTCGACTTGCCGCACGAGCTCGCCGAGCCACTCCACGAGGTCCCGGATGTCGTCGGTCTTCGCCGACTCCGGGATGGTTTGGCGCACGGCCCGGAACGCCTCGGACAGGTAGCGCAGCAGCAGACCCTCCGATCGGCCGAGCGAGTAGAAGCCCACGTACTCGTTGAACGTCATCGCCCGCTCGTACAGGTCGCGCACGACCGACTTCGGCCGCAGCTCGAAATCGGCGGCCCAGGGCTGCGAGGCGCGGTAGGTGGCGAAGGCGGCGTCGAGGAGCTCCTCGAGCGGCTTCGGGTGGGTGATCGACTCGAGGAGCTCCATACGCTGCTCGTACTCGATGCCCTCCGCCTTCATCGCGGCGACGGCCTCGCCGCGCGCGCGGTGCTCCTGCGCGGAGAGCACGGGGCGCGGGTCCTCCAGGGTCGCCTCGATGACCGAGATGACATCGAGGGCATAGCTGCCTTCTCGCCCCGAGACCGGACTTTCTCGCCCTGAGCCTGTCGAAGGGGAAGGGTCGAGCAGATCGATGACCGCGAGCGCGAACGGCGAGAGCGGCTGGTTGAGGGCGAAGTTCGGCTGGAGGTCGACGGTGAGGCGGATGGCCACGGCCGGCTCCCCTTCGACAGGCTCAGGGCGAGAAAGTCCGGTCTCAGGGCGAGACGACGGGACCTGCTCCACGATGCCTGCGGCGCGCAGCGTGCGGTACATCGACAGCGCCTGCCGCGCGAGCTCGAGCTGCCGCGCCCTGGGCTCGTGATTGTCCTCCACGAGTGCGCGCAGCTCGGCGAAGGCGTCTCCGCCGCGCCCGATGACGTTGAGCAGCAGCGCGTGGCTCATCCGCATGCTCGACACGAGCCGTTCGGGCTCCGCCGCGACGAGCCGGCTGAAGCTCGGCTCGCCCCACGACACGAAACCCTCCGGCGGCTTCTTGCGCACGACCCGCTTGAGCTTCTTCGGGTCATCCCCGGCCTTCGCCACGAGCCGCGCGTTCTCGACCTCATGCTCCGGCGCCTGCACGACGACCGTTCCCGCGGTGTCGAAGCCGGCGCGACCGGCGCGACCGGCGATCTGGTGGAACTCGCGAGCGTTGAGCTGCCGCATCCGGGTGCCGTCGAACTTGGTGAGCGCCGTGAGCACGACCGTGCGGATGGGAACGTTGATGCCGACCCCGAGCGTGTCGGTGCCGCAGATGACCCGCAGCAGTCCGCGCTGGGCGAGCTGCTCGACGAGCCGGCGGTACTTGGGCAGCATCCCAGCGTGGTGCACGCCGATCCCCGAGCGGATGAGTCGCGACAGCGTCTGGCCGAACTTCGTCGTGAAGCGAAAATCGCCGATGAGGTCGGCAATCGCATCCCGCTGCTCGCGGTCGACGATCTTGACGCTCGTGAGCGCCTGCGCCCGTTCGAGCGCGGCGGCCTGCGAGAAGTGCACGATGTAGATGGGCGCCTGTCCGGTTTCCAGCAGGTCCTCGACCGTCTCGTGGATGGGCGTCGTCGCGTAGTAGAAGTGCAGCGGCACGGGCCGGTCGACCCCGGTGACGGATGCCGTGGGCCGCCCGGTGCGCGCGGTCAGGTCTTTCGCAAGCCAGTCCACGTCGCCGAGCGTCGCCGACATGAGCAGGAACTGTGCCCGCGGCATCCGCAGCAGGGGCACCTGCCAGGCCCAGCCGCGCTCCGGATCGGCGTAGAAGTGGAACTCGTCCATGACGACGAGGTCGACCGGGGTGTCCTCGCCGTGCCGCAACGACAGGTTCGCGAGGATCTCCTCCGTGCAGCAGATGATGGGCGCATCCGGGTTGACGCTCGAGTCACCGGTGACCATGCCCACCCGCTCGGCGCCGAAGGTGTCGACGAGGGCGAAGAACTTCTCCGAGACGAGCGCCTTGATGGGCGCGGTGTAGAAGCTGCGCTTACCGGCGCTGAGCGCCGCGAAGTGGGCGGCGACCGCGACGAGCGACTTGCCCGTGCCGGTCGGGGTGCTCAGGATGACGTTGGCTCCCGTGACGAGCTCCATCACGGCCTCGTCCTGTGCGGGGTAGAGCGTGAAGCCCTCAGCGGATGCCCACTCGACGAACGCGCCATAGACGAGGTCAGGGTCGGCGCTCTCGGGGATCTGCACACTTAACCGTCGCACACCCGCGCGATGCCGCGCGTCGCGCGTACTCTGGGTGAATGTCCCAGCAGACCGTGGGCGAGCCGCACCCGACGGCAACCGTTGCTGCGGGTCCCGCGCGTCGACGCGCGGCGCTCGCCGGTATCGCGTCGGCCGCGGCGGGGATCGGCGTCGCCGAAATCGTCGCCGCCGTGATCGCCCCACGATCGAGCTCGCTCTTCGCCGCGGGGTCCCTCGTGATCGACGTCGCACCGCCCTGGCTCAAGGAGAGCGTCATCGCCCTCGTCGGAACGGCGGACAAGGTCGTCATCATCGCTTCCGTCGCGGTGCTCGTCGCCGTGCTCGCGGCCGCCGCGGGCCTCCTCGAGCGGTCGCGACCGCCGTGGGGCCAGGTGCTTCTCGGCGCCGTCGGAGTCGTCGGGCTCGTGGCGGCCACGACGCGTGCAGACTCCTCGATGTTCTCGGCGATACCGTCCCTCCTGGCCATCGGGATCGGCGTCACCCTCCTGCGCGTCCTCACCCGGCAGTCCGCCGCCGTGAGCGCCGACCCGAACCCGAACGGCGTTCCGCGACGCACCTTCCTCATCACGAGTGGCCTTGCCGCAGGGCTCGGCGTGCTGGCGGTCGTCGCAGGCCGCGTGGCGGCATCCGGGATCCAGGCGGTCGACGCGGCACGCCGCATGTTCACGCTCCCCGCGCCCGCCGTGGCGGCGCCGCCCGTGCCTCCTGGCGCCACGCTCAACGTCGCCGGGATCACCCCGCTCATCACCCCGAACGAGAGCTTCTACCGCATCGACACCGCGCTCATCGTGCCCTCCGTCGATCCGGCCAACTGGACGCTCACCGTCACCGGAATGGTCGAGCGCGACGTCACGATCACCTTCGACGAGCTGCTCGCCCTGCCTCTCGAAGAGAGCTACACGACCCTCGCCTGCGTCTCGAACTACGTCGGTGGCGACCTCATCGGCAATGCCCTGTGGCTCGGCTACCCGATCCGCAAGCTGCTGGCGAGGGCAGGTCCGAAGTCGGGGGCCGACATGGTGCTCTCGCGCAGCGTCGACGGCTTCACGGCGGGCACGCCGCTGGAAGCCCTCACCGACGACCGCAACGCCATCCTGGCCGTCGCGATGAACGGTTCGCCGCTTCCCGCCGAGCACGGTTTCCCCGTGCGGATGGTCGTACCCGGCCTGTTCGGATACGTCTCTGCCACGAAGTGGGTGACGGAGCTCACCGTTTCGACGTTCGCGCAGGAGTCGGCCTACTGGACCGACCGGGGCTGGAGTGCGCGCGGCCCGGTCAAGCTCTCCTCCCGCATCGACACCCCGCGCGAGTCGCGACAGGTCGCGGAGGGCGAGGTCGTCGTGGCCGGTGTCGCGTGGTCGCAGCACGTCGGCGTCTCGCGCGTCGAAGTGCAGGTCGATGACGGGGCGTGGTCGGATGCCGTGCTCGCCGACGCGATCTCTGCGGACACCTGGCGTCAGTGGTCGTACCCCTGGAACGCGCGGCAGGGGCGGCACCAGCTCACCGTTCGGGCGACGGATGCCAACGGCCGGCTTCAGACCTCGGCCTACGCGGATGTCGTCCCCGACGGCGCCACCGGACTGCACTCGATCGTCGTCGACGTCGGCTGACCCCTCGGGCGGAGCAGCCTCCGGGTCAGGACTCGCGAGAGGCAGCGACGCTCTCATAGACGCCGAGCACGTAGTCCCAGAACCCCGGCACGTCGAGCGTGACGGGCACGAGCGCGTTGGGGATGCTCGACCGGAAGTCGGTCACGGTCATCCCGGCAGTCCATTCCCCCGCGGTCTCGACCTCGACGCGCGCGGGCACGCTCGTGAACAGGTCGGGTCGGGTCAGGTAGGCGACGGCGCACACGTCGTGTACGGCCTGGCCGCCCCAGTCGGGATCCTGCGGGTCGTTCCAGAAGGTCGCGAGCGGCACGACGATGTCGCGACCGAGCGGGCCGAGGTCGAGCATCCGGTGCTTGATCGCGTCATCGACGAGCGCCTGCAGTGTGAGGTCGAGACCGACCATCACGACCTGCCAGCCGGCCGCGAACACTTCGGCGGCCGCTTCCGGGTCGGCGTAGATGTTGAACTCGGCGGCGGGCGTCGTGTTGCCGCGCGTGAACGAACCGCCCATGATCGTGAAGGATGCCGCCCACTCGGCGATGCGCGGTTCCGCACGCAGGGCGAGCGCGATGTTCGTCATCGGGCCGGTCGCCACGAGGTGGATCTCGCCCGGGGCATCCCGCAGCGTCTCGATGATGAGGTCGACGGCGTCACGGGAATCCAGGGGCAGCGTGGCCTTCGGCAGGATGACGTCGCCGATTCCGCCGACCCCGTGCACCTCGGCCGCGTTCTTCGTCTCCCGCACGAGCGGGCCGGCGGCGCCGGAGGCGACCGGGACATCCGGGAAGCCCAGGTACTCGCGCAGCTCGAGCGCGTTGCGGGTCGTGTTCTCAAGCACGACGTTGCCGCCGACGGTCGTGAGCGCGACGAGCTCGAGCGCGGGGTCGCCGTGGGCGAGCAGGATCGCGAGGGCGTCATCCAGGCCGGGGTCGCAGTCGAGCAGGAGTCTCTTCACGGTCATGCCACAAGCCTAGGGCGGTGTCTCGTTGTCCTACCCCGACGCTACAGTGGTGGCATGACGATACGTCGCTCCGATAACCCGTGACCGCTGTCGTCATCCTCGCCCTTCTGGCGAGCCTGCTCTACGGAGCCTCGGACTTCCTCGGCGCGCTCACCGCCCGCCGCCTCACGGTGATCAAAGCGAGCACCGCCATCTACCTCACCGCGGCCGTTGTCGCCGCACTCGCATTGGTGCTGTTCCCCTGGGTCTACAGCGACGAGGCTCTCTGGGCCGGCTCCATTGCGGGGCTCTTCGCGATCGTCGGGATGGTGACCTTCTACGCTGCCCTCGCGATCGGTCCGATGAGCCTGCTCGCTCCGCTCATCGCGCTCATCCAGACCGCGGTGCCGGTCATCGTCGCCGCCGTCACCGGGCAGAGCCTGCAACTCGTCGCCTGGATCGCCGTCGTGCTCGCTCTTGTTGCGACGACCCTGATCTCCATTCCGGCCGGTGCCCAGACCCCGGGAAGCAGGATCGAGCGCATCACGCCCCGGGGCGGGGTGCTCGCGCTCGTCTCGGGAGTCACCCTCGGACTCTCGGTCGTCTCCCTCGATACCGCACCGATAGAGTCAGGCGTATTCCCGGCATTCCTCGACATCGCGGTGGGCTTCGTCGTGCTGCTGCCGCTGCTGGCGGTGCGGAGGCTCCGCACGGGCGATGGCTGGTTGAAGGGCGAGGCGGATGCCGCCCCCCAGGCCGAGCTCTCGGATGGCGAACCGGCGGGTGCACGCATCTGGATCACGAGCGCGGTCGCCGGGGCCCTGCTCGGGATCGGCAACATCCTGCTCGTCGTCGCCCTGCACAGCGGGAACCTCGCGGTCGTCGCCGTGCTCATGGGCCTCTACCCGGTAGGGACGGTCATCCTCGCCCGACTCGTGCTCAAGGAACGCATGTCGCTCGTGCAGTTCTTCGGTGTCGCCCTCGCGATCACGGCCGCCATCCTGCTCGGGACGTCTTAGCCGCGGCGCTCCCGGCAGGCAGTCGTAGGATCTCCGCATGGATACCAGCAATCAGCTCGAATCACTCTCCTTCACGGTGTCGGGGCGCGTCGCCCGGCCCTGCGCGGAGGTCTATGAGGCCGTCGCCGATCCTGCTCGATTGTCGAAGTACTTCACGACCGGCGGGGCGCACGGTCGCCTGGAGGCCGGCACCGAGGTCACCTGGGACTTCCACGACTTCCCCGGCGCCTTCCCGGTCACCGTGCTCGAAGCCGACCCACCCCGGCGGATCGTCATCCGGTGGGGAGGGAGCGAGACGACGAGCGAGAGCGGAACGACCACGACGACCTTCGAGTTCGAACCCATCGACGGCGACACCCGCACTCTCGTGACGATCACCGAGTCCTCCTGGAAGGCAACCGCCGCCGGTGCGAAGAACGCCTTCGGCAACTGCGAGGGCTGGACGGGGATGCTCGCCGCCCTCAAGGTCTGGGTCGAGCACGGGATCAACCTGCGGGACGGTTTCTACAAGTAGACGGGTTCCCTCCGATCGGAACCGCGGCAACGGCGAGGCTCGGCTCTCGCCGGTAGAATCGTGCGGTGACGGAGGATCAGCGGGGAGCAAGCGAACCTCAGCCTACCGACCCCGCAAACTTCGATCCTGCAGGCATCAACCCCGTAGGCATCGCAACCGCCGACCTCGAAACCGTGCTTCGTGTGCTCGCCGCGATGGACGCACTCGACGAGGAGCATCCGGATTTCATCGCCGTCCGACAGGCGACCGCACGGATGTTCAAGGCCGTCAAGAAGACCCGTCGGCTCGAGAAGCGCGCCGAGATCGCCGAAGCCGACCGCGCCGTCGTCGCCGCGACCGCGACCGGAGCACCCGACCGCATCGACGACGAGACCCGTGGCATCCCGCTTGCGACGCGCGTCGCCGCGCCCATCGCTGGTGAACTGCTCAAGCCCCGTGCCTGTTACATCTGCAAGCAGCAGTACACCCAGGTCGACGCGTTCTACCACCAGCTCTGCCCGGAGTGCGCCGCCTTCAGCCACGCCAAACGCGACGCCCGCACCGACCTCACCGGTCGCCGCGCGCTCCTCACCGGCGGGCGCGCCAAGATCGGCATGCACATCGCCCTGCGCCTGCTGCGCGACGGCGCGCACACGACGATCACGACCCGCTTCCCGCGCGACGCCGTGCGCCGGTTCTCGAGCCTCCCGGATGCCGCCGACTGGCTGCACCGGCTGCGCGTCGTCGGCATCGACCTGCGCGATCCGGCCCAGGTTCTCGGGCTCGCCGACTCGGTCGCGGAGGCCGGGCCCCTCGACATCCTCATCAACAACGCCGCGCAGACCGTGCGCCGCTCTCCCGGCGCCTACGCGCCGCTCGCCGCCGCGGAACTCGAACCGCTGCCCGACGGGCCGCTCCCCGAGTTGCTCACGTTCGGGCACACGAACGACGCGCACCCGCAGGCCCTCGCCGCGTCCGTCGCCGCGCATCCACTGCTCGCCCGAACGGCGGGGGTCACCGCCGAGGAACTCGCCGAGCTCGCCATGACCGCAGGATCCTCCTCGCTCGAGCGGATGGCGGCCGGCACCGCGATCGACGCGGGCGGCCTAGTCCCCGACGAACTGCACGTCAACAGCTGGACCCAGCACGTGCAGGAGGTCGACCCGCTCGAACTGCTCGAGGTTCAGCTCGCGAACACGACGGCGCCCTTCCTGCTCATCAGCCGGCTGCGTCCCGCGATGGCCGCGAGCACCGCACACCGAAAGTACGTCGTCAACGTCTCGGCGATGGAGGGCCAGTTCGCCCGACGCTACAAGGGGCCGGGGCATCCGCACACCAACATGGCGAAGGCCGCCCTCAACATGCTCACCCGCACGAGTGCGGGCGAGATGCTCGAGACCGACGGCATCCTCATGACCGCTGTCGACACCGGATGGATCACCGACGAGCGCCCGCACCACACCAAGGTTCGACTCGCCGAAGAGGGCTTCCACGCCCCCCTCGACCTCGTCGACGGCGCCGCCCGGGTGTACGATCCCATCGTGCGCGGCGAGGCGGGCGAGGATGTCTACGGAGTCTTCCTGAAGGACTACCGACCCGCAGCCTGGTAGCTGCCCAGCCGTACCATGGAGCGACGGAGATCCGTGCAGGATCGCTGTCACATCGAGGGGGTCTGTTCGGTCTCGGCTATAGGGAGACGGGAGAGCATCATGCAGAGGACTTCGGCAATCGACTGGTTCACGACCCGTACGGCGATGGGGAGAACGGTCGCGGCACTTGCCGCCGAGCTCCGGGCCAGGAGGGCTCCGGTCCACTGGTCGAACATGTTCGGCGTCGTCGCGTTGGCCTGCATCCTCGTCATCTTCGTCACCGGGTTCTTCCTGATGTTCTTCTACTCGCCGTCGAGCACCACGGTCACCTACCGCGGGAGCTACGCTCCGCTGGATGGGGTGGAGATGTCGACCGCCATGCACTCCACGATGACGATCTCGTTCGACCTGCGCGGCGGACTGCTCATGCGGCAGGCGCACCACTGGGCGGCGCTCCTGCTCCCGACCGCCCTCATCCTGCAGTTGCTCGTCACCTTCTTCACCGGTGCCTTCCGCAAGCCGCGGCTGGGGAGCTGGGTGCTTCTCTTCCTCATCCTCATCACCGCGCTCGTCGGCGGCTGGAGCGGGTATGCGCTGCCCGACGACATGCTCTCCGGCACGGGCCTCCGCATCGTCGAGGGCATCGTGCTGGGCATCCCGATCGTCGGCACCTGGACTTCTGCCCTGCTCTTCGGAGGGCCGTTCCCGGGTGACATCATCGCCCACCTCTACCCCCTTCACATCGTCGTCGTCCCCGTACTGCTCGTCGTCCTCGTGGCCGCACGCATCCGGTCCGCCTGGGTGCACAAACCGGCCCAGTTCGCCGAAGCGGGACGCACCGAGGACAACGTGGTCGGCGTTCCGATCCTCCCGAACGCCGCCGTTCGCGCCGGCGGGCTGTTCCTCATCGTCGCCGGGCTGCTCGTGCTCGTGGCGGCCACCACGACCATCAGCCCGATCTGGCTCTACGGGCCGTCCTCCCCCGCCGACGCCTCCGCCGGGAGCCAGCCCGACTGGTACACCGGTTTCCTCGACGGCGCGCTGCGGCTGATTCCGCCCGGCTGGGAAGTCGTCTGGCTAAGCCACACCTGGACCTTCGCCGTCATCGTCCCGCTGGCCCTCGTCGGCCTCTACCTGCTGGCCGTGCTGCTCTATCCGTTCTTCGAGCAGTGGATCACCGGCGACCGGAGGGAACACCACCTCCTGGATCGGCCGCGCAACACCCCGACCCGGACCGGTATCGGCGTGGCCGGCATCGTCTTCTTCGGCGCGCTCTGGGGGGCCGCCAGTGCGGACCTCGCCGCCACCCATCTGCACCTGAGCGTCGAGAACGTGGTGACGGCGTACCAGGTCATCGTGATCGTCGGCCCCGTCATCGCGTTCCTGCTCGCCCGCCGGATCTGCTTCGCCCTCCAGCGGAAGGATCGGGAGATCCTTCTGCACGGGCACGAGAGCGGGCGTATCGTCCGCTTCCCCGGCGGAGAGTACGTCGAGATCCACAAGCCCGCGGATGCCTACGAACGCTGGCGGCTGATCGCACCACCCGGCGACCGGCCGCTCGAGCTGCACCCGGATGCCGACGGCCGCATCCGCTTGACCACCCGGCTGCGGGCCCGGATCTCGAGGTTCTTCTTCGAGGACCGGATCGCGCCGGACCTGGACGAGCTGGACGCGAGCTAGTCGTCCGACCGGCCTGCGGTCTTGCCCTCGATGGGCGGCATCCGGTCGGCGACGACCGCGGCGAGTACCGAGAGCAGGGCGCAGACGAGCAGGCCGGTCCCGAACAGCTGGTCGCCGATCTCGGCGAATGCGCCAAGGTTGATGGAGGCGTCCGGGTTGCGCGCGAGCGCGGTGAAGGCGAGCACCGTCACGCCGAAGACACTGTTCGCGAGGAACAGGAGCAGGCGCGCGGGGCGAGGGTATTTCCGCGAAGTCTCATTCGCACCTCCACCGCCGGTCAGGAAGGACCACACGAAGCCGAAGAGCACGAAGGCGACCCCGGTGAAGCCGAGTACGGCGCCGAGGGGGTCGGAGACGAAGTCGCGCTGGTCGAAGAACGCGGCGAGCAGCAGCGCGACGGCCAGCCCGGTCACCCTTCGCATGGTGAGTTGCCGACGGATGCCGAACCAGGCCAGCAGCGCGAAACATCCGACGGTCGCGACCGCGGTGAGACCGCCGCTCGTCCACAGCCAGCTGCCGAGCCCGGCGAGCGGGGCGACGGCGACGGTCACCGTGACGACGCCGATGCCGCCGATCAGCTCGGGGATGGTGCGGATGCCGCGGCGCGCGAGGATGACGGCGAGCACGATCGTGGTGAGGCCCACCACGAGGCGCACGATGCCGATCGCCGTGGACGTCGTGAGGAGGGCAACAGCGGCCTGCGGCCACGCGAGCAGGTCGAGGGGTACACCGTAGGCGAACAGGACCTGCACCACGAGAAGGGTGATGACGAGGGGTGCGAGGGTGATGGCGAGCGCCGCGGCAATGGGCGTCGCAACCGACCCCATTCGATCGACGAGACGCGACGCGCTCGGTACGAGGCGGCGTCGCCCGCGCAGCAAGGACAGCGCGTACCAGAGTGCCGCGATCGCCGCGATGAGCAACAGTGAGGTCGCCAGCTGCAACGGGCTCACCCCGTCGGGGTCGGTGAACGCGACGACAAGTGCCCAGACGCGCCAGAGGATCACGATCACGAGCCCGATGACGAGGGCGACTGCGGGGAGCCTGCGCCGCACGACGCCGACCGCCCACAACGCTGTCGAAGCGGAAAGCTCCGCGACCGCGGCGCCTGCGGCGATCGCAGCGGGTACTGCGAGCTGCCCCAGAGTCGTCATCGTGAGCGAGAGCATGGCGGGCCCGAAGTCGACACCGGATGGCGCGCTCGTGGCCAGGGCGCGACCGGATGCGACGGCGAAGGCGATACCGATGGTCGGAAGGATGACCACGAACTCCCACCACGCGAAGCGGTACCGACGGCGCACGATCGTGAACACGATGAGCCCGATGCCGGCCACGAGCGTCGCAATCCGTCCCGGCGAGAACAGGTCAAAGCTGTCCGGCGCACTCGCGAATTGCAGGATCAGCACCACGAGGATGGTGATGGCCGTCGACAGCCACGCCGAGACGTGAAGCGCTGCGGTCTGCAGGAGCGCCATGGAGAGTACGACGAGGAGCAGCAGCATCCAGAGCACCGGACGCGGGAACGACAGCGTCTCCGAACCGACCGTCACCGAGAGTTCGAGGGACTCCCGCAGCAGCCCCGAGAACACGATGCCGAGCACGGCGAGCGCGTAACCGCAGATGGCGAGTACGACAATCGCCCGAAGCCCGAGCGGCCAGGCCTTCGCCCGCAGGCGGCCCTCGCGGTAGGAGTCGGCGAGCACGTGGTCGAAGAGCTCGACGAACATCGACCACGCGAGCAGGGGCCCGCGCACGAACGCCGACCGGCGCCGGGCCACCGGGGTCGCCGACACGCCGACCGGAGTCGCGTCGGCGCTCACGGCTGCCCCACCATGACGGCCGGTTGGTTGCTGCGGAACACCCAGAACCCGTCGACGCCCGGGAGCGCGTACCGGTAGATGGAGAGGGCGAGCGACGGGATGCTCCACTCGCCTTCGCTCCCGCCGGTCGCGTCGACCAGGCGCGCGCGCGAGTCCTCGAAGAGCACGATGCGCTCGCCGTCGGTCACGACATCCTGCGCGCCGGCCAGCGTCCACCGCACGATGCCCGACCTCGCCTCGACCGCGGTGGTCGCCTCGTTCGTCACAAGCACGAGTGCGTCACCGAGGTCGGCCGAGGCGCGCAGGAATCCGCCGTAGCGCAACTCCCACAGGTGGTCTCCGGATGCGGCGTCGTAGCCGCCGAAGATGCCGTCCTCCCTGGCCACGACGATCGCGCCGTCGGACGTGGCCACCGAACTCGCCGTCTCGCCGGTGTCCTCCGACCAGACCGTCTCACCGGAGTCCAGTGCGAACGTGGTGATCGCCCCCGCCCGGTCGATGACCACGACGCTGTCGCCCGCGACCGTCGCGGGAAGGCTCACGTCGGCGGCGAGCTTCCGCTGCCAGACGATGTCGCCGGTCGGCAGGTCGACCCTGGAGACGATCCCGTCGAGGCCGACGACGATCACGCTGCCGTTGCCGGCATCCGCGGGCGGGGCGAAGACGAGCTCACGGGTGTCCATGGTCCACAGGCGTTGCCCCGCATCCGAGTAGGCGATGACCTGGCGCAGGCTCGTCGTGACGACCGTGACGTCGCCCGCGGTCGCGAGGGCGATGATCTCACCGCCCGGGTGCGCGAACCACCGGCGCTGGAGCAGTCCTGAGTCGAGCCGCAGCGCCACGAGGTCGTCGGCGTTCTGGTCGGCGGCGACGATGAGCCCCGAGGCCGTGCGTCTCGGTGCATTGGCGAGAGACACCAGGAGATGCTGCTCTCCGAAGAACGCGTCGGGGTAGCGGATCTCGACCTCCACCGGCCGCCAGTCGTCGATCGCACCCCAACCCGGCGGCGCGGCAACGGCATCCGTCGCGGCCGCGGTCGGCGTCGACGACGGCGGCCCCTGCGCGACCGGGCTGCCGTTCACGGTGCCGACGATGGCCACGCGGCCACGCCCCTCGCACCACAAATCCATCTCGGTGATCTCGAGCAGGGTGGCTCCACTCGAATCGCGGTACACGCTGGCGCCCTCGGTCTGCAGGCAGGCGGCGAGCTCGGCGTCGTCGAGCCCGGAGGCGGCGATGAGCTCGGCGTTCGTCGGTTCGGATGCCCGGTGGTCGGCGGTGTAGGTCATGATCCCGCCCGGCAGCGCGTCGCCCTCGCTTCTCCAGGTCGAGCCGGGCGCGACATCCGCCGGAAGTTCGAGGAGTGCGGGCGAATACGCGAATCCCACGGAGCCGCCGTGGCCTGCGAGAAGCGTGAGCCCCTCTTCCGAGAGCCGGTGCAGTTCGGTGGTCTGGGTGAGTTCCCCACCGGAGAATCCCGTGGCGGACTCGCGCCACAACTGCGCGATGCGGACGTCATCGCCCAGGTCGCCGACGACCGATGCCCCGGCGGACACCGGCAGTTGCAGGATGTTGCTGAAGCCGATCGTGCGAGCCGACTCGGACATCCGGAGCGTTCCGAGATCGTCGAGAACCCATTCGAGATAGCCGTCTGCCGGCAGGTATTTCGCCGCAGCACCACCGAGCACTTCGGTCGTCTGACGGTCGGCGACCGCGATCGTCGCCCCCGTCACGAGCACCACGGCGGCGATCGATCCGGCCGCGATCAGGGATGCCGGCCGCACGCGCCGTTCCGCCGGATCGGCATGGGGGCGCTCGGGCGGCGGAGACTCCATCCGCCCATCGTAGGGGTAGAGGGGCAACGGTGATGGCTGCTACAACGCCGAGGCGTCGCGGCCGGACCCCGCGAATGGGTCGCCCGCGTAGACGAAGGTCGTCCGGGCTCCGACCACCTGCACAACGGGGGTCTCGACCAGGGCGCCGAGAGGCTCGAGGGGCTCCACCCGCAGGTCGCCCTCCACGTCGATGTCCTCCCGCAGTGCGCCGTCGACCGTTCGTTGCAGGGATGCCGCGACGTAGCCGTTCTGCTGGTCCCGCGCCATGATCCGGATGCTGATGGCGATCGCGCCGCCGCTCTTCGCGACCGCCAGGAGTCCCACGTAGGTGAAGCGGCGCCGCGCTGGCGACAGGGCTTCATCGAGGTCGACGACGAGCAGGTCCACGCTCCACGACCTCGTCGTGGGGAAGCCGCTGCGAGAGAGATAGACGTCTGCCGCGATGACCCCGTGAAGTCGGCGGAGAAAGGCACGGAGACGGCCGCGGGTCTGCCCCTCCTCGGCACGCTGGACATAGACCGGCACGGCGGGCCTGGGGACCGAGACCCCCTTCCGCACGATGGCGAAGTCGGTGAGAACCTGCCGGCCGCTGAAGTATTCGCACGCGCCCATGACCTCCCGATTGCCGTTCCAGTAGTCCTGTGCGATGGGATCCGTGAGCTCCACCGCGAAGGTCTGGCCCGTCTCGGCATAGCTCGGTGCCTGGTGGGTATGACCGAGCGTGTAATCGGGAGGGAGCGGTGGTCCGGCGCTGACCGTGACCCAGGGAACGACCGATTCCGTATCGGTGGCCCTCGGTCGGCCGTCAAGGCGGTGAACCGGATCGATTCGGTGCTCGAGGGAGAGAACCCGGATCCCTTCGGCGACCGGGAAGCGCGCGATGGGAGAGCCCGCCGTGATGAGGTGTTCGATCCTGAGGGTGGAGAAGACGCCCGGGATGGGATACCTCCCCGTCGCGATCTGGGCGGCGACCAGGCCACCGAGGCTGAATCCGCTCATGAGCACAGGGGCATCCGCCGGGATCTTCGCCTCGGCGATCGCGGCGAGGGTCCCTCTCAGCAGGCTGGACTCCCTGCCGGAGACCGCGAGGAGGTCGGCGGTCAGGTCGTTCGGCGCCTTGCCCGCGCGGGGGTGCCAGCTCTGGGTGCTGGAGACCTGCACCATCCAGAGGTCCCCCCAGGCGCGATTCGTGGTGTGCACGACCCTGACGACTGCGCAGTCCGGCGAGTCGTCGAGGTTCGGATCGCACATGTCGTCGATTTCGCGGGCACTCTGGTAGAGGTCGCGCAGGCTCGTGATCCTTCTGCGACGGATGACCGCCGAGGCCAGTCCAGGGAACCCGCGGGGGTCCGGTGAGGGCTGGAGCCTCATCCGGGTGTCGGTCGCGGCATCCGGGGTGACCGGGAACGGTGCTTCGCCTTCGACCGTATAGTCCTCCACCGCACGCGCGGTCTGAGGCCACCATGCGAGGAACGCACCGATCTCGGCGAAGGACGATGCGAGCCATCCGTCGTAGCGACTCGTCGTCTCCTCGTAGCCGTCGGCGAAGAAGTGCCAGTGGCTCCCGACGTCGATGAGCGCACGCAGTGTCGCGCGGAACAGCGTCGACCCGCGCAGCGGGAGGTCGACGACCGAGGTCCGGGAGCGCCGCAGCCGCCAGCTCCGCCAGCCGAGGAACAGCCGCAGGGTGAAGATGAGCGGTCCGAGGAAGAGGATGCTGCCGCGGGCTGCCGCGGCGAGAGTCGTTCCGACGGAGGAGTTCACGGCGTCGTTGAGAACGAGTCTCGCCCAGGCCGGGCTCCGGGGAAAGCGGAAGGAGACCGGGTACTTCCGGTGCCGGAGGCCGAAGTAGGCGTTGACGAGCACCGCCCAGGCCCACCAGAGGAGGAATCCGATGCCCACCAGAGCCCCGATGACGACGACGAGCGCGAACATGAGAAGCCCGAGCGCGAGCCACAGTGCCGCCAGGATGACGAGGCCGATCGCGACGAAGAATCGCTTGACGACCCCGCTGGTCTTCACGATCGAGACCGGAAGCTCTGCGCCTACCTCGCTTGCGGCTCCGTCCGGCGACATGCTGGCCCCCTCCAACGGAATCGGCTACCGAGTGGGAATGTACCGCGCGCCCGAACCGGACACAAGAACCGGGTCACTCCGGTGGTTCGGTCGGCCGGGGATCGGATGCCCCGCCCCGCCCGCTCCACCATCCGGCGCGCCAGCCCCTGAGTGCCTTCGGCGGGCGGATTCGCATCTCGGAGGGGAGAATCCAGCCGAAGCGCTTGGCGAGCAGGGAGAGGGCGGCCGCGCTCAGGATGGCGACGACGGTTCCGATCTCCGGCTGGCCGAGCTCGGTCAGGACCACCATCTCGACACTCGCCACGAAAGCACTCGTCGCATAGAGGGTGTTACCGCCGAAAACCGTGGGAACCCTCATGAGGAAGACGTCGCGCACCATCCCACCGCCGATTGCAGTGAGCATGCCGAGCAGGATCGCGGGTAACCAGCCGAGGTCGGCGGCGAGTGCCTTCTGCGCGCCGACTGCGGCCCAGCATCCGACCGCGAGCACGTCGAGCAGTAGAAGCGCGAGGCGGGGGAACCGGCCCTTGAACCTGATGAAGAAGGCGATGATCGCACCGACGATGGCGACCCCGAGGTAGTAGGGGTCGGTGAGGGCGACGGGCGGACCCTGCTGCAGCAGGGTGTCGCGGATCATGCCCCCGCCGAGCCCGGAGAGGATCGCGAGAATCACGAAGCCGACGAGGTCGAGCCGGGCCGCGCGGGCGGCTATGCCGCCGAGGATCGCGTTGGCGAGCACGCCGGCGAGATCGACGAGGCGGATGGCGTCGCTGAGGGTCGCGACACCCAGTGTCACGCCATCGGGGAGGAGAATCGCGGCGTTCATCGCGGCCAACTCTAGTGGTGCGGCGCTACGGGGCCGTGACGCCGTCCCACCACTCGAGCACCCGCGTGCCGTAGAAGGTCAGCCAGGGCGACGGCTCGCCGGGCGGGACGTCGACCTCGAACCACACGCGTCCCGGATGCCGCCGCTCCTGCTCCCAGGTGCCATCGGCTCGGCGTGCGGCGCGCACGGCATCGATCGCGTCGGCGATCCGCGGGTCGGGTGCAACGCCGTCGTGGAGGGCGGCCGCGCGGAAGTAGTCGGTCGCGTTGAGCACGCTGTAGAACCAGCGGAACGGGTACACGAAGCGGCCGACCCAGTGGCCCGGGAACTCTACCGTCGTGAGCGTGCGCATGAGCCGACGCTGGAGGAGGTACTCCTCGCCGGCGCGGCGGGCGGCGCGCAGCTCGTCGCTACCGCCGGTGGCCGCCTCGTGGTAGAGGATGCCTTTGAGCGAGTTGAGCGTGGAGTGGAAGGAAGACCGGGTCGAGCCGTTCACCCACTCGCAGTTCCAGCCGCCCTCCGGCTGCTGGTGGTCGACGAACCACCGGGCGAGCCCCGAGACATCCGCGCCGAGCCATGCGCCGTTGGCGAGCGTGTAGCCGTTGATGCAGCAGTCGACCTCGCCGTCCCAGTGTGGGAGGTTGTCATACTCCCAGCGACTGTTGGCCTTGAGCTTCTCAGCGGTGCCGGCGAGCGCGGAGGCGTCGAGCCCCCACTCGCGAAGCATGTTGAGCGGCCAGGTCGTGGCCGTCCACGGCTGGCCGGCGTCGTCGGCGGCTTCGGGCCCGGCGAAGTCGAAGCCACCCGGGAAGTAGGCGCCGCCCGCCCACTGGCCGTCGGCATCCTGCAGCGCCAGCAGCCTTGCCCCGAAGCCCTCGGTCGCAACGCGCGACCTGGTCGCCTCCCACACCTCGGGTGGGGCGCCGACGAGGTCGCGCTCGACCTGCCAGCGCAGCGCGGGGTCGGAGTCGAGCATCCAGTCGAGCAGTTTCCGGTCGATCGTCATTGCGGCAGGTTACAGCGGCACGCCGACATGTCCCGGAGCGGAGTAAGAAAATCTGTGGAGCTGAGGGGATTCGAACCCCTGACCCCCTGCATGCCATGCAGGTGCGCTACCAACTGCGCCACAGCCCCGTGGTTCGCGATCGCTCGCAAACAACTTCCTTAGATTACTACACCTGCCGAGGTCGCACGGAACCGCTCCGGCGCATCGATCAGACATAGCCCATGCTGGTCGACGCCGCCCGCGCGATGTTGAGCATGGGGTCGAGCGATGTCGCGGTCGCCTGGACCCGCAGCTCGAAGCCCTCGACGAGGATGTGGACGGTCCAGAACTCGCCGATCTCGTCGACCGTGTGCTCGTAGTAGCACTCGTCCAGGAACGGCGGGCACTCCGAGAAACCGGCAGCCTGCCATTGCGTCACCTGGAGTGCATCCGTCGCGGGCCCCCGCGCGGCGACGTAGACGGAGAGGAACCCCGCATCGGAGTTCGGGATCCCCCACACGCACATGAGCCCGCCGCGCGCCGCAAAATCGTGTGCCACCGGATCGCTGTCGGTCAGGCTGCTGGGGAGCGGGTCGAAACCGGAGGAGAACTGGGCCTGTACGACATCGAGCGACACGAGACCGTCGCAGGTGTCGGGTATGACGAGGGATGCCGCATCCGGCGTTTCGCTCGGGGTCGGACTCGGCGAGGAGCTCACACCGGGGCTGGGGCTCGTCGATGGGACGACCGGTTCGGGGGCGCATCCGCTGAGTGGAATCGCCAGCAGAGCGAGAAAGGCGACGGTGGGAAGGGCTCTGCTCTTGATCGCACCGGCACGGGCGGCGTGGACGCGGCTCTTCATGGTGATGCCCCATCTCATGGAGATCGTGGTGCGGTCACGGCCATTGTGGCATGCTCCGGAGGCGTGCGGTAGCCTCAGCGGCACCCGCCGGTAAGCCGAGATCGCAGGTTGCGCATCCCCTGCACCGCCGAACGCAATTCCTGCAGCCGGTGATGCGGGAGGAACTGCTGGGTGTCGGTGCCGAGGTCGCTCGCCGTGCGGCTCACCGCGACCGTCTCGACGGAGAACCCGAACTCGAGCCCCAGGATCTCGATCGCGGCAGCCCCCTGATACGGCACGTACACGGGCGTCGTGATGACGAGCACCGAGCGCGCATCGAGCGCGCGGCCGGCCCAGAACCGATAGGTGTCCGCCGTGTTCGCGCGGCGCACGGCGGGCTCGGATGATGGGGCTGCGACCACCCGCAGGGTGCGGCCATCGGCGACCCAGGAGAGGTCCCGCCAGGCTTCGGCGCCCTTGCCGTCCTCCGACCGCTCGGATGCCGGCGCGCCAGCCAGCCCGAACGCCTGGCGCATCCCGGCAGCCATCGCATCCACCTCGTTGTCGCCGTCGACGCCGAGCCGCGGCGCAAGCTCCACCTCGTCGCCGGCAAAGGGGCGGAACCCGCCAAGAAAGACCCCCTCATTCCAGTCGAGGCCCGCGTCGGCGAGCTCTCGCAGATATCGCGGCTTGACGATCCCGGCGCGCACCATCCCGCCGGTCATGACGACGGCATCGTAGTGGCGGCGGCTCGGCGGTGGCGTTCCGTCGAGGCCGAGCGCCGCCGTCGAGGCATCGATCGCGGCGAGCTGCGCCGCAGTGAAATCGGGTACGCGGGCGAGGTTGCGCTCACGCCCGCCCCTGAAGTCCCAATTCGCGGCCGCGAAGGCGTCGAGAGCGTCGAGAGTACGCCCGGGCGCGGGGCCGCGGAGAGGGGCATTCTGGAATGCCGCGACCACCCCGGTGTCGAAAAGCGCGGCAGTCCACGCGTCGATCGCCGCCACGCAACGCTCGGCATCGCCGGGGAGGGCGTCCCACCTCGGCAGCACGGTCACAGCCCCAGCGGAAGTACCGGGCAGTCCTTCCAGAGCCGCTCGAGCGAGTAGTACATCCGGTCCTCCTCATGGAAGACGTGCACGACGAGATCGCCGAAATCGAGCAGCACCCACCGGCCTTCGGTCCTGCCCTCGCGCCGCAGCGGCTTCGCTCCGAACTCGATGAGCTTCTCTTCGACCTCGCCGGCGATCGCGACCACCTGCCGTTCGTTGCGACCGCTCGCGAGGAGGAAGACATCCGCGAACGGGAGCGGCACCGAGACATCGAGTGCCACGAGATCCTCGGCCTGCTTCGAGTCGGCGGCGGCGGCCGCGATCATGAGCAGTTCGCGCGCGCGATCGGACGCCGTCACGATCGGCCGGCCACGAGAAGGATGTTGGGCACGAATCAGAAGATCTTGAAGATCATCCCGGCGACGAACAGGACGATGACGCCGATGGCCATGACCCCCGCCGTGATCGAGAGGATCATCGGAAGGTTGTTGCCCTTCGGCCGCTTGACGTTGACGATGCCCTGCGACGAGGTGTGGGTGCTGACAGCACGGATGGCACGCACCGGCGCCGAGTCGGGGGCCGAGTCCTCACGATCGGCGGCGTCGATGACGGCGTCGATGTCGGAACGGTCGTAGCGTGCCGGATTGAACCCGTTCACGCCGAGGCTGCGCGGGAGGTCGATCGAGCCCGTCATGAGGATCTCGCCCGTACTGCTCACCGGTGCAGTGAGCGGTCCGGTCTGCGGGAACGTCGGGAGCACGAGCGCACTCGTCGTGATCGCATCGCTCGCGGCGAGATTTCGACTGTGCGTGCCGACGACTCCCGCATACTCCTCATCGATGCCCGTCTGGTTCGACCAATGGCCGACCGGGGCCGCATAGACCTCGGGCGCGGTGATGATCTCGCGAAGCGGCTCCGCGGGAACCACCGGCTCCTGGCCGACCGGAGCGGGCGGCATCGGGGGCAGAACCTCGGATGCTGGAACTGAAGGGCTCGGGATCGCCGGCTGCGGGGCCGCGGGCGCCTCCGCGAGCGGGGTCGGCCCGACGGATGGGGTCGGCTCGACGAGCGGCGCCGGCTCGATCAGCAACGTGGGCTCGACGAGCGGGACAGGTGCGACGACCGGCACAGGTGCGACGACTGGCGGCGGCGGCGCCTTCGCGAGGAAGAGCGCATCGAACTCGGCCATCGCCGCGGCCAGTTCCGCGCTCTGCGCGGGCTGTGGGGCCTTGGCCGTCGGTGCTGCGGCAATCGGGGCGACTCCGGCCTCTGGCGCAGCCGACTCCTCGGGCGCGACAGCCGGCTGACGCTCCACGACCGGAGGCATTGCGGCATTGCGCAGCTCGCGCAACTCGCGCCGGGTCAGAGTGTGCTCCTCCGGGGCGCCGGGCTGAGCGGTCCGAAGCATCGAAGGGGTCGGTGCAGCCTCTTCAGACGTGACCACCACTGGGGGTACGGCGATCGGCCCTCCGAAGGCCGTCGGTCCGACCCGATCGGGCTCCGCGGAGGTGTGGTAGCTGAGATCCTCGCTGCCGGCCGCCGGCGGAGTCCACGGCGCCGATGCCGTCGGCTGCGTCGCGGAGAACGAGTTGCCTCTGCCCTCTGGACTGAAATCGCGCACGCGATATCCGGGCGCTTCCGTGGCGCCGTACGCGGAGGCGGAAGACCTCGGACGACGCATCGGTTGGTCTGAAGCCGGAGCCGGCTGGCGCGCCTGGGTCGTGTAATCGAGAGGCTCCGCACTGGGCGACTGGGACCAGATTTGCTGGTCAGCAGGGGTTTGCTGGGATTCGATCTCACCAGTGTCGGACAGCACCGCCTGGGCGTGAGCGCGCTCGCTCTCACGAAGAGCGCGCCGACTCATCGGCTGCTGATCTTGCCAGGTTGTCACGTAGAACTCCGATACAGATGGTACTTGGAGATGTATTGCACGACCCCATCGGGAACCAGATACCATACCGGGAAACCCCGGCTGACCCGGCTGCGGCAATCCGTTGAGGAGATGGCCAGCGCAGGCACTTCTAGCAAGCTTACGTGCTCCTCCGGCAATCCGGAAACGGTCAGCGGATGTCCCGGGCGGCTCACAGCTACGAAGTGCGCGAGCGAGAAAAGCTCCTGCGCATCCTTCCAATCCAGGATCTGGGCCACCGCATCCGCCCCCGAGATGAAGAAGAGCTCGGCATCCGGACGGGCGGCGCGAAGCTCGCGGAGGGTGTCGATCGTATACGTCGGGCCGTGGCGATCGATGTCGACGCGGCTGACCGTGAAGTCGGGGTTGGATGCCGTGGCGATCACGGTCATGAGATAGCGGTGCTCGGCCTCCGACACGTCGCGCTTCTGATACGGCTGACCGGTCGGAACGAAGACGACCTCATCGAGGTCGAAGTGCTGGCGAACCTCGCTCGCTGCGACGAGGTGGCCGTTGTGGATGGGATCGAATGTGCCACCCATCACGCCGATGCGAACACGCTTCTGCGTGGGGGCGGCCATGGAGGTGAGACCTAGTGGCCCGCGTGCTGGTCTGCACCCGCATGACTCGTGCCCGCGTGGCCCGCACCGGTGTGGACGCGGTTGCTGTGACGGTTGGCGACGTCGCGGAAGCTCCAGGCCACGAACCCGAGCACGGCGAAGATGATGAACGCCGTGAGGGCGAACGCCCAGTTCGGCATGATGAGGGGGGCGGCGTGCTCTTCGGCAGCAGCGACAGCGAGCAAAAGCATTTCTTCTCCGTTCCACCGGCGTCCGCGCAACTCGCGCCGGACGCCCCGACCAATCTATCGTGTTCGGCGGTGCTCCAGGCTGGAATTCAGCCGCGCACCTGACCGGAGCCGCGCACGATCCATTTCGTGCTCGTGAGCTCACGAAGTCCCATCGGACCCCGGGCGTGCAGCTTCTGGGTCGAGATCCCCACCTCGGCGCCGAAGCCGAACTCGCCGCCGTCGGTGAATCTCGTCGACGCGTTGACCATCACGGCTGCCGAGTCGACCTCGGCGAGGAACCGCTCCGCGTTCGCGGCGTCGTTCGTCACGATCGACTCGGTGTGATGGGTCGAGTAGGTGCGGATGTGCTCGAGCGCCTCGTCGAGGCTTCCGACGACTCTCACGGCCAGGTCGAGCGAGAGGTATTCGGCCGCCCAGTCCTCCTCGGTGGCCGGCACGGCATCCGGGACCAGCGCACGCGCCTCGTCGTCCGCATGGAGCGTCACACCCTCGTTCCGCAGGGCCGAGAGCACCCCCGGCAGCAGACGGTCGGCTGCGGCCCGGTGCACGAGCAGGGTCTCGAGCGCGTTGCAGACGCTCGGCCGCTGCACCTTCGAGTTCCGCACGAGCTCGATCGCCGTCTCGAGCCCGGCCGACTCGTCGAGGAACAGGTGGACGACTCCGGCGCCGGTCTCGATCACCGGCACCTTCGACTCCTCGACCACTGCGGCGATGAGCTGGGCGCTGCCGCGCGGAATGAGCACGTCCACAAGCCCTCTCGCGCGCATGAGCTCTTTCGCGCCCTCGCGCCCGAACGCGTCGATCGACTGCACCGCGTCGGCGGGCAACCCCACCGACTCGAGCGCCGACCGGATGAGCCCGACGAGTGCGCGGTTCGAACCCAGCGCAGCACTCCCCCCGCGCAGCACAACCGTGTTGCCGCTCTTGATGGCGAGCGCCGCAAGGTCGACCGTCACATTGGGACGCGCCTCGTAGATGACGCCGACGACGCCGAACGGTACGCGCACCTCGCTGATCCGCAGCCCGTTGGGCAGGGTGGACCCGCGCACGACCTCGCCGACCGGGTCGGGCAGCACCGCGATCTCGCGCACGGCCGTCGCAAGACCCCGAATGCGGACGTCGTCGAGACGCAACCGGTCGAGCAGGCCGTTCGTGAGCCCGTTCTCCCTCCCGTTGGCGAGGTCGAGACCATTGGCCTCGATGATCCCGGACGCCCCGGCCTCGATCGCTGCGGCGACGGCCTCGAGCGCCTCGTTCCGGAGCTGCGTCGTCGCCGCTGCAAGCGCGCGTGATGCCTCGCGCGCGGCGAGGAGGGCGTCGGAGACAGACGCTGCCACAAGGGTCCCGCTCATGCCGAAATCGTACCAGCGGCGAACCAGGTGCCCAGGTGCTCTCCGGCGAGGGCATCGGCGACCCGGTCGGTCGAGGTCAGCAGCACGGGTGTTCCGGATGCCGCGGCGAGCTTCGCGGCGGACACCTTGGTGCGTGCTCCCCCGGTGCCGACGCCGGTCGAGCCGATACCGCCGAACTCGATCTGCCCCAGCTGGTCCTCGAACGCAACGTTCTCGATCTTCACCGCCCCGGCATCCTGCGGCGGCCGCGTGTAGAGCGCGTCGACATCCGAGAGCAGGAGGAGGAGGTCGGCGGCGATGAGCTGCGACACGAGCGCAGCCAGCCGGTCGTTGTCGCCGAATCGGATCTCATGCGTCGCGACCGTATCGTTCTCGTTCACGATCGGCAGGATGCGCAGGGCGAGAAGCCGTTCCATGGCACGTTGGGCGTTGCTGCGATGGGTGGGGTTCTCGAGGTCGCCCGCCGTCAGCAGCACCTGCCCGGCGACGATGCCGTAGCGGTCCAGGCTCTCCTGATAGCGGTAGATGAGCACGTTCTGCCCGACCGCGGCGGCGGCCTGCTGCGTCGCGAGGTCGCTCGGGCGATCGTCGAGCCGCAGGTAGGGCATGCCGGTCGCGATCGCACCGGAGGAGACCAGGATGACCTCTGTGCCGCGGGCGTGCGCCGCAGCGAGCGCGTCCACGAGCGTGGCGATCTGCCCGGCGTTCACACCGCTCACTGAGGATGAGCCGACCTTCACGACAACGCGGCGGGCCGAAGGCACCTGGGCGCGTGAGGTGATCGGGTCAGTCATGCTCGGTTTCGGTGTCCTTGTCTCGGTCGATGGCGAAGCCCTCGTCGTCGGTCCAGAGGCCGGCCTCGCGCTCGCGGATGAGTTCCGCACGCGCGGCGGCCTTCGCGTCCATGCGGGCGAAGTAGTCGTCGCGACGTTTGCTCCTGGTGGGACGCTCCGACGCGTCCAGGCGGGCATCTGCGCCGCGCGGACTCGTGATCAGCTCGGCTGTCGACGTGAGTGTCGGCTCCCAGTCGAAGACGACACCGTGGCCAGCGCCAATCACCACTGTAGACCCGGCGACCGCCCCCACCTTGAACAACTCGTCCTCGACGCCGAGTTTCGCGAGCCGGTCGGCGAGGAAGCCGATCGCCTCGTCGTTGGTGAAATCGGTCTGGGCGACCCAGCGCTCCGGCTTCGCGCCGATCACGTGGTAGACATTGCCCCCCGAGCCGCCCTCGACCCGGATGCGGAAACCCCCGTCGTCGACGGCCTTCGGGCGGATGACGATGCGCGGCTTCGCGGGTTCCGCCGCCGCACGGCTCGCCTCCACGAGTTCTGCGAGTGCGAAGGAGAGCGGTTTCAGTCCCTCCCGGCTCACCGTCGAGATCTCGAACACCCGGTATCCACGCGCCTCGAGGTCGGGGCGTACGAGCTCGGCGAGGTCGCGCCCCTCCGGCACGTCGATCTTGTTGAGCGCGACGAGCTGCGGGCGCTCCAGGAGCGGAAGTTGACCGTCCGGAACGGGGTAGGCGGCGAGCTCGGTCAGGATCGTGTCGAGGTCGCTCAGCGGATCGCGGCCCGGCTCGAGGGTCGCGCAGTCCAGCACGTGCAGCAAGGCGGAGCACCGCTCCACGTGGCGGAGGAACTCGAGGCCGAGGCCCTTGCCCTCGCTCGCGCCTTCGATGAGACCCGGGACATCCGCGATCGTGTACCTCGTCTCGCCCGCCTGCACGACGCCGAGGTTGGGGTGCAGCGTCGTGAACGGGTAGTCGGCGATCTTCGGCTTCGCCGCGGACATGGCGGCGACGAGGCTCGACTTGCCCGCGGACGGGAAGCCGACGAGGGCGACATCCGCGACGACCTTGAGCTCGAGGACGATGTCGCCCTCCCAGCCGGGGGTGCCGAGGAGCGCGAAGCCGGGAGCCTTGCGCCTGGTGCTCGCGAGCGCCGCGTTGCCGAGCCCGCCCTGGCCGCCGGCCGCCGCGACGAAGCGCATGCCCGGCTCGGAGAGGTCCGCGAGTTCGGAGCCGTCCGCATCCTTCACGACCGTGCCCACGGGGACCGGGAGCACGAGATCGGGGGTGCCGAACCCGCTGCGGTTGTCGCCCATCCCCGGACCCCCGTTGTCCGACTTGCGGTGCGGTGCACGGTGGTAGCCGAGGAGGGTCGTGACCTGCGGGTCGCTCACGAGCACGATGTCGCCCGCGTCGCCGCCGTTGCCGCCATCCGGGCCGGCGAGCGGCTTGAACTTCTCGCGTCGCACCGAGACGCAGCCGTCGCCGCCGTTTCCGGCGCGCAGGTGGAGGGTCACCTCGTCGACGAATGTCGCCATGGTGCCCTCCTCTCCTTCGCCCTTAACGGCAGCAAGCGGGCCGAAGCCCGCCCGCGTGTCCCGAACCGTTCCTCCCGCTCCCTGAGGAGATCGCCGCGGCGATCGTCACGAAGGGATCGGACAGAACAGTACGACTAGTTCGCCGCCACGATGTTGACGACCTTGCGGCCGCCCTTCGCACCGAACTCCACGGCGCCCGCCTCGAGGGCGAACAGCGTGTCGTCTCCGCCGCGGCCGACGTTCACGCCGGGGTGGAAGTGCGTGCCGCGCTGGCGGACGATGATCTCGCCGGCGCTCACGACCTGACCGCCGAAGCGCTTGACGCCGAGGCGCTGCGCGTTGGAGTCGCGGCCGTTGCGGGTGGAGCTTGCTCCCTTTTTGTGTGCCATGAGTGCAGCCCCTTACTTGATGCTGGTGATCTTGACGCGGGTGAGCTCGGAGCGGTGCCCCATGCGACGCTTGTACCCGGTCTTGTTCTTGTAGTTCTGGATGTTGATCTTCGGTCCGCGCAGGTCTCCGACGACCTCGGCGGTCACGGTGATCTTCGCGAGCGACTTGGCGTCGTGGGTGATCTTGTCACCGTCGACGAACAGCACGGGCACGAGCTCGATGTTGCCGTCCTTGTCCGCCTTGATGCGGTCCAGGACGACGACCGAGCCGACCTCGACCTTCTCCTGCCGACCGCCGGCGCGCACAACTGCGTAAACCACGTGGAACCCTCACTGTTGAAAGACTGTCCTGATTGAAGACGTTGGCGTAGAAAGCGGGCTCAGCCCAGCACACGCCGAAGGTCAATACTACTGGATTTCGCGGAGGTCGGTCAAACCTCGTCGATGAGGCCCGCGACCGGATGCTTCGCCGGGTGATCGCGCAGCCACACCCAGAGCAGGACGCAGGCCAGCACGGTCAACGGGATGAGGTTGATCGCGGTGGTGAGAGCGCTGTAGAGGGACTGGGCGAAAGCCCAACCCGCGTTCGACGACACGGTGGAGAACAGGCCGGATGCCCAGCCGAAGACGTATCCGGCCGACTCGTCGAAGTTCGTGAACAGCGAGCCGAGAAGCCGGACGATGAAGACGATGAGCGCACCGGCGGCGACCGCAAGGAGCGCGCGCGTGATGACGTGCGCGATGTGCAGTTCCGCGGCGACCGGTGCCAGCAACCACAGGCTCAGAAACACGCCGATCGCGAACGGCAATACGCCCAGGACGAGGTTGACGAGGCTCGCGGGGAACAGATACGGGACGTTGCCGGATCCGCTGCCCTGCATGAGCAGGATGCCCGTGCCCAATGAGGTGATGACGAGCTGCAGGACCACCTCCACCGTCACGACGATGAGTGCCGCGATGGCCGCCGCCACGACGCCCCTGCGGCCGAACAGACTGGCGAAGCCTCGCATCCGAATCACGCTCCTAGACTTTCACTCATGACGGTGCTCATCGACCAGCCTAGATGGCCGGCCCACGACACGCTCTGGGCGCATCTCGTGAGCGACACGTCACTCGAAGAGCTGCACGCTTTCGCCGAGGCAGCCGGGCTGCCGCGGCGGTCCTTCGACCTCGACCACTACGACGTCCCCGAGCACCGCTACGCCGACCTCGTCGCGGCCGGCGCCGAACCGGTCGGCAACCGCGAACTCGTCGAGCGCCTGCAGGCGAGCGGGCTGCGCGTCAGCCAGCGCGAACGGCGGGACCGGCCTACTCCTTCGGCGTGACCGTGAGGCCCGCGGATGATGCCCGTCGCGAGGTGCGCGCCCGACCGGTTCCCGGCTGGGCCGGCTCCGGGAGGGCGTCGAGCACGGAGTCGAGCAGCTGCTCGGCATCCTTGCTGCTGATCCTGCGGGCGGGACGCGACGACTTCTTGACCGGGATGTCCAGGATCGCGACGGTCTCCTCCTCGTCAGACGGAGACGCCGGCTCGGCCGGGACTTCCGGCGCGGCGGGAGCCGGAGGGTCGGCAGGGGGTTCCGGTGCAGCGGGAGGCACGGGCGCTCCAAGAGGAACGGGCGCCTCGAGAGGCCCCGGCTCCGTGGCAGGCGCATCCGCCTCTGCCGCGGACGGAACCTGATCGGCGAGCTCGACGGCGGGTGCGATCGTGCTGGCCGCGATCTTGGCCAGCGCGTTCTTGACGTCCTCGGTGATGGCGTGGGTGCCACCACCGTTGCCGTTGCCACCGCTGTTCTTCTGGCTCGCCTGCTGTCCACCACGGCCGCGGCCGCGCTTGGGCTCCGGCTGAGGTGACTGGCGGTGCTTGGTGACCGGATCGTGGTGCACGATGATGCCCCGACCGGCACAGACCTCGCACGGCTCGCTGAACGACTCGAGCAGGCCGAGGCCCAGCTTCTTACGGGTCATCTGCACGAGGCCGAGGGAGGTGACCTCGGCCACCTGGTGCTTGGTGCGGTCACGGCTCAGGCACTCGACGAGTCGGCGCAGCACGAGGTCGCGGTTCGACTCGAGCACCATGTCGATGAAGTCGACGACGATGATGCCGCCGATGTCGCGCAGGCGCAGCTGGCGAACGATCTCCTCCGCCGCCTCGAGGTTGTTCTTGGTGACCGTCTCCTCGAGGTTGCCACCGGAGCCGACGAACTTGCCGGTGTTGACGTCCACGACCGTCATCGCCTCGGTGCGGTCGATCACGAGCGAACCGCCCGACGGCAGCCACACCTTGCGGTCGAGGGCCTTCTCGATCTGCTCGGAGATGCGGAACTCGTCGAAGGAATCCACCGTTCCCTCGTACTTCGCGACGCGGTCGGCGAGGTCGGGCGCGACGGCGCTCAGGTAGCCCTGGATCGTCGTCATGGCGTCGTCGCCGTCGACCACGAGCTTCTGGAAGTCCTCGTTGAAGACATCCCGAACGATCTTCACGAGCAGATCGGGCTCGCTGTGGAGGAGCGCCGGCGCCTGCACCTTCTCGACTGCGTTGCTGATCTCCGCCCACTGCGAGGTGAGACGGTTGACATCGAGCGTGAGCTGCTCATCCGTCGCGCCCTCGGCGGCCGTGCGCACGATGACGCCGACGTTCTCCGGGAGCACCTCTTTGAGGATCTTCTTGAGTCGGGCGCGCTCGGTGTCCGGCAGCTTGCGGGAGATCCCGTTCATCGAGCCATTCGGCACGTAGACGAGGTAGCGCCCCGGGAGAGAGACCTGGCTGGTCAGGCGAGCGCCCTTGTGGCCGACCGGATCCTTCGTGACCTGCACGAGCACCTTGTCGCCCGGCTTGAGCGCGAGCTCGATGCGGCGGGCCTGTTGCTTGCCCTCCGCGGAATTCTCCGCGGCGGCATCCCAGTCGACCTCGCCCGAGTAGAGCACGGCATTGCGCCCGCGACCGATGTCCACGAACGCGGCCTCCATGCTGGGGAGCACGTTCTGCACGCGGCCCAGATAGACGTTGCCGATGAGCGAGGCGTCCTGCGCCTTCGCGACGTAGTGCTCGACGAGCACGCCGTCCTCGAGGACGCCGATCTGGATGCGGTCGTGCTTCGAGCGCACGACCATCGCCCGGTCGACGCTCTCGCGGCGGGCGAGGAACTCGGCCTCGGTGATGACCGGGCGGCGGCGGCCTGCGTCGCGTCCGTCACGCCGGCGCTGCTTCTTCGCCTCGAGCCTCGTCGAACCCTTGACGCGCTGAGGCTCGTTGCTCGGCGCCGGCTGCTGGCGGGGCTGCCGGACCTTGACGACCGTGTTCGGCTGGCCGGCATCCGCATCGCCCTCTTCGCCGGAGCGGCGGCGCGTGCGTCGACGCACGGTCCCCGACTCCTCGCCGTCGGAGCCGGAACGGTTGCCCTGGCGCTCCGCGATCGGGGGGAGGTCGGGCGCCTGGAAGAGCGGGGCGAGTGCTGAGGCCGGGGCTGCCGGTGCCTTCCGCTTGGGAGCGGACTCCTTCCGGGCAGGGGCCTTCGTGGCGGCATCCTCCTGAGTCGAGTCCTTCCGAGTCGGGGCCTTCCGGGCCTTCGCGCCGGGTTTCGATTCGGATCCGGCGGCATCCACGGCCGTCGAGACGGCCTTCTCCGCCGCTGCGGTCGCCGCGGACTTCGGAGGCGAGGCCTTCTTCGCCGGCGCCCTGCGCACAGGTGCCTTCGCCGCCGTCGTATCGGGTTCCGTCACCGGTGAGGCCGGGGCGGCATCCGGCGGAGCTGCTGTCGACTGGGCTGCAGTCGATTGGGCCGCATCGGCCTTCGCACGGCGTCCGCCGAAGATCCGGGTTCTCTTCTTGTCGTTTTCGTTTGTCTCCACCATCGCTGGTGCACTCCTAGCCCGCCGCGGGAAGCCGCGCCACCCCTGCGGGAATCACTCTCATGCCGCCATTCGCCACCGGCGAACCGCCGCTAATCCTTTGCGTTATCACGCTTTCTGATGCAAACCGCCGAACGGTTCGCAAGTGCCCGGTTCACAGACCGGGAAGCTTTGCCAGGCCGATCCGAGCGCGGCTCGGAGGGCTGAGGCCATTATCGCACGCCTCGCCGCCAATCCCGATTTCGCCGCGTGCAATAATCGCCAGAGTGAGCCAGACTTCGCCGGCAGCACGGCCCTTCATCCTCCCCATCTTCCTCATCATCGCCGGAGCGATCGGCTTCTGGGCCTCCTGGGAGCTCACGATCGCGAAGATACAGACGCTCGTGAATCCCGACACGAACCTGAGCTGCGACTTCAGCGTGCTCGTGCAGTGCGGCGAGAACCTCGAGTCCTGGCAGGGCTCCGTCTTCGGTTTCCCGAACCCGCTGCTCGGCCTCGGCGGCTTCGTCGCGCCCATCGCGGTCGGGGCCGCCATGCTCGCGGGAGCGCGGTTCGCGCGCTGGTTCTGGATGCTGTTCAACCTCGGCATCGCCGGCGCACTCGGGTTCGTGTGCTGGCTCATCTACCAGAGCATCTTCCACCTGGGGACGCTCTGCCCGTGGTGCATGGTGGTGTGGAGCGTCACGATCCCGCTGTTCTGGGCGGTGACCTTCTACAACCTCTCGGTCGGGAACATCCCGGTCGGCGAGCGGGCGCGCCGCTTCTTCACCACCGCCTATGGCTGGGTGCCGCTTCTGACCCTCGTGAGCTATCTCGTCGTGGCGGCCATCGCACAGGTGCGCCTCGACCTCATCGACAACCTGTTCTGACCGTTGCTCCTCGTTGAGTAGCCCGCGGAGCGGGCGTATCGAAGCCACAGCACCAATGACCTCGGTTTCGATACGCGCTCCGCGCTACTCAACCAGCGGGGTCACCGCGTCAACCGGCGGGGTCGCCATTACTCGCTGGTTGAGTAGCGACCGAAGGTCGCGTATCGAAACCAAGCTGTGCACAACTTCCCCGCAATATCCCTCAAACGTGCAGCCTTGACGCATGCCCCACGTCTACATCCTTCGCTGCTCGGACGATAGCTACTACGTCGGCAGCACCGTCGACCTTGAGCAGCGCATTCAACAACATTCGATGGGGCTCGGCGCAGAGTACACGAAGCGACGACTCCCCGTCATCCTCGTTTTCGCCTACGAGTACGAGCGGGTTGCGGATGCCTTCACAATGGAGAAGCGGATCCAGGGCTGGTCGCGACGCAAGCGGGAAGCGCTCATCGAGGGACGGTACAACGATCTGCCAGCGCTCAGCCGGAAGGACTTCTCGAGGAGGCGGGGTTCTTCGACGGTTGAGTAGCCCGCGGAGCGGGCGTATCGAAGCCACAGCACCAATGACCTCGGTTTCGATACGCGCTCCGCGCTACTCAACCAGCGAGGTAACGGTCCGGGGACAGGGAACACGAAACGGGCGGCCCCGCGAGGGACCGCCCGATTCACTGGGATCGGTCCTAGTCGGTGAGACCGTCGATGTAGTCCTGGTTGTCAGCCATCCAGGTCGCCACGATCGGCGCATAGTCGTCCGGGGCCTGGTCGACGTTGTACATCACGTTCTCCAGCGAGTACAGCAGGTCGGAGCTGAGCGTGAAGTCCTTGATCCACTCCGTCAACTGCGGGTAGTCGTCCTCGAAGCCGACACGGGCGATCGAGTGAATCGACTCCGAGGCTCCAAGCGTGCCCTCAGGGTCCTTGAGGTCCTTGATGTCGAACTCGTTGTAGGCCCAGTGCGGACGCCACAGCGTCACAGCGATGTTCTCTCCCGCGTCCAGCGCTGCCGAGAGCTCAGCGAGCATCGCGGGCGTCGACGAGGTGATGAACTCCATGTCCTCGAGACCGTAGGTCGGGATGACGTTGTCCTGCACTGCCCCGGTGAGACCAGCGCCCGGCTCAATACCCACGATGCGATTGTCGAACTCGTCGGCGTGGTCGGCCAGCTCAGTGAGCGAGTCGATCGGAGCATCCGCGTTCACGGCCACCGTGAGGACAGCGTCCTCGTTCCAGGAGCCCAGGTCGACAAGCTTGTCGCCGTAGTCCTCCATGTACTTGGCGTGTGTCGTCGGCAGCCAGCCGTCGAACGCGACGTCGTAGTCACCGGTGCTCAGCCCGGCGAACACGGGACCTGCGTCGGCGTACTCGAGGGTGACGTTGTAGCCCTTGTCCTCAAGAATGAGCTTCCAGATAAAGGAAGCCGCCTCGCCCTCGGGCCAACCGTTGAACACACCGATCGTCAGGTCCATCTTGTCGGTGGTCTGCTCCTGGCCCTCGTTGCCGGTGCCGGGATCGGTGTCGGCTGCGCAGGCACCAAGGCCCAACGTGGCGACCGCGCCAATGGCCAGTGCGGCCAGTATTCGCTTCTTCATGTGTTTGTCTCTTCCTTTCGGCCCCTGCTGTGCGGGGGTGATTGGCGGTGTTGCACCACACCGGGCGGAACGGCCGATGCCGTCTACCTGGCGGGCACCGTGTCGGTCAACGTGTCGTCGACCGAGTTCGGATCGGCTGGCTCCTCGCCAGACGAATTCTTCTGTTCGGCCTGGCCGAACCTTCTCTTGCGAGCCGTTCCCAGGGTCGCCGTAAGCCGGTCCAGGATGATCGCGAGAATGACAACGGCCAGTCCCGCCTCAGAGCCGAGACCGACATCGATACGACTGAGCGCCTGGATGATGTCCTTGCCGAGCCCTGGAGCACCGACCATGCTCGCGATGACGACCATCGAGAGCGAGAGCATGATGACCTGGTTGACGCCCGCCATGATGCTCGGTCGCGCCAGGGGAAGCTGGATCTGCCGCAGGATGCGCCCGGGCGCTGCACCGAAGGCGTGACCCGCCTCGACGACCTCCTTGTCGACGCCGCGGATGCCCAACTCGGTGAGCCGCACCCCCGGCGCCAAGGCGAACGCGACTGTCGCGACGATCCCTGGGACGACGCCGATCCGGAAGAGCAACAGGGCGGGGATGAGGTAGACGAACGCCGGCATGGTCTGCAGGAAGTCGAGGACCGGTCTCACGATCGTCGACACGGTGTCCGAGCGGGCTGCCCAGATGCCGAGCGGGACGCTGATGATCACGGCCATGAAGGCCGCAACAAGTGTGAGCGCAAGGGTGTCCATCGCGTTGTCCCACTGGTTGATGAACTGAATGAGCAGGAGACCCACCACAACGCCGGCCCCGAACCTCCAGTTCTTGGCGTAGACCGCGAGCGCGGCGATGAGGATGATGATGACCCAGAACGGCGGCGTCGACACCACCCAGTCGACCCCGTCGTAGAACCCCTTGAAGACGGTTCTAAGGAAGGTGAAGATGAAGGCGAGGTTGTCGGTGACGAAGTCGACGAAGGCTTCGACCCCATCGCCGAGCGGAATCCGGAGGTCGATCATCCTGTCGCCCCTTTCGCCGAGGCGACCCGGTCGTCAGGGGCGGCTCCGTCTGGATCGGCGCCGTCTGAATCCGCATCGCCCCGCTGCGCGGACTCAAGGAGCGTCTCGGTGATGATGTTCATCGGAATCGTCGCGGGTGGCTCGACGGAGTTCGGCTCGCCGTTGCTCGTGTCGATGTTGCCGAGCGCCGCCAGGAGCGTCACTCGGGGAATGACTCCGAGCAGCCGACGCTTGTCGTCGGTGACGGCGATGGGAAGATCGCTCTCGACGGCGACCTCGTAGAGGTCCGCGAGGGCGATATCGGCGGCGACCGAGGCCACCTCGGTGTCGATCGCGGGCTCGAGTTCTGCCGTATTGGTCTTGACGAGCTGCATGACGTCGCGGTCGCGGACCGCCCCGATGAGGGTTCTGCCGCGCCCGACGACGAACGCAGCCGAAGTCTGCAGGTCCCGCATCTCGCGCAACGCAGCCCGCGGTCCGGCGGTGTGGGAGACCACTGAGCGGGCAGGCTCCATCGCGCTCGCGGCCGTGAGCACCCGCGCACGGTCGACATCCTGCACGAACTGGGCGACGTAGTCGTTGGCCGGGTCGGTGAGGATGTCCTCCGGGGTCCCGACCTGAACGATGCGACCGTCGCGCATCACCGCGATCCGGTCGCCGAGGAACATGGCCTCATTGAGGTCGTGCGTGATGAAGATGATGGTCTTGCCGAGGTCTGCGTGCAGCTCCACGAGCTGTTCCTGCATCTCCCGTCGAATGAGGGGGTCGAGAGCCGAGAACGCCTCGTCCATGAGCAGGATGTCGGTTTCCGCCGCGAGCGCCCTCGCCAGGCCGACGCGTTGCTTCATCCCGCCGGAGAGCTGTTCCGGGAGCTTGTCGCCCCAGCCACCGAGCCCGACGATGTCGATGACGCGCCGGGCACGCTCCTCGCGCTCCGGCCTCGGGACGCCCTGGACCTCGAGCGCATAGGCGGCATTGTCGAGGACCGTACGGTGGGGCAGGAGCGCGAAGTGCTGGAACACCATCGAGATGGTGCGACGCCGGACTTCGCGAAGCTCGCGAGCCGGAATCCCCGAGATGTCGGTGCCATCGACGGTGACGACGCCGGATGTCGGCTCGAGCAGTCCATTCAGCATCCGGATGAGCGTTGACTTGCCGGATCCGCTGAGCCCCATCACCACGAAGATCTCGCCGGCCTTGACCTCGAAGCTCGCGTCGATGACGGCGGCGGTGCCGTAGCTCCCGACCTCCTCACGACTCGACCCTGCCTCGAGGGCGCGCACGGCCTCCTGGGGCCGGCGGCCGAACACCTTGTAGAGCTTGTGCGCTCGGACAGCGACGGTCTCGGGTTCTGCCACGGTTTCCTCCGCGCCCACGCAGAAACTCAGCGGTGCGGGCGGCTTCGGTCACGTCCGGGTTTGCATCGACCGCCCCGTCAAGACCGCCGACATGCCAGTGAATTCCGGTGCGGCGACCGATCGGGCCGAAGCGATCACGGGATCGACTTCATCGCGCCAACCATACGATCGCGCACTCTCTGCGTTTCGCAGAAATCGAGCGCGAGCGCGGTCTGAACTTTCAGTCCCCCACGCTAGCAATGATCTGAGTAGCGCCGGAATGGTGATATACCATCAGATACGCGTATAGAAACCCCTGATCCGCATGCGTTTTCACTCCTCAGCGACGGCGCTGGATCGCGTGGGGCATCGTTGCCGTTTCGTTATCGTGCAAAGCCTGCGATGTCGGTTAAGCGAACCACAGCGCGAGCTCGCGAGCGGCCGATTCCTGGGAATCCGACCCGTGCACGAGGTTCTGCTGCACGGCGAGGCCCCAGTCACGGCCGAGGTCGCCGCGGATGGTGCCGGGGGCGGCCGTCGTCGGATCGGTCGTGCCCGCGAGCATCCGGAACCCCTCGATGACTCGGTCGCCCGCCACGCGCATCGCCACCACGGGGCCGCTCTCCATGAACTCGACGAGCGGCTCGTAGAACGGCTTGCCCTGGTGCTCCTCGTAGTGCTTCGCCAGCAGGTCGCGGTCGGCGTGCACGAGTCGGATGTCGACGAGCTGGTACCCCTTCGCCTCGATGCGGCGCAGGATCTCGCCGGTGAGGCTGCGGGCGACGCCATCCGGCTTCACCAGCACGAGGGTCTCTTCGACGGGGGCATTCATGGTGTCTCCTTTGTTGGGCTGTTGTCGGATGAACGATTGCGCGCATCGAGTCGGCGGGCGGTCACGAAGCAGTAGACCCAGATGGCGACGAACCCGGCGCCGATGAAGAACATGAGCGGCAGGATGAACCCGATCGCGATGAGAGCGACCTGGAGCAGCCAGCCGAGCCACACTCCCCAGTGGAATCTCATGAGCCAGGCCGCGAGCAGGAAGATCGCGAAGAGTGCTCCCCCTCCCCCGAACACGACTGCGGGGGGCAGCACCTTCAGCCCGAAAGCGGTGACGGTCACGAAGAACAGCAGGGCGGCCTCGAGCCCCAGCACGATCGACAGGAGCGACTCGGTGGCCGTTCGCGCCCGGCGCGGAGTCGGCTGCCGGCCGCTCATCGGTTCCCGCCCTGCATAGCCCACCCCTGAGCAGTCGCGAGTTCGATCGCCTCGCCGATGAGCGTGATCGAGCCGGTGACGAGCACGGCGCGGCCCGGAGCCGCATCCGCCCACTCTCGTGCTTCGGAGAGTGCGGCGTCGAGGTCGTCGAACTCGAGTCGCGGCGCCTCGTGCGCCCACTCGCCGACCCGCTCGGCGAGCGCCTCCGCCGGGATCGCCCGGTCCGAGTGCGACTGGGTCACGTGGATGCGCGAAGCCAGCGGCGCGAGCGCGTCGACGATGCCGTGGGCGTCCTTGTCCTCGAGGATGCCCATCACGAGCACGAGCTCGGCGAAGTCGAAGTAGCTGCCGATCGCTGCGGCAAGCGCCTTCGCCCCGTGCGGGTTGTGGGCGGCGTCGATGAGCACGGTCGGCTCGGTGCCGAGGATCTGCAGGCGTCCGGGCGAGGTCGCCGTGGCCAGCCCCTCGGCGAGGATGTCGTGGTCGAGCGGCTGCGCACCCCCGCCGAGGAACGACTCGACGGCCGCGATCGCGAGAGTCGCATTGGCGGCCTGGTGGTCGCCAAAGAGCGGCAGGAAGAGGTCCGCATAGTGCCCGGCCATACCGCGCACCGAGATGACCTGCCCGCCGACGGCAATGGTCGTCGACTCGAGCGCGAACGCCTCGCCCTCGACCGCGAGGGTGGATTCGGTGAGGGCGACGGCGCGCTCGATGGCGGCCAGCGCATCCGGGACCTGCTTCGCCGAGACGACGCGGGCGGCGGGCTTGATGATGCCGGCCTTCGTCGTCGCGATCTCGAGGATCGTGTTGCCGAGCCGATGCATGTGGTCGAGCGCGATCGGGGCGAAGACGGCGACCTGACCGTCGGCGATGTTCGTCGAATCCCACTCTCCGCCCATCCCGACCTCGAGCACGACGACGTCGACGGGGGCATCCGCGAAACAGGCGAAGGCGAGCACAGTGAGGGCCTCGAAGAAGGTGACCGGCAGCTCGCCCGCAGCCTCGAGCTCGGCATCGACCATGGCGAGGTGGGGCTGGATGTCGTCCCAGTTGGCCACGAGAGCCTCGTTGGCGATCGGGTCGCCGTCGATCACGATGCGCTCATTCATGCGCACGAGGTGCGGGCTCGTGAGCAGCCCGGTGCGCAGGCCGTAGGCCCGCAGGATGCTCTCGGCGATTCGACTCGTACTCGTCTTGCCGTTCGTGCCGGTGACGTGGATGATCGGGTACGCGCGTTGCGGGTCGCCGAGAAGTTCCGCCGCCCGCCGGGTCGGCCCGAGTCTCGGCTGCGGGTTCGCCTCGCCGACGCGGGAGAGGAGCTCGGCGTAGACCCGGTCGGCCTGCGACTGGAACAGCGCATCGTCGCCGATCTCCGGGTCTTCTGCTTCGCGCTTCCTAGACATCGATTCCCCTGCCCTGGCGGTTGAGTTCGACGAGCACCGCGCCGGTGTTCGCGTACAGCCCGGCCTTGACAGTGACCCGGAACGCATCGCCGGAGCCGTGCACCGCTGCGAGTTCCTCGAGGTTCGCGAACTCCCCGTCGAACGACTCAGCCGAGCGTACCTCGATCGCCGGCGCGAGCGTCTCTTCGGAGATCATGCCGGCATAGGCCGCCACGCTCGACGCCTCCCCCGGATCCTCGAAATAGAGGCGCAGGTTGATGCGGTCGCTCACGTCGAGGCCGGCGGAGCGCCGGGTCTCCTGCACGGCCCGGATGACGTCGCGGGCGAGCCCCTCCGCCTCCAGCTCAGGCGTCGTGGCGGTGTCGAGCACGACGAAGCCTTCCGTGTCGAGGAAGGAGACGGCGCTCGCCGGGTCGGCGGACTCGAGCACGAGCTCGAACTCTCCGTCGCGCAGCACCGTGCCCCCCGCGACGACGGTCTCGCCGTCGACACTCCAGTCCCCGGACTTCGACGCCTGGATGATGCGCTGCACGTCCTTGCCGACCCGGGGGCCGAGCGCCCTCGCGTTGACCGAGAGCCGGCGCGTGATGCCGAAATCGCCCAGGCTGCCCTCGGTGAGCGGGGCGAAGGCGATGTGCCGGACATTGAGTTCGTCCTTCAGGATGTCGGAGAACTCGGCCAGCCCCGCGCTGTCGCCGACGACGGTCAGTCGGGAGAGCGGAAGTCGCACCCGGCGCCCGGTCGACTTGCGCAGCGCGAGCCCGGCCGAGGCGATCTCGCGCACCCGGTCCATGGCGGAGACGAGCGCGTCATCCGCGGGGAACAGGTTCGCATCCGGCCAGTCCTCGAGGTGGACGCTGCGGCCACCCGTGAGCCCCTTCCACATCTCCTCGGCGACGAGGGGAATGAGCGGCGCCGCCACCCTCAGCACGGTCTCGAGCACCGTGTAGAGGGTGTCGAAGGCATCCCGCTCGTCGCCGGCCCAGAAGCGGTCGCGGCTTCGCCTGACATACCAGTTGGTGAGTACGTCGGCGAAGTCGCGCAGCTTCGCGGATGCCATGGGCGAGTCGAGCGCCTCGAGGTCGACTGTGACGTCGGTCACGAGACGACGGGTCTTGGCCAGCAGGTAGCGGTCGAGGATGTTGGTGGAGTCGGTGCGCCAACGGGCGAGGTATCCCGCGCCACGGGTCTCGACAGACTCGACCGGAGAAGGCGTCGCGGCGTTCGCGTAGAGGGCGAAGAAGTAGTACGTGCTCCACATCGGGAGCAGGAACTCGCGCACACCCGCGCGGATCGCCTCCTCGGTGACGCTGATGTTGCCGCCGCGGATGACGGACGACGACATGAGGAACCAGCGCATCGCATCCGCGCCGTCGCGGTCGAAGACCTCGTTGACGTCCGGATAGTTGCGCAGGCTCTTCGACATCTTCTGACCGTCGCTGCCGAGCACGATGCCATGGCTGAGCACGTTTGTGAAGGCCGGTCGGTCGAAGATCGCGGTCGAGAGCACGTGCATGACGTAGAACCAGCCGCGCGTCTGCCCGATGTACTCGACGATGAAGTCGGCCGGGCTGTGGCTGTCGAACCACTCCTGGTTCTCGAAGGGGTAGTGCACCTGCGCGTAGGGCATCGAACCGGAGTCGAACCACACGTCGAGCACATCCTCGATCCGGCGCATGGTGGACCGGCCGGTCGGGTCGTCCGGGTTCGGGCGGGTCAGCTCGTCGATGTAGGGGCGATGCAGGTCGGGCTCGCCCGCCGCGTTGACCGGCATCCGGCCGAAGTCGCGTTCGATTTCGGCGAGCGAGCCGTAGGCGTCCACCCGCGGGTAGGCCGGGTCGTCGCTCTTCCAGATCGGGATCGGCGAGCCCCAGTAGCGGTTGCGGGAGATCGACCAGTCGCGGGCGCCCGAGAGCCACTTGCCGAACTGGCCGTCCTTGACGTTGTCGGGCACCCAGGTGATCTCCTGGTTGAGCTCGCCCATCCGGTCGCGGAACTCCGGCACCTTCACGAACCAACTCGACACCGCCTTGTAGATGAGCGGGTTGCGGCACCGCCAGCAGTGCGGGTAGCTGTGCTCGTAGCTCGCCACCTTGAGCAGGCGGCCCATGGCCCGCAGCTGCTTGACGAGCACCGGGTTCGCGTCGAAGACCTGCAGGCCCTCGACGCCCTCGACCTCGGGCAGGAAGCGTCCCCCGTCGTCGACCGAGAGGACGACCGGGATCCCCGCCTGGCCGCAGACGAGCTGGTCGTCCTCGCCATAGGCAGGCGCCTGGTGCACGATGCCGGTGCCCTCGCCGGTCTCGACGTAGTCGGCGACGAGCACCTGCCAGGCGTTCTGCGTGCCGTACTTCTCGGCATCCGCGTAGTAGTCCCACAGGCGCTCGTACCGGATGCCGGCGAGCTCGCTGCCGAGGACAGTGCGCTCGACCGCCGCGTGGGCCTCCTCCGCGGAGGCGTAGCCGAGTTCCTTCGCGTAGGAGCCGATCGTGTCGGCGGCCAGGAGATAGCGTGCGCCATCACTGGCTGGTCTCGACAGGCTCGACCCGAGAGACTCAGTCGACCCATCCTCTCCGGTCGAGCTTGGACCCCCCTGAGGCTCTCGAAGGGCCGAGACCCGGGCCTGCACGACCGCGTACTCGATGCCGGGGCCGACCGCGAGCGCAGCATTGGTGGGCAGGGTCCACGGCGTCGTCGTCCAGGCGAGGGCGTTGACGCCGGCGAGGCCGAGGGCATCCGCTTTCTCCCCGGTGAGCGGGAAGGTGACCGTGACGGACTGGTCCTGGCGCATCTTGTAGACGTCGTCGTCCATCCGAAGTTCGTGGTTCGAGAGGGGCGTCTGGTCGCGCCAGCAGTAAGGGAGCACACGGTAGCCCTCATAGGCGAGGTCTTTGTCGTAGAGCTGTTTGAAGCCCCAGATGACCGACTCCATGAAGGTCGTGTCGAGGGTCTTGTAGTCGTTCTCGAAGTCGACCCAGCGGGCCATCCGGGTGACGTACTCCTCCCACTCCTTCGTGTATTTGAGCACCGACTCGCGCGCCGCCTGGTTGAAGGCGGCGATGCCCATCTCCTCGATCTGGCTCTTGTCGGTGATGCCCAGCTGGCGTTCGGCCTCGAGTTCGGCGGGGAGGCCGTGGGTGTCCCATCCGAAGCGCCGATGCACCTGCCTGCCGCGCATGGTCTGGAAGCGCGGGAACAGGTCTTTCGCGTAGCCGGTGAGCAGGTGGCCGTAGTGCGGGAGTCCGTTCGCGAACGGCGGGCCGTCGTAGAAGACCCACTCCTCGGCGCCCTCGCGCTGCTCGACGGAGGCGCGGAAGGTGTCGTCCTTCGCCCAGAATGCGAGGATGCGCTCCTCGAGCTCCGGAAAGCGCGGGCTCGGGCTGAGCGGCTCGGCCGGTTCGCCGTCTGCGGAAAGCGGGTAGGTCATCGGTTTCATTCCTCGTGCTGGACGTTGGTGCTGTGTCAACACGAGGACGACGGATGCCGCGGTACCACCTCGTTTGCAGTCCCGGAGAACTGCCACTCATTGCAGGCGATGACGGGCCCACCCGTTCGGTTCTACTTGTTGCTTTACCGACCGCCAAGACGGCGGCGCGCAACGTTCTTCCGAAGGCTCCCCGGTGATGGCCGGATCGATGCCTCTGCGTCAAGGATACGCGTCCCGGCGGACTCGCACACATCCTGGTCGAGATCCCTCGTGGTTACCGAGATCCCTGGCCGCGCGGGTGTTCTTGTCGCCCGCGGGCGAAGTAGTACCCGCGGGCGACGAGAACACCCGCGTTACGTCCGCCATCGTGGGGCGGGCCGCGGCTTCGACGACGGCAACCCGTCCCGTACGAGCCGATCGTAGAGCTGCTGGGGTGGGTAGAGCTCCCGGGGTTCCCAGCGCGAGAACATCCGCACCTGCTGTCGCAGCTCGTTCTCCCTCCCCTTCTCGGCGAAGAACACCTGGTCCCGGGTCCTCCCCTGCAGAATCCGTGGATCCCGATACTTCATACGACCGTCGCATTCTCCGATGTGGTCGAAATCCGGCCAGTAGAAGTCGACCTCCGCGTGGCGGCTGTTCGCCAGTGCGAACCTGCGTTGCAGCTCGGGTTCGGGAAAGCCCAGAAGATGCAGCTGCACCCGGCTGTGCGACTCCTCCACCGAATCCGAGAGTGACGTCGCGAACCCCGAAGAGGCAAGCGCTCGTCGGTAGCCGCGATTGCCTTCCGTCGCCGCGACGACGCGCGCGATCTGGTCTTCCGTTGCGAGCGGGGTGGGCCGCCGCCGGCGGTGCAACGCGGAATCAAGCGCGACGACGGCATCCGCGAAGGGGAGCTCTCTTGCGAGGTCCACGGCGGTCTGCGCCGGCGAGGTCAGCGCCAACCCATCGAGTTCCAGCACCTCGATGCCGTCGAGCCCGGTGCAGTGCCGACGAAGCGCACCATCCGATCGACCTCCCGATGCCCGCTCCAGCGTGACATCGACGACTGTCGGCCATGGCCCGAGAATCCGGATGCCCCAGAGCGCCGCCGCCGCGAAGTGCGAGAACACCGGAGCCGTGCGCAGGCGACCGGCCACCGCCATGACCCGCGCCCGATGCCGATCGATGGGTTCGAGTTCATTCCAAACATCGAGGTCGGCGTAGCTGCCGGCTGCCACGCGTACCAGGCTGCCTCGGCGCAGCGCCCGCCGCACGCTCGAGTCGGGCGTACCGATGACCTCAAGGTCGCGTCGTCGAATGAGGAAGTCGATAGTGGCAGGCATGGCACTATCGTCGGGCTTTGCGCGCGGCACAGGTCCTCAGGATGCGCGAAACGGTGGAGAGCGGATGCCGATCGGGACTGTGTGGGAGGGGAAGAGGTGGAACGAGATCCGGCCCGCGCGGGTGTTTTTGCCCTGCGCGGGTGTCGTAATTCCAGCGCTCGATGAAAACACCCGCGCCAACGCTGGTTCTGGCCTCGGATGGTGGCAGCGGATGCGGGGAAGATAGGTGGGAAGGCGGGCGGGAAGGCCCGTCAGCGGGTGCGCTGCGCGATGAGCGCGGCAAGCACGCCTGCGCCGGTCGCGGCGTCGTCGACGGTCACGACGAAATGCTTGCCCGGCGTGGTCGTCACCTCGATACCCTCGCCCGCACGCAGGATGATCCCGGTGCGCCCCTGGCCGCCCCAGCGCCAGCCCCATCCGCCGAAATCGCGCGTCGGGTCGACCTCGACGACCTGCACCGAGCGGATGTCGTCGAGCGGGATGCGTTTGCGCGGCCAGCCGAACACGCCCCTGGCGATGAAACCGCGATGGTCGGCGGATACGCGCCACCATGTGTTGGTCGCCACGAGAGCGGCGACCAAGACGAGAACGACGATGGCGAAGGCGCCCGACCCCCTGGAGGCGAACGCTGCCACAACGACTGCGCCGATGGCGACCACGAGGGTCAGCGCAACGACCACGAGAGCGACGGTGCCGAGGCGTGCGGAGCGCGACCACGACACCCGCTCCTGGCCCTGGACATCCACCGGTCTCGGACTCGTGCCCGCCTGGCCCACCCTCTCCGCGGGGGGCAGCAGGAACCAGCCGGCGACGGCGAGGACGAACCCGGCGCCGACGCCGACGGCGAACCAGGGCCCGACGCCCTGGGCATCGTGGGCATCGGCCAGCCCCCGCTGAATCGCCACGCTCCCTCCGATGCCGACATTCAGCAGTGCCGCCAGCCACAGGCTCGTGACGACCAGGAACTTCTGGTTCCAGGTGAGGCGCCCGGAAGGCGTCGACCGCCATGACCATACCGCTGCGAACGCGCTGAACACCACGGTGATGCCGAGCGGGAGAAGGATGAAGGGCATCGCCGATCCGAAGCCGTCGGGCCCGGCACCCGACCAGTGGACGGCGATCGGGTCGGGAAGCTGCGGCATCCACGACACCAGGAGCGCCACGGTGACGAGCGCGACCGCGATCGGGACGACCGTGCCGATCACGATGGCCCGCAGCCTCGTGGCCTTCGTCTGCCGTGCGGTGTCGGTCATTGGTAGGTCTCCCTGATGAGTGCGGCGAGCGCCGCCGGAGCGATGTCGAGTTTGCGCGCCTCGGCGATGACGGCGTCGACGGCGGTGTTGAGATCCTCGTAGCCGCCGGGTGGCCGGCCGGTCACGATCGCACCACGCCCTGGTCGCAGCTCGATGAGGCCTTCATCGCGCAGCAACTGGTATGCCCGCAGCACGGTGTGCACGTTGATGTCGAGGGACTGTGCGAGCTCGCGTGCCGACGGCAGGCGCTCGCCGAGCGCGATGGCCCCGGTGATCGTCGATGCCCGGATGCTGCCGGCCAGCTGGTCGAACAGCGGGACGCCGGAGGACGGGTCGATTCTGATGAGCACGAGGCGAGTCTATTGTTATAGTTAGACTAGCGCAAGTGCGTCACTGAGGTAATCCCGCAAACCCCGTCGACCCACGCCGCCCACGATCCAGGCGCCCCACGCCGCGACGATCGCCCCGGCCACGGCATTGGCACGCACGTTGACGGAGAGTGCTCGGCGGTCTCCTCCGGACTCGGCGGCCATGGCCGTGCGGATGAGCGCCGTCACGCGGGCCACCCGTACGAGGCCGGAGGCGACGAGCTCCTCGCGCGTGCCCATGGCATCCGCCTGCGTGACCGCGAGAGGGACGCGCTCCGGGCCCACCTCGGCGGCGACCGTCGCCACCGCCTCGAGCAATGGCGCACCCGCGCCCAGGCATTCCTCGAGTCGTTCGATCGCGTGGTCGGCGTCGATCCACAGCAGATCGCTCTTGGAGGAGAAGTAGTTGAAAAAGGTCGCGCGGCTCACGCCGGCCCGCTGGGTGATCTCGTCGATCGTGGTGCCGCCGTAGCTCTGCTCGAGGAAGAGTTCGGCGGCGGCATCCTCGATCGTGCCCCGCGACGACGCCCGCGGGCGGCCCGCCGTCATGCGCTCGCTTTTCATCCGTCGACTCCACTAGTATCTATTTCTGGACTCAGTCTAACAATCCATCCCACCGCACTCCTGAACCGAAAGGCCGCGCGTGACCGCGACAGAGCTGGAACCCCTGGTCGTCAAGCCCACCGAACCGAAAGTGGCTCGCAAGGTCGTCTGGGCGTCCTTCGTCGGAACATCCCTCGAATCGTACGACTTCTACGTCTTCGCCTACTTCAGCGCGATCTTCAGCGCGCCGCTGTTCTTCCCGGAGCAGGATCGCGCGGCGGGCACCATCCTGTCGTTCCTGCTCCTCGCGATGTCCTACCTCGTCCGCCCACTCGGCGCGGTCATCTTCGGGCACCTCGGCGACCGCATCGGCCGCAAACGCACGCTTCTCTGGACGATCGGCATCATGGGTGTCGCGACCGGCGCGATCGGCCTCCTCCCCGATTTCGCGAGCATCGGCATCCTCGCCCCGATCCTGCTGGCACTGCTGCGGATCGTCCAGGGACTCTCCCTCGGCGGCGAGTGGGGCGGCGCCATCCTCCTCGCCACCGAACATGCCGGTTACCGCAGGCGCGGGTTCTACGCCGCGCTCCCCCAGCTCGGCTCACCGGTCGGCACGATCCTCACCGGCGCCCTCTTCCTGCTCCTGACGCTCACGCTGAGCGGCGAGGACATGCTCGCCTGGGGATGGCGACTGCCGTTCCTGCTCGCCTTCCCGCTGCTGGCCGTCTCGCTCTACCTGCGGCTCGCGATCGACGAGACTCCCGTCTTCAAGACCCTGGTCGACACGGGCCGCCGCTCGCGCATCCCGGTGCTCGACGTCTTTCGCACGCATCCGTTCGCGGTCATCGTCGCGATCGGTGCTGCCCTGCTCGGCATCGGCTCGTACTCGCTCATGAACACCTACACGATGGCCTACGGCGTCAACATCCTCGGATTCTCCTATCAGGAGCTCTTCCAGGCGACGCTCATCGGCAGCCTCCTGCAACTCGTCACGATTCCGCTCTTCGGGGTGTGGGCGAATCGCATCGGCTCCGCGAGGGTCGTCGCGATCGGCGCGCTCGGCACCCTGCTCATCACCTTCCCGATGTACTGGATGCTGCAGTTCGCGACGTTCCCGATCCTCGTCGGAACGATGATCATCGGCGGGATCCTCCCCACTCTCAGCTGGGCCGGGCTCGGCGGCCTCATGTCCGATCTGTTCAGCGGGCCGGTGCGCTACAGCGCACTCTCGATCGCCTACAGCGTCGCCGCCGTCATCTCCGGCCTCATCCCGCTCGCCACACAGGCGCTGTCCACGGCGACGGATGCCGCCTGGTGGCATCCGGGGATCGTGCTCGCCCTGTTGTCGGTCCTCACCCTCGTTGCCTCACTCATCGCCGTGCGCATTCGCGTGCGCGACGAGGTCGTCGCCGAGTCGTAACGCCACGACTCTCCCCGTGCCGGGTGCGGGAGGTCGGCTCTGGTGCGTCGACCTCCCGCGCCCTTAGAATGACCCTCGATCGATTTCAGCACGTGCGCATTCCTTTCTTGACCGGCGGGGATTCATGAGCGACGACACACCTACCGAGCGATTCGAGGCTCCGAGCGCGGCGGCGACCGTCGGCGAAGGCGGCAAGAAGAAATCGAAGCTCCTCATCCTCATCCTGTCGATCGTCGGCGGACTGCTGCTCATCGCCGTTGTCGTGCTGCTGACGCTGCTGTTGTCGCGCGGGATCGGTGGCCCGAGTGCGGAACCGGTCTCCGACGTCAGCACGAGCCCGTCGGCGAGCTCGAGCGAGACACCCAGCGAGAGCCCGAGCGCGTCCCCCAGCGAGACACCCAGCGAGAGCCCGAGCGCATCGCCGAGTTCTGCGCCGCCGCCTCCGCCCCCGCCGCCGCAGGAGACCGGACCGCGATTCAAGACGCTCAACTACCCGTCGAGCCAGAGTTGCTCGGCCGGTGGACCGTCCTTCCCCGCGACCCGTCCGACGTTCACCGTTTCATGGTCGACCGCTGGCGCCGACGAGGCGTGGTTCGTCAACGGCACGGACGACGCCGCGAACTCGGGGTACATGCAGATCCCCCTGAACGGGAATCAGGGTGACTTCCCGTACGAGCAGATCGTCGACTGCTCCGACGGAAGCAATACCTACACGATCACTCTCGTCGGACCCGACGGCAAGCACGTGAGCAAGACGTGGACGGTCACGATCACGGGAGATCACTTCTAACCGCAACGCTGAGGAGGACCGTTGTCCACCGAACCGGCACCGAGCAAGAAGAACAACAGAACCCTCATCGCGCTCATCGCGGTGATCGGCGTCCTCCTGCTCGCACTCATCGCCCTTGTCTTCTTCATCCTCGGCCAGGGCTCGGCCGTCGATCGGGAGCCGACGGGTTTGAACTCCAGCACCTCGCCCTCGTCGTCCCCCGGTGCCTCGCCGAGCGAGTCGTCGAGCGAGGGTCCGAGCGAGAGCCCTGCCGGCGAGGCCGCACCACCCGAGGATGAATCGACCCGCTTCACCGCCTTCAACGCTCCGACGACCGTGACCTGCGATGCCGGCAATGAGGACTACCAGCCGCCGAAGCCCACCCTCATGGTGTCCTGGGCGAGCGCGAATGCGGTCCAGGCCTGGTACTCCCCCGGCGATCAGGACGCGAAGGACAAGAACTACATGCAGGTCCCGTTGAGCGGCAACCAGAACGACTTCACCGACGAGCACCTCTTCCCCTGCTTCGACCAGGGACCGTCCCGCGACTACACGATCACGCTCGTCGGCCCGAACGGCGAACACGTGAGCAAGACCTGGACGGTGACCGACCTGAGCCGTTAGTCGAGCCGGCCTGCTCCGGTACGATGGGTGCACAACCCACACTCAGGCACCTCAGAACATGACACGGTGCCGCACATAGCGAAACCGGAGAATGCCATGGCTGACGCCGTCCCCGACAAGCCCGCCCTCGAAGGGTTGGAGAGCAAATGGGGCACCGAATGGGAGGCCAGGGGAACCTACCGGTTCGACCGCGACGCCGCCCTCGCCCATACGACGCCGCGCGAGAACATCTACTCGATCGACACTCCGCCGCCCACGGCATCCGGATCGCTCCACATCGGCCATGTCTTCAGCTACACGCACATGGACCTCGCCGCACGCTACCAGCGAATGCGCGGCAAGAGCCTCTTCTACCCGATGGGCTGGGACGACAACGGGCTGCCCACCGAACGCCGGGTGCAGAACTACTACGGGGTGCGCTGCGACCCTTCGCTTCCCTACGACCCCGCGTTCACTCCGCCTTTCGAAGGCGGCGACAACAAGAGCGCGAAGGCAGCCGACCAGCTGCCGATCAGCCGCCGAAACTTCATCGAGCTGTGCGAGAAGCTCACCGCCGAGGACGAGCAGCAGTTCGAGGCGCTCTGGCGCAAACTCGGACTCTCCGTCGACTGGACGCAGACCTACCGCACGATCGGCCCCAAGTCGCAGACCGCCGCGCAGCGCGCGTTCCTGCGCAACCTCGCCCGCGGCGAGGCGTACCGCTCCGAAGCACCCACCCTATGGGACGTGACGTTCCGCACCGCTGTCGCGCAGGCCGAGCTCGAAGACAAGGACATGCCGGCCGCGTTCCACCGGGTCGCCTTCCACAAGCCCGACGGCTCCCCCGTGCACATCGAGACGACGCGCCCTGAGCTGCTCGCCGCCTGTGTCGCGCTCGTGGCGCATCCGGATGACGAACGCTACCAGCCGCTCTTCGGCACGACCGTGCGCACCCCGATCTTCGACGTCGAGGTGCCCGTCGTCGCGCACCGTCTCGCCCAGCAGGACAAAGGCTCCGGCATCGCGATGATCTGCACGTTCGGCGACGTGACCGACGTCGTCTGGTGGCGTGAGTTCGATCTGCCCAACCGCACCATCATCGGGCGGGACGGGCGCATCGTCGACGAGGCCCCGGATGCCCTGGTGACGGATGCGGCGAAAACCGCCTTCGCCGAACTCGCCGGCAAGACCGTGTTCAGCGCGAAGGCACGCATGGTCGAGCTGCTGCGAGAGAGCGGCGACCTCGAAGGCGAGCCGAAGCCGATCACGCATGCGGTCAAGTTCTTCGAGAAGGGTGACAAGCCGCTCGAGATCGTGAGCACCCTGCAGTGGTACATCACGAACGGCGCACGCGACGAGAAACTGCGCGACGCGCTCCTCGAGCGCGGCCGCGAAGTGAACTTCGCCCCCGACTTCATGAGGGTGCGCTACGAGAACTGGGTGGGCGGGCTCACCGGCGACTGGCTCGTGTCACGACAGCGCTTCTTCGGCGTGCCCATCCCGGTCTGGTACGAGCTCGACGCGAACGGTGAGCAGGGTGCGGTCATCGTGCCGCCCGAGAGCTCCCTCCCGGTGGACCCCTCGTCGGATACCGCCCCCGGCTACGACGAGAGCCAGCGCGGGGTGCCCGGCGGCTTCGTCGGCGAGGTCGACATCATGGACACCTGGGCGACCTCCTCCCTCACACCGCAGATCGCCGGCGGCTGGGAACGCGACCCGGAGCTCTTCGACCTCGTCTTCCCCTACGACCTGCGCAGCCAGGGGCAGGACATCATCCGCACCTGGCTGTTCTCGACCGTCCTGCGCGCCCAGCTGGAGCACGGCGTCGTGCCGTGGAAGAACGCCGGCATCAGCGGCTTCATCGTCGACCCCGACCGCAAGAAGATGTCGAAGTCGAAGGGCAACGTCGTCACCCCCGCCGGGATGCTCGACGACCACGGCTCGGATGCTGTGCGGTACTGGGCGGCGTCGTCGCGGCTCGGAACCGATGCGGCCTTCGACCCGCAGAACCCGAAGCAGATCAAGATCGGGCGGCGACTGGCCATCAAGGTGCTCAACGCCGCGAAGTTCGTGTACTCGTTCGAGGTACCGCTTGGTTTCGATACGTCCGCTTCGCGGACTACGGGGCCAACGGAAGCGCTCGACGTCGACCTGCTCGCCGAACTGGACGAGGTCATCCGCATCGCCACGAAGGCCTACGACGAATACGACCACGCTCGCGCGCTTGAGGCGGCAGAGCAGTTCTTCTGGACCTTCTGCGACGACTACCTCGAACTCGTGAAGGAACGCGCCTACGGTGCATCCGGCGCCGAGGGTCAGGCCTCGGCCGTGGCCGCCCTGCGCACCGCTGTCGACGTGCTGCTGCGCCTGTTCGCGCCCGTGCTGCCCTTCGCCACGGAGGAAGTCTGGTCCTGGACGCATGACGAGTCCATCCACACCGCACCGTGGCCCGTTGCGGGCGGCGGTGCGGCCCCGACCGGACTGCTCGGGCTCGTGAGCGAAGCCCTCATTGGCATCCGGCGGGCCAAGACGGATGCGAAGGCCTCCCAAAAGACAGAGGTCGCCTCGGCGACAATTGCCGGCCCTGCCCTCCTGCGCGAGGCCGCAGACGACCTCAAGGCGGTCGGACGGATCACCGAACTCGAGTTCGCCGAGGCTGACGAGGTCGCGGTGACCTCGATCGTGCTCGCCGAGACCACAGGCTGATGCAACTCGGTACGCGGTGGGCATTCGGTGCTGAGCCGCCGACGCGGTTGCCGGATGCTGTGGTCGCGGCGATCGCCGAGGTCGAGCAGGCGGCGTCGGACGCCTCCAAAGGCTCGGACGCATCCGCTCGCCGCTGGACGCTCACCTGGCTCGAGGGCCGGCCGATCGTCGAACTGGATCCGGCGCACGGCTCAGAGGATGTGACGGTGATTCGCTTCAATCCTTCGAGCGGCGCCGCTACTATTGCAGCAGGCGACTCCGGCGAGGAGTGGGTGGAGGAAGAGCTCTAGGAAAGCCGCACACCGCTTCTCGCCGGAGTCGAGTCGAAAAATTTGGGGCGCTACAACCCGATGCGCTGAGTGAGGCGCAGGGCGTCAGCTTCGCGTTGCAGCTCCGAGTTCCTCAGCTGCAGGCGACGGTAGTGCTCCTGGTGGGTCGTCGCGGCGCGCTGTTCGCGTGCGCGAGACCACTTGAGCATCGCAACGGCGAGGGTCGTCACGGCGCGGTCGATGCCGCGCGCGGGAGCCCGGCGAGCCACGGGAGCGCGCATAGTACCGTTCGGGGAAACGGTGCGGTTCAGAGGCGTTGCGCACTCCAGGGCGGTTGCGGTTGTCATGGTGTTCATCTCCTCTCCGACAACGAATTTACGGGCGACCACCGACATTTCCGGGGCCTCGAGTAGGGCGATGGGGGCGGTCATGGTCATGATTCTTGTTCTCCTTCTGGAGCGTCGTTTCGGGGATCTCGACACCGTCGATGACGGGAAATCCGTGGAACTGGAGCTGGACGGGACGGGTCCCTGCTGCGGTCTGGTCGCGGTGCTTCTCAGCGAACTCGGTAGCCAGCTCCATGTATTTCTCGGTGAACTCGGCGAGGTCCGCCGAGGTGACGAAGACGTTGGTGACACTCACCATGCTCGCGTCCGCCCACCTCTTCGGCAGTTCATCGATCCCGCGCTCGAGGAACTCGGCGAGGTTCTTCTCCCGGCTGCTCGACCACTCGCGCATGACGAGTTGGGTGGCCTCACGTCCGGCCGAGGTCTGACGCGTCTCTTCGTTGCCGATGCTGACCCCACCAGGGGTGCGCTCCCACCAGCGTTCGCGACCGACTCCCTTACCGGCGACCTCCCGCACGAAGCCGTGCTTCTCGAGCTGGCGAAGGTGGTAGCTGGTTGCGCCGCTGGACTCCCCGAGACGCTCGGCCAGGCCGCTCGCCGTGAAGGTGCCATAGGTGGAGAGCACGTCGAAGATCCTGACCCGCAGTGGGTGCGCGAGCGCCTTGAGGGACTCGAGGTCCATCGTGCGCTCTGGCGTGGTGCCGGGGTCGTCGTTCTTGCTCATGGGTACAAAAATAGCATTGCAAAGAGTTCTTTGCAACTACTTCTTTGCAATCAGTACTTTGCAACTGATTCTTTGCAAGCGTTCCTTTGCATTACCCCCGGCAGAGGATCTCCCCGTGCGGCATCGCGAACCAGCCGTCCGGCTCGTTGATCCAGTCCCGCCAGGCGCGGGAGATGTCGATGAGGTCGTCCTGCGAGGCGAGGCCGGTGTCGATCGCGTCGACGGCGAGCGCCGACTGCAGCATCCGGGTCTCCCAGAGGCTGCCCCACCACTCCCGATCCGCCTCAGAATTGAACGCCCAGATGGATGCCGTGGAACTGACGTCGGCGAAGCCGGCATCCCGCGCCCAGGCCTTCAAACGGCGACCGGCATCCGGCTCGCCGTCGTTGCTGCGCTGCACAGCGCTCAGCACCTCGAGCCAGCGCTCGAGCCCCGCCGAGTCCGGGTACCAGAAGCAGGCGCCGTAGTCGACATCCCGTGCTGCAACGACCCCGTCGGTCGCACGGACCCTGCGCAGCTCGCGCAGCATCCCCACGGGATTGGACACGTGTTGAAGCACCTGATGGGCATGCACGATGTCGAAAGCGCCGTCCTCGTAGTCGAGCTCGTAGGCGTTGCCGACCACGAACTCCACGTTGTCGACGTCACGCTCGGCGGCGAGCTCGATGGCCTTGGCGATCACCTCGGCGGAGGCGTCCATGCCGATCACGCGAGCTGGGTAGACCCGGGCCGCGATGTCGACCGTGATCGTGCCCGGGCCGCATCCGACATCGAGCACGGTCGCGCCGCTCACGAGGTCGGGGATGAGGTAGCCGGCCGAGTTCTCGACCGTGCGCCAACTGTGCGAACGCAGGACGCTCTCGTGGTGCCCGTGCGTGTAGCGATCCCCTGTACCCGACCCTGTACTTGACATGGAACCAGCCTAATAAGGTTGGAGGATGACGAACCCGTTCTTTGCACCGAGCACCCTCCCCTACCAACTCCCTCCTTTCGCCGATATCGAGGACGAGCACTACCTGCCCGCCTTCGAGAAGGGTTTCGAGGAGCAGCTCGCCGAGATCTCGAACATCACCGGCACGCAGGACGCGCCGACCTTCGAGAACACCATGATCCCGCTCGAGCAGAGCGGCCAGACGCTCCTGCGGGTCGCCCGGGTCTTCTACAACAAGTCCTCCTCCGACTCGAGCGACTTCACCAACGAGCTCGAGGAGAAGCTCGCTCCGCTCATGGCGGCGCACGAGGATGCCATCAAACTCGACTCCCAGCTGTATCGGCGCATCAAGGCGCTCCACGACCAGCTGGATTCGCAGGGCCTGAGCTCGGAGCAGCGCTACCTGGTCGAGCGGTACTACACCGAGATGACTCTCGCCGGTGCCGACCTCGACGAGGGGCAGAAGGAGAAGCTCAAGGACTACAACCAGAAGCTCTCCACGCTCACCACGCGGTTCGAGAAGAACCTGCTCGCCGACACCAACGACCTTGCGATCGTGATCGAGGACAAGGCCGAGCTCGAAGGCCTCGGCTCCGGCGAGATCTCGGCAGCGGCGGAGGCCGCGAAGGAGCGCGGACTCGATGGCAAGTACCTCGTGACGCTCGTGCTGCCGACCGGACACCCGTACCTCTCCGACCTCACCCGCCGCGACGTGCGCGAGAAGATCATGTCGGCGTCCCGCGCACGCGGCATCCGCGGTGGCGAGCACGACAACCGCGACCTCGTTCTGGAGATCGCGAAGCTGCGGGCCGAGCGAGCGCGTCTCCTCGGCTTCGACACGCACGCCGGTTTCGTGACAGCGGATGAGACGGCGAAGACCCCGGAGGCGGTCGCCGACATGCTCGGCAGGCTCGCCCCGCCCGCCGCCCGCAACGCCCGCGCCGAGCAGAAGGATCTCGAGGAGCTCGCGGGTCACCCCATCGAGCCCTGGGACTGGTCCTTCTACACGGAGAAGGTGCGCACGGCGAAGTACGACGTCGACACCGCGGCGATGCGCCCGTACTTCGAGGCTGAGCGCGTGCTGCAGGACGGCGTGTTCTTCGCGGCGACGAAGCTCTACGGCATCACCTTCGCGGAGCGTCCCGACCTCACGGCGTACCACCCGGATGCGCGCGTCTTCGAGGTGACGAACGAGGACGGCTCCCCCGTCGGCCTGTTCGTCTACGACCTGTACACGCGCGACTCGAAGCGCGGCGGCGCCTGGATGAACGAACTCGTCGGGCAGAACGACCTGCTCGACCAGCCGGTCGTGGTCGTCAACAACCACAATGTGCCGAAGCCTGCTGCGGGCGAGCCGACCCTGCTCACCTATGACGAGGTGAACACCCTGTTCCACGAGTTCGGGCACGCGCTGCACGGGCTCTTCGCGCGGGTGACCTACCCGAAGTTCACCGGAACGAGCGTGTTCCGCGACTTCGTCGAGTTCCCGAGCCAGGTCAACGAGATGTGGATGCTGTGGCCCGAGGTGGTTGCCAACTACGCCGTGCACCACGAGACCGGCGAGCCGATGCCGCAGGAGCTCGTCGACAAGCTGCACGCCTCAGAGCAGTTCAACGAGGGCTTCCAGACGAGCGAGTACCTCGCCGCGGCCCTGCTCGACCAGGCCTGGCACTCGATCACTGCCGACGATGTGGTGACGGATGTTGCCGCGTTCGAGGCGAAGGCCCTCGCAGCGGTCGGCCTCGACAACCCGGCGGTGCCGACCAGGTACTCGAGCACCTACTTCGCGCACACCTTCGCCGGAGGATACGACGCTGGCTACTACTCCTACATCTGGAGCGAGGTGCTGGATGCCGACACCGTCGAGTGGTTCAAGGAGAACGGCGGGCTGACCCGGGCGAACGGAGACCGCTTCCGAGAGAAGCTGCTCGGAGTCGGCGGCAAGATGGATGCGCTGGATGCCTACCGCGACTTCCGCGGCCGCGACGCCGTGATCGAGCCCCTGCTCAAGCGTCGCGGGCTGGAGTAGCGCTCGGTTCTTCCCGGTCCGCGCGACGCCGCCAGCCGAGCCACACCATGATGATCGCGCCGACGACGAGGCCCCAGAACGCGGAGCCGATTGCGGCGATCGTGAGGCCGGATGCCGTGACGAGGAAGGTGGCGATGGCCGCGATGCGATGCGGCGGCTCCTCGAGCGCGCCGCTGATGGAGGTGACGAGCGCCCCGACGACGGCGAGCCCGGCGACCGCGATGATGAGGATCGGCGGCGACGCGGCGACGAGTGCCGTCGCGACCCCCGCCCCGAGGCCGAGCACGAGGTAGAGCGCTCCGGCACTGAGCGTCGCGATCCACCGTTTCGACTTGTCCGGGTCGGCCTCAGGGCTCGCCATGATGGCGGCCGTGATCGCCGCGAGGTTGATGGCGTGTCCACCGAAGAACGCCCCGCCGATCGAAGCGAGCCCTGTCCCGACGAGCACGGGTCGAGCGGGGGTGTCGTAGCCGAACGTCGCCATGACCACGAAGCCAGGCACGTTCTGCCCTGCCATCGTGACGATGAAGAGCGGCAGGCCGAGGCTCACGATCACGGCGGGGTCGAACACGGGAGCCACGAAGGTGAGCTGTGGCGCGAGCTCGGCGCGTTGCAGCCAGGCACCACCAGCCGACACGGCGATGACGACCGCGGCCACGAGCATCGCAGCGGGCACGGCCCACCGGGGTGCGAGTCTCAGCATGATGAGCCAGGCGAGGATGATCGGTAGTGCGAGGAGCGGGTGGTCGAATACGGCCGTCACCGGTGCGAGGCAGATCGGGAACAGGATGCCGGCGAGCATCGCGCTCGCGATCGGCTTCGGGATGCTCGTCATGAGCCGCCCGAGCGCCGGCCAGAGCCCGCACAGCACGATGAGCGCTCCGCAGACGATGAATGCGCCGACGGCCCCGGCAAAGTTCGCGTGGTTCTGGCCCGCCGCGACGAGGAGTGCGGCCCCCGGCGTCGACCAGGCGATCGAGATCGGGATGCGATAGAGAAGCGCGAAGACGATCGAGGCGGCCCCGACCGTCGCGCACAGGATGAGCAGGCCGGACGAGGCTTCGGCATCCGTCGCCCCGACGGCCTGGAGTCCTGCGATGACGAGAGCGAACGACGTCGCGAAGCCCGCGATGGAGCCGACGACACCGGCCGAGATGGGCTGCAGAATGGGCTATCGGTCCTTCGCGTGGGCGGGAATGACGCCATCCTATGGGGTGAAGACGCTCCTCAGCCTCTCCCACGACTCCGCCCGCACGTAGACCGGGATCACGTCGATCGGTACTGGCCGTTCGACGACCCACCCGCCGCCGAATGCCTCACCCGTCCAGGCATCGACCCACTCGCCTTCCGGAAGGTAGGTCGACCACTCGGTGGCGCCGGGCTCGGTGACGGGTGAGACGAGGATGTCGTCGCCGAGCAGGTACTGGAGGGGAAACTCCCACACTCTCTCGTCGTGCGGCCACTCGAAGAACAGGGCACGCAGGAGCGGCTTCGAGTGCTCCGTTCCGAGCCTCGCCTGCTCGATGAGGTAGGGCACGAGACGCTCGCGCAACTCGGTGAGGCGGCGATACACCTCCAGCACGCGGGGATCGCCCGACTGTTCGGCGATGTTCCACGGCGTGCGGTCGTGCGACGGGACCCGATGGTGATTGAACTCCGCGTGGTATTGCATGATCGGGCTGAACACGGCCATGGCGCCGGTCCGGAGATAGAGTTCGGCGCTCGGCAGTTCGCCGGAGAACCCGCCGTGATCCCAGCTCCACGAGAAGATCCCGGATGCCCCTGCCGTGAGCCCTGCGGTCACGGAGGCGCGGAACGCCTCCCAGGTCGAACGCTCGTCGCCGGCCCAATGCCCCGGGAAACTGCCTGCGCCGGCATGTCCGGCCCGGCTGAACGTCAGACCGTCCGTGCCCGCGCGCTCGAGGAGCTCGTGGAAGGCCTGGGCGTAAAGGTTCGGATAGCGGTTGTTGGTGAGGTCGCCGCGCGTGCCGTCGCCGAAGCGGAGCTCGTCCCCCCAGGTGTGCTCGCCGCCATCCGTCTTGAACCCGTCGACACCCATCTCCTCGAGCAGGTAGCGACGCTTCTCGGTCCACCACTCGCGCACCTCAGGTCTTGTGAAGTCGGGGAGCAGCGCGCGGGGAAACCACCAGCCCCGGTTCCGGTACGGGCTGCCGTCTTCCTCGAGCACGGCGAAGCCACGTTCCTGAAGGGCGACGCGGTCGGCGATGAGCTGCTCGTCGTCCTCGATGTCGTGATCCGGCACGACAGGAATCTGCCACAGGATGACCTTGACCCCTTGGGCGTGCAGTCGGTCGATCATGCCCTTCGGGTCCGGCCACGCCCCGTCGGGCGGGAAGGTGAAATCCTGGTAGCGCAATGGTTCGCCGTCGTGCCGCGGCGTGTACTGCGCATCACGCCAGATGTGGATGGTGCCCTCGTCGCTCCAGGCCTCGATGACGATCGCGCCGACCGCGACGCCTTCGGCGAGCGAGCGCGCCACCTCCGCCTCGACACGCTCCTGCGTGTTCCACTCGTTCGAGCTGATCCACGGCCGGTAGGCCCAATCGGGGATGAGCGCCGGCTTCCCGACGCTGGCGAAGAACCCTGAGAGGGCGTCGGCGGGAGACCCGTCCCAGAGGTGCAGGGTGACGAGCGGGGCATCCGGGTCGACGAGCACCTCGACCCAGAGTCTGTCCGCGTCTCGCTGCCCGACATCGAACCACACCCGACGCGTGGTGTCGACGTGGAAACCCCAGCCGTCACCGCCCACGACATGCGCGAACGGCACAGGGAGGTAGGTGCGAACACCCTGGTCGCAGTACTGCTCGAAGACCGTCGCATCGACAGCCCAGCCGCGCTGGTCCAGGGAATGGAACCTCTCGCCGAGGCCGACGACGTGCTCCCCCGCGGAGAGGCTCAGCGCGAATCGCGCGCGAACAGGTTTCCCGTCGACGATGAGCCACTGAACGGAACCGGACTCGATGCGACCTGCGGCGCCGTCGGCGACAAGCTCCCCTCCGGTCGGCCCCCAGACGCCGACCGGCAGGGCGAACCACGGGGATGTTTCGCACGCGTCGGCGGAACGGAAGCGATAGCGAACCCGGTCGCCGGCTGCGAAGGGGCCGACGACAGCCTGCCAGGCATCCAGCCCACCGGTGTCCTCCCCCGCCTCGGCCGCTGCGGCGAGATGCCCCCCGGCGTCCCCGAGCGCCAGACCGGAATCGGCCGTGTCGAGACGGCGCGCATCCAGAACGGCGATCCGGTCGTTGACCTCGAGCTCGACGACGGGAACGCCCACCTCTCCGGAGACGAGCACGCCGAGGGTGACCTGCTCCCCCGCCTCCGGCTGAACCGGATCGCGCTGGTCGAGGCTGGGGCGATAGGCATGGCCTCGCCCTGGTGGGTTGTGGCGGATCACCGGTGGGGTACTCCTGTCATTCTCAAACTCGTGGCGAGGGTCAGATACATGGCGTGGGACCAGAGCAGGGGGGACGCACTCGGCCCCCAGCGCTCCACCCACTCGGCGATGCGTTCGGGGTGAAGCGCGTGCGTGTCGACCTGTTCCGGCAGATTCAGGGAGGCATCCGCCTGTGCGGCGATCCAGTCGGCGAGCTCACGCGCTCGGCCGACATTGCCCGCCTCGGAGTAGTGCCAGCCGAGGAATCCGGCGAGCAGGATCCACTCCCCGCCGCCGTAATAGGTGTCGTCGAGGAAGCGGTAGACGCCGGCCGGTGCGAGCTCCCGTTCGATGCGCTCGATCGTGGCCGTCGCGACGGGGTCGCCCATCGGGTAGAGCTCGAAGGGGGTGATGCAGGCGATGAGGCTCGCATCAACCTGGTCGCTTCCGAAGTACTTGGTGAGGTGGCCGTCGTGGAGCCCTTCCTCCGCGACGAGGTCGGCGATCTGCTGGGCCACGACGGCCGCACGCATCCGGAGGTCGTCGTCGAGTTCTTCCCAGCCGCTCGCGGCGAGAAGCCCCCTGCGGATGGGCGCGAGGCTCGACGGATGCCTGCGGTGGCCGTTCTCCTCCCACCAGTCGTAGAACGGGCTCGCCCAGAAGACGCAGAGGTAGCGGACCGTGAGTGCGGCACCCTCCGCGAAGGCCGTGCGATCGCGACCGTGGCGGATGCTGTGCTGGTCGAGCGCCCACAGCCAGGTCCCGTAGCCGTCCAGCTGGAAGTCCTGCCACTCGGTGCCGGACTCCTCGCCGTCGATGGTGTACCGCGTGTGGAGGTGTTCGGTGAGCGCGACGTCCTCCACGTCGCGCTCACCCCGGGCGACCAGATCGAGGATCTGATCGCGTCGGTCTGTGAGGATGCGATCGCACCAGCCGAAGAACGCTTCGGCGCTGGCGATCTCACCCACCCGGCTCATCGCATCGGCGATGAATGCCCCGTCCCGGAACCAGCTGTACTGGTAGGTCGGGAAGGTCGGAGACGCGAGGTACGCTCCGGTGGCCGCCTGTCCATCTTTGATGACCTCGATGCTTCTCGAGATCAGAGGCGCGTGAATCGGGTTGTTCATCATCTCTAGAGCAGCGCGTTGACTTCTTCGACGGCCTGGTCCAGCGCGTCTTCGACCGACAGCTCACCGAGCACAGCCTTCTGCAGGTACAGGGTCACAATGTCCTGCAACTCCTGCTGGCGCTCGATGACCGGTGGCACGACGACCGCGTCCAGGGAGTCGAACACCGCCTGGCGGTTCTCCGGAGGCGTGATCGACAGGTAGGGCTCGAGCAGTGCCTTGTCGGCCACCGCGGGGAGCTCCCAGTCCTCGTTGAGCCGGATGTCCACCGTGAGGTCCGACGAGGCGAGGTACTGCAGCCACTTGGCCGACTCGACCGGGTGCTTGGTGCTCGCGGACGCGACACCGGCGTTGGCGAAGAAGTGGGATGCGTGCTGGGTGTTGCCCGGCTCGACGACGACGTCCCACTTGCTCGGGATGTCGAGCAGGTTGTTGAACTGCCAGATCCCGTTGTGCCACATCGCGATCTTGCCCTGCTGGAAGAGCACGTCATCGCCGATGCCGCCCATCTGGGCCTCGTTCGGCATGGTGTTGCCGACCTTGTCGACGAGGTGGTGCGCCGCCGCGATGCCGGCCTCACTGTTGAAGGTCGCCTCGGTCATATCGGCGTTGAAGAACTCGCCACCGCTCTGCGCAAGGGACTTGTAGAACTCGAAGAACTGCACGGGCTGGTACTCGCCGAAGATTCCGGCGCCCGCATCCGTGAGCTTCTCCGCAGCAGCCTTCTCGTCCGCCCAGGTCCAGTCGGCGGTCGGGTAATCGAGCCCAGCCGCGTCAAATAGGTCCTTGTTGTAGATGAGGACGACGACGGAGAAGCTCTCGGGAAGTCCGAGCTGCACTCCGTCGAAGTTGAAGGCGTCGTAGGCCTTCGGGAAATAGACGCTCTTGTCGATCGCGTCGGGAGCGGCGGTCTCCAGGTCCAGCAGTGCACCGGAGGAGGCGAAGGACACGAAGTTCTCGTAGTTCAACTCGAACGTGTCCGGTGCTGTGTTTCCGGCGATCCTGGTCTTGAGCGAGGTGAAGTAGTCCTCATAGGGAGCGTTCTGCACCTTGACGGTGATGTTCGGGTTCTCATCCTCGAATGCGTCGACGATCCTCTGGAGCTGGGCTTCGTGATCGGCACCGGCGGTGAAGTTGAAGAACTCGATGGTGACCGGGCCGTCGCTTTCCGCGGGACCGGCCGAGCATCCGGCGAGCAGCAGTGCGGTGGTCGCGAGAATGCCGACTCCCGCCATCCGCCAGCGAGCTGCGGGTTTGGTGATGTGCATGATTGCGGTTGTTCCTCTCTCGATGAAGGGCTCAGCCTTTGAGCCCCGACATGGCAACGCCTTGGAGGACGTAGCGTTGCGCAAACAGAAATACAGCGACGATCGGCAGAACGGAGATCGTCGCTCCCGCCAGCACGAGGTTCCAGTCGGTGACGAACCGGCTGGAGAGGCTGGAGAGACCAAGGGGCAGCGTCATCAAGTCCGGGGAGTTGATGATGATGAGGGGCCACAGGAAGTTGTTCCAGGAGCCCATGAAGGAGAAGACGGCGACCGTCGCGATCGCCGGCTTCGAGAGCGGCAGCACGAGGGTGAAGAAGTTGCGGATGTGGCCGGCGCCATCCATGAAGGCGGCCTCCTCCAGCTCGCGCGGGAGACCGAGGAAGGCCTGGCGCAGCAGGAAGACCCCGAACGGCATCGCCATCTCAGGGATGATGAGGCCCCAGTAGGAGTCGAGCATCCCCATGTACCTCAACTCGATGAAGAGGGGAACCACCATGACCTGGAAGGGGACCATGAGGGTTGCGAGGAAGAGGACGAAGATCGCGTTGCGCCCTCGGAAGGTCAACCGGGTGAAGGCGTAGGCGGCCATCGCACTGCTGAGCACCTGGAGGAAGGTGACGGCGAGGGAGACCCCGACGCTGTTGAGGACCCAGCGGAGGATCGGGACCTCGGTGAACAACCGCTCGTAGGCCGCGCCGTCCACCGGGTTGGGGATGAGCTGCGGCGGCAGCTTGAACAGTTCGCCCGTCGTCGTGAGCGAGGTCGAGACCATCCACACGAAGGGGAAGAGGAAGACGAGCCCGCCTGCGGCGATGACGATCGTACGCGTCCAGACCGCGGCCTTCGATTCAGTCCCCATAGTGCACCCACCGCTTCTGGAATCTCAGCTGGAAGACCGTGAACAGGAGGATGATCGCGAAGAGCACCCAGCTCATCGCGGAGGCCTCCCCCATGAGTCCGTACTTGAAGGCGTTCTTGACGACCTGCTCCATGACGACCGTCGTGGCACCGGCCGGGCCGCCTTCCGTCATGACCCAGACCTGATCGAAGACCTGGAATGCCCCGATCATCGCAAGGATCATCGCGAACAGGATCGAGGGGGTCAGCAGCGGAAGGGTGACGTACCGCAGTTTCTCCCAGCGGGTCGCCCCGTCGATCGTGGCGGCCTCGTAGAGGTGGTCGGGGATGCTCTGGAGCCCGGCCAGCAGGATCAGCATGTTGAAGCCGAGGTCCTTCCACACCGAGGCGATGATGATCGAGGGCATCGCCCAGTTCGGATCGGTCCACCATCCCGGCCCGTCGATCCCCACGAGCCCGAGCACGTAGTTGACCATCCCGCCCTGCGGGCTCAGGAGCCACTTCCACAGGAGCGCCACGACGACCCAGCTCGTGACGACGGGCAGGAAGTAGATGCCCCGGAAGAAGGTCGCACCCTTGAGCTTGCTGTTCAGGAGCACGGCGATGGCGATCGCCCCCACGAGCACGAGCGGGAGATAGCCCACCATGTAATAGAGGGTGTTGAGGAGCGCCTTGTGGAACTTGGCATCCGTGAGCACCTCGACATAGTTGTCGATCCCGAGGTACTCCGGCGGCCGGAGGAGATTCCACTTGGTCATGCTCACCCAGAGCGAGGCGAGCATCGGGAAGATGCGGAAGACCAGGAGCGGGATCAGGGCAGGCAGGAGGAACAGCGCCACCAGGCCGACCTTCTTCCATCCGCGATCACCGACCATGGCTCTGCACCCCCGGCTTCGGCACGACAGAGAGCCTGGATCTCACAAGACGCCCCTGCTCGCCGGCAAGACCCACCGCATCGAACGGGGTCGAGAGCACGAGAGCTGCGGCACCCTGCGCCCAGCTCTCGTCCGTCCAGGTCTCGATCTCCACGGGAACGCCGCGACGCGAGGGAAGGAGGGTGGCCCGGAACTCGGGCTCGAAGCCCGACGCCCAATGCTTCCAGGCGGCGGTTCCCTCACCGAGAACGATGACGGACTCGGGATCGAAGACCTGCACGACGCCGGCAAGCACGCGGGCGAGGACCTGGCCCGCCTCGCTGAAGATCGCCTGCGCGCGCGCGTCGCCATCGTCGGCCGCCCGCGTGAGCGCGGCGATCCCGGCGCGCGGGGGGATGACCCCCGCATCGCGCGCCCGCCGCTCGAGGCTTGCCTGGCCGATCACGGTCTCGAGGCATCCGTGGTTCCCGCAGCTGCAGAGGATGCCGTCCGCCACGAGCGGGACGTGACCGATCTCACCGGCTCCCCCCGAGCCGCCACGAAGAACGACGCCATCCATGACGAGCCCGAGGCCGACGCCGGTACCGATCGTGAGGGTGAGGAATGTGGCGTGGTTGCGGCCGATGCCGAAGAGCCGTTCCGCCATGGCGAGCGCGTTGACGTTGTTCTCGACGAGCACCGGAAGTCCGAGCATCCGGCGCAGCGTCGGGCCGATCGGCATGTCGTTCCAGTCCAGCTGGTAGGAGTCGACGATGCCGCTGCCCTGGGCGTCGACGGTGCCGGGGATCGCGACGCCGATACCCAGGATCGGTACGCCGCTGCCGCCATCGATGAAGCCCTCTACAGCATTGCCGAGGCCCTCGAGGAGAGTGGCCGACGACGCGTCGAAGGGTTCCTGCGCCGAGCGGATGACGGTTCCATCGAGCTCGACCTCGACGAAGGCGAGGTGATCGGGTGCGATCTTGAGTCCGACCGCGTGGCCGGCTGACGAGACGAGGCCGAGCCGTCTGGCGGGGCGTCCGCCCTGCGACGGCGAGTGCTCCCGCTCATCGACCAGGCCATCCGCGATGAGTTCCTTGACGAGCTGCGTGATGAGGGCGGGACTCACGTCGAGAGCTCGCGCGAGGTCGGCGCGGGACGCGGGGCCCTGCGCACCGAGACGCGCGAGGATCGCGGACCGAGTGACGTCGGTGCGGCCGGTCGAGCGAGTCGCCATGGGGGTCCTTGGTTCGGGAACAACTTTGTTTAGAACTAAAGGAACCTTAGAAGTAAGTCGCGAAGAATGTCAAGGACGAGTTTGTGGGAAGCCACCGTTGCCCGAGGAGCGCGCGACGCACTGCGACGAGGGGGCATCACGGACGGCTCCCGTCGTGACGCCCGCTACCTGACCGGCGAGACGCCGGTCAGCGCCGGCGACGCATGAGGATCAGAAATGGTCCTCATTGCTCTGCGCCGCGCGCTCCTCAGGGAACGGGCGACTTCTACGCGGACTTCTCGCGACGCTCGGGCTTGCGCGGGACGATCGTCGGGGCAGCGTTGTCGATGACGGATTGCTTCGTGACGATCACACGGTCGACATCCGTGTTGGATGGCACCTCGAACATGATCGGCCCGAGCACCTCCTCCATGATCGCACGCAGGCCGCGGGCACCACTCTGGCGCAGCACCGCAAGGTCGGCGATCGCCTCGAGGGCATCCGCCTCGAACTCGAGCTTCACGCCGTCGATCTCGAACATCCGCTGGTACTGGCGCATGAGCGCGTTCTTCGGGACGGTCAGGATCTCCATGAGCGCGACCTGGTCGAGCGGCGTGACCGTCGCGACGACGGGGAGACGGCCGATGAACTCCGGGATGAGTCCGAACTTGTGGAGGTCCTCCGGGAGCACCTCGCTGAACAGGTTGATGTCGTCGCCCTTGCTGTGCAGCGGGGCGCCGAAGCCGATGCCCTTCTTGCCCGCCCGGTGCGAGATGATCTCCTCGAGCCCCGCGAAGGCGCCGGCGACGATGAACAGCACGTTCGTCGTGTCGATCTGGATGAACTCCTGGTGCGGATGCTTGCGCCCGCCCTGCGGAGGAACCGACGCGACGGTGCCCTCCAGGATCTTGAGCAGCGCCTGCTGCACGCCCTCCCCCGACACGTCGCGCGTGATCGACGGGTTCTCGGCCTTGCGGGCGATCTTGTCGATCTCGTCGATGTAGATGATGCCCGTCTCGGCGCGCTTGACGTCGTAGTCGGCCGCCTGGATGAGCTTGAGCAGGATGTTCTCGACATCCTCGCCGACGTAGCCGGCCTCGGTGAGCGCCGTCGCATCCGCCACTGCGAAGGGCACATTCAGCCGGCGAGCGAGAGTCTGGGCGAGATAGGTCTTGCCGCATCCGGTCGGGCCGATGAGCAGGATGTTGGACTTGGCGATCTCGACATCGTCGGCGACCGCTTCGGCCGGCATGATCGTCTTCTCGGCGCGGACGCGCTTGTAGTGGTTGTAGACGGCGACGGAGAGGGCACGCTTGGCCTGCTCCTGCCCGATGACGTATTCCTCAAGGAAGGCGAAGATCTCCTTCGGCTTCGGCAGCTCGAACTCGCTCGCCGCCTCCTCGCCCGACTCGGCGAGACGCTCCTCGATGATCTCGTTGCACAACTCGACGCATTCGTCGCAGATGTACACGCCGGGCCCCGCGATGAGCTGTTGAACCTGTTTCTGGCTCTTACCGCAGAATGAACACTTGAGCAGGTCGGCGCTCTCGCCAATGCGTGCCATGCTCGCCTCCTCCTGGTGTGGACCCGCAACGCTGTGGGCCATCGCACGAAACTCTGTGCACGGACCCCGACTACAGAATCCGGTGCAGATACGAGCCTAACCCGGCGCGGTGACAGTCGCTGCAACGTGACCGTTTGGGGCCCCGGCGCGCCGCCTAGACTGGAAGGGTCGTTCGCGAGAGGAAGTCCGGGGCAGAACCATGACACGGTGGACACGAGTCGCCCGCGGAACCCTCGCGGCCCTCGTCTCGACCTTCGTCGCAGCCTTCTCGCACCTGGTCGCCGGCGGACCGCTTCCCGGCACCGCCGGACTCGCCCTGTGCCTCGCGTTCTCCTGGCTCGTGTGCATCGCCCTCGCCGGCAGACGGTGGCCCCGGATGCGCCTGGCTGCCTCGATCGCGGCCAGCCAGGCCATGTTCCACGGCGTGTTCAGCGCGCTCAGCGGGGCGGCATCCGCGGCGCCGACGACCATCCCTCCGGTGGGCGCACCGACGACGGGTCACGACCACGGAGCCCTGACCCTCCTCGCGCCGCTCACCGGCCATTCCCACACGACCGGCGACATGTGGCTCGCGCACCTCGCCGCCGCTGTCATCACCTTCCTCGCGCTCGCCTACGGTGAGCGGTCGGCCGCGACGATCGCCGGATTCGCACGCACCATCGTCCTCGGCCTGCTGGCCCGGATGCCGGAGCCCGTCGCGGAGTCGGCCCGCGTGCGGCTCACGGCCACGCGCATCCACGCCGAACACCCCCGTGTCCGCCGACTCGAATTCGCCGAGCTGCGCCACCGCGGTCCGCCGTCGGCCCGGCTCGCCTGACACTCTCCTGCGCCACTGCGCAGCCACCAGATCGCGCACGGACGAAGCCGTGCATTGTCGAACCCCGTGCCGCGGCACGGCGGAAAGGATTCCCATGAAGAAACTCCATATCGTCGCGGCCGCCGGCGCCGCACTCATGCTCGCTCTCGCCGCTCCGGCGGCAGCATCCGCCCACGTGAGTGTGAGCCCCGATACGGCATCCCCGGGGTCGTACGCGCTCATCGACTTCAAGGTGCCGAACGAGTCGGCGACCGCCGTCACGACGAAGCTCGAGGTCACACTGCCGACCGACACGCCGTTCTCGAGCGTGAGCTACGTGCCGGTCACCGGGTGGACCGCGGAGCTCATCCGCGAGGCCCTGCCCACCCCGGTCACGGTCGGCGAGAACACCATCACCGAGGCGGTCACCTCGATCGTCTGGACCGCCGACCCCGGCCACGAGATCGCGACCGGGCAGCTCCAGGTGTTCCCCGTCTCTCTCGGCCCGGTGCCGGATGTCGGCTCCGTGACGTTCACCACGCTTCAGACCTACAGCGACGGCACCGTCGTCTCGTGGGCAGAGACCGGGGAGGACGCCGAGCATCCGGCGCCCGTCCTCTACGTGGGCGACGCGCCGACAGGCGACCATCACGGCGACCAGGCCGGATCGGCCGATGCCGGTGAGTCGAGCGCGGATGCCGTGGCTCGTGGTCTCGGGGTCGGCGGACTCGTGCTCGGGGCGATCGGCGTCGTCGTCGCGATCGCCGGCCTACGCCGGAAGGAGGTGAGCTGAGCCGTGCGGAACCTCACACGCCAGATCGCGCTAGCCGGTTTCGTGGCGACCGTGGCCGTCCTGGCCGCGGCCTCGCCCGCGTTCGCGCACAACTTCTACCTGTCGTCGACACCAAGTGAGAACGAGGTGCTCACGACCCTGCCGGACGAGTTCATCGTCACGACGAACGACAACCTCCTCGACCTCGGTGGGGCGGGCGGCGGATTCGTCATGCAGGTCGTCGGCCCCGACGGTCTCTACTACGGCGACGGATGCGTCACCGTGAGCGGGCCATCGGTCTCGATGACGGCGGCGGCCGGCCCGGCCGGCGACTACACGCTCACCTGGCAGGTGATCTCGGCGGACGGCCACACCGTCTCCGGCGAGATCCCCTACAGCTGGGAGCCGGCGGCGGGTGCCGAGACATCGACCGTGGGAACGATGTCGCCGCCGGTGTGCGGCGAGGCGACCGAGCCGGAGCCTGCGGCTTCCGAGCCCGGAGTCACGCCGCCGGATGCCGGAGGCGCCGCGGACGACTCCGTGACGAATGCCCTGTGGATCGGCGGCGGAGTCCTCGCCGTGGCGATCGCTGTCGTCGCGACGCTTCTGCTGCTCAGGCCGCGCAAGACACCGCCGACCCAGTAGCTCGCGATGCGGGTCGAGCGCACCTTCTCCGGTCGAGCGCACCTTCTCCGGTCGAGCTTGTCGAGACCGTATCTCGGCAAGCTCGACCCGAGATCCGACCTACTTCGCGGCGATCGCCGCGGGCGTGGTCTTCCGGCTCGTGAGCACCTGGTCGATGAGCCCGTACTCGAGGGCCTCGGCCGCGCTCAGGATGTTGTCGCGGTCGATGTCCTTGTTGACCTGCTCGGGGGTGCGGTTCGAGTGGCTGGAGATGGTCTCCTCGAGCCAGGTGCGCATCCGCTGGATCTCCCTCGCCTGGATCTCGATGTCGGAGGCCTGGCCGTGGCCGGCATCCCCGGTCGCCGGCTGGTGGATGAGGATGCGCGCGTTCGGAAGTGCGAGCCGCTTGCCCGGCGCACCGGCCGCGAGCAGCACGGCTGCGGCGGAGGCCGCCTGGCCGAGGCACACGGTCTGGATCTGCGGCCGGATGTACTGCATCGTGTCGTAGATGGCCGTCATCGCGGTGAAGGAGCCACCGGGCGAGTTGATGTACATGACGATGTCGCGGTCGGGGTCCTGGCTCTCGAGCACGAGAAGCTGTGCCATGACGTCATCCGCGGAGGCGTCGTCGATCTGCACCCCGAGGAACACGATGCGGTCCTCGAAGAGCTTCGCGTAGGGGTCCTGCCGCTTGTAGCCGTAGGCGGTGCGCTCCTCGAAGCTGGGGAGGATGTAGCGCGACTCCGCGCCGGGGCTGGCGATGCCGCCCGCCGCCTGTCGCCCTGAGTACATCGAAGGGTTGGTGAATTCCATCTGTCGTGTCCCTACTTCTTCGCCGAGTCGCCGGAGTTGCCCGAGTCGTCCGTGCCGCCGCCGCCAATGACATCCGTCGCGAACTCGCGCAGGTGGTCGACAAACCCGTACTCGAGAGCCTCCTGGGCCGTGAACCAGTTGTCCCGGTCGCCGTCTTCGATGATCTGGTCGACCGACTTGCCGGTCTGCTCGGCCGTGAGTTCCGCCATCCGCTTCTTCATGTCGAGGATGACCTTCGCCTGGGTCTGGATGTCCGCTGCGGTGCCACCGAAACCACCCGAAGGCTGGTGCAGGAGCACGCGCGCGTTGGGCGTGATGTAGCGCTTGCCCTTCGTGCCGGAGGAGAGCAGGAACTGCCCCATCGAGGCGGCCATGCCAATACCGACCGTGACGATGTCGTTGGGGACGAACTTCATGGTGTCGTAGATCGCCATGCCCGCGGTGATCGAACCGCCTGGCGAGTTGACGTAGAGGTAGATGTCGCGCTTGGAGTCCTCCGCAGCGAGCAGCAGGATCTTCGCGCAGATCTCGTTCGCGTTGTCGTCGCGCACCTCTGAGCCAAGCCAGATGATGCGGTCCTGGAGGAGTTGGTCGAAGATGCTGCTGACCAGTGCCGGTTGGGCCATGCTGTCGAGCTCCGTTTCCGTTGTCGCTGTGAGTCGAATCTATCGGAGCGCGCCGACGCGATCTGGCATGTTCGCCCTCGGCAGAGCGCCGCGGTGCCTCGCGCGACTCGTCGCGCGGGTGATTTCATTACACGCGGGTGACTATTGACCCGCGCCCGACAAGAACGCGCGCGGCCTACTTGTGGTCGTGCCCGTAGTGCTCGTGGCCGGGCTTGCGTCCGTGACTGTCCTTGGCGCCGCCGTGGTCGTGGCCATCGTGGTCGCCGGACCCGGTTCCTGCGCTCGCCTCGACGAAGTCGCCGCCCTCGGCGGTGGCGGATGCCGTGAACGCCGAGAGGTCGACTTCCTTGCCGTTCGTGTCGGTGACGGTCGCCTTGGAGAGCACGGTCGCGAGAGCCTTGCCGCGGGCGACCTCGCCGATCATGCCGGGGATCTGGCCGTTCTCGTCGAGAATCTTGATGAACTCGCCCGGCTCCATCTGGTACTGGGCCGCGCCCTGCACGAGGTACTGGGTGAGCTCGTCCTGGCTGACCTTGACCTCTTCGGCCTCGACGATCGCGTCGAGCAGGATCTGGCTGCGGAACGTCTTCTCGCTCGACACGGTGACCTCGGCGCGGTGCTCGTCGTCTTCGAGGCGGTTCTCGTTCTCGAGGTGGCGGTGCACCTCGTCTTCGACGAGCTGCGGCGGCACGGGGATCTCGACCGACTCGAGGAGCTTGTCGACGATCTGGTCGCGTGCCTGGGCGCCCTGCCCGAAGGTCTTGGAGCGGCCGACCTGCTCGCGGATGTCCGCCTTGAGTTCGTCGATCGTGTCGAATTGGCTGGCGATCTGGGCGAAGTCGTCGTCGGCGGGGGGAACCTCGCGCTCCTTGACGGCCGTGAGGCTGACGGCGATCTGCGCGGCCTCCCCCTCGTGGTCCCCACCCATGAGCGGTGCCTCGAAGGTGGTGTCCTCGCCGGCGCTCAGTCCGTCGAGGGCTTCGTCGATGCCTTCGATGAGCTCGCCGCTGCCCACCTCGTAGGAGATGCCGCTCGCCGTGTCGACCTCCTCGCCGCCGATGGTCGCAACGAGGTCGATCTGCACGAAGTCGCCGGTCGCGGCCGGCCGGTCGACGGTGACGAGCGTGCCGAAACGGCTGAGCAGGCCCTGCAGCTCCTCCTCGACCTCGGCATCCGTCACCTCGACGGCGTCGACCGTGAGCTTCAGGCCGTCGAGCTTCGGGAGAGCGAATTCGGGGCGCACATCGACCTCGACGGTGATGAGCAGGTCGCCGCTGAAGTCCTTGACGTTGGGCAGCTCGACGATGTCGGCGGCCGGACGTCCGAGCGGGCGAACCTTGGCCTCATCCGCGGCCTGCCGATAGAAGCGGTCGAGACCGTCGTTGACGGCGTGGTTGAGCACCTCGTCGCGACCGATGCGCTGGTCGATGATCGGCGCAGGAACCTTGCCCTTGCGGAAGCCGGGAATGTTGACCTGCTCGGCGATGTGCTTGTAGGCGTGGTCGACGCTCGGCTTGAGCTCCTCGGGGGTGACCGAGATGGTCAGCTTCACGCGCGTGGGGCTCAGGCGGTCGACGGTGGTCTTCACGGTTTCGATTTCTCCTGGTTGGTGGTGCTGGGATGCTGGATCTGGGACGTCTGTCGGGGCGACAGGATTTGAACCTGCGACCTCCCGCTCCCAAAGCGGGCGCTCTAGCCAAGCTGAGCTACGCCCCGTACGAAGGATGCCGGCCAGGGAATCGGATGACGCGCACGCGCACAGAAATTGGCCTCGGCAAGTCTAGCCGAGTTCTGCGAGGCGGGCCGCAGCGCTGAGGATCGAAGCGCACTTCATGCATTAGGATTGCAGCGCGTTGTGGGCCTCTGGCTGACACTCGCGGGGATGTAGCTTAGTGGTAAAGCCTCAGTCTTCCAAACTGATGATGCGAGTTCGATTCTCGTCATCCCCTCACAAGAAACCACTGGTCGAAGGCCGGGTTGTTCCGCACCGCTCGACAGGGTGATTTCGAAAACCCCGCGAAAACCCGCGTCACGCAGAAGGCGCTGCTGCGGGAGGCTGAGCGGGGAAGTGCCCCTCACGCACGAAGATCATGACCTGCTGTAACTGGATCAGGCCCAACTGAACGTCACCCAGCGGGTACTCCAGGTCGCCCACGGTGACGAAGTACGCCAACCCGACCGGCTCGCGTTCGTGAACGAGGTCAACGGGCACGCTCGTCTCAACGCGCGCGAAGGGAACGCCGTCGCCCAACTTCATCTCAGGATTCAGGAAGTCCACACGTAGCCCGTTCGTGATCCCGTTTCGGGCTCCGGTCGCGCCCCCCGTGTGTACGCCGATCTGAAACGTTGAGGGGTTCGCCCGCCCGGTAATCATGCCCCGGTGCTTGTCCTGGTTGCTCAGGTCCACGAGCAACTGAAGCGGGCTTCCGGGTCCGGTGTTGAATGGCTGCATCTGATGGATGCGCTCTCGGAACTCCTCCGGCATCGAATCGAGCGCCTTCGCCGCGTTCTTCCATTTCGCCTCGGTTGGCGTGCAGGGGAAATAGACCTTGGTCGACTCGGCCGGTGCTGCGCCGTCGAGGTGGCAGAGAGACCACGCGAGGGAGTCGAGCGCGCTGCGGAAGCAGTGGATCGCGTCACCGAGCCGGAGAGCCATTTCTTCAAGCGGCGGGCTGGCATTGGTTCGCAGAGTCGCGTCGATGATGTAGCGGTCGTCGCTGAGGGCCAGGTCAACCCACACATGCACTGCCGCATCCCAGGCTGTCGCGACCTCGCTCACCGCGCCGATGTGGCTGATTCCGCGGACCCACTTCTGATCGGACCAAGCCGAAATCTCGACTCCGGGCTTCACCGCGCGTGGCTTGCTCATGGAGACAAGATAGACCCGAACGGCAGACGTCGAAGCGACCGAGGTAGGCTTGAAATAGAGAACGGGAACCCAGCCATGAGGCCGAGTCCCCGCCCTTGCTGCTCACCATCAGTTACTTTCCAGAGCGCTTGGTGGGCTTCTCGACCACGGTCGTACGCGGATTGCGTGCGGCCGTGGTCATCTTCACGTAGCGTCCCGTGATCGCGCTACGCGCGCGGCCCGTGGACTTCGAGGACTTGCTTGCCATGTTCATCACCTCCTTTCCTCTGCGTGGGCGGACTGGTCACTCCTCGGTGGAGGCCAGTTTGAAATCGTTGAACGCCTTGAGCAGTTTCATCGTCGCCTCGTAGTCGAGTTTGTCGCCGTCGTAGCGCACCTCGTAGAGCCCCTGCAGGTTGGAAGGCAACGTGACGCCCTTCTCCACCAGAAGGATGAAGTTGCGCTTGTACAGGGCCATGGCCCCGCCGATTTCGATCAGAACGTTCTCGTTCAGAACCTTGACTTCTTTACCGTCGGGGTCCGACAGGCGACTCTCCGAACCGACGTGCACGATGCCCGCGCCACAGGAGCGCATGTCGTCCATCACCTTGTCGGGCACCGGTTTCGACACCGACTCCTTCTCGATCGAGACGATGGGCTCAAAACCTCCGAACGTCAACAACTCCTTGATCTGGTTGACGATGTCTGAGTTCTTGCCGTGGCTCACGAACACGCGCTTGTTGGTCGCGAGGCTGTTAGCCTGCACGACAACCGTGGCAGCAGGAACGATCGGCATCGGGGGGGGCGTGAGCCCGCTAGGTACCGCGTCGCTCGAACCCGAGTCAGCGCCCGAAATCGCGATGTCTTGGAGGTCAGCGATGGCCGCGAGGGACGTGCCGCCCCTGGTGCCGTCGAGATTCACGTACTCCTGGCCGTTGATCTCCTGGATAAATCCGGCGACGCGAGCGTTCTCCAAGATCATGTCGAGCGCTCGCTCGGTGACGTCGCCCGGCACCTCCATGTCTTCCAGCACGTTCAGAGCGATCGCACGAGAAGGCACTTTGCTGCTGTCGTACTTCTCGAGGAACTGACGCACGACGCGCGGCTGAAGCACGGCCTCGCGAAGCGCCGCTCGGTCGTCACCTTCAGACGTCGGCGCTACGGCTCTGCGACCTAGTCCGGTCAGGCCGATCGTCTCACCTTGCGCGGCCCCGTCCGTGAGCCCGTAAGCAACGGCAGCACCGGTGATCATGCGGAACGTGCCCCCGGTCGGAGACATGTTGAGTGCAGCGGCGACCATGAGGGGCCGCGTTGCCTGCTTTCCGTACTCGTCACGCAGTGCGTTCGGGACGCGCAACGCCTCGGTGATCGAGTAACTAGGGACGTCCGCCTGGCTCAGCCGCGCCTTACGACGCGCGCCCAACGGCTCTTCTTCATCTGTGCTGGTAGCCATGTGGCCTCCTTCGGATTGGTACACCCTTCCATTCTATCACGCCAGTCGATTCTGACGTAGGAGAAGCGTGGTAGAAGCGCAATGTTCCATAGCCCTAGAACCCTATATAACCGGGACAGTCGAGATAACTGCTGCTTTTACCACGCTTGAAGCAAAGCAAACATGCTTGTGTTGGACTCGTTTTGAGACTGGAATCAAGGCATTTTAGGCCCCCGCGCTACCTGTTTGCGCTTACTAGTGGTGCAGCTGTCCAGTCGGACACGTTTCAATCACTGCCGAAGCACGCCGCATCAGGTCGTTAGGCCTCGGTGACGAAGGCCTCGAACCGCGCGATCTGCGCGTCGTAGTCGACTGGGTACAGGTGGACGTAGAGGCCATCAGTGGTGGCGCCGAAGGCGTGACACATCCACCGGCTCACCTCGTAGGTCTTGAAGCCCGCCGCGAGCATGAGGCTCGCGAACGTGTGCCGCAGATCGTGCAGTCGCATATGGTCGGCGACGCCGAGGCGTCGTGCTGCGGGGACGAGATAGTAGCCCCGCTGTCGATCGGTCGTGTGTAGTCCGGTCGCCGTGACCCGTTTGACCCGGCCGGCCAGAACAGGGCGTCCGGGTCGCCTGAGCGCGGGTGCGCCAGAACGTACTTTCGCAACTCTGCAATGGGCGAGCGCGACAGCAGCGGCACCTCTCCCGCGCGGACCGTGCCGACCGTCCACTGCCCGTTGACGCGGCGGATGGTCTGGCGAACTTTGACGTGTCCGAGGTCGAGTCGCACGTGCCGAAAGCGGAGGCATTGGAGTTCGGCTGCGCGGAGTCCGGCCTGAGCGGCGAAACACACCAGCAGTCCAGGGGTAGGAGGCGTCGAGTTCGGTCGCGATCTGCTCCACCCGCGCGGCAGTGTTGATGATCTCAACCAATTCGACATCGGCTGTCGCGTAACTTTCAAGCGGCCCGCCTCCAGCGCCGGTCGCCCGCTCATCGTCGGGAAGTTGGTGAGGTTCCGTACGGCTCGATATGTCCGAGGCAGCATGCCGCGTGAGGGCTAAATCGTGTCCGTCGCTTACGCTAGCCGCTGGGGTGGCACGTCCAACCGCGACGAGTTCGGCCCGCTGCCCGTAACCTTCCCCATCACCATTGGGCCGCTCCGGCGCGACAAGGAAATCGACTGGTCTGAGTTCGACCCCGAACTTGAGATGTCGCCTGCGATTCGGATTCGCGGTCGCGTGACTCCGCAGGAAACTGAGCATGCGGGTTCCCCAATCCCCGCGAAAACCCCGCGCCCGCGCTGCGCAGACGTCGCCCGAGGCGAGCCGAGGCGGCCCAAGGCCCGCGGCTACCGCCTCACAACTCCCCCGAGATTCCGAGCCAGATCGGGCTTAGGAGGGCTACGACGGGCGACGGTGGGCCGGGTGGGTCGGGTGGGTCGGACCGTCAGGAGGGTCTGCCAAACTGATTACGCGAGTTCGATTCTCGTCATCCCCTCCACGCTCAGAGTTGCTCGTCGACCAAGGGCTCCCCCGATGCCCTGATACTGGATGGGTAACGAGAAGGAGTTTCCGCATGCGAAGTCTGCGCAACGTCGGCGTTCAGGCCGCGCTCGCCTCCGCGATCCTGTTCGGGGCCGGCACCCCCTTCGCCAAACTGCTCCTCGGCGATGTCAGCCCGTGGATGCTCGCCGGGCTGCTCTACACCGGCTCCGGGCTCGGACTCGCCGTGTGGCGGCTCGTGCGACGCGCACCCCGGGTGAGGATCGCCCGCACCGAACTGCCGCCCCTCATCGGAGCGGTGTTCTTCGGCGGGCTCGTCGCACCCGTGCTGCTCATGGTCGGCCTCGCGAACATGCCGGCATCCGGTGCCTCGCTGCTGCTCAACGCCGAAGCAGTGTTCACCGCGACACTCGCCTGGTTCGTGTTCCGGGAGAACTTCGACCGCCGCATCGCCCTCGGTATGGTCGCGATCGTCGCCGGTGCGGTCGTGTTGAGCGTGCCATCCGGGGCGAACCTCGGCTCGCCCTGGCCCGCACTCGCCATCCTCGGCGCCTGCCTGTGCTGGGGCCTCGACAACAACCTCACCCGCAAGGTCGCCCTGAACGACGCCACCTGGCTCGCCGCCGTGAAGGGCGGCGTGGCCGGCCCCGTCAACCTCGCCCTCGCCTTCGCGATCGGCGCCACCCTGCCGAACGCCTGGGCGATCGCCGGATCGATGCTCGTCGGCCTGTTCGCCTACGGTGTCTCGCTCGCCCTGTTCATCGTGGGGATGCGGCACATCGGCACCGCGCGCACCGGCGCCTACTTCTCGGTCGCCCCGTTCTTCGGCGCCCTCATCGCCGTGGCGATGGGCGAGCCGGTCACCTGGCCGCTCGCTGTCGCCGCCATCCTCATGGCCATCGGCGTCTGGCTGCACCTCAGCGAGCGCCACGAACACCAGCACACCCACGAGCCGATGGTGCACGACCACTGGCACACGCACGACGAACATCACCAGCACGACCATGCCGACGGCGAGGTTCCGGCCGTCGGAGCGTGGCACCGTCACGAACACGCTCACGAGGCGCTCACGCACACGCACGAGCACTACCCGGACGCGCATCACCGGCACGGCCACTGAGGTGCTCTCAACCGGCATCCGGGTCTTTCAGACAACAGGTGACGGGAGGTCACCCGCCGAGTAATCTGGGCCGATGTACACCACCCTGATCTTCTTCCATCTGCTCGGCTCCTTCGCCTTCGTGCTCGGCCACGGAGCCTCGATCGCCGTCTCGTTCCGGCTCCGCAAGGAGACCTCGCGCGAGCGCATCGCCGCCCTGCTGGACGTCTCCTCGTGGGGCATCACCTTCATGTACATCGGCCTGCTCGTGCTCATCGTCGCGGGCGTCATCCTCGGCTTCACGACCAACTCGTGGGGCACCTGGTGGCTCTGGGTCTCGATCGTGCTGCTCGTGCTCGTCATGGGCGCGATGTACGGGATCGCGAGTCCGTACTACAAGGGCATCCGCGCGCTCACCGGCGCGAAGATCCCCAAGTCCGCCCAGGCGAAGGCCGAAGCCACCGCGACGGAGGGGCTGCTCGAAACGCTCCCGACATCCTGGCGGCCGACCGCCCTCGCTCTCGTCGGCGGCGTCGGACTCGCCGTGATCATCTGGCTCATGGTGGCGCGACCCGCCTGATCTGTGACAGTCCCGCAGCTCACACTGTGGCGAGCAGCCCCGCCACCGAGTCGAGCGAACCGGGCACGATCGCGAAGTAAGCCCACGTGCCGCGCTTCGAGCGCGTGAGGTAGCCGGCATCCACCAGCACCTTGAGATGGTGGGACACCGTCGGCTGCGACAGGCCGAGCGGTTCGGTGAGGTCGCAGACGCATGCCTCGGCATCCTCGTGCGCGGCCACCATCGACAGGATGCGCAGACGGGCCGGATCGGCGAGCGCCTTGAGCGAGACCGCCAGGCTCTCCGCGTTCAACACCGACACCGGCTCGCGCGTGATCGGGGCACAGCACGCCTGCAGGTCGCGGATCGGAAGCAGCTCGGTCATCGTCATGAACGAATTCTCGCACATATATTGACAATCGTCGATGTACTGACGGAGACTTCTTTCATCGACGATGATCGATGGAGGAGGTGCACCATGGACGAGGACTGCTGCGACCCGCTGACCTGTCCGCCCGAGCTCTGCGGCACTGGCTGCTGCTGAGCCCTGGCCGGTCGCCGCGGCACTCGTCGCGGCGACCGCATCCGTCTCATCATCGAAATGGGATGAGGGCGACGAGCCCCACCGCGTTCTTCGTGTGCGTCCATGACGCCGGCAGCTCGGTCAGTCGAGGGCCGGTGGGGCGAGCAGCGACGCGAATTCGGCCGGAAGAACGACGTTCGTCGGACTGCCCGCGAACAACGGCGCGATCTCAGCGGGCACGTAGCCGGCAATGCCGCATCCGACCTTGGTGACCAGAAATCGGAGCTCCGGATGTTCCCCCGCGAAGGCGAGGAACGTCGCGACCTCCGCTCGGATCTTCTCGAACCCGCTCATGGTGTCGATCCCGTAGGACTGCCCTTGAAGGCCGCTGCCCTGGCCCCACACCGCGCCGAATCGCTCCAGCGCGGTGCGCGCCGCCCCCGCGCCGTGCTGCCCGGACGCGTTCGAGCCGAACACGAAGATCTCGTCCGGAGCCAGGTCGGTGATCATCGGGACAGGGTAACCCGGCTACCTCGGCGTCGCCGAGCGGATGAACCGCAGATCGCTCCAGCCGAAACCGCCCGGTTCCGGCAGTGCGCGCCGGATCTCGTCGTCGGTGAACATCGTCTGCGGGGTGAGGTCGTCGGGCACAGCGGATGCCGGCGGCGTGGCATCCACGACGCCCTCGGCCAGCATCCGTAGCGGGGCCTTCGCCACGAGCGGCACCTTCATCGTCCACTCGAAGAACTGCGCCGCCGCATACAGCGCCCAGACCGGCGCCGCCGTCACCCATACCTTTTTGCCTACCACGCGGCCAACCCGACGGAACGCCTCGCTCAGCAGGAGTTCCTCGGCACCGGTGACGGCAACGGTCTCCCCCGACATGCGCCCGTTCACCGCCGCGACGGCGATGTCCACGAGGTCGCCTACCGGGATCGGCCTGACCGGCCTCTCGCGAAATCCCACCGCGGGAAACACGCGGAACGAGTACGCAGTGCGGCTCAACCGGTCGACGAACTGGTCGCCTCGCCCGTAGATCATGCCTGCCTTGAGGATGGTGTAGTCGAGCCCAGATGCCCGGACCAGCTCTTCGGCCGCCCACTTCGACTCGAGGTAGCCCGAGTCGCTGTCCGGTCGTGCGCGCAGGAAGCTGAGCAAGACGATCTTGCGCACGCCCGCCCGCTTCGCAGCCTCGATCACGTTCGCGGTGCCGTCGATGTGCACGCGCTGGAAGGTCTGCTTGCCGAGCTCGCGATCGATGCCGGCGAGATGCGCAACGACCTCACAGCCTTCGAAGGCTGCGGCAAGCGCCTCAACGTCGTCGACGCCGACGCCCGTCCGGCGAGAGACGGCCACGACATCCGCGGGGTCGAATCGCTCGGTGAGGTGCCTTCCGACGAAACCGGTGCCTCCCGTGATCGCGATCCTCATCGATGCCCCATGCCGCCAGTTTAGGAGCGAGGCGAGCCGAGAGGACGATGACGTCCTCCGCTACTCTGAATCGACACCGACCCCGGGGGGGAGCCCAACCATGGCCGATGACGGTATCGACTACAGCGCATACGCCGGGCGGATCGTCTTCCCGCGCAACCCGCAGGACCTCCTCAGCACGAACCTGTGCCCCGCCTGCTTCGCCGCACTCGGCAGCACCGTGTGCTCGGTGTGCGGACTCGAGGTCGGGCATCCGGATGCCGCAAAGCTGTTCGAGGCCTCGGTCGCGGCGGCGGGCAAGCTCGACGAACGCGTGGCCATCATCGGGAAGATGCGGTACGAGGCGGGGCGGGCGGTCGCTGCGCCGGTTGCGGCATCTACGGCGGCTCCGGTTGCGGCTCCGGTTGCGGCTCCGGCGGTCACGGCTCCGGCAGTTTCGATACACGAGCCCGCCGACGCGGACGGGCTACTCGATCAGCAGAGAGAGGTAGCAGCGGCACCACGGCGCTCGAGCGTGCAGGTCACGCTGCTCATCGTCGGCGTCTCGCTGCTGTCGGTCGCGGCGATCTTCTTCCTCGTCTATGCCTTCATCAACTTCGGCATCGTCTGGCGCAGCGTCATCATCGGTGCGATCACCGTCGCCGCGTTCGTCGCCGCGTCGCTCCTGCGCCGCCGCAATCTCACTGCCACCGCCGAGGGCATCGCCGCCTTCGCCGTCGTGCTCGTCTACCTCGACGCCTGGGCTCTGCGCGCCAACAACCTGTTCGACGCCGAGCGCGCTGACACAGCGGTGTACTGGGGCATCGTCCTCATCGCCGCGGCCGCCGGATTCATCCTCTGGCACCGCGTCTCAGCCCTGCGTATCCCCAATATCGCCGGGTTCGCGACCTTCGCCCCCGGGGTCGGCGTTCTCACGGCGGGCCTCACCCAGCACCTCAGTGCTGCAACGAGCGGACTGCTCGTCTTCTCCTCGATCGCCGTCGCCGGGCTCGTGCACCGCTGGGCCGCCCGGCCGAGCGACCCCGCCACCGTGGAACGCGTGATCGTGCTCGTCACCACCGCGATCGCCCTGCTCGCGAGCCTCAGTCTGTGCCTCAGCGCCTACCCGGGCTTCGATTGGGCGCCCACCATCGCGGCTCTCGTCGTCGCAGCCATCGGGGCCGGCCACGTCTGGGCCCTGCTCGCCCGCCCGACCACGACATCCGTCGACCGGATCTTCGCGAGGCTGTTCTCCGGATTCGCAGGCGTGGTCATCGCGACCGCCGTCGCCTTCTCCGCCTCGCGCATCGACGACGACCAGTTCCGGCTCGTCTGGCCGCTTCTTGCCGCTACAGCAGTCGCTCTAGCCCTCGAAGCGATCTCCGCGCGGATACCCGCAGATGCGCCGCGCACCTCGGGCGCCATCGCCGCATGGTGCGCAGCCGCAGTCGCCGCGCTCATCCTCACCGTCCCGCTCTTCCACGCCGCCGCGTCGACCCTGTTCGCCGCGGCCCGCACCTCGGTCCCGCCGTGGTCGATCGAACCGACGGATGCCGTGGCCCGCTTCTCCCCCGACACCGGCTGGGCGGTGCTCGCGCTCGCCGCCCTGACCGCCCTCGCTGCGATCGTCTGGGCTCTCACCCGCAGGCTGCACTCCCCCGCGCGATCCACCGCGGTGCTGTGGGCCGCCGCCATCACTGCTCTCGTGGCTGTTCCGGAGCTCCGCACGCACTGGGCCGTCATGGTTGGTTGGCTGTTCATCGCCGTGGCCTGCCTCCTGGCCCTGCTCCTCACCCGCGGCCACGCCGCCGTGCGGCCGCGCCATCGCGTCATCCTCGTCACCACCATGATCGTCGCCGGGGTGCTCGGCTACCTCGTGGGCCTCGCCACCACGACGACCTGGTGGATGGGCACCCTCGTCATCGTCGGCATGCTCATCGCCGCTCGCTCCCTGGTGAAGCAGCCGGGCGCCAGGGCCGCGCTCCTCGGCAGCGGGATCGCCCTCGCCCTGCTCTCGGTCGGTTCGGTGGCCGATCAGCTCACGCTCGAGACCGACTTCGGGCTGGAGTGGGCGCTAGCCAACCGCTTCGTCCTGACCTCGATCGCCGCCATCGTCGTCCTGCTCGGTGCCGCCATCCCGGATGGCGCGGTGAGCGCGCTCGACCGGCGGGTGGAGTTCTGGGTCGCTGGTGCAGCATCCGCCGTCTCACTACCGCTCGCGACCATTCTTGTCACGAGGATGCCGGCATCCGGTCGCGCCGCCCTCCTCCTTCCCGAGTACTGGACGAGCCTCGCCACCGCGCTCCTGCTTCTCCTGGCGCTCGCCCTGTGGCTCGGGCTGCGTCGAAACCAGGCCCTGCGCTCCGAACGCATCGCAGCCTCGATCGCCGCAGCACCCGCGCTCTATCTCGCGGTCAGCTCCTTCGCGCGCCTGCTCGACCTGCCGGAGTTCGTGGCATCCGTCGTGCCGATCACGGCCGCGCTGCTGGCCGCGGCAGGCGCCCTCACCGTCACGACCCTGCGCCCGACCACCGCGCCGCGCTGGACCCGGGAGCTCGGCGTCGCCCTCGTCGGTATCCCCGCCGTCCTCACGGCGGTGCGGGCGGATGCCGGACTCGCCTGGCTGGTCCTGCTCCTCGCCGCCGTCGCAGTGCTCCTGCTCGCGATCGACGGGGACGGTCTCTTCACTTCACGGTCGGTGCGGCACCACCTCGGCTGGCTGGCGCTCGCCCTCGCGACGGCTGGACTGTGGTGGCGCCTGAACGGTGACCGGGTCACCGACCTCGAGTACTACGTGGTGCCGCTCAGCCTCGCCCTCATCGCCATCGCCGCGCTCATCGCCCGCGCTGCCCGGCGCGAACAACCGGCGCGCGACGCTAAAGCCGCTCCGCTCATCACCCTCGGCGGACTGCTCGTGAGTCTCCTGCCGCTCGGCGTCAACGCGGCGACCGGTACCGCGACCTATGCCATCTGGCTGTTCGCCATCTCCGCGGTTCTGCTCATCGCCGGCAGCGCCGTCATCGGCAGCGCCTGGTGGCGGTGGACCGCGGATGCGTGCGCGCTCGCCGGCGCGATCGGCGTCATCGTGGTCGCGGTCGGCCGTGCCCTCTTCCTGCCGGTCGCCGAGCTCGAACGGGACACCTGGCTCGTGGCCGTCTTCCTCGTGCTCATGGTCGCCGCATTCCTGCAGGCGCGTACCCGACCGGACGGGAACGGGCGGCTTCGCGCGACCGGGAGCCAGTCCCTCGGCCTCGTGGCGATGACCGCCGTGCTCGCCCTCGAGACCCCGGCGTTTCGGGAGGGACAGGCCGGCGACATCCGGCTCATCGCGCTCGTGCTGCTCTTCTCGGCGCTGCACGTCGTGGCCTTCCTCGTCTCCCGGCCGCCGCTGACCAGGCTCGTGGCTGTCGTCGCGATCGTCTTCGCAGCGATCGCCGGCCTGGCGGGCGCATGGATGGATGTCCTCCACCCGGTCGAGGTCGCGAGCATCCCGATCGCCGTCGCGCTGCTGGTCACCGGCTTCACGGAGCTCGGCGCCGTGCCGACCGCGCGAAGCTGGCGTTGGCTCGCACCCGGAACCGCCGTTCTGCTCCTCCCCTCGCTCTTCGCCACGATCGATGATCGACCGCTCTGGCGCCTCGTCGGGCTGGGCGTGGTGGGAATCGCGGTGATCGTCATCGCGGTCGTCCGGCGCCTGCAGGCGCCGTTCGTCATCGGTGTCGTGGTCGTGCTCATCCACGGAATCGCGACGTTCCTGCCTCAGCTTCGTGCCGCCTACGAATTCCTGCCGTGGTGGCTGTGGCTGGGTGCCGGCGGAGTGCTGTTAATTGTGCTCGCGGCCCGCTATGAGCAACGAATCCGCAACCTCAAGAGTGTTGCGATGAAATTCGCCGCTTTGAGGTGATGCTGCCCCCACAAGGGGGGCCTGCGGAACTGCCGTGACGCTTCTACCATGGGTACACCGACTTACCCCCCGGCTTTCGGTAAGCCACTCGCCGCACCCGAAGCGCCCAGCGGCAGGCACCCCCAGGAATCATCATGTCCTCAACCCCTCACCCGACCCTTCCGCCTTTCGGTTGGTACCCGGATCCCACCGGCCTTCCGATGCTCCGTTGGTGGACCGGAACAGCCTGGACCGACCAGCTGGAGGCTCCCCGTCCGGAGATCCAGCCGGCGATCGGCTACGCGACCGAGTACCTCGGTCGACTCGCGTCATAAGTCGATCGAGATTCCGCTCGCGCGTTCTGATCTGATGTAGCGCTCAGCGCTGCAACCAGGCCAGGACCGCGAGCACGCGACGGTGATCGCTGCCCGAGTCGTCGAGGCCCAGCTTCTGGAAGATCGCAGTCACGTTCTTCTCGACCGCGCCCGTCCCGATGAACAGCGCTTCGGCGATGGCGGCGTTCGTCCTGCCCTCTGCCATGAGTGTCAGCACCTCGCCCTCGCGCGGGGTGAGCGACTCGAGCGGGTCGTGGCGCCGGCCGAGGAGCTGCGAGACGACCTCCGGATCGAGCACGGTGCCTCCGGATGCGATCCGTTCGATCGCATCCTGCAACTCGGCAAGTGAGGCGACCCGGTCCTTGAGCAGGTAGCCGACACCCCCGCTGCCGTCGGAGAGCAACTCGCGCGCGTAAGCCACCTCGACGTACTGCGAGAGCAGCAGGATGCCGACCCCGGGCTGCACCTGCCTGGCCCGGATGGCGGCACGTACGCCCTCGTCACGAAAGGTGGGCGGCATCCGTACGTCGAGCACCACCAGGTCCGGATTCACTTCCGGCAGTGCCGCGAGCATGCTGTCGCCGTCGCCGTAGGATCCGACGACCTCGACCCCTGCCTCGACGAGCACGCGGACGAGCCCCTCGCGCAGCAGCACGGAATCGTCGGCCACGACCACGCGCAGGGCTGTCATGCCCTCAAGATTACGGCCGCGAGAACCGTCACCGCCTCCCGCGCCTCGGATTCTGGCCTCCCCGCGACCGAAACCGACTCGCCGCCCCGGATGTCTCCAGGACGGCGAGTCGGTTTTCGGCGCGGCGACGACTAATAGGTGACGGGAAGGTGACCGGTCGCGACGGTCGGACCGCCCGTCGGGCTGTCGAGTTCGAGGGTGCCGCCCAACCCGCGCAGCCGTTCCTCCAGGCCGGCAAGCCCGTGGCCGTCGACGGATGTCGCACCGCCGTGGCCGTCGTCCGTCACCGCGACATCCAGCCACCACTCGTCCTGCTCGGGGAGCCTGCGCAGTGCCACGACGACCTGAACCGTGCCTGCGCCGGAGTGCTTGACCGCGTTCGCGACGAGCTCGCTCGCCACGAAGTAGGCGTTACGTTCGATCTCCTGCGGAAGGTCGACTGCCGGGTCGAGCGCACTCGACACCCTCACCGGGATGGTGCTGCGCGAAGCGAGCGACTCCAGGGCAGCGACGAGCCCCCGATCCAGGAGGATCGGCGGGGCGAATCCGCGGGACAGTGCGCGCAGCTCGTCGAGCGCCTCCTGCGAGCGCACCCTGGCCTCCTCGATGAGGGCGCGCGCGGCATCCGGATCGGTGGCGAGCTTGCGCTCGGCGGCCGCGAGATCCATCTGAAGTCGAACGAGGCGTTGCTGCGGTCCGTCGTGGATGTCCCGCTCGAGTCGGCGCAGCGAGTGGCCTTCTGCGGCCGCGGCGGCGCCGCGGGAGGCGCTGAGCTCGCCGACCCGCTCTGCGAGCTCTTCGGACCGCCACGCACCGAGCATCGCCCTGGCGATGACGTGGTGCAGCCGGGCGAGGCCGCGCGTCACATACGGGAGGGTCACGAGGAAGACGATGCCGAACAGGAGATTCATGATCGATTCGGCGGCTCGACCATCGACCGTCACGGTGCCGGCGGTGAAGAACGAGACGATCACCTCGGAGAGGTAGAAGTCGTCCTGTGGCACGAAGGCGCTCCAGAACCAATAGGTGAGTCCGCCGAGCGAGCCCGCGACCCAGGTGAGCACGACGCTCCAGGTGACGATGCCGACCACGAAGTTCACGACAGTGCCGTGGATGAAGTACACCCACGCGTGCGGGTCGGCGAGCGGGGTCAGGAACCTGGACCAGAAACCGGGCCCCGGCTGCTGCCAACGCGGGCGAGCAATGGCCGGCATGCCGGCCCAGTCGAGGCGGGTCAGTTCGAGCTCGCCGAAGTAGCGGGCGACCCACATGGTGACCGTGAGTACGAAGATGCCCACGACGATGGCGATGAGGGATGTCGCAGTCGAGAAGAGCGTTGAAAGCACGATGAACGCCATGGCCACGACCACGATGGTCGGGGCGTGGAAGCAGAGCTCCCGCGGAACCGTGCGCCACCGTCGACCGTAGGTCTCTGGTGGTCTCGAGGTGGTGATCACAGGCTCCAGCGTGGCAGAAGTCGGGTTTTGGGTCGTATTCGTCATGAACCCAGCCTCGCGTCGGCGGCCACTCGGCGACATGCTGCGCACTCCCGGGTTCGATCGGGGGATAACCCCCGACTACAGGGTCGAGTGGGTGGTGCGACCAGCGAGAAGGGTCAGGGCGACGGGCATTCCCGCGAGATTGCCGGGCTCGTACGGGTCGCGATCGACGGCGATGAGGTCGGCGACCTCGCCCACGGCGACGACAGAGTGGGCGGATGCCGCAATCCCCTCCTCGACGGTGATCGCCTGTTCCGGATGCCACGGCTCACGGCCGTCCCTCGACCGGGTGACCGCGGCGCTGAGCGTCGTCCACGGATCGAGTGGTGCGACGGGCGCGTCGGACCCGAGGAGCAGTTCGGCCCCTGCGTCGAGGAGGGACCGGAGGGCGAACGAACGACCGGTGCGTCCCGCCCAGTAGTGGTCGGCGACGTCACGGTCGTCCATGGCATGCTCGGGCTGCACGCTCGCGGCGACCCCGAGTGCGGCGAACCGAGGGAAGTCCTCGGTGCGCACGAGTTGGGCATGCTCCATGCGGGTTCCCGCGGGAAGAGGCGAGCCGTCGAGCATGGTGAACGCCTCGAGCACGAGCCGCACGGCTTCGTCGCCGATGGCGTGCACGGCGGGGGCGATGCCGCCCCCGACGGCGGCGCGAAGAAGGGGCAGCAGCTCGTCGGTCGTCACGGTGAGCATGCCCCGCTCGGTGGTGCCGGGGTAGGGGTCGACGCAGTAGGCGGTGCGGGTGTTGAGGGATCCGTCGGTGAGGATCTTGAACGGCCCGACCGTGAGCAGCCCCTCTCCATCGAGCACGTCGCCCGTGCGGTGGCCCGCCGCGAGCGCCGCCTCGAGGTAGGGCGTGTAGATGCCGGCCTGGATGCGCAGACCATCGAATCCGTCGGAGTAGCGGCGGCGCCACGTATCGATGTTGGCGACCATCTCCAGTTCGACCACGCCGACGACGCCTCGGCCGGCAGCGAGAGCGGCAGCATCCTGAAGCCAGCCGTCGAGCGTCGACTCCGGCACGTTCTGAAGTGCGGCGGTGACGGCGAAGGCGTCGTCCTCGACGAGCACACCCGTGCGGTGCCCCGCGAACCCGTACGCGGCGAGCGCGGCCGAATTGAGCCAGGTGGTGTGCAGGTCACCGCTCACGAGCACTGTCGGGGTATCACCGGTGGCGGCATCGAGGAGCTCGACCGTGGGCGCGTCGGGCCAGAGACCGTCGCGAAACGCCGCGCCGATGAGAGGCAGGCCCCGCTCGGGCGGGCTCACCGCGAGGGAAGCTCCCATGGTCCGGGCTGTCTCGGCCGCGGAGGCAGCGCCGGAGAGGTCCACTCGCCGCAGCGTGAGGGAGTGCTGGGTGAGATGGGTGTGGTGGTCCCACAGGCCGGGCAGCAGCCAGCGGCCATCGACGTCGATGGTGTCGCCCGTGGCGTCGGCGGTGCCGGCCGCGTCACCGGTGGGGCGGATGTCGGTGATGCGGCCGTTCTCGAAGCGCACATCGACGAGACTGTCGCGGAGTCGCGCGCCCCGCAGCAGTGTCACGCGGATTCTTTCGGCGTGTGCACGCGCCGCATCTCGTCGGCGAGGGCCGGTTGCCGGTAGTTGTCGCCGTGATCGAGCTCATCGATGATGCGGCCGGCGACCTGCGGGCGATTCTGGCTGAGCTTGAGGCGGGCTTCGAAACGGGTGACGCGAATCCGGAACCCGGCGGTCATGGCCATCTCCGCCCGCGCATACTCCTCCTGGTGCTCCAGGAGCACGGGGTGCGGCATCCGGTCTTCGAAATGGTGGGTGAGCCGATCGAGCACGGCCCAGTTCTCCTCGTCGGTGAGAATCTCGGGCACACCGTAGAGGTGGGCTGTCACGTGGTTCCAGGTGGGCACGTTGATCTTGTCGTACCAGCCGGGCGAGATGTAGCCGTTGGGGCCCTGGATGATGACGAGCGCTTCGTGCTGGCCGAGCTCGAGTTTGTCGTCGTCGGGTTTGCCGACGTGGCTGACAATGCTGATCCCGTCGGCATCCTCCTCCTCCAACAGCATCGGGTAATGGCTCGCGACGAGACCCTTCGCGGTGTTGGTGACAATGGTGCCCCAGGGGTTGTCACGGATGAGGCGCTTGACCTCGTTCTCGTCGAGGCTCACGTAGCGGCCGGTGTCCATCATGGCCACCATCTTGGCACGCTGGGGCCGGTCGGTTCAGCGCGTCACGCCTGGCAGACCGGGCACCAGTACAGTTTTCGGGCGGCCGCCAGCTCGAGCACGATGTGAGTCCCGCAGGTGCGGCAGGGAAGCCCGGCGCGGCGGTACACCCAGTGCCGGTCGTCGCGGCTCGCGAGTGCTCGGGCGTAGCCTTCCGCGTCGAGGTCGTCCATGGTGAGCATCTGCCCGGTCCGCACGCCGACGTTCAGGAGGTGCTCCCAGTCGCGCCACAGCGTCCGCGCGACATCCTCGGGCAGGACGTTGCCAGGTGTGTGGGGGTTGAGTCTGGCGCGGTAGAGCAGTTCGGCTCGGTACACGTTGCCGATGCCGGCGACGACGGACTGGTCCATGAGCAGGAGCCCGATAGGGGTGCGCCGCTTGCGCACGGCTTCCACGAAGCGATCCTCGGATGCCTGCCCCGGGTCGACGATGGGGTCGGGCCCCAGCGTCGCGATCACGGCGGCGACCTCCTCCGGCGTGAGGACTTCGCACGCGGTGGGACCCCGGAGGTCGGCGACGGCGGTGTCGGTGAGGAGGCGCACCCGCACCTGCCCGACGGGCGGCGAAGGGAACTCCGAGAGTTCGGTCTCCTTCTCGGACTCGGCCATACGGAGCCGGGTGCGGCGTGGGGCGCCGATGGACGCGAGGGAGTCCTCGTTCTCGCCCTGGGTGCCGGCACCGCTCTGCGTTCCGTCTCCGACGCCTTTCATGCCCGTCTGCCCGATCCTGCCGCCGGCCGCGAGCGCGGAGGCGTCGACGCTGACGTCCCCGGCGAAGTCCCAGGCGCCGTAGATGCCGAGGTGTACGCGCAGCCACCGGCGCGGAGCATCCTCTGCCTCGGCGAACTCGAGGAACAGCTGCTTGCCGACCGCCTGGGCGTCGGTCATCGTCAACCCGTCGAGCCGGGCCGCACCGGCGGCGAACCTGCCCTGAGGGGATGTGACGGCGACGCGTTCGCCGACGAAGTGTGCCTCGAACTGGTTGGCGATGCGGTGAACGGAGTGGCCCTCTGGCATGTCAGTCGACCTGCTTGCCGGCGATCGCCCCGGTGTCCTCGTACTCGGTGAGCTGGGCGATACGGCGGGCGTGGCGCTCCTCGCCGGAGAACGGCGTGGCGATGAAGAGGTCGATGAACTCGATCGCCTCCTCGACGGTGTGCTGGCGCGCGCCGATCGAGATGACGTTCGCGTCGTTGTGCTCGCGGGCGAGCTGCGCGGTCGACCTGCTCCAGACGAGTGCCGCACGCACCCCGCGCACCTTGTTCGCCGCCATCTGCTCGCCGTTGCCGGAGCCCCCGAAGACCACGCCGAGCGCCTCGACGCCTGCCTGCTGGTCGACGATGACGCCGATCGCCGCGTTGATGCAGAACGAGGGGTAGTCGTCGAGGGCGTCGTACTCGGCGGGGCCGTGATCGATGACCTCGTGACCTGCCGCCCGAAGGTGCTCCTGCAGGTCGCGGCTGAATTCGAGGCCCGCGTGGTCGGTCGCGATGTGGATGCGCATGGCTCCAGTGTAGGTAGGGCGGCGGCCCGGCTCGAGACGGCCTACGGAACGAAGTAGCCGACCCTGGCCAGCAGTCTGGTCTCGCTGTCGGCATCCGGCGCCACCGCGATCTCCGGCGGGAAGACGCCCATTTCCCGGAGGGCGTCGACCTGGGGTCCGACGTGCTCCCACAATCCCTCGACGAGCTCCGGCGGCAGCGAGTATCCGATGCCGAGGAGCTTCGCAATCAGCCAGGCCTGGAAGGCCCGGTAGATGCTGATGTGCACGAGATACTCCCGCACCGGGAAGTCCCCGTAGCTCAAATGGGCCACGGCGTCCAGGTCGAGGTGGGCGTCGACTGCTGCGGTCGCTCCGTCGTGAGCGCGGTCGTAGCTCGCGATCGGGTCATCCCCGAGCAGGTCACCGGAGTACCGATCGCCGACCTCCTCGATCGTGCGGCCCGCCAGCATGTCGGGCACCCAGAGCTCGTCGAGCGTGTGCGATGCGAGGATGTCGCGCAGTGTCGGGTTCTGTTTCCTCGACCACTCGGCGGGGGCGGCGAGCCCGAGCTGCTCAGGTGCGATCCGGTCGATGACGGAGCGCAACGCGGCATCCGACTGGAGGAAGAGTTCCTTTTCGTCCATTCCGGCAACGTAACGCTCACGGCTGACAGTGCTCCGTCAATGGAGCGCGACGCTGGCGGTAACGCGCAACGAGGAGGACACTGGAAGCAGGGTTCCTCGTTCGGTTGGGAGGCCAGCGATGACATCGTCCACGGATCTCGGTCCTACGCTCGTCCCGATCCTGTCCCCCGGGCGCCACCGATCCCCGCGCTCGGGCGCCTGTTTCATGGAGTTCGCCTCCTGGCTCGCCGGCGAGCGATGGAGCGACCATCCCGCCTGCACGCACCCCGCACTCGCCTTCCTCGCCCGGATGGTCAACGACTGCACCTCAGACCGTGCACGCTCCCGGCTCGCCGAACTCATCCCCTCGGTGATCGGACTGAACGGCGACGACCGTCGCATCGAGATCCTCCTGGCGCTGCGGGTCGCCACGAGCGCCCTGCCCATCGCGAGCGAGGAGCGCCAGCGCGCACTGGCAGTCGGCATCCTCTCCTGCCGGATGCGTCTGGCCCTGCTCGGGCATCCGGACGACGGCGAACTCTCCGCGCGCATCGACGACGCCTTCTCGAAGGCGCCGCTCGCGGCACGCTGGGCGGAGGACTTCGTCGCGCAGAATGCGACCGCCGCCCGCGAGCGCGCGGTATCCCGGATGGCCGAGTCGGTCATCCGCACTGGAGTGCTCGGCATCGCCCAGGCCTGCTCCCCCGGAGCGGATACCCTGCTGCGCAAGGTGCTGCGCCGCGCGATCTCCGACTGCCGCGCCGTGCTCGACGAGACCCCAGTGCTCGACGAGGCGTCAGTCGAAGATCGGCTCGCGGGTCCTGGAGCGCTTGAGTTCGAAGAAGCCGTCGTAGCGCGCCGCCGCGACGACGCCGTCCCACAGGGCGAGGGCCTGCTCGCCCTTCGGCGCGGGTGAGATCACCGGCCCGAAGAACGCGACGCCGTCGACCGCGATGACGGGGGTGCCGACATCCTGTCCGACGCGGTTGATCCCGTCGAAGTGGCTCGCCCGCAGCTGCTCGTCGTACTCGTCGCTGTCGGCGTAGCGCAGGTACTCGGCGGGAAGGCCCAGCTCGGCGAGCGCCGCAGGGATGACCTCGTCGGGGTTCTTCGACCCGCCCGGATGGATGCGGATGCCGAGCGCGTCGTAGAGCGGTTTGACGGCATCCTGGCCCTCGAGCTCGCGCACGGCCGCGACGAGACGCGTGTAGCGCAGCGCGCGGGGGAAGAACGCGCGGTAGCTCTCGGAGACGTCCTTGTCCTCGTTGAGCACGGCGAGGCTCATGATGTGCCAGGTCACATCGAGATCCCGGTGCTTCGCGACCTCATCCACCCAGCGGCTCGTCATCCACGCCCAGGGGCACGAAGGGTCGAACCAGAAGTCGACGTGGGTGGTGGCGGCAGGGGAAGGAGCTGAGGGATTCGTTGACATAACAACTAACCTACGCCGGGCCCGGACCCCGCGCTGACGGCGTCCAGTGGCGAATACTAGGCTGGGAGATCGATGCCGGGCCGATCCGCCTGCGCGCAACGACGATCCCCACGAAGGAGCCCCCGTGCCAGGAGACAATCTCACCCGCGTCGAAGCCCAGGAGCGCAAGGCGCTCGTCAGCGTTGACAGCTACGACGTCACGCTCGACCTCACGACCGGAGCCGAGGTGTTCCGCAGCACGACGACCGTCCGGTTCTCCGCGACGGCCGGCGCATCCACCTTCATCGACGCGTTCACCCGCACGGTTCATTCGATCGAGCTCAACGGTGCCGCCGTCGACACGTCCGCTGCCGACGGCATGCGCATCCGGCTGGACGGCCTCGCCGCCGACAACGTGCTCACGGTCGTCGCGGATGCCGAATACACGAACTCCGGCGAGGGCCTGCACCGCTTCGTCGACCCGGTCGACGGCGAGGTGTACCTCTACTCGCAGTTCGAGGTGCCGGACTCCCGCCGCGTGTTCGCGGTCTTCGAGCAGCCCGACCTCAAGGCGACGTTCCGCTTCACCGTGACCGCGCCCGACGCCTGGGAGGTCGTGAGCAACCAGCCGGTGGAGTCGCGCACCGCCGCCCCTTCGACGGGCTCAGGGCGAGAAGGGAGCGCAACCTGGGTGTTCAAGACCACCCCGCGCATCTCCTCCTACATCACCGCGATCGTCGCCGGTCCCTACGCGAAGGTCGAGAGCGAGCTCACGAGCCGTGACGGACGCACGATCCCGCTCGGGATCTATTCGCGCAAGTCGCTCAGCCAGTACCTCGACGCCGACTACATCTTCGACATCACGCGCAAGGGCTTCGCGTACTACGAGGAGAAGTTCGACTACGCCTACCCCTTCGAGAAGTACGACCAGCTCTTTGTCCCCGAATTCAACGCGGGCGCCATGGAGAACGCGGGCGCGATCACCTTCACGGAGACCTACGTCTTCCGCTCGAAGGTGACGGACGCGATCAAGGAGCGTCGCGTCGTCACGATCCTGCACGAGCTCGCCCACATGTGGTTCGGCGACCTCGTGACCATGAAGTGGTGGAACGACCTGTGGCTCAACGAGTCCTTCGCCGAGTGGGCCTCCACGATCTCCACGGCGAACGCGACGGAGTGGACCGAGGCCTGGACCACCTTCCAGGCGATGGAGAAGAGCTGGGCGTACCGCCAGGACCAGCTGCCGTCGACGCATCCGGTCGTCGCCACGATCAACGACCTCGAGGATGTCCAGGTCAACTTCGACGGGATCACCTACGCCAAGGGCGGTTCGGTGCTCAAGCAGCTCGTCGCCTGGGTCGGCGAGGACGAGTTCTTCGCCGGCGTCGCCGCGTACTTCAAGAAGCATGAGTGGGGCAACACGGAGCTCAAGGACCTGCTCGCCGAGCTGGAGATCACGAGCGGGCGCAAGCTCACCGAGTGGTCGAAGCTGTGGCTGGAGACGGCCGGCGTGAACACGCTGCGCCCCTCCTTCGAGAAGGACGACAGCGGGAACTTCACGGGCTTCGCCGTGCTGCAGAGCGCCGCCCCGGACTACCCCACGATTCGCCCGCACCGTCTCGCGATCGGCCTCTACGACCTGCAGGGCGGCAAGCTCGTCCGCTCGCACCGGGTCGAGTTGGATGTCGACGGCGAGCGCACCGAGGTGCCGGATCTCGTCGGGATGGCGAAGCCGGATCTCGTGCTCATCAACGACGACGACCTCGCCTACGCGAAGATCCGCCTCGACGCAGACTCGCTCGCCGTCGCGATCGAGCACCTGAAGGACATCGAGAACCCGCTCGCGCGCGCCCTCGTCTGGGGCTCGGTGTGGGACTCGACGCGCGACGCCGAGACCCCCGCGAGCGACTACGTGAAGCTCGTCCTCGGCAACATCGCGACCGAGACCGAGAGCACCACCATTCGCACTACTCTCAGCCAGTTGCTGCTCGTCGCGCGGCAGTACGTCGCGCCGGTCGACCGCGCCAAGACGATCGAGAAGGTCGGCTCCGACCTGTGGACGCTCGCCCAGCTCGCCGCACCCGCCTCCGACGCACAATTCCAGTTCGTGAAGTTCTTTGCCCAGGTCGCTTCCACGGGCGACCACGTGAGCGCCCTGCGCGGACTGCTCGACGGCACGGTCGTACTCGAAGGCCTGACGATCGACACCGACCTCGGATGGGAGCTGCTCGAGGGCCTCGTGCTCAACGGGGCCGCAACCCCCGCCGACATCGATGCGGCGCTCGCGAAGGACAACACGGCCAACGGACAGCAGGCTGCCGCTCGCGCGCGGGCGACGTTCGCGACCTCCGAAGCGAAGCTCGCTGCCTTCGCCTCGCTCGTCGACTCGGATGAGCTGCCCAACGCGATCGTGCGCAACACGGCGCTCGGCTACCAGCACGTCAATGACCCGTCGTCGCTCGACGCAGTCGTGGCGAAGTACTTCGCGTCGCTGGGTGACCTGTGGACAAGTCGCAGCTACCACATCGCCGAGACGCTCATCGTCGGGTTGTATCCAGCACCGCTGGCGTCACAGGCCCTCATCGACGCGACCAAGGCCTGGCTCGATGCGAACCCGGACATCCCGGCGCTGCGCCGGCTCGTGACCGAGAACCTCGCCGGCGTGGAGCGCGCGCTCGCGGCGCAGGCGGCCGACGTGAGGTAGCCGCATGGACTGGCAGGTTCTCTGGACGACGCTCGGCGGCTTCATCGTCGAGTGGCGCGTGCCGATCACCATTGTCGGCATCGTCGTCGGCGCGTTCCTGCTGCGCTGGTTGCTGCTCGTCATCCTTCGCCGCTCGATCGAACGTGTCATCACCGGCGTCAAGAAGACCCACAACGTCGAGGAGACGCAGGAGCTGGCATCCGCTCCCCTGTATGCCGCACGCATCGTGCAGCGCACCCGCACACTCGGCACGGTCATCAACAGCGTGCTCACCGTCGTCGTCATGGGTGCCGCGCTCGTGCTCATCCTCGACGTGCTCGGGGTTCCGGTGCTCGGCATCCTCGGTGCGGCCGGCGTCGTGGCCGCCGGGCTCGCCTTCGGCGCGCAGAACCTCGTCAAGGACATCCTGAACGGCATGTTCATGGTCTTCGAAGACCAGTTCGGCATCGGGGATGTCGTCGACCTCGGCGTCGCCTCGGGGACGGTCGAGTCGGTCGGCGTGCGGATCACGAGCATCCGGGACGTCAACGGCACGCTCTGGCATGTGCGCAACGGGGAGATCCTGCGCGTCGGCAACAAGTCGCAGGGCTGGGCGCGGGTCATCATCGACCTGCCCGTGCCGTACCACGCCGACCTCGAGGAGGTGAAGGAGACGATCCTCACGACCGCGAAGGGGCTCGCCACCGACCCCCAGTGGCGTCGGAAGGTGCTCGAGACACCCGAGATCTGGGGCGTCGAATCGGTCACCGCGGAGGCCCTCGTCGTGCGGCTCGTCGTCAAGACGCGCTCCCCCGACCAGTGGGATATCGCGCGCGAACTGCGGATGCGGATCAAGCTCGCCCTCGACGGCCTCGGTGTCAACGTGCCCTCCCTCAACCGGATGATCCTCGACGACCGGCGGCCGGCGGTCGGCCCTGCGAAGCAGGAGACGAAGGCCGATGAAGAGGGTACGGCGTGAGCGAGGAGCCGTTGGCTGAGGGATCGCGCAGCGATCGACTCGAAGCCGACCAGCCGACTACCGCCCGCATATCGAGCCCGGTGACCCTGCGCGTCGGCGAGGGCGGGCCGGCCGCGCAGGGCGAGCTGTTCCACGCGATCGGCGGCAGCGAGACCTTCGACCGGCTCGTGCGGCGCTTCTACGAGGGCGTGCAGACCGACCCGGTGCTCTGGCCGATGTACCCGCAGCAGGATCTCGAGGGGGCGATCCATCGGCTGAGCTCGTTCCTTCAGCAGTACTGGGGCGGGCCGACCACCTACAGCCAGGAACGCGGTCACCCGCGCCTGCGGATGAGGCACGTCGCATTCACAGTGAACCCGGATGCCCGCGATCGCTGGCTCGGACACATGCGCGCCGCCCTCGACTCGCTCGAGCTCCCACCCCTGCAGGATGCGACCTTCTGGGGCTACCTCGACCGGGCCGCGCACTCGCTCGTCAACACCTTCGACGAGTAGCGGGCGGAGTACTTCGGACGACCTCCTATGCCTGGCGCGTCGGGGCGGTGCGCTGCGAAGGGAGCCCGCGAACTGCGGCAAGTTCGGGGTAGAACCGTCGTCGCACTCCGGATTTGCCGCATCTCGTGAGGGATTCCCTTGCGCGGCGGCCGCGACACGATGGATGCTGGACCGGTGGCAGAAGACGATGTTCCCGCAGCAGGCAACCCCCGCAAGTTCGTTCTCCTCGTCTACCTCTCGGCGATTCCGCTCGGACTGGCCGGCGTCCTGTTACTCGTCTGGGGAAACTGGCTCGGCTGGGTCGCACTCGGGCTGGCCGTCGTTCAGGTCGGGCTCGGTGTCAAGGAGCAATTGAAGATCGGGCGGGACTGAATTCTTCAGGTGGTTTCGATGCGCGTCGCTGCGCGATGCTACTCAACCAGCGGTCATGGCCACCGTGCGAGCCCGCGGGACATCCCGCCGGTCGAGCGTCCCCTGAGGCTCTCGAAGGGTAGCGCGCAGCGCAGCTGGGCAGCGCAGCTCGGCAGCGCAGCTCGGCACCGCGGCGCGGCCCGGCGCGGCGCGGCGGCGCGGCCCGGCGCGGTACCGTCAGGACGCCGTGACGACCCGCTGCACGAGCGGCACGCCGGGGCGGTAGGCGAGATGCACGTAGCTGGGGGCGTCGAGGATGACGAGATCCGCGCGCTGACCGACGGCCAGCCCCCCGACATCGGTGCGGCGCAGCGCCGCCGCTCCCCCCGCCGTCGCCGCCCACAGCGCCTCCGCGGGGCTGAAGCGCATCTCCCGCACGGCGACGGCCATGCAGAACGGCATCGACGACGTGAAGCTCGAGCCCGGATTGCAGTCGCAGGCGAGCGCGACGGTGACACCCGCGTCGAGGAGGCGGCGGGCATCCGGATACGGCTGGCGGGTCGAGAACTCGACTCCCGGCAGCAGGGTTGCCACGGTGTCCGAGCCCGCGAGAGCATCGACGTCCGCGTCGGTGAGGAAGGTGCAGTGATCGACGGATGCCGCCCCCAGCTCGACAGCGAGCCGCACGGCACCCGATGGCGCGAGCTGCGCACCGTGCATCCGTGCGCCGAGCCCGCTCGCCATCCCGGCCCTGAGTATCACCCGAGCCTGGTCGACGTCGAATGCACCGTCGTCGCAGAACACGTCGATCCACTTCGCGTGCGGGACGCAGGCGTCGAGCATCTCCCCCGTCACGAGGGCGACGTATCCAGCCGGGTCGTCGGCGAACTCGGCCGGCACGACGTGCGCACCGAGATACGTCGTCTCGCTCGTGAAGGCCTTCGCGATGGCGAGGGAACGCGCCTCGTCCACGGTCGTGAGGCCGTAGCCGCTCTTGATCTCGACGGTCGTGGTGCCCTGCGCGCGCATCTCGGCGACGAGACGGCTCGCATTCGCGGCGAGTTCGGCATCCGTCGCCTCTCGCGTGAGACCGACCGTTCGACGGATACCGCCCGCGGCATACTTCTGCCCGGTCATCCGGGCCTCGAACTCGTCGGAGCGATCCCCAGCGAACACGAGGTGGCTGTGGCTGTCGACGAAGCCGGGGATGACACAGCGGCCCTCCGCGTCGATGCGCTCATCGGCATCCGGGGCAGAGCCGGCATCTCCGACCCAGGCGACACGCCCGTCGTCGATCACGAGCGCGGCGTTCTCGCGCTCGGAGCGGTCCGCCTCGTTCGTGACGAGCAGGCCGATATTGTCGACGAGAGTGCTCATGGTCGCTGCGCCAGACCTGCAGCCGCCTCGAGCACGCACAGCGCCACGAGGCGGATGGTGCGGGCATCGGGCGTGTCAGCGCTCGCATCCACCTCGACGAGGTCGATCGACTCGACCTGGCCGTGCCTGCCTGCCGCCCGCGCCGCCGCCCGCAACTCGTGCGCCGCAATGCCGCCGGGTACGGATGCCGGGCATGCGGGCGCGACCGAGCGGTCGCAGACATCGACGTCGAGGTCGACGTGGATCGGTCCGCCGGCGGAGCCTGCGATCTCGAAGGCCTCGGCCATGACGTCCGCGATCGGCCGCCCCAGGAGTTCATCGCGCAGCACGACCGTGATCCCGAGGTCACGGGCACGCGCAGCGTATTCGCCGGAGTTGGCGAAGTCGGATATCCCGACCTGAACGACCCTTCGGCCGTCGAGCCCCGCCTCGATCAGGCGGCGGACCGGGGAGCCGTTGGACACCCCGTCCCGCAGGTCGTAGTGCGCGTCGACGGTCACAAGACCGGCGGTTGCGAGTCGGTCACCCCAGCGACCGAGCGCCGTCGGCACTGTCGCGGCGTTGTCGCCGCCGAGGGCGACGAGGAGCTCGGCGTCGACCGCCGCGACCGCCGCGACCGCGCCCCGCTCGTCGAGATCCGGGTCGAGTACATCGCCGTGGTCGGCGAAGGTGAGCTCACGGCCCCCGGAGTGCGAGAACTGGCTGTAGCGCGGGATCATGGCGCGCACGGCATCCGGAGTGTGCCCTGCGTTCGTCGCCGAGATGGAGGTGCGCCAGGTCGGCACACCGATGAGGGCGAAGTCCGAGTGGCCGGATGGCGCGGGCCAGTTACCGGCGCGCGGCCAGAGCGGGTCGGTGGGAAGCGCTGAGTGATCCATCAGGCCCCAGTCTCGCGCATCGGCACCCGAACGTGCAGCCTTTCGGCGACCTCGATCGCCTCGTCATACCCGGCGTCGACATGCCGGATCACGCCCATGCCCGGATCGTTGCTGAGCACCCTCGCGAGCTTCTCGGCGGCGAGCGGCGTGCCATCGGCGACCGTGACCTGCCCGGCGTGGATGGAGCGCCCGATGCCGACCCCACCGCCGTGGTGGATCGACACCCAGGTCGCCCCCGACGAGGCGTTCACGAGCGCGTTCAGCAGTGGCCAGTCCGCGATGGCATCCGAGCCGTCCTTCATCGCCTCGGTCTCCCGGTACGGGGAGGCGACCGACCCCGAGTCGAGGTGATCGCGGCCGATCACGATGGGCGCAGAGATCTCGCCCGACGCGACGAGCTCGTTGAACCGCAGCCCCGCGCGGTCGCGCTCCCCGTAGCCGAGCCAGCAGATGCGTGCGGGCAGCCCCTGGAAGTGCACGCGCTCCCCCGCCATCCGAATCCACTTCGCGAGCGAGGCGTTCTCCGGGAACAACTCGAGGATCGCCCGGTCGGTCGCCGCGATGTCCGCGGGGTCGCCGGAGAGCGCAGCCCACCGGAACGGGCCCTTGCCCTCGCTGAACAGCGGGCGGATGTAGGCGGGCACGAAGCCGGGGAACGCGAAGGCGTCGGCGAACCCGGCCGCCAAAGCCTCGGTGCGGATGTTGTTGCCGTAGTCGAACACCTCGGCGCCGGCCTTCTGGAAGCCGACCATCGCCTCGACCTGCTTCGCCATGGAGTGGCGGGCGGCATCCGCGAAGCCGACCGGGTCCTTCGTGCGCGCCGCCTCCCACTCGTCGAAGGAGTACTCGAGCGGCAGGTAGGCGAGCGGGTCGTGCGCGCTCGTCTGGTCGGTCACGATGTCGATCTCGGCGCCCTGGGCGAGCATGCGCGGGAACACGTCGGCCGCGTTGCCGAGCAGGCCGATGCTCAAGGACTTCCGGTTGTCACGGGCGTCGTAGGCGAGCTGGAGCGCCTCCTCGAGCGAGCGGGCCTCCACGTCGAGGTAGCGGTGCTCAAGGCGCCGGGCGATGCGGCTCGGGTCGACGTCGACGCAGATCGCGACGCCGTCGTTCATGGTGACGGCGAGCGGCTGCGCGCCGCCCATGCCGCCGAGTCCGCCGGTGAGGGTGATCGTGCCGGCGAGACTTCCCGAGAACCGTTTCGCGGCGACCGCGGAGAACGTCTCGTAGGTGCCCTGCAGGATGCCCTGCGTGCCGATGTAGATCCAGGATCCGGCCGTCATCTGGCCGTACATCGTGAGCCCGAGCTGCTCGAGGCGGCGGAACTCGTCCCAGTTCGCCCAGTCGCCGACGAGGTTCGAGTTCGCGATGAGCACGCGCGGTGCCCACTCGTGCGTTTGCAGCACGCCGACCGGCTTGCCGGACTGCACGAGCATCGTCTCGTCGCCCCGCAGCGTCTCGAGCGTGCGCACGATCGCGTCGAAGCTGGCCCAGTCGCGGGCGGCCTTGCCGGTTCCGCCATAGACGACCAGGTCATCCGGATGCTCGGCGACCTCCGGGTCGAGGTTGTTCTGCAGCATCCGCAGTGCCGCCTCCTGAGGCCAGCCGAGCGTGTGCAACTGGGTTCCGCGGTGTGCCCTCACGGGCCGTGCGCCGATCATACGAGCTCTCCTCCTGCTGTCGAGACGACGGATGCCGCAGCCGCGAGCAGCGAGCCGTCGAGCACCATGTCGTGGGCGGCCGCGATCTCCGGGGCCAGGTAGCGGTCGGTGGCCGGTCCTTCCACCCGAGTGCGAAGCCGGGCCCGTACCGCGCTGGCGACCGGGCCGGGCTGGATCGGGGCGCGCAGGTCCATGGCACGCGCACTCGTGAGCAGTTCGATCGCGATGACCCTGCCGAGCCCGTCGATCGCCCGACGCAGTTTGCGGGCGGCGCTCCAGCCCATCGACACGTGGTCCTCCTGCATGGCGGATGACGGGATCGAGTCGACGGATGCCGGCATCGCGAGGCGCTTCAGCTCGCTCACGATCCCCGCCTGCGTGTACTGGGCGATCATGTGTCCGGAGTCGACGCCGGGGTCGGCGGCGAGGAAGGCGTTCAGGCCGTGGTTGCGGGCGACATCCAGGAAGCGGTCGGTGCGCCGCTCGCTCATCGAGGCGAGGTCGGCGACCGCTATCGCGAGGAAGTCGAGCACGTAGCCGAGCGGTGCCCCGTGGAAGTTGCCGTTCGACTCCAGCCGGTCGTCGAGCGTCACGACGGGGTTGTCGATCGCGCTCGCGAGTTCGCGTTCGGCGACGAGGGTCGCGTGGGCGATCGTGTCGCGCACCGCGCCGTGCACCTGGGGCGCGCAGCGCAGCGAGTAGGCATCCTGTACCCGGGTGAACCCCTCGGGATGGCCGATCATGGGCGAGCCCGCGAGCACAGCGCGCAGGTTGGCGGCAGAGTCGGCCTGGCCCGGATGCGGACGCAGCGCCTGCAGGTCGGCCGCGAAGACCGCCTCGGTCCCCTGCAGCCCTTCGACGCTCATGGCCGCGGCGAGGTCCGCGGTCGTGACGAGCGCGCGCAGATCGTGGATGGCCATGACGAGCATGCCGAGCATGCCGTCGGTGCCGTTGATGAGGGCGAGGCCCTCCTTCTCGTGGAGTTCGATGGGCTCGACACCGGCGGCGGCCAGGGCGTCCTCGGCTGGTACGAGGTCGCCGGCGGCGTCGCGCACCATTCCTTCGCCCAGCAAGGCGAGGGCGCAGTGGGCGAGCGGGGCGAGGTCGCCCGAGCAGCCGAGACTGCCGTACTCGCCGACGATGGGGGTGATGCCCGCGTTGAGCAGTGCGACGTAGGTCTCTGCGACGACGGGGCGTACGCCCGTGCGGCCGGTTGCGAGCGTCGAGAGCCGCAGCAGCATGGTCGCCCGCACGACCTCGCGCTCGACCTCGGGGCCGCTGCTGGCCGCGTGGCTGCGCACGAGCGACCGCTGCAGTTGCGCGCGACGCTCGAAGGGGATGTGCTTGCTCGCGAGCGCCCCGAAACCGGTCGAGACGCCGTAGTGGGGCTGCGGGTCGGAGGCGAGGGAATCGATGACCGCGCGGCTGTGCTCCATCGCCGCCACGGCATCCGGTGCGAGCGTGACGTGCGCACCATCCCGGGCGACGGCGATCACGTCGGCGCGGGTCGGCGCCCCGGTCCCTAACTCGACGACTGCGGTGTGATTGTTGGCCATGCCACTCATTAGAGCCGTAAAACGGATGCCACGACCCTGTCGACAGGGATAATCTGTCTGAGATACCAGACAATCCACCGCCCGCCGCATGCCCCAAATGAAGGCAATTTCAGAGGCCCAAGGCGAACTGCCCTGAATTCTCGGCACCGGCCCGCCGAATCGCCTTCATTTGGGACTTGGCCGGGTGAACAACCGACAGGGAGGAACGATGACGGAGGTGCCCGCTGCGCGCAGTGCGCTGCGCATCATCCGGTACCTGGCCGGGCACAGCGGGCCGGTGCGGGCCGCGACGATGAGCCGCGACCTCGACCTGCCGCGCTCGAGCATCTACCACCTGCTGCGCGTGCTGCAGGACGAGGGTTTCGTCGTGCACTCGCCCGAGCACCAGGGTTTCGCCCTCGCACCGCTCCTCGGCGAGATCGGCTCGTCGGTGCTCGCCGCAGGCGCACTCGCCCGGCTCGCGGCCCCTGTGCTCGAACGCCTTGTGGCCGAGACGAAACTGCCGGTCGTCGCCCACCTCGGCGTGCTGCAGCATGCGGATGTCGTCTACGCCTCGAAGGTCGCCGCCGCTCGCGCGCCCGCCGTCGTCACGAGCATCGGAGTACGGCTGCCCGCTCATCTCACTGCCACCGGGCGCGCCATGCTCGCGTCCCTTCCGGATGCGCAGTTCGAGGCGATCTACTCCGGCTCGCGGGACGAACCCGCTGGTGGTGCGACCCGCGCTTCCGACGGTTCCCGCCCCCTCCCCTTGCGCACGAGCCGCGGGCCGGCCTCCCTCGCCGAACTCGTGAATCTGCTCGGGGAGACCCGCGAGCGCGGTTGGGCCACGGAGAATGGCGATATCGACCTGGCGTACGCGTCGGTCGCGGCCGTCGTCCTCGACCACAACGACTACCCCGCTGCCGCCGTCGGGCTGACCTTCCGCCGCACCCTCGTCGACGACGCGCAGTGGGTGCGCTTCGGGCGCGCGGTCACGGCGGCCGCCGCGACGCTCAGCCGTCGCATCCGGGGTCGGGCCTGACCGGGGCCACCACCGTTCGGCCGCGGGCGCTCACGCGCTCAGCCGGGTTCAAGCATCCGGGGTTCAACCATCCAGGTTCAACCATGCGGAGGATTGTCAACGATGCGGATGCTGTGGTCGCCGCATCGTTGACGAAACTCCGCATCGTCCCCGCGGGCTTCGCTAAGTTTGGAACGACCGGACGAAGGAGTACGGATGCCCGACACAAGCGCCGCCGACACGACCACCGCCACGACCACGAGCGACGCGATCGTGATCGGCGCCGGCCTCGCCGGCCTCGTCGCCGCCGCAGAACTCGTCGATGCGGGCAAGCGGGTCACGATCCTCGAGCAGGAGCCGGAGGCGAGCTTCGGCGGGCAGGCCTGGTGGTCGTTCGGCGGGCTCTTTCTCATCGACTCCCCCGAGCAGCGCCGGATGGGCATCAAGGACTCCCTCGACCTCGCCCGCCAGGATTGGGCCGGCACCGCAGGCTTCGACCGCGAGGAGGACCTCTGGCCGCGCCAGTGGGCCGAGGCCTACCTGCAGTTCGCCGCGGGCGAGAAGCGTGAGTGGCTGCGCGGGATGGGCATCCGATTCTTCCCCGTCGTCGGCTGGGCCGAGCGCGGCGGGTACACCGCGACCGGCCACGGCAACTCCGTCCCCCGCTTCCACATCGTCTGGGGAACCGGCCCCGGCATCCTCGAACCGTTCGTGAAGCGCGTTCGTGCAGGGGTGGAGGCTGGACTCGTCACGCTCGAGTTCCGCCATCGGGTCGACGAGCTCATCGTCGAAGGCGGGGCGGTCGTCGGCGCGCGCGGCACCGTGCTCCAGCCGGATGCCGCGGCGCGCGGCGAGGCGAGCAACCGCGATGCGGCCGGCGAGTTCGAGTCCCGCGCCGGGGCCGTGATCATCGCGAGCGGCGGGATCGGCGGAAACCACGATCTCGTGCGCGCGCAATGGCCGGCCCGGTTCGGCGAGGCCCCGAAGGACATGCTCTCCGGAGTCCCCGCGCACGTCGACGGCCGCATGCTCGGCATCAGCGAGAAGGCCGGCGCGAGCCTCATCAACGGCGACCGCATGTGGCACTACGTCGAGGGCATCAAGAACTACGCGCCGGTCTGGGCCAGGCACGGCATCCGGATCCTGCCCGGCCCGTCGAGCGTGTGGCTCGACGCGACCGGCAAGCGCCTTCCGGTGCCGCTCTTCCCCGGTTTCGACTCGCTCGGAACGCTCGAGCACATCCTCACGACCGGCCACGACTACAGCTGGTTCGTGCTCACCCAGAGGATCATCGAGAAGGAATTCGCGCTGAGCGGCAGCGAGCAGAACCCCGATCTGACCGGCAAGAGCATCCGGGAGCTGCTGCGCCAGCGCCTCGGCAAGGGGGCCACAGAGCCGGTCGAGGCTTTCAAGAGCCAGGGCGAGGATTTCGTGGTCGCCGACACCCTCGACGAGCTCATCGCGGGCATGCAGAGGCTCTCCCCGGATGTCGAACTCGACTCCGCGCGCGTGCGCGAGGAGATCGAGGCGCGCGACCGCGAGCTGACGAACAAGTTCGCCAAGGATGCCCAGGTCAATGCGTTGCGCCAGGCCCGAAACTATCTGGGCGACAAGCTCATCCGAGTCGCGAAGCCGCACCGCATCCTCGACCCGAAGGCCGGGCCACTCATCGCGGTCAAGCTGCACATCCTGACCCGCAAGAGCCTCGGCGGCATCGAGACGAACCTCGACGGCCAGGCGATCGGCGCCGACGGGCAGCCGATCCCCGGCCTCTACGCCGCGGGCGAGGCGAGCGGATTCGGTGGCGGCGGGGTGCACGGCTACCGCAGCCCCGAGGGTACCTTCCTCGGCGGATGCCTGTTCAGCGGCCGGCAGGCCGGGCGCGCCGCCGCTCACGCCTGACCCCCTCCGTTTGTGCGCACCTCTGGTCGGTAAGCTCCCTGCCATAGCGACCAGAAGTGCGCACAAACGGGGGAGTAAGGGCGCACTAGGCTCTGCACCATGACGAACACGCCGGCAGGCTGGTACCCGGACCCCGAGGATGCGACCCGGTCACGCTGGTGGGATGGCATCGAGTGGTCCCAGCATCGTTCCGCCACCGCCGCACCGTACTCTGCCACTGCCGGGTACTCCACCACTGCCACGGCCGCCGCCCTCAAGGCGCCAGAGGGCACGGAGTGGAACACCGTCTGGATCTGGCTCGTCGTTCTCCTGCCCCTCATCCCGATGATCGGCCTGTTCACGATCGACTGGGGCAGCCTGATCGACCTGAGCGACCCGACCGGCATGAGCTCGCTCGCCTTCCTGGTGAGCCCCGGCTACCTCATCGGCACGATCGGCGGATGGGTCGGCTACGGCCTCTGCGCCTGGTTCGCCTACCTCGACTGGCGTGAGCTGCAGCGCCGAGGGGTTCCGCGCCCGTTCCACTTCGCCTGGGTGTTCCTCTCCTCCGCCGTGTACGCGATCGGCCGGTCCGTCGTCGTCAGGAAGCGCACCGGCCGCGGGATTTCGCCCATGTGGGCGACGATCGCCACGCTCGTCGTCTCGTTCGGCGTCGTGATCTACATCATGGTGGCCATGATGTCCGCCGTCTTCGCCGCGGTGTCGACCTTCCCGCGCTAGGCGGTCCCCCCGGCGCTCGTCGACGCGGCCCCGGATGCGGGTGCCGCCGCGGGTTCCGCAACTCGCGGCGCCGTGAAGCGGAACCATGCCCAGACCCCGATCGCGAGCACAGCGTAGGCGACGTAGAGCCCCACCCAGGTGGCCAGTGGGGCCCCGACCTCGCCCCAGCCGGACGGCAGTGGCAGAAGGATGACGAAGAACGAGAACAGGCCGATGGCGTAGCACAGCGCCCAGGCCGACTTCTTCCACGCGAACACTGCTCCGCCCTCGACGAAGGCCATCGGCAGCAATGCGATCGGGAGCGCGGCGATGCCGCTCACGGCGAGACCGCTCAGTGTCTCGCTCGCGAAGACCTCCCAGAAGCCGGGGGCGCCGCCCGCCGTGGAGACGACGATGCTGTAGCCGAGCCAGCCGACCATCGCGAGCCCGAAGGCGTAGCCGGCTCCGACGAGCACCACGCGGGCCTGCCTCGTCTTCGCGAGTGTCGCCCCGAAGGAGAGTCCGACGATGAGCCCGAACACCATGCCCGGTTCGAAGCCAACGACCCGCGACAGGATGACGGCGACCAGCAGGATGGGCAGCGAGCCGAACTTGAACCGGATGCCGGGCTTCAGATCAGGCTCGGTGATCCTCAACGCTCGCCGAACGAGCCACCAGCCGACCAGGTTCTGGATGACGAAGGCCAGGGCGACCGACACGAGCATCCGCAGCGAGCCGAGGTTGAATCCGAAGCCGGGGTCGACGAACCCGGCGATGATCGTCGCCACCGTCATTCCGGCGGCGATCGGCACCCATCCCGGAGTCCTCGGCCGACGCAGCCGCGCAGTCGCCTTCTCCCACGAGGCGATCGCACGACCGAAGATGCGGTTGCCGTTCCCGCCATCCCCGATCGCGTTGCCGAGCAGCAGGCTCGCGTAGCCGACGACGAGCAGCAGGATGAGCGTGACAGCGGCGGTGACCAGCGTATGACTCACTGTGAGGCCGATGTCCTGGACCGGGACCGTCGCCGAGAGCACGCTCGGGGCATCCGCCTCACCGCTCGAGAGCCGTGTTGCCCCCGCGGTAACGACCAGGAGAGCGACGCCGGCGAGCAGGAGGCAGGTGGAGACGACAGCGGCCACATGACGAAGCACGTTCGTCACCCTACGCCTGGAGGGTCCAGGCCCTGCGACGGACGAGCACGTGCCCGCGCTCGGAGCTCAGCCGCGTCCACGGCCCGGTCTCGTAGACCCGCACCGGTTCCGGCGGGGCGAGGAACCCGAGCGTGTGAGTCGCGAATGCCGCACCGGCCGGGATGTGCTCGAACCCGTCGATGGGCCTCCCCCAGACCTCCGCCCGCGCACGATGCACGAGCTGCTCGCCCGTGCCCGCGGGGACGGTGTCGCGGATCTCGGCGATCCCGGCATCCGCGACGGTGAGGAGTTCACCGGCGGGAACCGGCTCGAGGCCGCGCCATCCGCCGCGCGGCGGCGAGATCGCCGCCCAGACGACCGTGTTGACCTCGATCGGCAGGCTCACAGTGACAGGCGCGGCGGGGTCTTCGACGTCGATCCTGAGCCTTGCGAGGCGCTCGAGGAGGGAGCGCACCGGCACGACCGCGTCGAATGGTCCGCCATCCGCGAGGGCGAAGGTGCGAAGTCCGAGCACGGTGGGCGTGTCGTCATGGAGTCCGACCGGGTAGAAGATCGCGACGTAGGCGGCGAGCAGCCCGGAGTCGGCGATGAGGCGCACGGAACCGTCCTCGACCCTTCCGGCGCGACCGAGAAAGGTCTGCAGGTCGCTGAGGGCGAGGGAGTCAACCAGGGAGAATGTTCGGCTCATCTGCCCTCTAAACTACCTACAACGGCGGGGTCTGCGGAACCCGCATCCCCAACTCGGGAGAATGAATGAACGACCCCATCGCCGGTCTGCTCGCCTCGCTCGACCTGACCGACACCGGGGCGCGCACGAACGAGGACATCTTCTCCGGTCCGAGCCAGTGGATGCCGCTCGGTCGCGTCTTCGGCGGCCAGGTGCTCGCACAGTCGGTCGTCGCCGCGACGCGTACCGTCGCCGAGGACCGGTCGATCCACTCGTTGCACGGCTATTTCCTTCGCCCGGGGGATGTCGATCTCCCGATCACCTTCGCCGTCGACCGCATCCACGACGGTCGTTCCTTCTCGACCCGGCGCACGCAGGCGTACCAGAACGGCCTGCCCATCCTGTCGATGATCGCCTCGTTCCAGGATGAGGATCCGGGCCTCGACCACCAGGTCTCCTTCCCCGAGGATGTGCCCGGACCCGAGTCGCTCGCCAGCGACGAGGAACTCCTCAGAGCCATCGACCACCCCGTCGCGCAGTACTGGGCCACCGGTCGCGCGTTCGAGATGCGTCATGTCGAGGACCCGGTCTACCTCACGAAGGCGAAGGACCGCGTCGCGCACCAGGCCGTCTGGATGAAGGCGATCGGAAAACTCCCGGATGACCCCGGCCTTCACCGCGCCGCCCTCGCCTACGCGAGCGACTATTCGATCCTCGAGTCGGTGCTCCGCCGCCACGGGGTCACCTGGGGCACGCCCGGCCTCAAGGTCGCGAGCCTCGACCATGCGATGTGGTGGCACCGGTTCGGCCGCGCCGACGAGTGGATGCTCTACCTGCAGGAGTCGCCGACCGCGATCGGTGGACGCGGCCTCGCCACCGGCCGCATCTTCAACCGCGAGGGTGCGCTGCTCGCAACCGTCGCCCAGGAGGGCATGGTCCGGGTTCCGGAGTCCTGAAGATCGGGCGAGGGAGTCCGGTCAGCGAGCACGGGACATCCCGCCTCGGTGCCTCCCAACTCGGTGCCTCCCAACTCGGTGCATCCCGCCTCGGTGCATCCCGCCTCAGGGGCTGCCGGCGAGCAGGATGGCGCCGCTCTCGACCGAGCGCACCTCCACCGAGCGGATCTCGTCGAGCGTGAGACTCGTCGTGCCCGACGGCTCGACCGTGCTCCCCGGCATCGCCGTCCAGGTCGCGAGCTGCGTGGCCTCGCCCGCGGAGTCGGTCACGTACATCGCATAGTCGGCGCCGGAACCACCTGGGCCGCCGGTACCTCCGTAATCACCCGCATACCGGCAGGTCATCTCGATGCTCGTCCCCCAATCGTGAACGATGAGGCGTACGTCGGCGCTCAGTGGACTCGCCACGACCTGGCTGAGCGTCAGCTCCGCACTGTGCTCCCCCGGATCGGCCGGCACGATCTGGGGCAGGACGAGGGTCACCGCAACGGCCGCCGCCGCTGCCGCGACCACAAGACCACCCGTGAGGGCGCGGACGCGCGTACGGCGTCGCCTGGCTGCGGTGACCAGGCGCGGAAGCAACTCCTTAGGCACCTCCTCGACCGGATCGACCTCGTCGACGGGCACCATCGACAGCAGTCCAGGCAGCCCGGCCAGTTCGGCGACGGCGGCCGAGCAGCGCGGGCAGTCGGCCAGGTGGTCCTCGAACTCACGCCGTTCGGCAGGCGAGAGCGAGCCGAGCAAGTAGGCGGCATCCCAGTCGCGGTAGGTGTCGGTCATCCGGTCACCCCCCGCTCCTGCAAAGCAAGTCGGAGGGCGCGCAATCCGTAGTGCAGGCGGGACTTGACGGTTCCCTCCGGCACGTCGAGCACTTCGGCGATCACCGCGACCGACTGGCCGAGATAGTAGGCGTGAACGACGACGACGCGGTGCTCCGGCGAGATCGCGGCGAGCGCATCCGCCACGAGCCAGCGGTCGAGCATCGCGTCGACCCCGTCGTCGGCGAGGCGCTCAGGCGGGCTGTCCGTTCCGATCTCGTGGCGGGAGCGAGCACTGCGGTAGTGGTCCGTGACGAGATTGCGAGCGACCGTGAACAGCCAGGCTCGCGCGGAGCCCGCGGTCTGGTCGAGCACCCTGGGGCGACGCCAGGCCCGCAACAGGGTCTCCTGCACGATGTCCTCCGCAAGTTGTCGGTCGCCGCAGATCGAGACGACGTAGCGCCAGAGCGCCGAGGCGTGCTCGTCGTGCAGGGCGCGAACGAGTTCGTCCTGGGTCGCCAAGGCCCGGCGACTGCCCGCTGGCTCCATCGGCATCCGGATGCCTCCCTCAGCCCTATTAACGTTGCCACACCCCGATCGGTTCACGCGGGTGAACTTTTCGCCTCGCCGCATCGTGGAAACTGAGACGGACCGACTGACAGGCCGGACGCGCGAGGGGAACGACATGACCGAACTGACCAGACGCTCGCTCATCACGACCGGCGGCGCCGCCGTACTCGGGTCGAGCGCTCTCGTGCTCGCCGCGTGCGCTCCCGCACCACTCCGACCGGACACGGACGGGACCAACGGGACCGACGGGACCCGCAGCCAGGTTCCCCCGGATCACATACCCGTGGCGTCCCCACTGCCTCCGGGCACCGAGCTCGTGCAGGTCACCGAGATCCCGGTGGGCGGCACCGCTTCCGTCACCGTCAGCGGGCAGGACATTCTGCTCGCTCAGCCCGCCGAGGGGGACGTGGTCGCGTTCAGCGCCATCTGCACTCACCAGGGATGCCTGGTGGCCGCAATCATGGACGAGTTCGACTGCTCCTGCCACGGCTCACGATTCGAGGCCGCCACCGGGGCAGTCCTGGCAGGCCCCGCCGTGCGGCCGCTCAACCCGATCGCCGTCACGATCGCCGGCGGAGCGGTGGTCATCGCGTGATCGACTACGTCATCAACGGTCTCCCGGTGCACGTGCTGCTCGTGCATCTGGTCGTGATCGTCGTACCGCTCGCGGCACTATGCCTTCTGCTCTCGGCGTTCTGGCCCGTGGCGCGCAGACGGCTCGGCATCGTCACCCCGATCGTTGCTCTCGTTGGCCTCGTCGCTGTCCCGTTCACGACGGCTGCGGGCGAATGGTTGCAGGAGCGCGTCGGCGCGACGCCGCTCCTCGAGCGCCACACCACGCTCGGCCCGCTGCTGCTGCCGTGGGTCATCGCCGTGTTCGTGGTCGCTGCGGCGATCTGGCTCTGGTATCGCCTCGACCCGGCGCTGCCCCACGCGCTTCGGCTCGCTGTCGTCGTGGCGCTCGATGCCGCCGCCATCGTCACATCAGTCGGCTCCGTCGTGCTCGTCGTTCTCATCGGCGAGTCCGGAGCCGCGGCCGTGTGGACCGGATCCTTCCTCTGAAACGACCCGCCACCCGCCCGATGAACCGAGCGGGCGTCCGTCTCGTGTCTCCTGTAGGCCGGGCGAGACGCGCCGCGACCCCGGAGGAAGGCAGGACCATGATTACGACAACCCAGAGATCTCCACGACGGGCCGGCTGGCTCGCCGTCGCAGGCGTCGCCACGCTCATCCTGGCCGGATGCGCTCCCGCGCAGGAGCCTCCCGGTGGCGCACCGGCGGCGGACGGCCCGCTCCACACCGCCTCGACCTCGCTCGGGGAGATCATCGTGGACGGCGCCGGGATGACCGCCTACGTCTTCGATGAGGACGTCGCGGACTCCGGGGAGAGCTCCTGCAGCGGATCCTGCGCGAGACTGTGGCCGGCGATCACGACGGACTCCACGACCCCGGAGGTCGAGGGTGTCACGGGAACGGTCGGCACGATCGACGCTGCCGGCGGTGTGAAGCAGGTGACGATCAACGGGCATCCGCTCTACACCTACGTGGGCGATGGCGCTCCCGGCGACACAACCGGGCAGGGCTACGACGGCACCTGGTGGGTCGTCGACGCCTCCGGCACCAAGATCACCGAGGCCCCGCCGACGGAAGACCGGGGTTACTGACCCCGTGCCCTGAGCTTGGCGTCGCGCTTGAAGACGACCGGCTCGCCGACGTACGGCTCCCACGCCACGCGCTCGTCATCCGCGATCCGGCGAGGACGCTGCGTCGCCGCGTCGATGAACACCATGGTGCTCTCGGCGCGCACGACGAGGGTGCCCCCCGAAAACACTTCGTAGGCGATGTCGGCGCTCGCCCCGCCGACGGCGCTGATCCACAACTGCACATCGAGCGCATCGCGGTGGTACTCGACCGGGGCGACATACTCCACGAGGTGGCCCGCGATCATCGTCACCGTGTCGGATCCGGCGGTCGCCCTGAGCACGGCCGTCGGGGCCGGCTCGCCCACCTCGGGCGCCCAGAACGCCCGAACGCGGGCCTCCTCGAGGATGCGCATCATCTGGACGTTGTTGACGTGGTTGTACGCATCGAGGTCGCCCCAGCGCAGCGGGATCGGAATGTGGATGCGCACCGGCTCAGTCCCTGGTGAGCTTGCGGTAGGTGCTGCGGTGCGGTTTCGTGGCATCCGGACCGAGACGCTCGATCTTGTTCTCCTCGTACGCCTCGAAGTTGCCCTCGAACCAGTGCCAGTAGGAGGGGTTCTCCTCCGTGCCCTCCCAGGCGAGGATGTGGGTCGCGGTCCGGTCGAGGAACCACCGGTCGTGGGTGATGACCACGGCGCAGCCGGGGAACTCCAGCAGGGCGTTCTCGAGACTGCCCAGGGTTTCGACATCCAGGTCGTTGGTGGGCTCGTCGAGGAGCAGGAGGTTGCCGCCCTGCTTGAGGGTGAGGGCCAGGTTGAGCCGGTTGCGCTCACCACCCGAGAGCACCCCCGCCTTCTTCTGCTGGTCCGGCCCCTTGAAGCCGAACTGGCTCACGTAGGCGCGAGAGGGGATCTCGGTCTTGCCGACCGTGATGAAGTCGTGCCCTTCGGAGACGACCTCCCACAGCGTCTTGTTCGGGTCGATTCCGCCCCGACTCTGGTCGACGTAGGAGATCTGCACGGTGTCGCCGACCTTGAGCTCGCCGCCATCGAGCGGCTCGAGGCCGACAATCGTCTTGAACAGGGTCGTCTTGCCGACGCCGTTGGGGCCGATGATCCCGACGATGCCGTTGCGCGGGAGGGTGAAGCTCAGACCGTCGACGAGGATGCGCCCGTCGAAACCCTTGACGAGCTTCTTCGCGTCGAGCACCTGGGCGCCGAGGCGCGGACCGACCGGGATGACGATCTCCTCGAAGTCGAGCTTCCTCGTCTTCTCCGCCTCCGTCACCATCTCCTCATAGCGGGCGAGACGGGCCTTCGACTTGGTCTGGCGGCCCTTCGCGTTGCTGCGCACCCAGTCGAGCTCGCTCGCGAGCCGCTTCGCGAGCTTCTGGTCCTTCTTGCCCTGGACCTGCAGGCGCTCCTGCTTCTTCTCGAGGTAGGTCGAGTAGTTGCCCTCGTAGGGGTAGAGGTGGCCGCGGTCGACCTCGGCGATCCACTCGGCGACGTGGTCGAGGAAGTACCGGTCGTGGGTGACCGCGATGACGGCGCCCGGGTACTTGGCGAGGTGCTGTTCGAGCCACTGCACGCTTTCGGCATCCAGGTGGTTGGTGGGCTCGTCGAGCAGCAGCAGGTCGGGCTTCTGGAGCAGGAGCTTCGTGAGCGCGACACGGCGTTTCTCACCACCGGAGAGGTGGGACACCTTCTCGTCGCCGGGCGGCGTGCGCAAGGCATCCATCGCCTGTTCGAGCTGGGAATCGAGATCCCAGGCGTCCGCGGCGTCGATGGCCTCCTGCAACACGCCCATCTCGGCGAGCAGGGTGTCGAAGTCGGCATCCGGTTCGGCCATCGCCGCCGAGATCTCGTTGAACCGGTCGACCTTGGCCTTGATCTCGCCGACGCCTTCCTGCACGTTCTCGAGGACGGTCTTGTCCTCGTCGAGCACCGGCTCCTGCATGAGGATGCCCACCGTGTACCCGGGGCTGAGCCTCGCCTCGCCGTTGCTCGGGGTGTCGAGCCCGGCCATGATCTTGAGGATCGTCGACTTTCCGGCCCCGTTCGGGCCGACCATCCCGATCTTCGCCCCCGGGTAGAACGACATCGTGACGTCATCGAGGATGAGCTTGTCTCCGACCGCTTTGCGGGCGCGCACCATCGAGTAAATGAATTCGGCCATGCGGACTAGTCTACGAAACCCGCAACGGCATGAATTCCGCGACCGTCGACAGCGGGGCCGCTCGGCGCTACCAGTCGATGGGCCGGGTATCGCCGATGAGGCAGCTGCCGTTGGTGAGCATCGGGCCGATGGTGCTGAAGTACTTCCCGCCGATGAACTGCCCGATGAGACAGTCGTCGTGCAGACGCACCGAGAACTCGATCGAATCGGCAGGCAGGCGCAACTGGCTCGTCGTGTCGGGCGTGACCTGCATCGCCGACTTGTCGAACCCGGCGGCCACCAGGTTGTCGATGATCGCCCGGCCGGCCGGGTTGCTGTTGACGGCAAGAAGGCGGTTGTTCACGAAATCGAAGTACTTGCGATTGGCGAGCGCGGTCCCACCCGGGAGCATGGTCGGATCGGGGTCCGGCTCGACGGTGGGTGGTGCGGTGTCGCTCGGGGTCGTGGTCGGGAGAGGCATCGGGACCGTCATGTCGCGGTCCGGGGCACATCCGACGAGCACGGTGGCGACCAGGAGGATCACGACGGCAGTCCTCCAGCTCTGAGCCTCGCGCATCCGTTACCCTCTCCGTCACTCAGCCGCCTCGCGCGACCACAGTCGAGTCTAAGTCGGAGAATTGTCCCCAACGTCTAGAACGGTACCGGTATCTCCTCGCTCACCGGGATCGATTCGGTCTCGGATTCCGTCTCTTCCGACGTGGCCTCGCCTGCGGACTCGGGGAACGACTCCACCGCGACCGACTGCACGCTGCGGGTGAAGGCAGCCGTGCCCCAGGAGAGGTCGTGCCCCAGAGCATCCGCGTCGATCTCGATGTTGGTTCCGCGCCTCTCGCCGTTCTCCCAATCGCGGATGCGCAGCCGGCCGGTCACGATGACACGATCGCCCTTCTGCACGGAGCCGACGATGTTGGTGGCGAGCTGGCGGTAGGTGGAGATGCCGTACCAGTTGGTACCCGCATCCACCCAGGCGTTCTTCTTGCGATCGAAGCGGCGCTGGTTGGAGGCGAGTCGGAAGCTCGTCACGGCGAGCCCCTCGGCGGTGATGATGTGTCGCGGCGGCGTGGCCACGAGTCCGGTGAGTGTCATGGTGTCTGTCATGCGGGCCAGTGTGCCGGATGCGCTGCCTCCGCAGGGCGCGGACGACCCGATCCGGGGAGAACTCCTCCGCCGTCCCTCGGTGGAGGAGTAGACCCCGCCGAACTCAGTGTCCGCCGAACTCAGTGCTCTCGGAACTCGGGCCAGTCCGACCCCGGCTCGAGGGCGGCGAAGAGCGCACTCTTGGCGACCTCGAGGCTCGGATACGTGGCTCGATAGCCGTCGTCGGTGAGCAGTCTGAAGGTGAAACCGCCGTCGATGCGATGCACCGAGCCGAGAGCGCCGGCCGGCCCGAAGGCGACCCAGGTCTGCGATTCGACAGTCTGCGTTGACGTGTCCATCATGATTTCCTTCCACTTCTCGAAGGGCCGCGCCCACGATGCGAGCATCCGTTTCGCGAAGCCCGTTGGCCCATATGGCGTGGGCGAAAGCGCGCGGTCATTCCAGTCGTAGGCTAACCCCATGAGCTATGTGCCCGCATCCGATCGCTACCAACAGGCGCCCTATGTGCGCACCGGGCGAAGCGGACTCAAGCTCCCCCGGATCTCGCTCGGCCTGTGGAACAACTTCGGCACCGACCGTCCTCTCGACACCCAGCGTGCCATCCTGCGGAGGGCGTTCGACCTCGGCGTGACGCACTTCGACCTCGCCAACAACTACGGGCCTCCCGGCGGCGCAGCGGAGTCCAATTTCGGGCGGATCCTCGAACAGGACTTCCGCCCGTACCGCGACGAGCTCGTGATCTCGACGAAGGCCGGCTACGACATGTGGGACGGCCCCTACGGCGAATGGGGCTCGCGCAAATACCTGCTGTCTTCGCTCGATCAGAGCCTGGGGCGCATGGGGCTCGACTACGTCGACATCTTCTACTCGCATCGCCCCGACCCCGAGACTCCGGTCGAGGAGACGATGGGTGCACTGGCCACGGCCGTGCGGCAGGGCAAGGCGCTGTATGCCGGCATCTCGAACTACAACCCCGACCAGACGCGGGCTGCACATGCCGCGCTGAAGGCCGAGGGCGTCCCCCTGCTCATCCACCAGCCGCGGTACAACCTCTTCGACCGTACGCCGGAGAACGGCCTGCTCGACGTGCTCGACGAGCTCGGGGTCGGCTGCATCGTGTTCTCCCCCCTTGCCCAGGGCCTCGCGACGAACCGTTACCTGGACGGCATCCCGAGCGACTCACGTGCCGCCGAAGGCAGGTGGATGACCGAGAAGAACATCTCGGCGACCTACCTCGAGCGCGCGCGTGCGCTCGACGAGATCGCGCGCGGTCGTGGCCAGAGCCTCGCGCAACTCGCGCTCAGCTGGGTGCTTCGACGGCCGCAGGTGACCTCCGCGCTCATCGGGGCGAGCAGTGTCGCCCAGCTCGAGGACAACCTCGCTGCAGCATCCGCTCCCCCGCTCACGGATGCCGAGCTCGCCGCGATCGAACCGCTCGCCGTCCACGGCACGGGCCTTCGATAGCCCGTGGGATACGTCTACGCGCTGTGCGCAGCGCTGCTCTTCGGCATGAATGGAAGCGTCACCAAGGTCATCATCGGTGCTGGGCTCGACCCTGCCCAGTTGACCCTGTTCCGGGTCTCCGGAACCGCGCTCATCGCGGCCGTCGTACTGCTGTTCCTCAACCGCGGGGCGTTCCGGGTCACCTGGCGGCAGCTGGGGCTGCTCTCCATCCTCGGTGTCGTCGGCGTCGCCCTGCTGCAGTTCAACTACGCCGTGGCGATCAGCATCCTGCCGGTCGGGATCACCCTCCTCATCGAGTACACCGCCGTGCTCATGGTCGCGCTCGTCGCCTTCTTCTTCCTCCACGAGAGGGTGCGTGCGCGACTGTGGGTGGCGATCGGCTTCGTGCTCGCCGGTCTCGCGGTCGTCGCGCAGATCTGGGCGAGTGAACTCGTCCCCTTCGGCGTACTCATGGCCTTCGGCGCGGCCGGATCTCTCGCGCTCTACTTCCTGCTCGGAGAACGCGAGGTGGGAAAGACCTCCCCCATGGCGGTCGCCTTCTGGACCATGACCGCGAGCGCGATCTTCTGGGGGATCTTCAGCGGCTGGTGGACCATCGACCCCGCGATCTTCACCACCCCGGTGTCGATGAGCGGTACCCTCGCGCAACTCGAGCTCCCGCTCCTCATCCCCCTGCTCTGGAACGTGATCATGGGGTCGTTCCTGCCGTTCTTCCTCTCGCTGCTCGCCCTCAAGCACCTCACGGCGACGGCCGCAGGTGTCGTGGCCTCCGCCGAGGTCATCTTCGCGTTCGTCGTCGCCTGGTTGTGGCTCGGCGAGGGGTTGGATCCGGTGCAGATCGTGGGGGTCGTGGTCGTACTGGCCGGCATCATCCTCGCCCAGACGGCACGCCTCGACAAGGTCGTGGATGCCGACCTCGCCATCACCGCGGAGTCGACCGACTCGCTCGTCTGACCCGTCCTTCCGGTCGTGCGGGCGAGGCATCCGGATGTCGGTGGCCCCCCTTAGCGTGGAGTCGTCCCCAACAGTTCGGCCGGCTGAACACCAGAAGTTCGTACCCATGAGGAGCGCAACGTGACCACGTTCGACTTCGCCGGATCGACAGTACTCGACCGGCTTCCCATCGATCCCGTTCCGACCAGGCGCGGTATCAGCCTCGTGCAGTTGCACGACGAGTTGTGGCGCGTGACCCGCGTCGACGGCGAGGTTCTCGGCTACGTCGAGAGCTTCCTCGAGCCGCGCGGGCGGCGCTACCGCTCGAAGAGGCTCATCGCTCTGCAGAAGCGCTTCCTCCCGATCGGCGAGTTCTGGAGCTTCGACGACGCCGTGGACTGCCTGCGGTTCGGATGACGCCGCTGGGAACCGCCTGCCGGAGAATAGCCTGAGCGTTCCCGGGACGCGCGGAGGAATCAGGGCGCTCCCGAGGCACCCGGGGTAACCTGCCGCTATGCAGTGGTGGAATGACTTCATCGAATGGTTCTATTCGGACGCCGGATCGCACGTCGTCTCGACGGCGATCGTTCCCGGGGTCGCGATTCTCGTCGCTGGCATCGTCGCCGCACTCATCGGACGAGGATCGACCAAGCGCATCGTGAGCATGCACGACCGGGACGAGCGGGCATCCGCCGTGACGGCGATGATCGGGGCGGCCCGCCGCGCAGCCAACTGGAATTCGCTCTCCGCGCCCGAGCAGCAGCAGGCCGATCACATCGCGCTCGAATGCGACGTACGGCTGCGACTCCTCCCACTGGCCGGTTCGAACCTTGCCGCTGACTGGGCGACCCATCAGCTCACCGAGCTCAAGAAGGAGGCGGTATCGTTCAGCTTCCAGGCCGCGCAGTCGCTCAAGGAGTTCAAGGACCGGCTCATCGACTGGCAGGAGCATCCCGGGCGGGCGAAGAAGCTGTTCAAGAACGACCTCGACTCCTGGGCCTACGAGGAGTCCCTGGGCGACCAGGATCTCGCCGCCCAGCAGAGGGCGTGGGAGGCGCAGCAGGCGGCCACAATGCAGGAGCCCGATGCCCCCGCGCCGGCCGCTGCTCCCCCGGCAACCCGCCCGACGACGGATGGAGATTCCTAGGGTAGGCGTTTCCCGGCGTCGTCGGCCAGTGCACGGATGAGGTCCGTCGCGTCATGGTGGCGCAGCAACCTCGCGGACTGGCCTGCCCACAGGGAGATCAGGTCGGTGCGACCCTGCTCCACCGCCGCGGCTTTGAGCTTGCCGAGCAACCAGCCCTGAAGCGGGAACGGTGCAATGGGCAGTTCGCCGGCATCCGCCGCTCGACTCAGGCTGTTGGGAATGCCGCGCGCCAGTCTCCCGCTGAAGGCGCGGGTCAACGCGGTGGTCTCCGCCTCGGTGCTCCACAGCTTCGCCCGGTGAGGCGCGCTGGCTGCGGACTCGTCGGTGGCGAGGAACGCGGTCCCGAGCTGTGCGGCATCCGCCCCCAGGGTCAGCGCCGCGGCCACTCCTCGACCGTCGGCGATGCCTCCGGCCGCCACGACCGGCGCGCCGACGGCATCCGCGACCTGAGGGATGAGCGCGAGGTTGCCGATGAGCGACTCCTCGGCGGGCCGGAGGAACGAGACGCGGTGCCCGCCCGCCTCGAGCCCTGAGGCGACGATGACGTCGACGCCGGACTGCTCGAGGAAGACGGCCTCGGCAACGGTCGACGCCGTGCCCATCGTCGTGATGCCAAGACTGCGGGCGCGATCGAGGATGCCGGGGGCTGGCGCACCGAACACGAAACTGAGCGCGGCGGGCCTGGCCTCCAGCACAGCCTCGACCTGCTCCTCGTGGCTCGGCATGAGGCGCTCGGGTCGCACCGGGAGCGGCACGCCGAGCTCCTCGAACCAGCCCGTAAGTGGTGCGAGGTGGCGCGCGAACTCCTCCTCGTCGGGCCGGTAGTCGTCACCGCCGTCGTGCGGGATCCAGATGTTGAGCGCGAACGGCCGGTCGGTGCGTTCGCGGATGTCCCTGGCGACGTCGAGGATGCGCTCGCCCGAAAGTCCGTAAGCCCCATACGATCCGAGCCCGCCGGCCCGGCTCACGATTGCCACGAGCCCAGTCGAGGACGCCCCGCCCATCGGACCGAGCACGATCGGTAGTTCGATGCCCAGCATCCGGGTGAATGCGGTGTCGGTCCATGTGCCCATGACTCACTCTCCCATGAAGAGCGCCGTAGTATCCTCGACTGGCGCCCCGATAGCTCAATGGATAGAGCAACGGCCTTCTAATCCGTAGGTTGCAGGTTCGAGTCCTGCTCGGGGCACCGGAGTTGTGAGGCCTGGTTCGACGGCCTACTGCCCGCCGCGATCCTCCGGGTCCTCCACCGGCTCGCTGTCGGCCTTGTCGTACGTGTAGGTGACGTGGTACTGGCCGCCGAGTTCCCGCCAGCTCGCCATGTTGTAGTCGATCATGGTCTCTTTGCCGTCGACCGCCGTGAGCACCGTGATCTCGTCGTCCCACGTGCCATCCGTGCTGATCCGCTTCCCGGTCTGGCCGTCGTTCGGTCCGCCGGAATAGATCACGATGTACTCGTCGCCGCGCTTGATCACGGGAGTGTCGTTGCTCATGCTCTCTTATTACCACGTCGGGCCGACCTGCGCACCAGCAATTACTCTCACTATCGATCCACATCATCCGGTTATATAGCTTGGTTATATACTTGCCCGGTGAACAGCAGCGCCCCACTCCTGGCCGACCTCATCGTCGCGGCCCACCGCCTCACCCGCATCGCCGCCCGGAGCACAGGGAACACGACGCCCTCCGCCGTGTGGAACACCCTCTCGATCCTCTCGACCGACGGCCCGCTGCGGATCGGAGAGCTCGCCTCCGCCGCGCGGGTGACCCAGCCATCCATGACGAAGGTCGTGCACCAGCTGGTCGACGAGGGGCTCGTCGAGCGGGTCGCGGATGCCGACGACTCGCGAGCATGGCTCGTCACCGTGACGGCGGCCGGCCTGCGAGCGCTTGACGACTGGCGGAACGCCCTGACGGCGGCCCTCGAACCGATGTTCTCGGGTCTCACCGCCGCAGACCTCGCCGCACTCGCGCGGGCCGTCGACATCCTCACAGCCAGGACCGCGACCGGACGGGCAGCCGCCTGATGCCGCACGTCAGGACCGAAACCGAGAGCATCCTCCGTCAGCCGAAGCAGGTATGGGCGGTCGGATTCGCCTGCGTCATCGCGTTCATGGGCATCGGCCTCGTGGACCCCATCCTCCCGGCGATCGCCGCCGACCTCGAGGCGACGCCGACCGAGACCGAGCTGCTGTTCACGAGCTACCTGCTCATCACCGGACTCGCCATGCTGTTCACGAGCTGGGTCTCCAGCCGCATCGGCGCAAAGCGCACCCTCCTGATCGGGCTCGGGCTCATCGTCGCGTTCTCCCTCGCCGCGGCGCTGAGCGGTGACGTCGAGGCCGTCATCGGATTCCGCGCCGGATGGGGTCTCGGCAATGCGCTCTTCATCTCCACCGCCCTCGCGACGATCGTCGGCGCGGCGAGCGGCGGCACCGCATCCGCCATCATCCTCTACGAGGCCGCACTCGGACTCGGCATCGCGATCGGTCCACTGCTCGGAGGCCTGCTCGGCACGATCAGCTGGCGCGGCCCGTTCTTCGGTACCGCCGTGCTCATGGCGATCGGATTCATCGCCATCGTCGTACTGCTCGGCAAAGAGGATGCCGTCGAGCGCATCCCGGTGAAGCTCTCAGCACCCTTCCGGGCGATGCTGAACCCCGCGATCGGCACGCTCGCACTCGCCGCCGTGTTCTACAACATCGGGTTCTTCGTGCTCCTGGCCTACACGCCCTTCCCGCTCGGGATGAACGCGATCGGCCTCGGCCTGGTCTTCTTCGGCTGGGGCGTCTCGGTCGCCGTGACCTCGGTGTGGGTGGCACCACTCCTCACCGCCGCACTCCGCCGGACCACGGTCCTCGCGGTCGTGCTGCCACTGCTCGCGCTCGACCTGCTCGCCGCCGGGTTCTTCATCGCCTCGCAGCTCGGCCTGGTCATCGCGGTCATCGTCGGCGGGTTGCTGCTCGGCATCCTCAACACGGTGTTCACGGAGTCGGTCATGGAGGCCACCGACCTGCCGCGCAGCGTCGCCTCCTCCGCCTACTCGGCGGTCCGGTTCCTCGGCGGAGCGGTCGCCCCGCCCATCGCGACTGAGCTAGCCGTGCTCTTCCTCCCCTCAACCCCCTACTTCTTCGCGGCCGGTTCGATCCTGCTCGCGACGGTCGTCGTCATCGCGGGCCGCAGGTTCCTCCGTCGCGTCGACTCGGGTCCCGCGCCGCTCGCCCTCGAGGCAGAGGCCATCGGCATCGGCGACGCCGCCTGACCGGCGCGTCGGCGCCCGGCGATAGACTGCAGCAATGGCAAACGGCAACGATCGACTCGTCTGGATCGACTGCGAGATGACGGGTCTCGATGTCAGCACCGACCAACTCGTCGAGGTCGCCGTCGTCATCACCGACTTCGACCTTGCCATCCTCGACCCCGGCTTCGACATCGTCATCAAGCCAGATCAGTCCGCGCTGGACAACATGGGCGAGTTCGTGCGCGACATGCACGCGAACTCAGGACTGCTCGAGGCGATCCCCGACGGCGTGAGCCTCGACGAGGCGCAGGATGCCGTGCTCGACTACATCCGTCGCTTCGTGCCGGTCGCACAGCAGGCCCCGCTCGCGGGTAACACGATCGGAACCGACCGAGCCTTCCTCGCCCGCTACATGCCGCGCGTCGACGCCCACCTGCACTATCGCAACGTCGACGTCTCCTCGATCAAGGAACTCGTGCGACGCTGGCTGCCGCGCGTCTACTTCAACGCGCCGGTGAAGGACGGCGGACACCGCGCCCTGGCCGACATCCTCGAATCGATCCGTGAGCTCGAGTACTATCGCCGCACAGCGATCGTCCCCGACCCCGGGCCGACGACCGACGAGGTTCAGGTGGTTTCCGCATCCGTGGTGGAGAACTTCGCGGCACGACTGTAATAAGATGGTGAGTCGTTGCCGGAGCTTGTCTCCCGGTACATGGTGGTCGTAGCTCAGTTGGTAGAGCGCTGGCTTGTGGTGCCGGATGCCGCGGGTTCGAGTCCCGTCGATCACCCCAATTTCACTCACTCACGCGACGAACGTGCCTCGTTCGGACGAATGTGCCCGCCGAGGCGCAAACACTCGTCCGAACGAGGCACATTCGCGATCCTCGAGCCCTCCCGGGCGGAACCGGCGGTCCGTCGACCCTAGGCTGGGAGCATGGCGGACACCATCGAGCAGACGCGCGTGCGCGAGCGCAGCGCCCTCGATGTGCCCTGGGTCACGATCGTGCTCAACGACCCGGTGAATCTCATGTCGTACGTCTCGTACGTCTTCCGCAGTTACTTCGGCTATACGCCCGCCGAGGCCGAGCGTCTCATGCTGCAGGTGCACCTCACGGGGCGCGCCGTCGTCGCGACGGGGCCTCGCGAAGAGATGGAGCGTCACGTCGAGGCGATGCACGACTACGGGCTCTGGGCGACGCTCGGTAAGGCGGATGCGTGAAGCCCTTCGAGCGCGCGGACGACGGCGCGGTGACCGCCGGAATCGAGCGGGACGAGGCGCTCCTGCTGCAGAACCTCGCTTCGCAGCTCACCGCGCTCCTGCGCGAGGGGGACGGTATGGACCCCGCAGTCGTGCGCCTCATCCCCGACGCCTACCCGGATGATCCGGCCGCCTCGGCCGAGTTCCGCCGGTTCACCGCGGGTGGCCTCATCGAGCGCAAGCTCGCGAACGCCGACACGCTCATCCTGACGCTCTCCGACAGCATCGAAACGGGTGTGCTGCGACTCGACCCGCAGCAGGCCGGCGCCTGGCTGCGCAGCCTCACCGACATCCGGCTCACCCTCGCGAGCCGCCTCGGCATCGAATCGGACGATCAAGCACCGAGTGAGGATGCGATCCTGCAGAACCTCTACGACTGGCTCGGGTTCCTTCAGAACTCCCTCGTGGAGGCCGTGGATGCCACTGCTCCGGATGCGGCGGCGGCCGATGGCTGACCTCGACCTCGATGCGGAAGCCTTCGAGCAACTCGTCGTCGACGAGCTCGATTTGCTGCCGGACGACATGGTCGACGGCCTCGACAACGTGGTGTTCGTCGTCGAGGATCGGCCGGAGGACGGCTCGCTCGACCTGCTCGGCCTGTATGACGGTGTGAACCTCACCGACCGCGGGCAGTACGGCTTCGGGGAACTGCCCGACCGCATCATCCTCTACCGCGAGCCGCTGCTCGACGTGAGCGCCGACCTCGGCGAGCTCAGGGACCAGATCCACGTGACCCTCGTGCACGAGATCGCCCACTTCTACGGGATCGACGACGCGCAACTCCACGAACTCGGCTGGGGCTGATGTCAACCCGAACTGCACCCCGATTCGTCGCACAGGTAGGAGCACCTGCTCCGGAACGGGGACACACCATGACCGCACGACGCTCCACAACCCTTCTCGTCGCACCGATCCTGGCGCTGTTCGCCCTCGCCGGATGTGCAACGACCGCTCCAGGCGAGTCGGAGGGCTCCGAACCGGGAGCCGACGCACCGGCAGCCGACTCCCCGGCATCCGACACCGGCTGCCTCATCGACAAGACCTGGCAGCTGGATGTCGAGGACATGGCCGCGCAACTCCTCACCCAGATGCAGGACACCGGAATGCCCGTCGTCGCGGTGAGCGGATTCGGCACCCAGGAGCTTCAACTCGCCGAGGAGGGGCTCGCAACCAACTCGGTCGACGTCACCTTCGAGCTGACCGTCGCGCCCGCCGACGCTCCGACCTCGATCACCCAGCTCCGCCAGTTCGGTTCCGCTTACGGCGACTGGGCCTGGGACGCCGCAAGCGACCGGGTCGAGTTCAGCAACTGGGAAACCGACGTGCAGCTCGAGCTGACGATCGAGATCGAGGGCGTCGTGACGAATCTGCCGGCCACGGACCTGCCGCTGACCGACTCGAGCGGGGCGGACATGTCCGTAACATGTGCGGGCGAACGCCTCGAGACGCGGCCCGAGGGCAGCCCGTTCGTCCAGCGCTGGAACGTCGGAGACTGATCGGCCTCAGGAGATCTCGTTCCCGTCGACCACGGTGTCGGCGAGCTCACGCGGGTTCTCGCGGGCGATGAACGCCTCCTCCTGGGCCGCCCAGTCGTCCCAGCGGTCCGCCCAGGAGTCGCCGTCCCGCGCGCGCACCCTGGCTCGGCGGGTCGGCTCGTCGAGCTCGACCCACACCGCCCAGGCTGCGAGAGCACGGTTCGCACGACTCAGCGCGCCGCATCCTTCGACCAGTACGGGCCGCGCCGGGTCGAGAACGTGCCATTCGGCCGGGGCGCCATCCGCCCAGTCCCAGCGTTGCCAGCGCCGGACGGATGCGGCGATCACGTAGTCGTGCACGTGCCGGCTGCCTGCCTCCAGCCCGTCCCAGCCCGGGTAGAGGTCGTCCATGCGTACGAGCTGCAACTCGGGCTTCTGGGCGACCATGGCGCGCGCGAGCTCGGTCTTTCCGGAGCCGCTGCGACCGTCGACGAGCACGATGTCGGGGCGCCGAGGGGTCGGCGCAGGTTCAGCCGACAATGAAGTTCCAGTGGCCGGTGAGCACTGCGGCGGCGATCGCGATCATGCCCACCATCAAACCAGCAATCAGCACCGCCCACTCGCGCCATCCGAACCGCGAATCGCGCGCCCAGGTGCGCTGGGTCGGTCCACCGAACCCGCGCGCCTCCATCGCGGTCGCAAGCTTGCTCCCCCGTCGGATGGCGAGCACGAGCAGAGCGAACACCTGTCCCGGGATCCGGCGCATGCGCCCGGTATCGCCGACGCCGCGAGCCCGCCGGGCGAGTTCGAGATACTTCCAGTCGTCGAGGAAGAGCCCGACGAGCCGCAGCGCCGCAAGCGCCCCGACCACGAAGCGGGCAGGCAGGTGCCACACCTGGGCGAGGCCGTCCGCGAGGTCGGTCGGATCCACCGTGATGAAGAGCACGACAGCGGGCAGCCCGATCGCGAGCACACGCACGGCGGTCGCGGTCGCGAGGTCGATCGAGCCGTCGCTGATCCGGATGGCGAACCACTCCCAGTAGACGTTTCCCGCCGCCTGGCCGTAGAGCAGGATCGTGAGCCCGGTGAAAGGTGCGGCGATCCACACGGGGAGCGTGCGCAGCCAGAACTCGCGCGGCCGCACCCCGAGGAAGGGGATCGCCATGAGCTCGAGCACGAGCGCCGTGCTCGCCGAGACCCAATCGATCGTGAGCACGAGGCAGGCTGCGAGCAGGAGTGCGGCGCCGAGCTTCGACACCGGGTTCACACGGTCGAACGGATGCGTCGCGCTCTTCTCCGGTCGCGCCACTTTCTCCGGTCGCGCCACTTTCTCCGGTCGCGCCTGCCGAGACCCCTCATCCCCGACGCTCACAATCTCACCTCGCCATCCGCGAGCGCCTCGACGAACAACCGGTCATGGCTCGAGGCGACGATCGCCCCGCCATCGTCGACGAGTTCGGCGAGGATCGCGACCTGCTCCGCCCAGGTCCGGGAATCCTGTCCGAAGGTCGGCTCGTCGAGCACGAGGATGCGCGGGCGCGTCGCGAGCACGGTGGCCACGCTCAATCGGCGCTTCTCGCCGCCGGACAGGGTGAAGGGGTTGGCGGCGGCGAGCATGTCGAGGCGCAGGCGTTGCAGCAGTTCATCGACGCGCGCGGCAATCTCGGCGGCCGGGAGCTTCAGAGCACGCGGCCCGACCGCGAGCTCGTCGCGCACGGTCGCCGTGAGGAACTGGTGCTCCGGCTCCTGGAACACCGTACCGATGCGGGTGAGCAGTTCGCGCGATTTCCAGCGGATGGGGTGCACGCCCGCAGCACCGCGCAGTTCCCCGGTCGCTTCGACCTCCCCCGCGATCGGCGGCAGGAGCCCGGCGAAGGTGAAGCCCAGTGTGGTCTTGCCGGAACCGTTCGGCCCGGTGATCGCGGTCGCGGTACCGGCCGCCACCGTCAGCTCGATGCCCTCCCGGATGGCCGTGTCGCGTCCGACCGACAGCTCGCGTGCGGCAAGAAGCCCGGCCCCCGGTGCGCGACGACGGGCCGGAAGCGGAGGGGGGAAGCCCGGCACCCAGACCCCCGCCTCGGCGAGCGAGCGTCCCTGCGCCCGGAGCACGGCATCCGGTGCGCCGTCGGCAAGCAGTCCGCCCTCCGGCGAGAGCACGACCACGCGATCGACGAGGGGAAGCCACACGTCGACCCGGTGCTCCACGACGACCAGGGTGGCGCCCGTCCGTTCGAGCACTCGCTCCACGGCGGACCGTACCTCGATCACCCCGGCCGGGTCGAGATTCGCCGTCGGCTCGTCGAGCAGCAGCAGACCGGGGCGCATCGCCAGCACACCGGCGAGCGCGAGCCGCTGCTTCTGACCGCCGGAGAGCGCTGCGGTCGAGCGGTCGAGCGCTACATCGAGGCCGACGGCATCCAGCGCCTCGCGCACCCGCCGCCAGGTCTCCTCGCGCGGGACACCGAGGTTCTCGCACCCGAAAGCGACATCGTCGCCGACCTTCGCGAGGATGACCTGGCTGTCCGGGTCCTGCAGCACGAGCCCGGCACGACCGCGCGTCCGGGTCGGCGCTGCTCCGTCGACGAGGAGCCCACCGGACGACTCGCCCTCCTCGTCTCCGCCGAGCACGCCCGCGAGCGCCTGCAACAGGGTCGACTTGCCCGCGCCGGATGCCCCGAGCAGCAACACGCGCTCCCCCGGCTCGATCGTGAGATCGAGGTCGCGCACCGCCCAGCGTTCACGGGAAGCGTGCCGCCAGCCCCATCCGCTGGCGCTCACGCGCGCGGGTGAGGCCGGCGAACCCTCGGTCATCGTCAGACGCGTGCGGTCGTCTCGCGGCCGGAGGCGAATCGGTCCAGCGCGCCCGTCTTCGCAAGCCCGCGCACCGCAAGCCAGGAGAGGAAGCCTGCGATGACGGCACCGGAGACGATCCCGGAGATCGTGTACACCGTCATGAACAGGGTGGCCGCGCCCGGGTACCAGATGAGAAGGTCGGTGACCGCCATCGCCAGGCCTGCCACGGCTCCGGCGAGGATCGCGACCCAGACCCGCCAGTTCGCGTAGAGGAAGACGAGGAACACGAGCTCGGCGCCGAGCCCCTGGGTCAGTCCGCTCACGAGGGTCGTCGGCCCCCACTGGTTTCCGACGAGCGCGGAGACAGCGGCGGCAACCAGCTCACCGTAGAGCGCAGCACCTGGCTTGCGGATCACGAGCCCGGTGAGCACGCCGGCGAACAGCCAGAAGCCGCCACCGAGGGCCTGCAGACCCGGCAGAAGGAGCTTGAGCGGGTCGGTAAGCGGCCCGGATGCGACGTTCCAGACGAGGAAGATCGCGCCGCTGGCGACGCCGATCACGCTGGCCACGACGATGTCGACGACGCGCCACTTGAGATTGCGGGTCGGGGTGGATGTTGTTGTCTTGGTCACTTTTCGTGCCCTTTCACTCGAGGAAATGGCACGGGATGTTGAGAATGGTCCTCCCTGCGCTGGCATGATCCAGATCAGGTTCGACGGTCGAAGCTTCGATCAGCTTCCTCTCAGCCCGGCTCACCGGACTCCCGTGTTCGCCTCTGAGTATAGCCATGGCAGGCTGGGGACATGGACTTTCGCATCTTCACCGAGCCGCAACAGGGCGCCAGCTACGAGGATCTGCTCGCCGTCGCCCAGGCGAGCGAACGTCTCGGATTCGACGCCTTCTTCCGCAGCGACCACTACCTCCGGATGGGCGAGGGCGACGGCCTCCCCGGCCCTTCGGATGCCTGGACGAGCCTCGCCGGCCTCGCGCGCGAGACCGATCGCATCCGGCTCGGCACGCTCGTCTCGAGCGTCACCTACCGCCACCCCGGCATTCTCGCGATCCAGGTCGCCCAGGTGGATGCCATGTCGGGCGGGCGGGCCGAGCTCGGCCTCGGCGCCGGCTGGTTCGAGAAGGAGCACCGGGCGTATGGCATCCCGTTCCCCGACAAGAGGTTCGGCATGCTCGAGGAGCAGCTCGAGATCGTGACCGGCTTCTGGTCGACCCCGGTCGGCGAGCGCTACCACTTCGCCGGCGAGCACTACACGCTCGTCGACTCCCCCGCCCTGCCGAAGCCCGTGCAGTCGCCCATGCCGGTCATCGTGGGCGGTGGCGGCGCGAAGAAGACGCCGGCGCTCGCCGCCCGCTTCGCGACCGAATACAACACCGGGTTCGCCTCGTTCTCGGAGATGGCGCCCCGGATGGCCCGCGTTCGTGCGGCGTGCGAGGATCTCGGTCGCGATCCCTCGACCCTCATCATGTCCACGGCGGGCACGGTCGCCGGCGGCACCACGACAGCGGATGCCGAGAGGCGTGCGACCGCGATCGGTCGCGACCTCGACCGGATGCGGGACGGCAGTTTCGTCGGGACGGCATCCGAGATCGTCGACCAGGTCGGCGCGCTCGCCGAGGCGGGGTTCACGCGCTTCTACTTCCAGGTCCTGGACCTGCACGACCTCGACCACCTCGATTTCCTCGCCCGCGAGGTCGTGCCGCAGTTCAACCGCAACGCCTGAATCGGCCGCCTGAACCTCAGCCGAGCGGGTCGAGGACGACGACCGGGATGTCGCGGTCGGTCTTCTCCTGGTATTCGAGGTAGGAAGGCCAGATCTCGGCCATGAGCGCCCAGAGCTCTGGCTTCTCCTCCACCGTCGCCGTCCTCGCGATCGCGGCGAACTTGCGCTCATGCACCTGCACGCGAACTTCGGGGTTCTCCCGCAGATTGACGTACCAGGCCGGATGCTGCGGATGCCCGCCCTTCGACGCGACGAGGATCACGCGACCATCGTGCTCGCCGTAAAGCAGCACCGTGCGGCGCCACACCCCCGACTTCGCCCCCTTCGTCGTCAGCAGCATGAGCGGCCGACCACGAAGGGTCGGCCAGGAAGTCCCGTCGGACTTGTCATACTCCTTGAGTTGCTTCGCGACCCAGTCGGTCGTGTTGTCGAGGGGGTTTTCGGGGCTCGATCCAGGTTCGGTGGTCATATGTCAACGCTACCCGCGTCCGGCAGATGCGGTCGTCGCTTGGACGGACCCACCTCCCTGGCCGGTCGCAGGAGCGACGCCGGCCGCACCGCATCCCGCCCGAACCGCTCCCCCACACCATCGATCGCACGCTCGGCGTCCCGCCAGTCCTCGTCGTCGTCCCAGAGCCCCTGTGGGGCGCCTCCGCTCACGGCGAGTTGCTCCATCCGCACCCCGATGAGCCGTACCGGCGGATGCGCGCCGAGCGCGTCGTAGAGCGACCGGACCTCCTCCGCGATCCGGCGACCGACATCCGTGGGCTCGGCGAGCGTCCTCGACCGCGTGATGGTCGTGAAGTCCGAGTAGCGCAGCTTGAGTACGACGGTGCGACCCTCGACGCCGGATGCGCGCAGCCGCCTCGCCACCTGGTCGGCCTGGCGCAGCAGTTCCCGACGCAGCACGCCCGGCTCCGACACGTCGACCTCGAAGGTCACCTCGTGACCGACGCTCTTATCGACCGTGTCCGGTGTCACCCGCCGTGGGTCGATGCCGTTTGCGAGCGCGTGGAGCTTCGCCGCACCAGCCTCCCCGACGATGCGGCGCAGCACCGCGACCGGGGTCTCGGCGATGTCGCCGATCGTGTGAAGGCCACGCCCCAGCAGCGACTTCTCGGTCACGGCGCCGACGCCCCACAGCGCGCTCACCGGCAGAGGGTGCAGGAACCCGAGGGTCTCCGCTCTCGGGATCACGAGCAGGCCGTCCGGCTTCGCGAGGCCGGACGCGAGCTTGGCGACGAACTTGGTGGCGGCAGCGCCGACCGAGCAGGCGAGCCCGGTCTCGTCGCGCACCCGCTGCCGGATGAGGGCAGCCACCTCGGCGGGCGAGCCGATCACGCCGCGGGCGCCAGCGACATCCAGGAACGCCTCGTCGATGCCGAGTCGTTCGACGATGGGGGTCATGTCGTCGAAGATCGCCATGACCTGCCGTGAGTAGTGGCGGTACTTCTCGAAATGCGGTTCGAGCACGACCGCACTCGGGCACAACTGCAGGGCCCGGGCGAGCGGGATGGCCGAGCGCACGCCGAACCTGCGCGCCGGATAGTTCGCCGCCGTCACGACCGAACGTGCAGAGTCGTGGGCGACGACGACCGGCTTGTCGGCGAGTTCCGGCCGGTCGAGGAGTTCGACCGAGGCGAAGAACGCGTCGAGGTCGACGTGCAGGATCGTGGCCGTCGAACTGTCGACGGAGGCAGCACTCACCTGCCGCGTACTGCCATCCTGCCTGCCCACCCACTCAGGCTAACCGGGCGGGGCGACAACCGTCAGGCTGCCCGCGCGAGACGCCGCTGACGGATGACGCGGATCGTCTTGCCGAGCGGGTAGATCGCGAAGAACACCCACATCGGCGCACGCAGCACCGGGTTCATGAGCCCGTGTCGGGCGTAGGTGCGCTCGAAGCGCCGGACGTAGTAGGCGTAATCGCGCGGCGAGTCCTCGAGGCGCCGGGCGGACATCCCGCTGACCATGGTCGGCACGTACGCGACGGTCAGGTCGTTCTGGGCCAGGTGCACGGAGAGGTCGATGTCCTCGTGCAATTCGTCGCCCTCGTCACGGCAGGTCTGGTCGCGGATGGCGAGCCAGGCGGTGCGCCGGATGGCCATGTTGCTGCCGAACAGGAAGTGGTAGTCGCGGCTGAGCTTCAGAATGAAGCGGCGCACCTGGTCATCCGCCTTGAGCCCGAACCGTCGCAACGGCATGTCGTAGTAGAGCACCGGCCCGGTCGCCGCGGCAACACCCTCGTCCGCGAAGGCCTTCTGCACCTCTTCGACCCAGTTCGGCTCGATGACCGAGTCGGCGTCGATCCGGCCGATCACGTTGCCCTGGGCGCGGTCGAGGCCGAAGTTGCGCGTGGGGACGAGCCCCTGCTCCTCGTTCTGCTGGAAGTACAGCACCGGGCTGTCCGGATGCTCCCGTTGGATCGCTGCGACGATCCCGGCCGTGCCGTCGGTCGACTTGTTGTCGACGACGATGATCTCGCTCGCCGGCGAGGTCTGGAAGATGGCCGCAGTCACGCAGGCGCGAATCGACGCCTCCTCGTTGTAGGCGGGGATGACGATCGAGACGGTGGGAAGCGGGGTGGGAGGCATCAGTCATCAATGTAGCGCCTCGGAGGGCGCTGCAGGATGCCTAGCCGAGGCGGGCGAGCATCCAGGTGTAGGGATTGACCGCGTCGGTCCCGCCCACCCGGATCTCGAAGTGCAGGTGCGGGCCGGTGCTCGCACCAGTGCTGCCGACGAGGCCGATGATCTGGCCGACCTTGACGCTATCGCCGACCTTGAGCGACATGGTGCCGTACTGCATGTGCCCGTAGATGCTCACGATCTTCTGGCCGTCGATCACGTGCTCGATGGACACATGCACGCCGAGTTCCGTGTAGAAGGGGTTGCTGGTCTCGACGACGACACCGGCGGCGATGGCGTGAACCTGGACGCCGTAGCCCGGATCGAAGTCGACTCCCTGGTGATAGCTGGAACACCCGGCACACGGCGAGGTGCGTGGACCGAATCCGCTCGAGATCGTGAGACTGTCGACCGGCCAGCGAAGTGGTGGTGGCGCGACGACCGTGTAGGAGTCGCGCACGACGACGAGGTCCGGACCGGCCGCGACAACCGTCACGACCTGGGGTTCCGGCACCTGCCCCTGCATCTGCGACTCGGCGACGGATTGCGCGTAGGCCGGCACCGCGACGCCCGCTGTGACCATGACACCGAGCGCGGCGAGGGAGGCGAGGAAGTTCCGGCGCACAACCCGCACGGCCTTCACCTGGCTGAGGTTGCGGACGGACCGGCCGTTGAGGCCAGGAAGGTTCGGCTTCCTGACTGCCTTCGGAGCGCGCGCGGGTAGCCGCGATGTCTTCTCGTGCACGTGGTTGTTCTTCCAGATCGTTGCTCCGCAGGGCGACTCGCCGGTCGCAGCAGAACACTCGGACAAACGCGCATCAATGCGCTCGGTTGGGGCGGCCGATTCTGCGGGCCTCACGGCAATGGCACTGCTCACCTGCGGAATTCTCACACCGGCGAGCGCGCACTGTTCCCGCGCCGTCATCAATTGTGGAGGGCCAACCTCCGCGTTTCCTGTGGAGGAGGGGAGGTACGCGTGGCTGGGCGGAGGTAATGGTCGATCTCAAGCTTGCGCGCGTATGGTGTCGAGCATGAAAGCAAGCAAAACTCTCTCTGCCGATCTGCAGGCGGTTCTCGTCGACCTCATCGAACTGGGCATCCAGGGCAAGCAGGCCCACTGGAACGTCGTCGGGTCGAATTTCCGCGACCTGCACCTGCAGCTCGATGAGATCATCGCCGTCGCACGCGAGCTCTCGGATGTCGTGGCCGAGCGGATGCGTGCCCTCGAGGCGCTCCCGGACGGCCGTTCCGAGACGGTGACGAAGACGACGACGCTCGCGAAGTTCCCCGCAGACCAGGTCGACACGAAAGAGGTCGTGAGCCTCGTGACCGAACGCCTCCATGCCGTCGCAGGCACGGCCAGGAGGGTGCACGACCCGGTCGACGAGGAGGATCCGACGACCGCAGACATCCTGCACGTCATCATCGAGAAGCTCGAGCAGTTCGCCTGGATGGTGAGCGCGGAGACGCAGAAGCCGCGCAGGCGCGCCGCCTGATCCGACTCAGTCCCCCACGATCAGCTGAGGGGTCGCGCGAGCAGTGCGACGGTGGCGTAGTCGGTCTGCTGTCTGCCCACCTCCCGGAACCCCATGCGGTCGTGGAAGGCGAGCGAGCCGGGGTTCGGCGGGTCCAGGTTGACCTCGCAGGTGACCTCGACACGACTGTTGGCGACCGCAAGTTCGACGACGCGCTCGTAAAGCGCCTGGCCGACCCGCATACCCCGTGCGCTCTCCGCCACGACGATGCGGTCGACGTAGAGGTGGTCGGTGCCTCGTTCCTCGAAGTAGCGGTAATTCGGGCTCGCGTAGTCGGACCCCGTCGCGAACGCGATCACGAAGCCGATCACCTCATCCTCATCGACCGCGGCGAACCCGGCGCTGCTCGCCGCAAGGACCGCACCGAGCCCCTCCTCGGTCATGACAGGGACTGCGGGCGTCGCCGCGTTGTTGAGGTCGGTGATCGCCGGAAGATCGGACGGGGTGAGCTCGCGCAGTCGCATCCGTCCAGTCTCGCGCACCGCCGACCGCAACGCCCAGCAGGCCCCTAGGTCTCGGGCGGATCGAGCAGCGTGTACGGCGTCGCACGGGATACGAGCAGCAGGTCGATGCCGCCGCTGTGCAGGAGCGGGACGAGTTGCTCCTCCCCGCTTTCGATGACGTCGCGCGCGTGCTTGAGGAAGATCCGGGCCATCTCCGGCGTGCAGTAGAAGATACGACCGCCGTACTGGATCCGCTCCCGAACGATCGTCACGGTGACGGGCGGGGTCGTGAGCAGCCCGGTGACGGGCACAGCGGAGGGAGTGGTGGCGTCCTGCTCGGGCCGCGCTCCCTGGTCCAGTGACTGCAGTGCCATCGATCTCATCTCCCAACGTGGTGCGCTGTGCCGGGTAGTCCCGATGCTACGCCGGAGGGCAGGCGGCGGCCGGAGTTCCCATGAACTTCACGGCCTCCCGCCGTTTGCGGCCGGCGCAGCACGACGTTCGGTCAGAACAGGGTCGGCGACGACATCCGTGCCGCCATCGCCGGAGGCAGCTCCTCGGCGATGAGTGAGCCCACACCGGGCGAGCCGGCACCGGGCGGGCGCTCCCCTTCGGCGTTGCGCAGCCGGCCGAGCGTGCTCGAGCGCACGCCGCCCGTCGCCGGATCTTCCCGGCCTCGCTCGAGCCCGTACCGCCGAATGAGCGGCTTGATGCGTGCGGCCAGCCATTTGCGATAGCCGGAGGGCGCGTAGGCCTTGTCCCCATACAACTGCTGGTAGCGCCCGACGAGCTCCGGGTGCTCCCGCTCCAGCCAGAGCATGAACCACTCCTTCACGAACGGCCGCAGGTGAAGCGCGGTGTAAAGGACCGAGCCGGCCCCGGCATCCTTCGCCTGCCGCAGCGCGAGCTCGAGGTGCTCGCGCGAGTCGGTGAGGTACGGGAGGATCGGCATGAGGAAGACCGAGCAGTTCAGCCCGGCCTCGCGCACCGCGGTCACAGTAGCGAGCCGCGCCTTCGCGCTCGGGGTTCCCGGCTCGATCGACTGCTGCAGTTCCTCGTCGTAGACGGCGATCGACATCGCGAGGTCGACCGGCACGTGCTCGCTCGCCTCCTTGAGCAGCGGCAGGTCGCGCCGGAGGAGCGTGCCCTTGGTGAGGATCGACAGCGGGGTACCGGAGCCGGCGAGCGCCGCGATGATCCCCGGCATGAGCCGGTAGCGGCCCTCGGCGCGCTGGTAGGGGTCGGTGTTGGTCCCGAGCGCGACCGGATGCCGCCCCCACGTCGGCCTCGACACTTCTTTCGCGAGCACCTCGGCCACGTTCACCTTGACGATGATCTGCGTGTCGAAATCCCTGCCCGCGTCGAGGTCGAGGTACCGGTGGGTCGGACGGGCGAAGCAGTACACGCACCGGTGCAGGCAGCCGCGCATGGGGTTGATGGTCCAGCCGAACGGCATCGCGCTCTGGCCGGGCACGTGGTTGAGCGCGCTCTTGGCGAGCACCTCGTAGAAGGTCACCCCGTCGAACTCGGGGGTCTGCACCGTGCGGACGAGGTTGTTCAGGCGCGCGAGGCCGGGCAGGGCATCCGCTGCTTCCGCGTTGATCTCCTGGCCGCTCCACCGCATCCTGTCATTCGAACATTAATTCGAGTGACGCGCAAGGGTCAGTGGGTGTGTTCGTGCTCCGACAGCTCGCCGAGCGAGATCGCGGAGTGGGCGAACGCACCGCCCGCCCTCATCTCGGCGGCGACCCAGATCGCCTCCATGATCTCCTGTGGGCTCGCGCCCTTCCGCTCGGCGATCTTCGTGTGCCCCTTGATGCAGTACGGGCACTGCGTGACGTGCGCGACGGCAACCGCGATGAGCTGCTTCGTCTTCTCGTCCAGGGCGCCCTCGGCGAAGACGGCCTTGCTGAACTGGTCCCAGGCCGCGTAGGTCTCGGGCACGAGTTCTCGGCGCATCTTCGCCAGCTCGGGGGTCATCGGATGGTAGACGGAGTCGCTCATCGAAAAATTCCTTTCCTCGTATTTCACATTACGCGTGGATGGCGAACCATGCTGTCGCTCTCGGCTTGTTCTTATAACTCACGTGTTATATGATTCGGATGTGCACGCACTCGACATCCTCGGAGACCCGGTTCGCCGGCGTCTCGTCGAGCTCCTCGCGGCGGGCGACCAGTCCGCGGGCGAGGTGTCGCGTGTGGTCGAGCGTGAGTTCGGCATCAGCCAGCCCGCTGTCGCGCGACACCTGCGGGTGCTGCGGGAGGCCGGGTTCGTCGCGTCCCGCCCCGAAGGCGCCCGCCGCATCTATCGGCTCGAGCCCCTCGTCATCGACCAACTGCAGGACCAGGTCGACCGCTACCGCAGCCTGTGGAACCAGCGCCTCGACGCCCTCGAAACGGAGATCGCCCGCGGCAAGCGGGCACGAAAGGAGAACACACCATGACCATGATGTTCGGCGAGATCACCAAGTCCGGCACGGCGTTCAACCTTGAATTCGAGCGCATCCTCGCAACCGACGTCGATGACCTCTGGAATGCGGTGACCGACCGCGACCGCCTCGCCCGGTGGATGGCGCCCTACACCGGCGACCTCGTGCTCGGCGGGGCCTGGCAGGCGCTCGGGGACGACGGAAGCGTGTGGTGCAGCGGAACGGTCACCGAATGCGAGCCGCCGCACCGCTTCGTGACGAGCTGGCACGCGATCGAGGAGTCGCCCACCGTGCTCACGGTGACGGTGGACGCGGTTCCGGATGGGGCACGACTCCGCCTGCACCACGAAGGCGTGCAGTCGATCTACTACGGCCCAGGATGGCAGACCTACCTCGAGCAGCTGGACGACCTGCTCGGCGCGGCCCCGGCATCCGTCGCCGACCCGACCCGCGCGGCCGGCATCGGCTGGGACGAGCGCTACGAGGCGCTACGACCGGTGTGGGAGGAGCGCTTCGGTGCCCTGCGCGATTAACTCGTGCCCGGATGCCTCGCGAACCCGAACCGCGACGACCCGTCAGTCGGCGAGCAGCTCGCGAACGCGGGGGGCGACCTCTTCGCCGTAGAGGCGGATGCTCGTCATGAGCTGTTCGTGCGGCATCGTCCCGTTCGAGTACTTGAGGTCGAAGCGGGTGAGCCCGAGACCCCGCGCCGTCTTCGCGATCTTCGCCGCGACCGTCTCCGGCGAGCCGACGAAGAGCGCGCCATCCCGTGCCTCGCGCTCATACTCGGCGCGGGTGACCGGCGGCCAGCCGCGCTCGGCGCCGATGCGGTCGCGGTTCGCCTTGAAGTGCGGGTAGAGCTCCTCGACGGCCTGCTCGTCGGTGGCCGCGAGGTGGCCGGGCGAGTGGGCGGCGATCGGCAGCGGCTCGCGCCCGAACTGGGCGAGCGCCTTGTGGTAGAGCTCGGCGTAGGGGGCGAACCGCAGCGGGTCTCCCCCGATGATGGCGAGTACGAGCGGCAGGCCATACTTTGCGGCGCGCACGACCGATTCGGGGCTCCCGCCCACCCCGATCCAGGTCTTGAGCGCGCCGTTCTCGATGGGCGGATAGACGTTCTGGTCGGTGAGTCCGGCCCGCAACTGCCCGGACCAGGTCACCGGCTCGCCCTTGATGATCTCGGCGAAGAGGTCGAGCTTCTCCTCGAAGAGCTGCTGGTAGTCGGCGAGGTCGAACCCGAAGAGCGGGAAGGACTCGGTGAACGAGCCGCGTCCGAGGATCACCTCTGCGCGGCCGTTCGAGACGGCATCTACCGTGGAGAAGCGCTCGAAGACGCGCACCGGATCGTCGGAGCTCAGCACCGTCACGGCCGATCCCAGGTGGATGCGGCTGGTTCGGCTCGCAATGGCCGCGAGCACGACCTCGGGTGCCGAGACGGCGAAGTCGTCCCGGTGGTGCTCGCCGACCCCGAAGAAGTCGAGCCCGAGCTCATCGGCCAGTACCGCCTGGTCGACGAGGTTCCGGATGGATGCGGCGTGCGACAGGCGCTCGCCTTCGGCATCCGTCGTCACATCTCCGAAGGTGTCGAGGCCGAGTTCGAGTTCCATGCTTGCTCCCTGGGAGATCGCGATACGTATGCGTTTGAATCCATCGATCCAACCTGCGCGGTCACGCAATCATTCCCGGGGGTGAGCGCTCACCCGGCCGGGCGCGCTCACTCGGAAGGGATGAGCACCCAGAGCACGATGTAGATGACGAACTGCGGGCCGGGCAGCAGGCAGCTGAGCACGGTGAGCACGCGGACGGTGGTGGGGTTCCACCCGAAACGGTTGGCGACGGCGGAGCACACGCCCGCGATGACGCGGTTGGAACGGGGACGACTGAGGTTCATGACATCCAGCCTGACAGGCGCCGCCGACGCGCGCTATCGGGGTATCCCCCGATTCCACCCTGACAGGCCCGGCATCCGCTAGCCTCGCGTGCATGCAGAACCTGCCACTGCGCGAGCGGAAGATCGACGTCTTCTTCCTCGTGATCTTCTCGCTCTTCATCGTCACCTCGCTCATCAGCGACCTGCTGCCGACGCTTGGCGTCGACTTCAGCCAGCCATCCGACAACTTCTTCGTGAACTCGAACTACTGGTACGCGCACGACGCCGACCCGCTGTTCCTGCACCCGCCGGTATGGATGCGCTTCGTGACCGGGCTCTCGGCGTTCGTCTACCCGGTGTTCTACGTGCTGCTCGTCATCTCGATCGTCAGGGGCTGGAACTGGATCCAGCTCCCGAGCGTCATCTACGCGACCGCGATCGCGGTCATCACCGGCGTGGTCGTCTTCGGCGTCGAGTTCTTCGGCGAGCCGGAGTTCCAGACCCAGAACCCGCTCAAGTTCCTGGCCTTCAACCTGCCCTACGTGCTCATCCCGATCCTGCTGCTCATCCGGATGCGAAAGCCCCTGCCGTTCGCGCGGCGGTTCTGAGTATCCACCGAGCACCGCCCGCGACGCCCGGACTCCGGATCTCGACACTCCTGATAGCCGGCGCCCCGCGAATTGCGGCAATTTCGAGGTGGAACCGCTCGGCAACCCCGAACTTGCCGCAGTTCGTGAGCACGCGAAGGCCACGGAGCCTGCGCGAGGCTCGGCGGCAGCTGGGCATCCGAGCGAATCCACGCGCGTGAAGGCGTGGGCCAGAAGAGTCCGGATGCGGAACCCAGCACGGTGGCGTAAGGTCGGGTCTAATCGAAGCCGATCGTGCTTCCGAGGGAGGGAGTGCCTTATGGCAGACAAATCGCCCAAGAAGAGCAGCAACAAGACTGCGGCAGCCAAGTCTCTGAAGGAGAAGCGCGCCGACAAGAAGGCGAAGGCATCCAGCAAGAGCAATAGCGCGTAGCTACCACTACGCAGCCGCGACTTGTCTCGCGCATTCGGGAGCCGGGCCCATGGGCCCGGCTCCTTTCTTGTGCTCCCGGGCTACCGCACCCCGAAGCAGACTCACGAGGATGCGAGCAGGGCGTCGAGCCGGTTGTAGCCCTCCGACATCCCCCGCTCCATGCCGCTCTCGATCATTCCATCGCGCGCTTCCTGGCTCGGGTAGACGGCGTGGCCGACGAGCCGGCTGCGGCCGTTGCCCAGATCCTCGAAGCGGAGCGACTCGATGCTCACGACATCCGGGAATCCCTCGAACTCGAAGGTCTGGATGACGAACTCGTTGTCGCGGACGACGTGGAAGACGCCGTTGAAGGTGTAGCGGTTGTCGCCGTCGATGTGGGTGAAGCGGTATCCGCCTCCGGTGCGGAAGTCGTACCGCTCCATCTCCACCTCGTAGCCGTCGGGCCCGGACCACTGCGCCGCGAGCGCCGGGTCGCGGTGGGCTTCGAACAGCGCCGCCACGGGTGCGTCGAACTCACGCACGAAGTCGGTGAACGGGACGCCGGGTTCGGCGGTGATGGTGAGTGCGTTGGTCATTTCTTCTTCTCCTTGATGGTTTTCAACACTGTGTCGAGTCGGCGGTACTGCCGCTCGGCCATGAGGCGATAAGTGTCGATCCAGCCGGTGAGTGCTTCGAGTGCGGCCGGGTCGAGGTGACAGGGGCGGCGCTGGCCGTCCCGCGTGCGGGTGATGAGCCCGGCGCCCTCGAGCACCTGGATGTGCTTCGACACGGCCTGTTTGGTGATCTCGAAGGGCGCGGCGAGGTCGTTGACCGTCGCCGGCCCCCGTGACAGGCGCGCGACGATGGCCCTGCGCACCGGGTCGGCCAGCGCCATGAAAGCCCGGTCGAGTGCGGCATCCGCCTCGTTGTTCGACATATGATCAACCTATAGCTTTATCAACTGTTTAGTTGATTATTTGACTTTACGCCGGGCTATCGCCGGTGTCAATCCCCCGAAAGTCGTCTACATTGGACCGGGCGCGAATCAATGTCGGTGGAATAACCGAGACTCATCCTGCGCTTCATACAGAACGCATCCCATCCCCCTGACCTGAAGGTCTCCATGACCGAGCCTGCAATTCCAACCCTCGACGGGGTTCCGGCGACCGATTCCGCAGCGGCCGAATCCGCGACGACCAGCGCGCGCAACCGCCTTGTCATCGGGCTCATGCTCGTGTCGGCGTTCGTCGTCATCCTCAATGAGACGCTCATGGGCGTCGCCCTCCCCGTGCTCATGCGCGAGCTTCGGGTCGACGCCAACGCGGCGCAGTGGCTCAGCACGGCTTTCATGCTCACGATGGCCGTCGTCATCCCCATCACCGGATGGCTCATCCAGCGGTTCAACACTCGACCGGTCTTCATCGCAGCGATGACGCTCTTCACCTTCGGCACCCTCATCGCGGCGATCGCCCCGGGCTTCGCGGTGCTCCTCCTCGCCCGCGTCGTGCAGGCGAGCGGCACGGCCATCATGATGCCGCTGCTCTTCACGACCGTCATGACGCTGGTCCCGCCGGCCGCGCGCGGGCGCACGATGGGGAACATCTCGATCGTCATCTCCGTCGCCCCGGCACTCGGGCCCACGATCTCCGGGCTCATCCTGAGCGTTCTCGACTGGCGGTGGATGTTCATCCTCGTCCTGCCGATCGCCATTGCAGCGCTCGCACTCGGGTTCGCGCGCATCCGGAACGTGACGACGCCGAAGCCGACCCACTTCGACGTCTTCTCGGTCATCGTGTCGGCGTTCGGGTTCGGCGGCATCGTCTACGGCCTGAGCAACCTCGGGGCCGTGGCCTCAGGAGACAACCCGCTCAACGGTTGGCTGCCGCTCGGCGTCGGAGTCATCGCCCTCGCGATCTTCATCCTGCGCCAGCTGCAGCTTCAGCGGCGGGATGACGCCCTGCTCGACCTGAGGACGTTCCGATCCGGGCAGTTCACCTTCGCCATCACGATGATCCTCGTCAGCATGCTCGCACTCTTCGGCACCATCATCCTGCTACCGATCTACCTGCAGAACGTGCTCGGCCTCGATACCCTCGGCACCGGGCTGCTTCTGCTGCCCGGCGGCCTGCTCATGGGGTTGCTCGCGCCCATCGTGGGGCGGATCTACGACCGGATCGGACCCACCGCGCTCGTGGTCACCGGCTCGACCCTGGTGAGTGTGGTCTTCTGGGGAATGGCGATGTTCACCGAGAACACGCCCTTCTGGTGGGTGCTCGCCGCCCACATAGTCCTCTCCCTGGCCCTCGCGCTCATGTTCACACCGCTCTTCACATCGGGGCTCGGCGCTCTCACGCCCGATCTGTACTCTCACGGGAGCGCGATCGTCGGCACGGTGCAGCAGGTCGCCGGTGCCGCCGGAACGGCGCTCTTCGTGACGATCATGACCGCACAGGCTGCGACGCTCACCGCTCGCGGCGCGACAGAGGTCACGGCGACGGCGGGCGGCATCCAACTGGCTTTCCTCGCCGGGGCGATCATCTCGTTGTTCGCGATCCCGCTCGCCGCCTTCATCCGCCGCCCTGCCGACACAGTCGCCGGAGTACCGGCGGACACTGAGCCGGAGGCGAGCGCCGACCGGCACTGACGGGGATCGCCCTACGGGTCTAGGATTCGAGCATCACGGCAACGTCGCCTTCGGAAAGGACCATCATGCTCCCCGAGATCAACTATTGGGCCGTCATCGTCGCCACGCTCTCGAGCATGGTGGTCGGCGCCATCTGGTACACGCCGAAGGTGTTCGGCAACTACTGGATGAAGAAGGCCGGCGTGACACCCACCGGCAAGATGAGCGACGCCACGGGTCCGATCATCACGACCCTGCTCGTGAGCTTCGTGACCGCGTGGGTACTCGCCGGTGCCGCTTACCTCGCCTGGGACTTCTACGGAGGAGGGTTCCTCTGGGCGACCATCGTGACCGCCATCGTGCTGTGGGCGGGATTCACCGCCGCGCGGTTCATCACCCATGACGCCTTCGACAACCGGCCGAGCGGGCTCACCGTGCTCAACATCGCGCATGAGCTCGTGACAGTCGTCATCATGGCCATCATCATCGGGGTGTGGCCGGCGTAGCGATGCGGTGAACAGCTGGGCGTGTCGACAGGGACAGTTGGCCGACCTATCGCTTTCCGGGCGCTTACGCTATTTTTCTCCAGTTCCGCGTTGATACTTCGCCGCGAGATAGTCATCGAAGGTCACCACGCCGTAAGGGGTTCCCGGCACGAGGTTGTGACCGGCGGCGTACCCGGCGGCAGTCTTGCCCGGCATCCGGATGTTCCAGATCGCGCGCCGCGACCCGGTCGCCCTCTTCCACGCCTCGGCGAGGTCGCGGGCGGTGCGCTGCTCAGGACCCCCGATGTCGGCGACGCGACCGGAGGCATCCGCACCGGCAAGCTCGACGAGGCGCACTGCGACCTCGTCGGTCGAGATGGGCTGGAACGAGAACCGGGGCACCAGGATGACCGGTGAATACTTCGTCCCGGCGAAGATCGCGTTGACGAACTGGTGGAACTGGGTGGCCCGCAGGATGGTGTGCGGGATCCCCGAGGCGACGAGCGTTTTCTCTATCTCCACCTTGCCCCGGTAGTAGCCCAGCGGGATGTCCTCGATCCCGACGATCGAGATGAGGATGAAGTGCTCGACGGCGGCGGCCCGGGCTGCGCCGATGGCGGCCTTCCCCTGGGCGACATCCTGCACCCCGGTCGCCAGGTGCATGACGGCGTCGACCCCGGCGATAGCGGCCGGGATGCCGTCGCCGGTCAGGAGATCGCCGGTCGTGAGACCCGGCCCGCTCGTGCGACTGAGGGCTCGAACGTCATGGCCGGCTTCCCGCAACCGGGCCACCGTGGGGGTGCCCAGTGTCCCGGTCGCCCCGGTAACGAGAATCGTGCTCACCTCTCCATTGTGCACCCGCCGGCGGCCGCGACTAGCCTCTCAGCATGTGCCGCAACATCCACACCCTCCACAATTTCGAGCCGGCCGCGAACGACGATGAGGTTCGCGCCGCAGCACTGCAGTACGTGCGCAAGATCAGCGGGACGACGAAACCGTCGAAAGCCAACGAGGCCGCATTCGATCGGGCCGTCCACGAGACCGCGCACGTGACGCAGCACCTGCTCGACGATCTCATCGCCACCACTCCGCCGAAGGACCGGGCCATCGAGGCAGAGAAGGCGAAAGCACGATCTGCCCGGCGATTCGCGACGGTTTAGGGGCTCCTCCGCCGCCGGGTCGTCGCACCGGGCGGGAAGCTCAGGACTACCCTGCCTGGCCGATCGCGAAGCGGACCGCGCCGGCCTCGTCCAGCTGCGCATCGAGAACCTTGTCGTCGAGTGCGAGCGCCGCGTTCTCCTCGAGGAAGACCCGGGCGCCGGCGCTCTCGATGACCTGGTCGGTCGGCTCCGGTTCCGGGGTTAGATCGACGCTCAAGTTCGCACTGTCGGCCTCCGCGCTGATGCGCAACCCCGCAGCATCTGCAACGGTGGTCTGGTCGGCCAGGTTCTTGATGAGCGTACTGGCGTTCTCTGTCAGGGTGAGCATGGCAGTTCCTTTCCGTCCGGTGTTCATGAATGTCCCACCCTTCTCCTCCACCACCCGAGTTTCAAGCGCAGAGCCGGACTCTGCGCAAGTTCACACCCAGGAAGCCACCCTCCTCTCCGCCGCGGCGCGGCCCTATCGCGGCGAGCGGACCACCCCTACACTGTGACGATGTCCGCTCGACCTGAGGAATATCGTGACGCGCTCGACAGCGCGCACGCGCATGCCACGGGCTGGCTCCAGTCCGTCCCGACCCGGCCGGTCGGACCCGCGCTCAGCGCTGACGAGCTCTTCGCCAGATTCTCGGTGCCCCTGCAGGACCAGTCGATCGAGGCGCTCACCGTCGTCGACGAACTCGCGAGACTCGCCGAGCCCGGACTCATGGCCATGCCGGCGGGCCGATTCTTCGGCTGGGTCATCGGGGGGACCCTTCCGGCCTCGCTCGCGGCGGACTGGCTCGTGAGCGCGTGGGATCAGAACGCGGCGATGCGCGGTGCGACTCCGGCGACCGCGGCAGCGGAGCAGATCGCCGGGGCCTGGCTCCTCGACCTCCTGGGCCTGCCAGCGGGTTCGGATGTCGGATTCACGACAGGTGCGACCGGTTCGAATTTCGTCGGGCTGGCCGCGGCACGGCACCATGTGCTCACGGAGGCCGGTTGGGACCTCGTGACCGAGGGGCTGACCGGCGCACCGCGGGTGACCGTCTTCGCCGGCGCGGATCGCCACGCATCCGTCGACCTCGCGCTCAAATATCTGGGCCTCGGCAAGCCGGTCGCGGTCGAAGCCGACGCTCAGGGCCGGCTGGTCCCGAGTGCGCTGGCCGAGGCGATGTCCGCCGTGACCGGCCCCGCCATCGTCTGCCTGCAGGCGGGCAACCTGCACTCGGGCGCCTCCGACCCCCTGGCCGAGGCTGCGGCGATCGCACACGCGCACGGTGCCTGGGTTCACGTCGACGGCGCGTTCGGGCTGTGGGCAGCGGTGAGCCCGACGCATCGTCACCAGCTCGCCGGGCTCGAGACCTGCGACTCGTGGGCAACGGATGCGCACAAGACGCTCAACGTTCCCTATGACTGCGGCGTCGCGATCGTCTCACGGCCCGAGGTCGTGCGCTCGGTGTTCGGCGTCCACACGAGCTATCTCCTGAATGACGACCATGGATCGGGCGACCCGTTCGAGAAGGTCCCCGAGTTCTCCCGTCGCGCCCGCGGCGTCCCGGTGTGGGCCGCGCTGCGGTCGCTCGGCCGGTCCGGCGTGATCGCCCTCGTCGACCGTCTCGTCGCCCACGCCCAGACCTTCGCCGAGGCGCTTGCGAGAATGCCTGGAGTCGAAGTCCTCAACGAGGTGGTGTTCACCCAGGTGTGCGTGAGCTTCGGCTCCGATGAGCGGACCCGGAGCATCACCGCACGACTCCTCGCCGATGGCACGACCTGGATGTCCGGTTCCCACTGGGCGGGGCGCGACATCCTGCGCATCTCGGTGAGCAACTGGTCGACGGATGACGACGATGTCGCGCAGTCCCTCGCCGCGATCGAGCGCGTCATCGCGGCCGAGGACGCCTGAACGCCGGCGACACCGGCGACACCGGCGACGTATTCGGAACTCCGGCGACCGGTTCGCAGACCGTCAACTGTTGGCGCCGCGCGCGGCGACCTCCCAGGTGTCGACGATGGCACCGCCCCGGACCACGAAGAACTCGTCGGCCAGGTTGACGGTGCTACAGACGTGGTTCGGGACGATCCGCATCATGGTGCCCAGCTCCGGAACGGTCTCGACCTCGGGCAGGCGAACGGTCGCGTGGTGCTCCGAGAGGGCGAGGATGCGCGCATCCGGGAGCTCGGGAAGGCGGCCGAAGCCGGTCGCCCAGGCCGCGCGGTCGGCACCGAGCGCCTTGCTGCCGGCGTCGACGATCACGTCGTGCCCGACGCGGCTCACGACCGTGGCCTGCACCGTGAGCGAGACCTCGTCGAAACTGCAGGTGCCGAGCTCGACCTGTTGTGCGTCGTTGAAGACATAGACGCCCGGCCGCAACTCGGTGAGCACCGTGGAGTCGGAGCCGGCTCGGCTCGGGGTCGACCCGCCGCTGCGAACGGTGGGATCGATGCGGTGACTGATCAGTGCCTCAGCGGCTTCGGAAATCGCAGAGGCCTCGTCGCGGGCCGCCCGCTCTCCCCCGCCCGGCGTGTAACTGTGGCCGGGGAAGGTGAAGACGCCGACGACATGCAGGCCGGCGCGGGCCGCAGCCACAGCCACGGCCCCGGCATCCGCGGGTTGCACTCCGCTGCGATGGTGGCCGCTGTCGACCTCGACGAGCACCTCGACCGGGGCTCCCTGGAGAGCTGCGCCGAGCGCCTGCGCGCTCTCGACCGAGTCGACGCCGACACGCAGTGCGATGCGTTCGGCGAGCCCGCGCATGCGGGCCGCCCGCGATTCGGACGGCCACACCGGGTAGGCGATGAAGATGTCGTCGAAGCCGGCATCCGCGAAGATCTCGGCCTCGCTCACGGTCGCGAGGGTCAGGCCGACGGCGCCGTGCTCCAGCTGAAGGCGGCCGAGTTCGGGAACCTTGTGCGTCTTCGCGTGCGGACGCAGCACGAGACCGCGCTCGCGGGCGTCCTCCGCCCCGCGCTGCAGGTTCCGTTCGAGGATGTCGAGGTCGACGGTGAGGTACGGGGTGTCGGGTGCCGTGCTCGGCGCGGTGGGCATGGCTCGACGCTAGCGCAACGACAGCCGCATCCGGAGCTGATCCACCCCGGGACGCATCGCATCCGTCTCACCGGTCGCCGCGAAACCGACGCGCTCGTAAAGCGACCTGGCCCGGGAGTTGTCTTCCGCCACCCACAGCGCAACCTCGTGCGCGCCCTCGGTCGCGGCCCAGTCGACGACGGATGCGATGAGCGAGTCCGCGAGGCCGGTGCCGCGATGCGCGGGGGCGACCCACATCGCCACGATCTCGCGGCCACCCTCCTCGTGCGGATCCGGCTTTCCGGTCACGGTACCCACCGGGTCCGAGCCCTCCCAGGCGAGAACAGTGATGCCGTGCCCCAATCGGTTCCGCCACCGCTGCTCGTCGAAGCCGGACTCGCTCTCGAGCGACGAACAGAACGCGTTCGGGTCCTGCGACAGTGCTCGGAGCCTGATGTCGCGGCTTGCGGCCCAGTCATCGGTGGTTGCGCGGCGGAGTTCCATCACCACAGTCTCGCAGTCGCTGACGTTGCCGTGAAGTGGGCAACCGACCAGACTGGCGATAACGACCATCGGAGACGAAACCATGCCAGAACCGACCGAGGGGCGCGTCGCCGTCTACATCGACTTCGACAACATCGTGATCTCACGCTACGACCAGGTGCACGGTCGCGGCCACTTCAAGCGCGACGGCGCGCGCGAGTACGTCGTGACCGCCGCGGGGCGGAAGTCCGAGGAAGGCGCCCGCGTCGAACAGGCCCGCGTCGACCTCGGAGCGGTGCTCGACTACGCCTCATCGTTCGGCACGGTCGCCATCAGCCGCGCCTACGCCGACTGGTCGGTTCCGGTCAACGCGAACTATCGGGACCAGCTCGTGGGGCGCGCCGTCGAACTCGTGCAGATGTTCCCGACCGTGCAGTCGATGAAGAACGGCGCGGACATCCGGATGTCGGTCGACGTCGTCGAGGACCTCTTCCGCCTGCCGGAACTTACCCACGTCGTCATCGTCTCCGGCGACTCCGACTTCATCGCCCTTGCGCAGCGCTGCCGCCGTCTCGGGCGCTACGTCGTCGGGATCGGGGTTGCCGGCGGGACGAGCAAGGCGCTCAACGCGGCCTGCAATGAGTACAAGGACTATGACGGGCTGCCGGGGCTCGACGTTTCGGAGGCTGAGGGAGCCGAGGCGGAGGCAGCCCGAACGGATGTTGCCGGAACGGATGCTGCCCGAACGGATGCTGCCCCTACGGATGCTGCAGAGACGGCCGCTGGGGTCGCGTCCGCGAGCGCGACGACGACGGCCGGCAAGGGCAGGCAGCCGGCCAGGAAAGCGGGGACGGCGGCCACACCCGCCGCATCCGGAGCCGGCACGGCGAAACCGGCCGACCAGAGGGCGGCGACGAGTCTCCTCCGGCGTGCCCTCGAGCTCGGCCAGTCGAAGGACGACGTGGATTGGGTGGCGAGTTCGGGCGTGAAGACGCAGATGCTCCGGATGGACCCCACCTTCCAGGAGAAGCTGCTCGGCTACAAGACGTTCACCGACTTCCTCAGGTCGCGCGGCAACGTCATCGAGCTCAAGGAGGATGGGCAGCTGAGGTTCGTGCGGCTGCGTGGGGCGAGAGAGGCGGGGAGCTGACTGGCGGCGCCTTCGCTCACCCACCACTCCACTTCTCCACTCTTCCGCTCCTCACACGCCTCCGCTCCTCCACAGGCGTCGTTCTGACGAGTTATCCCAAGATTCGGGCTTAAGCCTTTTCACCTTGTTTCGAATCTGGGAGAATATCTCCATGGCAACCACCGCAGATATGTTCGTCGCATCTTTGGATGCCGCGCTGTCTGCGAACGCCCTGGTGGCGAGTGCGGCATCGGCTGCCCGCGGGCTCGGCGACACCGGACTGCTCGATGCGCAACGTGCGATTGCCGAGGCGAGGCGGCATCTCGATGCGTGCGCCTCGGTGCTTGCCGGTGAGGTCGTGCGGCGGTCGCAGCCGGAGGCGGGGTTGAGTGGCCTGGCACGCAAGGAGGGCTTCCGAACCCCGGCGGCGCTCATCCGTCACACGACCGGTTCCTCGACGCGGGAAGCCGTGACCCTTGTCCGGGTCGGGACGATGCTCAACGACGTCGACCTGGCAGATGCTGCTGAGTCCGCCGATGGCGTCGGAAACGCCGAGAGCACGGACCTCGCCGAACCGTGGCTCGTCTCCGTGGGCGCTGCGGTCGCGGCCGGTACGCTGTCCGCTGCCTCGGCCGAAGCCATCCGGGCCGGGCTCGGCGAACCGGGGCCAGGCGTCAGCGTCGACGCGCTCACGGATGCCGCCCGACGTATCGTCGACGCGGGATCGGGCGCCGACACCGACCGGCTGTTGCGCATGGCGCGCGACGCTCGAGATGGTCTCGACGCCCTCGGCATCGCCGAACGCGAGCGGGCACGACGAGAGCGTCGTTCGTTCCGCCGCTGGAAGCAGCCGGATGGCATGACCCGATACACCTGGGAGCTCGACCCAGAAGGCGCTGCGCTGATCGACGGGATCTACGACCAGATCACCTCCCCACGTCGCGGTGGACCGCGCTTCGTCGACGAGGGCGAGCAAGCCAGGGCCGAAGCGATCCTTAACGACTCCCGCACGACGGAGCAACTCGCTTCCGACAGCTTCCTCGGCCTCCTGACCCTCGCCATGGACGCGGATGTCTCTCACATCGTGGGGAGGGCTACGCCGGCCGTGCGAGTGCTCGTCAGTGGGACTGCGCTCTCCACGCGGCGCGGCAGCGGTCGACTTGAGGGTCAAGCCGACCCGATCTCCCTGGAAACCGTCGAGCGCATCGTCTGCACCTCCGGGACCGTCCCCATCGTGTTCGACGACAATGGGCAGGCAATCGATGTCGGTCGCGAGCAACGCCTCTTCACCCCGCGACAACGCATCGCCCTTGCGGCACGGGACGGCGGATGTCGCTGGCCCGGTTGCGAACGACCCCCGGCCTGGACCGAAGCCCACCACGTCCGACACTGGAAGCGTGACCACGGCCCCACCGATCTCGAGAACGGGATCCTGCTCTGCCGGCATCACCACATGCTCCTTCACGACAATCACTGGGAGATCCGTGTGTCCGAAGGTGACTACTGGCTCATTCCGCCGCCCGACCTCGCCCTGTCGCAACAACCCCAGCTGATGCCGTCACGCAGTGCTGCATTGCGCGATCTCCTGGCCGAGCGCGCCTCCTGATTCCGCACGCCCACCCGCCACAACGCCCGTCGGTTGCAACGCGTAGGCTCAGGGAATGCCCCGCATTTCCGACGCCACCGCTATGCCCGGAGAGCGCGCGGCATCCGCGGCGACAGCACAACCGGGGCTCTTCAGTCGCGGCTACCTGTGGATCACGATCGGCTCGTGTGCCCTCGTCTTCCTCGGGGCATTCGAATCGCTCGCCGTCACGACGATCATGCCGGTCGTCAGCGCCGACCTCGGCGGCGCGAGCCTCTACGCACTCGCCTTCGCCGGGCCGCTCGCCACCGGAGTGATCGGGATGGTGATCGCCGGCAACTGGTCGGACCGCACCGGTCCGGTGATTCCCCTGTACACCTCCTCGGTGCTTTTCGCGATCGGCCTACTCATCGCCGGTACCGCCGTCACGATGCCGATGCTGGTCCTGGGTCGCCTCGTGCAGGGGCTCGGAACAGGCGCGGTCACCGTCGCGCTCTACGTCGTCGTCGCGCGGGTATATCCGGCCCGCCTGCACCCCTCGATCTTCGCCGGATTCGCGGCCGCCTGGGTGATCCCCTCGCTCGTAGGGCCCTTCGCCGCCGGCATCGTAACCGAAGTCTTCAGCTGGCACTGGGTGTTCCTCGGGGTCGTCGCGCTGGTCGGCATCGCAACCGCGATGGTCGCCCCGGCGCTGCGGGGTCTCTCGGACGCCAACCCGGATGGGGACAGTGCAGCCTCCGCCGTCGCAAGCCACGCTGACGCTACCCACACTGAGGCTACCCACACCATCGCAAGCGAAACCCGCGAACGCGAACACTCCCACGAACGACATCCCCATGGCCAGGAAGCCTCCGCACCCTGGGCGTTCGGCCGGATCGCCTGGGCCGTTCTCGCCGCCCTGGCGGTGCTCGCCCTCAGCCTCGTCTCCGAAGTCGACGGCATCGGCCTGCCGCTCGCCGGCGTCGCCGCGGTCATCGCGATCGTCGCGGTGCGGCCACTCCTGCCGAAGGGAGCCCTTCTGGCCCGTCGCGGCCTGCCGAGCGTCATCCTGTTGCGCGGGCTCGCCGCCTCGGCATTCTTCGGCGCCGAGGTCTATCTGCCGTACCTGCTTATCGAGCAATACGACTTCTCGCCGACCCTCGCCGGCCTCGCCCTCACCCTCGGGGCGCTCGCCTGGGCCGGCGCATCCTGGTTGCAGGGCCGCATGAGCGGAACACTCGGCGACGCGACGTGCACCACGATCGGCAGCGTGCTCGTGCTGGCCGCCATCCTCTCAGCCTTCCTGACCGCATTTCTCGGACTCCCGCCCGCCCTCGCGATCGCCGGCTGGGTGCTCGGCGGTGGCGGGATGGGACTCATGTACCCACGACTCAGCACCCTCACGCTCGCGCTCTCGAAGCCGGATGCGCAAGGCTTCAACAGCTCGGCACTCGCCATCGGCGACTCGCTGGGCAGCGCGCTGTCGCTCGCGCTCACCGGTGTCGTGTTCGCCGGCTTCCTCGCCGTGGGGCTGTCGTTCGCCGGAGTGTTCGCGTTCGCCGGGCTCATCGCCGTCGTGGCGATCGCGGTCGCGCCGCGTGTTGCGGGGCCCGCCGCCCCCTGAGGTTCCCTTCCTGTGCCGCGCGCTCCTTGGGGAACGGTTCTCAGGACGTGGTCGTCGCACGCTCCAGGACCAGTTCGCGCACGCGAGCCGCATCCGCCTGGCCGTGCATCGCCTTCATGACCGCGCCGATGACGGCACCGGCCGCCTGCACCTTGCCGTCGCGGATCTTCTCGAGCACGTCCGGCTGCGAAGCGAGCGCCTCATCGATCGCAGCGATGAGCGCCCCGTCGTCGGAGACCACCTTGAGCCCCCGCTTCTCGACGACCTCGGCCGGGGAACCCTCCCCCGCGATGACGCCCTCGAGCACCTGACGGGCGAGCCGGTCGGTGAGCTCACCGGACTCGACGAGCGCGACGAGCGCCGCGACATCCGCCGGTGACACGAGCGACGAAGGGTCGACCGAGCCCGCATTGGCAAGCCTGGCGATCTCGCCCGTCCACCACTTGCGGGCCTGCGCAGGCGAAGCGCCGGCGGCGACCGTGCTCTCCACCTCGACGAGGAGGCCGGAGTTGACGACATCCTGGAACTCGAGATCGGTGAAGCCCCACGACCCCTTGAGCCGGCGACGACGCTCGGCCGGGGGTTCCGGCAGTGCTGCGCGCAGTTCCTCGATGAGTTCGACCGAGGGCTCCACCGGGAGCAGGTCGGGCTCCGGGAAGTACCGATAGTCGTCGGCGTCGCTCTTCGGGCGACCGGCGGAAGTCGTGCCAGAGTCCTCGTGCCAGTGACGGGTCTCCTGGGTGATCGTCCCGCCCGCGGCCAGGATTGCGGCCTGCCGCTGGATCTCGTAGCGGATGGCCCGCTCGACGCTGCGCAGGCTGTTGACGTTCTTCGTCTCGGTGCGCGTGCCGAGCTTCCCCGAACCGCGCGGCGAGAGGGAGATGTTCGCGTCGCAGCGCAGGTTGCCGCGCTCCATCCGTGCCTCGCTGATGCCGAGCGCCACGACGATGTCGCGGATCGTCGAAACGTAGGCCTTCGCAAGCTCCGGCGCATCGTGGTCGGCCCCGATGATCATCTTCGTGACGATCTCGACGAGCGGCACCCCCGCGCGGTTGTAGTCGACGAGCGAGTAGTCGGCACCCTGGATGCGACCGGTCGCCCCGCCCACGTGCGTGAGCTTGCCGGCATCCTCCTCCATGTGGGCGCGCTCGATCTCGATGCGGAACGTCTTGCCGTTCGCAAGCTCCACCTCGACGATGCCGTCATGCGCGATCGGCTCGTCGTACTGGCTGATCTGGTAGTTCTTGGCGAGGTCCGGGTAGAAGTAGTTCTTGCGCGCGAACCGGCTCGACGGCGCGATCTCGCAACCGAGCGCGAGGCCGAGGCTGATCGAGAACCGGATCGCCTGCTCGTTGACGACCGGCAGTGAGCCGGGCAGGCCGAGGCACACCGGGGTGATCATGGTGTTCGGCTCGCCGGCCTCCGCCCCCGGGGCTGCCGGGTTCGGCGCCGCGGAGAACATCTTCGTCTGCGTGTTGAGTTCGACGTGCACCTCGAAGCCGAGCACCGGTTCGAAGAGCTCGAGGGCCTTCTCGAAGTCCATGAGTTCTGCGGTGGAGGTCATCGCGAACCCCCTTCTGGTGCGGCGGGGGTCTCGGCAGGCTCGACCGGAGAAGAAGCCGACCCGACCGGAGAAGAAGCCGACCCGACCGGAGACGAAGCCGACCCGACCGGAGACGAAGCCGACCCGACCGGAGAAGTGCGAGGCCCGACCTGGGAAGCGCGAGGCCCGACCTGGGAAGCGCGAGGCTCGACCGGAGAAGAGCGGAGCTTCGGCGCCTGGCTCATGAGAGTGTGACCCCAGGACTGCTCGAGCAGCGCCTCGAGGGTCGCCCCCACGGTGTAGATGCGCGCATCCTCGCGGGCGGGCGCCATGAGCTGGATGCCGGTCGGCAGACCGTCCTCGGGCGCGAGTCCCATCGGCAGGCCCATCCCGGGCACGCCGGCGAGGTTGGCCGGGATCGTCGTCACGTCGTTGAGGTACATCGCGAGCGGGTCCTCGAGTTTCTCGCCGAGCCTGAACGCGGTCGTCGGCGCGGCGGGCGACACGAGCACGTCCACCTTCTCGAACGCGGCGTCGAAGTCGCGCTGGATGAGCGTTCGCACCTTCTGCGCGCTCCCGTAGTAGGCGTCGTAATAGCCGGCGCTCAGCGCATAGGTGCCGAGGATGATCCGGCGTTTGACCTCGGGTCCGAACCCGGCCTCGCGGGTGGCCGCCATGACCTCCTCGACGGTGCCGCCGCCGGTCGGGTTGACCCGCAGCCCGAACCGCACACTGTCGAACTTCGCCAGGTTGCTCGACGCCTCCGCCGGCAGGATCAGGTAGTAGGCGGCGATCGCATAGCTGAAGGAGGGCGCCGACACCTCGACGATCTCTGCGCCGGCCGCCGCCATGACCTCGAGCGCCTCCGCGAAGCGCGCGCTCACGCCGGCCTGGAAGCCTTCGCCGCCGAGCTCCTTCACCACGCCGACGCGCACACCCTTGAGCGACCCGGATGCCGCTCCGGCGCGCGCCGCATCGGCGAACGACGGCCAGGCATCCGCCAGCGAGGTCGAGTCGTGCGGGTCGTGCCCGCCGATAACATCGTGCAGCAGTGCGGCGTCGAGCACCGTGCGGGTGACCGGGCCGACCTGATCGAGTGAGGAGGCGAGCGCGATCGCTCCGTAGCGCGACACCCCGCCGTAGGTGGGCTTCATGCCGACCGTCCCGGTGACGGAGGCCGGCTGGCGGATGGAGCCGCCGGTGTCGCTGCCGAGGGCCAGCGGCGCCTCGAAGGCCGCGACCGCTGCGGCCGAGCCGCCTCCGGAGCCGCCGGGGATCCGCTCGAGATCCCAGGGGTTGTGGGTGGGGCCGAAAGCCGAATGCTCGGTCGACGAGCCCATCGCGAACTCGTCCATGTTGGTCTTGCCGAGCGGGACGAGCCTCGCCTTGCGCAGCCTGCTCACGACCGTCGCATCGTAGGGCGGGATCCAGCCCTCGAGAATGCGCGAGCCCGCGGTCGACGGCATGTCCTGCGTGCACAGCACGTCCTTGATCGCGACCGGTACGCCCGCGAGCGGACTGAGTTTCGCGCCGAGCCGCCGCGCGCCGTCGACCTCCGCTGCAATCTTCAGCGCATCCGCCGAGACGTGCAGGAAGGCGCGGATGTCGCCATCGACCTCCGCGATGCGGTCGAGGTGGGCCTGGGTCGCCTCCACCGAGGAGACCTCGCCCGACTGCAGTCGCTCGGCGAGCGCCGCAGCCGACAGGGTGATGAGCTCGCTCACTGCTCCTCCCCCAGGATCGCCGACACCTTGAAACGGTCGCCGTCGCGTTCGGGAGCGCCCGCGAGCGCCTGCTCGGGCGTGAGCGTCTCGCCCACGACATCCGGGCGGAAGACATTGGTGAGACGGATCGGATGCGACGTGGCAGGGACATCCGGGGTCGCCACCTCGGACACCTTCGCGATCGATTCGATGATGATCCCGAGCTCGCCGGTCAGCTTCTCGATCTCGTCAGGGGTGAGTGCGATGCGCGCGAGGTTCGCCAGATGGGCGACTTGGGCGGCATCGAGGGGCGACGGAGTGGTCTCGGACACCGTTCAATCCTATTCGAGCCGGATGTCCGGCTCGTCACGCGAGGACTGCGCCTACCTGCCCGCCGCTGCGATCGTGGTCCCCGAGTCGTTCATCACAAGACCGCCGGCACCGATCCCGATGAGGGCGAGGTTGCGCATCGACTCGCTTCCGGGCTGGAAGTACTCGTTGTGACCGTAAGAGGCACCGAGCAGTTTGTTCGTGATGGCGTCGACCCCGCCGGCGACGCTCATGCGGTATGCGCCATACGATGCAGCCCCGGGATCACTCCCGTAGAACGCGGAGTTGACGACCGGATCCCAGCCGGCCTCGCCGACGTACACGTTCGCGTTGCGCACGGACAGGGCTGCCGCGGTCTGCGCGGAACTCCCCGGCGAGCCGACGACCGCCAGCGCATCGATCTGGAAGTCGCCGCGCTGCAGTGCGATCATCGCGGCGGTGGAGCCGTAGGAGTGCGCCATGACAGACACGTAGGGCTGGTGGTCCCCGCGCAGCGCCTGCAAGCCCTCGATGGTGCGGGCAAGATAGCCCGCGCCCTCATCCGCGAGAGTGAGCGATCCGACATTCAGCAGGTGCGGGGTCTGGTAGCCGATCCAGGCCACGGTCGCGACGGTCTTGGCCGACTCGCCGAGTCGGTCCAGCCAGCCGAGTTGGTCGTGGAACAGTGTCGTCGCCGTGTCCGCCCAGTCATCCACCTGGCCGTCGATCGTGAAGAACATTCCCGGGATCAGATAGCTCACGTAGTCCGCGCTGGCGAGGTCGCCGACCACGATCGCGGCGCGGCCGGGCGCATCCGTGTCGAGGCTCACGAGAGTCCTCACCGGATCCCCCGCCTTCGACTTCAGTGCATTGTCGATCTGGGTGAGCATGTGGAGGTGATTCGTGATGTCGACATTCATGCCGCGGCCGACACCAGAACTCAGCCGCTCTTCGAGGCCACTGATCGCCGCCGCCAGGTACTGCCGGTTGGCGAGGTTGCGGGTACCGAAGGGGATCCCGTCGAGGTTGCCGACGAGGTCCGGTGTCGTCGAGATCAGCTTCTGCTTGACCGCAGGACTTGACTCACCCCACCAGCGCTCCACCTCGGTCGCGGCGATGGGTGTCGCGAGCAGGTCGGCCACCGCATCCGGGTGATCGTTGACATAACGCTCGAGCACACTGGTCGGCAGCAGGCTGAACTGGTCGAGCAGTGCCCGCCCGCCGAGGCTCGGGATGAGAGTCAGGTCGACCGGCGTCAGCTTCGTGACCCCACCATCCGCGAAGGCGGGGACGATGACGGGTGCGATATCGACCTGCCGCGCATGGCCTGGAGCATCCCCTGCGCGCTGCTGGATCAGGCGCTGGGTGAAGGGCTGCTGGGTGAAGGGCTGCTGGGCGAGATCGGCCGCAACGGACGGTGAGGCCACGGATTTCGGGGAGATTTCGTGCACGCCGAAGGCGACGCTCGCCCCGCCCAGGGAAAGGGAAAGCGCCAATGCTGTCAATTCCAGCAGCAACTAGGGCACTTCCAATCGTTAGCGACTCGGGCTTGAGGGACCCCTCATCGCAACGTATGAATCGTTCGCCCCCATAATAGGGGTAGAAAGCGAACTCTGCCAGCAATGCTCGATTTTCTCATACGAATACGGCTATATCTTCAGTCCCGCTGGCCCCTCCTGTAACAGGATCACGAACTGTTCGACAGTGAGAATCGGGATACCCAGCTCCTCGGCCTTGGTGAGTTTCGAGCCCGCGCCGGGGCCGGCCGCGACGAAATCGGTCTTCTTCGACACGCTCGACGCCGCCTTGCCTCCGGCCGCGATGATGGCCTCCTGCGCGCCTTCCCGCGTGAAACCCTCGAGGCTTCCGGTCGCGACGACCGTGAGCCCGGCGAGCGGTCCGCCCGCTGCCGCTGCTGCGCCGGGGCCAGGGTGACCGGGCGTCGCGAACTGCACACCGGCATCCGTCCAGCGCTCCACGATGTCGCGGTGCCAGTCGACGGTGAACCAGTCGAGGAGCGCATCGGCGATGATGCCGCCGACGCCGTCGACCGCGGCGAGCTCGTCACGATCGGCTGAGCGGATGGCGTCGAGCGAACCGAACCAGTCGGCGAGCGCGCGCGCCGCCACCGGGCCGACATGCCGGATGTTGAGCGCGACCAGCAGTCGCCAGAGCGGCTTCGTCTTCGCCGCCTCGATATTGGCGATGAGCTCGAGTGCCCCTTTGGACACCACGAAGTCCTCGTCACCATCGAATTCGCCGGCCGGGTCGAACGGCGGGTCGGCATCCTTACCGCTCTTCTTACGGGCGCGCTGGAATGGGGCGACGACTTTGGGCTCGCCGTCCTCCAGCCCCCCATCGATCAACTTCACGAGCCCGGTCTCGTTGTCGCGCACCTCGACGCGAATCGGGAAGATGTCTTCGAGGCGCAAGTCGAAGAGGCCCGCCTCGGTGGGAAGCGGCGGTTCGGCCGGCTCAAGCGGCTGCGTCAACGCGGCCGCGCTCACCTCGCCCAGACCCTCGATGTCGAGTGCGCCGCGGCTTCCGATGTGATCGACCCGACCACGCACCTGCGCTGGGCAGCTCTTCGCATTCGGGCAGCGGAGGTCGATGTCGCCCTCCTTGGCAGGGGCGAGCTTCGTGCCGCACTCGGGGCAGGCAGCGGGCATGACGAACTCGCGCTCTGTGCCGTCGCGCAGCTCCACAACGGGTCCGAGCACTTCGGGAATGACATCACCGGCCTTGCGCAGCACGACCGTGTCGCCGATGAGCACGCCCTTGGCCTTCACGACATCCTGATTGTGCAGTGTCGCCTGCCGAACAGTCGAACCCGCCACGCGCACCGGCTCCATGACGGCGAACGGGGTCACCCGCCCGGTGCGGCCGACACTCACGACGATGTCGAGCAGCTTGGTGTTGACCTGCTCGGGCGGGTACTTGTAGGCGATCGCCCAGCGCGGGGCGCGGCTCGTCGCGCCGAGCTCGTCGTGGAGGGCGAGCTCATCGACCTTGACGACGATGCCGTCGATCTCGTGCTCGACGCTGTCGCGGTGCTCGCCGAAGTGCTCGATGAACCCGGCGGCCTCCTCGGCGGAGTGCTTGACCCGGTAGTGGGTGCTCGTCGGCAGACCCCAGCCGGCGAGCAGGTCGTAGACCTCCGACTGTGCGGCGACGGGGGGATTCGGCCATGCCCCGATGCCGTGCACGAGCATCCGCAGCCGGGAGAGCCGATCGTGCATGAGTGCACGCTGGACCTCGTTCTTGCCCTCCTCCTTCTGACGCAGACTCCCGGATGCCGCATTCCGCGGGTTCGCGAACACTCGCTCCCCCGCCTCCGACTGCTTGGCGTTGAGCTCGCGGAAAAGCTCGACCGGGAAGAACACCTCCCCGCGCACCTCGACGATCGGCGGATGCCCGGTGCCCTTCAACCTCGTCGGGATCCCGGTGAGGTATCGGATGTTCTGGGTCACGTCCTCTCCGATGACCCCGTCGCCGCGGGTCGCCGCCGTCGTGAGCATTCCGTTCTCGTAGCGCAGGTTGAGGGCCAGCCCGTCGATCTTGAGCTCGCACAGGTAGTCCACGCTGCGACCGGCGGACTTCTCCACACGCGCGGCCCAGGCCAGGAACTCCTCGATGGAGAAGACGTTGTCGAGGCTCAGCATTCTCTCGGCGTGCTGCACGGGAGCGAAGAGCGTGGTCTGGGCTCGGCCGCCGACCGTCTGGGTCGGACTGTCCTGGCCCTGGAGCTCGGGGAAGAGGTGCTCGAGGTGCTCGAGCCGGTGCATCATCCGGTCGTACTCGGCGTCATCGACGAGCACCTCGTCGCGCTCGTAGTACGCGTCGCGCAGTTCGAGGATGCGCGTCGTCAGCGCATCCGCTTCGCCCTTCGCCTGATCGAGGTCGAGGTCAGGATCGAGGTCGGATTCGAGCGCGGTAGGCACCTCGTCGTCAGCCTCGTTGTCAGCCACAGCGCAAGCCTACGCAGACGCGGCGGGATTCCAGCACAGGCAGAACGGATGCCCGGACGGGTCGGCGTAGACCCGGAAACCTTCTTCGGCATCCAGTTCGCTCGTCGGTCTCAACAGCTTCGCGCCCAGGGACAGGGCTTTCTCCTCGGCCGCGTGGATATCGTCGACGTAGAGGTCGAGGTGCAGCTGCTGGGGCTGGCCGTCCGGCCAGTCGGGCTTCACGTGATTCGCGACGTGCTGGAAGTCGAGCGCCTGGTTGCCATCGACGTAGAGGGTGTGCCAGTCGTCCTCGGCCTCGACCGTTCCCCCGAGGAACCCGGCCCAGAAGGCGCTCTCGGCGGCGAGGTCCCCGGTGTCGAAGACAACGACCTGCTTCAGAATCTTCATGGGAGAAGTCTCGCACCCGCCCCTGACACGCTCCAGAGCCTCAGCGCATGGGACGACCGCTACATCCGCTCCGGCGCCGAGACCCCGAGAAGGCCGAGACCGTTGCGCAGCACGACACCGGCCGCGTCGTTCAGCCACAGCCGTGTGCGGTGCACGTCGGTCACCGGCTCGTCGCCGAGCGGGGTCACCCGGCAGGAGTCGTACCAGCGGTGGTAGGCGCCGGCGAGCTCCTCGAGGTAGCGTGCGACGCGGTGCGGTTCGCGCAGCTGCGCCGACTGGGCGACGATGCGCGGCAACTCGGCGAGCAGCCCGACCAGGTTGTTCTCGGTCTCGTGCACGAGCGACTCCGGCTCGAACGCACTGCGGTCGACCCCGGAGCTCTGCGCGTTCCGCGCCACCTGGTGGGTGCGCGCGTGCGCGTACTGCACATAGAAGACCGGATTGTCGTTCGTGCGCTTCTTGAGCAGCTCGGGGTCGAGGGTGAGCGGCGAATCGGCCGGGTAGCGCCCGAGCGAGTAGCGCAGGGCGTCCGTGCCGAGCCATTCGCGCAGGTCGTCGAGCTCGATGATGTTTCCGGCGCGCTTCGAGAGCCGCGCACCGTTGATGCTAACGAGCTGCCCGATGAGGATCTCGATGTCCTTCTCCGGGTCGTCGCCCGCCGCACCGGCAAGCGCCTTGAGCCGGTGCACGTAGCCGTGGTGGTCGGCTCCGAGCAGGTAGATCTTGTGCGCGAAGCCGCGGTCGCCCTTGTCGAGGTAGTAGGCGGCATCCGACGCGAAGTAGGTGTAGACGCCGTTGCTGCGGCGGATGACGCGGTCCTTGTCGTCGCCGAAGTCGGTCGTGCGCACCCAGACCGCGCCGTCCTCCTCGAAGACGTGCCCCTGCGCGCGCAGCCGCCCGATCGCGGACTCGACCGGGCTGGTCCCGCTCGCGTCGGGCTCGTGCAGCGTGCGCTCGCTGAACCACACATCGAAGTGCACGTTGAACTTCTCGAGCGACTCGCGGATGTCGGCCAGCTGAAGCTGGTAGCCGGTCTCGCGCGCGAGGGCGAGCGCGGCATCCGGGGTCTCGTCGAGGATGCCGGGGTGCTGCTCGCGCACCCGCTCGGCGAGCGCGGTCACGTACGTTCCGGGGTAGCCGTTCTCCGGCGTGGGCTCGCCCTTGAGCGCTGCGAGCACCGAGGCACCGAAGTTGTCCATCTGGTTGCCGGCGTCGTTGATGTAGAACTCGCTCACCATGTGCGCGCCGGATGCCGTGAGCACGCGCGCGATCGAGTCGCCGAGGGCGGCCCAGCGGGTGTGGCCGATGTGCAGCGGCCCGGTCGGGTTCGCAGAGACGAACTCGAGGTTGATGGTCTGGCCGGCGAGCGCGTCGTTGTGGCCGTAGTTCTCGCCCAGCTCGACGATCGTCTTCACGAGTGCGCCGGCGGCTCCGGCATCCAGGCGGATGTTGATGAAGCCGGGGCCGGCGACCTCGACACCCGCGACACCGGGGATCGCGCCGATGCCGGCGGCGAGCGCGGCGGCGAGTTCGCGCGGGTTGGTTCCGAGCTGCTTCGCGAGCTTCATGGCGATGTTGAGGGCCCAGTCGCCGTGATCGCGGTTCTTGGGACGCTCGAGGGTGACGTCATCCGGGCCGACCTGGAGAGCGCCGGCCTCCCCCGTGCCTGCCAACCCCGCGCTGCCGCGTCGCGCGAGCTCGTCCTGGACGATCGCGAGGACGGCGGCGGAGAGTTCGGCGGGGGTCACGAGAGTCGATTCTATCGGGCGGTGATACCACGGCGATCGTCCCGTTCGCGGCGTTGCAGCCTCGGTGCCGGCGACCGGGCGACGAGAATGAAGCGGTGCTGACACGCAAACTCGCCATCCGGACCACGCTCACCGCCGTCGCCCTCGCGACGGCCGTCTCGCTCACCGGCTGCCTGTCGCCAGGAGAGCCGACGGAGCCTTCTGCCTCGCCCTCGGATTCGACGCCCTCTGCGTCGCCGTCATTGTCGCCTTCGAGTTCGCCGAGCGAAACCACCGCGCCCGAAGAGAAGCCGACCCCGGTGTCGATCCCGTGCGCATCGGTCATCGATGCCCAGACCATGTACGACTTCAACCCGAACTTCGGCCTGCTCGCCAAGTTCACTCCGGGTGCCGGCACCCTCGCCGCCCAGGCCGTCGCCAATCAGGGCACGGCTTGCCGCTGGATGAATCAGACCAGCCGAGAAACCATCGATGTGACGATCTCGCAGCCCGGTCCGACAGCGTTCGCCGCGGCGCGGGATGCCGCGAGCAACGGAACGCCGGTGAGCGGGCTGGGCGACGCCGCATATTTCTCGACCGACGGCGACGCGGGGGTCGTTCAGGCTTTCAGCGGCCCGTTCTGGATCACGGCGACCTCGGTGTACTTCTCCGGCGCGGGAGACGCCGGTGCCCTTATGAAGGACGCAGTAGCGGCGGCGCGCTGACGCCTACCCAACTCAGGCGATGCTCGCCTGCAGCGCTGCGAGTACGACCAGTGCGAGGTAGCCGAGTACCAGCACCACACGCACTGCGGCGGCGAGTTGCGCGTTGCCCCGTATGCTCGCCTCCGCAGCGTCGACCGGCCCGGCCGCGGATCCGCGCAGCCTCGTCATCCTGCGCGCCTGAAGGATGCCGGCGGCCGTGGCGAGAAGGAGACCCAGGGCGAGCAGGAGGGTGCTCGCCGTGAGCGGCGCCGGCTCGATCGTGGCCAGCACAAGTGCTGGCAGGACAACGAAGAGGGCCGTGACGCCCACGAAGATGGCGAACCGCCTCCCGAAGTCGCGAAAAAGTACGACGCGGTCTGGCGGGGCAATCGTCTTCCGGCTGCTGGCCGAAAGGATGATGACGGTCACGAGCCCGCCGACCCACACCCCGGAGCCGACTGCGAGGGTCACGGCAAGCATCCGCGCGCCATCCAGGTCCATGCTGCCAGCCTATTCCCGGCTCCGATTCCGCGACCGCGGGACTCGTCCGATCGCCACGGCTGGTAACCTTGTCACGCACTCCTGGCCCCCATAGCTCAGGGGATAGAGCGTCTGCCTCCGGAGCAGAAGGCCGCAGGTTCAAATCCTGCTGGGGGCACTGCTGCGGAGTGGCCGGGAGGACGGGACTAGAGCAGGCAGCATCGCCCCTCGCCCCCGCCGTCGCGACCGCGTGCGCGAGGCGGCCTGGCTTCGAAGCGGCGTCACGTGCGGCAGGATGAAAGCCATGCCGAAGCACGTCGTCGTCGCCCCCGACTCCTTCAAGGGGTCCCTCGCGGCACACGAGGTCGCGGCAGCGATCGCCCGGGGCTGGAGGAGCGTACGGCCGGATGACGTCGTCACCCTCCTCCCGCAGGCCGACGGCGGCGAGGGCACCCTCGAGGCGATCGCCGCGGCCATCCCGGATGCGGTGCTCCAGACGGTCGGACCGGTCACCGGCCCGGATGGCCGCGCCACCCAGGGCGCCTGGCTCGAATTGCCCGACGGGATCGGTGTCGTCGAGCTCGCCCAGTGCTCCGGGCTTCCGCTCATGGCAGGGCCCGACCCGCTCGGCGCCACGACGCGCGGGCTCGGCGAGGTCATCCGGCATGCCCTGGATCACGGGATCGACTCGCTCGTGATCGGTCTCGGCGGATCCGCCTCGACCGATGGTGGCGTCGGCGCCCTCCGCGCCCTGGGCCTCGAGCTGTTCGACGAGGACGACGCACCGCTGGCCGACGGAGGGGGCGCGATCGCCCGGCTCGGGCGAGTCGACACGGGCTCTCTGCTCCCCCCGCCACCCGGCGGCGTCACTCTCCTCGCCGACGTCACCGCCCCCCTGGTCGGTCCGCAGGGCGCGGCGGCCGTCTTCGCACCGCAGAAGGGTGCCGGAGTCGCGGAGATCCGCACCCTCGAGGCGGGGCTCGCACGTCTGGCCGCGGTCCTGGGCGGCGATCCGGACCGGCCTGGCGCCGGCGCCGCGGGTGGGACCGCCTACGGCTTCGTCGAGGCCTGGGGAGCGCGGATCGAGCCGGGCGCACGGCACGTCCAGAGGGTAACCGGGCTCACCGAGCTCATCCGGTCGGCGGATGTCGTGCTCACCGGGGAGGGCCGGTTCGACACGACGTCCTCCACCGGCAAGGTCGTCGGGGAGCTTCTCGGGCTCGCCGCGCAGAACCACGTTCCGGTCGGGGTCATCGCCGGGCAGATCGCGGCCGAGGCCGAGGGCTGGTCGATCTCGCTCGCGGACCTCGCGGGCTCGGTCGCGGTGGCGATCGCCGATCCGGCTCCGCAGTTGGAACGGGCGGCACGGGAGGCTGCGCTGCACTTCGCCGTGCTGGACTGACGGGAAGCCGGGTCCGAGGAACCGCGTTCCGTTTCAGCACTCCGCAACATGCCTCTTTCTATTAGGAAAGTTTCCTGTTACATTCGACGCAGGCTGAACGAAAGACTCCGATGTCGACGAAGACCATTCCCGGTACCCCGTCCTGGCTCCGCGGTCAGAACGAGCGCACCGCACTCACCCTGCTGCTGGAGCACGGGGTGCTCACCCGAAACCGCCTCGGCGAACTCTCCGGCCTCTCCAAGCCCACCGTGGGCCAGATCGTCTCCCGACTCGAAAGCGTCGGCCTCGTCGAGGTCGTCGGTGAGGTCTCCGCCGGACGCGGCCCGAACGCGACGAGCTACGGTGTGCGAGCCGACCGTGTACTGGGTGTGGCGATCGACATCGACAAGACGACCATCCGCTCCACCGTCGTCGATGCCGTCGGCACCGAACGCCCCGTCGTCGAGACCGCGATCGACGCGGATGCCGGAAAGACAACGAGCTCCGCCGCCGCCGACCCAGCCGCCACAGACATCCGGGACGCGATCGGCGCAGCCTGCGCCGCCGCACGGGCGAACATGGAGGCCGTCCGTGTCGTCTCGATCGGCGTCCAGGGTTCGATCGACCCTCGCAGCGACGAGCTCTCCTTCATCGACACCCTCCCCGAATGGCCGAGGCACGGCATCCGTACCCACCTCGAGTCCGCCCTCGGTCGCCAGGTGCACATCGACAACGATGTGAACCTCGCCGCGATTGCGGAACGGTCGGAGGGCGTCGGCGCCGGATCGAGCAGTTTTGCATTGCTCTGGATGGGCGAAGGCCTCGGCCTCGCCACCGACCTCGACGGGAAAGTGCACCGCGGTGCGGCCGGAGGCGCCGGCGAGATCGGCTACCTCTCGGTCCCCCAATCGGCCGCCGCAATCGACCCCGAGGCGACCGATCTGCAGCAACTCGTGGGCGGTGAGAAGGTCATCGAGATCGCGAGGGCGAACGGCATGACCGGTTCCGCGCGCGACATCGTCGGCGCGCTTGCCGACCATCCGGCCCGGGAGTCGGTGTTCGCCGCCATCGCGCCGCGTGTGGCGCTCGGCGTCATCCCCGTCCTCGCGATCCTCGATCCGGAACTCATCGTTCTCGGCGGGCCGATCGGCACTGCGGGCGGCGAGTTCCTCGCCGACCTCGTCCGAACAGAAATCGCGCGCACAACCCCGTGGCACCCCGGTGTCACGCGTTCATCCGTCCTCGAGTTCCCGGTTCTCCGCGGGGCACGAGAGGTCCTCGTTCACCAGGTGCGGCAGCGCCTATTCAGCGAGTTGGGCTGAAAGGCCCCCACACCGAAACACAGAGTCCTCGCAGGAGAACAGGACCCAACGAAGAACAGTGAGGTACTACGTTGAAGCACCACTTCCCAATACGCCGAGTCGGCGTCTTGACTGCGATCGCCACGGCGGCCGCGCTCACCCTGTCCGGGTGCACCGGCAGCAGTGCCGCCGTACCCTTCGCCGACAGCACCCCGGCCACGATCGAGGGGAACGTGTCGCTCTGGCACTTCTTCACCGATCGTGAAGCAGCCACGATCAAGTCGGTCGTCGAAGACTTCGAGAAGGCCAACCCGAAGGTGAAAGTCACCATCCACGACGGCCAGGACGACGAGAAGATCGCCAAGGTCATCGCCACCGGCGGCAACATCGACCTCGCGATCTCCGGATCGACCGACCGGGTCGGCTCCTTCTGCTCGAGTGGGTCGTTCCGCTACCTCGACGACGTGATCGCCCGCGACAACGTCGACATGTCGCAGCTCTCCGAGACAGCGAAGAGCTACACCTCCTTCGACGGCAAGCAGTGCATGCTTCCCATGCTCGCGGATGTCTACGGCCTGTACTACAACACGGACCTCTTCGCCGCGGCCGGCTTCACCGAACCGCCGAAGACGCTGTCCGAGTTGCAGGCCATGGCCATGGCGCTCACGACCTACAACCCGGACGGGTCGATCAAGACCCTCGGCTTCAACCCGCTCATGGGCTCCTATGAGAACGTCCCGATCCACTACGCCCCGGCATCCGGTGCGACCTGGATGGAGAACGGCAAGAGTGCGATCAACTCCGACGCCTGGAAGGAACTCATGACCTGGCAGAAGGGATTCGTCGACGCGATCGGCTACGACAAGCTGCAGGCCTTCACGGCTGGGCTCGGCGACGAATGGTCGGCCGACAACGCCTTCCAGACCGGTCAGCTCGCGATGAACATGGACGGTGAGTGGCGCGTCGCGTTCCTCGCCGACCAGAAGCCGGACCTCCACTACGCGACCGCACCGTTCCCGGTGGCAGACGACCACCCCGACCTCTACGGCGGTGGCTACACGAGCGGCACGATCGCCGGCATCGCGAAGAACGCCTCGAACCCCGAGGCGGCCTGGGCGCTGCTGAAGTACCTGACACTGGACACGGATGCGCTGGTGAAACTTGCGAACGGCATCAAGAACGTCCCGACGACGAAGGATTCACTCGCCTCGCCGAACCTGGACTTCCCGCCGCAGTTCCAGACGTTCCTCGACGTCGTCGCGAGCCCGCACCTGGCCACCAACCCGGCAACGGCCATCGGCAGCGGCAACCAGGACACGCTCTCCACGTACTGGGAGGCGTACCAGTCCGGTGCCGGCGGTGACCTCACCGAGGGCCTCGCGAAGGTCGACACGGACATCGACAACTCGATCGCCCTGAGCACCGGTCCGTAATGACCGCGACGGTCAGCACGGAGGGACGGGTGGCGAAAGTCACCCGTCCCCTCCGGCCGCGCACCAGACGGCTTCTGCTCGTCTGGGGGATGCTCACGCCCGCGCTCCTCGGCCTGCTCGTCTTCTTCGTCTACCCGCTCCTGGCGAACGTCTACTACTCGCTCACGAGCTACAACCTGCTCTCCCCGCCCGAATGGGTCGGCTTCCGCAACTACGAGTACCTGTTCACGAAGGACCCGAGGGTCGTGACCGCGACCGTCAACACCCTGTGGTTCGTGGTCATCCTCGTCCCGGTGCGGATCGTGGCCGCACTCGCGGTGGCCTGGCTGCTCGTGCGGGCGAAGCGCGGAAGCGGTTTCTGGCGCACCCTGTTCTACCTTCCGGCGCTCGTACCGCCGGTCGCCTCCGTCGTCGCGTTCGTGTTCCTGTTCAACCCGGGCACCGGGCCGGTCAACCTGTTCCTGAAGTTCTTCGGCATCAAGGGTCCGCTGTGGTTCAACGACCCCGCGCTCTCCAAGCCCTCCCTGGTGCTCCTCGGCATCTGGGTCATGGGCGACATCATGATCATCTTCCTCGCCGCCCTGCTCGACGTTCCGCAGGACCAGTACGAGGCGGCATCCCTCGACGGGGCCAACGGCATCCAGAAGACCTGGTACATCACCATCCCGACGATCGTGCCCGTGCTGATCTTCGCGGTCGTGACCGGCATCATCTCCGCCCTGCAGTACTTCACCGAATCCGCCGTGGCGAGCGCCGTCGCCAGCGGCAGCGCCGGCGTCGTCTCGACCAACCCCGGATCTGTCCTCGGCTACCCCGGCGACTCCCTGCTCACTTACACCCAGTGGTTGTACGTTCGCGGGTTCAGCAACTTCCAGCTCGGCTACGCCGCCGCGCTCGCCGTGATCCTGTTCGTCGTCGCGAGCGTGCTCGTCGGCGTGCTGCTGCGCAAGGTCAAGGCCTTCACCCCGGAGGACGCATCATGACGACCCTCGTCGCCCGGAACACGAAGAAGAAGCCCAGCCGCGTACTGTCCTGGATCGCCGAGCACACCCTGCTCGTCGCCCTCGGCGTCCTGTTCGTCGGGCCGATCGTGTTCGTGCTGCTGACCTCCTTCATGTCGAGCACCCAGACGCTCACGGCGTCATTCTGGCCGGCGCCCTGGGACTTCAACAACTACGGCAAGGCGTTCACGCAGGTGCCGCTTGCCCTGTGGTTCGGGAACTCCGCCCTCTACGCGACACTCGCGACGCTGTTCATGCTCGTGTCCTCCGTACCCGCCGCGTACGTCCTCGCGAAGATCAGGTTTCGGGGCGCCAACCTGATCTTCCTCGGGATCATCGTCGCGATGCTCCTTCCGCCGCAGGTCACCGTCGTCCCGATCTACGTCATGTGGGCCCAGTTGGGGCTCACCGGGAGCCTGTGGCCGCTCATCCTCCCGAACATCCTCGGGGACGCGTTCTCGATCTTCCTGCTGCGCCAGTTCTTCCTGACGATCCCGAAGGAGTACTCGGATGCCGCGCGGATCGACGGAAACGGCGAGCTCGGGGTGCTGCTGCGCGTGGTCGTCCCGATGGCGAAGCCGGGGATCGCCGCCGCCGCGATCTTCCTGTTCTTCCACAGCTGGAACGACTACTTCGGCCCGTTCCTGTACACCTCCGAGAACCCCCTGGCCTGGCCGGTCTCCTACGGTCTCGCGACATTCCATGGCTCGCACGGCACGGACTGGGGCACGACCATGGCCGTGACCATGCTCGTCACCCTCCCCGTCGTCGTCATCTTCTTCTTCGCCCAACGCACGTTCGTCGAGGGGATCACCCTCACCGGCGTCAAGGGCTGAGCGCTTCCATGAATCGACACACTAAGGACAGGCCATGAAACTCACCGTCATCGGCGGCGGATCCACCTACACTCCAGAACTCATCGACGGCTTCTCACGCCTGCGCGAGCTGCTCCCGATCGAGGAGCTCTGGCTCGTCGACCCGGATGAGCACCGGCTCGAGCTGGTCTCCGGAGTCTCGCGGCGCATGTTCGCGCGAGCAGGACATCCGGGGAAGATCGTGGCGAGCTCCGACGTGGTCGCGGGGGTCTCGGATGCCGATGTCGTGCTGCTCCAGCTGCGCATCGGCGGCCAGGCGGCCAGGAAGGGCGACGAGACCTGGCCGCACGCGTGCGGCTGCATCGGCCAGGAGACGACCGGCCCCGGCGGCTTCGCGAAGGCGCTGCGCACGGTGCCCGTCGTGCTCGAGTACGCCGAGCTCGTGCGCCGCCACGCGAAGAAGGACGCCTGGATCATCGACTTCACGAACCCGGTCGGGATCGTGACGCGCGCGCTCCTGAGCGCCGGCCATCGTGCGATCGGGTTGTGCAATGTGGCGATCGGATTCCAGCGCCGGTTCGCCGGAATGCTCGACGTGGACTGGAAGCGGGTGCAACTCGATCACGTCGGACTCAACCACCTCACCTGGGTGCGTGGGGCCAGCGTCGACGGGAAGGATCGATTCTCCGAGCTCTTCGAGGCCCACCTGGCAGAGCTCGCCAGCGAGGTGGAGCTTCCCGAGGGCCTGCTGCGCCTGCTCGGCAATGTCCCCTCCTACTACCTGCGCTACTACTACGCGCACGACGAGGTGCTCCGGGAGCAGCTCGGCTCCCCCACGCGCGCCGAGGAGGTCATGGCGATCGAGCATGCGCTGCTGGAGAAGTATGCGGACCCGTCGGTGGACACGAAGCCGGAGGAGCTGGAGAAGCGCGGGGGCGCCTATTACTCGGAGGCTGCCGTCGACCTCATCGCCTCACTCAGGTCGAACCGCGGCGACGTCCAGGTCGTGAACCTGCTCAACAACGGCAGGCTGCCGTTCCTCCCCGATGACCACGTCATCGAAGTGCCGGCGACGGTCGATGCGACCGGTGTGCACGCGCTGCCGGTCGATCCGCTCCCGGATGACATGGCCGGCCTCGTCGAGCACGTGGCAGGGTATGAACGGCTCGCCCTCGACGCGGCCGTCCACGGCGGGCGCGACCGTGTGCTGCGCGCCCTGCTCGCGCATCCGCTCGTCGGCCAGTACGACCGCGCGGAGAAGCTCACCGATCTGCTGATCGCCGAGAACGCGCAGCACCTGGCATGGGCCGAATGAGCATTGCATCCATGAAGGCAGCAGCGACACGGGCATCCGGTGATCCGATCGTCATCGCCGTCGACGGCGGCGGATCGAAGACGGATGCGGTGGCCCTCGGCCTCGACGGCGCGCTCCTGACGATGGCGCACGGCACAGGGTCGAGCCCGCAGATCATCGGAGTCGATGGGGCGGTGAGGGTTGTCGACGCGCTCGTGAACGAACTCCTCGAGGCGTGCGGTGGCCCATCCGTGCTCCAGGCGGGCGTATACCTCTCCGGGCTCGACCTCCCGGTCGAGGTCGCCACCTTCCGCACGGCACTCGAACCGCTCCCCTGGACGCGGGGCGGGCGACCCTTCGTCGCCGACAACGACATGTTCGCGCTCCTGCGCGCCGGCACAGAGGAGCCGGATGCGGTCGCCGTCGTGTGCGGGACCGGGATCAACTGTATCGGCGTCCGCGCCGACGGGGAGCAGGCGCGGTTCGACGCGCTCGGCACGATCTCCGGGGACTGGGGCGGCGGGACCTTCCTCGGCGAGCAGGCGCTCTGGCACGCTGCCCGCGCCATCGACGGACGCGGTGGGCCGACAGTCTTCACGACGAGCATCCCCGCCCACTTCGGCCTCGAGGACGTCCAGACCGTCATCGAGGCGTTCCATTTCGGGCGGCTTCCCGGGCACCGTTTCTCCGAGCTCGCACCCCTCGTCCTCGCGGCCGCCGACGGCGGGGATTCGGCGGCATTCGCCATCCTGGATCGCCAGGCGGAGGAGATCGTCTCGATGGCGGTCTCGGCGATCACCCGACTCGGGCTCGGCGATACGCCTCTCCCGCTCGTGTTGGGAGGAGGGGTGCTCGCCGCGGCGAACCGACGGCTCATCGACGGGATCGAGACGGGTCTCGCGGCACGAGCGCCCCGCGTGCGGGTCCACCTCGTGCGAGCCCGCCCGATCGTCGGCGCCGCGCTGCTCGCACTCGAGTCGGCGGGTGCCGCTTCGGAGGCCCTCGCTCGGGCGCAGGCGGCCGTGGCCGATCGGCTCTCGCTCCCACAGGGTGACGCGAAGGGCGACGAAGCCGCGACCTGACCGCGGCCGAGACGGTGGACCACTTCGCCGGGAACGGCGGTTGAGGCGAGTATGCGGCCGGCATCCTTCGCGACGCGCTTCCGGCTCCTCAGGGAGCGGTGACTCAACTGCCGGAGTGCGCCTCGAGGAAGTCGTAGAGCTCGGTGTCGTCCACGCCGGGGAAGGTCCCCGACGGCAGAGGCGACAGGATGTGCGCGTGCAGCTTCGCGCTCGCCCACGCCTTGTGCGACCAGCGCGAGGCGAGCTCGCCGGCGGGGCGCCGACAGCAGTTCGCATCCGGACACGTCGAGGCCCGCCGGTTCGTCGTCTCGCGCCCACGGAACCACTTGGCGTCGGCGAACGGCACCCCGAACGTGATCGAGAACTCCTCCGCCTGGGAGGTACCGATCTGGGTCGAGCACCAGTAGGTGCCGGCCGGAGTGTCGGTGTACTGGTAGAACTCGGTCGTGCGGTTGGTGCGCTCGAAGGCGAGCCGCGCGCTCCAGTGACGGCAGACGATCTGCCCCTCCGTCGACCCGGTCACGTCGGTCGGCAGCCGCAGCCCGTCGTTCTCGTAGCCCTTGTAGAGCGCGCCATCCTCCCCGACGCGCAGGAAGTGCACCGTCATATCGAGATGGGTCGTCGCGAGGTTGGTGAAGCGCAGCGCCGCCGCCTCGTGGGTGACCCCGAACGCATCGCGGAAATCCTCGATCGCCAGGTTCTTGCCGGCCTTCGCCCCCTTCAGGAAGTCGACCGACTGCCGCAACGGCATGAGGCAGGCGGCCGCGAAGTAGTTGATCTCGAGCCGTTGCCGCAGGAACTCGGCGTAGCTGGCCGGCTCGTGGTGGCCGAGCAACCGGTGGGCGAGCGCCTGCAACGCCATCGACCGCAGGCCGTGGCCGCCGGGGATGGAGGCCGGCGGCAGGTAGATGCGCCCGTTCTCGAGGTCGGTGACCGACCTGGTCGAGTGCGGCAGGTCGGCGACGAAGATGAGTTCGAAGCCGAGCTTCTTGGCCATGAGGCTCACCGAGCGGTGGGTGAGCGCGCCCGTCGAATGCCCGACCTGGCGCAACTGCTCCTGGGCGAGCTCTTCGATCTCGGGCATGTAGTTGTCCTGCGTCCGCATGTACTGGCGCAGCTCGGTGTTGGCCCGCCGCGCCTCCTCCGGGGTCGCGATCGCCTCGCGAGCCCGCCGCGCGAGCTCATGGTGCAGCCCGACGAGTGCCCCGAGCGTGTCATCGGGCATGGTGCGCGAGGGCCGGATGGCGGGCAGTCCGAGTCCCGCATAGACGGCGCTGCGCTGCATCCGCTCGAGCTCGATCTCCATGGCTGCGCGCGGCGACGGCGGTGCTGGGTCGAGAAGGTCGGAGACCTCGACGCCGAGCGTCCCGGCGATGGACTGGAGGAGGGAGAGTCGCGGCTCGCGCCTGCCGTTCTCCATGAGCGAGAGCTGGCTGCCGGCGATTCCGACCGCCTCGCCGAGCCGGTCGAGGGTGAACCCGGCATCCGTTCGGTAGTGGCGAATGCGCTGGCCCAGCGTCACGAGGTCGGTCATGAATTCCACCATAGTGAAAGATTCAGTGATCTTTCCACCTGATTCTCCGCAAATCTTCTGCTGAGGCGCGCACGATGGTAGGACAGGAGATTTTCACGAGGAGCTGGACGACATGACTCTCACTGCCCCCAATCGTACGGAAACCGTGGTGGATGACCGGATCGACGCCGCGAACGGCACACCCGAGGGTGCTCCGCACTCTGTCGTCAAATGGGTCGAGGAGATCGCCGCCCTGACCCAGCCGGACAACATCCACTGGTGCGACGGATCCGCGCACGAGTTCGATCTCATCACCCGACGCATGGTCGAGTCGGGCACGCTCATCCGCCTCAACCCCGAGCACCGCCCCTTCAGCTTCCTCGCCCGCAGCGACCCGCAGGATGTCGCGCGCGTCGAGGCGCGCACCTTCATCTGCTCCGCAGACCCGGACGACGCCGGCCCCACCAACAACTGGCGCGACCCCAAGGAGATGCGCAAGACGCTCAAGGGGCTCTTCTCCGGGAGCATGCGCGGTCGAACGATGTACGTCATCCCGTTCTCCATGGGGCCGCTCGGCAGCCCGTTCGCGAAGCTCGGCGTGCAGGTCACCGACTCCCCCTACGTCGTGGCGAGCATGGGCATCATGACCCGCATGGGTACGCCCGCCCTCGACCTCATCACCGCGAAGACACCATGGGTTCCCGCCGTGCACAGCGTCGGCGCTCCGCTCCTGGAGGGCGCGAAGGATGTCCCGTGGCCGTCGAACGAGACCAAGTACATCACCCACTTCCCCGAGACCCGCGAGATCTGGTCCTACGGGTCGGCCTACGGAGGCAACGCCCTCCTGGCGAAGAAGTCCTTCGCGCTGCGCATCGCCTCCGTCATCGCGCGCGACGAGGGCTGGCTCGCCGAGCACATGCTCATCCTCAAGGTCACCAACCCCCGTGGCCGGGTCTTCCACGTGGCGGCGGCATTCCCCTCGGCCTGCGGCAAGACGAATCTCGCCATGCTGCGGCCCTCGATCCCCGGCTGGAAGGTCGAGACCATCGGCGACGACATCGCCTGGCTGCGCCCTGGCCCGGATGGCCGCCTGCGCGCGATCAACCCCGAAGCAGGCTTCTTCGGCGTCGCCCCCGGCACGAGCCCGACGACGAACGCGACCGCCGTCGACACGATCTGGGGCAACACGATCTTCACCAACGTCGCCCTGCGTGACGACGGCGACGTGTGGTGGGAGGGACTGACCGAGAAGGCGCCCGAGCACCTCACCGACTGGCAGGGGAACGACTGGACCCCGGCATCCGGTACCCCGGCCGCGCACCCCAACTCGCGGTTCACGGTCGCCGCACGCCAGGCGCCCTCGATCGCGGACACCTGGGACGACCCGAACGGCGTCGTGCTCGACGCGATCATCTTCGGCGGTCGCCGGGCCCACAACGTCCCCCTCGTCGTCGAGGCCCGCGAATGGGAGCATGGCGTCTTCATGGGTGCGACAGTCTCGTCCGAACGCACCGCCGCCGCCGAGGGCAAGGTCGGCGAACTGCGCCGAGACCCCTTCGCGATGATGCCGTTCTGCGGCTACAACATGGCCGACCACTGGGCCCACTGGCTCCGGATGGGTGAGACCCTGCGCCAGAACGCGACCGTGCCGCGCATCTTCCAGGTCAACTGGTTCCGCAAGGGCGAGGATGGCCGGTTCCTCTGGCCGGGCTTCGCCGAGAACTCGCGCGTGCTCGCCTGGATCCTCGACCGCGTCGACGCCCAGGTCCCCGCACAGGACACCCCGCTCGGTCTCATTCCGCGTGCTGGAGGCATCGACCGCGACGGCCTCGAGGTGACCGATGAGGACTGGGACGAGCTCTTCACGATCGATCGCGAAGCCTGGCTCGACGAGCTCGACGGCACCGGGCAGTTCTTCTCCACCTTCGGCGACCGGCTTCCGGATGCGCTGCCGCGGCAGCTCGAGGATATTCGGGCGCGGCTCAAGAAGGAAGAGTAGAGACCGAGCTCGCAGGCTCGCTCGGCGCTGGGGTCGCGCAATCGCTGCGCGATTGCCATAACTCCACCGCGCCCAACGTTTGGCCCCCGGGCTTCGTCTTGGTAGGTATGAGCACCGTTTCGCTTCCGCGCACCTCTCCAGGGCTGCGAACCGGGAGAATGGTGGCAGCGAGAGAGGGGCTGTCGGTGCCAGAGCACGCCACTGGGCAATCGGGTGCTCACTCCGGCGCGCAGCCATGGGAGCAGGTCGTGACCCGTCTGGTCGCCGAGCGCGGCGACTCGCTGCGGCGCTACGCCTACCTGCTGTGCGGCAACACGGATGACGCCGCAGACCTCGTGCAGGATGCCCTCGTCAAGACCTTCGGCCGGCTGCGCAACGGTTTCACGGTCGCCAGCGCCGAAGCCTATGTGCGCAAGGCCGTGCTCAACACCTACCTCGACGGCGGACGTCGCCGCACGCTGTGGCGGCGCATCGCCCACCTCACGGCGGGGCCGGAGGAGCAGGAGTCGGCGGCCCCCGCGACGGATGCCCGCATCGACCTTCTTGGCCAGTTGCGCGGTCTGGCACCGCGGGAACGCGCCTGCATCGTGCTGCGCTACTACGAGGACCTCAAGGTCGACGACATCGCCGCCCAACTCGAGATCAGTCCCGGTGCGGTGAAGCGCTACCTGAGCGATGCACTCGGCAAGCTCGCCGTCTCTCTCGCCGAACCGGCCGACGACGACATGCTCAAGGATGCGGGAGGCACCCATGCCCACTGAGTCCGAACTCCGCGACGCCCTGCGTGCAGCCCCGGATGCAGCAGCCCGCACCGGCGCGGAACCGCTCGACGCCGCCTCCGTCATCCGAAAGGCGCGCGCCCACCGGCGCCCGAAGCAATTCGTGCTGGGCTCGGCGACCCTGCTCGCCGTGGTCGGGATCGGCTATACCGGGGTCACCGCGATCCCCTGGCCCCAGTCGGTGCTCATGTCGGCGTCCGACAGCGGGGCAGCGCCGGAGACCGCAATCGACGACTTCACGGCGGGAGGCTCGCATCCGATGGCTCCAGATCCGAGCCGCGAGTCGGCGGCACTGTCCAACCGCTGCGGGACGCCTCTCATCGAGACCGGCCCGAGCGCCTCCGGCCTCGTGCTCACCACCGACTTCCCGGAGGAGGGACCGGCGAACGGCCTGCCCGTCGAAGGGACGGTGACGCTCACCAACACCGGTACCCAGCGGGTGACCGGGACGACCGACGCCCAGCCGACCATTGTCATCTCCCACAACGGTGTCACGGTGTGGCACAGTAACGGGGCGGTGCGCTCGATCGGCATCCTCGTCGACCTGGCCCCCGGCGAGTCGATGGACTACCCGACGAGCCTCACACCCGTCGAGTGCACCATGGAGGACGAATCGGGTCTCTCCTTCCCGAGCGACCTGCCCCCGCTCAGCACCGGCGTGTACCAGGTGAGCGCCCGCATCGATCTCGCACTCGACGCATCCGATGCCCCGGCGGAACTCGTCGGGGGCCCATCGCAGGACATCACGCTGACGGGTGGTTGAGCGCGCGGGCGGTTAAACGCGACGGGCGGTTAAACGCGACGATCGCTGCCACAACGCTGGGGCAGCGATCGCGCGTGTTTCCGGAGCTCTACTTCTTGTTGAGGAGGTAGATCAATCCGGTCAGGGCCACCACGATAGCGAAGATGAGCGCGATCACCCAACTGGCGAGTGCACCGACCCCGGCGACCGTGCCGAGGAAGAACAGCAACGCCAGGAGGAACACGAGCCACATCATCCACTTGGCCAGGCCCCGTGCGACACCCTTCTGCATGATGGCGATGGCCGCCAGAAGCGTACCGACCACCACGAGAATGGCGACGACCCAGCCCCAGGTGCCGGCGATCGCCACGCCGAAGAGCGGCAGGAGCGCCCAGAGGAGCGTACCGAGGGCGGCGGCCCACAGTCCGATCTTTCCGAGCATGCTGCCCCCGACCGCGCCATTCGAGCCGGTCTGGCCCCATGCGACGAGGAAGAACCCGATCGCGACGACGACGAGGCCGATGATGCCCAGCCACTTCGAGACATCGCCCGGACCCATGACGCTGGGTTGGCCGAGGATGACCGCGAGCAGCCACAGGATGCCGCCGACGAGAAGCCCGCCGCCGCCGAACAGTCGCCAGTTGGCGGTGTCTTTGTCAACAGATGCCATAGTTTTTTCCTTCTACCTTCCAGAAGACACCACGGCCACGATGACCGTGACGGCCCCATTGTGACAGCGCGCGGCAGCCGTGTACAGGGCACACGCACAAAAAGCTTGGAATAAGCTGAGAAACGCGTGATTCTCAGTGTATTCGCGGGACATGCGGGTCGTTAAACACTGCGGATACAATCTGCTCAATAGATCACCGACTGCAGGGAGCCGGCCATCAGACACGTTGATCGTGACATCGCGACCACCACGGCCGGTCGATCGGGACCGGCAACCCGATTCGCGCCGGTCATCGGTCTGGTCCTGGCCCTCGGGTTCGCCTGGACCCTCCTCATGCCCTCCGCGGCCCTTGCGGACGATCCGACACCGCTGCGCGGCGCCTACGTGCTCGACAACGCCGGCGCGATCACCGGTCACGAGGACGAGGTGATCGCCGCGATCGATGCGCTCTACGAGAAGACCGGCATCAAGCTCTTCGTGGTCTACGTCGATCGTTTCGAGGGCACGGCGCCGGACGACTGGGCGAACGCGACCGCGATCCTCAACGGCTTCGGCAGCAACGACGTTCTCTTGGCCATCGCGATCCAGGATCGCAACTTCACCGTCTCCTACCCCGACGACTTCGAGCTGCCCGAGTCGACGACCGGTTCGATCGAGAACGACCGGCTCATCCCGAAACTGCGCGACGACCAGTGGGCGGATGCCGCGATCGCCATGGCGGACGGGCTCGCGGGAACGTCGGGAGACTCTTCTGGTGGCGGCTTCCCCTGGATTCCGGTCGGGATCGTGGTGGTCGCGGGCGGCGCCGGCGCCCTCATCTACTCGCGCGTCCGGCGCAAGCGCAGAACTGCGGGAGACGCATCCGCGTCGGGTGAGCCCACCCAGAAAGAGCTCGACCAGCAGTCCGGCCGTCTCCTCGTCCAGCTGGATGACTCCCTCAAGACGAGCGAGCAGGAGCTCGGCTTCGCGATCGCCCAGTTCGGCGACGAGGCGACGAAACAGTTCCGTGAGGCTCTTGCCGAGGCGAAGAAGAAGGTCGCGAGCGCTTTCGAGCTCCGCCAGAAGCTCGACGACGCCTTCCCCGAGACACCGGAGGAGAAGCGGGAGCTCACCCGGCAGATCATCGAGCTGTGCACGAGTGCGGACGCCGAACTCGACGCACAGGCCGACGCGTTCGATGAACTTCGCCAACTCGAGAAGACGGCTCCGGATGCCCTGGTCGCCACACGCGCGGCCGCGGCCCTGACCCGGACGAGGCTCGCCGAGGCGCAGAAGACCCTTGCCTCACTGCAGCAGTCGTACTCGCCGGCCGCGCTCTCGGAGGTGGCCGGCAACCCGGACCAGGTCGAGAAGCTCCTCGCCTTCGCCGAAGCCTCGGCGAAGGCGACCGAGAAGGCGCTCGCCTCGGGGGACTCCTCTGCGGCAGCGGTGAGCATACGCGCAGCCCAGCAGGGTGTCGGACAGACTGCGCAGCTGCTCGAGGCGATCGACAGCGCCGCGAAGGATCTCGCACTCGCCGGCTCCCAGCTCGATGCCGTCATCGCCGACACCCGCCAGGACCTCGCCGCGGCAAAAGCCCTTCCGGCGGGTGACAATGCCGGCCTGGCTCCCGCGATCGCCGCCGCCGAGAGCGCCCTCTCGTCTGCGGACGCCGGAAACGATCCGGTCGCGAGTCTCGTCGGACTGCAGGCCGCCAACACACAGCTGGACGGCATCCTCACCACCGTTCGGAACGAGCAGGAGCGCGTCGAACGCGCGAAGGCGTCGCTCGAACGCGCGCTGACCACGGCGCGCGCGAAGATCTCCGCGGTCGACGACTACATCACGACGCGGCGCGGCGGGATCGGCAGCACCGCTCGCACCCGGCTCTCCGAGGCGAGACGTCACCTCGAGAGCGCGGCCGCGCTCGCGACCACGAACCCGGTCGGCGCGCTCGCCGAGGCGCAGTCGGCGTCCTCCCTCGCCGAGGAGGCCTCCAGCTCCGCCCAATCGGATGTGCGCGGCTGGGATACGCGCGGCAACTACACGGACTCGAGCTACGAGGGCGCCGGCCTCGGCGGGCTCCTCGGCGAACTGCTCGGTGGTGGGGGCGGAGGCTACGGCGGCGGAGGCGGGGGCATCTTCAGCGGCGGAAGTCGCAGCAGTTCTCGCAGCAGTTCCCGAGGCAGCTCGTCTTTCGGAGGCGGTTCCCGCTCCAGTAGCTTTGGAGGGAGTTCGCGCAGCAGCAGCAGGAGCTCAGGCGGCCGGCGCAGCAGCGGCGGCAGGTTCTGAGGCTCGACGGCGTACGGTCAGGCACGATCAACCAGTTGCACACCACGGTGGCACGACGGAAGGAAACACAATGGTAAAGCAGTCCATCTTCGGCAGGATCGCCCAGTTGGCCAAGGCGAACATCAACGCACTGCTCGACGCGGCGGAAGACCCCGCCATGATGCTCGACCAGATGGTGCGGGACTACACGAACAACATCGCGGAGGCCGAGAGCGCCATCGCACAGACCATCGGCAACCTGCGCCTGCTCGAGCAGGACCACGCCGAGGACGTCGCCAACGCCCAGGACTGGGGCGGCAAGGCGCTCGCCGCCAGCCGCAAGGGCGACGAACTGCGTGCCGCCGGCAACACCGCCGACGCCGACAAGTTCGACAACCTCGCCAAGGTGGCGCTCGGCCGTCAGCTCTCCGCCGAGAAGGAGGCGAAGTCCGCCGAGCCGACCATCGCGAGCCAGACCGAGGTCGTCGACAAGCTCAAGAAGGGCCTCGATGGCATGCGCGGCAAGCTCTCCGAGCTCTCCTCCAAGCGCGACGAACTCATCGCCCGCGCGAAGACGGCCGACGCCCAGCAGCAGGTCATGGACGCCATGAAGAGCATCGACATGCTCGACCCGACGAGTGAGATCCACCGCTTCGAGGAGAAGATCCGCCGCGAGGAGGCGAAGGTGCTCGGCCAGCAGGAGCTCGCAGCATCCAGCCTCGACGCGCAATTCGAGCAGCTCGCCGACAGCGACAAGGATGTCGAGGTCGATGCCCGGCTCGCAGCCCTCAAGGCCGGCGGCGACCCGCAGAGGGCCGTGACGTCCGGCGAGTAGCCGAATCCGCTCGACGGCACGACTGCACGATCGAAATATGGTGTCGACCACCTTTCTCGTCGTCCCGCAGTGGCAGGGTTCTGGATCGGCCAGGGCCCTGCAACTGCAGGACGGTGCCGAGGCGATCCGCGGCGACCTTCCGGCGTCGCGGACCGTCGTCGTCGACGTGCCGCTCGGTGCCGGCGAGGGACTCGGCAGCGGCGTGCGGCGACTGAGCTCTGTTCAGGTGGTGCGCGATCGGACGGCCGAGACGCTCGCGGCGCTGTCGGACAGCACAGACCCCGATGTCTCTCCGGCGGATCTCATCGTGACGATCGGCGGGGACTGCGGCGTCGATCTCGCGCCGATCGAACGGGCCCACGCGGCGCATCCGGATGACCTCGCCGTCGTCTGGCTCGACGCGCACGCCGACCTCAACACACCGGAGAACTCACCCTCGGGCGCGTTCCACGGGATGGTCCTGCGCACGCTCGCGGGCGATGGTCTCCCCTCGTTCGTTCCGGACGCCCCAGTGCCGCCCTCGCGCATCGTGCTCGCGGGGACGCGGGCGCTCGACGAGCCGGAGGCCGAGTGGATCGCCGAGCGGGGCATCCGGATGCTGCCACCCTCCGAGTTGACCCCGGATGCGCTCGTCGCCGCGATCGAGGCGACCGGCGCGAGCGCGGTCTACCTCCACCTCGACCTCGACGTGCTCGACCCGGGCGAGTTCACCTCGCTCGGCCACCCCGAGCCGTTCGGGGTGACGGTCGCCGCCCTCCTGGATGCGATCCGCGTGGTCACCGCCCGCTTCGAGCTGGCCGGCGCCGCGATCTGCGAGTTCGCGCCCTCGACGCCCGAGGCGGCATCCGACGACCTGCCGACGATCCTGCGCATCATCGGGGCGCTCACCGCCTGACCGTGCCGGAGCCTCAGGGCGGGCCATAGGCTGGCGTCATGAACGATGCCCAACACGGTGAGGTCCACCCGAGCGGCAGTGGCCAGACGGACGGCGAGCCGCGCATCACCGTCGAACGCGACGGCCACGTCCTGCTCATGGGGTTCAACCGGTCCGCGAAGCGCAACGCCGCCGACCTTCGGCTCCTGCAGGAGCTCTCCCTCGCCTACGGCGAGCTCGACCGCGATCCTGAGCTGCGCGCCGGCCTCGTCTTCGCGCACGGCGAGCACTTCACGGGAGGACTCGACCTCGCGGATGTCGGTCCCCGCATCGGGCCGGACGGCATCGACATCGTGCCGGAGGGCGGAATCAACCCCTGGGCCGTCGAGGGGCGTGCCGTCCGCAAGCCCGTCGTCATGGCCGTCCAGGGTCTGTGCCTGACGCTCGGCATCGAGCTCATCCTCGCGAGCGACCTGGCGATCGCGGCGGACTCCGCGGTGTTCTCCCAAATGGAGGTGAGCCGCGGCATCCTGCCCTTCGGCGGAGCGACCATCCGGCTGCCGCGCGCGGTCGGCTGGGGCAATGCGATGCGCTGGATCCTCACCGGGGACAGCTTCGACGCGGCGGAAGCTCTGCGGATCGGGCTCGTGCAGGAGGTGGTTCCGCACGGTGAGCAGTACGCGCGCGGACTGGAGCTCGCCCATCGCATCGCGGCCCAGGCGCCGCTCGCTGTGCAGGCCTCGCTCGCGAACGCCCGCACCGCCATCCGGGAAGGCGACGCGGCCGCCGAGGCGGAACTCCAGCCGGAGCTCGTCCGGCTCGCCGCGACCGAGGATGCCCGCCTCGGCATGGAGTCGTTCGTCACCCGGCAGCCCGCGAAGTTCGTCGGTCGCTGACCCGGTCACCGAATCCGGCGCTGCCCGCCCGCCTGTCCGCCCGCCCGCCCACCCACCCGCCCACCCACCTGCCTGCCCGCCCGCCTGCCTGCCTGCCTGCCCACCCACCCGGCCACATCCTCGAGTCGGGCCATCTTGCGGGCGCGATAGGCGCGATACCCGCAAGATGACCCGACTCGGCGCGAAGGAAGAGGGCGTAGCCTCGAGGGATGACCGAGTACGACCTCATCGTCATCGGGGCCGGCATAGCCGGCGAGAACGTCGCGGACCGCGCCCGCGCGGGCGGACTCTCCGTCGTGATCGTCGAGCGGGAGCTGGTCGGTGGCGACTGCTCCTACTGGGCCTGCATGCCCTCGAAGGCCCTCCTGCGCAGCGCAGCCGCCCTGCGCGCGGCCCGAGCCGTCGGCGGTGCCCGCGAAGCCGTGGCCGGCGAGCTCGATGTCGCCGCCGTCTTCGCCCGCCGCGATGCAACCGTCCACGACTGGAACGACAGCGGTCAGGTCGACTGGCTCGACTCGGTCGGGATCGACCTCGTGCGCGGCGACGCCCGCGTCACCGGCGAGCGCGAGGTGACCGTGGCGGTTCCGGATGGCGGACCCATCGTGCTCACCGCCCGTCACGCCGTCGCCGTGTGCACCGGTTCGGCCGCGATGCTGCCCGACATCCCCGGCCTGCGGGAGGCCGCTCCGTGGGCGAGCCGTGACGCGACGAGCGCGACACAGGCACCGGCGCGACTCGCGATCATCGGCGGCGGGGTCGTCGCTGTCGAGATGGCGACCGCCTACGCCGGTTTCGGCACCCAGGTCACCGTGCTCTCGCGCAGTGGCCTGCTCGGCCACGAGGAGCCCTTCGCGGGCGAGCTCGTGCAGGAGGGCCTCCGCGGGCTCGGCGCGACCGTGCGCACCGGGGTCTCACCGGCATCCGTGCACCGGAACGGGCAGGAGGTCGTGGTCGAGCTCGATGACGGGAGCTCGGTGACCACCGAGGAGCTGCTCGTCGCGACGGGCCGGGTCCCGCGCACGATGGGGCTCGGGCTCGAGGCATTCGACCTTTCGGCTCCGGGCGAAGGCGGCGGGCACGGCGGCGGGTGGCGCGACGGCGACTGGATCGACGTGGACGACACCCTGCGGGTGCACGGGGTCGACTGGCTCTACGCCGTCGGCGACGTCAACCACCGCGCCCTGCTCACCCACCAGGGCAAGTACCAGGCGCGGGCCGCGGGCGACGTCATCGCTGCGCGCGCGAACGGCGAGGAGGTCGACGACGCCCCGTGGGGCCGCCACGTCGCCACCGCCGACCATCGTTCGGTTCCCCAGGTGACCTTCTGCGAGCCGGAGGTCGCCTCGGTCGGGCTGACCGAGAAGGCCGCCCGGGAGGCCGGCCTCGACATCCGCGTCGTCGACTACGACCTCGGCAACCTCGGCGGGGCGAGCCTGCACGCCGACGGCTACACCGGGCGCACCCGCATGGTCGTCGATGAGAGTCGTCAGGTCATCGTCGGCATGACCTTCGTCGGTCCGGATGTCGCCGAACTCGTGCAGGCGGCCACGAACGCCGTCGTCGGCGAGGTGCCGCTCGACCGGCTCTGGCACGCCGTGCCGGCCTATCCGACCGTCAGCGAGGTGTGGCTGCGGCTGCTCGAGGCCTATCGCGGCTGAGGGCTCAGCATGGCGGCGAGTTCCGGCCCGCCGCCGAGGTCGCCGGGTTCAGAGGCTCCCATACACTCCGAGCAGCGCCGTCGCCGACGCCGCCCAGGTGTAGTCGAGCGCGTGGTCGCGAGAGGACTCCGACATCCGCGCGAGCCCCTGCGGGTCGTCGAGCAGGCGAGTGACGGCCTCGGCCCAGTCGCGCGGCTCGCGGGTGTCGACGAGAAGCCCGGAGCGCCCTTCCGCTATCGACTCGACCATGCCGCTCCCCCGGTAGCCGATGACGGGCGTACCGCTAGCGGCCGATTCGAGGGCCACCAGGCCGAAGGTCTCGCTGTGCGAGGGCAGTATCGTCACGGATGCCGCGGTGAACAACTCGGCGAGGCGATCCCGGCCCAGTGCCCCGACGAAGCGCACATCCTCGACGACCCCCAGGTCCTGCGCGAGTGAGCGCAGGTGCGCGGCATAGGCCTCGTCGCCGGGCGTGGCCTCTCCCGCCACGACGAGCACCGGCGCCCATCCGCGCAGTGCATGCAGTTCGGCGAGCGTCCGGATGGCGAGCTCCTGGTCCTTGAGCGGCTGCACCCGGCCCGCTACGACGAGGATGGGGCGGCCGGGTGCGACCGCGAGCGTTTCCCGTACGCGCTCGTCGGCATCCGTGCGGTTGGGGCGGAACAGGTCGACGTCGACTCCGGGCGGGATGACCCACACGCGTTCGGCCGGCGCGCGCACTTCGTCGATGAGCACCGTGGCCTCGGCGGCCGAGCCTGCGACGATCGCGGTCGCCTGCCCGGCGAGGTACTGCTCGGAATGCCGCCTGCGGTCGGGCTCCGGGGTCGAGCCCGGGGCCGGATTCCGCTCCTTGAGCGCGGCGAGCGTGTGAAAGCTCTGCACGAAGGGCAGGCCCAGCTCGAGGGCGACCGGGAGCGTGGCGATGCCGCTCAGCCAGTAGTGCGCGTGGATGAGGTCGTAGCGAGCGTTGCGACGCCCCGCGAGCGTGGCGACGGCCTCACCGAACTCGTCGGAGACCGCCGCGAGCTCGCCACGCGGTATCGGACCCTCCGGACCCGCCGCCAGCTCGTGCAGCACCACCCCGGGTTCAAGCTGCCGCTCGGATGCCGCCCCGTCCGCCCGCGTGAGCAGCTCGACCTCGACACCACGAGCGGCGAGCTCGGTGGCGAGTGACCGCAGCGCGACGTTCATTCCGCCAGCATCGCCCGTTCCCGGCTGCCGGGCCGGAGAGGTGTGCATCGACACGAGGGCGACGCGGGTGGGGATGCCGACCATGCCAACACTGTATTGCCTGGCCTGCTCCCCGACCCGGACCTGCTCCTGCGCGACCGAGCCCTGGAGGTGCTAGAACAGTCAGCATGGCCATCGCCGGATCCCGCTTCGAACGCGGGACGCAGTCCCTCGTGCGGGCGGTGTCCCGCGTGCGATGGTTGCGGGCGGTGCTGCTGAGCCCGGTCATCGCCAGGCCGGGCTACTGGTTCGCGACGGTGTGCGGGCTCATCTGGGGGGCCTCTCTCAGCCTTGGCCGCATCCGACCCCAGGGCGGGGTGATCGTGGCGCGGGGGTGCCCGCGGTGGGCGTTCGGACGCGGGGGTACGACGATCGGCGCGGTCTTCCTCACCCATGACGCGCTCTCTCCCGGTGTGCTCGCACACGAGGCGGTGCACCGTGCACAGTGGAAGAGGTACGGGCTCGCCTTCATCCCGCTCTACATCGCGGCCGGCCAGACCGGGACCGCCAACCGCTTCGAGATCGAGGCCGGGCTGCGCCGCGGCGGTTACGTTCGCTAGCCGACTCGCGCCCTGACACCAACCGCTACCACTGGGGCGGATGCCGCTCCTGCCAGCGCAGGCGTCGCTCGAGCTGTGCGCCGAGGGCCAGCAGCACGTGCTCGCCGCCGGGGCGACCGATGAGCTGCACCCCCATGGGGAGGCCGTCATCCGTCGTGGCGACCGGCAGCGTGATCGCTGGCAGCCCTGACACGTTGAGGAACGAGGTGAACGGCGTGTATTGCACCTGCTGTGCGAAGTTGAGTTCCGCATCGTCCTGGTCGTACCAGCCGATCGGCCGCGGCGTCATCGCGAGCGCCGGCGTCATCACGGCGTCGAACCCCGCGAACTGCCGGATGACGGAGCGTTCGTACAGGGCGAGCGCGGTGAGCGCTTCGGCGAGCTCACGCGCGCTGAGTTCGCGGCCGCGAGCCACGAGCCACTGGGTGAGCGGTTCGAGCAGGGCCAGCTCCTCGCCCTCCGCCGGGATGCTCGCGGCTCCCGCCTGCCAGATCGTGCGGAACGCCGGCGCGTAGCTGTCATCGGGTTCGAGGGCGGTCCGCTCGATCCCGTGCCCGAGTGCGTCGAATTCACGCACCGCGAGGTCGAGCGCCGCGACCGCCTCGGGTGCGATCCGGATGTCGTACGCGTCATCCCAGGGCGAGGTCGTCATGACCCCCAACTGATACCGGCCTTCACCGCGGACCGCGCTGCCGAGCAGCGCTCCACCCTCCCAGCGCGGCGCGCGCAGCGTGAAGGGGTGGTCTCCCCCGGCGATCATCGCATCGAGCAGCATGGCAGCGTCGGCGACCGTGCGCGCGAGGGGTCCGGGCACGACGAGTCCCGCGAGCTTGTCGATGCCGGTGCCGGCCGGGATGAGCCCTCGGGAGGGTTTGATGCCGACGAGCCCTGTCGCGGCGGCCGGAATGCGCACCGAACCCCCGCCGTCGGAGCCGGGGGCGAAGGGCAGGAGCCCGGCGGCGACCGCGACGGCAGCGCCGCCGCTCGAGCCGCCGGGTCCGAGCTCGGTGTCGTAAGGGTTCCGGGCAGGCCCCCCGACGAGGTTCTCGGTGTAGGAGGGGAGACCGAACTCCGGGGTGTTCGTCTTACCGAGGCTCACGCCCCCCGCGGCATCGAGCACCGTCACGAGCTCGTCGGAGACATCCGGGATGTAGTCGGCGAGCAGGCGCGAGCCGTAGGTCGTTCGCACTCCCTTGCGCTGAACGAGATCCTTGTCGGCGAAGGGGAGGCCCCGGAGCGCGGCGGATCGGGGCGCCGCCTCCTCCACCTCGCGCGCGCGGGCGAGGGCGGCATCCGGTGTCACGGTGATGAACGCGCCGAGCTCGCCGTCGAGACGGGCGATGCGGTCGAGATAGTGCGCGACGAGTTCGGGGACCGTGATCTCGCCGCGCTGCAGCCAGTCCCATTGCTCCTGGGCGGTGAGGTGGTGGAGTTCGAACACGCTCCGAGCCTACGCGGCAGACCGTTTCACGACCGAGAGCCGCCGCCGGAGGGAGAACTGCCCTCGCAACGCGTCGCATTCCGGGCACGTTCTCAGGAACGGCTGGCCTAGGATCGGGTGAGTGAGTGAACTTCGTCCCCGAGGGGGCCGCAGGGCGCCAGAGCCGACCATCGCGCGGCACGGTCGGCTGCGCCCACCGGGCCCCGTCGCGACCATCCTGAAGTTCCTGGCTGCCGGCCTCGCCGTCGTTCTCGTGAGCGGTGCGGCGGTCGTCGGCTACGCCGTGTGGGACATCGCGAGCTCCGTGAAACCCGGCGTCGCGCTCATCGGGGAGACCGAGGGGCCTGCACCCGATATCGGCGCGATCGAGGGCGGCGTGAACATGCTCCTCGTCGGAAGCGACAGTGGTGAAGGGGACCCCGCATACGGGCGGCGAGGCGAACACCTCAACGACGTGACGATCCTGCTCCACATCTCCGCCGACCACACCAACGCGACGGTCGTGAGCTTCCCGCGCGACCTGTTCGTGCGGATCCCCTCCTGCCCGAAGGTCGACGGCAGCGGCAACTGGGGCTCCCAGTCCTCCGCCAAGATCAATGTCGCCCTCTCCTACGGCGGTCTCGCCTGCGTGGTGGAGACGGTCAAAGAGGTCACCGGCCTCGACATACCGTTCGCCGCGAAGATCGAGTTCAACGGCGTCATCGAGATGTCGAATGCGATCGGCGGCGTGACGGTGTGTGTCGCGAGCGCGATTCACGACGGCCAGATCGGGCTCGACCTCGCTGCCGGGCCGCAAACGCTCAAGGGCTGGAACGCCCTCATGTTCCTCCGCAGCCGCTACGGCGTCAACGGTGGTACCGACCTCGCGCGGATCAGCAACCAGCAGGTGTTCATGTCGGCGCTCGTGCGCCAGGTCAAGGCCCGCGAGACCCTCACCGATCCCATCAAGGTCTACGGGCTCGCCAAGGCAGCCGTCGACAACATGGAGGTCTCCAACAGCCTCCGCAATCCACTCACCCTGGCGTCGATCGCGCTCGCGCTCAAGGACATCCCGGCCGAGAACATCCAGCTCATCCAGTACCCGTCCCGGTTCGGCAACAGCAACGGCCAGGGGGGCGTGCTTCCCATCCAGGATGCCGCGGACAAGCTGTTCGCGGCGATCGCCGCCGACCTGCCTGTGCAGATAACCGGCTCGACTGGCCCTGGGGCCTCCCTCGACCCGAACGCGACGACTCCGCCGGCCGACCCGAGCGCAACGGGGGCACCCTCCGACCCTGCGACACCTCCACTCGCCAACGTGGTTCCACTGCCTTCAACGATCACCGGCCAGTCCTCCGCTCAGCAGACCTGCTCGGAGGGGCAGACCTACCGACCATAACGGTCCAGGCGATCCCGCTATTCGAGTTCGGCCCGAAGCTCGGTGACGAGCCGGTCGAAGGCGACCGGCGCGGCTTCGATGACCTTGCGGCCGGTGAACCTGCCGAACCGGTGCGCCGTCTCCGCGACATTGAGCAGGGTGTACTCGAGGTTCGACCCCGTCGCGTCCGGCACCACGCGGTACTCCGCGCGGTACCACCAGCCGCCCTGGGAGATGACGAGCCAGGCCGAGGGGTCTGCCGTGAACATGCTCTGGGCATCCGGGCCGGGATCCTCGCGAGCGACGATCGCCTCGAACACGGCCCTCGGCCTCGCCCGGATGTGCGCGCGGAACTCGTGGAGCACCTCGGCGTGCTCCGGGCGCGTGCGGGGCGCCTCAGGCACGGTCCGAGCCCGGCGCGACCGCCACAAGACCCAGCTCGACTCCGCTGGTGAGCCCCGGATGCCGCGGGAGAACCCGCACCGTGTACCCGAAGCTCCCCGCCTTCGCCAGCGGAACGGACCCGGCGAATCGGGCCGAATCGGCATCCGGGGGCATCGCACCCGAGGGCCCCGATTCATCGGGTTCGAGGGCGAGCCGTTCGGGGGCGAGGAGGTCGTCGTCGGAGCGGACCGAGCCGTGGAGGAGCTGGACCGTGACGTCGTCGATGGAGAGTCCGCCCAGGTGCACCTGGGCGCGGACGTGCAACTCGTCGCCGACCTGCGGGACGGCGTCCACTCCCCCGGATTCGACATTGCCGACGCTCACAGCAGGCCAGGCCTGTACGATCCTCTGCCGCCAGGCCGCGAGCTCCCTGGCGCCCTTCGCATCCTCCGCCGTGAGGACGCGGGTGGAGGCGGCCGCCGGAACGTAGAGACGCTCGACGTACTCCCGCACCATGCGGTCGGCGCTCAGCTGTGGTGACAGGGTGGAGAGGGTGTGCCGGATCGACTCGACCCACCTCGTCGGAACGCCGTCCTCCCCGCGGTCGTAGAACCTCGGCGCCACCTGATGCTCGATGAGGTCGTACAGGGCGCCCGCCTCGAGAGCGTCGCGCTCGGCCGAGTCGCCCGCAGCATCCGCGCTCGGGATGGCCCAGCCGTTCTCCCCGTCGAAGAACTCGGCCCACCATCCGTCGAGGATCGAGAGGTTGAGCGAACCGTTCATCGCGGCCTTCATTCCGCTCGTCCCGCACGCCTCGAGGGGGCGGAGCGGGTTGTTGAGCCAGACGTCGGTGCCCGGGTAGAGGGTCTGGGCCATCCCGATGTCGTAGTTGGGCAGGAAGACCAGCCGCCCCCGGATCGCCGGCTCGTTCGCGAACCGCACGAGCCGCTGGATGAGGCGCTTGCCTTCATCGTCGGCCGGATGCGACTTGCCGGCCACGACGATCTGCACCGGCCGCTCGGGGTCGAGCAGGATCGAGCGGAGCCGGTCCTCGTCATGGAGCATGAGCGTGAGGCGCTTGTAGGTGGGGACGCGGCGCGCGAACCCGATCGTGAGGGTGTCCGGATCGAGCAGCGTCGAGTACCAGGCCGGCGGCACCGCGCCCGGGTGCTGGGCGGTCCAGGCGGCGGTCATGCGCCGGCGCGCGTCGTCGACGAGCTTCGCGCGGAGTTCGCCGCGCAGGCTCCAGAGGTCGGCATCCGTCACCGCGTCGGAGAGCCAGTCGCAGGCCGTCGTGTCGGTGGTCTCGAGCTTCTCGGCCGCGAGCCGGGTGACCGCGCGATCCGTCCAGGTCGGTGCGTGCACGCCGTTCGTGATGGAGGCGATCGGCACCTCTTCGCTGTCGAATCCGGGCCAGAGCGAGCCGAACATCCGCCTGCTGACCTCGCCGTGCAGCTTCGAGACGCCGTTGGCGCGCTGGGCGAGGCGCAGGCCCATGACGGCCATGTTGAAGGTGTCCTCCGTGCCGCCCTCGTAGTCCTCCGCACCGAGCGCGAGCACATCGGCGACGGCGACGCCGGGCAGCAGCGAGGTGGAGAAGTACCGTTCGACGAGGTCCGCCTCGAACCGGTCGATCCCGGCAGGAACCGGCGTGTGGGTGGTGAATACCGTGCTGGCGCGCACGACCTCGAGCGCTGCGGCGAAGTTCAGGCCGCCGCCGATGAGGTTGCTGATGCGCTCGAGACCGAGGAACCCGGCATGGCCCTCGTTGGTGTGGAACACCTCGGGCAGCGGGGTTCCGGTCAGGCGAGCGTGGAGGTCGATCGCGCGCACGCCGCCGATGCCCAACAGCAGCTCCTGGAGCAGCCGGTGCTCTCCCCCACCGCCGTAGAGGCGGTCGGTCACCGATCGCAGGCTGTCCTCGTTCTCGGGGATGTCCGAGTCGAGCAGGAGGAGGGTGACGCGCCCGACCGCGACCTGCCAGATCCGCGCGTGGAGTGCGCGATCGTCGGGAAGGGCGAGCACAACGCGCGCGGCGGTGCCGTCCGGATGCCGCAGCACGGTGAGCGGGAGCCCGTCCGGGTCGAGCACCGGGTACGACTCCTGCTGCCAGCCGTCCGAGGAGATGGCCTGCGCGAAATAACCGGAACGGTAGAAGAGGCCGGCCGCAATGACGGGGACGCCGAGGTCGGAAGCGCTCTTCAGGTGGTCCCCGGCGAGAATGCCGAGGCCGCCGGAGTACTGCGGGAGGGCGGCGGCGATGCCGAATTCGGGCGAGAGGTAGGCGATCGACTGCGGGACGCCATCCGGGAGCGACTGATACCAGCGCGGCTTGCCGAGGTAGTCGTGGAGGTCGTCCCGGAGTGCGTTGGCGCGGGCGATGAGGCGCTCGTCGTCGGCGAGTTCGGCGATGCGTGCGGCATCGAGCGTGCCGAGCACCGCGATCGGATCGTGGCCGGTCGCCTCCCAGGCGGGCGGCGAGAGCTGCTCGAAGAGTTCGCGGGTGGGGAGGTGCCAGGACCAGCGCAGGTTGGTGGCGAGCTCGTCCAGCGCGTCGAGCGACTCCGGCAGGACGGGCTGGACGGTAAACCTTCTGATGGCCTTCACGTCGATCAAGCCTAGGCGCAGTTCCCGGTGAGGTTGTGAACGCGGCGCGGGGCTCAGGGCCGGACCGGGTCCACCGTTTCCGAACGCTCCCTCCGGCGCTCCCGCTCGCGGCGGCGCTTGCGGGCGGAGGCGATGCTGCTCGCGACGGCGTATCCGGCATAGAGGAAGAGCCCACCGGCGATGACGGGGATGATCCAGACACGGCTCTCGCCGTTGACCGCGGTGTTGACCCAACCCAGGTACGGGATGCTGTACCAGACCTCGCCGCGCACCTGGACCGGCCGCACGGGTTTCTCGTCGGCGACGGCGTTCGCGTCGCCCCTGGTGGTGAACTCCCTGGAGCCGTCCGACGCCGTGGTGATGGAGACCACCCGATGGGTGACCACGACATCCTTGCCTGACTCGAGCTGGTAGGTGATGGGTGTGCCGACCCGGATGTCCTCGGCGTCGATCGGTTTGACGACGATGAGTGTTCCCGGAGGGTAGGTCGGGGTCATCGAGCCGGTCAGCACGGTCATCGGCGTGGCCCCCGTGGCGGCGGGCACCACGATCGCGAGCACCCCGATGAGCGCGACGAACGCCAGCAGCCCGGCGCTCAGACCCCATCCGAGGTAGCCGAGCAGGCCGCGCGAGGCCTTCGTCGGCCTGGCTGCACGTCTGCTCGCTTCGTGGCGTCCGCTCACTCTTCCGCCTCCCTGCGTCGTTTCGCGGCGACCAGGAGGAAGAGGCCGACGCCGAGGAGCGATGCTGCTCCGATGACGAACGGGAGAGGCAACGTCGAACCGGTCATGGCGAGCGGGATGTCGCCGTCGCCACCGGTGACTCGGAGGCTGATTCCGCTGTTGCCGCACGAGGTGGGCGGAAGCTGAGCGGCGGAGTCGGTCAAGCCGACCCGGAGGGCGAACGTCGCCGTTCCGCCCTGCCCGGAGAGCCCGTCGAGGTCGCCGAGGGCGAGCGTGGCCGACACCTGAACGGTACCGCCCGGCGAGAGCAGGTCGCCCTCGGTGAGCACCCGGCACGACTGGACCGCGGCGAGCGCGACCGGGGCCCCCGGATGCGCTGTCGTGCCGGCACTGACCGTGATGGCGTCGGCGAGGACGGGGTCCGAGACGGTGACCATCGCGATCGCGATCCGCAGAGCGGCGGGCACCGGTCCGGCATTGCGGACCCAGAATTCGGTCGCCTGGCTGTCGCCCGGCACGGAGATGGCGATCTGGTCGAACAGGCCGCCGGGAAGCGCTGCGGCGTACGTCACGCCATCCGGACTCACCTGGATGCCGTCGGCCGGCGCGGCGTACGCGGGCGCAGGCCACGAGGCGGCGAGCGCCATCGCGACCACCAGGGCGACGGCAGGGCCCCCGATCCACGGCGAGGGCGTCCTGGCAAGGCGCAGCATCATCGGCAATCGAGGTAGTGGTAGGGGCCGGATGCGCCGCCCGTCCGCACCCTCAGCCCGGAGGTGGCGACGACGATCCCTGCGCTGGTGATCGCCCGCACCGGGTAGGCGCCGTTGCCGAGGTCGAACGGTGGGTTTCCGCTGATCACCGCGCTCGTCCCGGTGTAGTAGGCCCCGCCGTTCAGATCCTGCCAGGTGGACCCGCCCGTGTCGATCTGCAGTCGGTACTCCGCCGGCGTGGAGCTGAAGGTGAAGTGGACGGTCCGTTCGGCCGACACGCCGTCTCCCTCGCAGGTCATGGAGACCGGTGCCGGGGCTGTGCAACTGAGCGCACCGGCGGTCTTCCAGAGGTTGACGCCGCCCGCGGTGAGCAGGTTGGCGAGCCACAGTGCGCGCACGTCGTACTGACCGTCGGCGCCGGTGATCGCCGCGGGCAGGATGGTGATGGCGGTGACGCCCGTCGCGACGTCTCCGACGCCGCTCCAGATGCTGTCGGTGCTCGGCTTGACCTGGAAGTCGTAGGTGTCGATGGCGTCGCCGGACCAGGAGAACGTGACCCCGCCGCCGGCTGCAGAACTGCAGGCGAGTGCGATCGACGGTACGTCGACAGCGACCTGGGTGAGTGAATAGCTCTGACCCACCGACCCGTCGCACACCGCCTGTGCGTACTCGGCCTCCGGGCCGTAGACGGACGTGTCGTTCACCTGCAGGCACAGGCCGCTCGCCCGGTTGACGAGCTGGTAGACGTCGGTCGCGCGCAGCTGGAGCTGCCACTCCTGGCTGAGTCGCGCGGTGAGTGCCGTCTGGACGTCCACCGCGGCGAGTGTCGCGGTCGAGCCCCCCGTGACATCCATTCGGATGGTCTGCTCGTGGCGGGGCGTGATGTCGTAGTAGTCGCCGCTCGCCCGGGTGAACTTCCACTGCTGGTTGTAGCCGTCGCTCACGTCGCCGGTCTTGCAGGCGTAGTCGATGACTCCGGTTCCCGGGACGGTCGAGGCGCCGTACACGTCGACGCAGTTGTCCGTCCCGAGGTTCCTGATCTGGTACCAGGTGTTCGGCGTTGGACCGTATGCCGGGAAGATCCAGGCGGTCGTCTGCGTCGTGGAGGCGCCGGTGGACCGAGACCAGTTGCCGACCTTCAGGATCGCCGAGATGTTCGGCTGGATCGCGAGCGCACCGGTGGCCGATGCCAGGTCGCCGCGTTCGGCTGCGGTCACCCGCAGGCAGTAGCCCTGTGCGGACCCCGCGACCAGCGTGCCAACGATGGGCGATGCGGTCGTGGCGACCGTGTCCCAGCGACCGGTCACGGCTCCGGACGGCGGAGTCGCAACGCCGGCGCAGCCGGAGGCGTCCGTGGTCGGCCAGACCGTGACGGTGAGCCGGGAGGCGAGCACCGCCGATCCTGTATAGCCGAGGCTCAACTCGAAGGTGCCGGGGGTGGTGCTCGTCGTATCGGTGTCGTTGGCGACCGTGACGCTGCCGGTCGTCGTCATGAGGTGGTTCTGGAAGACGAAGGCGTTGGAGTCGAATCCCGCCGTCGTGATGGTCAGGCTCGCCGCGCTCGCGGTGCTCGTCGCCGCGGCCCCGGCGGTGCAGGCCGCATAGCTGATGCCGCTGCCGGCCAGGAGAAGGAAGGTCGTGATGCCCGCGATGAGCCCGCGGCGGGTCGCGCGCCGGCGCCGGCGTGCCGAGGATCGGGTGCGCATCCGCTGGGTACCCATGATCACGACTCCGTCGCCGCGGTGAAGGTGATGGTGAAATCCTGACCCGTGCCCTGCACGGTGTCGGCGACCCCCGCCGGCATGGTGGTCTGGAGGCAGACGACGGATGCCTCACCCGCCGCGAAGACGCCCAGGTCGGTCGGGCTCACGGTCGAGCTCGGGCCGGCGATCGGGGCGGCCGGAGGCGCCGGGCACCCTCCCCTGGCCAGATGGACGAGCAGGGCGCCGAAGGGCCCGCTCGTTTCGGCGGTCACGGTGCTGGCGGCGGTACCGGTGTTCTCGAGTGTGACCTCCTGCGACACCACATCGCCGGGCAGGAGCTTCGACCACGCCGCACCGCCCAGCGCATAGCTCGACTGGTTGTTGACGGTGAGATCGACCGAGGCGCTCGAGATGGTCCCGCCGCTCATCGTGGCCGCACTGGTCCACATGGCGTAGGTGCCGCCGGCGGCGACGACTGCGACGATGCTCGCCCCCGCGATGGCGGCGGACGAGGCGAGCATGCCGCCGACCGTGATCGCGGTGCGTCGTACAGGCTTCTGGTGCGCACGATGGCGCGGTTCGCATGAGTTTCTGGGCATGACATCACCTCCTCGGGTCGGGTGGTCTTCGGGTGCCCGGTGGTGGATACGGGATTCGGACTCCCGCATCCACCACCCCGGCGTACTAGACGACCTGGGTCAGGACGACCGACATGTTCGCGAGCACGACCGACCCCAGCTGAGCGGCGTTGTCAGTCGTGGATGTGCCGTCCGGCCAGGTGATCGTGACGGCGACATCCACGGTCTGCGTGCCCGCATTCGCCGTGACGGTGCTGGTGGTGACGCTGTCCACCGTGAACACGGCGCTCGAGCTGAGGAGGGCCGCCAGTGCGACATCCTCGGAATCGGACGATGCAGGGGTGATGGATGTCGGGGCGAGTGCGAGAGTCGCCGACAGGTTGTCCCCGGTCGCCATGAGCGTGAAGGTATCGGTGTAGGTGAGTGCATCGCCGGGAACCGCGAGGAACGTCGCGAGGTCGACCGGATCGCCGTCGGCGTCCGTCCACACCCCGCCATCCGGGTCAGCCGTGATCTGCAGCTGGCCGGCGTTGATGGTGCCACCGGCGAGCGAGGTGGAGTCGTTCCAGTACGCGAGCGAGCCCGCGCCTCCGAGAAGAAGGGCGATTCCGGCTGCGCCGGCAATCGCTGCCTTGGTGAGCTTGTTCATTGGTGTGTCCTGTTCGGGTCAGGACCCGTGCACGCAGCATCCACTGAAGCTGGAAGCCCGCTTTCGGGTCGCGGGTTATGCAATGTTCGCGGCCGGCAGGGTAACCGTCCGCTGTGTTCAAGGAACCGGGTTCGAGTCGTAGTGCTCGATTCGCCCCCGAATGAATCCCCCACCGAAAACGGTATTCGGTCGGCATAATGGCGGACAAGACCTGTACCCCACCCAAAACGAGTCACACCACCTCGGGGGCCTGTCCGATGCTCGGCCAGTGCCGGCCGCCGATCCGGCACGAGGCAATCTGCCGCTGACACACGCGTTTTCGAGCCTGGTTCGCTACGGTCGAAGTGTGAGCGCTGCACACCAGCCACCCGAATACCGGCCGACGTCGGGACGGATCCCGATCCGCCCGCTCTCCCCGCGCCAGCCGGATGACCGCCGGCCCGCCAAAGCCTGGGACGGCGAGGTCGTCCCCTTCCGCGCGACCATCTTCAAGGACGGCCACGACGAGCTCAGGGCGGCGCTCCTGCTGACCGCGCCCTCCGGCGCGACCTCGACTCACCGGATGCGCCTGGCCGGGAAGGGCACGGATCTCTGGGAGGTCGCGGTGCAGCTCGAGGAGACCGGAGACTGGCAGTATCGCATCCAGGCCTGGACCGACGACTGGGCCACCTGGCTGCACGCCGCCGAAACCAAGGTCCCTGCGGGCGTGGACGTGCAGCTCATGCTCGCGACCGGCGCAGTCCTCCTGCACCGTGCCGACAATGCGCGACCGGGCAACCCGGTGATCACGAGCGCCTTCCACGCACTCGCGAACGTCGCCGCAGCACCGGCTGATCGTCTGGCCGCAGCCGCCGACGCGAAGCTCGCCGCCGAGCTCGACGCGCATCCGCTCGTCTCGACCGAGACGGAGAGCGAGGAGTTCACGGTGAGGGTCGAACGCGCTCGCGCCGGGGTCGGCAGCTGGTATGAGTTCTTCCCCCGCTCGGAGGGCGCGAGGCAGAACAAGGACGGCAGCTGGCGAAGCGGCACCTTCTTGACCGCAGCGCGGCGCCTTCCGGCGATCGCCTCCATGGGTTTCGACGTCGTCTACCTCCCACCCATCCACCCGATCGGCACGAGCTTTCGCAAAGGCCCCAATAACGCGCTCACAGCAGGCCCCCACGACCCCGGCTCTCCCTGGGCGATCGGCTCGCCGGAGGGCGGCCACGACGCCATCCATCCCGACCTCGGCAGCGAGGAGGACTTCCGGGAGTTCCTGGCGACCGCGAAGGCCAACAACCTCGAGGTCGCCCTCGACCTCGCCCTCCAGTGCTCCCCCGACCACCCCTGGGTGCTCGATCATCCGGAGTGGTTCACGACGCTCGTCGACGGGAGCATCGCCTACGCCGAGAACCCGCCCAAGAAGTACCAGGACATCTACCCGCTCAACTTCGACAACGACGAGAAGGGGCTGCGCGAGGAGGTCCTGCGAGTCCTCGAGCACTGGATCGACCTCGGCGTCCGCATCTTCCGCGTCGACAACCCGCACACCAAACCGCTGCGGTTCTGGGAGTGGCTGCTGCACGAGGTGAGGGTCGCGCATCCGGATGTCGTGTTCCTCGCCGAGGCCTTCACCCGTCCTGCCCCCCTGCGCGCGCTCGCACAGGTCGGTTTCCAGCAGTCCTACACCTACTTCACCTGGCGCAACACGAAGAAGGAGCTCGCGGACTACCTCGCGGAGCTCTCACACGAGTCGAGCGACTACCTGCGCCCCAACCTGTTCGTCAACACCCCGGACATCCTCACCGAATACCTGCAGTTCGGCGGGGTGCCCGCCTATAAGGTCCGGGCCGCGATCGCTGCGACGGGGAGCCCGAGCTGGGGGGTGTACTCGGGTTACGAACTCATCGAGAACGTCGCGCGGCCCGGCTCCGAGGAGAACATCGACAACGAGAAGTACGAGTACCGGCCGCGCGAGTGGGCGAAGGCGGAGAAGAGCGGGGCGTCGATCGCCCCCTACCTGCGACAGCTCAACCGGGTCCGCTCCGAGCATCCGGCGCTGCGCCAGCTCAGGAACCTCGAGGTGCACTGGAGCGACGACGAGGCGATCCTCGTCTACAGCAAGCACCTGGCCGCAGAGTTCGTGCGCAGCGGTCGCAGCGACACCATCATCGTCGTGGCGAACGTCGACCCGCACTCGGTGCGGGAGACGACCATCCATCTGGACCTCGAGCGGCTCGATCCCGAGCGATTCGGGCTCGACATGGTCGATGCGGGGATGGATGCGCGCTTCGAGGTGACCGACCTGATCACCAGACAACGCTTCGAGTGGGGCCGCGACAACTATGTGCGGCTGGATGCCTTCACCGAGCCCGTGCACATCCTGCGGGTCGAGCCCCCGAAGGCGCGCTGATGGTGAGCGGACGCGAGCCGAAAGCCGTCGGCCGCCCCGCGCGTGCGCCCGCCCTGCCCATCCCCTCCCACAGCGAACTCGCGGCGATCGCCGCCGGGCGGCATCCGCAACCCCACGCCGTTCTCGGCCAGCACGCTCTCGACCAGCGCGACGTCAACGGGGGCGGCTGGGTCGTGAGAGCCAGGCGGCCGCTCGCGAAGACCGTCACGGCCATCCGGGCGAACGGAACGCGCATCGCGCTGAGGCACCTTGGCGAAGGTATCTGGCAGGGTCGAGCCCGCGGCAGGGGGCAGTCGTACACGCTCGAGGCGACCTATGAGTCCGGCCCGGACTGGGTCACCGAGGACCCGTACCGGTTCGTTCCCTCGGTCGGGGAGGTCGACCTGTACCTGTTCGGCGAGGGCAGGCACGAACAGCTCTGGCATGTGCTCGGGGCTCATCACCGACCGCACGAGGGCATCGACGGTACGTCATTCTCGGTGTGGGCACCGCACGCACAGGCCGCGAGGGTGGTCGGAGACTTCAACGACTGGGACGGCGCGGGGCACGCCATGCGGCGCCTCGACGACAACGGCGTGTGGGAGCTCTTCGTCCCCGCCGTCGGACCGGGCACCACGTACAAGTTCGAACTGCTCACACCGGCCGGCGTCTGGGTGCTGCGGGCCGACCCGATGGCGAGATACACCGAGGTCCCGCCGGCGACGGCGTCGAAGGTGGGCGAATCCCGGTACGACTGGGCGGACTCGGCCTGGCTCACCGAGCGCGCCGACCGGAACCCGCTCGACGGCCCGATGAGCGTCTACGAGGTGCACCTGGGGTCGTGGCGGCCTGGGCTCGGCTACCGCGAGCTCGCCACGGAGCTCGTCGATCACGTGACCTCGCTCGGCTACACCCATGTGGAGTTCATGCCGCTCGCCGAGCACCCCTACGGGGGCTCGTGGGGCTATCAGGTGACCGGCTACTACGCGCCGACGAGCCGGTTCGGGCATCCGGACGATCTGCGCGGGCTCATCGACCGGCTGCACGCGGCCGGTATCGGCGTCATCATGGACTGGGTCCCGGCGCACTTCCCGAAGGACGAGTGGGCGCTCGCCCGCTTCGACGGAGAACCGCTCTATGAGCACAGGGATCCACGCCGGGGCCAACAGCCCGACTGGGGCACGCTCGTCTTCGACTTCGGACGGTCGCAGGTGCGCAACTTCCTCGTCGCGAACGCGCTGTACTGGCTCGAGGAGTTCCACATCGACGGGCTGCGCGTCGACGCCGTCGCCTCGATGCTCTACCTCGACTATTCCCGCAAACACGGCGAGTGGACGCCGAACCGCTTCGGCGGGCGGGAGAACCTCGAGGCGATCGACCTGCTCAAGGAGGTCAACGCGACCGCCTACAAGCGCAATCCGGGCATCGTGATGATCGCCGAGGAGTCGACGGCCTTCCCCGGCGTGACCGCGCCGACGGATGCCGGAGGGCTCGGCTTCGGCCTCAAATGGAACATGGGCTGGATGCACGACAGCCTGCAGTACATGGCGGTCGATCCTCTCTACCGCTCGCACCATCACGGCGAGCTCACCTTCAGCATGGTCTACGCCTACAGCGAGAACTTCCTGCTGCCGATCAGCCACGACGAGGTCGTGCACGGGAAGGGTTCGCTCCTGCACAAGATGCCGGGCGACCAGTGGCAGAAGCTCGCGAACATGCGGGCCTACCTGGCCTTCCAGTGGGCGCATCCGGGCAAGCAGCTGCTGTTCATGGGCCAGGAGTTCGGCCAGCCGTCGGAGTGGAGCGAAGAGCGCGGTCTCGACTGGTGGATCCTCGAACAGCCGGTGCACCGGGGTCTGCAGGCGCTCGTCGCCCAGCTCAACCGGGTCTACCGCGCCGAGCCGGCGCTCTGGCAGCGCGACCACGACCCCGGCGGCTTCGAGTGGCTCGTGGGCGATGACGCCGCCAACACTGTGATCGCGTTCCTGCGCTGGTCGGCGGCGGGCGACCCGGTCGCGGTGATCGTGAACTTCTCCGGCAACCCGGTCGGCCCCTACCGCCTCGGTCTCCCGGTCGCCGGCGAGTGGGTCGAGCTCCTCAACACGGATGCCGTGGAGTTCGGCGGCTCGGGCGTCGGCAATCTCGGCACGATCGTCGCGAACTCAGAGCCCCACGCCGGGCGGCCGGCGTCCGCCGAGCTCACGCTTCCGCCGCTCGCCGCCCTCTGGCTGACCCCGCGTCACTGAGCTGAGGCGGCCTCCGGACCCATCCGGTAGGCGACGACTCCGGTGACGGCGGGGCGGGGAACCTCGTGCCCGAGGCCATGATCCTGTGCACCGTCGACCCGTGGACGTCAGTCAGCAGGTGCTCAACCCGAGGGGCTCGGGCTCGCCTCGACCACCGGCATCCACTCCCACACGTTCCAGAAGATGCCCGGCGCGAGCGGAGCGATCCCGATCCCGCTCACGGAGTCGTCGTGGGCGACGATCACCGGATTCTGGTAGAGCGGCAGTCCGTAGGAGTCCTCGAACAGGATCGCGTCGATCTGCTGCCGCAGTTCGAGCTGTTTCGCGGGGTCCACGGTCACCGACAGGGTCGCCAGCAGCGCGTCGACCTCAGGGTTCGAGTAGTCGTTGAGGTTGCTCAGCCCGTCGGTCAGGTAGATCGCCTGAATCCCCGTGAAGGAGAGGTTGGTCACCCGCCAGGAGAAGAGCGAAGCGTCATAGGTCCCCAGCGTGCTGAGGAGATTCAGCCAGTCCGGGCTCGAACAGTTGGTCACCGCGAACCCGGCATCGGATGCGCTCTCCCTGATGAGCTTGAACTCCTCCTGCCGCCTGGGGTTTGCCGGGTCGAACATGATGCAGACGACCGGCTTCGCCACACCCGCCTCGGCCAGCAGCGCTTTCGCTCCCGGGACATCCACGCGCTCGAGCGAGCGCGAACCGTTGTCCGCGACCGACCCTTCGTAGCCGGGCGCACCCGGAAAGAAGAGTTGTGAGGCCCGAGGCTGGGCCTCCCCCAGCACGGGCGTGACCATCGCGTCGAGAATCGCCCGCCAGGGCACCACCTTGAGGAACGCCTCACGCACCCGCCGGTCGTCGAGACTGCCGTTCTTCGAGTTCGCGAACTTCAGGTCGAGGTGCTCGTAGGTTCCGTCGACCCCGTCGAGCACCGTCACACCGTGCGCCCCCTCGCGGTCCGGCTCGTCGGATGCGGTCACGCCGGGCGCGGCCCCGCCTGCGATCCGGCGCAACGCGTCCACGACATCCGGATTCGGACGGGGCGTCACGACATCCACCTCGCCGTCCGCGAGCGCCTGCACCTGAGCGAGCGGGTCAGCCATGAACCGCACCCGAATCGTCTCGAAGACCGGCCGGTGATCGCCGCGGTAGTTCGGATTCGCGCTCAGCACGAGGTGGTCGCCCGCCTCGAACCCGGTGATCGTGTAGGGCCCGTTCGAGACGAGAAGGGAGGGGTCGTCGGGAAGTCGCTCGAGATTGAACCCCGAGTTCCAGACGTTGGCGATCGCCGAGAGCTCCGCCGTATCGTCCTCCTGGATCGCCTCCACGAGGGCGGCCTTCGCCGTCTCGCCGTCGCGGACGCGGTCGGCATCCGACACCGCGCCCGTCTCGTCATCCGGGACGGCGGTGGGGGTGAGCTTCAACGCCTTCGTCGCGACGACGTGCGCAGGCAGCCCCACCTCGAGGACGAGCGGCCAGTCGACGAAGTAGCGATCCCAGGTGAGCGTGAGCGAACGGCCGTCGTCACCGATCTCCGGCATCTCGGTCACATACTGGAGTCCCTCGCTCGTCGCACCGTCGAAGTGCACGACATCCGACGGGAACGGCTCGGCATAACGACCGGTCTCCTCGTCGATGTACGGGCCGTCGTCGAAGTCCTTCGTATTGAGCGCACCGGAATTGGCGACCCAGGCCAGCAGCAGGTCCGCGGCATCCACCGGCACGCCGTCGGACCAGGTGACATCGTTCGCAATCGTGTAGCGCACCGTGAGCGGATCATTGGAAAGCAGTTGGTAGGTGCCGAAAGAGGTGTCCGCCACGAGTTCGGAGTTCTCGTCGTACGCCGCGAAGCGGGAGCTCGTCGCCTGCAGCACCTGCGAGTTCGCGGGAGAGTTGCCGTAGGAGGTGCGATCGTTGAGGGAGAAGAACGCCCGGCTCATGGCCACGGTCACCGAGCTGTCCTCGATGACCGTCGGCGTCGAGCATCCGGCCAGCGCGAGCAGGCCGACCAGCGCAGCAGCGAGTGCGACCACCCGCGAGGACCGGTGCGCCCTCATGACAGAAACCCCAGTCAGCACTCAGCCCTCACGCTCACGTTCGCGCTGGAGACTCCAACGCCCATTCGACCTCACCACAGGCACCTGAGAGTCCGGTTGACCTTGGCGACGGACGGGTCCGTCCCCGAAGCTCCCTGTGACCGCGGATGACGTGACCACTGCCCCGGGCCGGTTCCAGCACCGCCCTCAAGCCCGACGATGCGGTCAGTGCCGCGAGGCGAGACGCTGCTCGCGACTGGCCCGCTGCTTGTCCGGGTCGGGCAAAGGCACGGCGGCGATGAGCCGCTGGGTGTAGGCGTCCTTCGCACCGCGCAGGATCTGGTCCCGCGTCCCCTGCTCCACGAGCTTGCCGTTGCGCAGCACCGCGATGCGGTGGGCGAGCTGATCGACGACCGCGAGGTCGTGGCTGATGAACAGGCACGCGAAGTCGAGCTGCCCCTGCAGTTCGAGCAGGAGCTCCAGGAACCGGGACTGCACCGAGACGTCGAGCGCGGAGGTCGGTTCGTCGGCGACCAGCAACTGCGGACTCAGCGACAGGGCGCGCGCGATGCCGATGCGCTGCTTCTGGCCACCGGACAACTCGTGGGGGTAGCGGTTGCGGAAGAACGTCGGCAACTCGACCTGCTCGAGCAGGTCCTCCACCTTGCGGTCGAGCTCCTTGCCCTTGGCGATGCCCGCGAGGAGCATGGGCTCCCCGATGCTCTGACCGACGGGCATCCGGGGGTTGAGCGAGGATGCCGGGTCCTGGAACACGATGCCCGTCTTGCGACGCAGCTCCCGCAGCTCCCTGGTCGGCATGTTCGCCATGTCCTTGCCGACGACCCGCAACTCGCCCTCGGTGATCGGCAGCAGACCCATGGCCGCACGGCCGATCGTGGTCTTACCGGATCCGGATTCGCCGACGAGGCCGAGCAGCTCCCCGGGGTGGATTTCGAGCGAGACATCGTCGACGGCTCGGAATGCGGGAACCCGTCCGCGCTTCGGGTAGTCGATCGTCACGTGCTTGAGGGAGAGGACCGGCTCCTTCGCGGCCTCCGTCCTTGGCAACAGCCGCTCCTCGTTCGTACCGAGGTGCGGAACTGCGGAGAGCAACTCGATCGTGTACGGCTCGACCGGCTTGTCGAAGATCTGATGCACGGTGCCGCTCTCGACGATGAGGCCGCGATGCATGACCACCACCCGATCGGCGAGGTCGGCGACGACACCCATGTCGTGCGTGATGAGCACGATCGCCGAGTCGAGCCGCTTGTGCAGGTTGCGCAGGAGGTCGAGGATCTCCGCCTGCACCGTGACGTCGAGTGCCGTCGTCGGCTCGTCGGCGATGAGCAGGTCGGGGTCGCAGGAGATCGACTGGGCGATCATCGCCCGCTGACGCTGGCCACCGGAGAGCTGATGCGGGTAGGAGTTGAAGGCCTTCACCGGGTCGGGCATCTCGACCATGGTCAGCAGTTCGATCGCACGCTCCTTCGCGGCGGCCGGGCTCGTCCCGTAGTGCTGGCGCAGTGTCTCAACGATCTGGAACCCGATCGTATAGACCGGGTTGAGCGCGGTCATCGGCTCCTGGAAGATCACGGCGATCTTCTCGCCGCGCACCCGCCGCATGGCACTGTCGCGCATGCCGCGCAGCTCGACACCGTTGAGCTTCACACTGCCCCGGATGCGACTGTTGACCGGCAGCAGGTTGAGCACGGCCATCGAGCTCGCGCTCTTACCGGAACCCGACTCGCCGACGATGGCGAGCACCTCGCCCCTGTTCACCTCGTAGTTGAGTTTGATCGCAGCTGGGACCCACTCGTTGTCGACGCCGAAGTCGACGCTCAGGTCCTCGACCTTGAGCACCGGGACCCGGTCGCTCGCCTCGGGCACGTCGAGCTCTGGGATGTCTTCGACCGGGGTCTGTGTTGCTGTCTCTGTCATTTCCGTGGTCTCCCTGTCAACCATCAGCGACCATCACCTGCGACGATAGGGGAATGTTCCACTCCCGCTTCAATCAGGTACTCGCCATTGCGGTCTGGCTGTTCTGCTGCGGCGCGGTGGCCGCCGTCCTGGTCTCCGGTCTCGGCAAGTCCGCCGAATACCTTCCCCTCATCGCGTTCGGCGCGTTCCTGGCCTGGGCCGGGCTCTGGCGACCCGCCGTGGGGGTCGCCGACGACGCCGTGACGATCGTCAATGTGTTCAGCACGGTCGTCGTACCGTGGACGGCGCTCATCCAGGTCGAGACCCGCTACGCGCTCACCCTCGTGACCCCGGGCGGACGCTACACCGCGACGGCCGCTCCGGCGCCCGGCCGCCTCGCGACGGCGCTCAGCCGACGGGAGATGGGCCGCGTGGAGTCGCAGACGGGTGGCGTCGGCACCATGCGCCCGGGCGACCTGCCCACCACCGACTCCGGGGCGGCGGCCTACCTCGTCCGCCAGCGCTGGGAGAAACTCGTCGCGGAGGAGCGCATCGAACTCGGCGTCGCCGACAGCACGCCGGCGACGCGGCGCTGGCACTGGGCGGTGATCGCGATGAGCGCCGCGCTGCTCGTGGCCGCGATGGTCTCCCTCGCGCTCGGCTAGCAGCCTCACGACTCGACCCGCTCTTTCATCTTCCGCGCCACGAACTTCCGTTGTCGCGGGTCGAAGGCATCGCGCAGGCCGTCGCCGATGAAGTTGACGCTCAGCGCGATGGCGACGATGAACACACCGGGCCAGATGAACAGGTAGGGCCGCGTGCTGAAGGCCGTCTGGTTCTGGCTGATGATGAGACCGAGCGAGACGTCAGGGCTCCGGATGCCGAACCCGAGGAAGCTCAGCCCGGTCTCCAGCAGGATGGCCGCCGCCATGACGAGCGTTGTCGTGACGATCACGACGCCGATCGCGTTCGGCAGGATGTGACGGAAGATGATCCGGGCGTCCCGCGCTCCGGAGACGCGGGCGGCATCCACGTATTCGCGTTCCCGCAGCGTGAGGAACTCGCCGCGCACGAGTCGGGCGAGCCCCGTCCAGAGGAACAGGCCGAGCACGATCGACAGGCCGAGCACGCCGAGCCCCTTGAAGTGCTCGCTCGCGATCTTTCCGACGACGGCGCCCAGCACGATGACCGGGATGACGATGATCAGGTCGGTGAAGCGCATGAGCACCGACTCGACCCAACCGCGGTAGTACCCGGCGACCGCCCCGATGACGGTCCCGATGACCGCGACGAGGATGCCGATGATGAACATCACGATGAGCGAGTTCTGGACCCCGCGCATGGTCATCGCGAAATAGTCGATCCCGATGAGAGTCTGCCCGAAGGGGTGCTCGCCGAGGTGGATGCCGTCGCCGCCGAGCCACTCGGGGATGAGCGACAGGGTCGGGGCACCACCGTTGAGCAGCTTCGGCAGGTCGGTGTAGGTGTACTTCCACCAGCCGGGGATGCCGAAGGCGCCGGTCGCGGTGAGCGAGAGCACGACGATGAAGAGGAAGAATCCCAGCGCGGTCATCGCCACGCCGTTGGAGATGAACCGCTTCCAGATGAGGCGGCCCTGACTCATGCCCTGGGTGACCTCGCGGGTCTCCTCCGGCGGTGCGGACTCAGGCAGGTCGGTTCCAGCGATGAGCGACATCAGCGGACCCTCACTCTCGGGTCGAGCGCAGAATAGGTCATGTCTGCGATGAAGTTGAAGATGATGGCCATCGTCGCGATGACGACGAAATACCCCATGACGGGGTTCGGATCGGGAAGTGTGACCCCCCGTTGGAACATCGCCCCCATCCCGGAGAAGGCGAAGACCTGCTCGGTGATGATCGCGCCACCGAGCAGAGCGCCGAAGTCGGAGGCGACGATCGTCGCGATCGGGATGAGCGAGTTGCGGAAGGCGTGACGCACGATCACCACCCGCTCCGGCATCCCCTTGGCCCGCGCGGTGCGGATGTAGTCCTGGTTGAGCACGTCGAGCATGCCGGCTCGCGAGTACCGGGTGTAGCCGGCGAAGGCGATGAGCATGAGGGTGAGCGTCGGCAGCAGCAGGTGGGTGAACGAGTCGACGCCGTGCACCCAGATGTCGCCGGGCAGCCCCGGTGTCTGGGAACCGACCGTCGCGATCGGCCGGCGGTTGATCGCCGAACTGTTGACGTAGGCGGGCCAGGCCTGCATGAGCCGGTCGACGAGGATGAGTGAGGCCGAGAGGAGGGCGGTGAACACACCCACCCTGATGTTGAGGCCCCGATCGGGTCCTCCGACGAGATAACCGGTCAGCATGCCCACGGCGAAGGTGATGACGCCGAGGATGAGCAGCGTATAGATGCTCGAGACGTCCAGCAGCCCCTGCAGCGCGAAGTAGCAGATCAGCGCGATGACGACCTGGATGACCGCCGTCAGCAGCGCCCTGCGGTTGCGCAGGCCGGCCAGGAGGGCGGTGAGGATGACGGCGATGCCCGCGGCCATGACGAAGACGAACACCGGCCCGAGCGAGGGACGCGTGAACCAGTCGGTGAGCGAGAAGTAGACGAGCACGGCGGCCGTCGCGAGTCCCGAGACCAGGAAGACGGAGAGCCTTCGCCGGTTGTCGCCGCCGATGAGCCCCACCCAGATGAGGGCGATGACGAGGGAGATCCCGATGATCCAGCCGATGCCGACCACCGGATGTCTCAGGAAGTCGTTGAATCCGATCGCGACCCACTCCTTGAGCAGGATGCCGACCCAGAACGACGGCAGCGAGTAGAGCAGGAACGAGAAGAACGTGACGACGAGGTCGAAGGTCGTGTACTGGCGCAGAGCCGAGACGATGCCGATCGTGATGCCGACGATGATGGCGAGCACCGTCGCGGCCGTCACGAGCTGGAGGGTGGACCCGATGGCCTGGGGCAGGAGGGCGATGACCGGCTGGCCCTGTGCGGTGAGCCCGAGGTCGCAGGCGTTGGCGAACGGGATGACGCACTTGGCGGCCCCGCCGAGCCAGAGGAAGAACCGCAAGGGCGCCGGCACGTTGAGCTGAAGCGCTTCGACTCGCGCCGCCATGAGCTGATCACGGTTGGGGAGCCTGCTCTGGTAGTACTCCTCGAGCGGATCACCCGCGAGCGCGGTGAGCTGGTACATAATGAACGCCGCTCCGATGAGGAGCAGAACGGAGACGATGAGTCGTCTCGCGATGAAAGACACCATGGGAAAACACTTTCGCGATCGCAGGCCGACATCGGTGGCGGGCCTGCGGGAAGTTTAGCCGAGCATCCGCGCTTGTAGCGCATCGCTCGGGCGCGTGGGCTGGAACGGAGGGAACGAACGGAGCGCCAGGACCATGGGTGGTCCTGGCGCTCCGCCCTGGAAGTTCATCCAGGGTCAGTCACAGTGGACTGAGCCAGGGTGCTACTTCTTCGCCCACTCCCAGAAGTTCCAGCCGACACCGGCCTGGCCCGGGTAGTAGACAACACCCGTGACGTTGTTGCTGTGGGCCATGACGCCCGGAGCAACGAACAGCGGGACTCCGTAGAAGTCCTGCCACAGGAGCGTGTCGATCTCGACCTGGATCTTGTCCTGCTCGGCCTTGTCCAGGGTCACCTGGAGCTGGTTGGCGAGCTCGTCGACCTTGGAGTTGGCGTAACCGTTGTAGTTACCGCCGCCCTTGCTGCCGAAGATCTGCGGGACGCCGGCAACGCCGACACCCGAGGAGATCCAGCCGAAGATCGAGGCATCGTACGTGCCGCTACCGAGGAGCGATCCCCAGTTCTCAGCACCCGCGTCGACGATCTTGAACCCGGCCTGCTCCGCGGAGACCTGGAGGGCCTGGAACGAAGCGACACGGTTCGGGTTCTTGGTGTTGTACAGCACGCGGACCTCAGGGGTGCGGCCGTTCAGCAGCGCCTTGGCGCCCTCGATGTCGACATCGTTGAACGCGTCGGAGCCGTTCACCTTGACCGTGGCGTTGTAGCCGTCGGTGCCGGGGAAGAAGAGCTGCGAGTTGTCGAGCGTCGCCTCAGGGTTCTGCGGCGTGACGATCGCGTCGAGGATCTGCTGGCGCGGAACCACCTTGAGGAACGCCTCGCGGATGTCCGGAGCGTTCGCGAACACGCCCGTGTTGAACGTGAGGTCGAGGTGGTCGTAGCTGAACTGGTCACCGGTGAGGGTGGTCACGTCCGAGAGCGCCTCAAGAGAGTTGATGGTGTCGGCGGATGCCTGCGGGTTGATGATGTCAACCTCACCGTTCTTGAGGGCGGTCACCTGAGCCTGGGCGTCACCGATGAAGCGGACGACGATCTTGTCCACCTTCGGCTTGAGGTCACCCTTGTACTCGGGGTTCAGGACGAGCGTGATGGACTCCTTCGGAACCCACGCGTCGAGCACGAACGCAGCCGACGAGAGGTAGAGGCTCTTGTCGGACGGAAGCGACGTGGCGTCGAAGCCGGTGTTCCAGAAGTCGGCAGCGGCCTTGATGGTCGCGTTCGCCTCGGCAGGAGCGGCGGCGTCACCACGCGGCGCGTTCAGGAACGCGTCGCTCAGGTCGGCCAGCGAGACGCCGGCGTGGTCCGCGACGACGTGCGCGGGCGCGTCGATCGGGTTGATGAGCTGCCAGTCCGCGTAGGGCTCGCTGTAGGTGAGGGTGATCGACGTGTTGTCGTCACCGACGACCGGACGGTCGGCGAGGCCGAGGCCCGAGGTGTCACCCGCGTAGTCGAAGTACGTGGTGCCACTGGTGACGTTGCCGTCGGCGTCGATCGTGGAGTCGTTGAAGAATCCGGACTGAATCGCCCAGGCCAGCAGAAGGTCGTCTGCGGTGACCGGCGTGCCGTCGGACCAGGTCGCGGTCTTCGCGAGCGTGTACTTGACGGTGAGCGGGTCATCGCTGGTCTTCTCAACCGTTCCGAAGCTCTCATCGGGGATGATGTTGAGCTTGTCGTCGAGGTAGAAGAAGCTCGAGCGGGTGTACCCGATGAACTTGCCGTTCATGTCCAGGTTCGACGTGCTCGTGCTCGACGTGAATGCGGTGAGCTCGTTGACCTCGGCGACCGTGATGGTTCCTCCGGTCTGGGCCTCCGGCGTCTCACCGGTCGTTGTGCAACCGGTGATCAGCATCGCCGCGACGGCAGCGACCGCGATCGGCGCTCCTATGCGTCTGATTTTCAATTTTCCTCCTGTGCAAGATGGATACGAGACAGGATGATTTCCTAGCACCCCGACTCGCTTGTTATAGAGAACCCTAAACAGGGTCTGCTCCACAGGCAAAACTGTAAGGGCAAACGTTACCCAGTGGTAACGCGCACACGACAATTTTGCAATCTGCGACGAATTATTGCGCACTTTTTCGTCGATTTGCATCGATCGGGCGATCGGCGGCAACCCAACGGGCCAAAGCGGCGCGTATCGGCGCGTAGCATCGGTGAGGTGCCCCCGACATCCGCCCTCTCCCGCGACCACGCGGTGCTCGTCTTCGACGGCGACTGCGGGTTCTGCACAAGTGCGGTGAACTGGCTGGAGCGCGCCCTCCCGGCGATGCCCGCGACAACCCCGTACCAGTGGGCCGAACTCGACGACCTGGGGCTGACGGCCGAGGAGGCTGCCGAGCGGGTCTGGCTCGTGGCGAGGGACGCGCGCGGCGACCTGCACCAGTACGGCGGGCACCTGGCCGTTTCGGTCGTGCTCCGCCACCAACCGGCGCTCGGATGGCGGTTTCTGGGCATCCTGCTCGACACGCCGCCGTTCTCCCTCGCGGCCGCCGCCGGCTACGGACTCGTGGCGCGGTACCGGTACCTGCTGCCGGGGGGAACCCCCGCCTGCCGGGCGGGGCGCCCGGAGTGAGCGAACCGATCCATCACGCGCAACCGGGGCCTGTGCCGATGCCTCTGCCGGTCCCGTCGCTGCGGCGGCGGTTGTGGGGGGAGATCCTCATCGTGCTGGGCCTCTCGCTGGGGCTTTCCGCAGTCTATTCGGTCGTCGCGATCGCGAACCGGCTCACCCAGAAGACCTCGCTCAGCCAGCAGACCGCGACCCTCAACGCACCGCTCAGCACGCGTGAGGTGTTCGACCTCATCTACCAGTTCCTCGGCATCTTCTTCGACCTCGTTCCGGTCGCCCTCGTCGGCTTCCTGCTCTGGCAGGCGGCACGGCCGCACCTGGGCAGGCTCGGCGTCGACTTCCGGCAGCCGGGCCGTGACGCGCTACGCGGCCTCGCGCTCGCCCTCGTGATCGGCATCCCGGGGATCGGACTCTACGTGGCGGGGCGGGCGCTCGGGATCACGGTGAATGTCGTGCCCACCGCGCTCGACCAGTACTGGTGGACCGTGCCGATCCTGCTGCTCTCGGCCGCGCGCGCCGGCATCGTCGAAGAGGTCATCGTGGTCGGCTACCTGTTCACGCGGCTGCGCGAACTCGGCTGGGGTCGCTGGACGATCATCCTCAGCGCAGCGTTGCTGCGCGGCACCTACCACCTGTACCAGGGCTTCGGCGCGTTCGTGGGGAACATCGCCATGGGGGTGCTGTTCGGCTGGCTCTATACCCGGTGGGGCCGGGTACTGCCGCTCGTCATCGCCCACTTCGTGATCGACGCGGCGATCTTCGTGGGGTATCCCTGGGCGGTGGCCACGTTCCCCTGGTTGTGAGACCACCCCGGACCGCCACCCGAGACGGGCGTCGGCGCTGGCACGCTGCGCTGCGGCGAAGGCCAGAAATGGCCTTCGCTCCAAGCTCCAGCGCGCTACTCGAAGGCCTCCGGCGGCGGGCAGGCGCAGAAGAGGTTGCGGTCCCCCCAGGCCTGGTCGACGCGGCGCACCGGCGGCCAGTACTTGTCCCTGAGCAGCGACGACACCGGATACACGGCCTTCTCGCGCGGATAGGCGTGCTCCCACTCCCCCACGATGACCGACCGCGCCGTATGCGGAGCGTTGTGGAGCGGGTTGTCGTCGGCCGGCCACTCGCCCGCGGCCACGGCATCCGCCTCGGCCTTGATCGCGACCATCGCCTCGATGAAGCGCTCGAGCTCGCCGAGATCCTCGCTCTCGGTCGGCTCGACCATGAGGGTGCCGGGAACCGGGAACGACATCGTCGGGGCGTGGAACCCGTAGTCGATGAGCCGCTTCGCGACATCGTCGACCGTGACCCCGGTGCGCTCGGTGAGCGGACGCAGGTCGAGGATGCACTCGTGCGCGACGAGCCCGTTCTCGCCCGAATAGAGCACGGGGAAGTGCTCGCGCAGGCGCACCGCGAGGTAGTTCGCGGCGAGGACGGCCGCGCCCGTCGCCTCACGCAGCCCGTCGGCGCCCATCATCCGGATGTAGGCCCAGGTGATGGGCAGGATGCTCGGGCTGCCGTAGGGGGCGGCCGAGACCGGATTGCTCGTGGCCCCACGCTGGGACAGGGGGTGCCCGGGCAGGAAGGGCGCGAGGTGCTCCTTCGCGGCGACCGGGCCGACACCCGGGCCGCCACCGCCGTGCGGGATGCAGAAGGTCTTGTGCAGGTTGAGGTGCGAGACGTCGCCGCCGAACTCCCCGAATCGGGCATACCCGAGCAGCGCGTTGAGGTTCGCACCGTCGATGTAGACCTGTCCGCCGGCCTCGTGCACAGCATCCGTGATCGAGCGGATCTCGTGCTCGTAGACGCCGTGCGTCGAAGGGTAGGTGACCATGAGGGCGGCGAGTTCCGCCGCGTGCTCCTGCACCTTCGCACGCAGGTCGCCGACGTCCACGTTGCCGAGCTCGTCGCAGTCGACCACGACGACGCGCATGCCGGCGAGCACGGCACTCGCCGCGTTCGTGCCGTGCGCGCTCGACGGGATGAGACAGACGGTGCGCCCGTCCTCGCCCCGCGAGCGGTGATAGCCCCGGATGGCGAGGAGCCCGGCGAGCTCGCCCTGGCTGCCCGCGTTCGGCTGCAGGGAGACGGAGTCGTACCCGGTGACATCGGCGAGCCAGCTCTGCAGCTGCTCGATGAGGTCGAGGTAGCCCAGGACATCCGCCTCGGGCGCGAACGGGTGGATGCCGGCGAACTCGGGCCAGGTCACCGCCTCCATCTCGGTCGCGGCGTTGAGCTTCATGGTGCACGAACCGAGCGGGATCATCCCGCGGTCGAGCGCGTAATCCTTGTCGGCGAGGTACTTGAGGTAGCGCATCATGCTCGTCTCCGAACGGTGCGTGTTGAACACCGGATGCGTGAGGTAGTCGCTCGTGCGCAGGAGGGCTTCGGGGATCCAGTCGGCCAGATCGGCGCGGCCGGGTCTCGTGTTTTCGAGCACCACGCCTTCGGCGCCCAGCACCCCGGCGAGGGCGCGCAGCTCCTCGGCGCTCGTCGTCTGATCGACGGAGAACTGCACGTGGTCGTCGTCGACGCGGTGGAACAGGAAGCCGGCCTGGCCGGCGCGCTCGAGGAGGTCGTCGGCGCTGCGGCCCGTCTCCAGTGTGAGCGTGTCGAAGTAGTTGCCGTGCACGACCGTATGCCCGCCATCGCTTGCGGCGCCGGCCAGGAACCGGGTCGAGAGCGCGACCCGTTCGGCGATGACGCGCAAGCCCCCTGGACCGTGGTACACGGCGTACATGCCCGCCATGACGGCGAGCAGCACCTGCGCGGTGCAGATGTTCGAGGTGGCCTTCTCGCGACGGATGTGCTGCTCGCGCGCCTGCAGGGTGAGGCGGTAGGCGGGGTGACCGTCCGCATCCTTCGAGACGCCGACGAGGCGGCCGGGAAGCTGTCGCTCGAGCCCTGAGCGCACCGCCATGTAGCCGGCGTGGGGTCCGCCGAAGCCCATCGGAACACCGAAGCGCTGCGTCGTGCCGACCGCGACATCGGCGCCCAGTTCACCGGGCGACTTGAGCAGGGTGAGGGCGAGCAGGTCGGCTGCGACGACGGTCACACCCCCCTGGGCCTTCACTGCATCGATGACCTCGGAGGGGTCCCAGACACGGCCGGAAGCGCCGGGGTACTGGATGAAGGCGCCGAAGACATCGATGTCCGACGGCGGAGGCGACATGTCGTACGGTGTGTAGTGCAACTGGATGCCGACGGCCTCCGCGCGATTCTCGAGCAGCGCCTTCGTCTGGGGGAAGGCATCCGCGTCGACGAGGAACACGTTCGAGTCGGACTTGGATGCGCGCCGTGCGAGCAGCATCCCCTCGACGACCGCCGTCGACTCATCGAGCATCGAGGCGTTCGCCGTGTCGAGGCCGGTGAGGTCGGCGACCATGGTCTGGAAGTTGATGAGCGCTTCGAGGCGTCCCTGGGAGATCTCCGGCTGGTACGGCGTGTAGGCGGTGTACCAGCTCGGGTTCTCGAGCACGTTGCGCTTGATGACCGCGGGCGTGATCGTGTCGTAGTAGCCGAGCCCGATCATGGCGCGATTCACCGTGTTGCGGGAGGCGATGCCGCGGAGTTCGGTGAGCGCCTCGCGCTCGGTCGCGGCCGGCGGCAGCACGGATGCGGCATTCTTCAGCTGGATCGAGTCGGGGACCGCCGCAGACAGCAGCGCGTCGACGGACTCGTAGCCGAGCGCCCCGAGCATCGTGGCCTGGGCGTCGCCTCCGGTGCCGATATGGCGGGACGAGAACGAATCGAGGTCTTCCGGGTTCCGCAGCGGGGCGGGGTTCGACGCCATCACTCCCCTACCAGCGCGGTGTAGGCGTCGAGGTCGAGCAGGCCGGCCGAATCGAAGACGGATGCGTCGGCGACCTCGACCTTGATCATCCAGCCTTTGCCGAACGGGTCCTCGTTGACGAGCTCCGGGCTGTCGACGACGACGCTGTTGGCTTCGAGCACCGTGCCGTCGACGGGAGCGAAGAGCTCCCCCACCGACTTGGTCGACTCGATCTCGCCGACGACCCTGCCTGCCTGCACGGTGCTGCCGGCCTTCGGCAGCTCGACGAACACGACATCGCCGAGCTTGTCGGCGGCGTAGTCGGTGATGCCGATCGTCGCCGTTTTCCCCTGGATGTCGAGCCACTCGTGCTCGGCGGTGAACTTGAGATTCGCCTTCTCGGTCATGTCAGTTCTTCTCTCTCGTGTAGAACGGCAACGCGGTGACGGTCGCGGGGATCCTGGTCCCCCGCACGTCGAGGTCGAGCACGGTTCCGGGCTCGGAGTACTGCGGGTCGACGAACGCCATGGCGATCGGATGCTCGAGTGTCGGCGACAGGGCGCCGCTCGTGATCTCGCCGACGGCGGTGTCACCGGCGAAGACGCCGTAGCCGGCACGCCCTGCGCGGCGGCCGTCGGAGACGAGTCCGACGAGGACCCTCGCCCCCTCCGGCGGTCCGGCTTCCGCCGCGGCCCGGCCGACGAAGTCGCCCTCCTTGGTGAAGTGCACGACGCGAGCCAGGCCCGCCTGGACGGGCAGGACATCGCGGCCGAGCTCATGACCGTAGAGCGGCATCCCGGCCTCGAGGCGGAGGGTGTCGCGGCTGGCCAGTCCGGCCGGCACGAGCCCGAGGGGCTCCCCGGCCGCGACGAGCGCGCGCCAGAGCTGCTCGGCACTCGCCGTGTCGACGTAGAGTTCGAAGCCGTCTTCGCCGGTGTACCCGGTGCGCCCGACGAAGACGGTACCGTCGCCGAAGGCGGCGCCCGTCGACCAGTAGTACTTGAGGTCGGCGAAGGGCTGCTGGCCGTCGAGGACGGTGAGCCCCTCGGTCGCCTCGAGGATCTCGAGTGCCCGCGGCCCCTGCACGGCGATGAGGGAGGTGGCGTCGCTGACGTCGGTGACCGTCACGTCGAACCCTGCCGCGCGGGCGACGAGCTCCTCGACGGCGACATCGTGGTTGCCGGCGTTCGCGACGACGAGGTACTCCCCGTCCGCGTTGTGGTAGACGATGAGGTCGTCGACGATCCCGGCCCTCTCATCGAGCAGCAGGCTGTATTTCGCCTGCATGAGCGAGAGGGTCGACATCTTGCCGGCGAGGGCGTAGTCGAGGAAGGCTGCGGCATCCAGGCCCGTCACGCTGATCTCCGCCATATGGGAGATGTCGAAGATGCCGGCGGCGCGGCGCACGGCGTGATGCTCGGCGAGATCGGAACCGTAGCTCACCGGCATCTGCCAGCCGGCGAAGTCGGTGAAGCTCGCACCGGCATCCACATGCAGTCGATGGAGCGGCGAATGTCGTTCGGTGATCTGCGATCGGGGTGTGGGGGAATCGGACACGAGTTCTCCTGGCATGAGCGGACGAACTCCCCCTCTGTCTTGGGCCTGAGAGTTTCACCGACTGTCGTCGGCTTTCACCGTGGGCGGGTTCTTGCTACGCAAAAACCGCTCTCCAGAGTGGCCTGGGCGATGCGGTACTGGTGACCTGAGAGATTGGCGGGGAGGCTTGCTCCTTCGGTGCCGTGCCGGTGATCGGACGGCTCTCCCGCATCGTGTGCGGCCCGATATTCGATTGTCGTGCAAGCCTAGCAAGCGGAGGCTCCCAGTGCGTGCCCCCGTCCCACTAGGATGACGGCCATGCCGACTCGAGGAGCAGCTCCGGCCCCGCTGCGTGACCGGTTCCGCTACTGGTTCGACAACATCATGGCGCGGGGCACGATCGCGGTCATGGGCCTGCTCGGCGTGGCCACCCTCCTGTTCATCGCGGTCATCGCCCTCGTGGTCGTCGTGTTCGGATTCTTCCCGCCTCAGGAGACCGGCGACGACGATCCGACGTTCTTCGAGATCCTCTGGGGCAACCTCATGCGCACGCTCGACCCCGGCACGATGGGCACCGACCGCGGCTGGGGTTTCCGCGCCGCGATGCTCGTCGTCACCATCGGCGGCCTCATCATGGTGGCGAGCCTCATCGGCATCATCTCGAGCGCCTTCGACCGCAAGGTCGAAGACCTGCGCAAAGGCCGCTCGCGCGTCCTCGAGGCCGATCACACGCTCATTCTCGGCTGGAGCCAGAAGGTGCTGCCGATCGTGAGCGAGCTGTGCATCGCCAACGAATCGCGCAGGAGACCGGCCATCGTCGTGCTGGCGAATCGCGACAAGGTGGAACTGGAGGACGAGCTGAAGGCCGTGCTGCCGCGCAACACGTCGACGCGCATCATCGTGCGCAGCGGCGACCCCATGGATCTCGGCGACCTCGAGCTCGGCAATCCGCACTCGGCGCGCAGCATCATCCTCGTCGCGCCTGAAGGCAGCGAAGACCCCGACTCGGTCGTCATCAAGATGGCGCTCGCACTCACCAACAATCCTCGGCGCGGCGATGGTGTGCTCAACATCGTGGGCGAACTGCAGGATGCGCGCAATCTCGAGGCGGCGACGCTCGTCGGGCGCGATGAGGTCAGCTGGGTGCTCACCCGCGACCTCATCAGCCGCATCACGGTGCAGACCTGTCGTCAGAGCGGGCTGAGCGCCGTCTATACCGAGCTGCTCGACTTCGAGGGGGACGAGATCTACTTCACCGCGCAGCCGACCCTGGCCGGGAAGACCTACTTCGACGCCCAGCTCGCGTTCGCCGAGTCCTGCGTCTTCGGCATCGCCAGAGGCGAGACGGTCATGATCAACCCGGATGCCGCCACCGTCCTCACCTCCGACGACCGGCTGATCGTCATCTCCACCGACGACAGCGCGGTGAAGCTCGGCACTCCCGGCACTCCGGACCCGGCCGCGATCACCGGCACGCCGGACGGGGAACGACGCTCCGAGCGCACCCTCGTGCTCGGCTGCAACTCCGACCTCGGGACGATCCTCCAGGAGCTCGACGAGTACGTCAGCGATGGCTCGCAGGTGACCATCGTGGCGGAGGCCAAACCGCCCAAGCTGCCCGAGCTGGGGAGCCTCGAGATCGAGTACATCCGGGGAGACACGACGAGCCGTGCGATGCTCGAGAGCCTCGACGTCCCCTCGTTCGACCACATCATCGTGCTCGCCTACAAGGAGATGGCGGACGCCCAGCGCGCCGATGCGAAGACCCTCGTGACGCTGCTGCACCTGCGCGAGATCGGTGAGAACGCCGGCGCCGCGCTCAACATCGTGAGCGAGATGCTCGATGATCGCAACCGTGAGATCGCCGAGGTGACGAAGGCCGACGACTTCATCGTGAGCGACAAGCTCATCAGCCTCGCCCTCTCCCAGCTCTCGGAGAACCGCATCCTGGCGAAGGTCTTCGACTCCCTGTTCTCCAGTGAGGGCAGCGAGATCTACCTCAAGCCGGTCGACCGCTATGTGCGCCCCGGTGAGCCGGTCGACTTCTACACCCTGCTCGAGGCGGCCAGACGGCGCGGAGAGACCGCGATCGGGTACCGGATCGTCGCCCATGCTCACGACGCCGCACGGGGTTACGGGGTGCTGCTGAACCCGCCGAAGGGTGAGCGGGTGAGTTTCGCGGCATCCGATCGCATCGTCGTCCTCGCGGAGGATTAGGCGGGCCGCCCACGCCACTCCGAGGCGAGGATGGCGTAGACGTACTCGCTGCCCCAGCGGCCGCCGAAGAAGTCGTTCTCGATGAGGTGTGCCTCGCGGCGCATCCCCAGACGCTCGGCGACCCGCGCCGACCGGGCGTTCTCCGCGTCGATGCGCGCGAAGATCCGGTGGAAGTCGAAGTGCTCGAACCCGAGGCGAAGCATGGCCTCGGCGGCTTCCGTCACGTAGCCCCTGCCGATGGCATCCGGATGCAGGCTGTAGCCGATCTCGCCCTGCCTGGCACGCGTGCTCTCGAGTTTGAACAGGATCTCGCCGGCAAGCTCGGTCTCGCCCTTCGGCTGGATCGCGAGCGTGAAGATGTCGGCATCCTTCTCGAACTCGAGGCGGGCGTACTGGGGCATCCGCTCGATCGACTCGGCGAGCGTCAACGGGTCGCGGTAGAGGTAGCGGACGGTCTCGGGGAGGCTGCGGTAGGAGAAGTAGCGCTCGGCGTCGGCGGTGGTGAACGCCCGCAGGATGAGGCGCTCGGTCTCGATGGGGAGGTCGGGCGTCATCCTGCGGCATCCTCCGCAGCCCGCTGCAGTGTCGCGACGTAGTCGGACCACCATGCCGCGTCGTGATCGGGCAGGTTGCTGCTGTCGGCGCGCACTCCTGCCTGCCCGTCGATGAGTTCGCGGACGATGTCGGCATGCCCGGCATGCCGGGCCGTCTCGGCGATCATGTGCACGAGGATGCGGTGCAGCGTGACGTCGCGCGACTCCGGAGACCACCATGGGACGAAGCCGGGAGCATCCAGCGGGAGCTCGTCGATCGTGCGGTCGGAGTGCGCCCAGGACCGGTGGTAGAGGTCGATGATGCCCTGCCGCGACTCGTCTGCGGTCGCCCACATGTCGGCGTTGTCCGGGGAGCCGTCTGCGAACCAGGGAAGCGGCTCACCCGACGGGCGGTCGAACACCTCGCCGAAGTAGCCGATCTCGACGCTGGCGACGTGCTTGACGATGCCGAGGAGGTTCGTGCCGGTACGGGTCATCGGCCAGCGCACATCGCGTTCGCCGAGCCCGTCGAGTTTCCATAGGAGCGCCTCCCTGCCCTGTTGCACGTAGCGGTGGAGGGTTTCCTTCTCCGTCAGCATTCGCCCAGACTAAACCAGCACCGAGTAACCCCGAATACCGACCTCGAGGAAGGCAAGTGGAGGGGGCGCCTGTCGGCGCTCGCTAGCGCCAGAGGATGTGCTGGTTCTCGAACTCGTCGATGCGGTAGGCGATCATCCGGCGGAGAAGATCGGCGGGTACCGGCTCCTCGTGCGGGAGCTGCACCGAGCCCTTGCCTGTCGTGAACGCGGTGAGCTCGTCGGTGAATGCTTCCCTCGTGCTCGGGGTGAAGACGAAATTGGAGTGCCCGCGGTAACCGGCGAAGGCGAACAGGATCGTGCCCGAGGAATATGCCGGGTTGCCCCACTTGAGACCCTCGGCTGCCAGCGGCGCGCTCGCCCTGCTCAGTGCACGCAGCTCCCGGAGCCGCGACTGCACCGGGATGGGGAACGCGGCGATGTAGTCGTCGACCGTCTGCGGTTTCGCCATGGGCCGAGGGTACCTCCCGGCCGCGAGACGCTCAAGCGGCGACCGGACGTCACGAGTCGCGCAGGCCCGATGTGTCCTTCACGCTCGAGCCTCAGTCGGTCGAGGACTCCTGCTCGGCCTTCTGCCGCCACTCGTCGAGGGTTCCCTCTTCGATCGCCTTCTGCGCCGTATCGACCTCGGCCGGCGTGACCAGCCCTTCCGCTACTGCGGCGGTGATGTCGGCGGTCGAGAGCAGGACGGCTGCGAGGACGACGCCTTTCGCGGTGATGGAATCCGGGGCCCTGACCTCGGTATCCGTCACCGATTCAGGCGGGGTGGCCGTGCAGCCCGACAGCAATCCGGCGACGACGAAACCGGCCAGGACCGCACCGAGCAGTCCTGACCGGTTGCGCAGCCGAATCACTTGTTCGGGTTGCCCTTGCCGTTGTTGCCCTTGGCAGGCCGGTCCGACCGGTCGGGCTTGTGCGACTTGCCAGCGCCGTTTCCGTTGTTGGCGTGAGCCTTGACCGACGAGGTCGCCTCGATCGTCACGAGGGCCTCCTCGGTCGCTTCCTCGATGTCGTCCTCGATCACGGTGCCGGTCTTCTTCGCGAGGTGCGCAGCGGCACGATCGAGGCGCGCCATGGCGATCGACTCGTGGTGAGCGAGCTTCTCCTCAGCATTCGCGAGCTCCTCTTCGGTCATCGAGTCGGCATCGGCGAGCAAGCGCGCCTCGTGACGCGCCTGGAAGGCGGCGATGTTGTTGACCTGCATCGCGTAGCGGAACTCGAAAGCACACAGGTTCGCGCCGCCCTCGGCGGCGTCACGGCACTCGGTGAAGGCGGCGTGTGCCTCTTCCTGGCCGGTACGCCATGCTTCCTTGATCTCGTCCCAGATGGTGCCCTGCTCCTCGAGCGTCTCGTCCAGGGCGTCGTCCGCATCGCCCTCGTCACCCTCGTCGTCGGCGACCTCCTCGACCGCGGCCGAGATCAGGCCGGCCTCGAGCGCCTGCTGGATGGCATCCCTGATGGCGTCCTCGAACTCCGGAGACCCGGTCGTGAGACCCAGGTTCTCCAGGGCCGCGGCCGTGATCCAGTCGGCGACCTCATCGGGCGTTGCCGCCTGTGCTGCGCCTGCAACGCCGAGTGAGCCGACGACCAGTGAGCCGATTGCGGCCAGACTGATTAATGAGCGCTTCATTTTCCCCCCAAAAGAAAGTGGTAGCTACCGGTGCAATCTAGCAGCAGAGAAGGGGTCTGCACCAGTGCGCAGTCGCGGTCGGCGGCTCACGGGCAGGCGATCGACGGGATCAGGCCTTGGTGACCGTGACACTCACCGGGGTCGGGTTGGCGAAGAGGTCCAGCACTGGGCAATGCGCGTCGACGACCTCACGCAGTTCGTCATAGCGTTCCTGGCTGTCGGGGCCGGAGATGGAGATCGCCAGGCGCACGTCGCTGAATCCCGCGCGAACCGACTCGTCGATGCCGAACAGGCGGCGCGCGTCGAGGTCGCCGGCCGCCGTCACGTCGATGGCGTCGATCCGGATGCCGAGTGCCTGCGCATACAACCGGTAGACGACGACCTGGCACGAGATGAGCGCGCCGAGCGCGTACTCGACGGGGCTCGCCGCGAGGTCGTCTCCGGCGAGCGAGTCGGGCTCGTCCACGAGGAAGCTGTGCTTGCCGACGGTTACTTCGGTGGCGACGGAGCCGGTGCCCACTCCGTTCACGTGGTAGGTGAGGTGGGCGCTGGATGGTGTGGCGGCGATGCGCTCACCCCAGGCGACGGCGGCCTCATCGAGGCGCTGGGCGCGCTCCTCGTCGGCGATGGACGGGACGGTGAATTGGGTGTCGGTGATAGTCATGAGGCGACGCTATAGACCGGCGCAATCCCACGCCGAACGTTACGTCACACGAGGGAACCTGGCGTAACGAACGCGCTGTGAGGTCGTGCAACGGGTGCGTCCCGCGCGGGTGCCCGGAGTACCACGCGTCGACCCTCGATCGTCACGCTTCAGCGAGCGCGGCCAGCTGCTCGGCGACAGAGCCCCAGCCGTCGGACAGACCGAGTTCCTCATGTCGAGCGCGAGCCCGGGGATCCCCATGACGCGCCACGATCCGGTAGAGGGTCCCGTCGGCATGATCGGCGAGCGTCACCTCTCCCGTCACCGGAACCGGCATCGGGTTTGCAGGACGCAGAGTACTGTCCACGGCGTTCGTGAACACCAGGCGTTCCCCCTCGTCGACGACGAGGAACGCCGCATCCATGTGCGGTGTGAACGCAGAACCGTCCTCACTCATCATGGTGACGAAGCCACCACCCGCGTGCGGCGCGAATGCATCGACTCGGCACGAGTAGGGCTTGGGGATCCACCACTTCTCGAAGAGCTCCGGCGTGGTCCATGCCTTCCAGACGGTGGCACGGGGTGCGCGAATGATGCGCTCAATCATGAAATCGAGATCGGGGTTCATGTTTCCTCCTGTTCCGGGCGGGTGACGAGGTCTTCGAGTCGGTCAGTGCGCTCCTCCCACCCGCGACGCTGAGCGATCAGCCAATCGTCGATCGCGGCAAGCTGCTCTCGCCGCAGCGAGCACATGCGCACACGGCCCACCTTCGACGTGCGAACGATGCCGCTGCGCTCCAGTGTGCGCACGTGCTTCAGGAACGATGGCAGCGCCATGGACGTGTCTGCGGCAAGTTCACTGACGCTCGCCTCGCCCGCACCGAGACGACGCACGACGGCACGACGGGTGGGATCCGACAGCGCGGCGAAGACGTTGTCGAGGGCCTCCGAATAGTTAGCCATGTAGCTAAGTATGGTTTACGTCCCGTCGACGCGCAAGACATGGACGCACGGCGGCTTCCGGCGTACTCGCTCGACCCGGCGGGGTCATCGCTTTCACCCCAAGCGTCTCACTGCACTCGAACGTGAAGTGCGTCGAGCGCAGTTCGGGCGTCAGCTGAGGAAACGCCGTCACTCACACTGAGCAGAGCCTCACGCCACGCGGCACACAACAGACGGGCAAGCGGCACGTGATCGCGGTCAACGACACCGGAGAGGTACTCGACGATCGGATCGACGCGCCGATCAGGGTGATCGGCGCCCAAGAGCCGGGTGTAGCCCTGATCGGTGAGGTAATCGAACGCGACCTTCAGTGCAGCGAGGGCGGCGGCGGCGGGTTCGTCGTCGGGCCGAGCGGCGAAGGCCCCCTCAACCCGATCCAGTACACGCCGTTCGACGTCACCACGAACCGCGTCGTAGAGACCGACCTTGCTTCCGAAGTGGTGATAGAGCGCTCCGGTCGTCACGTCGGCCGCTCGTGCGAGGGTCGACACCGACACCACGTCAAAGGGCGACGATCCGAAAACCTCGAGTGCAGCCAGGGCGAGCCGGCCCTTGGCTGACGATCGATTGGGGATCCAGTCCGGCACACGGTCAACATAACACGTTGACGGAATATCGTAACCCGATTACGATCTGGACATGGAGAAAATCGAGATGGTGTACCTGCCGGTCACCGACCTCCAGCAAGCGCTCGCTTACTACCGCGATGCGTTGGGCTGGACTGAACTCTGGCGCGAAGGTGACAGCACCGCCGCCATCGGACCATCGGACGGCGAGGTGAGCGTCATGCTGGACGTTTCCACGACAGGCAGCGAGAAATCGGGGCCGATACTCACCGTGGATGACGTCCGACTGTGGATCGACGAGCGGCGCGAACGTTTGTCGGTCGCGAAAGAACCGTCGGAGATTCCTGGAGGCTGGTGGGCGAGTGTGACCGACCCGTCCGGCAACATCACCTACATCATCGATCAAAGTACGGCCGACTAGGCCGATCGACGCCATCGCGCGGTGGGCGCAATCCGAGAAGTTGCGACCTCACGCGACCTTCAGCGGAGTGATTGCGGCGACTTGATCGGCCATCCGACCCTCCGCGAGTTCCAGTTCGTAGCGCGTCTGTAGGTTGAGCCAGAACGAGGTGCGCCATTAACGCTAGACGTTAAACCGGAACTCCACCACGTCGCCGTCCTGCATGACGTAGTCCTTGCCCTCCATGCGGGCCTTGCCCTTGGAGCGGGCCTCGTGCACCGAGCCGGTCGCCACGAGGTCGTCGAAGGAGATGACCTCGGCCTTGATGAAGCCCTTCTCGAAGTCGGTGTGGATGACCCCGGCGGCCTGGGGCGCCTTCCAGCCCTTGTGGATCGTCCAGGCCCGCGCCTCCTTCGGGCCCGCCGTCAGGTAGGTCTGCAGGCCGAGCGTGTCGAAGCCGATGCGGGCGAGTTGGTCGAGACCCGACTCGGACTGGCCGGTTGACGCGAGAAGCTCCGCGGCATCCGCGGGGTCGAGGTCGATGAGCTCCGACTCGAGCTTCGCATCGAGGAAGACCGCCTTCGCGGGCGCGACGAGCGCGGCGAGACCGTCGAGCGCCGCCGCGTCGCCGAGGATGCCCTCATCCACGTTGAACACGTAGATGAACGGCTTCGCGGTCAGCAGCCCGAGCTCACGAATCGGTTCGAGGTCGAGCTTGACGTCGGCCGACAGGGGCCTGCCGGTGTTCAGCCACTCGGCCGCCGCCTTCGCGGTCTCGAGCACGACGGGCTCGGTGCGCTTCGTCTTCACTTCCTTCTCGTACCGCTCGATCGCCCTCTCGAGCGTCTGCAGGTCGGCGAGCACGAGCTCGGTGTGAATCGTCTCCAGGTCGGATGCCGCATCCACCCGTCCGTCGACGTGCACGACATCCGGGTCGGCGAAACCGCGCGAGACGACCGCGATCGCATCCGCCTCACGGATGTTCGCCAGGAACTTGTTGCCGAGCCCCTCCCCCTCGCTCGCGCCCTTGACGATGCCGGCGATGTCGACGAAGGAGACCGGGGCCGGAAGGATGCGCTCGCTGCCGAAGATGTCGGAGAGCACCGTGAGCCGGGCATCCGGGAGGTTCACGACGCCGATGTTCGGCTCGATCGTCGCGAACGGGTAGTTCGCCGCGAGCACCTGGTTTCGGGTGAGGGCGTTGAACAGGGTCGACTTGCCGACGTTCGGTAGTCCGACGATCGCGATAGTAAGGGCCACGGGGGTTAAGCGTATCCGCTACCCGCCGTGGCCCCTGCCCGCAGCAACCCGACCGATCAGTGCTGCTGAAACTCAGGCCTTCTGGATCGCAGCCGCGATGAGACCGCCGAGCGCGACGTTGCCGCGGTACACCTCGACGTTGACGTCGAGACTCGCACCCTTGGTGGCGCGCTGGATGTAGTCGAGCAGGAACGGGGTCGTCTCGTTGCCGGAGATCCCGGCGGTATGCGAAGCCTCGATGGCCTCGGCGAGCACCGCGACGTGCACTTCAGGCGGAAGCTGCTTGTCCTCGGCGACCGGGTTGGCGACGAGGAGTGTCGACTCCAGGCCGATCTCGTCGCGGTTCTTCGCGATCGCGGCGATCTCCTCCGGGCTGTCGACCGAGTACTCGATGTCGTAGCCGGAGTCGGAGACGTAGAAGCCGGGGTAGTCGGTCGTGCGGTAACCGACGACCGGCACGTTGAGGGTCTCGAGGCGCTCGAGGGTCAGCGGGATGTCGAGGATCGACTTGACGCCGGCGCTCACGACGACGAGCGGCACCCTGGCGAGCGTGCCGAGGTCGGAGGACTCGTCGAAGGTGGTCTCCGCACCGCGGTGCACCCCGCCGAGGCCGCCGGTGGAGAAGACCTTCACGCCGGCCAGGTGCGCCAGGTAGGCGGTGGCGGCGACCGTCGTGCCGCCGTTCAGCTTCTTCGCGGCCGCGATGGGCAGGTCGCGCAGGCTCACCTTGACGACGGTGTCGTCGAGGGAGAGGCGCTCGATCTCGGCATCCGACATGCCGATCGTCGGCACCCCGTCGACGACGCCGATCGTGGCGGGCGTGACGCCGGATGCGCGCAGGCTCTCTTCCGCCTCGCGCGCGACCTCGAGGTTGCGGGGACGCGGCAGACCGTGGGTGAAGATGGTCGACTCGAGGGCGACCACGGGGCGGCCGGCGGCAAGCGCATCGGCGACCTCGGTGGAGACGACGAATGGTGAATGGGACATGGGAACCTCTTCGAGATCGGTGGGTGTTTCCTCCACTGTAAGCCGGTGCTATTGATAAGAACAAGACGGATTAGGATGGCTTTGATAAGGTGACCCTATGAATATCACGATGCGGCAGGCGGAGTTCTTCGTGGCCGTGGCGACGACCGAGCACTTCGGCCGGGCCGCCGAGAACCTCTTCGTCTCACAGCCCGTCGTGAGCCAGGAGATCCGCCGGCTCGAACGCAATCTCGGACTCGCGCTCTTCGAGCGCTCGACCCGCTCCGTCGTGCTCACCGCCGCCGGCGAAGCGCTCCTCCCTCTTGCTCGCGCGCTGCTCGAAGCGGGTGAGAGTTTCACCGAGGTCGCCGCCCGGCTGACCGGACCGGCGAACTCCGGCATCCGACTCGCGGCAACGCCGAGCGCCATGAACGCACTCGTCCCCGACATCCTGCGCGTGGCGGAAGAGACGATGCCCGGGGTTGTCGTCGAGGAACTCGCCGTCGAGACGGGAGAAGCGGGAGTGGCACTGGCATCCGGTCGCGCCGATGTCGGGATCGGCCGTTACATCGATGTTCCCGCGCGCTTCCAGACCGAGATCGTCCGCTGGGAACCGGTGTTCGTGGCGCTGAGTTCGGAGCATCCGCTCGCTGGTGCGGACGGCATCAGTCTGGCCGACCTCGCCGACGTTCCCCTGCTGCTCTGGCCGCGCGAGCGCAACCCCGAGTACTACGACCGGTTGCTGGAAATCTGCGCGCAGTCCTCGCTCGAGCCGCTCGTGCTCGTCAGCCGCCCACGCATCGTCGGCGCACGCTCGTACCTCATCTCCGAAGGACGCGCGTTCGGGCTCGTGCCCGAGTCGACCGCCAACCTCGTACTCCCGGGGATCACCACCATCCCGCTCGCGGAGCCCCAGCTGCTGCCCATGTCGGTCGCCTGGCTCGCGGATGAGCCCAGGCAGCAGGTGCTCGCCCTCGTCGACCTGGTCCGGCGGGTGGCAGCGCAGGGCGCGTCGCGAACCGAGTCCGCACCGGGATCGGTCAGCTCCTGAGCTCCCCGAAAGCCGACTGCGCGACCGCACCCTTGCGCAAGAGCACCCCGGTGAGTGCGACGGCGACGATGGTGAGAATGTAGGGCAGCATGAGCACGAGCTCGAGCGGAACCGGCCACTTGGCCAGCTGCGCCTGGATGCCGAGCGTATTCGCCGCGCCGAAGAAGAGACTCGCCGCCGCCGCGCCCAGTGGATGCGAGCCGCCCAGAACGACGGCCGAGAACGCGATGAAGCCACGCCCCGCAGTCATGTCGGAGGAGAACGAGGTCAGGCCGCCGAGCGCGAGCTGTGCACCGGCGAGAGCACACAGCACCCCGCCGATGACCAGGGCCGTGAGTCGCGTCCGATCGATGTTGATTCCCGCACTTCTCGCCGCGTAGGGGAACTCGCCGATCGCCGAGATGGAGAAACCGAACTGCGAGCGGCGCAGCACGATCCACGAGGCAAGAATGATCAGCGGGGTCACGATGACGATGATCGAGAGGGTCGGCATAGGGAAGCCGGTGCCGGCGAACGGCTGCCAGAGCCCCTCCGGCGCGGTGATGGTGCCGCGGGTCGAGAAGATCGTCTCCTGGGCGAAGGTCGAGGCTCCGAGGCCGAGGGTCGTGAGCGCGAGGCCGGCGATGATGGGGTCGGCCTTGAGCTTGACCGTGATCGCCCAGAACAGCACCGAGAGCATGGCGCACACGATCGCCGCGAAGGTGAGCCCGGTGAGCACGTTGCCGGTACCGATCGTTACCGCGACGGACGTGAAGGCGCCGACGCACATGAGCCCCTCAAGCCCGAGATGGAAGATCCCGCACCGCGCTGCGAAGGTGCCGGCGAGCGCCGCGAGGGCAATCGGCGTCGCATCCTGAAGGCTGGTCTCAAGAAACTGCCACATGGTCGTTCTACCTCCTGTCGGGATCGGATGTCGTCGGTCGCAGGATCATGTCGGATCCTCTGTTCGCGCCGCCGGTTCCGATACCCCGGGTTTCGACACCGCCGGAGCCGGATCGGGCTTCGCCTTGGCCGCACGTTTCTTCCAACGTGCGCGCAACTGCACCGTGATGAGCAGGGCCACGAGTCCCTGAAGGACTTCCAGGGCGGAGCGCGGGAGGTCGGTCACGATCGGCAGGTATCCGATGGCCGCTGCGAGCGCGCCGAAGAAGAGAGCGGCGAAGGTCGCCCCCAGCACAGTGAGGCCACCCACCAGGGCGACGAGAACACCGGTGAAGCCGACATCGGGGCTGAACCCCTGGATGAGGCGACCCGTCGGGCCGAGCACCTCGAGCGCGCCGGCGAGACCGGCGAGACCACCGGAGAGAGCGAAGGTCGACCAGACGATCGAGCGCGGGTTGACGCCCTGGCGCGCGGCGACCTGAGGGTTGCGGCCGACGATCGTCGCAGAGAGGCCGAAGGTCGTCCGGTTGACCAGGAACCAGCATCCGATCAGGACGAGGATGACGAGCGTGACGTTGACCGGCCCGACGCCCGACGACCCGGTGATCCTGACGTCGAGGGGCAGCGGCGGCGCCGCAGCCACCTGCCCGGAGCCGGAGAGGTCGCGCAAGGGCCCGTTGGTGACGTACTGGAGCACGAGCGCCCCGATGAAGTTGAGCATGAGGGTCGTGAGCAGCTCGTCCGCACCCGTCGAGGTCTTGAGCCAGGCGGCGATGAGCGACCAGAGCATGCCCGCGGCGATCGCCGCCAGGACACCGACCGCCATCCGAACGGGGGCGGGGCCGGGCAGCACCGGGATGAGCGCGGCAGCAGCGATCGCGCCCATGTAGAGCTGACCCTGCGCCCCGACATTGAAGTATCCGCTGCGGAAGCACAGCACGGTTCCGACCCCGACGAGCATGAGCGGCAGGCTCCAGCGCAGGGTGCTCATGAGCGAGCCGGGGCCGGTGATGGCGCCCTGTACGAAGCCGGACATCGCGTCGACGGCCGAGTATCCGGAGAGCTGGAAGATGATGGCGCAGGCTACGATCGCGATCGCGATCATCACGATGCTGCGCAACAAGGCGCTCCCGTTGGTGATCATGCTGCGTCACCCACCATGGCCGCCCCCACCGTCGCGAGGGGTGCATTGCGCTCAAGCGCGGCGACGATGCGCCCGCCTCTCATGACGCAGATCCGGTCCGACACGTCCCTGATCTCCTCAAGGTCTGCCGAGACGATGACCACGGCGACACCTTCCTGGGCGAGGGCGGTGAGCCCTGCCCGAACGAATGCGGTCGCGGCGAGGTCGAGTCCGCGGGTGGGGTTGCCGGCAATCACGAGCCGCACTCCGTCCGCGAGCTCCCGCGCGAGGATGACGCGTTGCACGTTACCGCCGGACAGCTCTCCGGCAAGTTGCTCGACCCGTCGATGTTTGACCTTCCAGGTCGCGAGTCGCGTCGCGGCCGCCGCCTTCCGGCCGCGGGGCGAGAACCAGCGGCGCCCCTCCAGCAGCAGATCGGTGATCGCGATGTTCTCCCACAGGGACGTCGTGAGACTCACTCCCTGGCTGTTGCGATCGGAGGGGATGAACCGCACTCCCCGCCGGCGACGTGCGAGCACGCCGAGCCCGGTGACCTCTGTGCCCTCCAGCCGGATGGTGCCCGAGGAGACTCTCCCGAATCCGGAGAGCACGTCCAGAAGGGTTTCCTGCCCGTTGCCCTCCACCCCGGCGATGCCGAGCACCTCGCCGGCCCTGACCCGGAGGTCGACGTCTTCGAGAGATCGATCGCTCGCGCTCGGCGGCGCATCCACCGCCTCCAGCTCGAGAACGGTTCCTGACGCCTGATCGAGGTGGTCCGCACCCGTTGCGCTCCCGACGGCGTCTTCCGCCCTGCTGTGCGCCTGGGGAAGCTCGCTGTCCGGGCCGATGATGTGCCGGGTCAGCTCCTCCGCCGTGACCTCCCCGATGGGAGTCACGGCGAGCGCGACCCGACCCTCCCGCAACACGCTCACGGTGTCGGCGATCGCGAAGACCTCCGGAAGCTTGTGCAGGATGATAAGGATGGTGAGTCCGCTGTCGCGCAGCCGGCGCACCTGCTCGAAGAGTCCCTGCACCTCGGACGGCGCGAGTACGGCGGTCGGCTCATCGAGAAGCAGGACCGTCGGCTGACCCTCGAGTGCACGAATGATCTCGAGTGACTGCCTGGCCTCGACGGACAGGTCGCGGATGCGCCGACGCGCGTCGATGGCGCTGCCCCGACGGCGAAGGGCCTCGCTCCAGCGGCGTTCCATCGCGCGACGACCGACGACGGCCGGTGCGCCCGGGTCGAAGAGCTGCATCGCCTCCGCCACCGTGAAGGAAGGCGGGAGGGAGAAGTTCTGGTGGACCATGTCGACACCCTGCTGACGGGCAGAGCGGATGTCGCCGACGCGCAGGGGGGTCCCGTCAACCAGGACCTCTCCCGCGGTCGGCTCGTAGAGTCCGCAGATGAGACGCGAGAAGGTGGTCTTTCCCGCGCCGTTCTGCCCCACAACGGCGTGAACCTGGCCGCGAGGGAAGGACAGGCTCACGTCATCGATCGCCGCAAAGTCACCGAAGTGCTTGGTGAGGCTGCGCGCCTCCAATGCGTCGGGCATGAAACCTGTCCTTCTCTCTCGCTCGACTACCCGGTCAGATACCGCTGGGGTCGAAGGTCACCGTGACGGCGCCGGAAGAGACGTCGTCGACCGCCTTGGTCAGCTGGTCGACGATCCCCTTGATCGCGGCAGCCTTGGGGCTGGTGCCATTCAGGAACGCGTCGGAGAGGTTGAGTCCGACAATTCCGTCAGCCAGGCCGCTCGTCACATAGCCCGACTCGAAGGAGCCGTCCAACGCTGTACTGATCTGCTGGTACAGCGAATCGCCGAACTTGAGGAACGTGGTGCCGACGACGGTCTCCGGGTACTGCGCCGCGACCTCGCCCGAGGAGTCGGCGATCACGAGGATGCCGCCGGTCTGGCCTGCGGTGATGACCCCGAGGGAGGCGGCTGCCGCATCCGTCTGGATGACGTCAACACCCTCCGCGATCATCGATGCGGCGACGTCCCTGCCCTTGGCCGCGTCGTCGAAGCTGCCGACGAAGGCGCCGATCACGGTGATGCTCGGGTCGACCGACTTCGCCCCATCGGAGAAGGCGTGGTAGTTCGCGTTGAGCGGCGGCTGAGGTGCCCCACCGATGTAGCCGATCTTGCCGGAGGTCGTCGCATTCGCCGCAGCGATACCCGACACGTACATCGCCTGGTAGACGTCGTAGGAGACCGACCGCGCGTTCGGAAGCTCCGGATCGAACTTGTCACCGAAGATGAGTAGGAAGTTGGTGTCCGGGAACTCCGGGGCGACGGCCTGCAGCGGCTGCTGCATGCCGGGGAAGGCGGTCACGACGTAGTCGGTCCCGGCCTGGGCGAGATTGCGCAACGTGCTCTCGTAGGTCGACGGGTCGCTCAGCTCGACGTACTTGGTGGTGGCGTCGTAGTCGGACTTCAACCGGTCGAGTGCGGCGATCATGTCGTCGATGGGTCCGCTGTCGCCGGCCTTCTGCGGGCTGACGAAGGCGATCGACACGGACTCGTCTCCGGCGCCGGGCTCGGGGGTGGTGCTGCAGGCGGCAAGCGTCATTGCTGCCGCCAACACGACGACGGTCATGATCGAGCGCCGCGGGCTGGACAAATACCTCTTCATGTCTCTACTCCTCTGTGGTGCATTCAGGGTTCTGGTCAGTCCCGGGTGAGACCGCCGTCGACGACCAGGGTTTCGCCAGTGATGGCGCGAGCCGAGGCCGAAGTCAGGAAGGCGACCGCTGCGGCGATCTCCTGGGGGGATTGCATCCGTCCGATCGGGATATCCCTGGTGAGCTCATTGCGCTGCTCCTCGACGCCGAGACCGGTGATGTCCATGAGGTCGGCGACGACCTTCGCCATCATGGGAGTGTCGACCGTTCCGGGTGCGATGGCGTTCACGGTGATTCCGTGGGAGCCGAGGTCCAGGGCCGCTGCGCGGGTGAGACCCATCAACCCCGCCTTCGCTGCGCAGTAGTCGGCTTGATTCGGGAATCCTCGCTTGCCCGCGATCGAAGCGATATTGACGAAAGCACCGGGCAGGTTCTCACCGATGAGCCGGCGTGAGGCGTATTTCATGGTGAGGAAGGGCGCTTGCAGGTTGATGGCGAACGACCGGTTCCAGTCTTCCGTCTCGATCTCGAGACCGTTGCGGAACCGGTAGGCGCCCGCGCAGTTGACGAGGACCTGCACTGCCTGATCGGTCTCGGCGAACAGGTCGCGGATCGCGTTCTCGTCGGTGATGTCGAGCTCGATCGGGACGACCCGGGCATCCGTGCTCTCGGTGCGATTGAGGTCAACGGCGAGCACTTTCGCCGCGCCGGCCTCGAGCAGGGCGTCGACACAGCTGCGCCCCATTCCCTGAGCCGCTCCCGTGACCAGCGCCACCGAACCCTTAACAGTCATGCCTTCTCCTTCACCGTCGTCCACTGGCCGGACTCGGCGGAAGCGAGTACGGCATCCTGCACTGCGCAGTTGGCCACGCCGTCGGCGAAGTCGGCGCAGATCGTGTCGTCGCCGCGATAGATGGCGGCGATCATGTCCTCGATCGATCGGGTGTCCGCACCAGAACCGAGAGTGAGAACCCCGAGGCCCTTGTGCGCGACCTTCAGGCGGCCAGGCTCGCGGCTGTCCCAGGAAAGAGATCCTGCGGTGCCGTCGATCCTCAGCGTGATGTCGTCCCAGGCGCCCTGGGCGAGCTGCGTCGCGAACAGGCTCCCGACCGCGCCACCCTCGAATCGGAGGAGCGAGGCGAACAGGTCCTCGTTGACCGGTGTGAACGTGCCGGTGTCGTTGCCCTGGCTATACGCCCGCTCCCCCATGTTCGCCGTGAGAGCGCTGACGGAGGCGACGTCGGTGCCGAGCACGTAGCGTGCAAGATCGAACCAGTGGGAACCGATCTCGCTTACCACCCGACTGGGTCCGATCTGGGCAGGGTCGAACCTCCAGTCACGGGTGGAAACCGGAGCATTCCACTCCTGTTGGTAATACCCGTAGACGGCGACGGCACCGCCGATCTCGCCAGCGGCGAAGCGTTGCCTCATGAGCTGGATACCGTTGTCGAACCGGCGGTTGAAGGTCAGGTAGTTGTCGACTCCTGCCGCTCTTGCGCGATCGGCCAGGTCGCGCGCGCTCGACGCGTCGACCGTGAGCGGCTTCTCGCACACGATGGTGAGTCCGCGTTCGATGGCGGCGGTCACGACACTCGCGTGATTCGTGGTCGGCGTGCACACGTGCAGGTGCGTCGCCCCGGGCGCGTCGAGCAGTTCGGTGAATGAGTCGTACGCAGTCGAGCCCCAGGCGCGGGCGGCCCTCGCCGCGTTTTCGGCCGTCGGGCTGTGGACGCCGACGATCGAACGTCCGGCCTCGTGCAGCGCCGTCGCATGGCGGCCGGCGATGTAGCCGCTGCCGAGGATGATGCTCCCGCTGGTGGTGCTCACCGGTGCTCCTTTGCGTTGGGGTGTGTATGAGAGTGACACGTTAAGCGCTATACGTCAAGCGCTTAACTTTCTTCATTCTTTTTCCCACCGGAAGAGGAAGGGTCACAGAGGTTCTAGACGTCAAGCGCTTGACATAAGGGCACTTCGTGGTTCACCCTGTCCTAGACCGAGTAGATCAGGGAATGGAGAGACACACATGAGCCTCATCACCGAAGGCGCCGAGCGAATCGCCTGGGCACGTCAGAACATGCCGCTGCTGGCGGGGCTTCGATCCAGATTCGAGGCCGAGCGCCCCCTCGAAGGTCGCACCATCGCCATGGGACTGCATGTCGAATCGAAGACCGCGGTTCTGGCCGAACTCCTCGTGGCCGGCGGAGCATCGCTCTCGATGGCCGGCAGCCCCGGCACCACTGACGACGCAGTCGCGGCAGCACTGCGCGCAGACCTGGACATCGACGTCCGCGGCGAGCGTGCGGGCACCTATGCCGACCAGCTCGAGCACATCGCCGCCATCCTCAAGACCAGGCCGGACATCCTCGTCGACAACGGCGCCGATCTCATCGCTGCCAGCCTCGCCGCCGACTCGCATCGGGTCGTTGCTGCCACCGAGGAGACCACCTCCGGCGCCCTGCGCCTGCGCAACGAGCTCGCTGGAAAAGTCCCGTTCCCGGTCGTCATCATCAACGACAGCCCTCTCAAGCAGATCGTCGAGAACGAGAAGGGGATCGGCCCGGCGGTGCTCGACGGGTTCATGCGGGCGACCAACACGATCGTCGGTGGGCGCACCTTCTGCGTCGTCGGCTACGGGTCCTGCGGCCGGAGCCTCGCACGCACACTCCGCGCGCTCAACGCCACCGTGCTGCTCGTCGAGATCGACCCGATCCGGGCACTCGAAGCCGCGTACGACGGGATGCTTGTCATGCCGCTCGAGCAGGCACTCCCGATCGCCGACACCGTCATCACGATCACCGGGCGGCCCGGCATCATCCGGCCCGAGCACTTTCCGCTCTTCCGCGACGGGGCGATGCTCGGCAACGTCGGCCACTTCAGCACCGAGATCGACGTTCCCGGCCTGCGGAACGCCGCGACGACCGAGACGAGGCTCGCCCCGCACGTCGTCGAGTACACGCTCGACTCCGGCAAGTCCATCCGGCTGCTCGCCCGCGGTGAGATGCTCAACCTGAGCGCAGCCACCGGTCACCCGATCGAGGTCATGGATGTCGGGTTCGCGCTGCAGGGGCACGCCGTCCACGCCCTCGCCACGAGCCTGGCCGACTTCGTCCCCGGCGACCAGCTCGTCCCCCGGTCGATCGATCTCACGATCGCGCACGACATCCTCGAGACGATGCCGGCCGCGCGCTGGTCCCGTTGAGATGACGAAGTCGGGGGCCACGCTCGCGGTCGCCGGTGACCTCCTCGAGGACGTGGTCATCTGGACCAGGGGGCCGATCGAGCGCGGCAACGACAACGCCGCGACGGTCTACCGCTCACGAGGTGGCAGCGCAGCCAACGTGGCTGCCGCTGCCTCCCGGCGGTGCCCTGTGCGCTTCATCGGTCGGGTCGGAGCGGACGCCCGCGGCGACCAGCTTGTGGCCGAACTCCACGGAACCGGAATCGATGTCCGCGTGCAGCGGGCGGGGCGAACGGGCACCGTCGTGGTGCTCGTCGACCCCGACGGCGAGCGCACGATGTTCCCCGACCGTGCTGCGGCGAGCGAACTCGATACCGTCGACCCCGGCTGGCTCGAGGGTGTCGGATGGCTGCACGTGCCCCTCTACGGGTTCACGACCCCGTCCGCCCGGCGATCGATCACCGAGCTCATGGGGCGGATGACTGCGCTCGGGGCGCCGACGAGCATCGACGTCTCCGCCGTCTCGGTGATGCGCGAGCTCGGCACCGCCCCCACCATGGACCTCCTCGATGAGCTCGCGCCGAAGATCGTCTTCGCGAACTCCGACGAGTCCGATTTCCTGGGTCTCGACGTCCACACCCCGCCACCAGGTCGCACCTACATCGTCAAGCGGGGCCCGGCACCCGTCGAGATCCGCACCGCCACGGGAATCGAGCTCGTTCCGGTGCCCCGCCTCACCGAGGTCCTCGACTCGACCGGTGCCGGCGACGCGTTCGCCGCTGGGTTCCTCTCCGCGGTCATCGTGGGGAGCACCGTCGCCGATGCCGTCCGATCGGGGTCGGACCTGGCATCCATCGCACTCGGCCAACCGGGAGCGCTTGCCGGGTAGCGCCGCCCGGAACATCCGCAGTGCCGTAGATTGACAACCGACCGGGCAGCAACGAAAGCGAGTCCATCCGCATGAAACGAGTCACCTCACGCGATGTGGCCGAGTACGTCGGATGCTCGGTCGCCTCCGTCTCGCTCGTCGTCAATGGCCAGCACGAGGGGCGTATCAGCGAGCAGCTTCACGCGCGCATCCTGGCCGCCATCGACGTGCTCGACTACCGCCCCAACCAGAGTGCGAGGAGTCTCGCCACGCGGACACCGTCCAACGTCGTGCTCGTCTGCCCGGATGTGCGGAACCCCTTCTTCGGCGACGTATTCCACGGCATCGTCGAATCGCTGTCGGGCAAGTACGGCGTCGACCTGCGGGTCGGCCCCGGCGGCGCCGACTATGACTCGGACACCGTGCGCGAAGCGCAGGCCGGCAACATCGCCGGCCTCGTGCTCGCCAACCCCTCCCACGAGGTCCTGGCCACCTTTCAGGCGACCTGCCCCACCGTGCTCATCGACTCACCGGATGCGACCGTCTCACTCGACCGCGTCGACATCGACATCCGGGACGCATCACGCCAGATCGCCGAACACCTCACCTCGCTCGGCCACCGCTGGATCGCCTACCTCGATGTCCGGCGCTCCAAAGACACCTTCGTACAGCGCCGCGAAGGCCTTGAAGGAAGCTTGCGGGCAAACGGGGGCAACATCGTCGCCACCGCATTCGCCGACGAACTAAGCGTCGCAGAAGGCTCCAAGGTCTTCCTCTCCTCTTGGCAGGAATGGGACGCCGTCGGAGTCACGGCAATAGTCTGCGCCGACGACATGCTCGCCTTCGGCGTCGTGGGGGCCGCGCACTCCATCGGAGTCCCGATCCCCGATCGCCTGAGCATCGCCAGCTACAACGACATCCCTTTCGCGCAACTGCTCGACCCGCCGCTGACCTCAGTCACCTTCGACGGGCAGGAACTCGGCCGCCTCGCCGGGCAGAAGCTACTGGCCGCGATCCAGGGCGACCGCAGCGGGAACCTGACGATGCAGACGCACCTTCAGGCGCGCGCCTCTACCGCCCCGGCCCCGCCGACTCCACCGGCCGCAACTCGAACACCGGGTTCTCGATGACTCCCACGATGCTGCCTACCGGGTCGCGAACGGTTCCCAGCCGGATGCCGTCCCCGACCTCCTCGATGGGCTCGAGCGGTGTCGCGCCCATCGCCACGAGGCGCGCGTAGGCCGCATCGGCATCCGCAACACCCCAGTAGCTCACGGCCCCGAGCGCGGGGTCTGCGCCGGGGTTCAGGCCGAGTTCGTAACCGCCCGGGCTGAAGCCGACGAAGAACGGTTCGTCGAAGTACGGCTCGATGCCGAGCGCCTCGATCCACCAGGCCTTCGCGGCTGCCAGGTCCGGCGCGGGGTAGATGACGGTCCTCAGTCCGAGGAACATGGCGACTCCCTTCCTTCCAGCCCAGTCAACACGGCCCGCCCGACATCCGCATCCGCCCCCGGTGCACGCCCCAATCTTGATCAGCGGGGCGTGGCGCAGCGGATGGTCGGATGCCCGTGAGACGATGCGGTGATGGGACTCGACTTCACCGCCATCGACTTCGAAACCGCCAACTCCAACAGCGCGTCGGCGTGTTCGGTGGGCATGGTGAAGGTTCGAGACGGCAAAGTCGTCGACAAGGCCGGGTGGCTCATCCATCCGCCGCTCGGTTACGACGCGTTCAACGAGTGGAACACGCGTATCCACGGCATCATGGCCCCGGATGTCGAGGGCGCCCCGCTCTGGAGCGAGCAGCTCCCCGACCTGGTCGCCTTCGCCGCGGGCGACACACTCGTCGCCCACAACGCCGGATTCGACATGGGGGTCATCACCGCCGCCTGCGCCGCCAGCTTCGTCGACTGCCCCGACTTCAGCTACCTGTGCAGCCTGCAGGTCGCGCGTCGCACCTACCACCTCGACTCGTACCGGCTGCCGGTCGCCGCCATGGCCGCCGGCTTCGAGGACTTCGACCACCACAACGCCCTCGCCGACGCCGAGGCCTGCGCGGCGATCGTCGTCCACGCCGCGCGGCGCCACGACGCGATCGACATCGCGCACCTCGCGACGATCACGAGCCAGCGACTCCGTGCGATCGGCCCGGCCGCGGCAGCGACTTCCACCGCTCACCGCAGCATGGCGCTCGGCTAACCCCGGAATCCGACAGGCCGCGGGCCAGGCACCGTCGATAGTCGGGATTGCGTGGCGGGCAACAGCAATGCAACGCCCAAGATAAAGCAGCACAAGGGCAACCCGATGACGATACTGGCGATATACGCAAGGAACAGGCCATCACCGACGATCTCAACGACGAACGGGATCGCAAGGTCCGTGAGCAATAACAGCAGAAGCAGGGCCGGGATCACCCCCACCACCCCAGGCCAACGAACCCTGCGGCGCCACGCGAAGAGTACGAAGCCGACGAGCCACGCTGCAAGTCCGATCAGCCCCGCGGAGAGCAGACCCTGGGTCCCCGCTATCTGCACCACCAGGTAGGCAGACTCGCCCCACTGCTGATCGAGACCCTGGATGTGCGGCACGGTACCGACGGCCTGCATTCGCATCACGCCGGCAACCGCGAAAAAACCTGCGGCCAGTACCGCAACCACCGTGATCGACTCAAGCGCAAGCGAAACACCTGCCGTCCGAGCGAACCGGCGCACTCCGAGGGCCGCGACGATCACGGCCATTCCACCAGCGACGAGGGCCAGGCCGGACAGTGCATAGAGCTGGCCATACGAAGCAAGATAGTCGAGACTCTCCGCGGGGTTGTCACCGTCCCCGCGAGCGCTTCCCACCGCCAGCTCCAGCGCAGCCACCGCTACCAGTGCGACGGCCGCGCAGACGAGCGCAATGCCAGGTGCCCTCGTCGGGGTCATACCGCGACAGTAGACCCTCAGCGGTTCTCCGGGAAGCCCAGGTTGATGCCGCCGTGGCTCGGGTCGAGCCAGCGGCGCGTGATCGCCTTCTCCTGCGTGAAGAAGCGCACGCCGTCGACGCCGTAGGCCTTCGTGTCGCCGAACATCGAGTGCTTCCAGCCGCCGAAGGAGTGGTAGGCGACCGGCACCGGGATCGGCACGTTGACGCCGATCATGCCGACCTGGATCTCGCGCTGGAACTTGCGCGCGGCCCCGCCGTCGTTCGTGAAGATCGCCGTGCCATTGCCGTAGGGGCCGCTGTTGATGAGCTCGATGCCCTCCTCGAACGTCTGCACCCTGATGACCGACAGCAACGGCCCGAAGATCTCGTCCACGTAAACCTTCGAGCTCACCGGGACCTTGTCGAAGAGGGTCGGGCCGAGCCAGAAACCGTCGGCCTCCCCATCGACGCCCACACCGCGACCGTCGACGACAACCGTCGCGCCGTCCGTGGCGGCGAGGTCGATGTAGCCGCTGACCTTATCGCGGTGCTCCCTCGTGATAAGCGGGCCCATGTCGCAGGAGCGCAGGCCGTCGCCGACCTTGAGCCCCTTCATCCTCTCGGCGATCTTGGCGACGAGTTCGTCGGCGATGGGCTCGAGCGCGACGAGCACGCTGATCGCCATGCAGCGCTCCCCCGCCGATCCGAAGCCGGCGTTGACGGCGGCATCCGCGGCGAGGTCGAGGTCGGCATCCGGAAGCACGAGCATGTGGTTCTTCGCCCCGCCGAGCGCCTGGACGCGCTTGCCCTGCTTCGCCGCGTTCTCGTAGATGTAGCGCGCGATCGGGGTGGAGCCGACGAAGGAGATCGAGGCGACATCCGGATGCTCGATGAGCGCGTCGACCGCGACCTTGTCCCCGTGCACGACGTTGAATATGCCGTCCGGCAGGCCCGCCTCGGCGAAGAGTTCCGCCATCCAGTTCGCCGCGCTCGGGTCCTTCTCCGAGGGCTTCAGCACGACGGCGTTGCCCGCCGCGATCGCGATCGGGAAGAACCACAGCGGCACCATGGCCGGGAAGTTGAACGGGCTGATGATGCCCACGACGCCGAGCGGCTCGCGCGTCGTGTACACGTCGACGCCGGTCGAGACGTTCTCGCTGTATTCGCCCTTCATGAGATGCGGGATGGCGCTCGCGAACTCGACGACCTCGAGGCCGCGCGCGATCTCGCCCAGGGCGTCCGACAGCACCTTGCCGTGTTCGGCGGTGAGGATGCGCGCAAGGTCCTCTTTGCGCTCGTTGAGCAGTTGGCGGAAGTTGAAGATCACGGCCTGACGCTTGGCGAGGGAGGTCTCCGCCCAGGCCGGGAACGCTGCCTTCGCTGCGGCGACGGCGGTGGCGATGTCGCCCACGGTGGCCAGACGCACCTCTTTGGCGACGGTGCCGAGCGCGGGGTTGTAGACCGGCGAGGTGCGGGTCGACTCCCCTTCGACCGTTGCGCCGCCGATCCAGTGGTTGAGGATGTCGCCCATGATCCCTGCCCCTTTCGTGAGGTGTCGTTCACCCCAGTGTCGGCCGGAATACATCTGCAATCAAGGGCTGTTACCGCGGAGTGGATGTGCGAAATCGCATGGTCGCGCGGCGTGAGCACGGACCTGCTCGAGGACTGGACGGGGAACTGCTCAGCGCGGGATGAGCTCGCCCTCCCGCTCTCGGACCTCCCGTCGGATGGCGTCCCGCACGACGCTCACGGACTCGACCGCGAGACTGTCCCTGCGGGCCGAGAGCGAGAACTGCAGCCGGAAGTCGACCTCGCGCGGCAGCACGGGAACGAGACCGGGGTCCGGCTCCCCCATGAACGCATGCAGAAGCCCGATGCCCGCGCCGCGCCGGGTCGCCTCGAGCTGCGCGAACACATTCGTCGACCCGAACCCGACCCGCATGCCGGAGAGCACGGGGGCCAGGTCGAGCTCGCGCACCGTGAGCAGGGCATCCACGTAGAAGACGAGCGTGTGGGAATCGAGGTCGGTGACGGAGCGGATCGGTGGATAGGCGGCGAGATAGTCGGGTGAGGCGTACAGGCGCAGCGAGTACGGCGCGAGCGGTTCGGCGGTCAGCCGCGTGCTCGTGCCGGAACCGATCGTCACGGCCAGGTCGTAGCCCGAGCCGCGCAGGCTGAGCGGCCTCGTCGAGGTGACGAGTTCAGCGGTGATGCCCGGGTGCTCCTGCCGTACCCTGGCGAGTGCGGCCGCCACGAACACCGCCCCGAACCCGTCGGGTGCCGCGACCCGCACGGTGTCGCGCAACTCCTCCGTGCCGCCGGATGCCGCCCCCACAACCTGCTCGACGATGTGCTCCAGACCTGCCGCGCGGGACGCGACATCGCGACCGATCGCGGTGAGCTCCCATCCGTCCGCTCCGCGGTCGAGAAGCCGCACCCCGAGGGTCGCCTCAAGGCGGTCGATGCGGCGGCGTACTGTCGTGTGGTCGACGCCGAGGAGTGCAGCGGCGGAGACCAGCCGGCCCGTCCTGGCAACGGAGAGCAGGTAGCGAAGGTCGTCGGTGCTCACCTCGGTGCTGCGCGGCGACGGTGAGGTCATGGCATCACCCTACGTGGTCGGTGACGGCGCGCGGAGGCCGCCCTCGGGCACGCTGTCGGCGCACGCTGACACACTGGTCCCATGGATCCACTGCTCGCCCTCCTCGTCGGCATCGCCTGCGGCCTCGTACTCGGCGCGGTCATCGGCTGGCTCGTCGGTCGATTGCGCCGCATCCCCGGCGGCGGTGACGACCCGGCCGTGCTCCAGGCCCGCCATGAGACCGCGCTCGCCGAACTGCGGGCCGCCGAGCAGTCGGCGCAGGCCGCGCTCGCGGCAGAGCTGGCATCCGTGCAGGCGACCGCGACCGCGCTCAAGGAGCAGGTCGGCGGGCTCCAGGAGCAGCACCGCGACCTGCTCGAGCGGCAGCGTACCGAGCAGGAAGCGCAGAAGGAGCGCGAGCGCGCCGAGAGCAAGGTGCTGCAGATGCTCACTCCGGTGCAGGAGAACCTGCGGGCGATGCAGACCAAGGTCACCGAACTCGAGACACAGCGCCGGCAGCAGCACGGTGAGCTGAGCCAACAGCTCAAGTCGGCCACGGAATCCGAGGAGCGCCTGCGCAGTACCGCCGAGTCGCTCGCGGCCGCGCTCAAGAGCAACAGCACGCGGGGGGTATGGGGCGAGACGCAGTTGCGCAACGTCGTGCAGGCGGCCGGCCTCATCGAACGCGTCGACTTCGACGTGCAGTCGAGCATCTCCTCGGATGCCGGAGCAGGCCGCCCGGACATGGTCGTCCACCTGCCGGGCGGCAAGAACATCGCGGTCGACGCCAAAGTGCCGTTCAACTCCTACCTTGAGGCCAGCGGCATCCCGGTGACCGCGACCGGGGACGAGGGCGCGAAACGGGAGCGCCTCATCAAGGAGCACGTCAAAGCACTGCGCTCGCACATCGACACGCTCGCCGGCAAGGAGTACTACGCGGGGCTCGACGCCTCGCCGGAACTCGTCATCGCCTTCATCCCGAGCGAATCGCTCGTCTCGAGCGCCCTGGAGGCCGACCCCGCCATCATGGACTACGCGTTCGGCAAGCGGGTCGCCCTCGCCTCGCCCGTGACACTCTGGTCGGTGCTCAAGACCGTGGCCTTCTCCTGGCAGCAGAACGTGCTCACCGAGGACGCGAAGCTCCTCTTCGACCTCAGCAAGGAGCTCTACGGGAGGCTCGCGAAACTCTCGGAGCACGTCGAGAAGCTCGGCCGTTCGATCGAGCGCAGCGTCAAGGACTACAACACCTTCGTCGGCTCGCTCGAGCGACAGGTGCTGCCGAGCGCCCGGCGACTCGGCGCGCTCGACGAGTCGAAGGTGCTCGGCACGCTCCCCGGCATCGAGGAGGCACCGCGCGAGCTCACCGCCTTCGAGCTGGTCTCCGATGCCGACACGGACGCCACGACCCCCTGAGGGGTCACCCGATCAGCGTTTCGAGAGACCGGCGTCGACCTGGGCGCAGCGTGCGCTCACCCCGATGAAGGGTCCCATATGGCCCTTCACACACTCGCGGAGGGGCCATATGGGACCCTTCGTCGGTGTGTGCAACACCTGGGACCGGGACGCACAGGTCAGTCCAGCCACTTGGCGACGAGGTGCTCCGCGGTGACCCGCCGGATCGTCCCCGAACGCGACCGCAGCACGATGCTCTCGGTGCGGATGATCGGCCCCTTCCTGCGTACGCCGTCGACGAGCCCGCCATCCGTCACGCCGGTTGCGACGAAGAAGGTGTTGTCGCCCTTGACCATGTCGTCGGCGTCCATGAGGGCGTCGAGGTCGAGGCCGGCATCCTTCGCCTTCTCGCGCTCGTCATCGGTCCCTGGTGCGAGCCTGGCCTGCATGAACCCGCCGAGCGCCTTGATGGCGCAGGCCGTCGTGATGCCTTCCGGGCTCCCGCCGATGCCGACGCACAGGTCGATGCGGGTGTCGTAGCGCGCCGCGTTGATCCCGCCGGCGACGTCGCCGTCGAGCATGAGCCGGGTGCCGGCGCCGGCCGCCCGGATCTCGTCGATGAGCTGGATGTGCCGCGGACGGTCGAGCACGGCGACCGTCATCTCGCCGACCGGCTTGTTCTTCGCTTTCGCGAGCGCCCGGATGTTGTCCCCGATCGGGCGGTCCAGGTCGAGGACGCCGAACCCCTCCGGCCCGGCGACGATCTTGTCCATGTAGAAGACCGAGGAGGCGTCGAGCATGCTGCCGCGGTCGGAGACCGCGATCACCGAGAGCGCGTTCTGGCGCCCGGCCGCCGTGAGCGACGTACCGTCGATGGGGTCGACCGCGATGTCGCAGGCCGGTCCCCGCCCGTTGCCGACGTGCTCACCGTTGAAGAGCATCGGCGCGTGGTCCTTCTCACCTTCGCCGATGACGATGACCCCGTCGAAGTTGACGGTGCCGAGGAACTTGCGCATGGCATCCACCGCCGCCCCGTCGGCCGCGTTCTTGTCGCCGCGACCGATGAAGGGCCAGGCTCGGATGGCCGCCGCTTCGGTGGCTCTCACGAGCTCCATGGCGAGGTTGCGGTCGGGGTGCAGGAACAGGGTGCCGGTGTCGGTCGTCATCACACCCCCAACCCTATTGACCGCGAGTATCAGGCTCTGCGCGCAATGCCCGAAATATCCGATGTTCTTAAACATCAGGTCAGGTTGTCCCCGCTTTCTCGCCCCGAGGCGGTAGCGGGTGCCCGGTTGTCAATAGACTCGAAGCACACCGGAATCTCCAAGGAGTAGTCATGCCCATCGCCACCCCGGACCAGTACGCCGAGATGCTCGACAAGGCCAAGAAGGGCGGATTCGCGTTTCCGGCCTTCAACGTCTCCTCCTCGGCGACCATCAACGCGGTTCTGCAGGGACTCACCGAGGCCGGTTCGGATGGCATCATCCAGGTGACGACCGGCGGTGCGGACTACTTCGCCGGCCAGAGCGTCAAGGCGCGGGCATCCGGCGCGCTCGCCTTCGCGGCGTTCACGACCGAGGTCGCGAAGAACTACCCCGTCACGGTTGCCCTCCACACCGACCACTGCCCCAAGGATGCGCTCGACGGCTTCGTCATGCCGCTCCTCGAGGCCTCGGAGGCTCGAGTGAAGGCGGGTGGGGAGCCCATCTTCCAGTCCCACATGTGGGACGGCTCGAGCGTTCCCCTCGCCGGGAACCTGGAGATCGCCCAGTCGATCCTGCCCCGCATGAAGGCGATCAACGCCATCCTCGAGGTCGAGATCGGTGTCGTCGGCGGTGAGGAGGACGGCGTCAGCCACGAGATCAACGAGCACCTGTACACGACGGTCGAGGACGGCATCCAGACGGTCGAGGCGCTCGGCCTCGGTGAGAACGGCCGCTACATGGCCGCCCTCACCTTCGGGAACGTGCACGGCGTCTACGCGCCGGGCAACGTCAAGCTCAAGCCGGAACTGCTCGCCGAGATCCAGGCCGGGATCGCGAAGAAGTTCGGCACGGCCGCCAACCCGCTCGACCTGGTCTTCCACGGCGGCTCAGGGTCGAGCGACGATGAGATCGCGACCGCCGTGCGCAACGGCGTCATCAAGATGAACGTCGACACCGACACCCAGTACGCCTACACCCGTTCGATCGCCGACTACATGCTCAAGAACTACGACGGCGTGCTCAAGGTGGATGGCGGTGTCGGCAACAAGAAGCAGTACGACCCGCGTGCCTGGGGCAAGGTGGCCGAGTCGGCGATGGCGCAGCGAGTCGCCCAGTCCACCCAGCAGCTCGGTTCGGCGGGCAACTCGATCACCTCACGCTGACACCCTAGGACCCGGGTACGCCGGGCGACCACGCCACTCAGCTCTTCGAGTGGTCCGGCGGCAGCCGGAATCGCAGCCGAAGCTTCTCGCCGGCGTCCCACTCCAGCTCGTCGACGGCGGCCCGCAACGTGACGTAGTGCGGGGCGAGCAGGGTGAGTCTCCGGCCCTCGGGGAGCGCAACGTCCGTACTGAGCGCGACGGCCGTGGATCCGTCCGGCTCGCCGCGGAGTTCGATGACCAGTGGCGCGCCGGCGGATGCAGACCTATCAATCGCCGCCTGCAACAGGCCGAGCAGGGCTGAACGCTGGGCTCGGTTCATTCGGTCGGCGCGATGATCCTGGTCGATGACAGTGAGGTTCATGCGGCGAGCGAGCGATTCGAGCCAGCTCCGGTTCGAGCGTTCGACGAGCTCAGCCCGCAAGTCCTCCGCAAGCGCTCGTGCCTGCTCGCGGTCAGCGGGCGTGACGATGCCCGCTGTCGCGACGCGTTCGAGCAGCGGCACGGCACGATCGCCGACACTGGCCAGTTCCTGGCGCAGGATCCGGCGTCTCGCCGACTCGCCCAACACCCCGCTCGACAGCACGGGGCCCGGTGCCGAGGCCGCCCATTCCATGGTGCGCCGCACGACCTGGGAGGAGAAAACCGCCGCTGCCACCGTGGCGACCACGACCGACCCGGCCCCGAGCAGCAGCTGGGTGACGGTGGGCCAATACTCCGGCCTCGCCCCGATCGTCATCATGGCGGCCGTGGCGGCGATCGTGACCATGGTGCTCGCACCGCCGATGACGAGGAGACGAATCGCCGACAGGTAGGGGGCAAGAGCCGCCACGAGAAATCCGAGCCCAACGGGGGCCCACCAGAGTTCGACCTGCTCGGTGCTCTGGATGTGGGCAAAAGCCGAGTGCCCGAGTCCGATCCACCCGAACGCCGCCGGGGCGATGCTGAGCGCTGGGGTGAGTTCCAGGCGGCGCGAAGAGGTGAGGAGGGCGATGATGACGAATCCGATGGCCATGGACGCCACGGAGGCCAGTTCGAGCGGAAGGTAGATCTCCTGCCCCTGCGACAACAGGGCGATTCCGAATCCATAGACGACGGCAAGCCCGCCGAACACTGTCGGCACGAGTGGGCCGGTGAACCAGCTGAGGAGGTCCACTTCCCGCGGCGACCTCGTGAAAGCCTCAATCATCCGTCGCCTCCAGGGGCAGGGAGATGAGCACCGAGGTGCCTGCACCGGGCGCCGACCAGATCCGTACTCTGCCCCCGTTGCCCTCGATTCGCTGCATGAGTGAGCGTCGGATGCCGAGTCGGTTCGCCGGGACGTCCTCCGGATCGAAGCCGACACCGTGATCGACGATCATGACCGAGAGGTCGGGTCCTGATACCTCCAGGAACACCTCGGCCCTCGTCGAACCGGAGTGCCGCGCCACATTCTCGAGAGTCCCGCGTACCGCGCCGAGGAGTGCATCCGCGGCCGCCGGGGTCAGCCTCGCCGACATCGCCTCACCGCCGGTCACGTCGACGGCGAGCCCCCGCCAGCGGAAGTCGCTGATGACCGCGAGCAGTTCCTGACGAAAATCCTCGTCGGTGCCATCGCCTTCGGCGCCTGCGTTGGCGCGCGGCTCGAGTCGACCGCTCGTGACCCTCCCGATATCGCTGAGATATCGCGCACGGGTGCGCTCGTCGAGGGCGCTCTTGCCGTTCGCGAGGGCAACCAGGTCGCTGAGCACGGTGTCGTGCAGGAGTGCGACTGCCCGTTCCTCCAGTTCGCGTTGGCCCGCCATCCGGGCCGTTTCCACCTCGATGGCGGAGAAGTCGGGAACGAACCGACGCTGGTCTCGCCGGATGAACACGAACAGGACGATGACGGTCAGGTAGATCGAGAGCGAGACGACCGGGCCGAACCCGGGCCGAACCGACAGCCCGAGCGCGGACTGCGCCGCCATCGTCGCGAGTGTGCCGAGCAGCCATCCGCCGCTGCACCACAGCACCCCGTGGATGAGCCTGCTGCTCACGGGCCCGATCAGGAGCAACACGATGACCAACCGGTTGACGAGATAGGTTCCCTGGTCGTTGACGGTCGGGTCGATCGACAGCAGACCGTACACGTAGGCGAACGTGGCGAGCCCGCCGACAGCGAGGTACATGAGGCCGCTCCACCAACTCACGTACCTGACCAGGAAGAACAATGCCACTCCCATGACGGCGAGCGCGAGGAGGGGGATCGCAGCTTCAACCGGATAGCGCCGGACGATCCAGAGTTCGATGATCGCGATGGCCGAGATCGCGAGGTAGGTGGCCGCGACCGCCCATCCGGCCCGGAGCACGGAGCGCGCCGTGATCGTCGCGGCGAGTTCCCGAGGGGGCACCGCTCTGTGGATCGATTGCTCACTCATTGACCGCCATCGTACGGTGATGACAGCGCCTTCCGGCTCAGGCTTCCGACACGTAGGCGAGGAACGCGGGATCCCCCGCCAGGAGCACCCCGAAGAGAACGACCGTCACCAGGAACGTCGCCACCGCCCCGAGCACGGGCACCCACCACGACCGTCGGCCGCTCGAGAGGCGCCGGTACGACCACGCCGCCGCGACGATCCAGATGACCGCCTGGCCGACGACGATCGCGATACCGAAGGCGGGGGTCGCCGCCGTCGGCGTGTAGTCGCCGAGGCCGAACTGCGCGTAGACGGTGTCGAGGGTCTTCCCGAGGGCGAGGTAGCCGCCCGCGCCGCCGATGAGGTAGACCAGACCGAGGGCGAGCAGGAACACTGTCACCATCCGATCGCCGACTCCCGCCGGCGCGGGTGTCGCAGGCACCGGCGCATGGTCCGGTGCGACGGGTGTCGCGGCGGGCATGGCCTGGGCCTGCCGATCCGGCCCCACGGAACCCTCGCGGGGCTGCGAGCGGGCGATCGCCTGCTCCTGCTCCTCGGGGCTCGCGTACTCCCCGTACTCCGGCCGAGGGCGCGGCTCCTGGCCGGGGGCGTCATTCGGGACCGTCACCTGCACAGTCTACGAACAACGCCTGCACGGCAGCAGTGGAGAGCGTCCCCCCGCATCCCGTAGCCTGTTGCCTGAGTGGACGGGAGCCCCATGGCCGAAACACTGATCAGCGTCGATGTGGAGACGGCTGGTCCGCATCCGAGCGGCTACTCCATGCTCTCGATCGGCGCGTGCCCGGTCGACGACCCGGCGAACGGCTTCTACGTCGAACTCAAGCCCGTCAACGACCAGATGACGACTGAGGCGCTCTCGATCGGCGGGCTCACCCTCGAATACCTCGAAGCCAACGGTGTCGCCTCCGACGAGGCCATGCAGCGCTTCGCCGACTGGATCGCCGAGATCGTTCCGGATGGCGACACGGCCGTGTTCGTCGGGTTCAACGCCGCCTTCGACTGGATGTTCGTGTGCGACTACTTCCAGCGATTCCTCGGCCGCAACCCTTTCGGCCACTCGGCGATCGACATCAAGTCCTATTACCTCGGCATGGCCGGGGGAACCTGGGCCGAGACGAGCCTCCGGTTCCTCTCCCCCCACTACCTGGACGGACGACCGCTCTCCCACAACGCCCTGGGCGACGCACAGGACCAGGCCACCCTCTTTACCGCGATCGCGGCTGACGCAACGACCCGACGGCATCCGCCGACGACGAAACGGAGAAAGAAATGACCACGACACAACCCGCAGCCAACAGCCCGGATGCTCTCGACACCCTCGGCGACGCCGCCGACGTGCGGCGCCTCATGGAGTCCGCCCAGCGGCTCGGCTTCGAGATCAAGGAGGAGGACACCGTCAAGTGGATGGCCTCCATCGCCCAGCAGTCCGACAGCGGCGACCTCGTCGTCGACACCGCGAGCGGTGCCTTCGGTCACCGCGTCGCCATGCTCGACTTCAGCCCGCGCGACCTCGAGCGGTTCCGCCGGTTCGGCAAGATCGTCGAGGTAACTGGTCCGTCTCCCGACGTCGAGAGCGCGCTGGCCATCTCCGGCTCCGCCGCGCAGTCGAAGATCCAGAGTTTCCCCGGAGACTGCGATTACTTCCAGCGTCTCAACATCAAGGCACCGACCCGTGAAGCGGCCTGCGCGACCATGGCGGAGCTCCTGCGAGAGAAGGTGCTCACCACTCGCCAGGGCGCCACTTACCAGTTCCTCGAGGCCAAACTCGGCAGTTATCCCTTCGACGGCACCCATGCGGGCAAAAGCGTGAGCAAGGGCAGTCCGATCAGCTGGGACTTCGACGAGATCGAGGCACGGGAGCTGCGCGTGGAAGGTCCGCAGGGCGAGACGGTACTGCGCTGGGAAGAGGTCGCACTCGACCCCGGCTGGTGCAAGCTCGACTGGGTCGTGGTCGACTCCGAGCGCCGCCAGCTCTCCAACGCGAGCAACGTCATCGACGTCACCTGGGAGGCCCCGGATGGCGAGATCGTCTCGCTCGACGGCTACCTCGACGCCTTCTTCCAGGAGGTCTACCTCGACGCCGAGGATGTCCCGATGTTCGCCAAGGTCGCGAAGTTCGTCTCCGACGACGCACTCGACGACTACGTCGACCGTCTCGAGCAGGAGGTGCGCAAGTACCTCACCCACCATCTCAACTACGGCAAGGCCGCCAAGCGGATGTACAACGTGTTCCGGCTCTCCGGCAAGCATCTGGAGGCCGCCTACGTCCGTGAGCTGTTCGACGAGCCGACGACGATCCTGTACCAGGTGTGGTCCCTCATCTCGACGCTCGACAACGCCACCCAGCCGGGGTCGTCGATCCCGATCGCCGACGTCCAGTCCCAGGCCGACGCGCTCGTTCTCGATGTCATCAGGGCGCTCGAGGGCGACGAGGAGACCGAGGTCGTCAAGGCGCTCCTGCAGTTGCGCCAGTCGCTCGAGCACCAGAACGCCGGTGCAGGGCGCATCGCCGAGGTGGAGGCGGCGCAGGCTCGGGTCATCAACGTCGTCAACACCTTCTTCCACGACAAGCTCATGGGAATGCCGACGATCAACGCCTACATCGAGGGAATTCAGCGCGCCGAAGCATGAGGCGGTGACCATCTCTGCGCGCTGGAGCCTGGAGCGAAGGCCATTTCTGGCCTTCGCCGCGACGCCAGCGCTGACGGCACTCCGGGCCGTCAGGTTGCTTCGCAGCGACGCCAGCGCCGATCGCCGTCCCGGCGGTCGGAAGCATCCCGTAACCTAACGTCCATGACCGATGCGCCCTCGACCCGCGAGACCCCCTGGCCGGTCGCGATCCTCGCCGACAAGCTCAAGGGCTGGATCGATCGTCTCGGCACGGCCTGGGTCGAGGGCGAGATCACCCAGTGGGGCGTCTCCGGCGGCAACGTCTACGGCAAGCTCAAGGATCTCGAGGCCGACGCCACGATCGGGTTCACGATCTGGTCGTCGGTGCGCTCGAAGCTCCCCGACGACCTCAAGCAGGGCGATCGCGTCGTCGCCCTGCTCAAACCCAACTACTGGGTCAAGGGCGGCACGCTCTCGATGCAGGTCTTCGAGATGCGCCACGTCGGCATCGGAGACCTGCTCGAGCGCCTCGAGCGCCTGCGCCAGAAGCTCAGGGCGGAGGGGCTGTTCGACGCCGATCGCAAGAAGCCGCTACCGTTCCTCCCGCACTGCATCGGGCTCGTCACCGGCAAGGACTCCGACGCCGAGAAGGACGTGTTGCGCAACGCGCAGCTGCGCTGGCCCTCCGTCGCCTTCCGCGTCGTGCATGCCGCGGTGCAGGGCGACCGGGCGGTCGGCGAGGTCGTCTCCGCCATCCGCACGCTCGATGCCGACCCGGAGGTGGATGTCATCATCGTGGCGCGCGGCGGCGGCGATTTCCAGAACCTGCTCGTGTTCAGCGACGAGACGCTCGTGCGGGCCGCCGCGGAGTGCACGACGCCGCTCGTGAGCGCGATCGGCCATGAGAACGACCGCCCGCTGCTGGACGACGTCGCCGACCTGCGGGCCTCGACCCCGACGGATGCCGCCAAGCGGGTCGTCCCGGATGTCGCGGAGGAGCTCAGTCGCGTGCAGCAGGCCCGCTCGCGCATCGGGACGCGCGTGACCGGGCTCGTGACCGCTGAGATCGACCGCATCGGGCAACTGCGCACGAGGCCGGCGCTGTCGAGTGCGAACTGGATCGTCGAGGTCCGCTCGGAGGAGCTCACCCGGCACGTCGCGAGGGGGGCCGAGCTCGTCGACCGCCTCCTCGAGCGAGCCGGCACCTCTGTGGCCGAGCTCACCGGTCAGCTGCGCGCCCTCTCGCCGCAACGCACCCTCGACCGCGGTTATGCGATCGCCCAGCTTCCGGGCGGCGCGGTGCTTCGTCGCGCATCGGATGCCGTGGCCGGCACACCCCTCCTCCTCACTCTCGCCGACGGCACCGTGGGGACGACTGTGGACAGCAACGCTCCGACAGGGTCCAGGGCTCGGTAGTCTGGAACCGTGGCAACCGCATCCGACAGCACGGCATCCGGCAACTCGGCATCCAGGAGCACAGCGACCGACCTGACCGACCTGAGCTACGAGCAGGCGCGCGACGAACTCGTGAGGGTCGTGAACGAGTTGGAGCAGGGCTCCTCGACGCTCGAGGAGTCGCTCGCCCTGTGGGAGCGCGGCGAGGCCCTCGCCCGACGGTGCGAGGAGTGGCTCATCGGCGCGAAGGCCCGCCTGGATGCGGCACGGGGCGGTGCCGTGGGCAACGCTGCTCCCGGGAATTCCGCCGCGGAGGGCACCCCTTCGGCATGAGCCCCGACACACCACCACGATCCAGGCAACCTCCCGTCGTCGCGGAGCTCGGACGGCCGGAGACCCCCCAGGAGATCGCCGACCGCAAGGCGGAGTCGTCGCGACGGCACCGCCAGGGCCAGACCTTCCTCAATCTCGCACTCGCCCTCGTGGCCTGCCTCCTCGTGGTGCTCGTCACCGTGCTCGTGGTCGTGCGCCCGGACCCTCCCGCGCGCGAACCGATCGACTACCAGGCGATCGCTGCCGAGGCGGATGCCGGGGTGCCGCTGGCTGCGCCGTCGCTGCCCGAGGGCTGGACCTCGAACGCCGCGAGCTTCTCCGCCATGCCGGCCGATGGCGTCGCGAACTGGTACGTGGGTTTCCTCACCCCGAAGGAGCAGTTCGTGGCGCTGCGCCAGGGAATCGACGCGAATCCGACCTGGGTGTCGAACCAGCTCGCCGGCCGCTCCGCCACCGGCAGCACCGTCATCGACGGGGTCACCTGGCAGGTCTACGACCACCGCCTCGCGAAGGATGCCGGCAACCTCGCCTACGCCATGACCGCGACCGGGACCGAGGACGAGTCCGGCCGGACGAGCAGCTACGTCCTGTTCGGTACGGCGCCCGACGACGAGTTCGAAGTACTGGCCTCCGCCCTGGCCCCGACGATAAGGATGCAACGATGACCACTCCCACGACGACGCCCGCGAAGGCCTGGCGGGAGATGGTGCGCGGCAACGGGCGGTTCATCGCCGGCGAGCCACGGCATCCGCGGCAGGACGTCGAGCGCCGCGGCGAGCTCATCGGCAAGCAGTTCCCCCACGCCGCCCTGTTCGGCTGCAGCGACTCGCGGCTGGCCGCCGAGATCATCTTCGACAAGGGGCTCGGCGACCTCTTCGTCGTCCGCAACGCCGGACAGGTCAACTCCGACTCGGTCATCGGCTCGCTCGAATACGCGGTGGAGATCCTCGGGGTGCCGCTCATCGTCGTGCTCGGCCACGACGAGTGCGGCGCTGTCGCCGCGGCGATCCAGTGCCAGGACGAGAACGCTCCGGCGATCCCCCCGCACATCCGGAACCTCATCGACCCGATCACGGATGCGGTGGGCCGGGTGCGGGACCGCCATCCGGGGACCGGCCCGCTCGACGCGACCGAGGTGGGCCGCGAGCACCTCCGCGACACCGTCGCGGGCCTCGTCGCCGGCTCCGAACTCATGAGCGAGGCCATCGCTGCGGGTACGCTGGCTATCGTCGGTGCGAACTACCGACTCCTCGAGGGACTCGCCGTTCCCGACGTGATCGTCGGCGACGTGCAGCCCACCTGACCACCACCCCGCACGAAGGATGTCACACCCGTGAGTACGCAAGGCGAGTTCCGCATCGAACACGACACGATGGGCGAGGTGCGCGTTCCGGCGACCGCGCTCTACGCAGCACAGACGCAGCGCGCGGTCGAGAACTTCCCGATCTCCGGAGCCGGCCTCGAGGCGGCCCAGATCGTGGCGCTCGCCCGCATCAAGCGCGCGGCGGCGATCGTCAACGGCTCGCTCGGCATCCTCGACCAGAAGATCTCCGACGCGATCGTCGCGGCTGCCGACACGATCATCGGCGGCGACCACCACGACCAGTTCCCGATCGACGTCTACCAGACCGGCAGCGGCACCTCCTCGAACATGAACATGAACGAGGTGCTCGCCTCGCTCGCGACGGCCTCGCTCGGCTCGCCGGTGCACCCGAACGACCACGTCAACGCCTCCCAGTCCTCGAACGACGTCTTCCCGACCTCGGTGCACGTCGCGGTCACCGGTGCCCTGCTGGCGGACCTCATCCCTGCCCTCGAGCACCTCGCCGTCTCGCTCGAGGCGAAGGCGAAGGAGTGGGCGAACGTCGTCAAGTCCGGTCGCACCCACCTCATGGATGCCACGCCCGTCACCCTCGGCCAGGAGTTCGGCGGGTACGCGCGACAGGTTCGACTCGGCCTCGAGCGCGTGCAGGCGACCATCGGACGCGTCGCGGAGGTCCCCCTCGGCGGCACCGCGGTCGGCACCGGCATCAACACCCCGGCCGGGTTCCCCCAGCAGGTCATCGCGGTGCTCGCCGAAGAGTCGGGCCTGCCCATCACCGAGGCGGAGGACCACTTCGAGGCGCAGGGCGCGCGCGACGGACTCGTGGAGGCATCCGGGGCTCTGCGGGTGCTCGCCGTGAGTCTCACCAAGATCTGCAACGACCTGCGCTGGATGGGCTCCGGCCCGAACACCGGTCTCGCCGAACTGCATATCCCCGACCTGCAGCCCGGCTCCTCGATCATGCCCGGCAAGGTCAACCCGGTCATCCCCGAGGCCGTGCTCATGGTGTGCGCGAGGGTCATCGGCAACGATGCGACGATCGCGTGGAGCGGTGCGAGCGGCTCCTTCGAGCTCAACGTCGCGATCCCGGTCATGGGAACGGCGCTGCTCGAGTCGATCCGCCTGCTCTCCAACTCGAGCATCCTGCTGGCCGACAAGGTCGTCGACGGGCTCGAAGCGAACGTCGAGCGTGCCAGGGCGCTGGCGGAGTCCTCACCGTCGATCGTCACGCCGCTCAACCGGGTGATCGGTTACGAGGCCGCCGCGAAGGTCGCCAAGAACGCGGTCGCCCGCGGGATCACGGTCCGCGAGTCGGTCGTCGAACTCGGTTTCGTGGAGCGTGGCGAGATCACCGAGGAACAGCTGGATACGCTGCTCGATGTGCTCAGCATGACCCACCCGGGCTGAAGCCCGGCCCGGGCCTACTGGTCGATGACCGGCACCTGCCGGATCGGATCGCCGTCGAGCGTGAGTACGGGGCGGTCCCCGAGCGGTGATGCGAGCTTCAGTGGCACCAGCACCGGGACATTGAGCCCGCTCGCGCGCGTGTTGCAGTCGGCCAGGTTTTCGGCGTTCGACCCGTCGGCAGGGTTCGCCTGCCCGTAGTAGATCCCCACCCGTACCGCCTTGGCATCCTCGCGGATGACGGCAGCATGCGGGAAGCACTGCGGATCGCCGGCGACCTTCACGACGAGCTCCGCTGTGTCGAGCGCCAGGAACCCGGTATCGGGGTCGGTGCCGATGTAGCCGTTCTCCTCCGTCGCCGCGACGGGGTCGAACACCCCCAGCCGGAAGAGGTAGACCGGCTGCCGAGTCGTGCCGCTCACCGCCTGATAGCCGAGGATCGGCTGTTCGACGAGGCCGGCGGGCACTTTACCGAGCGCATGGACGACGCGGTTGACGACGAGCGGATAGGGCGAGCCCCACATTCGCTCGACGGCTGTCGGCGGGGGCGGCGGAGGAGGCTGGTTATCGACCCACGAGCGATAGGCGAGGAGTCCGCTCACCACCATCGTCGCGATACCGAGGGCGGCGACGAGGCGGTAGAGCGTGTAGGCCGAGCCGGTCGGTTCGTTCGCATGGGGGTCACGGTAACTCCAGCTCACGAGCATCCGCCACTGACTTCGCGGTGCGAGAAGCCCCCAGAGGAAGACGACCCCCAGGCTCACCAGAACGACGAGCAGGAGGATTGTCACCTCTCGACCTTAACAGTTCGATCAGGCCACGTCGTTGCCCTCGAGGAGCTCGGTGATCAGCGCGGCGATGTCGGAGCGCTCGGATCGCGTGAGCGTGACGTGGCCGAACAGGTCGTGGCCCTTGAGCGTCTCGATGACCGAAGCCACCCCGTCGTGCCGGCCCACCCGCAGGTTGTCACGCTGGGCCACGTCGTGGGTGAGGACGACCCGGGAGTTCTGGCCGATCCGGCTGAGCACCGTCAGCAGCACGTTCCGTTCGAGCGACTGCGCCTCGTCGACGATCACGAAGGCGTCGTGCAGCGACCTGCCCCGGATATGCGTGAGCGGCAGCACCTCCAGCAACCCCCGCTCGACGACCTCGTCGAGCACGTTCTGCGACACGACGGAGCCAAGGGTGTCGAAGACCGCCTGGGCCCAGGGGTTCATCTTCTCGGCGGCATCCCCCGGCAGGTAGCCGAGCTCCTGGCCGCCGACCGCGTAGAGCGGACGGAACACCATGATCTTGCGGTGCTGCTGACGCTCGAGCACAGCCTCGAGGCCCGCACACAGGGCGAGCGCGGACTTCCCGGTCCCGGCGCGGCCGCCGAGCGAGACGATCCCGAGCTCCGGATCGAGGAGCATGTCGATCGCGAGGCGCTGCTCGGCGGAACGACCGTGCAGGCCGAAGATGTCGCGGTCGCCGCGCACGAGCCGCACCGTGCCGGGGCCGGTCACCCGGCCGAGGGCCGATCCGCGCTCCGAATGGATGACGAGCCCCGTGTTGACCGGGATATCGGAGACCAGGCGGGTGCTGAGGGCCTCCTCGTCGTAGAGCTTCGACATGTCTTTCGAGCCGAGATCGATCTCGGCCATGCCGGTCCAGCCCGAGTCGACCGCGAGCTCGGCGCGGTACTCCTCGGCGGCGAGCCCCACGGAGGCCGCCTTGACCCGCAACGGGAGGTCCTTCGAGACGACCGTGACGTTGAGCCCGTCACCGGCGAGATTGAGCGCGACCGCCAGGATGCGCGAGTCGTTGTCGCCGAGCTGCAGCCCGGAGGGCAGGATCGACATGCTCGTGTGATTGAGCTCGACGCGGAGGCTCCCACCCGATCCCACCGCGACCGGGAAGTCGAGCCGCTCGTGCTTGACCCTCAGGTCGTCGAGGTTGCGCAGCGCCTGCCGGGCGAAGTAGCCGATCTCGGGGTCGTTGCGCTTCGACTCCAGCTCGCTGATCACGACGACCGGGAGGACGACGGCATGCTCGGCGAAGCGGAAGATCGCCTTGGGGTCGGAGAGGAGCACCGACGTGTCGAGCACATAGGTCTTCTCGGCCTGGCGAACCACCTCCCCGGCATCCGCAGCCCGGTCGGGCTGGCTGATCTTCTGCTGGGTGGTCCTGCTCGTGGCCACTGACTACTCCATCCCCGAACCCCGGGGGTCCGGACCATGTCCGTTGCAGCCGACCAGATCTCGAAAGCGAACTTGCGTGGCCGCTTCGGTCAGGCGCCGTGCCTGATGTCTCGACGCTACGTGCAAGCGTCTGCAGAAACAGTGACGACACGCCCGATGCCGGTATCGGATGATGCCCCACCTTCGGGGTCGCCCCCAGAGCTCACACGGTGGTCGCCGAGGCGAACGACTGGAAGGCGGCGCGGAGCATCCCGAGCGTCTCCTCCGTTGTCGTCACGTGCACGCTCACCCGCACTGTCCCGCCGCGGGAGGTCACCGTGACACCGTGGTTGTGCAGCGAGGCGACGAGTACGGTGAACTGGTCGACGGCCGGCTCCAGCACGACGATGCCGGCACGTTCGCGGTCGTCGCGCGAGGAGACGACGGGGATGCCGAACTCGTCGGCGAGTTCGATGACGCGCACCGCATGCTCGGCGACGCGCGCAGCGATCGCGGGAACTCCGACCTCGGCGATCTCCTCGAGCGCGGAGGCGAGACGAGCCTCGGCGATCGGGCTCGGGTTGCTCACCTGGAACGCCCTGGCGCCGCGCGCCGGATGCGGAACGGAGTCGAGAGGCATGTCCCCCTCATCCGTCGCGTTGAAGCCGGAGAGAATCGGACGGATGCGGTCGGCTGCCCGGTCGCTCAAGGCCAGGAAGCCCGTGCTCCACCCGGCCCGCGCCCACTTCTGGCCGCCGGACACCACGACGTCGGCGACCTGGTAGGGCGCATCCACGACCGTGAAGCCCTGGATCGCGTCCACGATGAGCAGACGGTCGCCGATGACCTGCCGAATGCCGTCGAGGTCCGCGACGTGGCCGGTCCGGAAGTCGACGAGGCTCACCGCCACGGCTGACGTCTCCTTCGTGAGCTGCTGCTTGACTGCCCCCGCGGTGACCCCGCCGTAGTCGGTGTCGAGCCACTGCGGCGTCAGGGCGCCCAGGGCGTCGGAGGCGCGCACCGCCGCGAAGGGGCTGCTCGGAAACTCGGCCGACGACATCAGCACTCCGCCGTCAAGCCCGAGCATCGCCTGGAACAGGCCCGTGCTCGTGTTCGGCTGGAACACGAGCTGCTCAGGACGGAATCCGGTGACCGCGGCGACCGCGGTGCGCACGCGCTCGTCCTGGGCCAGGAGACTGTCGAGGCTCCCGAAGCGGGCCTTGCGCAGGAGCTCGACCTGAGCCTGCTCCTCCTCGACGACCGTCCGCGCAAGCGGGCCGACGCGCGCGAAGTCGAGATAGCCTGGCTCCTCGTCGAACCGGAGCGCGAAATCGTCGATCGACAACATGGCTCCAGTGTCCCATGGCGCCGGGGTAGACCCCGGCGTCCACCCGCTCGATGACCGCTGCCCGCCCGTGACGGGCGGCTCGGGTGCCCGTCTTACTGCCCGAAACGTCGCTCGCGGCTCGCGTAGTCGCGCACGGCGCGGAGGAAGTCGACCTCGCGCAGGTCGGGCCCGAGCGCCTCGACGAAGTAGAACTCGCTGTGGGCGCTCTGCCAGAGCATGAAATCGCTCAGCCGCTGCTCCCCCGAGGTGCGGATGACGAGGTCCGGATCCGGCTGTCCCCCCGTGTAGAGGTGCTCGCCGATGAGTTCGGGGGTGAGGATCTCGGCGAGCGCGTCGAGCGACTTGCCTGCGGTCGCGTGCTGTTGAACGATGCTGCGCATCGCATCCGCGATCTCACGCCGACCGCCGTAGCCGACGGCGAGATTGATGTGCATGCCGGTGTTCTTCGCGGTGCGGGCCTCGGCTGCCTTGAGGCTCGCGATGAGCGCCCCCGGCAGCCCGTCGCGTGAGCCGACGTGCTGCACCCGCCAGTTGCGGAAGTGGGAGAGGTCGTCGGCGAGGTCGGCGATGATCTCGAAGAGCTCCTGGAGCTCCTCGTTCGTGCGCCCGGTGAGGTTGTCGGCCGACAACAGGTAGAGGGTGGTCACCTTCACGCCGATGTCGTCGCACCAGATCAGGAACTCGCGGAACTTCGCCGCGCCCGCCCGGTGGCCGTGACCGGCCGACTCGAGGAGATTCTGCCGCGCCCAGCGCCGGTTGCCGTCGAGGATCATGGCGATGTGCTTCGGTACCGTCAGGTCGGCGATCTCGCGCCTCAGCCGCCTCTGGTACAGGCCATAGAGGATTCCACGGCCCAACGGCACTTCCCGCTTTCGCACACGGCTACGTTAGTCCACTTGGCGCCTGCGATTCCCAGCCTGCTGTTACGGTGCGCGCCTAAGCTGAGCCCATGACTGCGGATGTACGCCATGAGGCGGCGGCGGATGTGACGGAAGTCGACCTTCCGAACATCCCACTCCTGGAGGACGCCAGCGAGCACCAGGACACGAAACCGACCTGGCGCGGCTGGATCCACGCCGGCACGTTCCCCGCCGCGATCGCGCTCGGCATCATCCTCATCGTGCTCGCCGACGGCCTCGCCGCCAAGCTGAGCTCCGCCGTCTTCATGCTCTGCTCACTGCTGCTCTTCGGCGTCTCAGCCCTCTACCACCGCTTCAACTGGAGCGAGCGGACGAAGAGGGTGCTCAAGCGGCTCGACCACGCGAACATCTTCCTGCTCATCGCCGGCTCCTACACCCCGATCACGGTGCTCGCGCTCCCCGAGGGCAAGGCGATCCTGCTTCTCAGTCTCGTCTGGGGCGGTGCGCTGATCGGCATCGGGTTCCGGGTGTTCTGGATCTCCGCGCCGCGCTGGCTCTACGTGCCGCTCTACGTGCTGCTCGGCTGGGCGGCCGTCATGTTCATCGTCGACTTCTTCGCGGCGAACGCGGCCATGATGATCCTGATCATCGTCGGCGGGCTGCTCTACACGGCGGGCGCCGTCGTCTACGGCCTCAAACGGCCGAACCCCTTCCCCGGCAGGTTCGGGTTCCACGAGATCTTCCACACGCTCACCCTGCTCGCGTTCCTGTGCCACTGGACCGCGATCTTCCTCGTCGCGATCGACCCGCCGCTCACGGCCTAGATTCGCCGTCGGCCTCCACATCGGTTTCCGCCTCGAGCCTCTCCTGGATCTCCGCGCGGTAGCGGGTGCGGCGGATGCGGCGCACCATGTCCATGATGAGCAGTACGGCCGCGACGGCCACGAGGAAGGTGATCGCGAAGCCGACCCAGGTCGGCGTGACCGAGTTCGGGTCGAAGTCCGGGGCCGGAGACGGGGTCGGTTCGGTTGCTCCGGGGAGCAACGTGACGAAGGCGGCGGCGCCGGGCAACAGGGCGGCCAGTGCAGCGACTGCGGCGTGGATCATCGGTCCTCTTCCTCGATTCCGGCGAACAGGTCGTCCTCCGGCAACTCGCTCTCCACGAGGGAGGTGACGAGCTGGTAGTCCTCCCACGGCCACACCTCGCGCTGGAACTCGTTCGGCCAGAAGAAGAAGTGGCTGTCCGGGGCCACCTGGCTCGCGTGCGACCGCAGTGCCGTATCGCGGGCGTCGAAGAACGCGCCGACCTCGACGTGGGTCGTCGCGAGGTCCGGGCGCTCCCGCATCCATTTGCGGATGTCGTCGAGCTCGCCGAGGAGCGGCGACTCCGGGTCCGACTCCTTCAGCTTCTCGTACATCGCGTTCGCCCGCGGCGTGTTGAAGATCCGGTCGTAGTAGACCTTCTGGATCTGCCAGGCCGGCCCGGCCTCGGGGTATCGGGTCGCATCCGCCGCCGCCGCCATCGCGTACATCGAGATCTCGTGCGTGCGGATGTGATCGGGGTGCGGGTAGCCGCCCTGCTCGTCGTAGGTGACCATGACCTGCGGCCGGAACTCGCGGATGATCTTCACGAGCGGCGCGGCGGAGTATTCGAGCGGGATGAGGGCGAAGCAGTTGGCCGCGAGCGGTTCGTCGTTCTCGGGCAGCCCGGAGTCCTCGAACCCGAGCCAGCGGTGGTCGAAACCGATCGCCTCGCGCGCCGCCGCCATCTCGAGCCGACGCAACCCCGCCATGTCCCGCTCGGCCATGGCCGCGCTGACCCGGTCCAGCCCCGGGTTCTGGATGTCGCCCCGCTCGCCGCCCGTACAACTCACGACGAGCACCTGCGCGCCGTCGTTCACGTAGTGCGCGTAGGTCGCAGCGCCCTTGCTCGACTCGTCGTCGGGGTGGGCGTGTACCGCGAGCAGCCGTCTGGACACCAATGGACTCCGTTCGACGATTAGCCTTGGGTTACCAGACTAATCGGCCAGACCGACAGGACACATCGGCCGAGCCGGCAGGGTCGTCCCGGCCGGCGGTCACATCCGAGGAGAGCGATGGCAGACGCCACACCGGAGCGCACCCGCGCGGCACTGGATGCGCGCTACGGGCGTACGGCCGACCGCTCGCGACGCGATCGCTGGATCATCGTCGTCGCCGCGGTGCTCTTCGCTGCGATCTTCACCGCCTGGGTGGTCTGGGCCGGCCTCGACAACGGTCAGGGCGGCCTCGACGCCCGCGACATCGGCCACCGACTCGTCGACGACCGCACCGTGAGCGTGACCTGGGAGGTCTCGGTGACTGCGGGTACCGAGGTGTCCTGCGCGCTGCAGGCGCAGAACGAGGCGCACGGGATCGTGGGCTGGAAGATCGTCGACCTGCCCGCATCCGAGACCTACACACGGCAGTACACGGAGACGGTCCGCACCGCGCAACGGGCCGTCACCGGCTTGATCTACCGTTGCTGGCTCACGTAGGATTGAGCGAATCGCTTCGGAGACCGGTCGAACTGGCCGGTCTCATTTGTTTGGCTGGCGCATGGCCGCCGACGGGGCGGGACTCACCGAAGGAGTGCACAATGGCTGACGCCACTGCAGAGACCTGGCTGACCCAGGAGGCGTTCGACCGCCTGACGAGCGAGCTCGAGCACCTGAGCGGGGAGGGGCGCATCGAGATCGCCCGCAAGATCGAGCTCGCACGCGAAGAGGGCGACCTCAAGGAGAACGGCGGCTACCACGCCGCCAAGGAGGAGCAGGGCAAGATCGAGGCCCGCATCCGCCAGTTGACGGCCCTGCTGCGCACCGCGAAGGTAGGCAACCCCCCGGACGACGGCGTCGTCGAGCCGGGCATGGTCGTGACCGCGAAGATCGCGGGCGAGAAGAGCGAGTTCCTGGTCGGCAACCGCGAGATCGCCGGCGACAGCGACCTCGACGTCTACAGCGAGCAGAGCCCGCTCGGCGTGGCCATCATCGGCCACAAGCAGGGCGACTCGGTCGTCTACACGGCGCCGAACGGCAAGGAGATCACGGTCGAGCTGCTCAAGGTGAAGACCTACAGCTTCTAGTACCGCACTACCGCACGATTCCGCTCCGGGCGCAGTCCCGCTCCCTGAGGAGCGAACGGGCTGGCAACCATGCGCGAAATGCGGCAAGTTCGGGGTCGCTGTGCCCGCACACCCCGAACTTGCCGCATCTCGCGGAGTCAGGTGCGAACCGCAATCTGGTTTCGATACGCGCTGCGCACTACTCAACCAGCGACCCCCTCCTCAGGGAGCGGTAGCCGGGAACGGTTGCCTAGAAGTCGACGCGCGGGTCGTAGTCGGCCTCGCGCAGGTGGTCGAGCACGCGCTGCACGTGCTCCGGCCCTCGCGTCTCGAGGCTCAGCTCGAGCTCGACCTCGCCGAGCAGCGCACCGCGGCCGTGCCGGGTGTGGGACACCTCGATGACGTTCGCGTTGGCATCCGAGATCAGTTCGGCGATGCGCGCGAGCTGGCCGGGGCGATCCGGCAGCTTGACGCGCAGCTTGAGGAAGCGGTCGCTCGCCACGAGCCCCAGCGAGATGACCCGCTCCATGACCTGCGGGTCGATGTTGCCTCCGCTCAGGATCGCGACGGTCGTGCCGAGGTCGCTCACCTTGCCGGTGACGATCGCCGCGACCGCGACGGCACCGGCCGGCTCGACGACGAGCTTGGCGCGCTCGAGCAGCAGGAGCAGGGCGCGCGCCGTGTCGTCGTCACTCACCGTGACGATCTCGTCGACGAGCTCCCGGATGATCGCGAAGTTCAGCTCCCCCGGCTTGCTCACCGCGATGCCGTCCGCGATCGTCGGCTTGATGCGCACCTCGACCGGTTCGCCCGCCTCGATCGAGAGCGGGTACGGCGCGGAGTTCTCGACCTGCACGCCGATGACCCGCACGGTGCGGCCCTCGCGGGCGGCGCGCTGCTTGACCGCGCTCGCGACCCCGGCGATGAGTCCGCCGCCGCCGAGCGGCACGATCACGGTGTCGAGGTCGGGCACCTGATCGAGGATCTCGAGCCCGAGCGTGCCCTGGCCGGTGATGACGTCGCGGTGGTCGAAGGGCGGGATGAGGATGGCCCCGGTCGTCTCGGCGAACTCGGCCGCCGCACGCAGCGGCTCGGCGACGGTGTGACCGCGCAGCACCACATCCGCCCCATAGCTCCTCGTGGCCTGCAGCTTCGGCAGGGCGACCCCGACCGGCATGAAGATCGTGGCCCGGATGCCGAGCTCCCGCGCGGCGAGCGCGACACCTTGGGCGTGGTTCCCGGCCGAGGCCGCCACGACGCCGCGCTCGCGCTCCTCGGGGGTGAGCCGCACCATCCGGTTGTATGCTCCCCGCACCTTGTAGGAGCCGGTGCGCTGCAGGTTCTCGCACTTGAGGTACACGGGTGAACCGAGCAGTTCGGAGAGGTACCGGGAGCTCTCCATCGGGGTCGTGTTCGCGACGGCGGCCACGATCTCGCGAGCCGCCTCGATGTCCTCGAGCGCCGGAATCGCGTTCGCCGAAGCGCCGGGCTCCGGGGCGCCGGATGCCTCACTCATCGCGCAGGACATCCTCGAGCGTGGGGTCGGGATGCTCGCGCCACTCGCCCCGCGCGATGTAGTGGATCATGATGTTGAGCGTCGCGACGACCGGGACGGCGAACAGTGCACCGGCGATTCCGGCGAGGAACCCGCCGGCGGCGACCGCGAAGACGACGGCGAGCGGGTGCACTTTGACGGCCGTACCCATGACGAGCGGCTGCAGTACGTGGCCCTCGACCTGCTGCACGAGCAGCACGATCCCGAGCATGATGACCGCCGGCCAGATTCCGAGGTAGACGAGGGCGACGAAGACGGCGATCACACCGGTCAGCACGGCGCCGACCACGGGGATGAAGGAGCCGAGGAAGACGGCGATCGCGATGGGGACCACGAGCGGGAACCCGCCGAAGAACAGGCCGAGGATCCAGGCGCCGAGCCCGATGCCCACCGCGTCGATGAAGGCCACGAAGATCTGGACTCTCACGAAGTCGGTCAGGGTGACCCATCCGGCCCGCCCTGCGCCGTCGGCCGCTGCCCGCGCCCGCCGGGGGAACAGCCGAACGGTCCACTGCCAGATGCGCCTGCCGTCGATGAGGATGAACAGCGTGGCGAAGAGCACGAGCAGGATGCCGGCGAGGAAATGCCCGAACGACGAGCCGAACGATACGGCGCCGGAGAGCAGCCACTGGCTGTCCCGCTGGATCGCCTCCCAGCTCTGGGCGAGGTAGTCGTTGATCTGCGCCTCGGTGAGATGCAGGGGCGAGTTGAGCAGGAGCGTCTTCAGCTCCTCGAAGAACACGAGGGAGCGGTCGCGCAGGTCGGGGAAGCCCCGGACGATCTGGGTGACGATGAGATACACGAGTCCGGTCACGACGCCGATGAGCCCGACCTCGGCGACCGCGACCGCGAGCCATTTCGGCCAGCGGTGACGCTGCAGGAATTGCACGAGGGGAACCAGGAGCGCCCCGAGCAGAATCGCGACCATGAGCGGAATAACGATGAGCTTCAGCTGGATGACGAGGAAGACGAACACCGCGATGACGCCGGCGATGACCAGAAGGCGCCACGACCAGGCGCCGGCGATCCGCATGCCGACCGGGACGGCATCCTCCACGGTCTGCCGCTGTACGGCGTGACGCTGCAGAGCCTGCCGTCGGCCTTCGGCAGCCGTGCCCCGCTTACGGAAAATCACGCTTCAGTCTATGCGGGAGGGTATGCCGTATCGGTCATATTCCCTCTGCGGTATCCGTGAACCCCTGTCAGTCGCGCACGGTATCGTCGGAGGCGATGGTCGATTCACTCTCCTCTTCCCAGGCGCGCCGCATCGCCCTCGCGGCCCAGGGTTTCGGGCGTCCAGCCCCGGATGCCGTGGGCACGCGACAGTTGAACCTCGCGATCGACCGCATCGGCCTGCTCCAGCTCGACTCAGTCAACGTCTTCGAGCGCAGCCACTATCTTCCGGTCTTCGCGCGGCTCGGTGCCTACGACAAGGACCTGCTCGACCGGCTCACCTTCACCCGCCGCGGTCGCTACGTGGAGTACTGGGCGCACGAGGCCGCGCTCATCCCGCGCGAATGGTGGCCGCTCTTCCGCTGGCGGATGGAAGGCTACCGCACCGCCTCATCCAATGGCCTGCTCGACTGGGCCACCGCGCACCGGAGCATTCTCGACTGGCTGCGCGCGGAGTTGGCCGAGAAGGGGCCGCTGGCCGCGAGCGCGGTCGAGCACGACGCGAACCGACGATCCGGTCCTTGGTGGGGCTGGTCGGATGTGAAGACCGGGCTTGAGGTGCTGTTCCGCTGGGGCGAGGTGGTGAGCGCGGGGCGCACCCGGTTCGAGCGCGTGTACGGACTCGCCGAGCACCTCATGCCGGCGGAGCTCCTGGAGCAGGAGGTTCCGGCGAACGAGGCGCACAAGGCGCTCGTCGAGCACGCGGCGCGGGCGCACGGCGTCGGCACGACCTCGGATCTCACCGACTATTTCCGGCTCAAGAAGGTGGATGTTGCTGGACTGCTGCAGGAGTTCGCAGACGACGGCGTCGTCCAGGAGGTCACGGTGAAGGGTTGGAACGAGAAGGGCCGGAAGGAACGGGCCTGGTTGCACCGCGACGCCCGCATCCCCCGCCGCATCGAGACGACCGCCCTGCTCTCCCCCTTCGACCCGGTCGTGTGGCGGCGTGAGCGCGCGCTGCGGATGTTCGACTTCCACTACCGCATCGAGATCTACACCCCGGCCCCGAAGCGCGTCTTCGGCTACTACAGCCTGCCGATCCTGCTCGATGATGCGATCGTCGGCCGCATCGACCTCAAGAGCGACCGGCAGGCGCGGGTTCTGCGCGTGCAGTCGGCGTGGACCGAGGCACATGCGGATGCAGGGCACGTTGCTGAACGCATCGCACCGCTCCTGCGGACCACAGCATCCTGGCAGGGACTCGATGCGGTCTCGGTCGCCGATTGGGGCGACCTGGCCCCCGCGGTCGCAGCGGAACTCGGCGTACCGGTGCTCCCGCGCCCCGATAGCACGGAATAATCGAATGACGGCTGCGAGATCTTCGGGACGGGAGGGCGCCCCGACCTGCCAGAACCTGGTGGTGCTGTCGAGGACGCTCTAGACAGTGCGCCTCACCTGAATTCGGCTGCTGGCTGAAGAATCAGTTGTCAGCGCCGGGAGCTCTTGCCGCACGCACGACATCGTCAAAGGCCCGTCCTTTTGCATTGACGATATGGCGGCTCATCGCAGTCGCAGTGCCATCGATGTCTCCGGACTCTATCGCCGCGAAGATCATCTCGTGCTCCCCACAGGCCGATCTGGCATGCGACACACCAGACTTGCCGATGATACGGAACCGCTGCAGCTGACCGCCCAACGAGCGATAGGCCTTGGCGATGAACGGATTGCCGGACTGATCGGCGATCAGTCCGTGGAACTGCTCGTCTGCGAGCCAGCATTCTCGCAGAGTTTCACCATATGGGCCTGCCTTCGTATCCTGCATGACTGTGATCGTGTCTGCGAGCCGCGACAGGAAGCCTGCCGAAGCCCGCTCGGCAGCAGCTCGAGCCATGGTGGGTTCAAGGAGAAGCCGTGCGTCCATGAGCTGGGCGATCTCCTCGGCTCCGAGAAGACGCGCGACCACATAGCCGCGCTGGGAGTGCCGCTCGATGAATCCGGTGTGCTCCAAGCGCGCCAGCGCCTCACGAATCGGCGTCGGACTCACATCGAACTCTCGGGACAGCATGTGGATCTTCAAGCGCTCTCCCGGGGGGCGCTCGCCCGTCATCAACTGAACCGAGAGCGTGTCGTAGACGCGATCCGCAATCGGCAGTCGGTGGGATCCGTCTTCATTCACCAGGTGCCCCCTGCATACTCAGCATTCGTGAATCGTCCGCCTTGATTGTTCGATGAATATGAGGCCTTGGCGTCGAACTCCTCGCTGAAGTCATCCGCTTTGTCCTGGGGAGAGAATCCGAGAGCTCGCGCCGAGCCATCTCGCCAGAATCTGCGGGAGTTGTTCGAGACGCCATAGACGACCCAGAACCTCTCGGGAAGATCTGCAGAGATCGCTGCCTCCACCAAAGAGATGCTGTCGGGGACCGAAAGCCAGGTTCGAAGCTGGTCCGAATTCTCTGGACGCTCTCGGCAGACTCCGATCCGCAAGCAGACGACCTCCAGGCCCCACTTGTCGGTATAGAGACGCCCCAGCGCCTCGCCGAAAACTTTGCTGACGCCGTAGATCGTGTCCGGTCGAACGGGACTGGTCTCGTCGACCATGGTCTCGACAGAGTGAAAGCCAGTCACATGGTGCGAACTGGCATAGACAACCCGTCGAACCCCCGCGCTTCTGCTCGCCTCAAACACGTTGTACGTCCCGGTGATATTAGCTTGGGCGATCTCTTCGAAGGGCGCCTCATCGGCCTTGCCGCCCAAGTGGACTACGACGTCAACGCCGTTCGCTGCCCTGACCACGGCGTCGCGGTCTGCGAGGTCACCCGCGATCGAGCGCTCATTCGCACCCGGATCATCCATCGGCGAACGAGCGAAGAGTACGACCTCGTCGAACATCTCTCGGAGCCGCGGCCGGATGGCCGCTGCCATCCGGCCGCTAGCACCTGTGAGGAGAACTCTTGTCATATCAATCCAATCCGCAACATTAGCCGATGCCGACGTTGCCAGGCCTGGTGTGCCTGGCAGCGATCGGGGTGAGGTGGGCTCGTCGATAAGCTGGTGCGTACTCCTCCGCGCTGAGATGCAGGATGAGTCGTTCCGCGAGAATCTCGTCTCCCGAGTTTGTTCCGATCGCGGTCGAGAGCTCGACATAGGCGCCCAGATCGGCCGGGAGAGGTCCGAGGATGCGCACATCTGATACCGCGGCCAGCTCACTGATCTGCTGAATAGCGATCTCGGCTCTTCCGTCGCGGACGGCCTCCGCGGTAAAGCCCTTCGGGAGCACTACTGCCTTGGGTGTGACGACATCGGTGAGCCCCAAGTCGGTGAGCACCTGTTGGAACACCGCCCCACTGGCCCCCGTCGCCGAGTATGCGACGGAGGAGACACGGCGCATCAGATCTTGGAAGTCGGTGACAGTTTCCGCAACGGTAAGCGATGAGGCCTCGGAGACAGCCGCGCCGACCTCTGAGCGGACCAGGCCGCGAATCGAGGCGGTGTGCACATCACCGTCTGCAGCCATCTCGTGGAGAGTCGAGGTGACCCCGACGAGGACATCGGGTGCCTCCCCGTTTCGCACCATGTCCCGCAGGATCATGGTCGGCTCGTACACGCGCCTGACAATGGCGCCGGTCTTCTCGATGAACGGCCCGATGATGTCGTCCTCGAGGACGTCTTTCAGCGCAAGGCCGCTGAACAGGGTGATCGTCTGCATATCCGACTCGTGAATTCAGTTGTCCGTCGGATGCAGCCTGCGAGCGGCATCAGGCTCAAGGGGCGACGTCCTGCGTCCCTCAAGCAAGAGGGAGAGCTCTGCTGTCTGCTCCAATTCCTCGAGTACATCGAGCGCGTGGTCCAGATCTCTGCCCGCGACGAGCGGTCCGTGGTTCCGCAGCAGCATGGCGTGGCTCCCCTCGGCGACAAGACCGGCTCGCACAGCCAGTTCCGGGTCGCCCGGCGGAAAGTACGGCACGACGGGGAGTTTTCCCACGCGCATCGCATAGTACGCGGTCAGAGGGGGAAGCGCATCGGATTCGTCGATATCCCGAAGGCACGACACTGCCGTCGAGAAGCGAGAATGCGTATGGATCACCGCCGTCGCTCCGGGGCGCGCCCGAAACACCGCAGCATGCAGTACAGCCTCTTTGGACGCCTTCGCCGATGAGCGTGCTTCACCATTCAGTCCGATGATCGCGAGATCGACCACTTCGAGCGTGCGGAGACTCTTGCCAGTGGGTGTGACGACGATCTCGTCACCCAGGCGCACCGACAGGTTGCCCGTGCTGCCGTGGGTGAGACCGCGTTCATGGACGTAGCGGCTCACCTCCACGACACGGTTCATGGCCCGATTCACGAGGTCAGTCATCGATCTCACCCCACGCCCGCTCCGGATCCGTGGACCTCAAGAAGAGATCGGGGTCGCCGAAGTTGCCGGACTTCAGGAGCAGTGCCAGCGGCGGATCCTGCGCCGTGTACAACCAAGCCACGCCGTCGTCGACCCGGCCGCCCATGATGCCGCCTGTTACGTGGAGGCGCTGTGTCACCGTGCCCGAGGTCTCCCCTCCGGCAACGACGAACCGATCGACGCCGCGCTCTCGTAGCCCGACGGCGATCGACGCGAGCGCCTGCTCGAAAATGGCCGCCACACGATCACCGTCTAATTCGGCGCGGATCCGTGCCAGCTCCTCCGCGTTCACCGAGGAATAGAACAGTGGCACGGAGCCTTCTTCAAGGGCGTCGTACCAGCGCAACGCGTCGCTGCTCAGCGACTCAATGGTCATCTCCGGCGTAGCCGTCAACTGGTAGGACGGGAACCCCTGACTTTGAAACCGCGAGATCTGCTCGAGCGTCGACGCCGAGCAACTTCCTGCGAGAACGGCTGAGCGGAACTGGTTCCCCGATGCGCCGTCCCCGCTCTGGGCACGGTCGCCACGCCGGGCACGCGCCCGCCCCATCGCCAGCGCAAAGCCCGCCGCCCCCGCCACGAGCGGACGATCGATCTGAGTGACCGCGAGTGCGTCCAAATCGTCCTGGGTGATACCGTCGGCGACGACGAAGCTCGGCTGGCGACCAGCGTGCCCACCCAACTCCGCATCAATGGCGCCGATTCCCGCGCGGATCGTCTCCAACGACAGGGAGCGGATCTGGCGGTCCGTCTGGGCTGCCAGAAGGCGCGGCAGCAGGGAATCCGTCATCGGATTGAGCGGATGCTGCGCCATATGCGAATCCTCCAGCAGCACTCCCCCCACGAAGAGCTGCCCACTGTAAACCGTGCGTGCGTGATGCGGAGAACTCGGTGTCGTCACGACCATGTCCGCATCAAGCCGCTCAGCCAGAGCCGTCAGCACGGGACCGATGTTCCCTTCCGGGGTCGAATCGAACGTCGAGCAGTACTTGAAGTAGATCTGATCTGCGCGATGCTGTTGCAAATAGTCCAGAGCTGTCAAGGACTCCTCTACCGCCTCGGCGGCCGGCACAGACCGCGTCTTCAGCGCGATCACGATCGCATCATGCTCCGGCAGATGCTCAGGCGGGGCGTCGAGGCCGAAGAAGAGCAAGGTGCGCAACCCTGCGGAGCGCAGGGCATCTGCCACATCGACTGCTCCCGTGTAGTCATCCGCGATAGCCCCCAGGACCCCCCGCGGCGCGGATCCGACGAACGCATCACGCAGCTTCACCGCGGCGCTGGAAGGACCGGACAGGACAGGGATGCCCAGTCGCCTCTCCAAGTCCTCACGCGCCGGCGCGAGCGAGTACTGAGCGAGCAGCACCGCATCGATGCCGGCCGACGCCGGTTCGACCGCCTCTGCCAGGTCATCGACGAGCGCCCGCGTGTTCCCGGACTTCGCGCTCGTCATCGCCGCGGTGGCCACGACCCCGGTGACCTCGATCGCACGACCGCTCGCGGCGGCATCCTTCCCCAGGCGATATGCACTGTCCTTCAGCGCCTCCTCGAAGGACGCCACGACGAGTATCCGCTGGTAGGACGAACCTGTGACGTCGTCAAAGACGGCCCTATCGGGCGCGAGCACCGGAATGGGGGCGACGAAACCATCTGCGACGGAGCCGTAGAGGGAGCACGTCAAGAGGACGGCGTCCGCCCCCTGGCCGATCGCGAAATCGATCAAAGTCTCCATGCGCGCCGCGAGCTCAGGCGTGAGCCCACCCTGCAGCGCCGCTTCCGTCATCAATCGATCGTCGAGCAGGTTCCAGATCTCGACTTCGCAGAAGGTCTCGGCCATCGCGGCCTCGGCCGGAGGAATCGCCAGCGGTGTCGCGCTGATGAGCGCCACCAGGGGCTTCTTCGTCATCATTCCTCCCAGGTTTTCAGCCAGTCCACCCGTAGTCCCTCAGGTGTCGTCGCGGAGTACTCGCATCCAATCCAGCCGCGATAGCCGATCTGCTTCAGCTGTCGGAAGACATGCCTCCACGACAGCTCTCCGGTACCGGGTTCCGTGCGATCCGGCGCGTCTGCGATCTGAATGTGTCCGATGATCGGCGCGAATCGTACCAACTTCTCTGTCACACCGCCCTCCTGCACCTGCACATGGAAGACGTCGAAGAGGAGTCTCAGCCGATCGGAGCCGACGGCGTCGATGACGCTTGCGGCCTGGCCCTGTGATGTGAGTGCGAATCCCGGTGAGCTCCGTAGGTTCTGCGGCTCGATGAGCAGGGTGATGCCCGTGGACCTCGCAATCTCGGAGGCCCACGCGATATTGAGCAGGTATTCCGCCCATGCTCGCTCGAAGGGCACGTCAGCAGGGACGGGCCCGGCAACGACATGGACCAATGGCACGTCCAACCCTGCTGCGTACTCGAGGGCCAGCTCGACACCAGAACGGAACTCCGTCCGCAGGGACGGGTCGCAGGCGATCCCAGTCACCGTCCGCCCGGACTCCGTTCGCGGCGGAGTGTTGATCAGCGCGAGTTCCACACCGCCCTGCGTGAGCATTCTTCGCAACGAATCAACGGAGAATTCGTAAGGAGCCGGGTATTCGACGGCGCGGAATCCATGCTCAGCAGCCACCCTGATCCTGTCCTCTATCGGAACGTCAGTGAACAGCCACTTAAGGTTCGCCGCGAACCGCAGACCGTCGCCATCGGCGTCTCGGAGCGGCGGAGCGATCCTCTGATCAATCATTCGGTCACCTTCGATAGGTTCACCTGATGCGCCGGCACCCGGCCGGCGAAGAAGTCGACGATCTGCTGCACGGCGATCTCGGCCGATCGCTGGCGCGCCTGATTCGTCGCGCCGGCGATATGCGCAGTGAGCAGAAGGTTCGGCGCAGTCAGCAGAGGATCGGCGGAGGTGACCGGCTCACGCTCGATCACATCCAACGCCGCTCCGGCAATCTCCCCGTCCTGCAGCGCCGAGATCAGATCGCGCTCATTCACGATCCCCCCTCGCGATGTATTGACCAGAAACGCGGAATTCTTCATACGGCGAAACGCACTGCGATCAATGAGGTTGCGTGTCTCCTCAGTGAGGGCGATGTGCAGGGAGACATAATCCGCTCGACACAGCAACTCATCGAGCGTCACCGCCTCAACCCCTACCGCGGCCATGTCGTCCGCGCCCACCCACGGGTCGTGGCCGATGACCGACATCCCCAGCGCGCGCGCACTCTGGGCGACGGATCGCCCAATGGCACCCACGCCCAGGATGCCCAGCACGGATCCGGAGAGCTCCGACCCACTATTCTGCGGCCACTCCGCGCGTGCGGTGGCATTGATGTTCGCCGGGAGGTCACGGGCGAGATTCAGGAGAAGACCGATGGTGAGTTCGACGACGGACTGTCGATTGGCACCGGGGGTATTGCAGACCGCGATGCCGTTTACGTCGGCGGCGGCGATATCGACGTTGTCGTACCCAGCGCCCGTCCGCGCCACGATCTCCAACCCATCGATGGCGGCGAGATCACTCGCAGTCAGTGGTTCGGTACCAAGGATCAGGGCATCCGTCTGTGGGATGTGCTCATGGACCGTCCACTCGGTCCCTCGTCTCAAGACCTCAGAAGAGAAGCGAACCTCGAAACCGGCCTCCCGCAGGAGCCGTTCCACTGGGCCTCCAGGATGAAGGTAATTCGTGGTCACGGTCACGCTTTTGCGATCCGAATGCATTACTACTCCGCGTTTGCTTGTTCGTTAATGGAGGGGCGCGGCATCCCGCACTCCGGTGGAAAGGGTTCGACTGCCACAGGACCGAGTTCCGCATCGCTCAGGCTGATGCGCGCAGGAGGTGCGTCGCGCCGATGAAAGAACTGGATCTCGGCCCGCTGTTCGGACCGCCGCTGCCATCCGTGACCCGTCAGCTCACATTCGACGTCATGGCCGGGAACCACTGAGGAACCCGTGTTCCGTGCGAACTCGCGGATCCAGGTCACACTCCGCGCGCCGAGCCCTCGGTCCACGGCGGAATCGACCGCGACCGACTCGAGCTCGTGGATGTTCTTGGCCGCGTCCCCGGTGAACAGCTTCGGTCCCTCGGTCGTGTCAACGGCGAACGCGAGGTGTCCCGGCGTGTGCCCGGGCACGTTGTGCGCGCGAACCCCAGCGACGAGCTCGCTCTCGCCGTCGATCAATCGGAGAAGACCCTGCGGATGCGACAACGCACCCAGAAGAGGCTGCGAGACGAAAGGCTCGTCGGGAGCCTGGGAGAGCGCCCACTCGTATTCGACACGGCCGATCCATCGCCGGGCCTGCGGAAACAGGCTGATGTTGCCCAGGTGATCCCAGTGCGCATGGGTGATCAGCACATCCGTCACCTCGTTCGTCCCCAGTCCGAGTTCACTCAGTGCGGTCGTGATCAGTGGAAGATAGGACGGAGGGCCGGTCTCCACGATGATCACGCGGTCGAATCCGCGCAGCAACCAGACGCTGCTCCAGCCGAACGAGCCATGCGTCTCGGTCTTTCCGGGGAATCCGTTTACGATCGGTGTCGCCTCATACATGGGCTGCGCCCAACGGATCGATCCCGCGCACGCGCAGTTGCTCGAGGAGCCACTCGCGCGGATCCAGCACCGGACGAGCGACCCACTCGGGGTCGTCGCGCACCTGAACTCCGGTGCTCGTGCAGTGGAACGCGTTGGCCGCGGCGACCTCGTCATCGGGACAGTTGCTCAAAGCGACGAGCAGATCCATCTCTGCACGGAACTCGATGTAGTCACCGGGCCGCGTCACGGGATCCTTGACAAGAAATCCCTCCGCATCGACGTCGTAGGGGTAGTTCTGGAAGATATCGAATGAGTCGGGGATATCTTCGGCGGGCACTCCGTACGGGGCGGCGACGGCGGCGAGCTGCTCGAAGCAGCCGTCCCGAATGCCTGCCCCGTGCGAGGCGTAGAAGAAGGCATTGCACATGCGGTGGTGCACACCGTGGGTCCCCGGGGGGTCGGCGGTCTCCGTAAGGATCGTCATGAGAGGACGACAGAGTCCAGACATCACCCAGTCGCCCTGCTGCACGGTCATACGCGGGCGGAACGACTGTCCCTCTGGCGGGAAGTAACGCGTCCGCGAGTACGAAGTCGATAGCTTCTCTCGCAGGTTGTGTAAGTTCCAGACGGCCATGTCGACCACCTGCTGCCCCTCGAGGTCGGTGACGCGCAGCACCTGTCCCTGCCGGAGCTCCACCGTCATCGCCGCCTTCGGGGCGAGCACATGCTCTTCCGCGATCAGGGTGACCATCAGAGCACCGCCGACAAGAAGGCCCGCGTCCGCTCGTTCCTGGGGTTGTCGAGCACCTCACCGGGAGGGCCGGACTCCACGACGACGCCACCGTCCATGAAGACAACGACATCGGCGACCTCACGGGCGAATCCCATCTCATGGGTAACGACAAGCATCGTCATCCCCTCCGACGCGAGGTTCTTCATGACGGCGAGCACGTCGCCCACGAGTTCCGGATCGAGCGCGCTGGTCGGCTCGTCGAAGAGCATCAGCCGCGGCTCCATCGCGAGCGCCCTGGCGATGGCCACCCGCTGCTGCTGCCCGCCCGACAGCTGTCGCGGGTACGCCTTCAGCTTGTCTCCCAGGCCGACCTGGTCCAACAACTCGACGGCCCGCACCGCCGCGGCCTTTCGCGACTTCCCTCGCACCGTTACCGGGCCGATGGTGAGGTTCTCCAGCACCGTCATATGCGGGAACAGATTGAAGTGTTGGAAGACCATCCCGATGTCGGAACGATCCCGGCAGATCTCCGCCTCCGACGACTCGTAGAGCCTGCCTCTGCGTTCACGGTATCCGACCAGCTGGCCGTGTACGGTGAGCACACCGCCGGAGACCGACTCGAGATGGTTGACGCATCGCAGAAACGTGCTCTTGCCGGAGCCGGATGGCCCCAGCAGACACATCACCTGCCCTTCGAAGAGGTCCAGGTCGATCCCCTTCAGGACATCCACCCGACCAAAGCTCTTCTGCACTCCGCGCGCGGAGATGATCGCTGAGCTCATTGTGCGGATTCCTTCCGGGACTTGTCGTGGAATGTGAACGCCTTACGAAGGAACTGCCCGATGGGCGTGCCCTGCGCTTGCGGCCGAGCGCCACGGCCGAAGTAGCGTTCGATGAAGAACTGTCCGATCGTCAGCACCGTGGTCACGACGAGATACCAGATGGTGGCCACGATCAGCATGGGGATCGTCTCGAAAGTGCGCGCATAGATCAACTGCACGGAGTTGAGCAGTTCGGGCAGCCCGATGACGCTGACCAGCGAGGAGAACTTCAGCATGCCGATCGTCTCGTTGCCGGTCGGTGGAATGATGACGCGCATCGCCTGCGGGAGCACGATCTTGCGCATCAGTAGCGATCGCCGCATCCCGATGGACTGCGCCGCCTCGAACTGCCCGCGATCGACCGAGAGGATTCCGGCGCGCACGATTTCGGACATGTAGGCCGACTCGTACAGGGCCAGTCCCAGAATCGCGGCGACGAATGTGGGAATCACGGTATTCGCATCGAAACTCACGAACTCGGGGCCGAGGAGAGGTACCCCGATCGAGATCGTGGGGAAGAGCGCCGAGATGAAGTTCCAGAACAGCAGTTGCACGAGCAGCGGAGTACCCCGGAAGAGCCACACGAACGCCCCGGCCACCACACGCAGTACAGGGTTCTGCGACAGTCGCATCAGCGCCAGGACGATGCCGAGGATGATTGCGATCGTCATTGCGATCGCGGTGAGCTGCAGAGTGCGCCCGAGCCCGGCCAGCACCGCCCCGGACAGGAGGTAATCTCCCACGACGCCCCATTGATAGCGAGGGTTGGTGAGGAAACCCTGGATCAGGGTCGCGACCGTGATGAGCACGATCGCGACCCCGACCCAGCGCCAGGGATGCCTGCGCGGGACGACCTTCATCTGTGCAACGTCGACCGTCGACGCCGACAGATCGATCGCCATGGTATTACGTTCCCGCGTTGATGGTCGCCGAGTCGATCGAGAGGGAGCCCATGCCCCAGTCGGCCAGGATCCTCGCGTACGTCCCGTCATCCATCATCGACTGCAGAGCCGCTTGCAGGGCTTCGGCGAGCCCGGTGTCCTTCATCATGCCGAGCGCGACAGGATGCGGGTCGAGCGGCTCGTCATCGGTGATGGCCAGATCATCCGGGTTCTCCGTGACCGCGTAACCCGCACTGATCGTCTCGGTGAGCACGGCGTCAGCGCGCTTGCTGATCACCGCGAGGACCGCTTCGTTGCCGCTGTTGTAGGTGATGACCTCGAAGGCATCCTCTCCGGCCGCCTGGCACGCCTCGTTCAGCGACGGCGCGACGGTGGTCTCCTGCTGGGAGCCGAGTTGGACCGCGACCTTGTGACCGCAGAGCGTATTGATCGTGAGGGACTTCGGGTTGTCGTGCGACACGATGATCGAACTGCCCGACTGGAAGAGGTCGACGAAGTCGAAAATCTTCTGGCGCTCGGCATTGTCGTTGAACGCGCTCACATCGTACTTGCCTGCCTGGATTCCCGGGATGATCGCGTCGAACCCCGAGGGCTGCACATCAGCAGTGATGCCAGCGCGGGAGAACGCCTCCATTCCGAGATCGAACTCGACGCCGGTCATCTTGCCCGACGCGTCCTGGTAGGAGAGCGGAGGATAGGTGGCGTCGAGAACGTAGACGAGGTCGGTGAACTCCTTGGGGACCATGTCTGCGATTTCGGCGATGACCGCGTCATCGTCGGGCTTTGGTGCCACCGCGCCATCGTCTGTCGCGCAGCCGCTCAGCGCTGCGCCGACAACGACGACAGATGCCGCGATCGTTGTGACCTTGCCGTATACCTTCATTATTGGTGCCTTCTTTCCAATGCCCGCGGGCATTATCGGGTACTGCATGGGTATCTGATGTGTCTCTCGGGCTCACCGAAGCGAGGCGGATTCGGTCGGCGCGACGACGACCTCGCCGCCCTGCATCACCATCTGCGGTGTGCGTAGGAGCGTGATATCGCGCAAGAGGTCGCCGTCGAGCGCGATGATATCGGCGAGCTTGCCCACTTCGACCGTCCCGACGAGGTGGTCGGTGCGCATGACCTGGGCGCCGGAGCGGGTGCCTGCCACGACTGCATCGCCTGCCGACATCCCCCAGCGCTCGGCGAGTTCGAACTCCAGCGCCATCGCCCCCTGTGGGTGCGTCGGCCAGCCGATGTTGTCACTGCCGAGCGCATACCTGACGCCGGCTTCCAGCCCCTTCGCGAAGTCGCTGCTGATCGCGTCGACGTGCTTCGCGAACGCCTCCTTCTTCCAGGCCGGATAGCCGAACTCGTCGGCTGCGGCGTGGTGCAGGTACGGGTGCGAAAGTGTGGTCACCACCCATTTGCCCTCCGCCGCGAGACGGTCGCGGGTGGCGTCAGTAATCCCGAAGCCGTGCTCGATGATGTCGACGCCCCCGTCGAGAGCGAGCTGCACCTGCGGTTCGCCGATGCAGTGGGCGCTGACTTCGAGTCCGTTGAGGTGCGCCTCGTCGGTCACGGCCCGGATCTCAGCCAGCGAGAAACCGGGTGCCTCGTTGTATGGGTCCTCCCCCCAGGGGCGGAAGCGGTGTCCCAGCGCACCCTTCGAAACGCCGATCTTGATGACGGTCGCCCCCTGACGGATGCGCGTGCGCACCATCTTGCGGCACTCGTCGGGCCCATCGGCGATGATGCCCTGCTTCGCCACCCATTCCATCGGCACGTTGAAGTGGTCCCAGGTACCGGCCGTCGAGCAAATGAAGTCGCCCGAGACTTCCAGCCGGGGCCCGGGGATCAGGCCCTCTCGCATGACGCGGCGCATGTCCGGGCCCACCGCGGATCCGAGGCAGCGAGCGGAGGTGATGCCGGCATCGAGCATCCGCTTCGCTTCCCCGGCGGCCCGAAACGCGCGGTAGGGAAGAGTCTCGAACCGCATGGTGTTGGAGGCGTCGCTGGGCACGCCGAAGAAGTGCATGTGGGCGTCGATCATCCCCGGCATCAGGGTCGAGCCGCCCAAATCGATGACCGTAGCGTCGGCGGTGAGCGCGTCGTCACCGCGCGCGCCAATTGCGGTGATCCTCTCCCCTTCGATCCGGACCGCGACATCAGTCGTGGCACCGCCGTTACCATCCAACAGCTGACCCGCCAACAGAACCAGGTTCTGACCGGCGCCGGTCTCCGGAGGTAGCTGGCTCATTATGCGTCGGCCAGCACGGCGGTCGCTTCGATCTCAACCAGCCATTCGCGGTTTCCGAGGCCGCCGGCGACAATCGCCGTGGTGGCGGGGTAGGGCTCGGGAAGAATACGCTTGCGCACCTCCATCACGGCCGGCAGATCGGACCTGTCGACGATGTAGACGACGATGCGGCAGACGTCGGCGAGGCTGCCGCCGGCCTGCTCGACGAGCGCCTTGATGTTGCCGAGCACCTTCTCGGTCTGACCGGTGATATCGCCGACCGCTACCGTCGAACCGTCTTCGGCCTGCGGGGTCTGCCCGGAGATGTGCAAGGTCCGGCCCGCCGGAGTCAGGGTCGACTGCGACATCGGTGCAGGAGTGTCGAAGACACCAGCTGCTTTGACTGCTGAGTACGGCATGAGTGGCCTTTCGTGGAGGGTCGAGGGGCGAGCTTTCTCGTGCATCACCCCTGCGTCGCCGTTCGCAGGGTGCACGTCGGCTCACGAGGTGTGTCACAGCATCTCCGCACATGACGCCTAAGGGCCGACTTCCTCATAAATATATATATATATTTCTGGCCAGTCAAGACGGCGGCACGGCGACTGCCGCGGCCGTATCGCGCTGGATGAGTTCATCGCTTCCAACATTGGCAACGCGAATCCGAACCCGAACGCTATCCAGCGCTCCAGGATGCCCGATACCAGTCCATCCCGTTCCCGGCATTCCCCCCGATGCTGCACCGGTGATCTCCGCCACAACGCAATCGACCCACTGAACTACCAATTGCGCAAGGCCATCATGAACTGCGGCCACTTCCCCTCCGATGACGCGGGCATCAAGGCGCTTTAGTCGGCGATTTGCAACATCGAACATGGGCCAGGCCCATCACCGATTGAAGGAGCGCGGCCGGGCTGATGATGGGGGGGACATCCTGTCAGGCCCCGATGCACGCGCTCCCGTGGGAAAAGTATCTAGATCTTCGGCCCTCTAGAACTTCGTCGCGTTGTCCCGAAGACGCTGAACCCGGTCGAAGATCGGCGGATGCGTGCCGAACAGCCGGTCCATGACGCCCGGCTTCGACGGGTCACCGAACCACATGTGCGCCATGGTCGAGTTCTGGCGCTTCAGCGGCCGGCCGTACTGGCCCAGCTTCTCCAGGGCACTCGCGAGCGCCTCGGGGTGCCGCGTCGTCATCGCGCCCGTCGCATCCGCGAGGTATTCGCGCTGACGCGAGATCGCCGCCTGGATGAGCGTCGCCACGATGGGAGAGAGGATGAGGGCGGCGATTCCCACGATGAGCATGATCGGGTTCGAGTTGTTGTTGCTCCGCCGTCCACCGCTGAACCACATCATCCGCATGAGGATGTCGGCGATCACGCCGATCGCGACGACGAGCGCGAACACAACGGTGTTGAGTCGGATGTCGAAGTTCTCGACGTGGCCCATCTCGTGCGCCATGACGCCCTCGAGCTCGCTGTCGGTCATCATGTCGAGCAGACCGGTCGTGGCAGCGACGGATGCGGCCTCCGGCTTCCGCCCCGTCGCGAACGCGTTCGGGGCGGGGTCGTCGACGATGTAGACCTTCGGCATCGGCAGGCCCTTGGTGATCGCGAGGTTCTCGACCACGCGGTAGAGCCGCGGGTTGTCGGCCTTCTGGATCTGCCGGGCTCCGCTCATCGCGAGCGCCTCGCCGCTGCCGGCGAAGTACTGGATGAGCACGTAGATGCCGGCGCCGATGATCGTCGCGATGGTGATGGTCCAGTTGCCGGGGTCGAACGGGTTATCGGAGTCGAACGGATTGCCCACCGTGAGGAGGTTCGCGACGAAGCCGATGACCGCGACGAGCACGAGAAACAGCGCGATGATGAAGACCGTGTTGCGCTTGTTGCGCGCTATGGCTCTGTACATGGGATGCCTTCGTTACTGCGTGGGCTCAGGAGGTCTCGAGACGCGGGCGGCGGGCCGCTCGCTACGGCCATGCGCCACGGATTTCGATACGCCCTTCGGGCTATTCAATCTTGACCCTTCGGTTGAACCTTCTTCGAAGCTTCAACCTTCGGGTCAAAACTGAACCCGCGGCGGCTCCGCGATCGCGGCCGAGTCGGACACCTCGAAGAACTCGCGCTCGGTGAAGCCGAGACCGCGGACGAAGAGGGTGTTCGGGAAGACCTTGATCTTGGTGTTGAGTTCGCGCACACCGCCGTTGTAGAACCGGCGAGAGGCCTGGATCTTGTCCTCGGTGTCGACCAGTTCACCCTGCAGCTGCAGGTAGTTCTGGCTGGCCTGGAGCTGCGGGTAGGCCTCGGCGACCGCGAAGATGCTCTTGAGCGCGGCCTGCATGTGGTTCTCGGCAGCGGCAGCCTCGCCCGGGGTGCCGGCGCTCAGTGATTCGGCACGGGCCTTCGTGACGGCCTCGAAGACGCCCTTCTCGTGCGCTGCGTAGCCCTTGACCGCTTCGATGAGGTTCGGGATGAGGTCGGCACGTCGCTTGAGTTGCACCGTGATGTCGCTCCACGCCTCATCGACGCGGACGTTCAGGCGCACGAGCCCGTTGTAGGTCGACCACAGGTAGATGCCGATGATGACGACCAGCAGGACGATGATGCCGATGACGATGAGTAGTTCCATGTGCTGAAAGCTCCTTATTGGCTGCCGTGGGGCGTGGCGCACTATTCGCGGCACGCCGTCGGCCTGCCGCATTCTCGTCAACTATAACCAACTCCGCCTCGTCTCCCACTGAGAATCCACCTCGCTTCGAGCGAACTCCCATCCCGGTCAAAGGAGTCGGAGCCCGGCCTACCCGAGCATGACGCGCGCTAGCCTGTCGGTATGGCACGATCGGCGAGCGGCGAGGTGATTCCGCGACCGCGCGGGCGCCGGCGCACCGGTGAAGCGGATGCCCGTGAGCAGATCGTCGCGGCGGCATCCAGGGAGTTCCTGGCGCACGGCTACGACGCGGTCTCCATGAGGGCGATCGCGCGCCGGGCGGATGTGGACCCGGCCCTCGTCCACCACTACTTCGCCGACAAGGCCGAGCTCTTCGCGGAATCGGTGAGCGTTCCGATCCGGCCCGACCAGATCATCAAGGAGGTGCTGCGCGGCCCTCGCGATTCGATCGGGGTGAACCTGGTGACCGCCGCCCTGACCGCGATGGAGAACGGGAAGGCGCGCGAACGCGTCATCAGTCTCATCCGCACCGCGCTCGGCCACGATTTCGCCGCGACCATGCTGCGACAGTTCCTCGTGCGCGAGGTGATGCGCAGGATCGCCGATGAGCTGGGTGTGGATGACGGCGAGATGCGCGCCACCGCAGCCGCCTCGCAGCTCGTCGGACTGTTCATGGTCCGCTTCGGCGTGCGGATCGACCCCCTCGCGAGCGCATCCATCGCCGAGGTGGCCGCACGGATCGGCCCGGCCATCCAATGGCACCTCACCGGCTATCCAGCACCCCTTGACACGAACGCGGTCACAGCAGAATAATTCATCACATGGAGAATTATGCGATCCATACGGATGAGATCCGGGTGCGCCGCGGTAAGAAGGAAGTGCTGCACGGGGTCTCGTTCGACGTGCCGAAGGGCTCCCTCGTCGGGCTCCTCGGCCCGAGCGGCTCCGGCAAGACCACCCTCATGCGCGCGATCGTCGGTGTGCAGCGCGACGTGAGCGGAACCGTCACCGTGCTCGGGCACGCTGCCGGAAGCGCGATCCTGCGCCACCGGGTCGGCTACGTCACCCAGGATGCCAGCGTCTACCCCGACCTCACCGTGCGCCAGAACCTCAACTACTTCGCGTCGATCCTGCACGCCGAGCGCGCCGACGTCGACCGGGTCATCGAGTCGACCGACCTCGGAGGCCAGGCGAACCAGCTCGTCGACTCGCTCTCCGGCGGGCAGCTCAGCCGCGCGTCCCTCGCCGCGGCACTCCTCGGCAGCCCCGAGTTGCTCGTGCTCGACGAACCGACCGTCGGCCTCGACCCGGTGCTGCGCGTCGACCTGTGGAGCCTGTTCCGCCGGCTCGCCGAGGGCGGGACGACCCTCCTCGTCTCGAGCCACGTCATGGACGAGGCCACCCGGTGCGATCGCCTCGTGCTCCTGCGCGAGGGCGAGATCCTCGCCGACGAGACGCCGACGGGCCTGCTGGAGTGCACCGGCGCCGCGGACGCGGAGGGGGCGTTCCTCACGCTCATCCGGCGGCATCCGAAGCATGCCGGCCCCGACCGGCTCGAGGAGGCGTCATGAGTCTTCGCCGCACTCTGGCCACCACGGGGCGCGTGCTCACGCAGATCCGTCACGACCCGCGCACGATCGGGCTGCTGCTCATCGTGCCGAGCCTGCTCATCGGCCTCATGGCCTGGCTGTTCTCCGACACCCCGGTCTTCGACCTCGTCGGACCGGCGATGCTCGCGCTCTTCCCCTTCATCATCATGTTCCTGATCACGAGCATCTCGACGCTGCGGGAACGGCGCGGGGGCACGCTCGAGAGGCTGCTCACCCTGCCGATCTCGAAGCTCGACTTCATCCTCGGCTACACGCTCGCGTTCGGGCTTCTCGCGATCGTGCAGTCGGCGATCGCGGTCGGCTTCGCCGTGTGGGTGTGCGGTCTCGAGATCGAGGGCTCGGTGTGGCTGCTGCTGGCCGTGGCCTTCGCGGATGCCGTGCTCGGCACGACGCTCGGCCTCCTCGCGAGCGCGTTCGCCCAGACCGAGTTCCAGGTCGTGCAGTTCATGCCGGCGATCGTGTTCCCGCAGATCCTGCTCGGCGGCATCTTCCTGCCGCGCGAGAACATGCCGGATGTCCTGCACGCGATCTCCGACTGGCTCCCGCTCTCGCATGCGATCGACGCGCTCAACGCGGTCGCGCGGGACTCCGAGGATGCCGGCTACGTGGGTATGAAGCTGCTCATCATCGCCGCGTTCGCGGTCGGGGCCATCGTGCTCGGGTCGATCACGCTGCGGCGTCGTACGCCGTAGCACGCGCAGCCGCATCCGCACCGTAGCCGCAGTTGCACCGCATCCACATCCGCACCCCGCTTTCAGTGCCGCGCCCTGGCACCGCCCCGGCATCCGCCCGCCTTCCGTTGACTCGGGCCGAATTGCGGCTTGTGGCACCGAATTACTCGCAATTTGACCCGAGTCAACGGAAGATGCGCGGTGGGGTCTGTGCAGTAGTGGTCAGCGCGCGGCGAGCACGGCCTGCAACCAGCGGTAGGAGTCCTTCGGGGTGCGCTCGAGTGTGTCGAAGTCGACGTGCACGAGCCCGAACCGCTGGCTGAACCCGGCCGCCCACTCCCAGTTGTCGAGCAGCGACCACACGAAGTACCCGCGCAGGTCGATGCCCGGTGCCCCGTTGAGCACGATCGCGAGGTGTTCGGCGAGGTAGTCGATGCGCCGATCGTCGTGGAAGGCGCCGGTCGCGCCGCGCGCATCCGGATAGCTCACGCCGCCCTCGGTGATGTACACCGGCGGGAGCGCGTCGCCATACCGCTCGACCATGTCGCCGAGCGTGACCGCGAGGTACTCGGGCGCGACCGGCCAGCCGAACCCGGTCTTCGCGAACTCCGGGAACGGTTCGAGCGAGAACGGCACCTCCTTCATGACCTCGGCCTCGCCATCCGGGGTCTCCCCGGTCTTCGGAGACCCGGCCCGGATGCGGGTCGGCATGTAGTAGTTGAGGCCGTAGAAGTCGAGCGGTTGGTGGATGACCTTGAGATCCTCGTCGTCGACCTCGCTGAGCGCCCGAAACAGCCGGCCAGACCCGAACGGAGGCTTCGGATACTGCCCGAGCAGCACCGGGTCGGCGAAGATGCGATTGTGCACGGTGTCGAACACGTTCGCGAAGAAGCGGTCCGTCATCCGGTCGCGAGCGGAAACGACAGGCGAGTGCACGTTCGTCATCCCGATACCGCCCGGCACGCCGACCGCGCGCAGCGCCTGCACGGCGTACCCGTGCCCGAGCAACTGGTGGTGGGCGGCCGGCAGGGCGTTGAAGAGCATCCCGTGTCCCGGTGCGTGGATGCCGAGCGCGTAGCCGTTGAGCGTGACCGTCGTCGGCTCATTGATCGTCACCCACTGGTCCACCCGGTCGCCGAACGCCTCAGCGGCGAGCGCGGCGAAGTCGCCAAGACGCTTCGCCGTGTCGCGGTTCATCCAGCCGCCGGTCTGCTGCAGCTCCTCCGGCGTGTCCCAGTGATAGAGCGTGACCATGGGCCGGATGCCGGCCGCGAGCAGCTCGTCGAGCAGCCGGTCGTAGAACGCGACGCCCTCGCGGTTCGCACCGCCCTTCCCGCCGTGCTGGATGCGCGGCCAGGACAGCGAGAACCGGTAGGCGTCGAGGCCGAGCTCCTTCATGAGCGCGACATCCTCGCGGTACCGGTGGTAGTGGTCGTCGGCGATCGCTGCGGTGCTTCCGTCGGAGATGCGCCCCGGCTGCGCCATGAAGGTGTCCCAGGTGGACGGCCCGCGCCCGCCTTCGCGTACCGCCCCTTCGACCTGGAAGGCCGAGGTCGCTGTGCCGAACACGAAGCCCGGCGGCACGCGCTGTGCGAAGACCGCGGGGTCGAGATCGTCGATGTGGCTGTGGTCGGTCATGGTCCGAGCACCCGCTCCAGGTAGGTGTTCGCGAACACGCGATCCGGGTCGAGACGGTCGCGCACGGCCAGGAAGTCCCCGAACCGCGGATACCCCGCGGCGAGCGAAGCGGCATCCTGGAAGTGGATCTTGCCCCAGTGCGGCCTTCCCTCGTAGCCGCGCAGCAGGTCTTCGACCGCATGGAAGTATTCGAGGTGGTTCTCCCGCCAGTAGCGGTGAACGGCGATGTAGCCGCTCGCCCGGCCGTGCGCGGTCGAGAGCCACAGGTCGTCGGCGGCGGCCGCGCGCACCTCGATGGGGAAGGAGATGCGCCATCCGCGGTCCGCGATGAGCGAGCGGATGCCGCGCACGGCATCCGGGACCGCCTCGCGCGGAATCGCGTACTCCATCTCCCGGAACCGCACGGAACGCTGCGTCGTGAAGACCGAGGCCGACTGCTCGGTGAACTCGCGGTTACCGGTGAGCCTGGTCGCGAGCCGGTTGATGGCCGGAACCGCGGGGGGCAGCACCGTGCCGATCGCACACGTCGCCTCGAAAACCCCATTCGCCATGAAAGTGTCGTCGAACCAGGTGCGCACTGCGCCGAGCGGAGCGAGCGGGGCGTCGGCGGGTAGTCGGGTGTTCGTCTTGGTCAGCACCGAGTCGGTGTGGGGGAACCAGTAGAACTCGAAGTGGTCGGCCGCCTCGACGCGCGCCCCGAAGCCGTCGAGCACGTCGGCGAGCGGTTCCGGCCGCTCGAGCGCGTGCATGGCGAAGGCCGGAACGCACTGGATGGTGACGTCGACGAGGATGCCGAGCGCGCCGAGCCCGAGCCGCACCGCCGGCAGCAACTCGGCGTTCTCGGTCTCGCTCACCCGCAGGATGCCGCCGTCGGCGGTCACGAGCGTGACGGCCACGAGTTGCGCGGCGAGCCCGCGGAACGCCCCGCCGGTGCCGTGGGTCCCGGTGGAGGTCGCGCCGGCGATCGTCTGCCGGTCGATGTCGCCGAGGTTCTCCATCGCGAGGCCGTGCGGGGCGAGCAGTGCGGGGAGCTGGTAGAGGTTGGTGCCCCCGCCGATCGTGACGCGCCGGCGCTCGCTGTCGACCTCCAACAGCCCGTCGAGCCCCGCGAGATCGACCTGCACCCCCGGCGCCGCGGCGATCGCGGTGAAGCTGTGGCCGGCGCCGACCGCCTTCACAGGAAGGTCGAGCTCACGGGCGCGCTGCACGACCGCGCAGACCTCGTCGACGCTCGTCGGCCTGGCGATGTACACCGGCTCCGCAGCCTCGACGCGGCCCCAGTTCTGCCAGCGCCGGCCCGGTTGCAGCAGGTCGGCTCCGCGCATGCCCCCTGCCCCCGTCGTATTCGCACCGTCCACCCCGATCACAGCCATGCCTTCCCTTCCCCCCGATAGGTCGGGAGAGTGTCGACGATGCGGTCCCCCTCGACGACGGCGACCTCGCTCAGGTGCTCGGCGAGCTCGCCGGCCTTGGTGTGCCGGAACCAGACCCGGTCGCCGACCTCGAGCGCGGATGACCCGGTGAGCGGCGTCTGCACCTCCCCCGCCATCTCGCGCGGGACCATGCGCAGCCCCTCCGGCCAGACCGCGAGCGGCAGGCGGTCGGCGGCCGGCGGTCCGGATGCGATCCAGCCGCCGCCGTGCACCGTGGCGATGTCCGGCCGAGGCTTGCGTACGACCGAGAGGGCGAATGCGGCGGCGGGTGCCGGCCGGAAGCTCCCGTAGTGGTCGAAGAGGTGCGGGCCGAACAGCCCGCTGCCCGCCGCGATCTCGGTCACCGCGGGCTCGGCGCTCGTCGACTCGAGCGAGCCGGTGCCCCCGCCGTTCACGAACTCGAGGTCGGTCAGCTCGCGCAGCGCGGCGACCGCGGCGGCACGGCGAGCGGCGAGCTCGTGCGCCGAGCGCTTCTGCATCCACCGCACGACCGCACCGTAGACGGGCTTCCCGGCCGGGCGGTCGACCGTGCCGGCGATCTGCCCCTCGTAGGCCATGAGCCCCACGAGATCGAACCCGGGCCGCTCGATGACGCGCTCGGCGAGAGCACGCAGTTGCGCGACCGAGTGCACGGGCGAACGCCAGGTGCCGACGTGACCGAGCAGCGGGGCATCCCACGCGGCGTCGAGCTCGAGGCAGACCCGGATGCCGTTCCGCTTCCCCGGCGGGATCACGCTGTCGACGAGGTCGAGCTGGGCGACCGAGTCCACCATGATCGTGACGCGCGCAGCGAGCCGTTCATCGCGGCCGAGCCGCTCGATCGCCGACCGGTCGGCGCTCGGGTAGCCGACCACGACATCCGGGATCGTCTCGGCGAGCCACAGCCCTTCGGCGAGGGTGTAGGCGAGCACACCCCGGTACCCGGGCAGGGCTTCGACCGCCTCGATCGCCTTCCGCACGCGCAACGACTTGCTCGCAACGCGGATGGTCGTGCCGTTCGCCGGGCCGCCGTGCAGCCGCCCGAGCATCTCGTGTGCGTTGTGCGCGAGCGCGGGCTGCGAGAGCACGCCGAAGGGGGTATCGAGCCCGGCGGTCGCCGCGGCGAGCGCGGGCCAGTACTCCCCCGGCCTCAGCCATGGGGTGTCGGACGGACGATCGAGTCTCATACCGTGCCTAGCGCACCGTTCTCACCGGGATGACCGCAAGCCCGCCGACGAGCGCGGAGATCGCGGCGATGAGGAACAGCCCCTGGAAGCCGACGAGCGCCGCGACGATGAATGCGCCGAGCAGAGGCGCGAGCGCTTGCGGGACCGTCGTCGCGATGTTCATGATGCCGAGATCCTTGCCGCGGGCGGCCGCGTAGGGCAGCACCTGGGTGGCGAGCGCCTGGTCGACGGAGAGGAAGCATCCGTAGCCGAGGCCGAGGAATCCTGCCGCGACCATGGCCACCTCGAAGGTCGGGACGAAGGCGAGCATGAGCGCGGCGACCGCTTGCAGCGCAGAGGCGGCGAAGACGAAGATCTTGCGACGCCCGAGCCGGTCGGAGAGCCGGCCGAGTCCGAGCGAGGCGACGATCACGAAGACCATGTAGATGAGGGTCAGGGTGAGGAGGGCGTCTTCGGCGGGGTCGCCGGCGGCGAAGCCAAGTCCGTCCTGCAGGAAGTACAGCAGCAGGCCGGTGCCGAACGCGTTGCCGAAGTTGACCAGGATGCGGCTCAGCAGCGTCCAGCCGAAGTCGGGGAACTGGCGGGGGCTGATCCAGAAACCGGCGATGAGGGCGCGCATCGTGAACGGCGGGCGTTCCTCTGTGGGGAGCACGGCATCCGGGATGCGCAGCACGAACGGCAGCACGAAGAGGACGAGCAGCACGGCCATGAGCGTGTAGCCGAAGAACTGGCTGAGTGCGAGGGTGATGACCAGGAGGAGCCCGGCGATCGTGCCGACCGCCTGCGGGGCGGAGAGCCAACCGGAGACGAAACCGCGCTGGTGGATCGGCACCTGGTCGGAGATCGTCGCGGTGAGCGCCGAGGTGAGCATGCAGAAACCGATGATCGCGCACGACCAGAGGATGCCGATGCCGACCATGGTGTCCTGGAGGCCGAGCACGACGAGCGAGACGGCGAAGAGGAGCGCGCCGCCGAGGATCCAGGGCCGGCGACGGCCGAACCGGCTCGTCGTGCGGTCGGAGAGCGCGCCGGTCAGCGGGTAGGCGACGAGGGCGCAGGCGCCGGCGATACCGGAGATGATGCCGAACGCGACCACCTTGTCAACCCAGTTGTCGGAGATGACGTGCGCCTCGACCTGCTGTGGGAGGAGGAGCTGCACCGGCGTGAGCTGCGCCATCCAGATGCCGAACCAGGCGGTCGCGAACAGCGCGATCCAGCTCGCGGAGACGAGCCGCGTGGGTTCGGAGAGCGCCGCTGGAGCGGCTGTCGTGTTCTGCGTCATTGCGTGTGCTCCTTGGGTGTTGGTGGTTGGGCGAAGGCGGAAATGGTGTCGGCGGCGAAGTCCATGGTCCGGGCGGCGGCGGCGTCGTCGCGGTCGGCGAGCCAGGCGAGGGTGAGCCCGTCGGTGAGCGTCACCAGCAGGCGGGCGAGGTCGGCGACGGGGATGCTCCACGCGATTCCGGTCTGTGCGGCTCCGGCCTCGAGCACCGCGGCCGCGGTGCGGTGGTAACGCTCGTACTGCAGCCTCGGAAGGTCGCGCAGCTCCTCGGTGCGCAGGGCGTAGTGGAACAGCTCGAACATCGCCTGCTCGCGGTTCGGGTCGGCGACGACGAGGTCGAAGTAGCCCTGGAGGCCGGCACGCACGGTCCCGCGGATGTCGGTGCCCGGCCGCAGCGAGCCCTCGGCTGCGAGGCCCTCCTGCTCGACGACGAACGCGATGAGTTCCCGGATCATCTCGTCACGCGAGCGGAAGGCGTAGTGGAAGCTCGCGAGCGGCATGTCGGCTTCGGCCACGATTGCACGCGTCGTCGCACCGTGCACGCCATCGCGCTCGATGACGCGCAGTGCGGCCTGAACGAGCTCGACGCGACGCTGCGCCGACGACAGTCTGGCCACGCATCCTCCCCAGTGGGTCAAGCGTCCAAGACGCTCGACTATGCAGAATAGTGGCCGACTCCACTGCCCCTGTCAACCCTGCGTGGCACCCGGTACGTTGTAACGGTATGAGCACTCCACGCGGCCTCAGTCAGTTGTTCGTCGTCAGCGCGGTCGTCGGTGCAGTGGTCGTGGGGCTTGCGGCATGCTCGCCGGGTCCGGATGCCGGTGGCCCGGGTGGTCCTGGCAACCCCGGTGACTCCGACGCCGCATTGCCCACACCGTTGCTCTCGATCGCGTGCGCCGACCTCGTCCCGCTCGAGGACATCCGGGTCGCCCTCGGCGACGCCGTCGAACCGGATGCCTTCCCGGTAGAGCCGGGCGGCACATGGCCGCTCTCCCAGGTCGGGTTGGCCCAGGCCGGCGCGCTTCGCTGCCACTGGAGCGACGCGGCCGACCAGCAGGGCGAATTCGCGGCGAACCTCGAGGTCACGGCGCTGCCCGACGCGGCGGAGGCGTGGAAGTCCTGGCACGACGAGTTCACCTACCTGCCCGCGGCGCCGGGCCTCGGCGACGACGCGTACGGCAACTGCCAGACATCCTCCGACTATCGGTACTGCCAGTTCGGGATACTCGTCGGCAGCACGTGGCTGCGCGTCGACCTCGACAACGCACTCAATCCCGACACGGCCATGGCGATCGTCGAGGCGGTGACGGATGCGGTGGGTGCTGCCAGCGTCGCCGACAGCGCCTGGCGGTCCCCGGCATCCGGTCTCAGCGTGCCGGTCGACTGCGACCTGCTCGCGACCGCGGAGGAGGTCGGCGCCATCGTCGCCACGGAGGGCATGGCCGCCCGCGAGGCGAGCCTGCTCATGCCGCTCCTCTACAACGCAGGGCTGGCCGAAGCACTCGACTGCTCCTGGAGCAACGCGTACTCCTCCGCCCAGGCGATGCCCCTCGGGGTGACCGTTCTGCCGGGCGCCGGTTGGGCCTGGGAGGCGGAATGGGCCAAGCCGCGCCCCGACTCGAGGCCGGTGACCGCCCGCGACGGCCTCGGCGAGGCCGCGTTCGCCGGATGCGCCGGCGACCAGGACTTCTGTCACGTCGACGTTCTCGCCGACGGTGTCTGGATCAGCGTCACCGGCAACTCGGCGGCCGGCATCGACGCGTTGGCGACTCTCGCGCAGAAAGCCCTCGACGCGCTCGGCTACGCGGACTGAGCCCTCCGTCGGCCCGCGCCGGGCGCCGTGGTCACCCGGCCGAGGCGAGCCTGGTGCGCACGAACTCCTCGACGAGGTCGACCGCGGCCGCAGCCCCGTCGCGTTCGCGGATGGATGCGCCGAGGCGAGTCGCGGCATCGCGGTGGGGCCCGTCAGCCAACAGAGTCTCCGCGGACTCCCGGATGCGCTCGGGGGACGCCCTCCGCGAGAGCACGAGGCCCGCCCCCTGGTCGGCGACCGCCTGGGCCACCGCGGGCTGGTCGAGCATCGGATGCATGGGCAGCAGGAGCATGGGGATGCCATAGGAGAGGGCGCGGGCGACGGTGCTGTGTCCGCCGTGTCCGATCACGAGAGAGGTCTCGGCGAGAAGCTTTCCGTGATCGAGGTAGCGGTGGATCGTGCTGTTGGCCGCAGGGCGCACCTCTGTCGGGTCGATCGACGGTCCCGTCGTGACGACGACCTCGACATCCAGGCCGGCGAGCCCGTCGACCGTGTTCTGGAGAGCCTCGAGCTGGCCGGGGAAGCTCGTCGTGCTGAAGCTCACGAGAACGCGCGGGGTCGATCGGGGGCGGGCCGCGACGGGCGTCCCCTGCCACACGAGGCCGACATGGCGGACCGCGGGCGGCGGATCGCCGCCGTCGAACTCGCGGCGGGTCGCGACGAGCGTAAGCTCCGGGGCGGCGATGGCCGCGACCGGGTCGACCCCGCGCAGGCGGGTGATCATCCCGACAGGTCCCCGAGCGTTCGTGACGTTGAAGCGGTAGAGGGTGTGCATGAGCTCGACGACGGGCAGACCGGCCGCGACGGCATCCGCGAGCGCACGGTAGAGCAGGCAGTCGATCACGACGGCGTCGGTCGGCTCGGCTGCGGCCGCCTCGAGCACGTCTGCGGAGACTCCGCGATCGCTCACCATCGCGGTGAAGTCGAGCAGGCCGTCGAGGGTGCGTCGCGGGAGCGTCGCGTCGTAGTCCCGGCCGCGGCGGAATTGCTCGAATCGGAACCCGGCGCCTTCGATTCCGGCCCGCTGCTGCGAGTGGCCGAGGAAGCGCACGTCTCCCCCGCGGCGGGCGACCTCGGCCGCGATTCCGAGCGCGGGCGGCAGGTTCCCACCGCCGTTGAAGGTGACGATGAGCGTGCGGGTCATTCTGACTTCCCTTCTCGAGCATCGGCGAGCACCGCGGCGGTGAGCGCCAGGATTCGCGCCTCGACGACGACGCGCCCCAGGCCGCGGTCGCGGCGCAGAAGCTTCCAGGCGTACACGTCGGTCGCGACGACGAGCAGGTCGATCACGGCCTCCTGCTCCTGCATCCCCCCGGGCAGTGCTGTCCCGAACACGTTGACCACCCACTCGCGGTGCACCAGGCGCCCTGTCGCCATGGCGGGGCCGATCCGCGGATTCTCCTCCTGCGCGAGCAGGCGGAGGACAAGGTCGCCCCGCCGCTCGTAGTGGTCGACGAGCACCGCGATGGCCCTCGTCGGGTCATCGGCGGGTGCCAGCCGTTCGGCGATGATGTCGGCCGCGGCGGCTTCGAAGGCAGCATCGAGGAGTCTCTCGCGGTCGCCGAAGTGTCGCAGCACGGTGCGCACGCTCACCCCGGCTCGCGCGGCGACATCATCGAGGGTGACCTCGACGGTGAGGCGCTCGGTCGCGAGGTCGAGCACGGAGCGGAGGATGCGCCAACGCGTGGCGGTCACCGACTCGGCGCGGGCGCGCATCTCGTAGTCTCTCGACGACATGCCGAAACGCTAGCGGTGGTCGATATTTGATGTCAATAGCTAGTGACACAAAATTGTTCGAGACGGACGAGACTAGCGTGTGAGTGGCGGAGAGGAGCCCACCATGTCCCAGTCGTTCTCACTGTGCGCAACCTGCGGCGTCGAGTACGCGCATCTGTTGCCCGAGGTCTGCACCATCTGCGCCGACGACCGCCAGTGGGTGCCGGCGACCGGTCAGGCCTGGACCACGCTCGACGAACTCGCGGCCGCCGACCAGCGCCTCACCTGGCGCGACGGTGAGCCTGGGCGTCACGTCGTCTCGACCGAGCCGACGGTCGGCATCGGACACAGCATGCAGGTCGTCGACGCGGGCGACGGCTTCGTGCTCTGGGACCCGCCGGGTTACATCGACGACGAGACCGTCGCGCGCATCCGCGGGCTCGGCCCGGTGCTCGGCGTCGCGACGAGCCACCCGCACATGTTCGGGGTGCAGGTGGAATGGGGGCATGCCCTCGATGCGCCAGTGCTCGTCAATGAGGCCGATGCGCAGTGGCTCGGTCGACCGGATGCGTCGATCCGCTTCTGGAGCGGCAAGGAGCAGCTGGGCTCTGTCACGCTGCACCAGATCGGTGGCCACTTCGCGGGCAGCGCCGTCGCGCTCTGGCCTGCGGGGGCCGGCGGGCGCGGAACCCTGCTGACCGGCGACACCGTCTTCCCGAACCCGGACGGATGGTCGGTCGGGTTCCTGCGCAGCTACCCGAACAAGATCCCGCTCTCAGCCGCAGTCGTACAGCGCATCGCGGATGATCTGGGCCGGCTCCGGTTCGATGCCGTCATCGGCAACTTCGACAACCGGATCGAGAGTGGCGGGCACGACTCGATCCGTCGCTCGGCCGAGCGGCACATCGCCTGGGTGCGCGGAGACCACGACGACCAGACCTGATCCACCTCCTCGAGAGCGACCGGCACGCCCGCGCTCGACTGTGCCTCTGGATGGCGGATGCGGAGCCCCGCTGTGCGGGTTCCGCTGCCGGAGGCGGCTCGCCGATCAAGCGGCTATCGAACCCTCGCGCCTCAGCTGCCGGGCGAAGAATCGGGTGTCGATACGCTCGATCGGGACCCGGAAGTGGCTGCCGGGGAAAGCATGCAGGGTCTTGTCCTGCGATGCGAATGCATCGAACAGCGCCATGCCCGACTCGCGATCGATCTCGTCGTCATTCCAGGGAAGCAGGAACTCGATCGGGATCGTCACCTGCCTGGCGGCCCGGGTGATCGCCTCGTAGACGAACACTCCCCCGAAGATCGCCGCAGTGATCCGGTCGTCGACCGCGGCCAATGGGATCCCGATCGCACTCGCGAGCGTCATGCCCGAGAAGCCGATCGGTACCTCGGCGCCGATCTCAGGCAGTTCCTGGAGTGCGTCGATCGTCGCCCGCCATTCGGGAACCGCCCGCTCGGCGAGCGATCCGTTGTACGCGGCGATCGTCGCCGCCATCGAGCGGCCTGCTGCCCGCTCGGCCAGCATGGTGTCGACCCAGTGCTGGTCCTCGGCGGATCGAGGTCGATCTCCGTGCCCCGGCGCATCGATGGCCGCGACGATGAACCCGTCCCGGAGCACTGCGTCGCGGGCCCGACCGACGAGTCCTGGCGAGCGCTTGTTCAGGCCGCCGCCGTGGCCCATGAGCACGAGCGGTGTTCCCGGTGAAACGGAGGCGGGAGACCACAGCACGCCGGGGGCGTCGCCGACCTGGAAGTCGCGTTCGACCACGCCATCTGCGATGGTCTCAGAAGTGAAGAATGATGTGCGCATCGAAGTGCCTTTCGGATGTCGTGAGAGGCACTCCCTGCGACAGTTACCTCGGTCGCGCGATCGTGAACTCGAAAGGGAGTACCCACAGGGATACGTCGCTCATGGGTCTCACCTCCTGCATAGTCGCGTCACGAACAGCGCGAGCCTAGCATCGCTTCCGCTGACTCGACCGGGTAGTGGCCGCAAGCCGGGCTCGCAGGGCGAGTCGAACCCGAATCTGCGTCAGCAGATTCAGGTAAAGGGCGAGCTCCGGAGGGCGCGCGCCACAGCGTGCCCCCGGAGGGAGTCGAACCGATTTCGCGCGAGCGAAATCAAGAAGAAGGCGAGTCCCGAAGGGAGCACGCCACAGCGTGCCCCCGAAGGGACTCGAACCCTTACTGTGACGATTTTAAGTCGTCTGCCTCTGCCAATTGGGCTACGGGGGCGATGCGTCCGCCCAGTTTAGAGGCCGGATACCTCTAGCCCTTGGGCCGAGCGGCGAACTCCTCGAACGACGCACGCGGGGCGATGCGCGCCTCGAGCGAGACGATGTCGCGGTGTAACAGGAAGTTGAAGATCCAGTTGCCGAAGACGCGGATCTTGCGCTCCCACATCGGAACCGCCAGCCCGTGGTATCCCCGGTGCATGAACCACGCGACGAGGCCCTTGATCGCCAGCCGTCCGCGTGACTGGTAGACGCCGTGGTACAGGCCGATGCCGGCGACCGCACCCTGGTTCTTGTGGAAGTACTCGGCCGGCGCATCCCCGCGCAGCACCCCGACCACGTTCTTCGCCATGAGCTTGCCCTGGCGCACCGCGTGCTGGGCGTTGGGCACGCAGTACCCGCCGACACCGCCGCCGGAGAGGTCGGGGACGGCCGAGACGTCGCCCGCACCCCAGGCATCCGGGACCACGCCGTCGTCGTTCAGCACCCGAAGGTCCGCACCGACGCGCAGGCGCCCGCGCTCCTCGAGCGGAAGGTCGGTGTCGCGCAGCACCGGGTTCGCCATGACGCCCGCGGTCCAGATGATGAGGTCCGACTCGAACGACCCGCCATCCGACATCTCCACCTTGCCGCCGACGGCGGAGGTGAGCTGAGTCTCGAGGTGCACTTCGGCCCCGCGCTCGGCGAGGTTCCTGAGCACCCAGTGGCTGGTCTTGAGCGATACCTCGGGCATGATGCGGTCCATGGCCTCGATGAGGTGGAACCGGGTGTCCTCGAAGGAGATGGTCGGGTAGTACCGGATGAGCTCGCTCGCCAGGCTGCGCAGCTCGCCGAAGATCTCGATGCCCGCGAAACCGCCGCCGACGACGGTGAAGGTGAGCAGCCGGTCGCGCTCGGGGCCGGACGGCAGGTCGGCCGCCTTGTCGAAGTTGGTGAGCACGCGATCGCGCACCGCCATGGCCTCTTCGATGTTCTTCATGCCGATCGCGAGGTCGGCGACACCCGGGATCGGGAAGGTGCGGGAGACCGATCCGGCGGTCACCACGACGATGTCGTACTCGAACTCCCACTCGTCGCCGACGACCGGGGTGATGGTCGCGGTCTTGTTCGCGTGGTCGATCTTGGTCACGCGTGCCGTGAGGATCTCGGTGTTGCGCAGGTGACGACGGTGGCTGACGACCGCGTGCCGTGGCTCGATGGAGCCCGCGGCGACCTCAGGGAGGAACGGCTGGTACGTCATGTACGGGAGGGGGTCGACGATGGTGACCTCGGCCTCGCCGGTACGCAACCACTTCTCGAGCTTGAGTGCAGTGTAGAAACCGGCGTACCCGCCGCCGACAATCAGGATTTTTGGCACCAGACCAATCTACTACGAGCGCCGAGACCTCCTGACACGCCGGACGACCTGCACGAGCCAGGCGATGAGAAGGGTCAGGAACACCGCGTACACGAGCAACGGGATGCCCACATCCCGCAGCTGGGCTACCGTCGGCAGGAGGGTTCCGAGCGGGCTCTGCGGGCCGGCCTGGGGCACCGGCGTCGGCGACGGGGTCGACGAGGGCGTGCCGATCGGGGTCGGCTCGGGGCTCGCCTCGGCGCGACGGTGCAGGTGGATCCAGTCCTTGAGCTCCTGCGCGGGGCTCGTCGAGACGGAGGGGACATTCGCGGTCACCGCGGCCGCGGCATCCACGAGTCCGTAGCCGTAGATGGGGCTCGGCACCTCGACACCAGGCGACTTGGCGGTCGCGGTGATGCGGTTGATGACGTTGGCGGCGTCGAGGTCCGGATGCGCGGCCCGCACGAGCGCGACGATGCCGGCCACGATCGGGGTCGCCCCGCTCGTCCCGGCCCACGCGTAGTAGCCGCCGCCGGGGGCCGCGCCGACGAGGTCTTCGCTGGGGGCCGAGACGGCGATCGTGATGCCCTGGGATGAGGCGTCGAAGCTGGCCTTGCCGTTGCGATCGACACCGCCGACGACGAGCACGCCGGGAATCGTGGCGGGTGCCCCGACCTCGGTCGTCCCGCTGCCCCGGTTGCCGGCGGCCGCGACCACGACGACGTCGTTCTCGAAGGCGTAGAGGAAGGCGTCATCCCAGCTCCTCGGCCACTCGAGGCTGTTGCGGGTGAGCGACATGTTGATGACGTCGGCGCCGTTGTCGACGGCCCAGCGCACGGCATCCGCGATCTGATCGTCGGAACTGCGCGTGCCCGCTCCGAAGCCGATCGAGATGGAGAGGAGCGAGGCGGCCGGGGCGGAGCCGATGACACCTGAATCGCCACCGTGCCCGCGCCCGGCGGCGAGCGAGCCGACCATGGTGCCATGCTCCGAGCTGGTGCCGATGGGTTTCTGGCCGTCCGAGTCGCCGATGCCGGAGACATCCGTGCCGCCGACGACCGCGCCCTGGAGGTCGATGTGGGCGCCGTCGACGCCGGTGTCGATGATCGCGATCGTGACGCCGGCGCCCTTCGTGGTGTTCCAGGCGGCCGTGATGCCGTACTGGCTGAGCCAGTACTCCCTGTCGCGGATCGCGTCGGCCGAGGCGGGCGAGCCGACGAAGGCGACGGAGGCGGCGATCCCGAGGGCGGCGAGGGTTGCGACGGCGCCCCTCACACGGCTGCGCCACCCCAGCCCGCGCCTCACGCTTCCCCTCCTTGCGGGTCGGCCGCGTCGTAGTCCGCGCACTGGCAGACCCTCGGCGACCATGACGAACGGGCGAGGGCGAGGTCGCCGATCGGATTGAGGCCGGGACCCGCGGCGAGCGCATGGGCGGCGAGCGCATGCAGGCATTTGACGCGGGCCGGCATGCCGCCCGCGGAGATGCCGCGAATCTCTTCGACATCCTCGATACCGGTGCGATCGGCGAGGTAGGCCTCGTGGGCGCGCGCGTAGCCCTCGCGCAGGGCGGCATCCTGCTCGAGCTCGGTCACGAACTCGGACATGACCCCGGTCGCCTCGAGCGTCGACACCGCGGCGGTCGCAGCAGGGTGGCTCAGGTAGTAGAGGGTCGGGAACGGCGTGCCGTCGTCCAGCCGCGGTGCGGTCGCGACGACGGTCGGTGCGCCGCACACGCAGCGGGCGGCGATCCCGATGACGCCGCGCGCGGGGCGCCCGAGCTGGTGGGAGACGAGGCGGATGTCGTCGGCGCTGGGCGGCGGGAACGGAGGCCTCGTCATCCGGTCGATGCTTTCACTCGTCGGACCCGTCCTCGTCAGGTCCCTGGATCACCGGGGCGACGATCTCACCCGGCTTGTCGTCGGTGAGGCCGGCGGTCAGCACGGAGGAGAGCAGCATCCGCACCCAGTCGACCTGGGTGGTCTGCACCTGGTCGCTGATCGGCTGCCCGTCGCCTGTGGACACGGTCTGGCCGTCGTCGATCACGAGATAGCTGTACTCGCCGGGGTAGACGTAGTTGAGCCGCTCGCGGGCCTGCGCCTCGATGTAGCTCGGGTCGTCCCAGCGGGCGCGCTCGTCGCGGAGATCCTTCACGCCGGACTTCTGCGCCTCGACCTCGGCCCGCAGCTGGGCGATCTGCTGCTGCTGTTCGACGAAGATGCGCAAGCTGGGCGCGAGCACGACGACGGTGAGTACGAGCACGGTGAGGGTCGCGATCGTGAACCCCGACAACCGGATGCTGCGCAGCCAGCCGGCCTGCGCGCTCTGCTCGGGCAGGCGCACGGGAACGCGCTGGGTTCGCTGCTGCCGGGCCATGGCTCAAGCCTAAGCGGCGGCGGGGTCGCTCTCCGTCTCTCCGATCGAGCCTGTCGAAATCCGACCTCGCGCCCTCTCTCCGATTGAGCCTGCCGAAATCCGGTCTCGACAGGCTCGACCTGAGAAGACCGCCCGACACCCGAGAAGACCGCCCGGTCCCCGAGAAGGCCGCCCGCTACCTACCCCTTGAACCGCGGGAAGGCGCTGCGCCCGGCGTAGACCGCGGCATCCGCGAGCTCCTCCTCGATGCGCAGCAGCTGGTTGTATTTGGCGACCCGCTCGCTGCGCGCCGGAGCACCCGTCTTGATCTGGCCGCAGTCGGTGGCGACGGCGAGATCGGCGATCGTGGTGTCCTCGGTCTCGCCGGAACGGTGCGACATGACCGCCGTGTAGCCGCTGCGCTGGGCGAGGGCCACGGCATCCAGCGTCTCGGTGAGTGTGCCGATCTGGTTGACCTTCACGAGGATCGAGTTCGCTGCACCCTTCTCGATGCCGGTCGCGAGGCGCTTCGGGTTGGTGACGAAGAGGTCGTCGCCGACGATCTGCACCTTCGAGCCGAGCTCTGCGGTGAGCTCCACCCAGCCCTTCCAGTCGTCCTCGGCGAGCGGGTCCTCGATCGTCACGAGCGGGTAGTTCGCGACGAGCTCGGTGTAGTAGTCGAGCAGGTGCTTCGCGGTGACCTTCTTGCCCTCGAAGGTGTACTTGCCGGCCGCGAAGAACTCGGTCGCGGCGACGTCGAGGCCGAGCGCGATGTCCTTGCCGGGCTTGAACCCGGCCGCGGTGATCGCCTCGACGAGCAGGTCGAGCGCGGCGCGGTTGCTCTTCAGGTCGGGCGCGAATCCGCCCTCGTCGCCGAGGCCGGTGCTGAGCTTCTTGGAATGCAGGAGCCCCTTGAGCGCGTGATACGTCTCGGCACCCCAACGCAGCCCCTCCGCGAAGCTGGATGCGCCGATGGGCAGGATCATGAACTCCTGGATGTCGACGTTCGTGTCGGCGTGGGCCCCGCCGTTGATGACGTTGAGCATCGGCACCGGGAGGGTGTGGGCGTTCGGTCCGCCGAGGTAGCGGAAGAGCGGCAGGTCAGCCGAGTCGGCCGCCGCCTTGGCGACGGCGAGCGAGACGCCGAGGATGGCGTTGGCGCCGAGCTTCTTCTTGTTGTCGGTACCGTCGAGCTCGATCATGGCGGCGTCGACGAGGCGCTGGTCGGCGGCGTCGTAGCCTTCGAGTGCAGGGCCGAGCACGTTGATGACGGCGTCGACGGCCTTCAGCACGCCCTTGCCGCCGTAGCGCTTCTTGTCGCCGTCGCGCAGCTCGTAGGCCTCGAAAGCACCGGTGGATGCACCGGACGGTACGGCCGCGCGCGAAACGGTGTCGTCATCCAGAAGCACCTCGACTTCGACCGTCGGGTTGCCCCGGGAGTCCAGAATCTCGCGCGCGCCAACAGCCTCGATCAATGCCACGGGGGTTCTCCTTCGTCGTGTTCTTTCGTCGGCTGCAAGCCTACTCGCCACGAATTGCCGGTCACCCCTACCCGCTTGGTTGAGCGCGGCACAGAGCAGCGAGGGCCATTTCTGGCCTTCGCGTACCGCTTCTCCGAGCGCCGTCCCGACGTTCGGAGAAGCGCGTATCGAAACCATGCTTCGGGCTACCCGGTTTCGATACGCCGCCTCGGGCGGCTACTCAACCAACGGAAGCAGAGAGGTCCCGGGCTCGAGGTCGGCCGCGGCCGCGCGAGATGCGGAAAGTTCGGGGTGCACGATGCCTCGACCCCGAACTTGCCGCAGTTCGTGGGCGCTTGCGGGCAGTGGTTTCGATACGCGTGCCACTTCGTGGCGTGCTACTCAACCAGCAGAAGTCGAGAGATCACGGAACGTGAGGTCGGAGGCGGTCGCCGCGTCGCCGACGTGGGCGAACTGGCGGAAACCGGATGCCGCGAGCGAGTCGAGCAGACTTTTGACGTTCCGCGGTGCTCGCTCCAGCCGCACGCGCTTGCCCTGCGCGATGAGTTCGGCCTTGAGCGCGACGAGCAGCGCGGGGTCGGCGTCGGAATCGTGGAGCAGCACCACGGCATCCGCCGACGCGTCGCCACGGAGCGTAACGAGGTCGACGATGCGCTCGAAACCGATCGAGAATCCGGTCGCGGGCACATCGGTGCCGAGGAACCGCCCGATCATTCCGTCGTAGCGCCCGCCGCCGCCGAGCGAGTATCCGGCCGACGGGTGCATCGCCTCGAAGATCGCGCCGGTGTAGTAGCCCATGCCGCGCACGAGGAACGGGTCGAAGGAGAGCGGGAGGCCGGTCGCGGAACCGACGCCGTCCGAGTCTGCGCCGCCCGCGCCAGCGCCGCTCAAGTCGCCCGCGCTCAACCCGGCGCCGAGCGCCGAAGCGACGTTCTCGCCAAGCGCCACGAGGTCGGCGACCGCCGGAGAGTCGAATCCCTCGGGCAGCGCCGCACGGATCTGCTGCTCGCCATAGCCGTGCGACTCGGCCGTCTGTGCACGCGTAAGGAAACCGCGCAGCGCGGCCACGGCATCCAGAGCGGCGCCGTTCGCCTCGAGTTCGGCGACCACGCCATCCGGGCCGACCTTGTCGAGCTTGTCGAGGGTCACGAGCACGCCGGCGTGCGAGTCGGACGGGAAGCCGAGGTGGACGAGCAGGCCGGTGAGGATGCGGCGGTCGTTGACGCGCATTGTCACGCCGTCGAGCCCGAGCGCGTCGAAGGTGGCGAGCGAAGCGACGATGAGTTCGGCCTCGGCCAGGCCCGTGGCGTCGCCGATGACGTCGATGTCGCACTGCACGAACTGCCGGTAGCGACCCTTCTGCGGGCGCTCGGCGCGCCACACCGATCCGAGCTGGATCGAGCGGAACACACTCGGCAGCGCCGCCCGGTGGGTCGCATAGAAACGCGTGAGCGGCACGGTCAGGTCGAAGCGCAGGCCGAGGTCCGCGAGGTCGAGCGGGTCGGTCGCCGCCGCGAGATCCTCAGCGGTGAGACCGCGCTTCAGGATGCCGAACGCGAGCTTCTCGTTGTCGCCGCCGAGGCCGGCGTGCAGGCGGGAGCTGTCCTCGACGACCGGTGTCTCGATCTCATCGAAGCCGTGTGCGCGGTAGGTGTCGCGAATGACGGAGAGCACGCGCTCGCGCCGCGCCTTCTCCTCGGGCAGGAAGTCGCGCATGCCGCGGGGCGGGTTCACCTGGGTCGCCATCCCTCGATTCTGGCACCTCGGGCCGGTGGGCCGCCTCAGGCGGGCTGAATCGCGAGCGCCTCGACGCGTTCGCGGTGGTGCTCGACGAGTCGCTCGAACGCCGCCGTCGCGGCGACCGCGTCATTGTTGACGACGAGGTCGTACTGCAGACCGTAGAACGCGTCCACCATGATGCGCGCCTCGATCTCCGCATCGTGTGACGAGAGGCCGAACGACTCGAGCGAATCGCGACCGACCCGCAGCCAGGTGCCGTAGAGCGCACGACTGAAGTTGTGGAGGTCGGGATCGAGCGCCTCGAGCATGGATGCCTCGAACTCGAGTCGCTGCAGCTGGCGATTGCGCGGGTCGAGCGTCCACCGCCAGGAGATCTCGAGGTTCTCGTAGTACGCGTCGAGCGTGCCGGGGCTCGTGATGAGGCGCTCTTCGATGTCGGACTGGCGGTCGGAGATCGCCCCCACGATGTCGCTCACGAGCTCTGCGCGCGTGCCGAACTGGTAGACGAGCGTGTAGGTGCTCACGCCGAGCGCGGTCGCGACGGCTCGGAACGTGAGGCTCGCGAGTGGCTTGTCGAGGAGGTACTCGAGAATCTGCGCGAGCAATTCCGGTTTGCGGCCCGGATCCGGTCGACGACTCATTTATTTAACATAACGGATGTTTGCACAAACGGGTGTTATGAATTACAGTTGCCATGTTGCGACGCTGCCCCGTCGACGAGGATCCGGGGGGATCAAGACGGGCGATACGCAACGAAATCACACGAGAAGGTTCTGGATCAGGTCTTCTCTGCCCTGACCAGCGGTGCAATTGCGCGCTGCTGGCCACATTGTCCGACCGTGCTGCCTGCGTGCGAGCTGTGCCGCGAGTCGGACTCGGTGCCCACACCATTCGGGTTGGTGTGGGCACCACCCCGTTAACGGCGCCCGCTGCTTAGAGCGCGCCCCCGGCGGCCTGTGGCGCATCCGCGTCGAGTCCGCCGTCGCCGATGGCCTCCCGCACGAGGTAGTTCTCCACGTCGAACAGGTTCTCGGCACGGTTCATGATCGTGAGCAGCGTCGTCATCGAGGCGACCTCCTCGACCTGTTCCTTGAGGAACCACAGCATGAACTGCTCACCGAGCGCGTCATTCTCGGCGCGGGCGGCTGCGAAGAGGGCCTCGATCTGCTTCGTGACGCGCTTCTCCTGCTCGAGGGCGAGGGCGATCGGCGCGCGCTCGTCCTTGAAGTCGTTGACGACCGTGTCGACGCCGGGGATCGTGATACCGAGGTCACGGTCGAGTCGGTACTGGACAAGCATCATGGCGTGGTTGCGCTCTTCGAGCGACTGGCGGTAGAAGTGCTTGGCCAGTTGCGGAAGGTCGCGGTTGTCGAACCACACGGCGATCGCGACGTACTGCTGGCTCGCGGCGAATTCGTTGCCGATCTGGGTCGTGAGCAACGCGTCGAAACTTGTCTTCGTCATGTCTCGACGGTACGCGGCCCCGCCGACAGTTTCCAGACAGGCAAGGCTTGCCTTCGCGACGGCGGCGGTCTCGATACACCGCCTTCGGCGGCACTCGACCGACGGGGTAACCGCCGGTTGAGTAGCCCGCGCCGCAGGCGCATCGAACCCCGCGATTCAGTCGGCCTCCGCAGCCCGGATCTCCTCCTGCAGGGTGCGAAGGGCGGTGCGGAGCGCGCGCTCCGGGTCGAGCCCCGCGGCTCGCGCGGTCGACGCGATGGCGAGCAGGTGCGCACCCAGCTCGGCCTCCGTGGCGGACTCGGCCACGGCATCCGGAACCGCGATCGCGACCCCCACTTTCTCGGCGCGGCCGGCGAGCTTGTCGGCGAGCGCGAGCGCGGGCATGCCCTGCGGGACGCCGTCGAGCACACTCGAGCGGTCGGGCTTGTCGTGGGCCTTGAGCTCGTCCCAGACGGCGACGACGTCGTCGGCCGACTGGATGTTCATGGCCTCGCGGGCGGCCGCATCGCCGAAGACATGCGGATGCCGGCCGACCATCTTCGCGGTCATGTGGGCGGCGACATCCTCGATCGTGAAGTCCTCGCCGGGGGTGTGCGCGGCGAGGTCGGCGTGGAAGACGACCTGGTAGAGCACGTCGCCGAGCTCCTCGAGCATCGCGTCGCGGTCGCCGGTCTCGATCGCGTCGACGAGTTCGTAGCACTCCTCGACGAGGTAGCGCACGAGGCTCTCGTGGGTCTGGTCGGCGTCCCAGGCGCATCCCCCGGGCGCCCGCAGCTGGGCGAGCACGGCGATGAGTTCGTCGAGTTTCGGATGCGAAGCGGCCATGCCCTATCCTCCCACCCGTGCGGCTTTCGTCGTTCAGGAGGTGGTACGACTCGTATGATTCCGGATGCCGCTGCGGTCGCTTGGAGGACCGTGGAAGGATGAGGTGATGGCATCCGAGAACTCGACCGAGCTCGAGGCCGCGCTCGTCCGCGGCCTGCACGGCACGGTCCTCGAGGTCGGTGCCGGCGACGGGGCGAACTTCGGCTTCCTCGCCGAGGACGTGGACTGGATCGGACTCGAGCCGAACCCGCGCGACACCGAGGCGCTGCGTGCGAACGCCGCGCGGTGGGGTCGTCGTCGCGAGGTGCTCGTCGCCACCTGCGAGGACATCCCGCTGCCGGACGCGAGTGTGGATGCAGTGCTCAGCACGCTCGTGCTGTGCTCGGTCGGAGACCAGCAGAAGGCGCTCGAGGAGATCATCCGGGTGCTGCGCCCGGGCGGCGAGCTCGTGTTCGTCGAACATGTGGCGGCCGCGCCGCGCACGGTGCTGCGCGGTGTGCAGCGCCTGGCCACCCCGCTCACGAGACGGCTGGATCGCGGATGCCACCTCGCTCGCGAGACGGTCGAGAGCATCCGCCGGTCGGGGCTACGGATCGACGAACTGCACGAGTACCGGATGCCGTCCGGGCTCGGCTTCACGATCCCGTTCGCGGCGGGCCGGGCGGTGAAGGCGTGAGGATCCGGCAGGCGCGGGCGGATGACGCAGGCCGCCTCTCGGAGCTCGCCCTGCGCTCGAAGGCGCACTGGGGCTATGACGCCGAGTTCCTCGAGGCGTGCCGCGCCGAGCTGACCGTGACCGCGAAGCAGTGCGCCGCCGGGGAGGTGTCTGTCGCGGAGGGGGACGGGGGCGAGTTCGCCGGGTTCTCGCGCGTCGTGAGTGACGCATCCGGATCGGGGCGCGCAGCCGGACTGGGGCGCGCATCCGATGCCGGAACGGGGGCCGGCGCTGAAGTCGAGGGAGTCCTCGAGGCGTTGTTCGTCGACCCGGCCTTCATCGGGCAGGGCGTGGGCGGCAGGCTGTTGCGGCATGCCCTCGCGCGGGCGGCGGCGATGGGGTTGACATCGCTCGTGCTCGACGCCGATCCTTTCGCGGTGCCGTTCTACGAGCACTGCGGGGCGAGCATCATCGGCACGGCGCCGAGCGGGTCGATCGCCGGCCGCGAGCTGCCCCGGATGCGCATCGGCACGGCAGCGTCCTTCGATGCGCGTGAGGGCTGACCAGCCGTAGCTGACAGAATTGCGGGGTGCTGCCCGTCGACGCCCTCGCCACCCCGTGGGTGCTCGGCGTCGTTCTGGTGGCACTGCTCGGGCTGCTGGTCTGGCGCGCGGGCACGAAGGACCGCCGCGAGTACCAGCGCTTCAAGCGCTATCACTCGACTGTTCGCCGGCAGGCGATGTTCCGCAAGTGGGTGCTCGAGTCGCTCGGGTGGTTCGGCGGGTCCGCGCTCGTGGTGCTCCTGTTCGTGTGGGGCTTCGTGCCCCGGATGCTGGCGCAGGTCGACGAGTGGCCGCCGGTGGCAGGCTTCCGCGGCCTGCTCGCGGACAGCGGGCTGGCATCCGGCCTGCTCATCGGGGCGGGTGTCGGACTGCTGGTCGGCATCGTGGGGACGGTGTTCCTCGGGCGAAACGAGAAGCAGGTGCCGACGATCGGCGACATCCACGCGCTGCTGCCCCGCAACCGCGCGGAGCTGAAGTTCGGCTGGGCGCTCTCCGTCAACGCGGGCGTCGTGGAGGAGCTGCTGTTCCGGCTCGCGATGCCCGCGCTCATCTTCGGGGTCTTCGGGAACGCGCTGCTGGCGGTCGCCGTGAGCCTTGTGGTGTTCGGGCTGCTGCACGCCTACCAGGGGGTGTGGGGCATCGTCGGAAGTTTCCTAATCGGCGTCGTGCTCATGGCGCTGTTCCTGCTGACCGGCAACATCGTCTGGCCGATCATCGCGCACGCCGTCTTCGACCTGCGCTCGCTCGTGCTGATCCCGGTGGTGGTGTACAAGGTGCACCGGGTGACGGATGCGGCGCCGCCGGCGTCCGAGGTGCCGTCACCGCCCACGCCGTGATTGAACCACCCGGCTGACGAAGTCCCGCGGGCGCAGGATGAGGCGCCCATTCCAGGGGTTCAGCCGCGTGAGGTCGGTGTCATCGCTCACGAGGATGAGCGAGTCGGTGGCGACGACGAGATCGAGCACCAGGTTGTCCTCGTAGTCGTCGACATCGAAGACGGTCCTCGCCGGGTCGATGATCTGCCCTCCCGACTCGGCCACGATGTCGAGGATCGTCTCGATGTAGTCTTCCGCGAGTTCCGCGCTGATCCCCAGAAGCCGCAGCACCCGCACCGTGTTGGTGAGGATGTGCGGTGAGAGGTGCAGGCGGAACTCGTCCGCATCCAGCGCGATCGACAGGCAGTCTGCAGAGGCGTTGCTCGTCGAGGGAGGTACCGCAGCGAGTAGCGGAAACGCCGACTCGGGCCCGACGAGGGCGTTGACGAGAACGTGAATGTCGAAGACGACGGATGTGGTGGAGCTACTCGCGGCCACGGGCGGTCTGCTTGACGAGGGCGGTCACTTCCTCGCGGGAGACTGCACGGCCGGCGAGTTCCTCCCGAGCACGAGCCTGGAGCGACTGCAACCGTTCGGCCACCAGGTCGCGGTGCAGGCGTCTCATGGCCACGCGAAGGAATTCGGATCGGTTGCCCTTGCCGTAGTGCTCGACGAGCGCGTCGAGTTGCTCGCGATCCTCATCGGCGATCGCGAATCCCACGGTCTTCGCTGTCATCGGCTGCCCTTCGCTCTGCGTATGCAACGCATGTGCAATCATAGCGGCTCAGGCTCTGGACGGGAAGTAATTGTCGTCATGCGGACGAGTATCGCGCAGGCCCCTCGAGCCCCGATCGGAACCTCCGCCAAAAGTGGATGAAGTGCAGCGCCCGCCATTGTGCAGGAGTGGAATCACTACCCCAGCACCGCGAGAGGTGCGGCGCGGGTGCCTGCCGTGCCGGGTTTCGCCGCCGGTCTGGATGCGGGCACACGGCAAATGCACTCCGACAAGTATCGCAACCCCGCCTCGGTGGCGGGCGGCCCGGTGCTCATCGTGGGGGCCGGCACCTCGGGGCCGAGATCGCGCTCGAGCTGGCCCGTGAACTGGCGCAGACGCATCCGGTCTTCCTCGCCGGGCGCCCGACCCCGCACATCCCGGATGCCGTGTTCCTGCCCGCCGGCGGGCTGTACTGGGCGTTCGTCAACGGCGTGCTCACCCGGGCGACCCCGATCGGGCGGAAGGTCGCGCGGGGGTTTCACTCGCGCGGGGCGCCGCTCATCCGGATCTCGATGAAGCAGGTGACGGATGCCGGCGTGACGTTGCTGCCGCGCATCACGGGGGCGACGGATGGCCTGCCGGTTGCGTCCGGTACGGTTGTGCCGCGGCCCGCGACCGTGATCTGGGGGACCGGATACCGCCCCGGCCTCGACTGGATCGCCGACCTCCCCCTCGACGAGCACGGCCTGCCAGATGCGCCGCGCGGGGTCGTGGCCAGCATGCCCGGCCTGTACTTCGTCGGGATGCCGTTCCAGTACGCACTCACCTCGCAGCTACTCGGCGGAGTGGGGCGGGATGCTGGGTATGTGGCGGGACGAGTTGCGAATTGCAGTGAGTCGCACGTCCCTCACTCTTCATAGGCCCTTGTCTGGCTCGTCAACAAGCGATCCAAGTTTCGGCTCCGACCGTTTCGTCCAAACCTGCAACAACGGTCCTTCGCGTGGTGAGCCAATGCGCTCTTTGGCGTTGCGTCATATCTCTCGCTGAGGTGCAGGCCAGCTCCTTGCGAAACTGCCCCGAAATGGTCGTACCGGCGCCTCCATAGAGCCGATAGGGTCAGCAGGAATGAGAGTGTTTCCCTCATTTTTGGACAAGTGAGAACGAGGTTCCCATGTCAGAGTCAACGGAAGCGGATGACCGGGATGAAGCATCTCCCGGTGATACATCAGAGATAGCTTCTCCGCGGAAGCTAAACGTGAAGCTCCTCGCAATCGTTGGCGGCGGAGTTCTCGTGCTTGCGCTAGCGGCTGGTATTGTCCTGGTGCTCACGCAGCCCACAGCGATCCAGCGAGCAGGGGATGCATGCTCCGGTTCTAAGCCCTTCCAGGCGCTACTGAATGAGGAAAACATCACGAGCTCACCATCTCCCACAACTGACTCAGACAAACCGAAAGAAGACTCTGACTTCATCGACAAGATCTTTGATGGTGTCGTTACGGTTGAGGATGGCGGCAAAACACTCATCGTTCGCACAAAGCCGAAGGATGACGATATCCTCGGCATCTCCACGCTTGCCTTGGATTGTGTTTATGAACAGCTTGATATGCCGAAATACCTCACAGAGGAAATTGGCGTCACACGTGCGCTTGATGGCCGGCAGGCGGGTGAATGGGCTGATTACACGGCATCGTGGAGCTACCACCCTGATAACGGCATGAATCTCATCATCGTTCAGAAGTAGAACTTGATGGCGGGGAAGCGGGGATTTTCCCGGGCGCGTACCGGTGCGGTCGTGGCGCGGCCACGATCGTGATCAGGGCGACCGGATACCGCCCCGGCCTCGACTGGATCGCCGGCCTGCCGCTCGACGAGCATGGTCTGCGGGATGCACCGCGCGGCGTCGTGGCGAGCATGCCCTGCCTGTACTTCGTAGGGATGCCGTTCCCGTACGGGCTCACCTCGCAGCTGCTGGGCGGGGTCGGGCGGGACGCTGGGGTTATCGCGGGGTGCTCTGGCGATGGATGAGCTGCCCATCACCCAGATCCTCAGCCACATTCCTACTCAAACAAGGAAGAGAGAGTCAATGTCAGCGCGTGTCAGGAAGTTCGCTCCTCGCGGACTAAGCAGGTTATGGAGCCAGTCCCCCGCGGGGAGGCGGGGCTCCGTGGCTTGACGAGCGCTTCCGCGCTCGAGGGCGGTTCCGGTCCCATATGCCGTGAAATAGCTGATGAACCGTTCAGCCATCACGTCATAGAGTGCGAAGGCGGCGTCGAGGTTGACCAGCACAACCTTGTCCATCGCCGCGCGCGCAGCATCCGGTTCGATTTCGTCAAGCGAAGTAAGCAGGCATCCGACAACCCTTGAGAGCGGATTGCGCATCTCCTCCTCCTGAACTTGGCCGAGGACCTGATTGATATCGTCGCGGGGAACTCGTTCCGGATCACCGGTCTTCACCTCCCAAACCCTCCTCTGCCCCTTACGTGGTGAGGCCCAAACCCATCGCGCGTCGGTCGCGCTTTGGCCCATTGGCCTGTCACCGTCGGCGCCACAGAGCCGAGCAAGGATCGCGAGTCCGTCGCATCGCTGATCGTGGGTGCCTTCAAGAAGCTGGCGGCCGTTGGCGACTCGACGCTGGACCTTGGTACCCGCCTCTCGAATCCAGTCGTCCCAACTTAGGAAGAGCGGGTCATGGGTTGTTCCGTCGACCGTGGTGCCCGCGAGCGTGTCGATGGTTCGCTTCAGTCGAACGAACCACGCGGTTTGCGGTGCGGACGTGACGGCCGCCTCGATCGCCTGTCTTGCCGACGCGACGTCGGTCGGCCGCCCTCGGTCGAAGAGGGCGTGAGCTTGGACGTACTGCCAAAACGCCGCGTGCTCGAGTTCACCGGCATCGCGGAGCACCTGCGCTGCCTCGTCGGCTCTCTGTGCCGCATCAGCGTTGTCGCCGAGCCATAGCCGTGTGATCGCGGCGACCTCATGGGGGGCGCTTTCGCCTTGTGCGGTGCTGCCCAGCGCTCGCCCCGGTCTTCTACGGGCGGCTGCGACCGGTTCTTCGAGAAAAGGCCCGGCTGGTTGCCGATGAGTCCGCCAGAGACTTCTCGCCGCAGTCATGACTCGTTGCCAGCTATCCCCGTGATACTGCAGAGCCTCTGTCACCACCGGGCGGACGTCGCGGCCGAGGGCGGCCTGCACTGATGCGTCCGCAAGGATCGGTCCGAACCCGGGATCGAGTCCGATGTAGAGCGCGGAGTCGTTGGCTGTCCTGTTGGCTCGCCCGAGGCCTTGGGTCACTCGCTGTCCGATGCGGTAACGCATGTACGAAGCGTCGCCGAGGTAAGCAACGACGAATCGCTCGAACTCCGTGGACGCTGATGGGACGCTCGGGATGATGACCAGCCGACAGATGTCGTCGGGGAAGTCGAGTCCGTCGAATCGGCCGGCCGTGACGAGGTGAGCGTTCGGCGCGCGACGCCACCGGTCAATTGATGGGTCGTCACCGGCGCGCAATCGGAAGACTGTCGCTCCGGCATCGGTGAGTCTAGTTTGGACCTCGTCGGCCTCAGGATGGCTTGAGCACAGCCACGCAACCCGCCCACCCCCGTCGGCCGCGGCGGCCTGGACCTGCTGCATCGCGAACGCCCAAGTCTCTGGCGACAGGGTTGCGTCCTGCGTGGGGTTGATGAGGAAGGTACGCTTGCCCAGCTCAGCGAGCGCCGCATCGCTGGCGGTAGCGGCCGCAACGACCTCCTTGACACCCAGGCGTCGCTGGATGTCTCCGGACTGGCCCAACGTTGCCGAGAGATAGACGCGCTGTTCGGATCGGAGATATCCAGTGACCGTCTGCGCGGGGATGTGGTACGGACGGATCTCGATCGCGGCAGGGCCGATGAGTACACCACAGCGCTTGAGGTGCGCCCGGATCGCCTGCCAGGAATAGCCAGCGTCGCGCTCGCCGGCGACGAACCGGGACCCATCTATCGCGGTTTCGACGCTTGCCGCGACGGCGGCCCAGTCCACGAAGGAGATCAGCTCCGGTGGGCTGTTCCGCGGCGCCGCTCCATCTCTCAGGGCCTGCAGTGACGGGTACGATTCGGGCGCGAGCTGCAGGATCAGGTCGCAGATCTCACGGAAAAGGTCCGTCCCGCCCCCTGCTCCCCGCGGGATGCGAAGGGTGAACATCCCGGACAGTGCCTGCTCAGCCAGATGTGCATCGTCGAAGATGACAAGATCGGCCGGTTCCACCCTGGGGCTGCTGTTGAAATAGACCCAATAGTTCATGATGCCCACGGCCTGCGCCTGGTTGTAGGCCTGCAACGCAGCAGCCGGGTAGTGCTGGGAGTAGAAGAGCTTGACATCAAGTCCAGGAAGGAGCTGCGCCTGTTCTACAGCTTGCTCAGCGAGTTGCTTCGTGCCCGTCAGGTACGCAACGGTTCGACCTTCCTCAAGGGCCTGGTCTGCAATCAACAGCGCGATAAGGGTCTTGCCTGCACCCGTTGGCAACTCGATCCCGATGTCGGTGCTGCTGCTCCGGATGTCGTCATAGGTCGCGAGGGCGCGCAACTGTGCGGGTCGAAGCCCTTGAAGGCTCGGTGAGCAAAACGAAGCGAGACGCTCCTCGAAACTCATCTGGCTCCCTCCATCAGATCGTTAGTTGCCGTCCCATTGTCCCCGCACCTCTTCGATGCCGACAGCGCCCGGCATACCCCAGTTCGGGTTCTGGTGTCTCCGGCGCACCGAGGGCACGACGAGAAGTGCTCGATACGGGAGAATGGTTCATTGGCCTCTGGCGTCGGAGGCCGCAGGCGCAGACGAGAGGACCGACGTGGCTGAAGCGCATGACTTTCCTGAGCATCTTGTGGTGACTTCGGATCGGATGATCCAGGGTGCGGTTCGAGCCGGAGCAACAGTGCGCTCTGGTGGGCAGCTCACAGTACTTGGGGCGTTCTTGGGACCCGCGATAGTCGAAGCCGACGCGATCTTGATGGTGCAGGGAAGCTTCAATGGTGAAATCGAGCGGAACGATGGTGCTCTACTGCTCTATGGACAAGTGGGGTTCGAGCCGCGCGCTGGCGTCGGGCGAGTGGCGGTCGGGGTTGATTCCCTCATAACCACAAGCCGCGGTGCATTCCGGCTTGCACCTGACGGCGACCTCATCGAAGTTCATGGAGACCAGCCGGCTGGAAGCTTCAACGTCCAGACCGATAAGGTCTGCGTCTACGTCGAAGAGGAGGGGCGATTCCGCGCCGGCAGGGATCGGAACTCCATCTGATTCTTGCCCAGGCGGAGGTAGGCAGGACGAAGCGCAGAGCTAGCAGTCGAGGACAGATGAGAATAGATCTGTGATGATCGACTACAATGTGAGAGACGACTGGCCGCCCGGTGAGCCTCGATGGATGAAGTCGCTTGTCTCGTCCCTCTACCGCCGACACGGTGCGACGACGGTGCTGCCACTCACCACGAGCGTGACGGCGATCCTCGATTGGGTCAGTCTCGCCAGCGGCGAAGATGCTTGGCGAAAGGCAGCCAACCGAAAGTCTCTGAGGTCGGACCTCGACCAGTCAGTGGTCGCGCTCGGGCCAAACATCCGCGCGCACCTTGCGCGTCCGATCGCCCTGTTCCAGTCGGCATTCTTTTCACTCGATCTGAGCAAGAAGGACGCCGCCGGCAGCATCATCCTCGCTCAGGCGCCGGGCATGCGCACTGACGCGGCGTGGACCGACGTGGAGGCATCCGGACGTGCGCTGCTAGCGGCGCTGATTGCCGACGATACCGTTGCCCAGTGCTGGGGTGATCTCGTCGAAGTGGCACGAAAGACCACGCTGGTTCACCGCGAGTACCGGCCGATCGCGGACCTGCTGTACGACCAACTACGGCTGCGGCGACTTGACCCGGAGTCAGTGCTGAGCTCAGTGAAGGAGATGCTGGCGTATGGCCGCGGCCCGAGCGATGAGCCATGGGCGAAGATATCGCTGCCCGCGGAGGAGCGTCTGACGCGTGCCGGGGCGATTGTGCTGGAACCGGCTGAAGATGAGCCGGTTGTGGTTTGGCTGGGCTATCTCGGAGGGCGGATCGACTTCTCGGTCCAGGCGGGCAATGTGACATTCATGCAGGCTGCGTGGTTCGTCCCAAACGCGCAGCCGGGAAGGCAGGACTTCAAACACAAGGCAGAACTATCCAAGATTGTCGAAATGGGGCTTCTCCGGTTTCCGGAGTCAATCGAAGAGCAGCCCGACGCAGACCTGCTGGTCCGAGTCGACCTTGGGAGGACCTCACTGGCCGGCGCGGCGCTTCGCGCCGAGAACATCGTCAGTGCTCTGCTGAACGCGGTCATCCATTGGTCTAACGGCGTTCGCCCGGAACTTGCACAAACGGTGGTGCTGCGTGGCGGTGAGGTCGCCGGAATGTCCATGCAGGCCACGGGCTCGGCTCCCATCGCCGACGACTATTACGGGCTGAACATCACCGCGGAGGCGATCCGCAGTTTCGCGCCAGATCTTGGGAACGCCTTGTCGACGGTCCCGCTCCCGATGTATCTTTCGGCGGCGCTGGAAGCACAGACCGCTGCTGATCTGCCGTACAGTCGCGAGCGCCTGCTGCAGCCTGCGCGCGACGCTGATGTCCGCGCTGCGATCCCGCTCGAGGATCGGGTCGTGCAGCACATCGCCGCACACGCTGCTCTCCCCCCAGCCGACCTGTTCGCCCTACTGCTTCGCCGCTGGCCGGCCTCACGATGGGAGTCCGACGTCGACCGAGCGGTGCGTTGGTGCCTCCTTGGGTCAGGACCGCAGGCGGACAAAGTCAGAGAACTTCAACGAAAGCTCTACTCCACGAGCTCCAAGGCGCCGTGGCTAGTTTTCGTCGCCGACAACGAGGCTGACCTACTGAACGTTTGTCGAATCGAGTCCGAACGAGCCTGGATCACACGCCTGATCCGCAGCGTCAGCGATCCGACGAGCTACGCGCAGCTCATCCACGACTACGAGCTCGAAAGAGATGTCCTCGCGGACAGAAGGACGAGAGTGCGCAACGCACTCGTTCATGGAAACCCCGTCGGAACGCATGTCGTCGACTCCGTGAGCTCCATGGCCAGCTACCTCAGTCGCTACGCACTGCGCGTCGGATTGGACTCCTTCGTCACAGGTCAAGACCTCCCGATCATCCTCGATCGTGAATTGCAGGAATCCGCGTCCCTCCTCGCGGGCACGTCGGCCGCCGATCTGTGGAGGGCGAAGGCCGCGACCCCCTAGCTTCGACGGACGGGCGCAGGGCATCGATATGTCGCTCTTCCGTGATCCCCAACGGCTATTGACCAGATCTGACTCGCTCTCTGATGATCTGGACGATGTTGTCGCGGTAGCGTGGCGTGACCCGGTGGCGGGTGCCGGCTTTCATATCCTTGACGAGCTTCTCGATGGACTCAGCGTGCCGGAAACTGCCGCCAGCGGCGAAGTACGCGCGCAGCCATGCGTCGACGTCGATCGAATATCCTTCTGCGGCGAACACCCGGACGAGTTGCACGACCGCGTCTTTGCCGTGGCCCGAGCTGAGCCCGTTGTACTCCTCGCCGACCATCATGCCCGACGCCGCAACCATCAGGGGGTCGGGATCAGGCAGGGACTTGCCAGTGTGCAGGTTGATCGCGCCCAGGCCGTCTAGCCACGTCCTCACGATGTCATGAGGGGACCAGATCAAGACAAAAAGGCGGCCGACCGAATCGGCCTTAGCAGCTTCGCGGATGGTGTCCAGCTCACGTTGCTCGTACGGGTGCAGAACGACGATCGCGTGATCGATGACCTTGTCTTCGCGTTCGAGCCGCGACAGCTCGCTGATGTTGAAGACTTTGTGGGTTGCAACTTCAGGAGCGATGTACTCTGCGGCCTCGAGGTCTGCGCCTCGATCGTCGGAATTGAACTTCTTCAGATCAGTGACAGCAAAGATGTAGGGCGGTGCGCCGATCCACTCGCGGATGACCGCGCTCTGGGGCACCATTGCGGTTCCGTGCTGTCCCCAGTCTTCTCGGACCATGTACGCGAGTTCTGTCATAGGAAGATCGTCTGAGCTACTTCGGACATAGTGCCGGCGACCACGCCTCCAATTGTCTGATCCGCACGCGATCATTGAGTCGTGAACTTTCTTCGGCGGCTTCCCGGCGTGCTCGGCTTTGCGGCGAGCCTGCGCGAGCGAGCCCTTCTCCGGCGCATTCGTCGAGCGAGCAAACGACTGGATTCGTTCGACGCCATCGCGAACCTCAGCCTCGCGGTGACGCCGCTCAACGGCCAGACCGAAGTACCGCCTGACACGGACAGGCTGATGGCGCTGCCCGAGCTCGCCGCATTGATCTTCGCCGAAGGGCGAGGGCCACACGTTGCCGGCGACTTGGGAGACTCGCGAGCGCTCTCGACTATGCACTCGCTGATCCCGGGAGCGCTATTCGCAGCGGACATGCGCGTGATGTTCTCGCTCATCCGCGCTGGGCGGAGAGGTAATCAGCCTGGGCGGGTGGTGCCCCGTTTGACGCATGCGGCGATCTCCCGGGAGATCTTCCTCCGCCTGCCTCGGTTCCATGACAAAGAGATGCAGCTTCTCAAAGAGCTGTTCACCGGGGAGATTCGTCAGTCACTGCTCGACAGACTCGGTTTCGGTGCGGAGGAGATGTTCGCCGTCTACGAGTCACTGAACTCGTTTGTCGCGCAGACCGCCGCAGACCGCATTCGTGCAGCCGCGGACGATCTCGATGATCAGCTCGCAGAGTCCTCAGAACTGTTGGCACACCTCGAAGCACATCCGCGCGGCATCGACGCCGCCAAGGCGCATATAGCCACGGTGCAGGGCTTCTCGGACTTCGGCTCCGCGGTCGCACTAACCTTCGATCAGCTCAAGGAACGCACCGGGCTCCCGGACGCATCGCTGCGGGCGCTCGTTGAGCGACTCACCATCGACCTCGATGCGGAGAACACGGGACTCGTGAAGGAGTTCCTCCGCGGCGACAACCCAATGCGAATCCGACCTTTCATATCGAGAACGAACGCCGACGGCCGGAGAGAGTGGCTATTGGTCCAGCCGACCTGGCTCATCTTTGGCATGCGCGAACTGTTCGAGATCGAGCTGTCCGCAAAGCCGATGGACCAGTCGTACATGAAGCAACGGGGCGAATTGCTCGAGCGGCGCGGAATGCGCGCCCTGGCGGAGGCACTGCGCCCCGATAAGGCGCTGGTCAACGTCGAGTACGTCGACGGGCAGCACAAACGATTTGAGGCAGACGGCCTCATCCTCGTCGGCCATATCGCGATCGTGCTCGAGGCTAAGAGCAACCGCATCACCCCCCTTGCGCGCTCCGGGGCCGCTGAACGGCTCTGGCTCGAACTCGGCCCGATCGTCACGAAGGCCGCAGAGCAAGCTGAGCGGCTTCGGGCGATCATCCTCGAAGGCTCGTCGCTCCACATCCGCAGCGCCTCATCCCTCGGGACGGACGGCACACTTGAGAAGGCTCGAACGAACTGGGATCTCGACATCTCGAACATCACCGACGTCTTCACCATCGCGCTGTCGCTCGAAGACCTGAACTTCATCGCGACGATCACGGCTGAACTGGTCGACAGCGGCCTGATTCAGGCCGGTGCATCCGCACCGTGGATCGTGAACGTGCACGATCTTGAGATCACGGCAGAACTTCTGTCCCGGCCCAGCGAGCTGGTCCACTTTCTCTCGCGGCGCAGAAGAGCGGCCGACAAAAACACCATCCTGGCTGCCGATGAACTCGACTACGTCATGCACTACATCACAATGGGCCTTTACACGGACAAACCCACAGATGCCACCGAGATGGTCATGGGCCTCAACGAGGACCTCGACGCCTGGTACTTCTACAAAATCGGTCAACAAGCCGTCGCAGCTCCGAAGCCCACTCAGCCCCTGACAGCCGACCTGATAGACACGCTGCACCTACTGGACGAGCATCGACCTTACGGCTGGCTTCAGGCCAGCCTCAACCTCCTTGAGATGGATCTGCCGCAGCGAAACCAACTAGGAAGTGCACCAAGGCAACTTCGAGCGGCGACCCGGAAGGATCGCCGGCCGCACTCGATGTACAGTGAGGTCTCGGCGCCGGTCGGTGAACGGTTCGGGTTCGTCGCGATGAGCTTCAAGGCCGGCGCAACCAAGAAGTCAATAGAGGCCCAGTTCCTTCAATACGCGGCTCTTCGACAGTACGCGTCCGGCCTTGGTCCGGTCTCGGCCTTCGGTGCTTGGCAAGGAAGCCAGTCCCCGTTTGATGTCTTCCTACATCTCGACAACGAGTGGGAGTTCGATCCGCAGCTCGACGCGGCAGTCACGAAAGCGGGACTCCAAAGATCGGAACGCAAACTAGCTGACGAAGGGCGCTGAGCGCCTGACCTGTAGAAGTACAGCCACCAACCGAGCGCCCGGCAACACGATCGTGAACTGGACAGGACTTGAACCTGCGGCGTCAGACTTGACTCTAAATCCCTCTGGAGAAATCCCTGATCAGAGAGATTTTTCCTGAAATTCTGGAGGCTCGCAGGTTTCCCGTTTTCGACAGAGCACTCGATGACGTTGCGATGATGCTCGACCCGCGACGGCTCGTCCCGCTCAAGCTGCAAGAGTGAGTGGATGCCTTATTCATCCAGTTGCTGGAGTCTGACGGCTCCGTGGTCGCCCGCGGCGGCGAGCCCGTCAACGATTCGGTGGTAGTGAGTTTTGACCCCACCGACTATCGCGCCAGCGTTGCGAAGGTCAGTTAGCCATTCCTCGAGGTGCCACAGGTGGTTCGCGATCAGGTCAAAGCGGCTGTCGATGATCGTCTCGATCCAGGTGAGGGCGGCGGTCGTCTGCCACGCAAGCGGGGCGCCTTTCGCGAACTTGACGACTGCATCGACGGCCTTTGCCTCCGTACGCGCGAGGTGCAGCCAGCGGTCGGGGAGGTCGCCGAGGTCAGCCGGTTGAATCCAGGTCTCACGGCATCTTGCCAGAGTGCCATCGATGTCCGGGTCCGCTGACCTTGGGCTTGGGGTAGGGAGCAGGGCCGCTGCCATGTAGTCGAACCCGTGCCGTTGCGATCGGAGCTCGGTTCCGTCGCCGACGGTGTCCAGGGCGATCTTGAGCGCCCAGGGCCAGAACTCGGCCATGCGGGCCCGAAGGCCCCCGTCATAGGTGAACACCGTGGCGAACCCGTCGAAGAGGAGATGCAGGGCGTTTGAGTCTGCAGCGAAGGTCTCGATGTGCGCACCGATGATGTCGCGGTCGCCGTCCAACGCAACCTCGATCATTCGACGGGCGATGGGCTCGTGTGTGATGTGTGCGTAGTGGTCGTACCCCTCCTTCCACCAGTGGGCGAGTCCTCTGCGGTGGGCGTCCCACAGGGGTGCCCAGAGTTCTGCTACTTCAATTTGAAGGCACGCGACGTTGCGGGCGTCGATCATGCAGGCGAGCGGCATGCGTAGTCGGTTGACGAGTAGGTCGCCGTCGGCGACGAGGAGTAGCGACTCGTGGAATGGTGGCGGCAGCGGATCGGACTCCCGCCGCTGTCCGTCTCGATTCCACGGTCCGAGCCGGCAGTCGATCAGGCCCGCTGTTGCCGCGGCCCACGCCGGGGCGTGCCGACGACAGCGGTTGGTGTCCGCGTCGATGTCGCACGGTGCAGCCCAAACAGGGAGGGTGCCTTTGACGTAGTTTGCTCGTACCTCGTCGAAGACGCTGGTCCCGAGGGATCGCAGGCAGCGCTCGATCTGCTGCCGGTCCAGACCCAGGTCGTCGAACGGCGCGAGAAGGAGCAGCGGCACGGACGCGGCAGCTGCTCTGTCTGCACCCATCGAGAACATCGAGCCGCTGTAGTCCATCCCGTCGACCTGGGGGTTCTCGCCAGCCCAGATGACGGCGCCCGCCGCCCACGCGAGGTTGGACGGATCCAGGGTGGCGAGACCCATGGCTTCAGCGTGTACTGCGGCCGCCGCGACGGCCACCAGGGCGTTCTCAGGGCCGTAGAAATTCTTGGGGACCGTCTCCTCGTCGTCCATCCGTCGGGCGACGGCGAGGTCCTCCTCGAGGTGTTCCACTGGCCAGTTCTCGGGATCGTCGTTGTAGCGCCCGTAGCGATTCTGGAACGCGTACATCAGGTTGACCGTCTGCAGCTCCTGGTTGCCGGGCGCGAGGATTTGTTCGATTTCGGCGGGGCGCTCGAACTCGATCAGGACTCCGTCCGGAGTCGAGCTGGCGCGGTAATTGTTGAATCGGAACCCGGCGGCCCAGCCTTCGATCATGGCGATGTACTCCGCATCGCCTGCTGCGCCCGTGAGGGTTGCCTTGGCGTTGTCGACGAGGTGAGTCCCAACCTCGACGAGCTGGGCGAGACGCTTTTCATCGCCGTTGACTCGCGCGTTGACCACCATGCCGGCCACGGTCTGGTGCGGGGTGTTCGATCGGCGGCCGAGGCCCGTGAGCTTGTCTGCGTCCGGGTCGCGCACATGGAAGTGCTCGCCCACGACGCGGGATGTCTCGAGGTGCCAGATCTCGGGGTGCTCGAGGAAGACGTCAAGGAGATCACCGACTTGGTCGGGGTGCCTCGTGAGGAACCCGACGAGCAGCCCCGGCACGGCGAGGTTGTGGCAATCGCGCAGGAGTAGTTCGAGGAGGGTTCGTGCCGGGATGTCCAAGCTCTCGAGCATGTGGTCGATGAATCGCTCAAGAGCAAGCAGCGCGCTCATGCACGGGTACGGCCCGACGCTCGATCCTCGATACCAGGCCCAGACGTGGCTGTCGCCGATGTAGCGACGCACCCCGATGCCGGCGACGTCCATTTCGATGCCGGCTGGCTCGGCGGCCTCCTGCGGCTTGTCGATGAAGTCGTAGGTCTTCTCGACGCGCACTCTCGCCGCGTGGTCGAGCATTCGATTGATGAAGCCGATTGCCTCACGGGGAATCGTGTTCAGCAACCTGAAAAAGGGGCCGTAGTACCAGGCGGCTCCCGGGATCCCGAAGCCGACGCCGAGTCCGTGCTTGAAGTCTCGGATGCCGTCGTCGAGACGGCCACCGCCCCAGTGATCGTCTGGATCGGGCAGCTCGATGTAGTAGGCCTCCGCGAGATCCAGCAGCAGCTTGGGCCGTGCTTGCGACATGCTCGCGACGACAGCGAACGACTCCACGGCCGCGTTGAGGTCTCCCGGCCGGTCGCTGCCAACCTGCCGCAGCCACGCCTCTGCCTTGTCGTCGATGTCTGGGCCCAGAGAGGCGAGGGCCTCGATGGCGAAGTCGTCGTAGAGGGGTGGGTCGCCAGCGAGGATGATGTCGCGGACTTCTTGGCGGAGAGGGTCGGACTGCGGACTGACGGTCGCCATCCCGCGCAGCCAAGCCAGGACGAGATCTCGGATGACCTCGTGTACGTTCCGGCGGCCGAACTGTGGGCCGCGCTCGATCTTGGGCCGTTCACAAAATGCGACCTTCACCAGCGGCGCAAGAGCGAACGCGTCGCCGATCGTCCCGTGGACGTACCGCACCTCGGCGAGGCGGAGCAGGATGCCGAGGCCAGCTGAGTCATTGTCGGTCAGAGTCCCCCACAGCTCGCGGAGGGCCGGCTCCGCATCCCCCAGGGTGAGCAGGGCCTCGTAGGGAACTTCCAACCATCGATCGCCCTGGGCGCTGGCAATCTCGCCGAACCTCGCCGAGAGATTGGCCCAGGCGTCTACGCGGTTGGGGTCGAGCAGCGCGACCTGACACCCGAGGCGGGCGGCGCGGATGGACCAGCGCGGGGCCCCAGCCGAGCTGAGAGCCTCCCACGCTTGCGTGATGAAGAGTCGACACAGAGCGAAGTCGCGGAACAGGTCAGTGGCGAACTCATCGCCGGCGGCGAGCGCGGGGTTGTTGGGCACCCGGAGGACTCCGTCGGAGCGCAGTTCAGCGGCGCCGGTTCCATGGGGAGGGTCTGCGGCGATGCCGAGGATTCGCTTGGCGACGCTCAGCGCGGCCTGATCGCGGTCGTCCGGGGACGCGGCTCCCGGCGGGTGGATCTCGTCGCGGCGAATGAGACTCCGCCACACTGTGGAATACACGTCGGCCTCGCACAACAGATCGCCAGGGGCGAGTGAGGCGCCGGTCCGCAACAGCGCATCGACCAGTCCCAGCCGTCCGAGCACCCAACTGGCGCGCGAGTCAACGCTCAGACGCGTAAGGGCCGTGAATGCCTCCGGAAGAGCCTGACGCTCGTCGTTGGTCAACGGCCCGACGGGGTGCTCGCCTGGCGACAGGCTTGACCCAGCCAGCTCGAGGGCTTTGGTCATCTCATCCCGGACTTGACGAGAGCCGTCGGTGCGAGTGACGCTCACCACGCCGAAGCCAGCCCGTAGGCCAGCCGCGATGATCGCGCGGAACATCTGCCCCTTACCTTCGAGAACGGACTCGGCGCCGTCCACGAGGAGAAGTCGGACAGGTCGCACTTCTCCCGCGGCCATCACATCGTCGAGTGCGTGGCCGCCCAACTGCCCCTCGAGCTCCATCACGGTGACCGGGAGGTCGCGCAGGCTGAGGCTGACGATGGCCGCACCCTCCCGTTCAAGCGTCTCGACCGCGCGCAGAGACAAGGCCGACTTCCCGACGTCGGGGTCGCCGGTGACCGCAAGGGCGCCAACGGACTTACCCACTGACCGCATGGCCTCGACGAGCCGCGCTCTTTCGGCGGGGCGCTCAAGCTCGAGCGCCTGCTGGCCCGACCGCAGAGCTGGGCGAACGGATTCACGAAGTCGAGTCCCGAGTCGGTCGAACAACCCCCACGCGGACGCGAACGATGCGGACCTCGCCAGCGAGTAGTTGCTCAGCTTTTGTCGAACCAGCGATTGAGTGAGCACGGCCGCCTGCGGGGCCCATTCACCGACAAGCTCCTCGAGGCGAGAGAACAATGCATCGGCCGCGGCCGGCGTGCCATCGCTAAGCACTCGCTGCAGCATGTTGACCGCGGCCGTTCGGTCAGCCCTATCCGTACGCTCGAGGCGAAGGCTTCGCGTGCTGAGACTCGAGATGAGCCGCCACGTCAACTCCTCCGCGGTCAGCCCGTCGGCTGAGGAGAGGCCCTCCGATGCCCGCTCCACCAGACCTTTGAGCTGGTCATACCGACCACGAACGCGGGCATTGGTCCTTCCCGCTTGCGTCAGGCGGGCCGCCAGTTCAGCTGACGTCGGGAGAGAACGAGCGAGTTCCGCCAATTCGGCGAGCTCGGTCACCGCATTCGCGTTGGTCGACACGGCTAGGACGAGCCGCCACCTGCCCGAGGACACCTCGGTCCAGTGATCTGTCACGATCGCCAGGAAGTCCCGGACGAGGGGGACCGATGCATCGTCGCTGGTGGTCAGGGCTGGGTTCCTTCGCACGGCAAGCGATGCACGATGCCGCTCACCGTGAGCATCTCGACCCTCGATCACGACGTCGTCAGCATCGCTCAAGTCGCTGGCCTGGAGGCGAATCGAGTCCACCAATATGGCATCGCCGAGTTCGGGAAGTGCGTAACCCGCGAGGAGGCCAGCAATCAGGCACGCTGCGTACGAGTGCTCCAGACGGACGCCGCCCCCGCCCGTCGAGTACGGGCTTGACCCAGTCGAGGGTGCCCGGTCAGCGGGCACGGCTTCCGCCAACCAGGCGCTGATGGAAGGGTTCGAGACAGCGAGCTGCCACAGGGTTGCCCTTCCTGACTTCCGTGAGGTGGCGAATCCCGCTTCCGACAATGTGGACAACGCATCGTTGGCCGCCGTCGGCGACATGCCCAAGGCGGTCGCGACTTTGCGGCCGGAAAGCGGGACGGTGCTTTCGGAGAGCACCCTCAAAGCGCCGAACTCAGTCTCACTGAGTGTCGCCTGGAGCGTCTCTCCCGCCGTTGCCATGAAACACACTTTACCGTCTATGTCCAGAAATACTGGACATAGACGGTAAAGCGAGAAGACCGGGATGGGTGAAAGTCCTTCGAAGTCCCGGAAACCCTTGAATCTCCGGTACTTCGGTGTCGGGCTGACAAATGTCGGGCTGACAGGATTTGAACCTGCGACCTCTGGTTCCTTCACTCTTATTTGAGGAAGCTCGACGACCGAACGATGATCCGGTTCTGTCACCTGCGCCTTCACACCTCCATCGATTCCCCCAGGCAAAGATCGACGAAAGTGGCATACCGAACAAGAACGCGCCAAGCTCGGTATAAACAGGCACTCTATGAAAGGCTCACTTTCCTGAGCGCGAGGACGCAAAATGGCCAGATTCTTCGGCACACCCGACGGCGTCAAGGTCGGCGACCTCTTCGTCGACCGCCGCGAGCTGCACGACGCCCATGTTCATCGCCCGACCCAAGCCGGCATCTCCGGCGCCAAGCAGGAAGGCGCCGACTCGATCGTCGTCTCGGGCGGCTACGTGGATGATCGAGACTACGGCGACTACATCATTTACACCGGTCACGGCGGTCGTGATCCGGGCGCCACGAAGCAGACCAAGAACCAGTCAGTCGATGCACCGGGAAACGCTGGGCTCATCACAAGCCAGGTTGAAGGACTCCCCGTCCGCGTCGTGCGAGGCGCTCACCGATCGAACCCTTATGCCCCACCCTCGGGATATCAGTACGCGGGACTCTTCCTCGTCACCGACTGGTGGATTGAAGAGGGAGCCGAAGGTTTGGAGATTGTCCGCTTCCGACTCGATCGGATCCCCGAACAAGCGCACCTATGGACAGAGGAAGAGCCGGTTCTGGATCCAGCATTCGCAACCAGCACGATCTCACGCCGCATCCGCGACACTCAACTCTCTCGTGAAGTGAAAGCCCTCTACGAGCACCACTGTCAGATATGCCAATCGTCGATACCCGGGATTAGCGACCGCTACTACTCGGAAGGTGCCCATGTCCGACCGCTTGGGCGACCCCATCTGGGAGCTGATGCGTTGAACAACCTTCTTTGCCTCTGCCCGAACCACCACACACAGCTCGATATCGGCGGAATGGTGATCCTCAACGACCTCACGGTGGCGAAGACGAGTGACCTTACCCCGTTCGCCGAATTGACCTTCCGCAAGGATCACAAGCTCGACATTGCTAACGCACAGTACCACCGGTCGCAGTGGGGATTCGCTTAGCGCGGGACCCAGTCCGTCGACTCGATGGTCTCGCCATCCTCGGCAAACGCGAACGTCGCGACGACGTACTCCCCTCGCAGCGCGTTCGGCAGCCAGTGCTTCGCGTCATCCCACATCCCGTCGAGCGGGATGGCGTCGAGCGGATGCCACTCGGGCTCGAGCTCGACGGATGGCTTCGGCTCCCCCGCCCATCGACGACACACGAACGCCCACGACTTCTGACTCCATTCCGGATGATGCGGAAACGGGTAGGTCAGCTCACCGATGGGCTCGAGCGCGTCAGCATCGACGACCACCCCGACCTCCTCGGCGACCTCGCGCACGACGGCATCCGTCGACGACTCACCGGGCTCAAGCTTCCCTCCCGGGCCGACCAGCTTGCCGCGACCGAGGCCGGTCTTCTTGCGGCCGAGCAACACCTCGGCTCCATGCGCGGTCTCCCGGATGAGGTAGCAGACGCATACCTCGGGAAGAGCCATGGTGAAAGGTTATCCGTCGCGCGAATGCACGCTCCCCCGACAACTATGGCGACGTGAAGCGAGCACTCGGAGGCAGATCCGTTTCGGCGTAGAACTCGCGCATCCCACGACGCACTGCCCGCCAGATGATCGAATACATGATCCAGATGAAGACCCCAATCATCGCCAAGGAGACAACGAGGTAGATGATCAGGAGGACGATTCCGAGACCGGCATAGTTTCCGAGGTAGTCATTGAACATGACCCGAACATAGTCGAGGCTGTCCCATGTCGACTCATACACGAAAGCAGGGCGCGGCAACGACTGCCGCAGGCGCCCAGTCTTCATGCGATGAAGGAAACTAAACTTCATGACCGAACACACGCAACCTACAACGCCGCTTGGCCCCGTCTCGAGGTGGCCACAGATCAAATACGCCGAACTCAACGCGAACCAGAAAGAGATCTACAACTTCCAGAAGGTTGCTGCGCTTCTCGCCGAGTTCGGATTTAACTGCATCAAACTCGCCGACGACTGGCAGGGTGCGGACTTCCTTGCCTACCACCATCATGGCGACCGAACATTGAACGTCCAACTCAAGGCTGGACTCGAGATTCACAAGAAGTACCAATCGAAGGCCCTCTACATAGCCTTTCGCGCGAAAGAGACCTGGTACCTCATCGAGCACGATGCGCTCGTTGAACTATGCGGGCAGCACACGACCTTCCTGAATACCAAGGAGTGGAAGGAGAAGCACCGGTACTACACAGCGACCCTAAATGCGAAGCTCCGCGAGGCGCTCGCGCCGTTTGTGCTCGGGACTGAATTTTAGGTTCAACATCCCCTCCCTCACAGCTGCACAGACCTGCACACTTTCCCCAGTTTAGGCAGTTGCAGCACCCTGCTATTCGGGCCTCTGTACCCTCGCCCCATGATCATCGAAGCCGGCTATGACCTGTTCGAACTTTTTGCGCCCAAGCTCTTCGCCAAACCTCACGCCAAGGGAGGGAATGGCACCTGGGTCCTCGCCCTGGATGAGAACCTGCGCAACCAGCACATGGCGAAAGTCGGCGGCGATGCCTCCGACGCGATCGAGAACCGCATTCCGAAGTTTGTGAAGGCGTTGAACAAGCGCGCCCTCCGCCCCGTCACTTATTACGCGGTCGCCCACCTCGACACCGAACTTCACGGCGGCTACAGCGAACCGTTCGAGCACTTCTCCGAAACCCTCCGACTGGCGCCGGAACTCATCGAGCATGAGCTCCTGAGCATCTACTTCTCCAACGGGAAAAGCATCTACAGCGACGGGCCGCGCTACAGCTTTCGGGACTACTTCGGTTATGAGCACCTACCGCGCAATGCCACGATTCCGGGGCCGCATGAATACCCCTGCGCCTGCCTGGCCTGCACTCAGCACGACGAGATGCTCCGCCGCAACCGGGAGCGCTACGAGGCCACCACGACTGACGAGTCATGACACCGAGCGCAACGGTGTACCACCTCGAGCCTCGGTGGTACCATGCTTTCATGCCGACATCCCGCCGCCGCTACCAGGTCACCGAGACCGACGACGTCGCGCGCGCCCTCGACGAAGCCGCAAAACGGTGGCCGAACGAGCCACGGTCTCGCCTCATCGTCCGCACAATCACCGCCGGTGGCGAAGCGCTCGCGCAGGATGCCGCGCTAGAAATCCGACTAGCCGCCCTTAAGCGCCTGCAGGGAAGCGAACCGGATGCCTACGGCCCCGGCTACTTGGAGGATCTTCGCACCGATTGGCCAGCATGATCGTTCTCGACGCAAGCGTCGTCATTGCCTTCCTCGACCCGAACGACCGCCATCACCAGCGTGCCGCGGAGTTGCTCGAAGACCACGCCGTCCACGGATTCCGGATGCATCAACTCACCCTCGCCGAAGTACTCGTCGGTGCCGTACGAACCGGACGCGGCAGCCAGCTACTCGACAACCTCACCACTATCGGCGTAGCCGCGCACCAAGCCTCAGCCAGCGAGCCGCTGATCCTCGCCGAACTACGAGCCACCACCGGGCTCCGGATGCCGGACTGCTGCGTGCTGGCCGTCGCGCAGCTGGAGGGGCTGCCGCTCGCGACCTTCGATCAGCAGCTCACTCGCGCCGCTGAGAGTATCGGGGTGGGAACGCTTCGGTGAGGCAGATCCCCTCGTGGTCATCGTGAGTTGGTTTGGAGACGATCGCCTTCGGCGATCCATCAACCAGCGGCGCTCGAGGCCCCAGTACCAGTTAAAGAAAACTCGGCCCCAGAGGGGCCGAGCGGTGTAGCAGTTAGCTTACCCGAGATTGCGCGAAGGCGCGTTCACCAGCCCACAGGCCGGAAGATTGAGCCGACCGGATCCGGTAGCTGTGCATCTTCGAAGTCGGTCTTCCGCAGCTGGTACCACCAATGCTGGCCGACACCATCGCTCGCGGACCCATTCATTCGCCCAGCGGGAAAGTTTCTGGTCGGATTGACGAGCCCCACCGGCACGCGGCGGCGCACTTCCTTAACGGGGAAGGCCAAGTCGCTGTCATTGCTGATCACGATCGCCGCATCAACTCGATTGCTGAGCACGTCAAGTAGTAGATGGGAAGCGACGTTGACGTCGGAGCCCTTCTCCTCGCGCCGAGCGACCGACACCATGAATACTGAGTCGGGCCGCGGCTGACCCGAAACGTCCTTCACCATGACCGGCCAGGCGGGCTTCGTTAACACTGGCCGCCCTTTCTTGTCGGGCACGCAAGCGGGACAGTAGACGTTCGCGAAACATAGTGGCCCATCGACTGCTCGTCCGCGGAGCCAGCCTCCCTCAGAGCACGCAGGTAGACATCCTGATCACGCTGGCCACCCGGATTGTCACCCCCGCTGATGCGCGCGGTGCAAAACACCACTCGCTCCACAATTGCATTTGACCAGTTCGATTGCTGCTGAAGAAGGTTCGCCGAGAGGGCCCTTAGATCGAGCCACCGCCATCCCGGAGTCGATCGCCCGCAAATCCCGCGTGCGCCGTAGTACAAGTTGAACCCGTCAATGTAGACGCCGACACGCATGACGCCACGTTAGCGATATCCCGCCAGATGGTTCGAAAGAATGCTCCCCGTGTGGATAACTCGCCCGCGAGCCTAGGGAGCCACCACAACTTTCCCGGCCGCACGGCCGGCCGCCAGGTGCCGGATCGCATCCGGTGCCTCGGCGAGCGGGAACGTGCGGTCGATGGCCGGGGTGATCGCGCCGGAGGCGAGGAGCTCGGCCAGGGCGGCCAGGTCATCCGCGGACTCGGTCGCGAACAGGCCGACGAGCTTCTGGCTCGCGAACATCGACAGGAACGGCGCCGCGAGGCTGCGGCCGGCCAGTCCGAGCACCTTGCCACCGCCCTCGCCGCCGACGATCACGAGAACGCCCTTCGGCGCGAGGAGCCTGCGGGACTCGGCCGGCGACCGTCCACCCGCGATGTCGATCACGACGTCGAACTCCCCCGTCACGGGCTCGGACGTGTAGTCGATGACCGCATCCGCGCCGAGCGAACGCACGAGCTCGACCTTGCCCGTGCTGCACACGCCCGTGACGTGCGCCCCGACATGCTTCGCGAGCTGCACCGCGAACGAACCGACCCCGCCCCCGGCGCCGACCACGAGCACCCGGATGCCGGCCTCCACACCCTCGACCACGCCCGCAGCGCGCAGCGCCTGCAACGCCGTGTAGCCCGCCATCGACACTGCGGCCGCCTGCACGAACAGCACGCTCTCCGGTTTCAGAACCACCCGCTTCTCGCGGGCCACCGCGAACTCCGCGAACGACCCCGACGCCGAGCCGAAGACCTCATCGCCCACGCGGAACCGCGTCACAGCCGAGCCGACCTCCTCAACGACACCCGCGACATCCGAACCCCGCGTCTTCTCCCTCGGGCCCCCGAAGCCGAGGAACAACCGGGCGAACGTCGGCTCCCCCGTCATCACGTGCCAATCGGCCATGTTGACACCGGCCGCCTTCACCCGGATGAGCACCTCATCCGCCGCCGGCACGGGCCGCTCCACCTCGCGCAACTCGAGCACGTCGGCCGAGCCGTAGGAGTCCTGCATGATCGCCTTCACTTGCCTGCCTTTCCCTGCGGAGCCGCGTCGGCATCCGGATACTGAAAAACCTCATCGAGCGGAACCCCGAACACCCGCGCGATCTGGAACGCGACCTCGAGTGACGGCGAATACCGCCCCTGCTCGATCGCGATGATCGTCTGCCGCGTCATCCCGACACGGTCGGCCAGCTCGGCCTGCGTCATCTCGCCGTGCGTGAACCGCAGGGTCCGGATGTCGTTGGTCACCATCGTCGGTTTCACCACGGCTGGAACCCCTTGCGGTAGGCCACGATCTTCGCGACCGACGAGAGCACCGCCGAGAGCACGAAGCCGAGGTAGATGACGTTCGCGATCCAGAAGCGGTCCCAGTCGGCGATCGCCATGAGCATCGCCGCGAGCGCGCCCGCGATGACGAAGCCCTGGCCCACGTGGTCGCCGAAGCGGCCGATCTGCTTGTCGCGGACATCCGGCTTCTGGACGGTTCTCGGGAAGAGCGTGCCCAGGAGAATCGCGATAACGATGGATGCCGCGATCGAGCCGAGGATCGTCCAGATCATCGGCCAGGCGAACTCTACCTCGACGAGGGGTGCGCCCGCGGCGCGACCCAGGATGACCGCGACATAGACCGTGTAGGCCACGATCGCGAGGATCCCGAACTGCCAGGCGTTGCGTTCTTCGGATGCCATGTGAACTCCTTGTACAAGATTATTGACATGGTCACTGTAAAGAATCTTTTACTTGATGTCAAATACTCCCGACAGCGTCGGCCCCCGCCAGCGTCAGGACGACTTCCTCGAGGCCGGCCAGACCGGGCGACGCCACGATGTCGGCACCGATGCGCGCGCTCACCTTCCCATAGCTCGGATCGGCGAGCACACGCCGCACGGCGTCGCGCACCTGCGGGGGCTTCGGATGGTTCGTCTTCAGGTTGATCCCCGCCCCCGACCACTGCACCCGCGCCGTCACCTCGGTCTTGTCCTCGCTGAGCCCGGCCGCCACGAGCGGCACGCCGTACTCCATCGCGTAGTGCACCCCGCCGTATCCGCCGTTGGTGACCAGAACATCCGTCAACGGCAGCAGCTTGTCATAGGGCAGGTACTCGGATGCGCGCACATTCGCCGGCAACGGATGCGGCAGCGTCGCGACATCCCGCCCGCCCGTGCTCACCACGACGAGCACGTTCTCGTCCGCCAACCCGGCCATCGACGGGGCGATCAGCTCGTCGTAGTCCATGTTGGCGACGGTGCCCTGGGTGACGTGGATCACCCGACGGGAGCCGTCCAACTCGTCCCACCATTCGGGCAGCGCCTGCGTGGAGGTGGCGCTCCGCGACACCGGCCCGACGAAGTGCACGGTCTCCGGCAGGTCGCGACGCGGGTATTCGAAGCTCGGCACCGTGAACTGCACGACCGCGTCCGCGAGCGCAGGGTAGTTGAGGAAGAAAGTGCGAAGCGGGTATCCCGTGGCATCGAGCACCGTGCGCTCCGCCAGCTTCTGCAAGGAGCCGAACACGATTCTCTTGGCGAGCACCGCGAGCAGCGCGTTGCGCACCCGCCCGATCACACCGGGCTTCGGCATCACGCCGAGGCCGTAGGGAGCGGTGTCGACGCTCTCGACGCTCAGCGGCACGATGCCGAGGATCACCACCGGTGGCCGGGTCTCGCGCGGGCGCGCCACCAGCATCGCTGCGCCGAGGAAGAGGCCCTCGACCAGCACAGCATCCGGCTTCTCGGCCCTGATCGCCGCATCGACGGCGCGCAACTGGGCCGGCGCGGGCTTGAGGAAGATCGTGCTGAGGTCGAACCGGATGCCGGCCGGCCCGGACAAGCCGACCCGCCCGGGGAAGGCGGCATCCAGGTTGCTGCCGTCGTAGTCGGCCTCCGCCGGCAGCGGCAGATAATCGGCGCCGGTCGCCTCGACCTTCTCCCGATAGCGCGAACCGGTGAGAAAACGCACCCGATGGCCGCGCTCGACGAGGAAGGCGGCGACCGCGAGCAGCGGCGTGACGTGCCCGTGCACGGGGGTGGCGCACAACAGAATGGATGCCATGATGATCCTTTGTTAGACTTCGGTGTCACGGGATAGTATTCACTACACCGATAAGGGAGTCAATATGGCAGCGACGAAAACCTCTCGCGATTACCGCTCGCCGCTTCGAGAGGAGCAGGCGGCGAACACCCGGCAGCGCATCCTCGACGCGGCGGCCGGATGCTTCGCCGAGGCGGGCTTCGCCGGCACCTCCCTGCGCGACATCGCCGTCGCCGCCGGCGTCTCGGTGGAGACCGTGAAGCTCAACGGCCCGAAGAGCGCACTGCTGATCGGAGCATTCGAGCAGGCTTTCTCCGGCAACGAGAGCCACGAGAACATCGTCGACAGCGAGGCGGGGCGCGCCACCCTCGGGATTGCCGACAACGACGAGTTCCTGAGCACCATGGTCAGGTTCATCGCCGACGCCAACGCGCGCACGAGCGCGCTGTGGGCGGCGTTCACCGCGGCGGCGGCCTCAGATCCCCTCGCCAAGTTCGAGATGGACGATCTGCTGTCGCGGAAGCTTCAGGACTGCCGCACCGCGATCGCAGAACTCGACCGGCGCGACATGATCACCACCGACTCCGCACGCAACCGGTTGGCCGATGTGCTGTCGTTCGTGATCTCCGCCGAGGGTCACCAGCAACTGGTGGCCCAGGCCGGCTGGAGTCACGCGCGCTACACGACCTGGCTCGAGGCGTCGGTGCGGCAGCTCGTGCTCTCCCCCACCGACTCCTGACACCGGGGGCCCTGCTGTTCCGTCTCGCACTGCGAGAGGCCCTAGCGTCGCGTGTCTGAGGATCTGGGCCCCCGACCGCGCAAGTCGGGAGGCTACTGGACGGGCGGGAGCGCCTGCGGCGCGTCCTTGCCGCCGTAGTGGAACTCGCGCATGCCGCGGCGCACGGCCCGCCACACGATCGTGTACTGGATCCAGATCGCGAGCAGCACAATGAGTGCCGTCACGACGAGCCAGATGACGAAGAACACGATGCCGAACCCGGCGATCATGCCGAAGTCGAAGGGAACAGGTGGGTTAGGGTCCATGACGACACCGTAGTGAATCGGAGGTCGGCTTGGCCAGAGTAGCTACCGCCGATTGAGTAGCCCGCGGAGCGGGCGTATCGAAATCGAGGTGTCGCGACGGCGGGTTTCGATACGTCGCCTGCGGCGACTACTCAACCAGCGGATCGCTCGGTCATGACGCGGTTTGTGTCTCATGACGCAGAAAATTCGCCGTCATGAGACACAAACCGCGTCATGACCTCAGGGTGTAGGTGTGGTGGAAGTGACGGGACGCTACTCAAGCGGCGAAGGCGCGGTAGCAGGGTAGATCGCCCCGAGCAGCGTCGCCGCCCACTCGATGAGCGCCGCGTCATCCGGGAACTCGGGCAGCGGCAGCATGACCGTGCGGGTCGCCGAGAGGTAGCGCGATCCCGGGTACATCCGCTGCAGTCGCGCCTGGATCGAGTCCGGCAGCTCAGCTCCGACGATGCGCACCTTGCCGGCCGCGTTCACGAGCTCGGAGAGCCCGGCCTTCTGCGCCATCCGCCTGAGCCGCGACACGGCGATCAGGTTCTGCACCTGCTCGGGCGGTGGGCCGTAGCGGTCGGTCAGTTCCTCGAGCACCGCATCCAGCGCATCCGGGGTGGATGCCGGCCCGCTCGCCGCCGACAGCTTCTGGTAGGCCTCGAGCCGCAGCCGCTCGCTCTCGACATACTCTTCGGGGATGTGCGCATCCACCGGCAGCTCGAGCCGCAGCTCGGTCTGCCCTTCGGCGACCTCGCCGCGGAAGTCGTTCACGGCCTCGCCGATCATCCGCAGGTACAGGTCGAAGCCGACGCCGGCGATGTGCCCGGACTGCTCCCCGCCGAGCAGGTTTCCCGCACCCCGGATCTCGAGATCCTTCAGCGCGATCTGCATGCCGCCGCCGAGCTCGTTGTTCGCCGCGATCGTCGCGAGCCGGTCGTGGGCGGTCTCGCTGAGCGGCTTGTTCTCGTCGTACAGGAAGTACGCGTACGCGCGCTCGCGCCCGCGCCCCACCCGCCCGCGGATCTGGTGCAGCTGGCTCAGCCCGTACTTGTCAGCACGGTCGATGATGAGCGTGTTCGCGTTCGTGATGTCGATGCCGGTCTCGATGATCGTCGTCGACACGAGCACGTCGAACTTACGCTCCCAGAAGTCGACCATGACCTGCTCGAGCACGCCCTCCGGCAGTTGCCCGTGGGCGACCGCGATGCGCGCCTCCGGCACGAGCTCGGCGAGCTGCGACGCGACCCGGTTGATGCTCTTGACCCGATTGTGCACGAAGAACACCTGCCCCTCGCGCAGCAGCTCGCGCCGAATCGCGGCCGCCACCTGCTTGTCGCTGTACGGCCCGACGAACGTGAGAATCGGATGCCGGTCCTCCGGCGGCGTCGCGAGCGTCGACATCTCGCGGATGCCGGTCACCGCCATCTCGAGCGTGCGCGGGATGGGCGTCGCGCTCATCGCGAGTACGTCGACGTTCGTCTTGAGCTTCTTGAGCGCATCCTTGTGCTCCACGCCGAAACGCTGCTCCTCGTCGATGATGGCGAGGCCCAGATCCTTGAACCGGATGTCGTTGGTGAGCAGGCGGTGCGTTCCGATCACGAGGTCGACCGTGCCATCCGCGAGCCCCGCGATCGTCTCCTTCGCCTCCTTGTCGGTCTGGAACCGGCTGAGCGCGCGCAGGTGGATGGGGAAGCCGGCGAACCGCTCGGAGAAGGTCTCCAGGTGCTGGCGCACGAGCAGGGTCGTCGGCACGAGCATGGCGACCTGCTTGCCGTCCTGGATCGCCTTGAACGCCGCGCGCACCGCGACCTCGGTCTTGCCGTAACCGACATCACCGGAGAGGAGGCGATCCATGGGGATGGCGCGCTCCATATCCGCCTTGACCTCGTCGATCGTCGTCAGCTGGTCGGGCGTCTCGACGAACGGGAACGCCTCCTCGAGCTCGCGCTGCCAGGGCGTGTCGGGACCGAACGCGTGACCGCGGCTCGCCATCCGGGCGCTGTAGAGCTTGACGAGCTCGACCGCGATGTCCCGCACCGCGCGGCGCGCCCTGCCCTTGGCCGCCGACCAGTCGCTGCCGCCCATCTTGCTGAGCGCGGGCGCCTCCCCGCCGACGTAGCGGGTGAGCAGGTCGAGCTGGTCGGTCGGCACGTAGAGCTTGTCGCCCGGGTAGCCGCGCTTGCTCGGGGCGTACTCGATGAGCAGGTACTCGCGGGAGTTCTTGACGGGATTCCGGCCTCCCGTGCTCACCTCGCGCTGCACGAGCTCGACGAACCTGCCGATGCCGTGCGTCTGGTGCACGACGAAGTCCCCGGTCTTCAGTTGCAGCGGGTCGACGACGTTGCGGCGCCGGCTCGCGAGCTTCTTCACCTGGCGCGAGTCGTAGCCGGCGGAGCGACCGTAGAACTCGGACTCGCTGAACAGGGCGAGCTTCGTCTCGGCCAGTTCGAAGCCGGCCTCCACGGATGCCTTGAGCAGGTAGGCGACGCCGGGTTCGGCATCCTCGGGGAAGGCGTCGACGATGCGGCCGGCGAGGTTGTGCTCGGCGAGCACGGATGCCGCGCGCTCGACGAGGCCGGCGCCCTGGGCGGTGATGACGACGGTCCAGTCGTCCTTGAGGAGGGTGGCGATGTGCTCGATGGCGCCGTCGGGGTTGCCGGCGAAGTTGGGGGCGGGAGCGGCCTCGATGCGGAGGTAATGGTCGTCGACGGTGAGCGGTTCGGGGATCTCGACGGGCTCGATCCGAGAGGTATGCGGATCGGGAGTCTCGACGGGCTCGGTCTGAGAAGTATGGCCGTCTCCGGTCGAGCCCAACATTACTTCTCCGGTCGAGCCGGTCGAGACCCCGCTGTCGAAACTGCTCAGCGTCCACCAGGTGCACCCGCCGGCTCGCTCGCGCAATTCACTCATCGACAGGAAGTCCCCGGCGTCGAGGTCGATGGGCGCCTCCGCCCCCGCCGTCGCCGCATTCCACGCCGCCGCCAGGAACTCGCGGTTCGTCTCCCCCAGGCTCACCGCGCGACTCGCGACGCGCTCGGGCGAGATCACGGCGACCGCGGCATCCGGGGGCAGGTAATCGGTCACCGGCACGAGCCGGTCGACGAGCGCCGGCGCGAGCGACTCCATGCCGTCGACCGGGATGCCCTCGGCGATTTTCGCGAGCAGGGTGCTGAGACTCGGGAACTCGTGCTGCATCTCGCCCGCCCGCTGGCGCACCGCATCCGTGAGCAGCAGTTCGCGGCTCGGCTGCAGCTCGACCGAGACGAGTTCTTCCTCGAGCGAACGCTGGTCGGCGACCGAGAACGGCCGCAGTTGCTCGAGCTCGTCGCCGAAGAAATCGGCCCGCGCCGGATGCTCGTCGGTCGGAGCGAACACGTCGAGGATGCCGCCGCGCACCGCGAACTCGCCGCGCCGGGTCACCATGTCGACGCGGGTGTAGGCAAGGGCGACCAGCTGCTCGGAGAGTTCGGCCAGGTTGTAACCGCGGCCGCCGACCGTGAGCGTGATCGGCTCGAGCGCGGCGAGGCCGGGGGCAAGCGGCTGCAGTGCGGCGCGCACGCTCGCCACCACGATGATCGGATGCCCAGGGCTCACGCGAGTCGGGTCGCCGGGCGACGCTGCGCCCTGCGCGGATCCGACATCCTGTGCCTGTTCCGCCTGCCACTCCTGCAGCCGCCGCAGAGCCCGGATGCGCTTGCCGACCGTCTCCGCGCTCGGGCTCAGGCGCTCGTGCGGGAGCGTCTCCCAGGCGGGGAACTCGAGGATCTCGGCATCCGGGACGACCGCGGCGAGGGCATCGCGCAGGGATTCGGAGTCGCGACCGGTGGCGACGATCGCGAAGAGCGCCTGCGGGCCGGTCCGGGCATCGAGGAGAGTGGCGAGCAGTGGGGCGCGCAGGCCGTCGACGAGGGAGAAGTCAGTGCTGTTGCGGGCGTTTCGCGCGGCCTCGGAGAACGTGCGGGCGTGCAGAAGCCTGGCACTTAAGCCCTCGAGTATCACCGGACAAGTCTAGTAACCGCCGGCTGGGCGTGCGTTGGTCGAGCGTTGCCCGCTGCTCAGCCAGCGAGCCATCGGACCCTCGGGGAGCGGAGGCGTCCGGACACAGGATCGATGCGGAGGTTTGTCAACGATGCGCACGCTACAGCCGGCGCATCGTTGACAAAACTCCGCATCGACGGGCGCCGAGCCCCGGGCGCGGACCGGGGAGCGGTGCCCTCGGGCACGGGCCACTCCAGAAAGCGGCCAGGTCAGGTCAGGACGCGGCCAGGCCAGGCCAGGACGCGGTCAGGTCAAGACGCGGGATCAGGCGAGTGGAAGCGCTGCTGGGCCGCGGTGAGCCCGTCGACGGCGATCACCTCGACGGCATCCGCGGCATCCGAAATCAGCGACGGCAGCGATGCGCGCTCGGTCGAGGAGAAGTCCTTGAGCACGAAGTCGGCCGCATCCTGCCGCCCGGGCGGTCGCCCGATGCCGACGCGCACACGGATGAAGTCGCCCGTGCCGACCGCCGACACGATGTCCCGGATGCCGTTGTGCCCGCCGTGGCCGCCGCCGAACTTGAGACGCACCGTGTCGAACGGGATGTCGAGCTCGTCGTGGACGACGATCAGGCGCTCCGGCGGAAGCTTGTAGAACTTGAGCAGGTTCGCGACCGGCGCGCCGGAGAGGTTCATGTAGGTGTTCGTCCCGGCGAGGATGAGCTTCGGTCCGCCCATGCCGGCGCGCACCTCAGCCGCCATCGCGTTCGCGCGGTGTCGCTTGAACTTCGCCGACATCCGGGTGCCCAGTTCGGCGACGACCATCTCGCCGACGTTGTGACGATTCGCGGCGTAGCCGGGCCCGGGGTTTCCGAGCCCGACCACGAGCCACGAATCGGTGGTCATGCGAGCAGGCTACTCGGCAGCAGCCTCGGCGGGTGCTTCGCCGGATGCCGACTCGGCCTCCGCGCCAGCCTCGCCCTCGGCGCCCTCCGCAGCCTCGCCCTCGGCCTCTTCGCCCTCTGCGGGCTCGCCCAGGCTCACCGCAGCCGGAACGATGACGTTCACGAGCAGGAGCTCGGGGTCGTCGAGCAGGCTCGAGCCCTCCGGCAGCGTGGCTTCCGAAGCGTGAATCTTGGTGCCCTCCTCGGCGCCCTCGATGTCGATGACGATGCGCTCGGGGATGCTCGTGGCGTCGGCCTCGAGGCGGATCGTGTTGACCTCGAGCATGGCGATGGTGCCGCTGAACGACTCGCCCTCGAGGTGAATCGGGACCTCGACGTGAACCTTCTCGCCCTTCTTGACGATGACGAGGTCGAGGTGCTCGATGATCTGGCGCACCGGGTCCTTCTGCACATCCTTGACGAGGGCCAGCTGCTTCTTGCCCGCGACATCGAGGTCGAGGATGGCGTTCGCCTTGCGCAGGAGCAGGCCGACCTCATGGCCCGGCAGGCTCACGTGCTGCGGCGCGGTGCCGTGGCCGTAGATGACGGCGGGGATGCGGCCCTCGGCGCGCAGGCGGCGGGCGAAGCCCTTGCCGAAGTTCTCGCGCAGCTCGGCCTTGATGTGGTTGTCGGCCTGGGCCTTCTTGTCGGCGTCGGACTTCTTGCCCGTGCTGACCTTCTTGTCAGTCATGTCTGTCTCCTTCGCAGGCTGTCTGGCCCGCGTGTCTCGTGGTGGTCAACTCGAACGCCTGCGCGTGAGGAAAGACTGTGCGGCCTGTGAAGACCCTGCCTGCTCACCGCGTCGATTACGGATGCTGCGCCCGACCGTCCTGGAACGGCCTGGCCCCAGCGATCCCTCGCCGAAGTTCAATCCCCGAGTTTAGCGCATGCGCGCGCACGTCGAATGCGCGGGGGTCGGATGCGCGCAGCCGAGTGCGCCCGTAAGTCCGACGTCGGGTGCGCTCAGCGCCACCAGTCGTCGAAACGCGAGACCGGCAGGTTGCGTTTGTGGCGCGTCGCGACGTACTTCGCCTCGATCGTCTCGGCGACGGCGGGAGGGACATCCGCCCCCTCGAGGTAGTCGTCGATCTGCTGATAGCTGAGGCCCAGGTTCGCCTCGTCGCTCTGGCCGGGGGTGTCGTCGAGCAGGTCGGCGGTGGGTTCCTTCAGGTAGAGACGTTCCGGTGCGCCGAGCTCTTCGAGCAGGGCTCGGCCCTGCCGTTTGGTGAGACCGCTGAGCGGGAGGAGGTCGGCGGCGCCGTCACCGAACTTGGTGTAGAAACCGGTGACCGCCTCCGCCGCGTGATCGGTGCCGACGACGAGCAGGGAGCGCTGCCCGGCGATCGCGTACTGGGCGATCATCCGCGCGCGAGCCTTGACGTTGCCCTTCGTGAAGTCGGTCATCTCATCGCCGATCGCGTCCAGGTATTCGGCCTCGAAGCCGTCGACCGCGCGCTGGATGTTGAAGTCGACCGTGCGCTGCGGCTGGATGAACCGCAGCGCGAGCTGGGCGTCATCTTCGTCGCGCTGAATCGCGTAGGGCAGGCGCACCGCGATGAATTCCGCGGGGATGCCGTCGGCCGCGAGCCGCTCGACCGCAAGCTGGCAAAGGCGGCCGGCGAGCGAGGAGTCCTGCCCGCCGCTGATGCCGAGCACGAAGCCCTTCGCGTGGGTGGCCTTCGCGTAGTCGACGAGGAACCCGACCCGCGCTTCGATCTCCTCGCGCGGGTCGATCGTCGCCGACACGTTCAGGTCGCGGATGATCTGCTGCTGCAGGGGGCGCATGACGCCACCCTACAACGGCGCCAGTTTCGCGCGCGTTTCGGCGACGATCTGCGCGGGGGTCTGGTCGATGCTCACCGTGACGCCGGGTTCGCCGTCGGCGAGGGGCTCGAGGGTGGCGAGTTGCGAGTCGAGGAGGGTGGCGGGCATGAAGTGGCCTTCGCGCTGGGCGAGCCTCTTCTGCAGCAACTCGCGATCTCCGTCGAGAAGCACGAAGCGGGCGCGGGGCTCCACCTCAAGAATGGCGTCGCGGTAGGACCGCTTGAGCGCGGAACAGGCGATGACGAGCCCAGTGTCGGCTGTGTCCGCATCCGACAGCACGCCGCCGACCCGTTGCAACCATGGCCATCGGTCGTTATCGTCGAGCGGATGCCCTGCCGCCATCTTGCGGACGTTCGCCTCCGGATGCAGGTCGTCGGCATCCGCGAACGGGAGGCTGAGCGCACCGGCAAGGAGCCCGCCAATGGTCGTCTTTCCCGAGCCGCTGACGCCGAGGACGACGATGAGTGGTTTCACGCTCCGCTACCAGTCGTGGACCGTGCCGTCGGCGAGACGGTTGTAGGGGAGGTACGCCTGCTCGTACGGGTACTTGCCCGCCTCATCCTGGTTGAGCTCGACGCCGAGGCCCGGCTTGTCACCCGGGTGCAGCAGGCCGTTCTCCCAGGTGAAGGACTGCTCGAACACGGCATCCGTCTTCGCACCGTGCTTCATGTACTCCTGGATGCCGAAGTTGTGGATCGCGAGGCCGAGGTGCATGGCCGCCGCCATCCCGACGGGCGAGATGTCGGTCGGCCCGTGCATGCCCGACTTGATCTGGTACATGGCCGCGTAGTCGAGGGTTTTCTTGAGGGCCGTAATACCTCCCATGTGTGTCACGGCACCACGCACGTAATCGATGAGCTGTTCGCGGATAATGTCTTTGAAATCCCAGATGGTGTTGAAGATCTCGCCGATCGCGAGGGGAGTCGTCGTGTGCTGACGCACGAGACGCAGTGCTTCCTGATTCTCCGCCGGAGTGCAGTCCTCGAGCCAGAAGAGGTCGTAGGGCTCGAGGCTCTTCCCCAGCTGAGCCGCCTGAATCGGGGTCATCCGGTGATGCCCGTCGTGAAGCAGTGGCAGTTCCGGTCCGAACTCGTTGCGGACCGCCTCGAACACGGTGGGGATATGACGCAGGTACGACCGCGTATCCCAGTCCTCCTCCTGAGGCAACGCACCACGCACTGCGGGCTCGTGGTCATAGCGCGTCCCGAGGGCGGCTGCCGCGTCGTTCGAGGCGATCCCGTAGATGGCCTTGAGGCCAGGTACACCCGTCTGCACACGAATGGACCGGTAGCCCTGTTCGAGGTGATCGCGAACGGAGTCGAAGATCTCAGGAAGTTCCTTTCCGGATGCGTGACCATAGGCCATGAGACCCGTGCGGCTCGCTCCGCCGAGCAGTTGATACACGGGCATGCCCGCGGCCTTGCCCTTGATGTCCCACAGCGCCATATCGACGGCGGCGATGGCCGCCATCGTGATAGGCCCGCGGCGCCAGTAGGCGCTGCGGTAGAGGAACTGCCAGGTGTCCTCGATCTTCGAGGCGTCGCGGCCGATGAGCAACTGGACGACGTGGTCGCGCAGGTAGCTCACGACGGCGAGTTCCCGGCCGTTGACGGTCGCGTCGCCCAGGCCGGTGAGACCGTCATCCGTCGTCAGCTTGAGCGTGACGAAGTTGCGGTCGGGGCTCGTGACGATGACTTCTGCTTTGGTGATGATCATGATTGCCTCCTGATGGGCTAGAGCGATGGTCGAGTGGAAAACGACGGTCAGATCGTCATCGCCGAGAAGCCGCCATCGACGGTGACGAGAGATCCGGTGACGAAGCCCGATGCCTTTGAGGCGGCGAGCCACAGGAGCGCTCCGTCGAGTTCTTGCGGAACACCGAGTCGTTGCAAGGGCGTGTGGCCGATGATGCTGTTCACCCGATCACGGGTCAGCACCGTGCGATTCTGCTCGGCGGGGAAAAAGCCGGGCACGATCGCGTTCACCCGGATGCCGTCCCCCGCGAGTTCGCGAGCGAGGTACTGAGTGAGATTGTTGACGCCCGCCTTCGCGACCCCGTAGCCGAGAACCCGGCTGAGCGGCGGGCCGGATGATGCTGACGAAATATTGATGATCGACGCTCCGTGCTCACGATTGCGCAGTAGCGGGGTGAAGATCTGGCAGGTGCGGAACACCGATCCGAGATTGACATCGAGCAACCGGTTCCACTCCTCATCGTCCAGAAGCTCGAACGGGGTTGTGCTGTTGACTCCCGGAGCATTGACGAGGATGTCGAGGCCGCCACGCTCCTCGAGCGCTGCTGCTGCCGACTCCAGCGAACTCCGCTCTGTGGCGTCGACCGGAACGAATTCTGCTGAGCCGCCCGCGGAGATAATGGAGCTGACGACATCCGCCCCCCGCTCCTGGGAACGGCCAAGTACCGCGACGGCGGCTCCCGCGGCGGCGAGACACTGTGCGAACCGACCGCCGAGCACGCCGGTACCGCCGATGACGGCAGCCCTGGTTCCCTTCAAGCTGAAGAGTTCACCCGGGTCGAGAATCTCTGTCATCTTGTCTCCATCAATGAGAACGGCGCCAGGTGGCGGCCGATGTGCGATTCGAGCAGGGACTCGTACTCGTCGACACGGGTCTCGAGGAGCTCGCGAAGCGCCGCATCCGCACTCGAAGGCCCCGTGCCATCTTCGGTACGAAGCACTGCTCCGTATCCGACGTGCAGGATCTGTCGACTGTCGAATGACGCGACGAGATCGGGAAGACGCTCGTCGGGAACCTCTCCGATGTCCGGAGTGCGATCCAGTTGTGCGGAGACGTGGTAGCTCGATCGCGCACCACGATAGGCCTCACGACTCACCTCGTAGACCTCCCGGAACAATTCGGGCGCGAACTGAGCCGCAATGTCGAGCGCGACGAGGTAGTTGGTCCCCGACGTCTTCAGGTGCACGAGACGACCGGTCGCCTCCACCACCAGGTCGTAGATGCTGAATTTGTCGGAACCTGAGTGAAGACTGATCTTGTAGGGGCCGAACGCGCGGGCGATGTTCGAATGTTGCACGAGACTGCGGTAGAGCTCATCCCGGTCGCCGATGTAGTCAACGCCCTTCTCGAACCTGCCGACATATCGGGGGGCGAAACTCACCCACTCCATACCGAGGCGCTTCATCTCTGTCGCAAGGTATACGTGTTCGATCAGGGTTGTCACGTCGTCCGTCTCGTCGACGGAAACCTCGACCTCGACCGGATGTTTCGCCCTTCCCATGAGGTGCCGATACATGGACACGACGTGGGCCACGGCCGGACCGTACTTCGCTGCGGCGAAACGGATGTCACCCTCCGGTATGCGCAGGACGCTGTCGCCGAGATCTATGCTGCGACCCGCATAGCGTCGCATCATCGCGTCGGCGGTGTCCTCCAGCTCCCCCCAGGGCAATTCGGCAAGCTGGGCATCGCTCGGCTCCCCTTCCAGGTGACGGACGTGATCGCCGGGATCCAGCGTGAACGAGGTGAACCCGGCATCCAGACATCGGTCGACCTCATCGGTCGACTTGAGGTGATCAGCATCCGCCCCCACCGGCCGATCCCAACCGGCTTGCAGGCATCCGAAGGTCGCATCGTCCAGAACCCGCTGCGGTGTGCGCCCCAAACGGTCCATCTCGCGAGCGGATTGCTGTGCGAAGACGGGCATGATTCCCGACCCGGACTTTCGGAATGCCCGCACCTGACCGGCAGTGGCGAGACCGAGTCGGTCGCCAACACCGGCCGACGCGAGAAGGCCGATAGGCCTCGGCTTGAGCACGGGCATCTTCGCTCTCACCATGGCTGCGTTCTTCGCAGAAAGCGGACCCTCCAGAATCGTCCCGCCATCGCCCTCAGAGGCCATACCTTCGAATCCCCGGAGATCGGAGGCCAAGGAGGCGACCACTCGCAGTCGACGTGAGTCACCGGCACCGACAACCGACAGGCCCGAGGCTGAGGTCATGATGCTGCGCGATCGAGAAGGGAGGCCGAGTCCCGGTCGAGGAAGACGCGTGCGTGCCCCTGGGTCTGCAGGATCGATGCTGGACAGTTCGGACTCACCGAACCCTCGAGCGCGTTCTTCACCGCAGTGGCCTTTCGCTCTTCTGGCACCCCAACCAGCACGATCTCCGAGCGCAGTAGAGCCGGGATAGTGAGACTGAGTGCCTGTTGTGGCGTTTCGGCGAGCGAGGGAAAATGTCCCTCCCCTACCTGCTGCTTGCGGGAGACCTCATCCATGTCAACGAGCTTCATGGTTTCGGATGTCTCGAATTCGGCTGGAGGGTCATTGAACGCGAGGTGGCCGTTTTCACCGATGCCCATGACCGTGATGGACGGGGAAAGGTCACGAACCAACTGGGAGTAGCGTTCAAGCTCCTCTTCGACGGGTTCATGATCGCCTCGAACGCCTTCGAAAGCCTTCGGCGAAACGTATGCGACGAGGTTCTCCTGCATCCAGCGACGGAAGCTGGCCGGATGTTCCTCCGACATCCCGAGGTATTCATCCATGTGCAGGATCGTGATGCGCGACCAGTCGATGTCCTCACGCGAACGGACCGCGCGCGCGAAGCTCAACTGGGAATTCCCTGTCGCGAGGATCACCGCGATCTCGTCCTTCACCGCCAACGCAGCGCTGGCCGCATCTGCGAAAGCCTTGGCCACTTCGATTCCAAGTTCCTCATTCGACTCGGAAAGGGTGACCTCGAGCTTGTCGTAGGTGAGATTCTCCATGGGTAGGTCCTTTCGCTGCAAAATATCCCAGTTCGCGTCTCGGAGGCGAGGTATTGGCTTCCGCGCCTCATCACAGACTATTCAATAAAGCATACTTATTCAAATATCACTGCTACTTCCAATCACTGAAATTCCAGCGATTTTTGGTCATTAGTCTTCTTGAGGTATGACGATTGACTTGATTCGTTCCCCTGCGTTGCCGCAACGCGCGCTCCGTCACGTCACGAAGAGCACCAAGGCGGCGATCAGGGCAACCGCGACCAGGATTGCGCGAAGTATCGGTGCCGGCAGCTTGCGTCCGATGCGCGAACCGATCCATCCGCCGACCGCAGAACCCACGCCCACGAGTATCGCAACCGGCCAGTCGACGATTCCCATCGTGATGAAAAGGATCGCCGAAATGACATTGGCGACGCCAGCGAGCACGTTCTTCGCGCCGTTCGCACGGTTCATGTCCGTTGACCACATGATTCCGAGGAGAGCCAGGAGCACCACTCCCTGCGCTGCCCCGAAATAGCCGCCATAGATCCCGGTGCAGAAGACACCCAGGATCAATCCGAAGGTGAGCGGTCGGGTGGCACTCGCTGCCTCCGCCGACGATCGACGCCTCACGTATGCGGCAACCCTGGGTTGGATGGCCGCCAGCACGGCAGCGATGACCAGAAGGAAGGGGACGATGATCGAAAAGTTCTCGGCGGGCAGCAGGAGCAGGGCAGCACCCCCGGTGAGACCGCCGATGCCGGAAAGCGACGCCATCCACAGCACACTGCGCCACTGGCCCTGCAACTCCCTGCGATATCCGTATGCACCCGAGATCGATGCGGGCACGAGTCCCACCGTGTTCGAGACGTTCGCCGTGACGGGCGGAATACCGAGCGCAAGCAGCACTGGGAAGGTAATGAGCGTTCCCGCACCGGCGACGACGTTGATGATCCCCGCAGCGACTCCCGCCACCATGATGATGCCAGCGTCAAGCAGGCTCACCATCGTCCGGCCAGCGCCACGCTCCGCAGCGAGAGCGCCTCGTCGAAAAGCGCGAAATCCGCGTGGTACCCGGGGGCGATTCGTCCAACCTCGGAAAGCCTGGCCGCATGAGCTGGGATCGATGTCGCCATCGCGATGAGGTCGGTCAGGCCGACCCCGAGTTGGGAGACGATGGGGAGCATCTGAGAGATCAGGGTCGTGCTTCCAGCGAATGCAGTACGGTCCGTCGTCACACCAACGCCATCCTCGACAAGATACTCGTTGTCGCCCATCCCGTATCGGCTTCCATCGGGCAGCCCGGCACCCGGCGTCGAGTCGGACACAAGACACAGTCGATCAGGAAGGCAACGCATTGCGAGTTTCATCAGGGTCGGCGGCAAATGCTTCCCGTCCCCGATCATCTCCACAGTCAGCAAATCGGAGGCGAGAGTGGCCTCGAGCATCCCAGGTCGACGCCACGGACCCTCGCGGACTGTCGTCGACTGCCCGCTGAAGACGTGGATGACATGGCTGAGCCCCGCGCGCTGGCAGGCGAAGAGGTCCTCGTCGCGGCCATCGGTATGACCGGCCGCCGCGACGATATCGAGCGACACCAGCCGCTCGGTGAGCCTGACCGCCCCCGGCAATTCAGGGGCAAGGCTCATCATTCGGATCACGCGTGCGTGGTCGAGAAGTTGCTCGACCGAGCCGTCGTCGGGCATGCGCAGCGTTCGCGGATCCTGTGCACCGCGCTGGGCGTCGGAGAAATATGGACCCTCAAGGTGAGCGCCTTCGATGCGAGGCAGGCCCGCACTACTGCGGATGGAGTCGACCACCTCGAGCGACGCTACGAGATCCTCAATGGGAGCCGCCGACATGGTCGGAAGCAGAGACGTAACCCCCGCAGCCAAGTACGCCTCGAGTGCTTGTCGGTGCCCTCCGGCATCGCCCTCGTTGAAGCCGCGCCCACCAGCTCCGTGAGTATGGATGTCAACCAGCCCGGCGGTCAGGATTCCTTGGCCGAGTTCCCGCTTTGAATAATCGGTGGGCACCTGGCGGAGCGGGACGATGGCCTCGATCCTCCCGTCCCGAACGAGCACGGAATGGTCCTGGAGCACTTCGCTGTCCGCGACAATATCCGGCCCTACCAGCGCCTCACGCACCTTGATCACCTACCCGCTCAGCCAGGTTCCCGTCCTGGAAGACGTCACTCTGCGACATAGACGCATTCACCCCGTGACACTGTGCCGGTGATCTTCAGCTCTCCGACGGGGGCCTCTGCATCCCACTGATAAGTGATGAGATCCGCCGGTCCGCCGACCCGGAGCGTTCCCACCCCACTGTCGGCGAGCCCGAACAACTCGGCTGGATGGAGTGTCGCGAGGTCGATTGCCTCGCCGAGCGGCAGGATGCCGAAGTTGGCGACGTTCTGCACGCCTCGACGCAGAGTCAGGGCGGAGCCCGCGAGGATGTCCTCCGTGCTCGCGAGGTGGAGCTTGCCGCTCGGCTCCAGAACGACCTCGTGTCCGTGGTGGGTACCGTACCGCCCAGCAGGCATCTGCGCGAGGTAGGAGGCGTCGCTCGTCAGGATCGCCTTGCGGCCCTTTGCTCGAATCATGACCTTCAGGGTCTCGGGGGGTAGGTGGAAGCCGTCGGGAATGAGTCCCGCCCATTGTCTGTCCTCGGCGAGTTGAGCCCAGATGTAGTTGGGGTGACGCCTGATGAGCGGGTGCGCGCCATTGCCTAGGTGCGTGGCCATCCTGGCCCCTGCGTCGACACCGGCCTTGACGTCCTCGACCGACGCCGCGCTGTGACCGATCGAGGCGATGACGCCGGTCGCGACGAGCCTCTCGATGAACGAAATCGCTCCCGGCCACTCCGGTGCGATAGTGACCTTCTTGATCCTGCCGCCGGCGGCATCCTGCCAGCGGAGGAACTCGTCCCAATCCGGCGGACGGACCCACTCGGCGTTGTGCGCGCCGCGCGGCCCGTCCTCGGGTGAGATGAAGGGGCCTTCCACATGGATACCGAGGACCGCGTGTTCGACGCCCGCATCCTGCTCGCAGGCCCGTGCGACCGAGGCGACGCTCGCGACAATGCTCTGCTCGGTGGCCGTCACGATCGTGGGGCAGAAGCGCGTCACGCCCTCACGGTGCAGAGCATCGACGGTACCGCGCACGGTTTCGACGGAAGCCGCGTCCCCGTTGAGGTTGAAGCCCCCCATGCCGTTGACCTGCACGTCGATGAGCGCAGGGGCGATCCACTGGCCGGATGCCGAAGCGGGAGAGATTTCCGTGACCAGGCCTTTCTCTGCGGTGACCCTCACACCCTCGCCGGTCGACCACAGTCTGCCAGTCCATTGTGCTGCCACTATCCCTGCCCTTCAGGTAGATGGACCACCGCGTGCCAGCCCAGCCGGATGGGGCTCCGCTTCCTCCGGACGTGATGTCCCGAGTCCGCGGAGCCCCACTCGTGCTGAGGCGAGCCTCAGAGGCTACTGCGCTTCCTTGTTCGCCTTATCGATGAGTGACTCGAGATCGGCGAGGAACCCGTCGAGGTCCTTCGCACCGGTCAGGTACTCCTGCAGCATCTGCTTACCGGTCACCTGAATTTCCGGCAGGTCGCGGTACATCGGAGCCGGCTGGGAGATCTTCACAAGGTCGTACATCGCGGTCTTCCACGGGGCATCGATCTGGTCGAAGTACTCCTTGATGACCGGGAGCTTGCCCCACTCGAGTCCGACATCCACCTGCACATCGGACATCATGCCCTCCTGGATGAACTTGAGAGCGAGGGCCTGGTTCTTGGAGGCGGAAGGGACGATGATTCCTGCGGTGAAGCCGTACGAGCCGTTCTCCAGAGACCCTGGCATGGCGAGCACGACGGAGTTGTCGACACCGATCGTGGGCGCAGCCTCAGGCACGTGGGCCGCCGTCTCGAGGACCATCGGAATGTTCCCCGCGTTGAAGTTGCTGCGGCCCGCGTCCTTGTTCGCAAAGGTGTCGATGGAGAAGACCCCTTCGGTCACACCCTTCTTCCAGATCTCCAGAACCTCTCGCATTTCCGGAGTGTCGAAGGTCAGCGTCTTTCCGTCGCTCTTGTAGAAGCTGCCGCGGACAGCCTGCTCGACTGCGATCATGGTGCTCATTGCGTTGGGACCCCACTGAATGGTCATGCCGGGCCGTGTGACGGTATTGCCGTCCTTGACGGTCATGGCCTTGGCCATCTCGTAGAGTTCGTCCCAGTCCTTCGGTGCCGGAATGTCACCGTTGGCATCGAGCAGACCCGCTTCGTCGAAGTAGGTCTTATTGGCACTGATGTTGTACGTCTCAAGCCCGATCGGGATAGCGAACTGAACGTCGCCAAGCGAGTCGAACTTGAGTGTCTCACCGACGAACTTGTCCTTCGCGGTTGCACCCTCGAAGAAGTCGGTCTTGTTGAAGTCGATGATCAGATCCTTGGCCAGGAACTGAACCGCGACCGAGGCGCCGTCGACGACGACGATGTCCTGGCTCGACTTGTTCTGGCTCCACTGCAGGGCGAAGTTCGACAATGCCTGATTGTCCGGGTATTCGACGACGTTCACCGTCTTTCCGGGATTGGCGGCCTCGAACTTCTTGACCATGTCCGCCATATGGAACTTCTCGACCATCCATGCCTGTGCGGCAACGGTGATCTCGTTCGATTCTTCTCCGCCGTTTCCCGGACCCTCGCCACCGGAGGAACATCCGGCGAGAGTCATGGCCGCGATCGCAGCCGAAGCTACGAGGCCCACGACTTTGTGTTGTCTTTTCATGTGTATTGCACCTTTCTTGGTTGAACGCTCTTGCTGGATTGACACTTGATATCGCGAACTCGCGTCACCCCTTGACCGCCCCCTGGGCGACTCCCGCGACGATGTGCTTCTGGAAGATGATGAAGATGATGATCGGCGGAAGCATGGCGAGCACGATCACGGCTGCAAGGATCCCGTACTGCCAGACCTCTCCTTTGAGCAGGGTGAGACCGACCGAAAGGGGCATTGCCGGCGGATCCATCGCGAGGGTCTTCGCCATGGTGTACTCCCCCCAGATCGCGTAACTGGACATGATCACGACGAGGACGACGCCGTTTCGGGCCATGGGGAGCATGACCGTCCACCAGCGACGAATCACCCCGGCGCCGTCCATGGTCGCGGACTCTTCGACCTCCTTGGGAATAGCCAGGAAAGAGGCCCGCATGATGAGGATCGCGAACGGGAGCGACACAGCGACGTTCGGGAGCAGGAGCCCGAGATTCGTGTTGAGAAGACCGACGGAATTCTCCATCAGGAACATCGGGACCAGGAAGATCACCAAGGGAATAGTGAGAGTCGCGACAATCGTCAGAAGGACAAGATTGACGCCCTTGAACGGAAGCTTGGCGAAACCGTATCCCGCCAAGGAGCTCAACAACACTGTCAGCAAGACACCACCGACCGTGATGACGACACTGTTGCGGAAGTAATCGAGGAACCCCTTGCTCGTCGCCGCAAGATAGTTCTCGAAGGTCCACTCCTTCGGCAGGATGCTCTGCGGCACCTGGAATATCTCCCCCGCGGGCTTGAAGGAGTTGAGCAGGATATAGATCAAGGGCGCCAGGAACAGAATGGCCAGAATTATCAGTACTGCGTTCATCCACAGCCGAGAGGCCAAGGAGGCTTTCACCATTTCACCCTCACTTCCTTAGGCATCTTTGTCCGCCCTGATCCTGCCGATGAAGAAGTTCAGTACGACCAGAATGAGAATGATGAGGCCTAGGATGTAGCCCATGGCGGAGGCGTATCCCATGTCGAAATAGGTGAACGCCGTGAGGTAGACCTGCTGATATACGACCAGAGTGCTCGTTCCCGGCCCACCGTCGGTCATCACCATGGGCTCGACGAAGACCTTGAGTGCGTGGATGATCGTCCAGGTCCCCGTCAGGATGTAGGTCTCCCTCAGACTCGGCAGCACGATGTAGAAGATCTTCCTCAGGCCTCGGGCGCCATCCATTTCCGCCGCTTCGAGAGTGTCATTGGAGATCCCCTGCAGCCCGGCCAGGAACAGGATCGTGACGAACCCGATGCTCGCCCAGGCTGCCAGGACGATGATCGAGGCCATCGCAGTCGTGCCATTGCTCAGCCAGGGCTGCGTGAGGAACCGTAGTCCCAGAACGTCGCCCAGAAAGTAATTGAGCAACCCGTAGTTCGGTTGAAGAATCCAGAGGAAGACGAGAGCAGCCAGCGAGAGCGGTACCACGATGGGGACGAAGACCGCACTGCGGTAGAAGGAGTTGAATCGAAGCTTCTGAAAGAGCAGCAAGGCGATCGCCAACGAGGACACCATGACGATGACGAAGTAGAAGATGCCGAAGACGAAGGTATTCGTAAGAGCCGTGACGAACTGAGGGTCCCGAAATGCCGCGAAATAATTGTCAAGACCGATGAACTTCGGAACATCGTCGTAGACGAAGTTGTACTCGGTCAGGCTCATGTACCCCGAAGAAACCAGCGGGTACAGCATGAAAACGAAGATGAAGAGGAAAGCAGGGAGGATGAAGAGCACACCGGCGGGGAACTGCCGGCGCTTACGCCTCGTGGCTTCCACAGATTCCTCCTCGAATTTCGCCAAGGTGACTGACGATGTGGGGACGGCAGAGATTCACATCTCGCATCCTTAGTGTGCGACTCTAAACGAAAAGAGCATACTTATACAAGTCCAGAATGCATCCGAATATTATCTTTATTCGGGATCAGACTATCGGCGGATGAACTCGCCATTCTGATGGGGGGCGTCCCAAAGATGCGCCATCTCCTCCATCGTCCTCTGCATGATGCGCAGCATGGCGCTCTGTGCGGCATCCGGAGCACCTCGCTGGATAGCGGATGCGACGTCCACGTGGAGTTGCAAAGCCTCCTCATGCGGGTGGTTCGGCATCAACCCGTAGTTCGTTCGACCGGCGAGGACCTCACCCACGAGACTGTCGAGCTTCGCGAACATCTCGTTGCCCGAACTCGCCAATACAAGACTATGGAACTGGATGTCGAGGGTCAGGAATAGTCCCTGATCACCCGCTTCGCCTGCAGCCCAGAGCTGACCGGAGAGGCCCATAAGGTCGCTGGCATTGGTGAGGGGGGAACGAATCGCGGCCAGGCGGGCAGCCTCCGGTTCGATCGCGGTGCGAAGCTCAGTCAGCGAACGAAGCTGCGTGACCCTGGCCCTCGAGGCAAGGCGCCAGCGGATCACCTGTGGGTCGTACAGGTTCCACTCGCTCGGAGCCTGAATGAGCACTCCCACCCGGCGGCGAGACGTGACAAGACCCATGGACTCGAGAACACGAACAGCCTCTCGGATCACGGATCTCGATGCCCCATATTGGCGCTCGATATCCTCGATCTTCATGACTGACCCGGTTGTGAGCTCCTGGCCGCAGATCGCCAAGCCCAATCGTTCGAGAACGCGCGCGTGGAGGCCACCGGCAACCGTCGTCAAGGAATCATCCTTTGGGTCCACCGTGAACATGCCTTGCTCATCATCGTTCATCCGCAAATGATACGGGATAGCTCCTCTAACTTGCATAAGTATGCTTTAAACGCATATTGTCGCTCATAAAGGGGCTCATTGCAGTGTGCCTGTGAAAATTGAGGAGTTCCGCCATCACCAGTTTCGGGAGATCTGACTACTCCGATGTCGATCCGGAGGAGCGGGTTCTTTCTATCGTCGTCATGGGAGTCTCGGGCGCCGGAAAGAGCACAGTCGGCAATATGTTGGCGCGGGAACTCGACTTCACATTCTGTGATGCAGACAGCCTGCATCCTCCAGAGAATGTCGAGCGGATGGCAGCCGGCTATCCGCTGGGCGACGTCGAGCGGTGGCCGTGGCTAGAGGCAGTCGGCCGATATCTGGCTGACTCGAGAACGGCGAATCGAGGTACCGTGATGGCCTGCTCCGCCCTGAAGCACTCCTATCGCGATGCGCTCCGAAGGCACGTTCCCGATGCCTTTTTCGTTTTCCTCGACGGCCCGATGTCGGTCGTCCACCAGCGCATCGATGGTCGAAATCACGAGTTCATGCCCCCGACGCTTCTGGCCTCGCAATACCTGAGTCTCGAGCCATTGGCTGAGGACGAACGGGGCATCCGTGTCGATATCGAGGAATCTCCGGTCCGCATCGTCGACACTGTCAGAAGTGCCGTTGCCGCCGCTGCGATACCTCCGGCACTTCGAGACAGATAACCTGAAAGGGAGTCCGCGAAAGTTCAGGAGAAACCATGACCGATCACTCGACCGCACAGGCAAACATCGGCGTCGTGGGCCTTGCCGTCATGGGCTCCAACCTCGCTCGTAACCTGGCAAGCCGGGAGGGCAACACGGTCGCCGTCTACAACCGCTCGCCTCAGAAGACCCGCGATTTGGTTGCCGCGCAGCCGGAAGCCCGGTTCGTCGCGAGCGAGACGATCGAGGACTTCGCCGCGAGCCTGAGCGCACCGCGCACCGCCATCATCATGGTCAAGGCCGGTGCGGGCACGGATGCCGTGATCGACCAGCTCGTGGCGGTTTTCGAGCCGGGCGACATCATCGTCGACGGCGGCAACGCGCTCTTCACCGACACCATCCGCCGGGAGAAGGCGGTGCGCGAGACCGGAATCAACTTCGTCGGCGCCGGCATCTCCGGCGGTGAGGAGGGTGCGCTGCTCGGCCCCTCGATCATGCCAGGCGGCTCCGCTGAGGCCTGGGAGACACTCGGGCCGATCCTGCGCTCGATCGCCGCGGTCGTCGACGGCGAGCCCTGCGTCACGCACGTCGGCACCGACGGGGCCGGCCACTTCGTCAAGATGATCCACAACGGCATCGAGTACGCCGACATGCAGCTCATCGCGGAAGCGTACGACCTCATCCGGCGCGGCACGGGCAAGAGTCCGGCTGAGATCGCCGACGTCTTCACCGAATGGAACAAGGGCGAACTCGAAAGCTATCTCATCGAGATCACCGCGGAAGTGCTGCGCCAGACGGATATGAGAACCGGCAAGCCACTCGTCGACGTCATCGTCGACCAGGCCGGCGCGAAGGGCACCGGCGCCTGGACCGTGCAGACCGCCCTCGACCTCGGCATCCCGGTCTCCGGTATCGCGGAGGCCGTCTTCGCCCGCTCGCTGTCGTCGAAGCCCGCCCAGCGCGCCGCGGCATCCGACCTTCCCGGGCCGACCACGCCGTGGCAGGTGAAGGATGCCGACGCCTTCGTCGAGGACGTTCGCCTCGCCCTCTACGCCTCCAAGATCATCGCCTACTCGCAGGGCTTCGACGAGATCATCGCGGGCGCCGAGGAGTACGGCTGGGACATCAAGAAAGGCGAGATCGCGAAGATCTGGCGCGGCGGATGCATCATCCGAGCCCAGTTCCTCAACCGGATCACCGAGGCCTACGCCGCCGACCCCGGCCTTGTCGCGCTCGTCACCGCCCCGTACTTCCGCGACGCTGTTGCGGCCGCGCAGGACTCCTGGCGTCGGGTTGTCGTTGCGGCCGCCCAGGCGGGCATCCCCTCCCCCGCGTTCTCGTCATCGCTCGCCTACTACGACGGACTACGAGCTGACCGCCTGCCAGCCGCGCTCGTGCAGGGCCAGCGCGACTTTTTCGGCGCCCACACCTACAAGAGAGTGGATGCGCCAGGGACCTTCCACACCCTGTGGTCAGGCGATCGCAGCGAAGTCGAAACCACCGACACCCACTGAGAACGTCGTGATCGAACTCCCCACGTCGGTGCGGCCGATTGAGAGAGCGGGCGGCCTGACATTTCTCAAGATCGATGCACCCGGTGGTACGGGTGAACTCTGCCTGCAGGGAGCACACCTCACGTCATGGATTCCACGCGACCGCAGCCCGGTGCTGTGGATGAGCGCCCGCAGTCGCTTCGCGCCCGGACTCCCCTTGCGCGGCGGCATTCCACTCTGCTTTCCCTGGTTCAACTTCTACGCGCACCACCGGGATGCTCCCCAGCACGGGTTCGCCCGCGTCCTGCCATGGACGCTCCTTCGTGTGCGAGAACGGGGCGACGCAGTCGAACTCGCACTACAACTTCGCGACAACCCGATGACGCGAGCGACGGTATGGCCGTACCGTTTCGAACTCACCATGACCATCACGCTCGGCATGGAGCTTCAACTCGCACTGGAGGTGACCAACCGCGACGCCAAAAAATTCACGTTCGAGGAGGCCTTCCACACTTACTTCGCGATCGGTGATGTCCGACGAACACAGGTAACTGGACTCGAAGGCCTCGACTACCTCATCGACGGCCAAGGGTTCGCCGCCGAAGGCCGCCCGCTCGATCCGGGGCCATTCGGCATTGGCCGACGATACTCACCTGCGAACTCCGGTGTGATCCTCGATGCGGGGAATCGACGCGCCATCTCAGTTAACTCCGAAGAGTCCAACGGAGTGGTGGTCTGGAACCCGGGCCCAGCGACAGCCAAGACCATAGACGACTTCTCCGACGATGGCTGGTCAACCATGCTCTGCTTCGAAACCTGTAACGTGGGGGAAGCCGCAGTCACTCTCGGCCCGGGCGAAAGCCATCACATGGGCGCGCGGTTCTCCGTCGCACCGCTCGACTGATCGAGCTACTCAGCCGATCGAGAACGAGGCGCTGAAGGACACGTCGCCATTCCGGATGCGCTTCGACGTGCCCTTGGACGCCGCAGCACCCTCGACGGTCGTGTGCACCGAGAGCTCGTACCACTGCGAGTTGAACCGGATCGTGCCGAGTATCGCGATCGCGTCGACGGCCTTGCCGACCCAGCCGGCCTCCTTGGTGATCGCCGCATCCGGCTTGAGAGGAATCGACACCTCGACCGTGACGACCTGGAGCGGCTGCAGCTCGATGGTCTCCGTGCGTGTGTACTTCAGACTCCCACCGCTGCCCGTTGAGATGCGCGAGCCGGGGCGACCCGTGCCGCGGTCGTCATCGTCGTCCTCCTCGAGCTTGAACGCGAGGGCGGTCACCGTGCGGGGCTCGGTCTTGTGGCCGGTGAGCGTCACCGTGACCGGGATCGACTCATCCGACCACTGGAAGCTCTTCGGAACCTCCAGCCCCACCTTGATCCCACCCGCGTCGAAAGCTTTCTTGATGGCGTCGAACAGTCCCATGTCGGCGTCTCCCGGTTCTCGTTTCAGGTCATCGTACTGGTACTACTGCACCGTCGGTGTTTCGGATCTCCTCGCCCGCGAGAAGAGCATCCGTGCCGCGAGTCCGAGCGCCAGCACGACGGCCGCGTAGACGATCGCCTGCCACGGCAGGGTGACAGCGAGCAGCAGGCAGCCCACCAGTCCGACCACCTGCACGAAGCGTGGCAGCCAGCGCTCCCCCACCGGCTGGCGCAGTGCCGACAGGTGTGCGATCGCGTAGTAGACGAGCACCGCACAGGACGAGAAGCCGACGAGTCTCGCCGGGTCGAGGACGAGGACGCCGACGATCGCGAGCACGGCGAAGGTCGCCTCGGCGACGATCGGGGCGTGCGTGCGGCTCGAGATGAAGCCGAGCACCGGGGGCAGATCCCGCTCGCGCGCCATGGCGAGCGACGTGCGGCTGAGCCCGGCGAGGATGCCGGCGAGCGAGCCGAGACACGCGATGCCCGCGACGACGCGCACGACGGCCCCGAGCGGCGTGGCCGCGCCGACCAGATCGGCGAGGGGCGCGCTCGACGCGGCCAGGACATCCGGGCCGAGAACCGTGAGCGACAGGATGCCGATGGCGGCATAGATCACGAGCACGATCGCGAGCGCCGCCAGGATCGCGCGCGGGAGGGTGCGGTGCGGATCGCGAACCTCCTCGCCAAGCGTCGCCATGCGTGCGTAGCCGGCGAAGCAGAAGAACAGGAGTCCCGCCGACTGCAGGATGCCGAACGGGCCGGCGTCGATCGCGTCGAAGGGCGGCGCTTCCGGCAACTGGCCGAGCGCCGAGATGAGAATCGCGGCGATGCCGACCAGCACGATCGTGATGATCACGGTGCTCACGACCGCGGTGCTGCGGATTCCCGTCATGTTGACGACGGCGAGCACCACGACGGCGGCGATCGCGACCGCCCGTGCCTGATCCGGCCACAGGTATCCGCCCGCGATCAGGGCGATGGCACCCACCGAGGCGGTCTTGCCCGCCAGGAACAGCCATCCGGCGGTGAACCCCGTCCACGGACCGACCGTGGCGCGCGCGTAGGCGTAAGTGCCGCCGGACACCGGATGCACCATGGCGAGCTGCGCGGAGCTGAGCGCGTTGAGCGTGGCGATGAGCCCCGCGATCACGAGGCCGACGAGCAGGCCGCTGCCGGCCGCCTGCGCAGCCGGCGCCCACACGAAGAAGACGCCGGCGCCCATCATCGACGCGAGGCCGATGACGATCGCCCCGCCGATCCCGAGGCGGCGTTGCAGCGTGGTCATGCGCACACCTTAGTGGGCTGTGGTGAACGAAAACGAAGGAGAACCGACGCCGACGGGGCGGAAAGTGCTCGCGGGGGTCGTTTGCCGGCAGAACTCCTTCGAATTCGTTCATCCAATGGGAGGATGGGGCAGTGGATACCGCCGACAGCGAGATCGACGACCGCCCGCTCTACGGCCGGCGGCGTCGCACTGTCATGCGCGTCATCGTGCTCGTTGCGGTGGCGGCGATGGTGCTGCCGCTCGTCGCCAACCTTGTGACGGTGAGCGCGGCGACCGCCTCCTCCTCATGCGCGCGAGCGGTCGCCTACGTCGCTCCGGATGCCACCGGGTCGTCGGCGAGATTCGAGCTCTTCGGGCCGGGCGGCATCGGCTGGGAGTGCTATGCGGTCGGCGGGTTCCATGACGGCAGGCACGTCGTCTCGCTCGGACTCATCCCTGGAATGGTCGAACTGCCGCGCGGGGTGGATGCCTAAGCAGCCCCATCGAACATCGAGGTGACCGAGCCGTCGTCGAACACCTCGTGGATCGCCCGCGCCAGCAGCGGTGCGATCGACAGCACGGTGAGCGTCGGGAAGCGCTTGGCCGCCGGCAGCGGCAGCGTGTCGGTCACGACGACGGAGTCGATGAACTCCGACTGCAGGATCGTCGGTGCAGGATCGGAGAAGATCGCGTGCGTCGCCGCGACGACGACACTCAGCGCCCCGGCGGCCTTGAGCGCCTCCGAAGCCTTCACGATCGTGCCGCCGGTGTCGATCATGTCGTCGACGATGAGGCAGACGCGGCCCTCCACGTCGCCGACGATGTCGTGCACCGTGACCTTGTTCGGCACGAGCGGGTCCCGGCGCTTGTGGATGATCGCCAGCGGCGAGCCGAGCTTGTCGCTCCAGATGTCGGCGACGCGGACGCGGCCCATGTCGGGCGAGACGACCGTGAGGTTCGAGGTGTCGAGCGTCGTGCGGAAGTGCTCGAGCAGCACGGGCATCGCGAACAGGTGGTCGACCGGCCCGTCGAAGAAGCCCTGGATCTGCGCGGCGTGCAGGTCGACGCTCATGATGCGGTCGGCGCCGGCCGCCTTGAACAGGTCCGCCACGAGCCGCGCCGAGATCGGCTCGCGGCCGCGACCCTTCTTGTCCTGGCGTGCGTACGGGTAGAACGGGGCGACCACCGTGATGCGCTTGGCGGAGGCGCGCTTGAGCGCATCCACCATGATGAGCTGCTCCATGAGCCACTCGTTGATCGGGGTCGTGTGCGACTGGATGACGAACGCATCGCATCCGCGCACGCTCTCGTCGTACCGCGCGTAGATCTCGCCGTTGGCGAAGGTGCGCGCATCCGTGGGCACGAGCTCGCTGCCGAGCTCATCGGCGATCTGCTGGGCGAGCTCAGGGTAGCCGCGCCCTGAGACGATGACGAGTCTTTTCTGGCCGGTGATCTTGATGCCGGACACGTCTCCCGCTCTCTGCCGGCTAGCCGACGTCTGGCCGGTCGCCGGACTCGCCGGCCGCCGCAGCAGCCTCGGCTGCCGCAGTGCCCGGACGCTTCTCCTCGACCCAGCCCATCATGTTCCGTTGGGGAGCCACACTGATGGCGAGAGCGCCGGCCGGAACATCCTTGCGGACGACGGTTCCTGCACCGGTGTAGGCTCCGTCACCAATCCTAACGGGCGCGACGAACACGTTGTGCGAGCTCGTCCGCACGTGCGAACCGACGGTCGTACGGTGCTTTTCGACCCCGTCGTAGTTCGCGGTGATCGTGCCGGCACCGATGTTGGACTGCACGCCCACCTCGGTGTCGCCGATGTAGCTGAGGTGCGGAACCTTGCTGCCGAACCCGATCGTCGAGTTCTTGGTCTCCACGAAGGTGCCGATCTTGCCGTTCTCGCCGAGCACCGTGTTCGGGCGCAGGTAGGCGAACGGCCCCACGGATGCTCCCTTGCCGATGACCGCGAGGGTCGCATCGGTGCGCTTCACGACCGCGTTCTCGCCGATCTCGCAGTCGACCAGTGTCGTGTCGGGGCCGATGATCGCACCGCGGTCGATCTTCGTCGCGCCCTTGATCTGGGTGCCGGGGAGGATCTCGACATCCTCGGCGATGGTCGCGTTGAGGTCGATCCAGGTCGTCGCCGGGTCGTGCACCGTGACGCCGGCAAGCTGCCAGCCGCGCACGATGAGCGCATTCAGTCGCGCGGCCGCCTCGGCGAGCTGCACCCGGTCGTTGATTCCGCCGACGATCCAGCTCTGTGCGACGGGAACCGCCTCGACGGGGTTCCCGGATGCGCGCAGCAGGCCCACGACATCCGTGAGGTACTTCTCACCCTGCGCGTTGCCCGTGCCGACCTTGGGAAGCTCGTCGCGCAGCGACCGGACGCCGAAGACGTAGCTGCCGGAGTTGATCTCGGTGACCTCGAGCTCGGACTCGTCGGCATCCTTCTGCTCGACGATGCGGTCGACGAGCCCGTCGGCGCCCCGGATGATCCGGCCGTAACCGCTCGCATCGTCGAGCACCGCCGAGAGGACCGTCGCCGCAGCATGGTGCGCGCGGTGGGTCTCGAGCAGACGGCCGAGGGTGTCGGCGTCGAGAAGGGGAACGTCGCCGCTCACGACGACGACGTCGCCGGCGAAATCACCGGGGAGCGCACCGAGCGCGACCTCGACCGCGCGCCCGGTTCCCGGGACCTCATCCTGGTCGACGATGACGGTCTCCGGCAGGTTCTGTGCGATGACCGCGGCGACCGCGTCCCGCTCGTGCCGCACGACCGCGATGATGTGGGCCGGATGCAGCTCCCGCGCCGTCGCGAGCACGTGGCCGACGAGCGGGATGCCGGCGAGGATGTGGAGGACCTTGGGGGTCGCAGACCGCATCCGGGTGCCCTCGCCTGCTGCGAGCACGATCACCGCGAGGTTCTGGTCGGTCATGGTTCCTCCTTCTCTCTCCTTCTCTTGTTGACTCGGGTCATATCGCGGGTACGAGGTCACCCGCACCCGCGATATGACCCGAGTCGACGGGATGGTGCTGGCCTGGCGCTGAGTGTTCGAATCGCGAAGACCGCGAGACGAGCTCCGCCCCCAGGATTCGAACCTGGACCTAACAGCTCCAAAGGCTGTCGTGCTGCCGTTACACCAAGGCGGATCGCGCGTGCTGCGCGAAGTCAAGTCTGCCAGACGCAAAGGCCGCGATAATGGGAGCATGCCCACCCACGACGAAGTCGACCGGATCGTCGAGGCGTGGTCACGCGAGCGACCGGATCTCGACTTCGCACCGCTGCAGGTGCTCTCGCGCGTCGGACGACTCTCCCGGCACCTCGACCGCGCCCGCCGCGAAGCCTTCTCGACCTCAGAACTCGACTCGTGGGAGTTCGATGTGCTCTCCGCGTTGCGCCGCGCCGGCGTGCCGTACCAGTTGAGCCCGAAGGCGCTCCTTCAGCAGACCCTCGTCTCCTCCGGCACGATGACCAACCGCATCGACCGGCTCGTCGAACGGGGGCTCGTCCAGCGCAGGACGGACCCGAACGACGGCCGCGGCATCCTCGTCGTCATGACGCCCAAAGGTCAGGCGAGCGTCGATGCCGCCATCAGCACCCTACTCGTCGCCGAGTCCGTACTGCTCGAGAAACTCGCCCCCGGCGACCGGGAGCGTCTCGCCTCGCTGCTGCGCAAGCTGAGCCTCGACTTCGACTGAAAGACGAGGGCAGCAGCGCATGGTGACCCAGGAACGACTCGACCAGTTGTGGGACTTCGCCGACCCGTCGGCAAGCGAGCTGCGACTCAAGGATGCCGCACGCGAACCGGATGAACCCCCGGAGAGCCGGGCGGAACTGGAGACGCAGGTAGCGCGGGCGCTCGGCCTCCAGTCCCGGTTCGAGGAAGCCGGCCGGTTGCTGGGTCGCATCATCTTCGACTCTCCGCCGGTGACAACGCGAGTACTGCTCGAGCGGGGGCGACTGCTCAACAGCTCCGGGCATCCGGAGAACGCCATCGTATATTTCACCAGCGCCCGGGTGACCGCAAGCCGGGCCGGCCTCGGGTTCCTCGAAGTCGACGCACTGCACATGCTCGCGATCACGGACACCGACAATGCCGCGCGCTGGACCGACGAGGCGCTGGCCGTGCTCGACCGGACCGACGACGAGCGCATCCGGCGCTGGGCCGTTGCACTCCACAACAACCTCGGATGGCACCTCCACGACCTGCACCGCTATGACGACGCGCTCACCCAGTTCTCCCTCGCCCAGGGAGCCGCCATCCGGTTCGGAAGCGAGGACCAGCGGTTCCGGGCGCGGTGGGCGTTCGCCCGGTGCCTGCGCTCGTTGGGCAGGCTGGACGAAGCGCTGGAGATCCAACGCGAGCTCGCCGCGGAACGACCGGATGACGCGGATGTCTCGGAAGAACTGAGCGAGCTGGGCGAGTAGTCATCCGTTGACAGCGTCGGCGAGGCCATCCGCGTAGGACGGGTACGCCGGTGACCAACCGAGTTCCCGCTTCGCCCTGGCGTTGGAGACGCGAAGGGACACATCACTGAGCACGACGCCGCCGTACGGGGCGGCGAGCTTGAGCAGCCAGCCCGGCAGGATCAGCGGTTCCGGTGCGTTGCGGGCCCTCGCGATGCCGGTGACGAGGTCGCGAAACGTCGCGGGCGTGTCGTCGACGATGTTGTACGCCTGGCCGGATGCACCCCGCTCGAGCACAGCGACCGTCGCTGCAGCCGCGTCATCGTGGTGGATGAACGGGAGGTATCCGCCATGCCTCGCGACCGGGAGAGCGCGTTTGCGCAGCATCCGCGCCACCTTGTCCTGATCGGCAGCAGCCCCGTACAGGAGCCCGTACCGCAGTGCAATGCCCTCGATGCCATCGGCCTCGAAGACCTGCTGCTCCGCCGACACCATGGCCCGGACGTGAGCATCGAAGGCGTTCCCGTGCATCTGCCCGAACGGCGACTCCTCGGTGAGCACCTGCGAACCGTGGTCGCGGTAGCCGTATCCGAGGACGATCGACTGGGTGACGAAACGGCGCGCACCCACCGCTTTCGCCAGCTCCAGCAGATGCTCGGTACCGGTGGTCCTCAGAACATTGGTCTGACGCATCGCACCGTGGCCGGCCGGGGCCTTCTTGAGCGCCGTCAGCTGATGCATGACGGCATCCGCCTGGATGCCACCGGCCGCGTCGAGCAGGGCGGCCCGGTCCAGGACGTCGGCGCGGATGGCAGTCGCACCGAGTTGGGTGAGCAGCCGCTCGCCGCTTTCACCGCGGGTGATGCCGACCACGTCGTGGCCGGCCGAGACGAGTTGCCGAACCAGTGGAACGCCCAGCGCGCCCGTTGCGCCTGCAAGTATGACCTTCATTGTGGATTCCTTTCCCTCGGCCGCGTCAGTTCTCGAGCGTCTTTTCGACGCCGGGCAGTGACGGCATCAGCGCGTCTACCAGGCTGGCCAGGTAGCGCTCCTCGCTGATCCCCGCCGGATGCTCGCCGAAGATGTCGCGAAGCATCCAGAAGTTCGAGACTGCTCCGACCAGGACCGCCGCGATTCCTTCGGTGTCCCTGCGGCCCGTGCCGGCTTGACCGTCGGACCGGGCGCCGAGCTGGGCGTCCAGCCAGGCAGCGACCGCCTGGTGCACTCTTGCCACTTCCTCCCGGCGAGCCAGGTCCAGCAGTTCGGGGAAGTGGGCGAGATCCTTGAGCATGATCCGATTGAGGTCGGCCTCCTGCTCAAGCCTGCGGAGGCCCGCCGTCGCCACCGCGATGAGACGCTCACGCAACGGTATCGCGGCACCGTCATCGGCGTCTGCGAGCAGCCTCAGGAGGTGTTGCCCCGCGTCGATCTGTTGACGAACCCCCGCCGCGAGCAACGCCTGCTTGGAGGGAAAGTGACGGTAGAGGCTGCCGGCGCCGGAGGACAGGCCCGCCGCCGCCTCGATGTCGGCCACCGAGGTTCCGGCGTAGCCCCGCTCGCCGAAGAGTCGCATGGATTCGGCGATCAGGCGCTCCCGCGTCGCGTTTCCGGCCATCGTCATTCCCCTAAAGTAAGTAACTACTTACTTATAGAATAGACGCCCGAGGATTCGAGTGCAAGCGGCCCGCCAGTGCTCCACTACTCCCCGAGCACGTCGGCGAGCTCAACCACCGCTACTCGCCGAGCACATCGGCGAGATGCGCCACCCTCACTCACCGAGCACGTCGGCGAGCTCCAGCCAGCGGGTCTCCAGCGCTTCCCTCTCGGCCTCGATGCCCGCCAGCTCCTGACTGAGAGCGCCGAGGCCGACATAGTCGGACTGGTCGTGGGCGGCCATCCGCTCGTGCACGTCCCGGATGCTCTGGCCGAGCTTTTCGAGCTTGCGCCCGGCCGCCGCGAACTCCTTCTGGGCGTTGCGGAGGTCGGCGCCCGCGAGATGGAGCTGGGGGCGAAGGCCAATTCCGGACTTCGCTGAGACGCCGGCGCCGTCGGCCGTCCCGGCCGCCGGTTCAGGCTTTTGCCCCGATGCAACAGCCCTACCAGACCTCAATTCCAGGTACTGGTCGACCCCGCGCGGCAGGTGGCGGAACCGCCCGTCCATGATCGCGTACTGCTGGTCGGTGACCCGCTCGATCAGGTACCGGTCGTGCGAGACGACGAGCAGGGTTCCGGGGAACGAGTCCAGCAGGTCCTCGATGGCGGCGAGCATGTCGGTGTCGAGGTCGTTGGTCGGCTCGTCGAGGATGAGCACGTTGGGCTCCGACAACAGGATGAGCAGCAGCTGCAGCCGGCGCTTCTGGCCGCCGGAGAGATCCTTGACCGGGGTGCTCAGCTGAGCGCTCTGGAATCCGACCCGCTCGAGCAGCTGCCCCGGCGTGAGCACCTTGCCACCCGCGAGGTACGAGCTCTTCTGGCGCGAGATGACATCGTTCACGCGGTCGTTCCAGACATCCGCGAGCTCGGCGAGCTGCTGGGTGAGCTGGGCGACCTTGATGGTCTTTCCGCGCTTGACCCGCCCGCTCGTCGGCTGGAGGGTCCCAGCGACGAGGTTCAGCAGCGTCGACTTGCCGGCGCCGTTCACCCCGAGGATGCCGGTGCGCTCGCCGGGCGCGATGCGCCAGGTGACGTCGCGGAGGACTTCGGCCCCGTCGTACGAGACGGACACGTCCTCGAGGTCCACGACATCCTTGCCGAGCCGCTGCATCGCCATCTGCGCGAGCGAGACGCTGTCGCGGATCGGCGGCTCGTTCTCGATGAGCTCGTTCGCCGCGTCGATGCGGAACTTCGGCTTGCTCGTGCGCGCCGGGGCGCCACGGCGCAGCCAGGCGAGCTCCTTGCGCATGAGGTTCTGGCGCTTCGCCTCGCTCGCCGCCGCCATCCGGTCGCGCTCCACCCGCTGCAGCACGTAGGCCGCGTAGCCGCCCTCGAACGGCTCGATCAGGCGGTCGTGCACTTCCCAGGTCGCGGTGCAGATCTCGTCGAGGAACCAGCGGTCGTGGGTCACGGTGACCAGCGCACCGGCGTTCCGGGACCAGCGAGTCTTGAGGTGCTTCGCGAGCCAGGCGATGCCCTCCACGTCGAGGTGGTTGGTGGGCTCGTCGAGGAAGATCACATCCCAGTCGCCGATGAGGAGCGCGGCGAGCGCGACCCTGCGCCGCTGCCCGCCGGAGAGATCGTCGACGCGGGCCTCCCAGGGGAGGTCGGCGATGAGCCCGGCGATCACATCGCGCACCTTCGGGTCGCCCGCCCAGACGTGCTCGTCGATGTCGCCGATCACGACTTCGTGCACGGTGCGCTCGCTGTGCAGCTCGTCGGCCTGGTCGAGCATGCCCAAGCGGATGCCGCCCCTGCGCGTGACGCGCCCGGCATCCGGTTCGAGGCGGCCGGCCAGCAAACGCAGCAGGGTGGACTTGCCGTCGCCGTTGCGGCCGACGACTCCGATCCGGTCGCCGTCGTTCAGCCCGACCGTGACGGAGTCGAAGATGACGCGGGTCGGGTACTCGAGGTGCAGCGACTCAGCGCCGAGAAGGTGGGCCATATGTCTCAAGGCTACCCGCGGCGCTCCGGCGATGCGGGGTCGCCGTCGCTCCTGCCCGTCGGCCCGCCCGCGTCGCCGATACCCTTCACTCCCGTTGACTCGGGTCATCTTGCGGGTTGCGCGCCATGACGACCCGCAAAATGACCCGAGTCAACGGAGGAGGTGGGCGGAAGCGAAAGTCTTCGAAGCCCCGCGATCGGCCCGGCGCTCGGCCAGGGCGAAGCCGACCCGGTCGACAAGCGTGTGCGGATGGGCGAGGTGTTCCCTCGTCACCCGGATGTGGCGCCAGCCGGCATCCTGGAACCGCTCCCGTCGCTCGATGTCGCTCTCGAACGTCTCCCGGTCCACGCGATGAATCTCGCCCTCGTAGTCGAGCGCGACCCGCTCGACGACGTAGGCGAGGTCGGGGGTGCCGACGAAGTAACCATCTCGATCCAACACTTTGTGGCCGATGACAGGTTCGGGGAGCCCACCATCGATGAGCACCAACCGCGTTCTGGACTCCGCCGCGGAATCCGTGCCTGCCCTGACCCTGGTTGCGGCAGCCCGCAGCTTCCTCACACCGCGCAACCTGCGCAGGCGCGCCACAGTCTCGAGCAGTTCGTTCAGGCTCGCGAACGGCGCCTTGCGTCGAACCAGGTGATCACCGGCGACAATGAGCTCGTCAACCGAAAGGAGTGGGGCAAGCTGTACCCATACTCGGAGCGGAGCCGGCACGAGGAATCCGGAGGCTGAGGCGACGACGAAGCTGCCACCGGTCAGACGGTGCCCGATGATCCCCGCTCCCTGCGGCGCGTGGTCGGGGGTGAGGGCCGCCACGTCGAGGACCTGACGCGACTCCAGGCGCCACGGCAGCGGCATCCGGTATAGCCGCGCAGCCGTGACGTGACTGAAGATGACCGGTCGCCCCTCCCGACGCTGAAAGGCTTCACAGTCCCGTCGGAGCCCTTCGAGTCTCACGCGCGCCCGCTCTTCACCAGTCTCCGCATTCTCGGCGGGCGCGGCTTTCGACCGCCGGATGCCATGGAATGGCGCCTCGAGGTCGGATGCGCGAAGCCGCGCCGCGGACACGCCCAGCCCCCTCGCCTCCCCGACACGAAAGGGCGAGCCGCCCAGCGCATCCGGCAGCGGCGAGGGTCTGGACATGCCGAGATTCTGCTCGAACGGGCGTTAGCTCTGCAGAACCTATCCACAGGTCGCACTTCGATTCCGTTGACTCGGGCCATCGTGCGGGTTGCGCGCCATGACGACCCGCAAAATGACCCGAGTCAACGGAGAAGGGGCGGCCGGCTACTCGCCGAGGATGCGCGCCCCGTGCACGGGGCCGGTCACCCTGGCGACGGTGTGCCGTGCGGCGGACAAGGCGATCTGGAGTTCGAGAGCACTGTCGAGATCCGCGGCGAGGAAGGCGACCGTCGGGCCGGAGCCGGAGACGACGCCCGCGAGCGCGCCGTTCTCCTCGCCGAGCTCGATGACTTCGGCCAGCCGCGGCTCCAGATGCAGCGCGGGGGCCTGCAGGTCGTTGAAGAGGCTCTCGGCGAGCAGGTGCGGGTCGCCGGCACGGAGCGCCTGCAGCACGTTCGGATCCACCCGGGGCTGCGTTTCAGCCGGAAAGATGTCGAGGGCGTGGCGCTCCCGGTGAAGGTCGAGCTCCCGGTACACGTCGGGGGTGCTCATGCCGAAGGCGGCGAACGCGAGAACCCACTGGAACTGTCCCTGCGCGAGGGCAGGGCTCAACTGGTCGCCGCGGCCGGTACCGACCGCCGTGCCGCCGGTGAAGGCGAAGGGAACATCCGCACCGATCGTGGCCGCGAGTTCCAGCAGGTCCTCACGGCTGAGGTCGGTGCCCCACAGCGCGTCGCAGGCGAGCAGCGTGGCCGCGGCATCCGCCGATCCGCCGCCCATGCCGCCCGCGACGGGCACGTTCTTCTCGATCTCGAGGCGCACCCCCCGTCGGTAGCCGGTCGTTCTGGCCAGGAGCGTCGCGGCACGGATCGCGAGGTTGGAGCCGTCCGTCTCGAGCTCGCGGAGGTCGACAGGGCCGGTGAACGCGACGGAGAAATCGGGGGCATCGCTCGCACGAACATCCTCGTAGAGCGAAACGGCCTGGTACGCGGTGGCGATCTCGTGGTAGCCGTCATCGCCGAGCGCACCGACGCCGAGGTAGACGTTGATCTTCCCCGGTGCCCTCGCGTGCACCACCCTGCTCGCCTCGGTGGTCATGGAGTTAACCTAGTCGACCCGCTACCCGCCGCCTGACGGGCCGAGGCGGCCGAGGATGCCACGCAACTCGCTCTTCGCCGCGTCGAGCGTCTCACCGTCGAGGATGCGCGACCGGGTGAGCGCCACGAGTGTCTTGCCCGGCTTCGGCTCCGAGATCGCCGCAACCACCGTCTCGTCGGCGATCTTCCAGCGCGCCGTCGAGTAAAGGGAATCCGGGCTGAGCGACGCCGGTTCGCCGAGCTGTTCGACGAGTATGGCGATGACCTGGTCGAGGACCGCTTCCCGTGCGGCGCCGAGCGTCTTCGTCACCGAGGCCTCGAACGTCCCGTCGGCGCGCTGCCCGGGCAGCCGCCTGCCGATCGCCTGCTCGAAGCCGACCGTGACGCCCTGCGCCCACCAGCCGTCGATGCCGTGCTCCTCGACGAGCCAGCGCGCGATCCTCGGATGCGCCCAGTCGCGCGCTCCGGCCGCATCCAGGAGCGCGTGCCAATCGGCGCGCACTCGGCCGGTCGCTTCGAGCATCCGCTCGTCGCTCATCTTCTGGGGGGACACTGCCGCCATGACCGCAACGCTAGCCGACGCGGGCGATCGCGAGAAAGTCGGCGACCGAGAGTTGCTCGCCACGCGCGGTCGGGTCGATGCCCGCGGCCTCGAGGGTCGCGGATGCGGTAGTACCGAAGACGGGGACGAGCGCCTGCCGCAGCATCTTCCTGCGCTGCTGGAACGCGGCATCCACGATCGCGAACATCGCGCGCCGCTCCCCCTCGGTGCCGAGGGGGGTCGCGTGACGCTCGAAGCCGACCAGGATCGAGTCGACGTTGGGGACCGGCCAGAACACCTGACGGCTCACCTGGCCGGCCGTGCGCCAGGCGCCGTACCAGGCGGCCTTGACGCTCGGGCTGCCGTAGACCTTCGAGCCGGGAGGAGCGGCCAGACGCTGGCCCACCTCGGCCTGCACCATGACGAGACCGGTGCGCAGGCGGGGAAAATGCTCGAGCAGGTGCAGGAGCACGGGCACCGAGATGTTGTACGGGAGGTTCGCGACGAGAGCGTTCGGGTTGCCGGGAAGCTCGGTAACCGTCATGGCGTCGGCCGTGACGACCGTGAGCGGGGCATCCGGATGCAGTTGGTCGACGGTCTTCGGCAACTGCCCGGCGAGCCGAGGGTCGATCTCGACGGCCACCACGGATGCCCCCGTCGCGAGCAGGCCGAGGGTGAGCGAGCCGAGGCCGGGGCCGACCTCGACGACCGTGTCGGCATCCGTCACCCCCGAGGCCGCGACGATGCGGCGCACCGTGTTGGCGTCGACCACGAAGTTCTGGCCGAGCTTCTTGGTCGGCTGCAGCCCGAGCAGTTCAGCGAGGTCGCGGATCTCCGCCGGCCCCAGATACCCGCCCATCACCGCCATCAGCCCGTCGCCCCCATCAACCCGTTGCTCCCATCAGAGGGGGCGGTCGACGGGTTCGGCGTCCCAGGAGCCGTAGACGAGCTCGGTGTTCGAGGAGACCTGCGCGGCGAGCATCGACACGTCGGTGCCGAGATGCTCGGCCATCGCGCGCAGGGTGTGCGGGATGAGATATGGGGAGTTCGGTCGCCCACGGAAAGGGGTGGGGGTGAGGAACGGTGCATCCGTCTCGATGAGGATGCGGTCGCGCGGGATCGCCGCGAGCGCCTCTCGCAGCCCGCCGGCGTTCTTGAACGTCACGGTACCGGCGAAGGACAGATACCAGCCGTGGTCGACGCAGAGCCTGGCCATCTCAGCGTCGCCCGAGAAGCAGTGGAACACCGTGCGCTCGGGGGCGCCGACGCGCAGCAGGGTCGCGATCACGTCACCGTGCGCATCCCGGTCGTGGATCTGCATGGCAAGGTCGTGCTTCTTCGCGATGCCGATGTGCGCCTCGAAGGAGCGGAACTGGGCGGCCCGCCCGCCCTCATCGGTGCGGAAGAAGTCGAGGCCGGTCTCCCCGATCGCCCGCACGCGCGGACGGGAGGCGAGTTCGTCGATCTCGGCGAGCGCGGCATCCAGGGTGCCGGCCGCCTCGTAGTTCGGCGCCTCGTTGGGATGGATGGCGACGGCCGCGAGCAGGCGCGGCTCCCGCGCGGCCATCTCCGCCGACCAGCGCGAGGTCTCGAGGTCACCGCCGACCTGGATGACGCCGCGGATGCCGACCGCACTCGCGCGGTCGAGGTGCTCCCGATAGTCCAACGGGTTGCTTCCGTCGGCGATCTCCAGGTGCGCGTGGTTGTCGTACACGCCCACCGTGAGCGCTTCAGGCAGCGGCGGGTAGCTGAGGTCCCGCGTCTGGCCGTGCTCGGTCGTGTTGTCACGCTGCCGGATGTACTGGGAATCGCTCATCGGCTACACCGCCGAAAGTGCGGTCTCGATGCGGGGGAAGAGCGGCTCGAGCGGAGAGACCCTGCTGCCGGGCGCGAGTTGGCCCCAGCTCCCGGCCTCGCGGATGCGCTGCTCGGCGAGCGCCCCCGCCGCGCCGATCGCCGCCCACAGCTTCTCCGTCGCGACGGGCATGACCGGGGAGAGCAGTACCGCGAGTGCGCGAAGCCCCTCGGCGACCGTGTACAGCACGGTGCCCAGCCGCTCCCGGTCGGCATCCGACTTGGCGAGCGACCAGGGCTCCTGCGCCGTGATGTAGCCGTTGAGGTCGTCGACGACAGTCCAGATGGCCTCGATCGCCTGGTCGATCGCGAGGCGATCCATGGCGGCATCCGCGTTCTTCGCCGCCGCCGAGACGGCCTGCTGGATGGCGAGGTCGTCGTCGGTGTATCCGCTCGGCGCCGGAACGAGCCCGTCGAAGTATTTGCCGATCATGGCGATCGCGCGCGAGGCGAGATTGCCGAAGCCGTTGGCGAGCTCGGAGTGGTAGCGCGCCGAGAGGTCCTCCCAGCTGAACGAGCCGTCCTGCCCGAAGTTGATCGCGCTCAGGAAGTAGAACCGGAAGGCATCCGATCCGAAGGTCTCGGTGATCTCGCTCGGCGCGATACCGGTGAGCTTCGACTTGGACATCTTCTCGCCGCCGACGAGCAGCCAGCCGTGACCGAACACCTGCCGCGGCACCTCCACCCCTGCCGCCATGAGCATGGCGGGCCAGATGACCGCGTGGAAGCGCGCGATGTCTTTTCCGACGAGCTGGACGGCCGGCCAACGACGGTCGAACTGCACCTGGTCGGTTCCATAGCCGATCGCGGTGATGTAGTTGAGCAGCGCATCGAACCAGACGTAGACGACGTGCGTATCGTCCCAGGGGAGCTTGATGCCCCAGTCGAAGCTCGAGCGTGAGATCGAGAGGTCGCGAAGCCCCTGCTTCACGAACTGGATGATCTCGTTGCGCACGCTGTCCGGCTGCACGAACCGAGGGTTCGCCTCGTAGAGGTCGAGCAGCCTCTGCCCGAAGTCGCTCATCCGGAAGAAATAGTTGGTCTCCTTGAGGATCTCGACCGGCTTCGAGTGGATGGCGCAGACCTGCTGGCCCTCGTACTCGCCGGCCCCCGGCACGAGCTCGTTCGGCTGCTTGTACTCCTCGCAGCCCACGCAGTAGTAGCCCTCGAATTCGCCGAGGTAGATGTAGCCGTCGTCGTAGAGCTTCTGCAGGAAGAGGGTCACGCCCTGCTCGTGCCGAGCATCCGTCGTGCGGATGAAGTCGTCGTTGGCGATGTCGATCGTCTTGAGCAGCGGCTTCCAGGCCGACTCGACCAGCTCATCCGCCCAGGCCTGCGGTGTCGTGTCGTTGGCGATCGCCGTGCGCAGGATCTTCTCGCCGTGCTCGTCCGTTCCGGTGAGCAGCCAGGTGTCGTCGCCGGCCTGCCGGTGCCAGCGCGCGAGCACGTCGGCGGCGACCTCGGTGTAGGCGTGGCCGATGTGCGGCACGTCGTTCACGTAGAAGATCGGCGTCGCGATATAGAAGGAGCGGTCGGCGGCCATGCGCTCAATCCTATTCCGCGCGCTGGAGCCATGACGGTTGCACAGCAACCGTGCGACGCCAGCGCCGACCGAGCCTGCAAGGGCGGGTTGACTCAGTCGCGTAGGGCTTACGGACGGGAGCTCAACGCGCCCTGATAGAGGCTGCGACGGCTGAGCCCGGTGGCCTCGGCGACCTCGCCGGCGGCATCCTTGAGGCCCGTTCCGGCCGCGACGAGCGCAAGCACCTGTGCGATCCCCCCGTCGAGAGATGCGGATGCCGGCTCGGCCCCGGCGACGACGATGCAGATCTCGCCGCGCACCCCGGATGCCGCCCAGGCGGCGAGCTCATCGGCCGTTCCCCGACGCACCTCCTCGTGCAGTTTCGTCAGCTCCCGCGCGACGACGACGCGACGCGCGCCACCGAGTGCCGCCGCGAGGTCGGCCAGGGACTCGGCGAGGCGGTTGGGCGACTCGAAGAACACCATCGTGCGCTCCTCGTGTGCGAGTGCGGAGAACCAGGCCACACGCCCCTTGCGCGGGACGAACCCCTCGAACGTGAACCGATCGGTCGGCAGGCCGGAGACCGCGAGCGCGGTGAGCACCGCGCTCGGGCCGGGGATCGCGGTGACGGTGACGCCGGCCGCCGCGGCCGCCGCCACGAGGGGGAAGCCGGGGTCGCTGATCGCCGGCATGCCGGCATCCGTCAGCACCAGGACATCCGCGTCGCGCGCGAGCTCGACGATCTCGGCGGCCTTCTCGACCTCATTGTGCTCGTGGAGCGCGATCAGGCGCGGCCGGTTCTCGATGCCGAGCGCGCGCAGCAGGTGCATGGTCGTGCGGGTGTCCTCCGCGGCGATCGTCTCCGCGTTCTCGAGCGCTTCGACCAGCCGCCGCGACGCGTCGCCGAGGTTGCCGATGGGGGTGGCCGCGAGGATGATCACCGCCCCATCCTCCCATTCGGCGGCTAGCATGGCGGGGTGACCGGTGGCCGCGAGTTCGATGAGGTGGTCGCCGGGGGGCTCCACCCTGCCGGCACTGCGGCCGAGCCACGCGGTTCGCGCCTGGACGCCTGGTGGGGGCGGATGCTGTCGAGCCCGGGCAGGCAACGCGCCTGGGCGTGGGGCGGCCCGATCGCGGTCACCGTGCTCGCGGCGGTCCTGAGGCTCTGGAACCTCGGCAACCCCCACTTCCTCGTGTTCGACGAGACCTACTACGTCAAGGACGCCTGGACCCTCCTCCACCTCGGCTACGAGTCCCAGTGGCCCGCCGAGGCCAACGCCTCCTTCAACACCGGCAGCGTCGACGGCTACCTCGACACCGGCTCCTACGTCGTGCACCCTCCGCTCGGCAAGTGGATCATCGCGATCGGCCTCGCCATCTTCGGCGCACAGGATGCGGTGGGCTGGCGTATCGGCACGGCCGTCGTCGGCATCCTGCTGGTCGCCCTCGTCACCATCATCGCGAAGGGCCTCTTCCACTCGACCCTGCTGGCGACGATCGCCGGCGGCCTTCTCGCGATCGACGGCAACGCGATCGTCATGTCGCGCGTCGCCCTGCTCGACGGCATCCTCGCGTTCTTCGTCCTTCTGGGCTTCGGCGCCATCCTTCTCGACCGCGGCCACAGCAGGCGCCGCCTCGACCGCTGGCTCCGGCGACGAGCGGATGCCGGCCGCACGATCGACTGGGGGCCCGCGCTCTGGTGGCGCCCCTGGCTCCTCGCGGCGGGGCTCGCCTTCGGACTCGCTTCCGCTGTCAAGTGGAACGGCCTCTACTACCTGGCCGGTTTCGCCCTCTACACACTTGTCGTCGACGCCGTGGCCCGCCGCCGCGCCGGCGTCACCTTCTTCGGCAGCGGCACGGCGTTCAAGCAGGCTCCGGCGACCTTCCTGCTCATGGTCCCGATCGCACTCGCGACCTACCTCGTGACCTGGACCGGCTGGTTCTCCACCGACGGCGGCTACTACCGGCACTGGGCGGAGCAGGCCGGTAACGCCTGGCAGGGGCTGCTCGCCTGGGTCCCCCTCGACCTGCAGAGCTTCTGGCACTACCAGGCGAGCGCCTACGCCTACCACATCGGCGAGCACCAGCCGCACGGCTACCAGGCGAATCCGCTCACCTGGCTGCTCATGGTGCGCCCGACCGCGATGTACTACCTCGGGACGGACCGGGGGGAACTCGGATGCGAGTTCACCCGCTGCGGCGAGTCGATCACCGGCATCGCCAACCCGTTCATCTGGTGGGCCGCCGTCGCCGCCGCCTGCTACTTGGTCTATCGGCTGGTGCGATACCGGGAGTGGCAGGTCGGGGCCATTCTCATGGGACTCGCGGCCGGCTACCTGCCGTGGCTTCTCTACCTGAACCGCACGGTGTTCCAGTTCTACACGATCGTGTTCGAGCCGTTCCTCATCCTCGCTCTCGTCTTCACGATGGGCCTGCTGCTCGGGAAGAGGACGGATGAGACCTGGCGCCGGTTGGGCGGCATCCGGCTTCTCGCGGTCGTCCTGGCCGCGATGGTGCTCGCGAGCGCGTTCTTCTTCCCGCTCTGGACCGGGATGCAGGTGCCGCTCGAGTTCATCCAATCGCATTACTGGCTTCCGACCTGGCGATAGCGCCTTCGCGATATACCACTTGCTGATATCGACTCGATTCAACGCTAGATTGTGTTGAAGCGCCGGACCCGCAGCCGCCGCAACCCAACCCCCGTGCCGCCAGCCGGCAACCCTGCAGTGAGGGAAGTCGCCCGTGATCTCGCGCAAGATAGCCGCCGTCGGCGCCGTCATGGCGCTCGTCGGGCTCTCCGTCGTCACCGGATCGATGGCGGCCTATGCCGCTATCCCGGCCCCGCCGACCATCAACCAGACGTTCTCCCCCTGGACCACGAGCTACGACCAGCCGACGTTGCAGGGCAACAAGGACATCGACGTCACCCAGGTCGACGTCTACCTGAGCAACGACGTGGTGAGCAACGTCCCGTACTGCACAATGACCGACACTCCGGGTGGGACAGGGTGGTTCGGCTGCGCTCCGACCTCGGCAAGCCTCGCGTTGGGCGACAACTACCTTGCGGCCACCGCCACGAATGTGGACGGGACCTCCGTGCTCGGCCCGTCCATCCTCATCACCCTCGTGAACCCGCCGACGATCACCTCGCCGGCAGATGACATCTACACGAACGACAACATGCCGACGTTCGCCGGCACAGCCGAGGGAAGCTACTTCACCGTCTTCACGACGGATGAGTCCTTCACCTTCTGCGACGGAACCGTGGTCAACCTCAGTTGGAACTGCGAGGCCTCACCGGCGCTGCCCGACGGCGACTACGAGTACATGGTCAGCACCTCGTACAGCGCCACAGAGGTCTTCTCGACTTCCCGGTTCATCCACATCGATACGGTCGCCCCGGCAGCGCCCGTGATCGACGCGATGGTGACCCCGGTCGACAGCAGCCCTGGAGCGCCCGTCTCCGGCAGTGCCGAGGAGAACGCCACGATCGACCTGTTGGTCGACGGCGTCTCCGTGCCGTGCAACACCGGGCCGATCGACTACACCGGTTACTGGTCCTGCAACCTCCCGGATGGCCTGCCCGCAGGACCGCACACCCTGACCGCATTCCAGACCGACCTGGCCGGCAACATCTCCCCCCTGAGCGTCGGTGAGTCTTTCACCGTCACCGACAACACCCCACCCGCTGCGCCGATTGTGACCTCGCCCATCGGCGACATCTTCGCCGGCATGAACCTCGTCGTTACCAATGACACCAACCCGACCGTCTACGGAACCGGCGAGCCCGGTGCGACCCTGGATGTTGTCGGCAACACCTGTATGATCGTGCCGACGATCGTGGATGGCAGCGGCAACTGGTCGTGCCAGTTGACGACGCCGATGACCCCGGACGGCGACTACGACGTGCACTTCGGCCAGACCGATGCCGCCTTGAACTCGTCGCCGCTCACGAGTCCCTTCGTCCGCTTCTCGCTCGACACCGTCGCACCGACCTACTTCGAGTTGTGGACGCCCACCGGCACCACATCAGGAGGTGTGACGACCGCGACGACCTCGAATCCGCATCCGTTCATCTCCGGCAACGGGGAGGGCAGCGCACGGATCTACATCTATCGCAACGGGTCGATTCCTGTCCCGTGTGACGAGGGCCCGCAGTACGCCGGAGAGGGTGGCTTCGGCTGCACCGTTGCGCCGGCGCTCAGCCCCGGAACCTACAACTTCGGCTTCACCCAGGTCGACAGCGCCGGCAACTCGAGCGGCAGCCCGGTCGTCTACCTGAGACTGACAGTTCTCGCACCGCCGGCACCGCCGGCACCGCCGCCCGCGCCGCAGCCGACCGTCGGCATCCTCTGGTCGCTCGCGTTCACGTCGGACAACGACGCGCCGACTCCCGGCCAGAACGTCGTCCTCACCGGTAGCTCGCTGCCGGCGGGAGCCACGGTCGTGGGCGAACTCCACTCCGACCCGGTGCCCCTCGGTACCACGGTCGTCAAGGACGACGGCACGTTCACGCTCAACACCCACATACCGAACACCGTCGCGCCAGGCGATCACCACTATGTCGTCACCGTGAGCCCCCTCGACGGCGAGCCGCAGACCGTAGAGAGCCCCGTCACCGTCATGGCGGCTCCCGAGTCCGTCATCCCGCCGCCGCCCGCCGTCACGGACAAGGACCTTCCCCCGCTTGACCCGGGTGGGTCGGGCGTCACCGCGGCAACGGCGGACCGCACGGAACCGGCGGCTCCGAGCACCCTGAGCCAGTCGTTGCCGACGCTGCAGGACATCATCACCAACCCGGTCGTGCTCGCTGCGGCCGCCGGGAGCAGCCTCGCCCTGCTGTTCCTGGTCGCCCTGCCCGCCGAGCTGCTGAACTCGACCCTCGACGAGAACTACCAGCGACTGTTCGGCCGGATCCGCAAGCCGAAGCTGCCCTGGCTGGATCGCGTGCGAAATCGATTGAAGAGGACCCCGGTCGTCGGCGGTCTCGCCCTCACGACGCTCGCGGCCCTCATCCTGAGCTTCTCCGATCCGCGATTCGGATTCGACCTCACCTCCCTGCGGTTGTTCCTGGCCTGCGCCATCGGCATGTTCGTGCTGGGCTGGATCGCGAACGTGATCACGAGCGCCATCCTCCAGCGGCGCTGGAGCATCGCCTCGGTCATCGAACTCCAACCGTTCGGCCTGCTCGTCGCCCTCGCCGGCGTCGTGCTCTCCCGGTTGCTCGACTTCGCACCGGGGCTCCTCATCGGGCTCGTCCTCGGACTCTCGCTGAGCGCCTCCGCGAAGCTGCGGGACGAGGCCCGGTACGTGCTCACCTGGGCGGGCGCCATACTCGGTCTGTCGATCGTCGGCTGGCTCGGCTACAGCTTCTTCTCCGGCATCGTCGCCCCCGGCACCTTCGGCGGCGCGCTCGTCGACGACACCTTCGTGGCCGTGGCGACCGAGGGCATCTCGGGCCTCGTCATCGGGCTCCTGCCGATCGGCTTCCTGGACGGCCGCAGCCTCTACCGGCACTCCCGCTGGCAGTGGCTCGGAACCTACCTCGTCGCCCTCGTCGCGTTCTTCGCGGTGGTCGTGCCGAGCGGGGCGCTGTGGGGCGACATCCAGGGTCCGTTCTGGATCTGGCTGGCGGTGCTGCTCGCGTTCGCCGCCCTGTGCGTCGGGGTTTACCTGTGGTTCCGGGCGCATCCGGAACCCGAGGATGACACGGACGCTTCCGACGGCATCGCAGAATCGGCGGCCGGACGCGAGGCTGCAACCACCGACCATCGCGAGCACGAGACGGTGTCCCGCTAGCGTCACACCGTTGCTCCGGTGGTGTGCACCTGGCCTTCCCACCTAAGCGATATATTCGTTAGTGACAACTGCTCCGTCAAGTATTAGATTGTTGTCACTGTCTGGGGCCTCCTCTCTGGTTCCTGGCTCTTACCCGAATTTCCGTCCCCCGCGGAATTGTGCCTATCCGAGAGAAGTCCCCTTATGGGCGTGCGCAAAGTCGCCACGATCATCACCGTCAGCGCCATCGCCCTGTTGTCCGTGGCGATCGGATCGTCGCCCGCCTGGGCTGCCGTACCCGCGGCGCCCGTGATCGACCAGCCCCACGATCCCTGGGTCACCACCTCCAGCCAGGAAGCCCAGATCCACGGGTCGATGGATGTCGGGGTCGACGTCGTCACCGTCAGCGTATCGAGCGACAACATCACCTTCACACCACTCTGCACCATGGTGAATCCGAACCCCGAGTCGAAACAGGTCTGGTCGTGCTCCGGCGATGGCGGGTCTTTCACCGGTTCCCTGCAGCTGGGGCTCAACTACCTCCGGGCGACGGCGACCAATGGTGACGGGACGTCGCTCCCGAGCGCCACGATCCTGATCACCCTCGTCGACAAGCAGAACGATGAGCCGCCGACCAGCGTTGACCCGCCGACGATCACCTCCCCGGCGGGCGACTCATACACGAATGACGACACCCCGTCATTCACGGGGACCGCCGGCGGGCAGGCCTTCCAGGTGACGACGGACACGAGCGTCGTACTGTGCTCCGGAACCGTGCACGACCTCGCCTGGGAGTGCACGGCCGACCCTGCGCTGGCCGACGGGAACTACACGTACCGCGTGACGAGCGACGAGCTGCAGTCGGAGCCGCGGACCATCCACATCGACACCGTCGCCCCGACCCCACCGACCATCAACGGTTTCGAGGGAATGGTCGACAGTTCTCCTGCGCCGACGATCAGCGGGGGCGCCGAGGGTGGCGCGACCGTCCAGCTCCTCGTCGACGGCGTCCCGGCAGACTGTGCGGCGGGGGCGATCCTCGCGGATGACGCCGGGGCCTGGTCGTGCACGCTCACGGCGATCCTGTCGGAGGGCGACCACGACCTCACCGCCACGCAGACCGACCTCGCCGGGAACACGTCGGAGCTGAGCTCGCCGGCCGTGACGATCACCATCCGCGACAGCACCCCGCCGGCACCCCCCGTCATCACCTCGCCCGCCGGCACCACCTCCGAAAGCACGATCGAGGCCCTGACGAACGATCCGACCCCCACCATCGTCGGCACAGGTGAACCCGGTGCGATGATCGATTCGGTGGCGGGCGCCTGTACCGAGACGGTCACGGTGAGCATCACCGGAGACTGGAGCTGCACTCTCGAGACCTCGCTCATCCCGGACGGGACCTTCCTCCTTCCCTTCACCCAGACCGACGTCGCCGGCAACACCTCGGCTCCGGCGAGCCCGGAACTGAGCCTGACCGTGGACACGACCGCGCCAGAGGCCTTCGAACTGTGGACGCCGACCGGCCCGACGTCCGACGGTGTCGTCCTCGCGACGACGACGAGCGCGCATCCGCTCATCTCCGGCATGGGCGAACCCGACGCCACCCTGCGGATCTATCGCGACGGATCGATCCCGGTCGACTGCCGGGAGGGAACGCAGGTCTCCGGCGAGAGCGGTTTCCGATGCACACCGAGCGCCGCCCTCGGCGTCGGGGTGCACTACTTCGCGTTCTCCCAGACCGACCTGGCCGGAAACTCGAGCGGCTCCTCGATCGTGAAGCTTCGGCTCACGGTTCTCGCTCCGGCCACTCCGCCGGCAACCCCGCGGCCCAACCCACCGCTCGGCTCACTGCCAACCCTCTCCGCCTCCTGGTTCCTGAATTTCCACGCGCTCGGCGGAAGCCCGGCGCCGGGACAGAACATCACTCTGGTCGGCAGCGACCTGCCGATCGGTGCGAAGGTGACCGCGGAGCTGCACTCGACCCCGGTTCCACTCGGCACCAGCGTCGTGAAGGGCGATGGAACGTTCCGGCTCAACACCGTGATCCCGAATACGGTCGTTCCCGGCCTGCACCACTACGTGGTCACCGTCGCACCCCCTGGCGATGTGGCCCAGACCGTAGAGGTTCCGGTCACGATCGTCGCTGCGGTTCCTGCGGTGATTCCCGCACCGGTACCCGCTCCGACCATCGTCCTGCCTCCCCTCAGCGCTCCGAGTGCGGTCCAGGACCACCGCGACGAGCCGGCAGCGCCCAATGTCCTCAGTCAGGCACTGCCCGCCGCGCAGAGTCTCTTCATCGATCCCGCGGTCATCGGTGCCGCGGTGGCGAGCAGCCTCGCCTTCCTGTTCCTCGTGGCCTTCCCCGCCGAGCTTCTCAACTCGACGATCGAGGAGAACTACGGGCGCCTGTTCGGTAGGATCCCGAAACCCAAACTGCCGTGGCTCTCCCGGATGCGCTCCTGGCTCGCCCAACGACGCCTCGTCGGCGGCCTCGCGGTCACGACGCTCGCGGCACTCATCTTCAGTTTCTCCGACCCCCGCTTCGGCTTCGACCTCTCGTCGCTTCGGCTGTTCCTCGCGTGCGTCATCGGCATGTTCGTGCTCGGCTACGCCGCGAACGCGATCACCGGCATCATCCTCAAGAGGCGCTGGAGCATCGCCTCGGTCATCGAGCTCGAGCCCTTCGGCCTCGTCGTCGCGCTCGTGGGCGTCATCCTCTCCCGACTGCTCGACTTCACACCGGGGCTCCTTGTCGGCCTGGTCCTCGGGCTCTCCCTGAGCGCGTCGGCAACCCTCAAGGACGAGGTCCGGGAAGTGCTCATCTGGGCGGCGATCGTGCTCGGCATCTCTGTGGCCAGCTGGGTCGTCTACAGCCTCATGAATGGGGTCGTGGCGCCGAACACGTTCGCCGGGGCCCTGTTCGACGACTCGCTCGTGGCCGTCGCCGTGGAGGGTATCTCCGGGCTCGTCATCGGGCTCCTGCCGATCGGATACCTGGACGGCGCGAGCCTGTTCCGCGGCGGTAAAGTCCGGTGGACACTCACCTACCTCGTGGCGCTCGTCGCGTTCTTCCTCATCGTCCTGCCGAGTGGGCAACTGTGGGGACAGATCGACGGTCCGTTCTGGATCTGGTTGACCGTCCTGCTCGTATTCGCCGCCGTGTGCGTGGGAGTCTACCTATGGTTCCGCGCGCATCCCGAGGCCGACGAGGCCGGAAACGTCGGTGACCGGGAGCCGGCAGACGAAGTCGCTGCACAGGTAGGCGGTGGGCAGACCGTCGTGAAGTGACCTGCCCTCGAACAGCTCGAATCCTGCGTCGGACCATTCCGCCGCACCGGATGCCGACACCGTCACCGAGACTCCGCCGGCCTCGAACCACCCCCGGGCGGCATCCGCGAGCGCAGCATCCGGATCGTCGGTCACCACGACGAGCTGCGTCACGGGCGATGCGAGCGCCGACATGACCGCGAGCGCGGAACCGAAGCCGAGCGGCTGACGCACCGCGGGACCGGCGAGCCTCTCCATGGCGCGGCCGCTCTGACGCAGGTACTCGCGTTCGCCCCTGAGGAGGTAGAGCAGGTACGACGCCTCGGCGAGCGCACTCGTCCCGGAGGGCAGCGCGCCCTCGGTGGGGTCGACACCGGCGTCGATGCCGAATCCGGCGAGTGTCGGATCGCCACCACCCGGAATCGCGAACCCCTCGTCCGTCGTGCAGGCATCGACGAGGCGGCGTGCCTCACCTGCCCACCGCAACTCCCCCGTGGCCTGGGCCAACTGCAGGAGCCCACGAGCCAGCAGGCCATAGTCCTCGAGTGTGGCCCTTGCCGCAGAGGGGTTTCCAGCCAGGGTGGCCCTGACCAGCTCACCCGACTCCTTCACTTGGGACGCGAGGATGGTGGTGGCGGCATCGCGCGCGGCATCCAGCCAGTCGTCGCGGCCGAAGCGGTGGCCGGCGCTCGCGAGCGCCCCGATGGCCAGACCGTTCCAGCCGGTGAGCACTTTCTCATCGAGCGCCGGATCCGGTTGGGCGGCGCGATCCTCAGCGCTCAACGAGTAGTAGTCGCCCTCGGTGAGGTATCCGTCCACGAAGCTCTCGCTGTTCTGCGCGGAGGCGAAACCACCCGGCAGCCGCATGGTTCGCATCAGGAACGAGACGATCCCCTCCGCCGCCTCGCGGGCGAGGTCGGCGCGCTCGGGAACCTGGACGGCCAGCAGCGAATACGCCCGCAGCAGTCCCGCGTTGTCGTAGAGCATCCGCTCGTAGTGCGGCTCGGTCCAGTCCCGGCGCGTGGCGTACCGGAAGAACCCGCCCTCCACCCGGTCCCGGAGGCCCGAGTCGGCGATCGCCGTCAGTGTGCGATCGGCGAGAGCGATCGATTCGGGCGAACCGTGCTCGAGCAGGAAGTCGAGTACCGGAACCACCGGGAACTTCGGCGCAGACCCGAACCCGCCGAACTGCCGATCCTCGTTCGCCGCGAGGAGGTCGACGACCTTGTCGAGTTCCGCCCGGTCGGGAAGCGCCGCCGCCGGATGCGCGGCATGCCCCCGGATCGCGGCAGCGACATCCGCCGCATTCGACTCGACCTCGGCGCGCCGGTTCGCCCAGGCATCGGTGACGCCGTCGAGCACCTGCCGGAATGACGGATGGCCGGCCATGGCATCCGGCGGCCAGTACGTCCCGGCGAAGAACGCCTGCCCGGCGGGGGTCACGAAAACGTTGAGCGGCCACCCGAGGTTGGGCGTGAAGGCGCTCGCGGCGGCGAGGTACCCGGCGTCGACCTCCGGATGCTCCTCCCGGTCGACCTTGATCGAGACGAAGTTCGCGTTCAGCAGCCGGGCGATCGCGGGGTCGCTGAAGCTCTCCCTCGCCATGACATGGCACCAGTGACAGGTCGAGTAGCCGATCGAGACGAAGACGGGAACGTCACGGCGCGCAGCCTCCGCAAAGGGCTCCGGCCCCCACTGCTGCCAGTCGACCGGGTTGTCGGCGTGCTGGCGCAGGTATGGGCTGAGCGCCTCGGCAAGAACATTGGGCATGATCCCACGGTACGCCGCTGCGCCATCCGTGCAGGATCGTCGGCCACGTCCTAGCCTGAAGTCATGACCCAAATCGCCGTCACCTACCTCGGCGGGCCGACCGTGCTGCTCGAATACGCGGGCCTGCGCATCATCACCGACCCCACCTTCGACGAGCCCGGCCGCTACCCGGACCCGGATGGCGGACAGGCGCTCGTGAAGACCCGCGGCCCCGCCCTGCAGCCCGCCCAGCTCGGCCCGGTCGACCTCGCGCTCGTCTCCCACCATCATCACGAGGACAACCTCGACACCGCGGGACGTGAGTATCTCGCCGAAGTACCGCGCACACTCACGACGGTCGCGGGAGCCGCCGAGCTCGGCGGGACGGCGGTCGGACTCGAACCAGGCCAATCGCATCCGGTCGGCTCTGTCACAGTGACGGCGACGCGGGCACTGCACGGACCGGACGACGTCGCCGAAGCCATCGGCCCGGTCATCGGGTTCGTACTGCAGGCCGAAGGGGAGCCGACGGTCTACGTCAGCGGCGACAACGCATCGCTCGATGTCGTCCGGGAGGTGACCGGGACGTTCGGCGGCGCATCGATCGCGATCCTCAATGCCGGTGCCGCCCGCGTGCGGGAGATCGACGCCGACCTCACCTTCGGGTCGGCCGCCGCGGTGAAGGCAGCCATCATCCTTGCGGCGCAGCAGGTCGTGGGAGTGCACACCGAGGACTGGGAACACTTCTCGGAGTCCCGCGAGCAGCTCGAGAAGGCCTTCGCCGCCGCCGACCTGACCGAGGTCCTCGTCGACTCACCACGCGGCGAGCGGGTCGTCATCGAGGTCGGGACGCTCTGACATGCACTCGCGGCCTTCGGTGACCGGCACGATCGACCTCGAGCTGCCCGAATTCGACTCTCCGCCGGCCGACCCGATGCCCCTGCTCGTCTCCTGGGTCGACACCGCGGAGCGCCTCGGCGTGATCGAGCCGTACAACATCGCCATCGCGACGGCCGATGAGAATGGCGATCTCGGGAACCGGTTCGTGCTCGCGAAGTCGTTCGATGCGAGTGGGATGACGTTCGCGACGAATACGAGCAGCCTCAAGGGTCACCAGCTCGCCGCCAACCCGCGCGCGGCCGCCGTCATCTACTGGCGGGAGACGCGACAGCAACTGCGGCTGACGGGCGCTGTCGAACTGCTCACGGATGCCGAGTCCGACGCGATCTGGACGGATCGGCCGGTCCAGTCGCAGGCGGCCTCTGCGGCATCCGCGCAGAGCGCGACGCTCGAGGACGACGCCGCGTACCGAGCGGAGGCGGCCAGGCTCGCGGCGCCGGGAGTACCATTGCTGCGCCCCGCCGACTGGAACGGGTATCGACTCCGTCCCGACTCGATCGAGTTCTGGCACGGCGGTGCCGACCGGATGCACCGTCGCCTGCGCTACGACCGAACCCCCTCCGGCTGGACCCACCGCCGTCTCTACCCCTGAGGATTGCCGCGCGGGGGCGTGTCCGCGGAATGCTCCCTCCCCAGCTCCCTTCGTGACAGCCCTGTGGGCTTCCTCGGGGAGCGGAACGGTAGTCAGCTGACGGTGTTGGGGTCGCTGCTGACCCGGCCCGCGCCTCCGCGCTCGAGGGCGGTGATCGCGGCGAGCTCGGCATCCGTGAGCTCGAAGTCGAAGACGTCGAAGTTCTCGACCATGCGTTCGCGGTGGTTCGTCTTCGGGAACACGATGTACCCGCTCTGCAGGTGCCAGCGGATGATCACCTGAGCCGGAGTCCTGCCGTGCGCCGCCGCCGCCGCGGTGACCTCCGGCAGCTCGAGCAGCGGGTACTTCGCCTGCCCGAGCGGTCCCCAGGACTCGACGGCGATGCCGTGCTCGCGGGCGAACTCCGCGGTCTCCGGCTGCTGGTGGGCGGGGTGCAACTCGATCTGGTCGACGGCGGGAGCGACATCCGTCTCGGCGAGGAGCCGCTCGAGGTGCGGCACGAGGAAGTTCGCGACGCCGATGCTCGTCGTGAGGCCCTGATCGCGCAATTCGATGAGGGAGCGCCAGGCGTCGACGTACCGGTCGTTCGCGGGGGCGGGCCAGTGGATGAGGTACAGATTCACGCGCTCGAGGCCCAGCTTGTCGAGGCTCTCGCGCAGCGCCGCCGGGGCGTCGCCCTGCCGGTCGTTCCAGAGCTTGGTCGTCACGTAGAGCTCGTCGCGCGGGATGCCGGATGCCGCGATCGCTCGCCCGACACCCTCCTCGTTCCCGTAGATGGCGGCCGTGTCGATGTGCCGATAGCCGACCTCGAGCGCCTCGGAGACGATGCGCTCGGTCTGCGCCGGGTCGACCTTGAAGACGCCGAAGCCGAGCTGGGGGATGGTTGTGCCGTCGTTGAGCGTGATGCTGTCCATGGCTCGAGCCTAGGCCGAGCGACTAGGCCGGAGGCGCGGGCTGCTCCGTCGGCCCAGGGCGCGGTTGGCTGAGCGCATTCCAGGCGAGTTGCACGGCGCAGTAGACGAGGAGGAGGGCGAACAGGATGCTGCCGAGCGCCGGTGGTACAGCCCAGGCCAGCGCGGCCCCGCCGATCGAGGCCGGAACGGACAGGCATCCGATGACGGCCGCCGCCGTGAGGTCGGTGTGACCCCGCCGCGCGTTCGCGATCGTGCCCGTGATCGCCGTCGGGATCATCATGAGCAGCGACGTGCCCTTCGCCACGAGGTCGCCCACGCCGAAGACGAGCATGAGCGCAGGAACGATGAACACTCCCCCGCCGATACCGAGCAACCCGGAGAGGGTGCCGGTGACGAGGCCGAGCGCGACGAGACCGGCGATGACCCAGGGGTTGAAGGCCAGATCGACGGAGCGGTCGGGAACGAGGAAGAGCATCCGTACCGCGACGACGAGGAGGAAGGCGACAAAGATCCAGCGCAGAATCTTCTGACGGGTATGGTGCAGGAGCCAGGTACCGAGGAGCGACCCGACGATCGCCCCGGCAGCCAGCAAACCACCGGCGATCCAGTCGACCGAGCCGTGCGCAGCGTAGGCGATCATGCCCGCGATCGCGGTCGGGAGCACGGCGGCCAGCGACGTTCCGCTCGCCCGGCGCTGCGCGAACCCGACCACCACGATGAGCAGCGGGACGAGGACGATCCCGCCGCCGACACCGAACAGGCCGGAGAAGAACCCGACGACGAGTCCGATCGCGGCAAGCCGCAGCATCCGGCCCCGGTTCAGGGTCACCCTAGGAGGCTACTGACTGCTGGGCCACGTGTCGCTCGTCCGGCCCGTCGTAGGCGGAGAGCGGACGGATGAGCGCGTTGGAGGCCATCTGCTCCATGATGTGCGCCGTCCAGCCGGTGATCCGGCTCATGACGAAGAGCGGCGTGAACAGCTCGGTGTCGAACCCGATGAGGTGGTAGGCGGGGCCGGACGGGTAGTCGAGGTTCGGCTTGATGCCCTTGCGGTCGTCCATCGCCTTCTCCAGCGTGCCGTAGAGCTCTGCGAGATCCGGTCGGTCGTACTCGGCGATGAGCGTGTCGAGCGCCGCCTTCATGGTCGGCACGCGCGAGTCGCCGTTCTTGTACACGCGGTGGCCGAAGCCCATGATCTTGCGCTTCTCGACGAGGGCGGTGTCGAGCCAGGCCTCCGCGCGGTCCGCAGTGCCGATCTCCTCGAAGATGTGCATGACGGCTTCGTTGGCGCCGCCGTGCAGAGGCCCTTTGAGCGCGCCGATCGCCGCCGTCACGGCCGAGTACAGGTCGGCGAGTGTGCTCGTGACGACGCGGGCCGTGAACGTCGAAGCGTTGAAGGAGTGCTCGGCGTAGAGGATCATCGAGACGTCGAAGGCGTTGACGACCGTGATGTCCGGAACTTCGCCGAAGGTCATGTGCAGGAAGTTCGCCGAGTAGGCGAGATCGTCGCGGGGCTCCACGAGCTCCTGGCCGCGGCGACGACGCTGGTCGTAGGCGACGATCGCCGGGAGCTGGGCGAGGAGATAGATCGCGCGACCGTTGTTCAGGTTCCGGTCGAGGATGCCGTTCTCCTCGGCGAGCGTGGGATCGGTCGCGCCGACGACGCTCACCGCGGTGCGCACGACATCCATCGGGTGAGCGGTGAGCGGCAGCTCGTCGATGACGCGCTTGGTCCGCGGATCGAGCGCACGCATCGAGCGCTCGAGCTTCTGGAACTCCTCCAGCTGCACAGGCGTCGGCAGCTCGCCGTTCCAGAGCAGGTAGGCGACCTCCTCGAACTGGCAGTTCGCAGCGAGCTCCTGCACCGGGTAGCCGCGGTAGAGCAGCGAATTCGTCTCCGGGTTGACCTTGGAGATCGCCGTCGTGTCGACGACGACGCCGGCGAGGCCCTTGCGAATGTCCTGGTCAGTCATGTCACTCCGTTGGTTCGAGGGTGAAGTTGAAGACGCCGGAGTCGAAGGCGTTGTACGCCTCGTAGTCCAGCAGTTCGTACAGTCGCGCGCGCGTCTGCATGTCACCGACAGCTGGTTTCAGCGTACCGGCGGCACGGAGGGTGTCGAGACCCCGCTCCGCCGCCCTCATGGCGAGGCGCAGCAGGCTCACCGGGTAGATGACGATGTTGATGCCGATGCCGGCGAGCTGTTCGGTCGTGAACAGCTCGCTCTTGCCGAACTCGGTCATGTTCGCGAGCACCGGAACATCGACGGCCTTCCGCACGGCTTCGAATTCGGAGAGATCCTTCATCGCCTCCGGGAAGATCGCGTCGGCACCCGCGTCGACGAGTTCCTTCGCACGATCGACGGCCGCCTGAAGCCCGTCGACCGCCCGGATGTCGGTGCGGGCCAGGATGAGCAGGTTCGGGTCCCGGCGTGCGCTGGCCGCCGCCCGGATGCGCTTGATCGCGGTGTCGGAGTCGACGACGGCTTTGCCGTCCAGGTGGCCGCAGCGCTTGGGATTCACCTGGTCCTCGATGTGCAGGCCGGCGACCCCGGCATCCTCGAGGGTCTGCACCGTGCGCGCGACGTTCATCGGTTCGCCGAAGCCGGTGTCGGCATCCACGATCGCCGGGAGGTCGGTCATCCGCGCGATCTGGCCGGCGCGCATCGCCACCTCGGTGAGCGTCGTGAGGCCGATGTCGGGCAGGCCGAGGTCGGCGGCGATGACGGCGCCGGAGATGTAGACACCCTCGAAGCCCTTGTCCTGGATGAGCTTGGCGCTGAGCGGGTTGAAGGCGCCCGGGAAGCGCAGGAGCTCACCGCTGGTGAGCCGCTCGCGAAGGAGCTGGCGCTTGGCGGCCGGGGTCACCGTGGAGTACAGCATCAGAAGAGTCCTTTCGGGGTGTCGGCGGAGACGAGCAGGCCAGGTTTCGCGACCACCGTGAGACCGCCGAGTTCGTCGGCTTCGAGCTCGGGCAGTCGCTGAACGAGCCCGAGGAAACGCTCGATCTCCTCCTCGTCGAGCACATGCTCGGCCAGCATCCGGAATTTGTCGATGTACTGCTCACGGGCGAAGGGGCGCGCGCCGAGCGGGTGCGCATCCGCGACGGCGATCTCATCGACGATCGTGGAGCCGTCGGTCATGGTGATCTCGATGCGGCCACCGAACGCCTTCTCCGCGGTGTCGAGCGAGTGGTAGCGGCGCGTCCACTCGGCGTCCTCCTCCGTGCTGACCTTCTTCCACAGCTCGACCGTGTCGGGCCGGCTCGCACGGTCGGGCGCGTAGGAGCGCTCGTGGTGGAACTCGCCATCCTGGAGCGCGACGGTGAAGATGTACGGGATCGAGTGGTCGAGCGTCTCGCGGCTGGCCGTCGGGTCGTATTTCTGGGGGTCGTTCGCACCCGAACCGATCACGAAGTGGGTGTGGTGGCTCGTGTGGATGACGATGCGCTCGATGCGCTGGGCGCCATCGGGGCTCGTCAGCTCCGGATGCTCTCGGTTCAGCTTGCGGGCGAGGTCGATCCAGGCCTGGGCCTGGTACTCGGCCGAATGCTCCTTCGTGTAGCTGTCGAGGATGGCGGCCTTCGCCTCGCCCCGCGAGGGCAGCGGGACGGTGTAGCGGGCATCCGGGCCGTCGAGCAGCCAGGCGATGACGCCATCCTCGCCTTCGTAGATCGGGGTCGGACTCGTCTGGCCGCGCATCGCCCGGTCGACGGCTTCGACCGCCATCTTGCCGGCGAATGCTGGCGCGTGGGCCTTCCAGGTGGAGATCTCGCCCTTACGGGACTGGCGGGTCGCCGTCGTCGTGTGCAGGGCCTGGCCGATGGCCTGGAAGATCGTCTCGGTGTCGAGCCCGAGCAGGGTACCGATTCCGGCGGCGGCGCTCGGGCCGAGGTGGGCGACGTGGTCGATCTTGTGGGCGTGCAGGCTGATCGCCTTGGCGAGGTCGATCTGGATCTCGTACCCGGTCACGATGCCGCGAACGAGGTCGGTGCCGTTGCGGCCGACGTGCTGGGCGACCGCGAGAATCGGGGGAATGTTGTCGCCGGGGTGCGAGTACTCTGCGGCGAGGAAGGTGTCGTGGTAGTCGAGTTCGCGCACGGCGACGCCGTTGGCCCAGGCCGCCCACTCCGGGGTCACTCTGCGATCGATGGGCTTGCCGAACACCGTTGCACCGACGCCTCCGGTCGAGACCGGCTGCGACAGCGCCTGAGCGCGCGCGGCGATCACCGGGCCCCGCAGCAGCGAGGCGGTCGCCACGGCAGCATTGTCGATGATGCGGTTGATGACCATGTCGGTCGCCTCGGGGGTCACCTCGACGGGGTCGGTCGCGACCTCGGCGATCTTCCAGGCGAGCTGGCCTTCGCGGGCGAGGTTCTCTTCGCTTTTGTGTACGCGTACTTCGTGCTGATCCATGGTGTTCCCCCTTGCTTATCGTGATGTGGTTACTGTCTCGGTGGTCGTGTCAACCGCGTTCAGAATATTCTTCAGGCTCTTTTTCAGGTGGATGCTGGTGGCATTCGCAGCAAGCTCGGAGTCGCCGTCGACGATCGCCTCGACGATCGTCATGTGCTCGCCCGCAGCGGCGATCAACCGGGCGCTGTCGTCACGCGCCAGTCGGCGCGCGCGGGTCAAGTGGGGTCGCAACTGACGGATGGCGGCGAGCAGGAAACGACTCTGGAGCGCCGCGTCCATCGCCGCGTCGAGACGCTCGACGAGAGCGTAGTACTCCCGACGATCATCGTCGTGCTCGAGCAGGGCGGGGGCGACGAGGAACTCATCGCGCAGGGCGAGGAAGACCGCAGGATCCCGGCGCAGCGCGACCAGCCGCGCGGCCTCGGACTCGAGTACGACCCTCAGCTCGAACAGCTCGATGATCGTCTCCCGGGAGAGGTCGCTGACGACAACGCCACGGCCGGGCAACGGGACGAGCAGGCCTTCGGCGGTGAGCCGCGCGAACGCCTCACGGATCGGGGTACGGGAGAGTTTCAGGCGATCGGCCTGCTCGACCTCGGTGAGGATGGTACCGGGACGCAATGTCCACTCCAGGATCTCGCCGCGGAGCGCCTCGAAGGCCTGATCGCTCGCCCGCATCGCACCTCCTGCGTATACAAAGATCGCGACAGACAGCAAAAGAATGCCGCTTTCTCCGATTATATCGCACCTATGTATACAGAGCGCCTTTCTTACCGACCCAGCAAGGCTCGCACCGCGAAGTAGATCTTCTCCGACGTCGGCACAACGGCCTGCTGCAGATTGGGGGCGGACGGCATGCGCACATCCGGAGTTCCGAGTCGTACAACGGGTGACGGCAACTCGTCGAAGCAGCGCTCGGTGATCCTCGTGACCACCTCGGCACCGAAACCCGAGGTCTCGGTGGCCTCGTGGACGACGAGGACACGACCCCGGCATCTCTCGACGACCGAGGCGATGGATTCCTCGTCGAGAGGACGCAACCACCGCAGATCGAGGACCGTGGCAGAGATGGACTCGGACTGCAGCCGCTCCGCCGCAGCCAAGGCACGGTGCAGCATCGCCCCCCAGGTGATGATGGCCACGTCCTCCCCATCCCGGTGGACCCTGGCGCCCTCGGCCCGCTGGAGGGGGCCTCCGACCTCGACGGACGCGCTCTCCTGGTAGAGCTCGCGCGCTTCGATGAGAACCGTCGGGTCCGGATCGGCCACCGCCGCCCGGAGCATGTCGTACGCATCCTGAGGCGTGGACGGCAGCCCCACCTTGATCCCCGGCATGTGGGCGAAGAATGCCTCAATGGACTGGGAGTGCTGGGCGCAGGATCCGGGGGTGACCCCCTGCTGCATCCTGATCGTGAGGGGAGCATGCAGTCTCGAACGATTGATGTACCTGACGTTGGTCGCCTGGTTGACGATCTGATCGAGCGCGACGAACACGAAGTCCGCCCACATGATCTCGACGACGGGACGCATCCCCTCCATGGCCGCGCCGATGGCGGAACCGAGGATGGCACTCTCCGAGATCGGTGTATCGAAGACGCGCTCGCTGCCGAACTCCTTCTGCAGACCCCGGGTCACACCGAAGATGCCTCCGCTGAAGCCGACATCCTCGCCGTAGACGAGCACCTCCGGGCGATTCTCGAGCTCGGTTCTCAAGGCGAGGTTGGCCGCCCTCTGGTAGGTCAGTTCGAGAGTCTGGACCTGCCCCGAGACAGCCCCGGGCACGGGAACCTCGCCGTAGAGGTGATCGAGGACGGTCGCGGGGTCCGGAAGCGGCATCGAGCGCACCCGAAGGGTGGCGTCGTCGATGATCGAGGCCACCTCCGCGTCGACGTCACGCAGATCCTGCTCCTCCAGCAGCCCGTGGTCGAGCGCAGCGTTCCGCAACCGGGCGATCGGATCGGCGGCAGTGGCCGCCTCCTGATCCTCTGTCGGGCGATAGTGCTCGATGTCCTTGTTGTAATGACCCTTGAGCCTCACCGTCTTGCATTCGAGCAGGACCGGCCCCTCCCCCCTGCGACAGACCTCGGCGGCCTGGGAGACCGCCTTCTCCACGGCGAACGGATCGAGGCCATCGACGACGTGGCTCTCGATGCCCAGCGCCGTCCCGCGTACGGCGAGGTCCGCTCCCCGGGTCGTCCGGGAGATCGGGGTCATCTCCGACCATCCGTTGTTCTCGCACAGGAAGATCACGGGAAGGTTGTTGGCGGCGGCGAAGATCATCCCTTCCGACGTCGAGCCTTGATTCATCGCGCCATCGCCGATCGAGGTGACGACGACCCGCCCGGTCCCCTGGGACCTCGCGGCCAGTGCCACCCCATCCGCGATCGGCACCCCGGCGCCGACGATGGAGTTCTCGCCCAGGAACCCCGCATCCGGATCGCTGAGCAGGGCCGAACCCGCCCTCCCACCGTTGGTGCCACCGGCTCGCTGCGCGATCTCGCCGAGCACCGCCGCCGGCTCGGATCCGCAAGCCAGGGCCCAGCCGTGGCCCCGGTAGGTGGCGAGCACCCTGTCCTGCGGCTGGAGCGCCGCCAGCGCGCCGACCGGAATCGCCTCCTGGCCGAGGCACGGATGGATGGACCCGGCCGCCAGCCCCTCCGCCGAGAGCTCGAGCACTCGCTCCTCGAAGCGGCGGATGAGCGACATGTGCCGGTACGCCGACCGTACCGTAAGCGCCTCATTACGCATGAGTTTCCTCCTGATCAGTCGGAGCCGGGACCTCGTCGAGCCCGAAGACCCGCCGCGCATTTCCTCCAGCGACAAGGTCGAGAGTCTCGGCGGGCAGCTCCAGGTCGCGAAGCTGCCGTAGCGACTCGGCGAAGCCCTGGACCGGGTAATCGGTACCCCAGATGACCTTTCGGGCGCCATCCTTGTTCGACCAGTACTTCTGCAGTATGTAGTCGAGCACCTCACTGCCCCAGTGGGCCGGAGGGTGCGCGTCGGCGACGACGTACACGTTCTCGTGGTTCTTGCACAGCATGAGCATCTCGGTGAGGAACGGATGGCCCAGGTGCAGGCCCAGGATCTTCAGCTCGGGAAAGTCGAAAGCGACATCGTCCAGGAGCAGCGGATGGGCTGAGAACTTCGCGCCGGAGCGTGGCGACTGGGTGCCCACCTGGAGACCGATCGGCACCCCGAGCTCGGCGCACTTCGCGTAGATCGGATAGTAGAGCCGGTCGTTGATCGGCACCCCGAACCAGTGCGGATAAACGTGCACGGCCTTGAAGCCGAGCTCACGGACGGCGTAGTCGATGTAGCGGACGGTCTCCATGGTGGTGAGCGGATTGATCCCCACCCAGCCGAAGAGCCGATCCGGCGCCGCTGCGAGCATCGGATGGATCTCCTCCGCACCGATCGGATCGATCTCTCCCCCAACGCCATCGGCCACCACACTGGCGATGAGGCCGGCCATCGCGATGCCGTTGGCGTCGAGCTCGGCGATCAGGTCGCCCAGCTGCCACGGCTTCGGATCGCGACGCGGGATCTGAAGGTAGTCGTAGAGCCCGAGGTTCGGGTGCCCACGGTAGTTGACGGAACAGTCGACGATCACATTCACTCCATATCTCTTCACTCTGAGCCCTCGAGCTCGGCGGCCTCGGGCCTCAGGCCTTCAGCACCTTCTCCAACCCGAGCGTCCTCTCCAGGACGATGACCGCCACCAAGGTCCCGAGGATCAGCATGACGCTCAAGGCGGCGACCGAAGGGTCGACGATCAGTTCTGCGTATCTGAAGATCTCCACCGGCAGAGTCCTGGTCTGCGCACCGACGAGGAACACGGTCATGGTGAACTCGTCAAAAGACGTGATGAACCCGAAGATGGTCGCGGCGATGAGACCGGGCCGGAGAAGGGGAAAGGTGATCCGGGCGAACGTGCGGACCTGGCCTGCACCGAGCACAGCGGCCGCCTCCTCCAGGGATTTGGGGATTCCCAGCAGCGTGCTCCCGACGATGCGGACCACGTACGGCATCACGATCACCGCGTGAGCCACGATGAGCCCCGACGTCGTGCGGATGAGGCCGAACTGAGTGAGCACGATCAGCATCGCGATGCCGTAGACGATGCGCGCGAGCAGCAACGGGCTCAGCAGGAAGGCTTCGACCAGCGCAACACCTTTGAAACGATTGCGAGTGAGCCCCCAGGCCGCCAGAGAACCGGCGATAAGGCTGATCCCCGTTGAGACGATCCCGACGAGGAAGCTCGTGAGAAAGGCCTCGGGAAAGTTCGTGCCCTCGAAAACCTTGACGTACCAGGCAAGGCTCAGTCCGCCCTCGGGAAAACCCACCACCGGTTTCGGGTTCAGGCTCACCGGGATGAGGATGAGCAGCGGAAGCGCCGAGAGCAGTGCCATGACGGCCGCATAGAGCCCGAGCATCCGAGGCGTCGCGCGCCTCTTTCCGGCTCTGCCTCTGCGCGCCGGGACCGTCGCGGGCGGCAGTGTCGTGCTCAGCATCTCCTGGCTCATCGCGTCATCCCACCCATCAGCCGGGACTGGATCCGACTCATGACCACGACGACGCTCAACGTCAACAGCAGCGTCACGACGGAAAGGGCCGCGCCCATCGGCCAGTCGAAGTCGACCATCATCCTGCTGTAGATGTCGGTCGTGATCACGTTCACCTTGCCGCCTCCGAGCATCTGAGGGGTGACGTAGGAACCCATGGTCAGGATGAACACCAGCATCGCCCCCGAGATCAAGCCGGGAGCGCTGAGGGGAAGGGTCACGCGCAGGAAGCGTTGCACCGCTCCTGCTCCCATGACAGAAGCCCCCTCCTCCAGCGAGCGCGGTATCTGGCTCAACGATGTCGTGAGGCTGAGCACCATGAACGGCATCAGGATATTCACCTCGCCGACGACCACCGTCATGAAGTTGTACAGCAGCTGAAGGGGCTCCGAGACGAGACCGAGCGACAGAAGAAGCTGGTTGACGACGCCTTCCCGACCGAGCAGGATGAGCCAGCCGATACTCCGGACGACGACACTGATCAGGAGTGGCGAGATGATGGCCAGCAGGATCAGCGCCTTGTACCTCGAGGTGGAACGGACCAGGTAGTACGCGAGAGGGTATCCGAGCACCGCGGTGATCACCGTGACGACCACCGCAAGCTCCAGGGACGTGACGAGCGAGGTCAGATGAAATGCCCTCGCGAAGATCTCCGCGTAGTTCTCGAAGGTGAGGACCTCGCTCGGTTTCGGGTAGGCATCCGTAGTGCTCAATTGGATCAGGCGGAGCAGCGGCAGGAGGAACAGCGCCCCGATCAGGATGAGTGCCGGTGAGATGCTGATCAGTAACGAGACGAGTCGTCGCCTGCTCGCCGTCATCTTCAGGCGCGCGTTCATGACGGCAGGAGGTCCGGAAGCACCGTCCCAGCGCCGTAGGCGAACTGGATCCGGACATGATCGCCATCGGCGAACTCGGTGTCGCCGGAACGATCGCGCGGAACATTCGCCGCGATCTCCCCGACGATGGTGTTCATCGTCACATCGATGCGATCCCCGAGGTAGACCACCGTCTTGACGACGCCCATGATGGTGTTGAGGCCGTCGTCGTGACGCTCGGAGGCATGAGTGAGACGAATGCGCTCGGGGCGGACGGACAACTGGACCCTCTCGCCCGCCGGCGTCTCTCGCCCGCCTTCCAGGGCTATCCGGCTCCCATCCGCCAGCACGACATCCGTCCGACCGGCATTGCCGGATGCGACGACCCCATCGAGCAGATTGATCCTTCCGACGAACTCGGCCACGAACCGGGTCGCCGGCTCATCGTAGATCTCCAGCGGGGTGGCGTACTGCTCGAGCCTGCCACGGTTGAGCACGGCGACATGGTCGCTCATGGAGAGGGCCTCACCCTGATCGTGCGTCACGAAGACGGTGGTGATGCCCACCTCCTGCTGGATCCTGCGGACCTCGATCTGCAGCTGCTCGCGGAGATGCTTGTCGAGGGCGGCGAACGGCTCGTCCAGGAGCAGAACCCTCGGGTCCGTCACGAGCGCCCTCGCGAGGGCGACTCGCTGCTTCTGTCCGCCGGAAAGCTGCTGCGGCCTCCTCGCCTGGAACCCGTCGAGCCCCACCAGAGCGAGCATGCGGTCCACCCGCTCCGCGACCTGACCGGACGACAGACGCGAACGCTCTCGTCGGGCGCGCCTCGAGCTCCTGATCCCGAAGGCAAGGTTGTCGCGAACCGTCATATGGGGGAACAGGGCGTAGTCCTGCGCGACCATCCCCAGCTGCCGCCGGTGGGTCGGGGTCGCGGCGATCGACTCGCCGTCGATGAGTATCTCACCGGAGGAGATGTCCTCGAAGCCGGCGATCGATCGCAGGATGGTGGTCTTGCCACTCCCGCTTGGCCCGAGCAGCGTGACGAGACTCCCCGGCTCGATCGTGAGAGAGACGTCCTGAACCGCGTGGACATCCGGACCGAAACTCTTGCTGACCGAATTCAATCGAATGGAGGCAGCGTTCATTCTCGGTGGTTCCTGACGTCGGTGCCCGGCTCCGGCAGCGGAGTCCGGACGAGGCTACTGCAGATTGTCTTCGATCAGCTTCTTGATCATCGCAGTATTCTCGCCGACCCACTTGTAGTCGACCTTGTAGAAGCGCTTGACCGCGTCGGCCGCGGTGAAGCTATAACCGTTAAGACCCTCGATCTGTGCACTGCTGGCATCGACCGTGACGTCACCGTTCGACGGGGTCAGGAACGACTGCTCGAAAGCAGCCTTCTGTGCGCCATCGCCGAGTGAGAGGTCGATCAATCCGGCCATGGCCTTCTTCTGGTCGGCACTGTTACCGCTGACCGACTCAAGCTGATAGGTATTCAGGACGGCCCCCTCAGAAGGAAGAGACATCGCGAGTTTCATACCTGCCTTCGAGTCCCGAACTGTGACGCTCAGGTAGTCAGGAGCGGCCCAGATCTCACCACGATCCATCGCCTGGTGCAGATCGGCAACGGAGGTGATCCACATGCCGATGTTGTCCTTCGCCTTCTTCCACTGCTCGATACCTTTCTCGACCTCCGTGCTATCCGCACCGGCAGCAACGGCGGCCATGAGATAGGCGTCGAAGTAGGCAGGCCACATCGCGACCTTGCCCTTGAGCGAGGGACTGTAGAGATCATTCCAGCTGTCGAGCCCGCTAGGCAGCTTCTCCGGGTTGTACGAGATGCCGAATCCGTTGAACACCCAGGGTGTTCCTGCATCGTTGCGCAGTTCCTCAGGAACCTTCTCCAGGTTGGGCACGTCTGCGGTCGTCATGTGCTCCCAGAGGCCGTCCTTGACACCGGACCAGGACAGGGCGTCGTTCATCATCCCGCCCTGGATCGACCGAGCCGACTCGGGACTTGCGAGCAGCTGCGCATAGGTCTGGGAAGCCGGGCCCTCCAGCGGGGCGATGCTGACCTTCGAGTTCTTGCCGGTGAAGGGGCCGAACACGTGCTTGTTCATCAAGTCGAGATATCCGGGGAACAGTGCGAAGGCAATGTCCGCAGTGAGGTCCGCACCGTCGGGATTGTCTCCGGACCCCGGCTGCGACGTGGGCGCACAACTCGCCAGCACACCGACAGAGACGGCGCCGAGACCGGCGACTGAGATTGCCTTCAGGAAGCTTCTGCGATCCAATGTGACTCCTACGGTTTGCGGACGAAAGGTGCACTCTCGATGGAACAAACTCTGTCGTCTTCCGATCGCATTGTCAACATTTTCGGCAATTTTCCACAAATTTGTTTCGCTAGACGAAACGACGTGCGAGATCACGCATCGCGCCTCCCGCGGGCGTAACAGGGAGTGATTTTCGCCACCTTCTCCGAAGATATCTCCTTAAAATTGAGGTGCTCGAGATCACTCCGCCCTCTTCGCCAGCCTCTTCTTCACTTCCGTTCGCTATATGTTCCGATAGGCGGTACATATGCGCTTCTCGATGGCGGCTTACTGTAGGACCGCGTCCACGGGTCACAGGTAGTCGTAATCGTTCCCTGGCCCTCTCGTGCCGCGCCAGAACTCCATGGTCGACAGCGGCCAGTTCTGGGAGACCCTCCCGAAGCGATTCCGGTACCAGCTGTTCACCGTGGAGTGCCCGACCGCCAACCCCTTTGCCGCCTCGTCGAGCCGCTCGTAGAACTCCTCGAATACCTCCTCGCGCAGCACCATCGCCTTCGCGTCACGACGCAGCAACTCGCCCACGCAGGACATCGCGTACTCGAGTGCCAATTCGACGAAGAGCACAACGCTGCCGTTCGTATTGACGTTGGTGTTGGGTCCGTAGAGGCAGAAGAGGTTAGGGAACCCGGGAATCGTGCTCCCGTACTTGGCGCGGGCGTCCCCGCCCCAATACTCCTCGAGTGTCTGTCCGTCCAGCCCGGTCAGGGAGAGGGAGGCGAGGAACTCCGAGGCCCGAAACCCGGTGCCGAGGACGATCGCATCGAGAGCAATCGTCTCGCCGGCGACGACGATGCCATCGGGAGTGACGCGCTCGATCGAATCGGTGATGACGTCGACATTGTCGCGCTGCAGGGCTTCGGCCCACGTTCCATCGTCCCGCACCGAACGTTTCGCATACGGCGGATAAGCCGGCAGCAGCTTCTCGACCAGGTCCGGGCGATCGGCGAAGGCCGTCCGCAGGCTCTCCTCCAGGACCGCCCGCACCGCCTCGTTCGCCTCAGAGACCGATACCGGATGCTCCCAGGCTGGATCGACGACTGCGAACTCCCGAAGGCCCTCGACATTGCGCCAGAACTGGGTAAAGCGATAGAACCGGTAATAGTAAGGGGTCGTTGACAACAGATGCCTGAATCCCGGATCCAATGGCAGGTTGTACCCGGGAGTCGGGAGGACCCATGCGGGAGTCCTCTGGAACACGCTCAGATGCGCCGCCGCCTTCGCGAGCGGCGGGATCACCTGGAAGGCGCTCGCACCGGTGCCGATCACCCCGAGCCGCAGGCCGTCGATCGGAACATCGTGCCGCCAGCGCGCGGTGTGCCAGACAGGGCCGGAAAAGCTCCCCAATCCCGGGATCTCAGGGTAGTACGGCTCGTTCAACTGGCCCACCGCCGAGATGAGGACGTTCGCGTCGACGACCGTCCTCGCACCCGTCGCCGAGTTCATGACGACGAGAGACCACAGACCCGATTTCTCGTCATAGCGCCCCTCAGTAACGGTCTCATCGAATCGGATGGCTTCCCGCAACCCGAAGTCCTCGGCAAGGCCCCGCAGATAGTCCAGCACGGCATCGCGCGGGGAGAACTGGTCCTCCCATTCGCCGTGCTGCGAGAAGGAGTAGCTGTAATTGAAGTTGCTCGTGTCGAGCCGGGCTCCCGGATAGTCGTTGTCGTGCCACACTCCGCCGAGATCCGGTCGGCGCTCGAAGACCGTGACCGGAACCCCCGCCTGCCGAAGTCGATGGGCGGCGGCCAGCCCCGACATCCCCGCTCCGATGACGACCGCGGTGAATTTCCGCCCCGGGGCGAGCTCCGACAACGTCCAACCCGGATGCCCGGCATCCTCGGGCAGGGCCAGCTCATGCTTGAGCAAGGGCAGATAGTCGGCCTCGAGCAGACCGGTCAGGAACTCCATGATCGCGCGAAGCCGCTCATCGGAATGCACTGGTTCCGGTAATTCTCCTAGCCTGCGGATGAGATCCGACGCCGCTGCGACGGCATCGGCCCTGACCTCAGGGTCGACGCCTCCCGGCGGTTCGGTGCGCAGGGCCTTGAACCCCGTCTTCGGACCGAACCTGCCTTCGAGCACGCCGAGCTCGCCGGTCCGGTATGCCAGGGCGGCGAGAAGGGAGGGCAGGTGCGCCTCGGCCAGCCATCCCTCCAATTCGGCGGCGTCTCGAGGGGGACCGTCGTCTCCCGGGTCCCTCTCATCGGATGCGGCATCGCCTCGGGCCGCCGGTGTCACGTGGAGAACTCGAGCCCGGCTGCACCCAGCATCGCCGCACGATAGATGTGCTCCTTCTCCAACACGAGGTCGCCGGCCTGCGAACGCAACTCCTCGAGGCGAGCCTGACGGTACCGGGGGTCGAGGAGATCCGTTCCTGCCCGGTTGTCCGTCGTCATCGGTTGCACGAGCATCTCCGAGACCAGGCGACGGCCTGTGGCGTATGCGTTCAGTGCGGATTCAAGGTCCTCCTGCTCGAATGCGAGCGCGAGCTGATGCGCATCGTGGACACCGGAGTTCAGCCCCATGCCGCCAGTGGTACTGGCCAGATGCACCGCGTCGCCGGCGAAGAGGACCCTCCCGACGCGGAACCTATCGGCGAGACGCTGATGGCTGCGATAGAACTGATGCTGTTTCAGTTCTATGGAGAAAGGGTCGACAGCCCCGTGTAGAAGAAGCCTCATCCCGTCGATGAAGGACGGGTGCGGATTGTCGCCGGTGTACTCGTACTCCTCGTCGACCCCCAGATCGGTGGTGATCGCCAGGCGCCAGATGTCCGGCGTGCGGATGACGGAGACGCGCCCTCGCGGCCCGCTCCAATAGCTCACCGGAGGGAGGTCATCGACGTAAGCCCCCAAGTCGAGCGGGGTCGCCACGACGAGGCTCTGGGTCGGATAGGTGAACCCGGGGAAATCGAGGCCGAGCGCCTTCCGGGCGATGCTGTGAGCGCCGTCGGCCGCCACCATCCACTCGGCCCGTATCACCTTCTCGGTCGCGCCATCGTCGACGGTGATCGACACGGCACCTTCATCCTCGGCGAAAGACGTCATCGCATGCTCGTAGAGGACGGGAACCCCCTCGGCGACAAGAGCATCCTTGAGATGACGAATGACTTTGTACTGCTCGTACTGGAGCCGGAAGGGGAATCGCGTGAGGTCGGAGATCACGTCATAGCGGAAGGCGGCCTCTCCACTGAGCTCGAGGTCGCGGTAGACCATCTTCTCCAGCCGCACTCCCGTCGCGAGAATCGGCTCCGCGATGCCGAGCTCGTCGAAGATCTCCAGCGTCGGTGGGTGGAGAGTCGAACCTCGCCACTCCGAACGGATGCGATCCGGCTCCGACTCGAGGACGATCACCGGGACCCCGCGCTGGTGCAGCCCCAGCGCGGCAACCATCCCCACCGGACCCCCTCCGACGATGGCGACTCGTGCGTCGACAGTTGTACTCACCCTGCTCAGCCCTTTCGATCGTTGCTGCGTCTGCTCATGATCCGTTCGTGCAGCGAGACGAGAGCGGGGCTCTCGCTCTGCTGTACCAGGTCACCCGAACCATCCAGTGCCATGAGACTCACCCACGCCGAGGCGAGGTTCGACGACACCACCGGTCGGGGAGCCTCGGGCATTCTCGCCTCGAGCGCATCCAGGCTCGGTGCTCCGGTTCCCGCGACGAGAACAACCGCGTCCGGTGTGTCGGCGGCCTCCGACATCGCCTCATCGAGGACTGGCAGTACGGCGCTGTTCTCGAGATCGTAGATCTTCCCGGTGCCCGGGATCAGTACTGTCTTCGCCACCACGAATCCGGCGCCTCTCCAGAAGCCCGCGGAGGCGTTCGTGAGCCAATCCGGATAGGGGCTCACCAGAATGACCTCGCGGGCCTCGAGTTTCCTCAGGACCTTCACGAGCGCACCCGCCGAGGTGAAGGCCGGCACTCCCCCCAGCTCCGCCCCGAACCGGACCGCCAACTCGCCATCGCCCTTCTCGCCGAGAGGGTACGAGCTGCCGGTACAGGCAGCGAGCACCGCCTCGAGGCCGAGACCGTTCAGAGTCCTCGCCGTCGGAGGCAAGTCGGGGACGTATCCGCTGAGACGAGCCTTGAGGTCTCCCTCCAGGACCGGGAGCCGGGCGACATAGCCGTCGACCGAGCGTGGAAGGAGCCTCCTCAGCTCGGGTTCGACCGTGGGGTTGGCCGGGGGGACGATCACCCCGAGAGCATGGCGCTTCATCATTCGGCATCCTCTCCGTTCTCCTGATCACGCTCGGCTTGCGCCGGCTCGTCCCGGATCAGGGTGACGAGCGGAGCTGCCCGATTGTCGACCCTCAACTGATAGACGTCCGATCGGTTGTAGTGTCCCCCCATGTCGTTGATGAGCCGCGAGCGCAGGCAGGCGTCGAAGTCGACGTCGGCGGTCACGATGCCCTCGGTGTTCCCTTCGAGGGGGCCGGCGATGATCACCCCCGAGGGGTTCACGATGCACGCGCCGCCGTTCTTCTCCGGATCGGCGAGAAAGGCCCGATCCTCGTCCGTTATCGCGATGTCGGCGATCATGCCGGCATCGTTCACACCGCTGGCGCTCACGACGAAACAGCCGAGCATATGGGCGACGCCTCTCGAGGCGATACCGCTGATCTCCCGGACTCCTCCCAGCGAACTCGGCGACACGTGAGCCGGCCAGCTGGCGACATGCACAAGCGGATGCTGCGCAGCGATCATGCCGAGCGCCAACGGGTTCGAGTTCTCCCCGCAGATCAAGGAACTCACGACACCGAGGGGCGTCTCGAAAGTACGCTGCGTCTCCGCGCCTCCGGGCGAATGCACCATCCGCTCCGTCATGGTTGCCACGAGCTTCTGGTGCTTGCCGATCAGAGCGCCATCGGGTCCGATGCAGAGCTGCGTGTTGTACAGGGTGCCGCTCGCACCGGGGGCCCGCTCGGTCAGCCCGATCACGACGGTCGTGCCGGCCATCCGGGCCGCCTCGGCGAGCCGATCCGTGGACGGCCCGGGGATCGTCACCGACTGATCGATGAGGCGCAGAGCCCGGCTGATGCTGTCACGATGCCCGCCCGGCAGGTAGTGGAACCAGGACGGATGCCCCGGCACGAAGTTCTCCGGGAAGGCGACGAGCGAGGCACCCGCCTTCCCTGCCTCGGCGATCAGGCCGCAGGCCTTGTCGATCGTTGCTTCCCGATCCAGCCACACCGACGAGGCCTGGACCGCGGCCAGGATCGTCACAACACCACATCGCTCTCGGCGGCGACAATCTCTTCGGACTCGACCACCTCGCAGAAGTAGATCCCGAGATTCTCGATCGCCGACTCCCCGAGCGCGGCGCGTGTGCTGCCGACCAGATCGCGGGGGAGAGCGACCGTGAAGTCAGCCATATAGGCATCGCGCACCGTCGAGTCGACGCAGACGTTGGCAGCCGTGCCGCAGACGACGAGTTTCGTGCGCGCCCTCGCCTGCAGGAGGTTTCGAAGCGGCGTTCCGACGAACGCGCTGTACTTGCTCTTCTCGAGGGCGACATCCCCGGGTTGTGGGACGAGCCCGTCGTAGAGTTCCGCTCCCCACGTGCCTGCTGCTGCGATCGCAGTGACGCCTCGCCCCATGGCCGAGGCCCGCTCTCGTCGCGCCTCCGAGACGAACTCTGCTCGCGCATTCTGCAGTATCCAGATGACTAGCGCCCCCTTCTCCCGCGCACGCTGGAGGAAGAAAGGAAGTCGGGCCGCGACCTCCTGGTTCCTCGAAACGTCCGCACCGAGCCCGGCCAGCGCGCCTTCCGAAGAGCAGAAGTCGTTCTGCATATCGACCACGATCACAGCGGTCTTCTCATCGAGTCTCATCATGCGCTCCTTGCCTGTTTCTCTCCGGATTCTTTATAAACCTGAATATTGCTTGTGTTAGAATAGCGGGACCTACCGGACTGCCACGAACGAACGGAGTCGCTTCTATGAGCACTGAACCCGACGACCTTCACGACCACCGACCCGTCGACGACATGAGGGGCAAATCCATACTGGTCACCGGCGCGGCCCAGGGCCTCGGTCAGGTCATCGCTCGCCAACTCGCCGCACGAGGGGTCGTCGTCGCCGCGCTTGACATCCAGGACACCGGGAGAACCGTGGACCTGATCGAGGCCGAGGGAGGCCGGGCCCTCCGTCTGCGGGGCGATGTGACCGTTCAGTCCTCCATCGAGGAAGGTGTGAACGAGATCGTCTCGACGACCGGACGAATCGACGGTCTCGTCAACTGCGCCGCACTGTTCACGACACTCCAGCGCCGGCCGTTCATGGAGCTGGACCTTGGAGAGTGGGAGCGCGCCCTCGCCGTCAACGCCACCTCGGTGCTTCTCTGCACGCGAGCAGTCGCACCCCGCCTCGTCGCGCAACGTGCCGGGGCCATCGTCAACATCGCCTCGAACGTCGTCAGCTACGGGGCGTCCGAGTTCCTGCAATACGTCTCGTCCAAATCTGCCATCATCGGGATAACCCGTGGCCTCGCCCGGGAACTCGGTGATCACCTGGTCCGAGTCAACACGGTTTCGCCGGGCATGGTCACCACGGACATCACGGTCGCCCAGCACGGCGACGAGTACCGCAAGCGCGTCATCGACACGCAGTGCATCAAGGAACCCATCCGCCCCCGCGATATCGCCGAGGTCGTGAGCTTCCTCCTCAGCGACGCGAGCCGCTACATCACGGGCCAGAACATCCTGGTCAACGCTGGCAGTCATATGGGACCGGCCTGACACCGTCAATCACCCCCCGTGACTCGACGCCGATGTTGATCACGCAACGAGATCGCGAGCGCGAGACATAAGGCCAGGATGATGCCTCCGAACGCAGCGGTCGCCGCCGTCTCCCATCCCGCAACCGGCTGCACCGAAAAGAGGATCGCCGTGATCACGGCGACGCCGATGGCCGACCCCACTCGCTGGCCGGTCTGCAGAACGCCGCCTGAGGATCCGGCGTAGTGGAGAGGCACCGAAGTGAGCGTAATGGTCTGGTTGGGGCTGATGACCGAGCCCTGCGCCGCGCCTATGGGAGCCAGCGTGAGCAGAAGCCACCATGGGCTCACCCAGCCCCCGGCGCTCAGATGGAGCACGACGATAGTGAGTACCAGGCCGACGAGAGCGACGACGATTCCCGCGGAAACGATACGGCGCCCGATCGAGTAGACGTGTCTACCCGCCCAGCGCGCTGAGATAGCCCCGAGCAGAGCGCTGGGCAACCCGATCAATCCGGCCTGGAAGGCACTGAAACCGATTCCGAGCTGAAGATAGACCGCCACGATCACCCAAACGGCGGTGATCCCCAAGAAGTAGACCGTGGCGAGAGCCACCCCGGAACTGAATCCGGCATCCGAGAGAATGCCCAGATCCACCATCGGCATCCGGCCGAGACGTTTGTACCGACGCTCCCAGAGGACCCACGCCGCGAGGACGGCCACCCCCACCGGGAGCAACCCCCAGACGTAGCCCCCGATCGGTGTGGCGAAGGGAAACAGCACCAGGAAGATCGACAGCCCCAACAGAAGCGACCCCACCAGGTCCAAATCGAGTCTCGACCCGCGCTCCACGTTGCGCTGGAATACGACGGGACGAGGGAACCAGAGGAGTGCGAGAACGAGCGCTGTCGCGCTCACCGGCACGTTGACGAAGAACGTCCATCTCCACCCCTCCTCACCGCCCACGGAGTCGATGATGAGGCCACCGAGCAATGGCGCCATTCCCATCGACACCGCGACCACGGTGCCGTACGCTCCGAGCGCGCGTGCACGCTCCGCACCCTGAAAGTACTGCTGGATCATCCCGAGTATTTGCGGGCTGAGAAGTCCGGAACCGATGCCTTGAAGCACTCGGGCGAGGTTGAGCAGAAGAACATCGCCCGCGAGCCCCGCGACGATGGAGGCCGTGGCGAAGACGAGGACTCCGATGAGATAGAGCCGTGGACGACCCACGAGGTCGCCAAGCCGGCCCGCCGGGATCAAGGTGACCCCGAAGCTCAGAGCATAACCGGCAAGGACCCACTGAAGATCCGACTCGGTGGCCCCGAGACTCTGTCGGATCGACGGCAAAGCGACGTTCACGATGCTGATGCCGGTCAGGGTCAAGGCGACCGTGACCAGGAGCACCGAATGAATCCGCCAACGATTGACTGTCCCCGAGCCGGTAAGCGGGGATGTCATGGGTTCGGTCATTACTGGCCCATCGTGAACCCCGCGGGCGCGCCGGGTGCGAGAGAAGTCCAGACCGACTTGGGCCGCGTGTACAACCTGGCCGCCTCGGTGCCATTCTCTCGGCCGTAACCAGACAGGCCGATACCGCCGAAGGGGACCAGCTCGGAGAGAACCCGATACGTATTGATCCACACAGTGCCCGCGCGGACCGCGGCCGCCATACGGTGAGCGCGTCCGATGTCCGAGGTCCATATCCCGGCCGCGAGCCCGAAGTCGGTGCGGTTAGCCAACTCAACCGCCTCCTCGTCGTCGTCGAACGTCGTGACCGCCAGAACCGGTCCGAACACCTCGTCCCTCAGCACTCTTGCATCGGGCGGTAAATCGTCGAAGATCGTCGGCGGAACGTAGAAGCCTCCGCTCAACGCGGGATTGCCCGGCATCGATGCCTGGGCGACGACCTTCCCGACCTTCGAGGTCTCTTCGATGAAGGCCAGCGTCTTGTCCCGTTGAAGCGACGTGATCTGGGGACCGACATCCGTTCCCGATTCGAATGGATCCCCAACGGTAAGGCCCCGAACACGTTCCGCAAGCAGGTCGACGAGGGCGCGGTGGACGGAGCGATGAACAACGAGCCGGGAGCCGGCAATGCACATCTGCCCGCAGGAGGCGAATACCCCCAGGGTTATCGCATCGGCTGCCTTCTCCAGATCCGCATCCTGGAACACCACCTGAGGCGACTTGCCGCCGAGTTCCATGGCGACCGGCACCAGCCGTTCGGCGGCACTTCTGGCGATCGCCCTGCCAGTGGCGTCGCTCCCCGTGAAAACGATGAGATCGACGTTCGGGGAAGCGACAACGGCCTCGCCCACTTCGCGCCCGCCGATGAAGACCTGAACGAGATCCTCGGGGATACCCGCCGAGCGGAGCATATCCTTCAGAAGCAAAGCAGTGAGTGGTGTGTCCTCCGCAGGTTTGAGAACACAAGCGTTGCCGAATGCCAACGCGGGTGCGATCTTCTTGGCCGCGAAGAAGAACGGAACGTTCCACGGGATGATTCCCGCTGCTACTCCGTAGGGCTCGGGCGAGGTGTAGATGAGATGATCCCCGTCCATGGGAATCATCTCACCGACAACCTTGTCCGCCCATCCTCCGTAGTAACGGAAGGAGCCGGCCGCGCGAAGTACTTCTCGTCGGGTATCCGAGAGCAGCTTGCCGGTGTTCCTGCTCTCAAGTTCGGCTATCTCCTCGACGCGGCTCTCGATGATCCCGGCCACGCTCGCGATCAGCCGCCCGCGCTCACTCGGATGCCGTCGCGCCCACTCCACCTGCGCAGCGCGGGCCGCGCTGATTCCCACTTCCACTTCCGCGGCCGTAGTGAGCGGAAGCTCACGAAGAACACTGCCTTCAATGGGGGAATAGACAACCTGAGTCACGAGCGACCTGCCTCCTCATCTCTGAGTTTCTAGACGAGCTTGCGCGCGTCGTCGAGGTACTCGTGCGTGATCAGCTTGTCGATGCCGACCGTCTGGTTGATCAGGCCGGTCTTCTGCATCAGATCCTGACCACTCAACCAGGCGTCATCGTCGAGCGCGAGGAATTCATTCTTACCACCGGCGGTCCACCCCTCGACGAGCAGTGGCATCGCAGCAAGCGACTGCTCAGTGTCGGCATCCGGTGTGTACACCTGAAGATCCTTGACGACCTGCTCATAGTTGCCCGGGTCGCTCGCGAACTCCATTGCCTGCAAGACGCCTGCCAGGAAGCGAGTCGGCATGTCGGAGCCCGAATCGAGGAGCTTCGACGACAGGTTGTAGGTGTCCGAGGGAACCTTGGCGTAGTCGTCCGAGTTGAAGTAGTAGACCGCTCCGAGCTCGTCATTGATGAGTTGCCGGTCGGTGTCCACCGAGATCCAGGCGTCGACCTCGCCCTTGCGAGCGAGTTCGTACGCAGCCGTTCCGACTCCCGTGATCGGACGGCTCACGCTGGCACGATCGACGCCTGCGCCCACGAGCATCATGTCCAGAAGGTTTTCGGTGGACCCGCCCGCGGAGACGACGCCGACAGTCTTACCAGCCAACTCGGCCGGGCTCTTGACCGGCTTGTCCGCGAGCGACACGAGATCGAACTGCGAGCGCTGACGAACCGTCGCAATAGAGAGGAGCGGCGCGCCCTCGTTGGCGCAGGCGATGATGGCGTTGACGCCTGCCGTGCGAGAGAGATCGACGGCATTGCTGAGCACACCCTGGATAGCCGACGCCGTGCCGGTGCCACCCTTGATATCGAGATTCAGGCCCTGCTCGTCGAAGAAGCCCCGCTCCTTCGCAACGAGTACCTCGACGAAGCTGAGGCTGATGCCGAATGCCGTCATGTAGGTGCCGCTCAGCGTCTTCGGCTTACCGGTACCCGGATTCTCCGGTGCCGGTGCTGCGCAGCCCGCAAGAATGAATGCCGCACCGGTGCCGGTTGCGATGAGGGTGCCACCGAGGAAGGCGCGACGCGACAACGATGTCTGATTGCTGGTGCCGAACTTCATGGTTCTCTCCTGGTTTCTCTAGTGATGGGGGTGGGACTATCGATCACGTGCTTTCATCTCTTCTGTACGGATTCATGCCATGGGATCAGAAGACGGCGAGATCCGGCAACGACGCTGTAGAGGACGAAGCCGAAGAGCGTCATGATCAGGATCGAGCCATACAGCTTGTCGATCTGCAAAGCATTCTGAAGGTCAACGGCCCACCTGCCGAGGCCTTTGTCGCCGCCGAGGTATTCACCGACGATCGCACCGACCGTTGCCTGAACGACCGCTACCTCAAGCCCCGCGAGGATGTACGCCATCGTGTGCGGGACTTCCACCTTCCAGAACCGCTGAAGCCGGTTCGCCTTGAGCGAGGTCATGAGATCGTGCATGGACCGTGGCACAGAGCGCACACCGAGCGCGGTGTTGATGAGCAGCGGGAAGAAGGCCAATAGTGCTGCGATGAGAATCTTCGACTCGGCGCCGAAACCCAGCCACAGCAGGAAGAGCGGTACGAGGGCCACTTTCGGGACGACCTGCGTGGCAACGACGAAGGGGCGCGAGACCCGTTCGAAGACGGGCGATTTCCCGATCGCGAAGCCTAGACCGACCCCGACGATGATCGCCCAGAAAAGCCCGGCCACGACTTCGTAGAAGGTGGTCCATATGTGCTGCGTCCAGGTATGAGGATCTGTGATCTGATCAAGGAAGGCTGCCCCGACGGCTTCCGGAGCGGGCAGCACGAAGCGAGTGACACCGCTCCACTCGGTATACAGCTTCCAGGCGACAAGGAAGATGATGATCAGCAGGGGCGTGGAGACGATCGTCAACCACCGGCTCTTGAGAATCCGTTGGCGAAGCCCGGGGATCGGTGCCCGGGCCAGGATCTCTGCGTCGGTTGCGCTCAGATTCTTCGGTCCCTGCTCGGTGAGGATGGCCGCGGTGTCGGGGTTTTCGTTGGTGATCATGGATGCCGTTCTTTCCGTCACACCGAGATGGGAATGTAGTCGGACCGCTGGACGTCGCCGATCTGCTCCCGAAGCTCGGCGACCAACTCACGGAACTCTTGAGACTCGGCCATCTCCATCGTTCTCGGTCGCGGAAGGTTCACCTCCGTAATCGAATGGACATGACCGGGGTTGATGCCGAGCATGACGATGCGGTCCCCCAGGAAGACAGCTTCCGCTACGGAGTGCGTCACGAACACCACTGTCTTCGGGTTCTGCATCCAGATGCGCTGAAGCTCGATATTCATCATGTCGCGAGTCTGGGCGTCGAGCGCTCCGAACGGTTCATCCATGAGCAGCACATCGGGATCGTGAACGAGCGCACGCGCGATCGACACACGTTGGCGCATTCCACCGGAGAGTTGCGCAGGAGTCTTTCGCCGCGCGTGAGCCAATTGGACGAGCTCGAGCATCTCTCCCACACGTCGCAATCGGTCCTTTTTGTGCACTCCGGTGAGTTCAAGCGGCAGGCCCACATTGTCTTCGGAGGTCCGCCATGGCATGAGCGTCGGTTCCTGGAAGACGAAGCCGATGGTGCTGTCGCCACCCCCTTTGGAGGACTTGATCGTGACTGTTCCCACCGTGGCGGCCTCCAGCTGCCCCATGATCCGAAGAAGCGTCGTCTTGCCGCAGCCCGAGGGACCGAGCAACACGACAAACTCGCCCTCCTTGACTTCGAGCGAGATCTCCCGCAACGCCATGACCTGCTTCTCAGTGCGGCTGGTGAAGACTTTGCTCACCGCGTCGACGGTGATAGCTCCCATAGACTTGCCTCTTTGCTCCCGTGGTGATGAACAGCGCACTCGATAACAATCACAACTTGCCAAGTGTTCCGCTAAGCGTACCGCAAGTTCATAGTCATCGAGCACGAGAGTCGCATATCTCGTCGATTCTGTCAATAGACTCGACCGACGTATCAGCGATTTCAGCGTAATTTTCAGGCAATCCCTGCGACTTCGATTACTATTCCATCATGGTGACGAATGTTTCTCTAAGCGAAACACAACAACGCTTCTTTCGCTGGATCAGCACGCTGGTCATCCCTGGGAACCGAATGCGGCATCGAACCCGCCCGCGTCGACCCGACTTCCGTCTAGAGTCGGCCGGTAAGCTGAGTAGCTTTGAACCAGCTGAAATGCGTGTCCTGGGTCGCTCGGGCACCGCATCCCTCTCCACCTGAACAGGACCGAGCAGCGATGACCGTAAAAGCCGCGGGAGCCGGCACCGAATCGGCAGAACGAGTCGCCGACGTACTTCTGGCCTTCGCCAGAACCAACTCCTCGATCGGTGTGAGCGCACTCGCACGGGATCTCGATCTGTCGAAGGCTGTGGTGCACCGAATCCTGCAATCGCTCGTCTCACGGGGCCTTCTCCAGTACTCGGCGAAAAGTCGCGATTACTCACTCGGACCGAGTGCGACCGTCCTCGGGGCCAGGGCCCTTCGACAGCTCGACGTCAGAACCGTCGGACGCGAGCCACTCCTCCGACTCCGGGATACGACGGGAGAGACGACGACTCTGTCTCTGCTCACGGCGGATTCCCGCGCCTACGTCGATCAGTACGAGAGTCCGAACGAGATCAAAATGACTGTCGAGCTCGGCAGGATGTACCCATTGCATGCCGGCTCCTCGTCGCGTGCGATCCTCGCCCACCTTCCGGCTTCGCAGATCGAACACATCATCCAGCGCGGCTTGGATCCCCTCACTTCACACACGCTCACCGACGCCGATGAGCTTCGGCACCAGCTCGATCAGGTACGCAAGCTCGGGTATGCGCGTTCCGTCGGCGAACGGCAGGCCGGTGCCGGCTCTATCGCCTCGCCCGTCTTCGGCATGCGCGACGACGTCATCGGCTCGATCAGCGTATGTGGGCCGCTCTCACGCTTCAACGACGAGGCAGTGAGCCGCTTCATTCCCTTCGTGGTGTCGACCGCACGAGAGATATCCAAAGGAATGCACGCTACTCGCTAGGACCATGGCACCTTTCTCGCTGGGCGCCTCTTCCCGCAAGGTGTTTCGCTAAGAGAAACAGATATCGCACAGCCCTTCTTCTGAACTCTGCCATGACGCACGTTTCTCTACGTATCGCCATAATCTAGCTGGATTCCCTCGAGAACCTAGGCTAGAGTCAAGCCCCAGAGACGTTTCTCTAACCGGAACTCACGGGAGCCTCGTTGTCAGCAATGCCGTTGCACGGCCTGAAGGTCATCGACGCCTCCACCATCCTCGCCGGCCCGCTGTGCTGTCAGATCCTCGGCGATTTCGGCGCCGATGTCATCAAGATCGAACACCCGATTCATGGCGACAGCATGCGAGGCCACGGCGGCCAGAAGGATGGCGTCTCGCTGTGGTGGAAGGAAGTCAGCCGCAACAAGCGGACGGTGGGCCTGAACCTCGGCACTCAGGAGGGCGCCGAGGTCTTCCTGCGACTCGCGGCCACCTCCGACGTGGTCGTAGAGAACTTCCGCCCCGGCACCCTTGAGAGGTGGGGCATCGGCCCCGACGAACTCCACCGGGTGAACCCGAAGCTCATCCTGGTCCGCCTCACCGGCTTCGGCCAGACCGGCCCATACTCCGCGCGGCCGGGCTTCGGCACTCTCGCCGAGGCGATGAGCGGATTCGCCCACCTCACGGGCTCCAGCGACGGACCGCCCACGTTGCCGGCCTTCGGCCTCGCCGACAGCATCTGCGGCATCGCGGCATCCTCCGCGGTCATGATGGCGCTGCGTCACCGGGAGGTGAACGGCGGCCCTGGGCAGGTGATCGATCTGAGCATCCTCGAGCCGATCATGACCGCGGTCGGTCCCAGCCCGACGGTCTACCAGCAGACCGGCATCATCGAGGAGAGGCACGGCAACCGCTCGACGAACAACGCCCCGCGCAACACCTATCGCACCCGCGACGCGCACTGGGTCGCGGTCTCCAGCAGCGCGCAGAGCGTGGCCGAGCGCATCATGACCCTCGTCGGACATCCGGAGCTCCTCGAGGAGCCCTGGTTCGGCAGCGGGCGAGGGCGCGCCGACCACGCCGACCTCATCGATGGCTACGTCGCCGACTGGATCGGGCAGCGCGATCGCCGTGAGGTCGTCGCAGAGTTCGAGCGGGTCGGCGGCGCCGTCGCCCCGATCTACAGCGCCAAGGACATCGTCGATGACCCGCACATCCGCGAAACGAAGATGCTCGTGGAGGTCGACGATCCCGACCTGGGTCCGATGCTCATGCACAACGTCCTGTGGCGGATGTCCGAGACGCCCGGCAGCATCCGCTTCACCGGCCGTCCCCTCGGCGCGGATACCGACGCCATTCTCGATGAACTCGGCTACGCCGCCGATACTGTTCGCGCCCTGCGCGAAGAAGGAGTGATCAGATGACCGACGCGCTCTTGGATGCGGTCAGCGCGGGAGTGCGCATCTTCGACCTCGGCCGGCCTTTCTTCGCCGGGATGCCGCAGTCGCCGAATCATCCGAAGTACACTCACACGCTTCCTCGCCGGCACGGCGACATGGTGCGCCCGGATGGCGGCTCCGCCGCGAACGACCTCCTCGTCATGGGTACCCATGTCGGGACCCACATCGACGCACTCGCGCACGTATCGCAGGACGGGCTGCTCCACGGTGGCGCGAACGCGGGCGACGCCTGCATCGGCGGCGGCTACCCGACGCACGGCGTGCACACGATCTCCCCCATCGTGCGTCGCGGCGTGGTGTTGGACATTCCACGGGCCATCGATATCGAAGTGTGCGAGCCGGCGTACCAGGTGACGACCGCCGACCTCGATGCCGCTGTGGCGCGTCAGGGCGCCCGGATCGACGCGGGCGACGTCGTGCTCATCCGCACCGGCTGGGGCAGGCGGTTCGCCGACGGCGCCGAGGCCTACCTCGGAACGTCGACGGGGGTCCCGGGCATCAGCGAGGCCGGCGCAAACTGGCTCGCCGACCGCGAGGTCATCGCGGCAGGGGCCGACACCATCGCGTTCGAATGGCTTCCCGCCGGCTCAGGCCACTCGGTGCTCCCCGCTCACCGCGTACTCCTCGTCGAGCACGGGATCTACATCATCGAGGCACTCGATCTCGAGGAGCTCGCCGACGCCGGCGTCCACGAGTTCACGTTCATCCTCGTGCCGCTCAACCTCCAGGGCGCGACCGGCTCGCCCGTACGTCCCCTCGCGGTGGTTCCGGATGCCTGACACCCTCGCCCAGCGCCTCGCCGCCTTCGCCGTGGCGAGCAGTTACGACCGGCTTCCGGTCGAGGTGATCGACAGTGTGCGGGGCAGGGTCCTCGACATCCTCGGCATCTGCGCGGCCGCAACCCCGCTCGAGACGAGCCGCGCGGCCGCAGCCTGGGTCGGCGCCCAGGGCGGGGTGCCGCACGCGACGGCGATCGGCGTGAACGGACGGGTTCCCGCCGCGCAGGCCGCCTTCGTCAACGGCGTGCTGGCACACTCGCTCGACTATGACGATACGCACCTGCCTTCCGTGCTCCACCCGAGCGCCTCGGTGGTCCCCGCAGCACTCGCCGCAGCACAGGCAGCCGGGGCTGATGGCCGCGCCACGATCGCCGCCATCGCGGTCGGCATCGAGATCTGCGTGCGCGTGGGCATGGCCGGCTACGACAGCGTTACAGGCAACTCGACCTTCTTCGAGCACGGTCAGCATGCGACCTCCATCTGCGGGGCGCTCGGCTCCGCGGTGGCGGCCGGGATGCTGCTCGGCCTCGACGAGGACCGCCTCGTCGACGTGCTCGGCGTGGCGGCCTCCATGGCCTCCGGCATCATCGAGTCGAACCGCACGGGCGGCACCGTCAAACGCCTGCACTGCGGATGGGCCGCGCACGCGGGCGTCTCCGCCGCCCAGCTCGTCGCACTCGGCTTCACCGGGCCGCCCACCGTCCTCGAGGGACGGTTCGGCTTCTTCCAGGCCTGGCTGCATGGCGTCTTCGATGCGAGCGCGATCACCGACCACCTGGGAAGCGAATGGTCGGTTCCGGGAATCTTCTTCAAGCCCTACCCCGCCAACCACTTCACCCACGCCGCGATCGACGCCGCGCTGGAGCTGCGCGCGGAAGGCCTCGCGCCCGACGAGGTCGCCTCGGTCACGGTCGGCGTCTCGGCACCGACCGTGCGCACGATCGGCGAGCCGATCGAGGTCAAACGGATGCCGGAGACCGGCTACATGGCCCAGTTCAGCGCCCCCTTCGTGGTCGCCGCCGCACTTCACGGCGGAAGCGGCCTCGGACTCGGGCTCGACGACTTCACCGACGAGAGGGCCCACGATCCGGGGCTGCGCGCTCTCATGGCGAAGGTGAGCGTCGAGGCCGACCCGGAGTGCGACGCGATATTCCCGCACCAGTTCCCTGCCGTCCTGCGCGTGCGCACGACCGACGGGCGGGAGCACGTCAAGAAGGTCCTCGCCAACCGCGGCGGCCCGCAACGGCCGCTGACCTACGACGAGCTCGCCACGAAGTTCACCGACAACGCCGGGCGGGTGCTCGACGGTGACGCGGTCTCGAGCATTCGCGAGAATGTCGCCCGGATGGAACAGTTGGACGACATGGGAACTCTTCTGAGCCCGCTGGCCCGCCTCGGTTCCACTCCCGCATCCCCGATCACCGCATCCCCCGACGAGCCCAAGGAGGACTCCTATGTCTGAATTCGACCTTCTGATCAGGAACGTCCGGGTGGTGAGCCCGAACAGCTCCGACGTCATCGACGCCGACATCGCCGTTCAGGAAGGCAAGATCGCCGCGATCGCCCCCGGCATCGACGCCGGCCTCGCAACCCGCGTCGTCGACGGCGGCGGCAAGCTGGCCTTTCCCGGTGCGGTCGACGGCCACCAGCACTGGGGCATCTACAACCCGCTCGCCGAGGATGCTGTGAGCGAGTCCCGCGCATCAGCCCAGGGCGGCGTCACCACCGGGATCACCTACATGCGCACGGGCCAGTACTACCTGAACCAGGGCGGGCCGTACGCCCAGTTCCTGCCCAAGGTGCTGGAGGCCTGCGAAGGCAAGTCCTACATCGACTACGCCTTCCACGTCGCGCCGATGATGAAGGAGCACATCGACGAGCTCCCGCTCATCGCGAAGGACTTCGGCATCACCTCCTTCAAGATCTTCATGTTCTACGGCGGCTTCGGCCTGCACGGGGCCTCGTCGAGCCAGCGCGAGTTCCTGATGATCCCCGACGGCGAGTCCTACGACATCGCCCACTTCGAGTTCGTGATGCGGGGCGTGCAGCGACTGCGCGAGCAGTTCCCGGAGTACGCCGACGAGATCTCGCTCTCGCTGCACTGCGAGACGGCCGAGATCATGCGGGCCTACACCGCGATGGTGCAGAACGAGGGCAAGCTCACCGGACTCGAGGCCTACAGCGCTGCGCGACCGCCACACTCCGAGGGCCTGGCGATCTCGATCGCCTCCTACCTCGCCCACGAGACCGCCCTGCCGACCATCAACCTGCTGCACCTGTCGAGTGCGAAGGCGCTCGAGGCGGCCATGACCATGGCGAAGGCGTTCCCCCACATCGACTTCCGGCGCGAGGTCACCATCGGGCACCTGCTCGCCGACTTCCACACGGCCGCGAACCTCGGCGGCAAGGTCAACCCCCCTCTCCGATCGGCCGAGGATGTCGAGGCGCTCTGGGGGCACCTGATCGCCGGCGACATCGACTGGGTGGTCAGCGACCACGCCTGCTGCAAGGACGAGATGAAGTTCGGCCACGAGGACCGCGACGACGTGTTCGCCGCGAAGTCCGGATTCGGCGGCGCAGAATATCTGCTCCCCGGGCTCGTCGGCGCGGGGCTCAAACGCGGCCTCAGCCTCCAGCGCATCGCCCAGTTGGTGTCCTGGAATCCCGCCCAGCGCTACGGCCTGCACGACAAGGGCGACCTCGCGGTCGGCTTCGACGCCGACGTGGTGCTCGTCGACCCGAACCACAGCCAGGTGATCCACGCCAAGGACTCGGAGTCGACGCAGGAGTACACGCCGTTCGAGGGCTTCACGCTGGATGCCACGGTCACCGACACCTTCGTACGCGGAAACCAGGTGCTCGCCGGCGGCCAGGTCACCGGTACCGCCGAGGGAGCCTACATCCCCCGCGGACCTCGACGCTGAGGCCTGCCGTATCGCGGTCGGTGCCGACCCTCTCGAAAGGCTAGTCTGGCGACAGACTGCCCACGAGGAGAAGGATCGAACGCTATGGAGCGCGCACCCGAGGTCGAGATCGTCGACACCTACCTGAGACTGTTCGGCGAGAAGGATCTCGAGGCGGCGAGCGCCTACCTGGCACCGGGAGCGAAGCTGGTCTTCCCCGGAGGGCTCACCTTCGACGACCTGCCGAGCGTCGTCGCGGACGCCTCGCACCGCTACAAATGGGTCCAGAAGGATCGCACCGACTTCTTCGTCGGTGAGCGCACGAGTGACGGAGCCGTGAGCTGCATCTCGTCAGGGGCTCTCAAGGGCGAGACCCTTTGGGGGACGAGCTTCGCCGGAGTGCGCTACATCGACCTGTTCATCCTCCGCGACGGACTCATTCACGAGCAGTACGTCTGGAATGACCTCTCGGAGCTCGGGGTCACGCCCCTACTGGCCCAGCGGCTCTCCGTAGGAGCTGCCCGCTGAGTCTCGCGAGGACCTCGCGAATGACAGCGCCTCGCGACCCTACTCGGTCGTCCTCGCCGGGCGGGCGCGTGCCAGGACGTCGCGCGCCGAGCGCACGACGGCGGCATCCACCATCCGGCCGTTCTCGTCGGTCGTGACTCCCGACCCGCTGCGCTCGGCCTCCTCGAAGGCGGCGACCAGTCGCTCGGCGCGCTGCACCTCATCCGCCGCCGGGGTGAACGCCTCGTTGATCACGGAAAGCTGCGCCGGATGCACGGCCGTACGGCCGCGGTAGCCGAGCCGCAGCAACTGCTCAGTGCTCGCCCGCAGCCCGTCGAGGTCGCGGAAGTCGGTGGAGGTCGGGGCGACCGGTGCCGAGATGCCAGCCGCGGAACTCGCGATCACCAACTGCAGCAGGATGCTCCGGAACTCCGGCCCCTCCGGGTCGATACCGAGTCCCAACTCGCCGGCCAGATCGGCTCGCCCGATGGCCAGGCGCACGGTGCGGGGAGCGCTCGCCAGCTGGACGGCATCCAGCAGCCCACGCGCGGTCTCGATGAGTGGGATGACGGCAATACTGGCGGCCGGGATTCCGAGCCGACTCTCCCGCGCAGCCAGCAATTCGTCGACTTCGGCGAGGAGTGCGGTCTCGGCCCGGGGCACCATGACACCGGCGATCGGAGCAGTGATCGCCTCGAGGTCAGCAGCCGGGTCTTCCGCGGTGATCCGTACCCACACCGAGGCGGCGAACTCCGGATGCCCCTGGATCCAACCGCCGACCAGCTCACGGGCGGCCGCCTTGTTCTGCGGTGCCACGGCATCCTCGAGATCGAGGATCAGGGCGTCGGCACCTCGCCCCGGAGCCTTCTCGAGGCGCTCGGCCTGGTCACCCGGAACGTAGAGGTAGCTCCGCGGCGATCCGGTGCCCGTGCCGCCGCTCTCCATGATCCCAGCTTAGGATGCCGGGGCCATCCGATCACGCACTTGCTATTGACAAGCGCACTTGCTTTTTGCAAGTATCGTCACCACGAAAGCACATCCCCCGACAAATCGGTCAGGAGGCCACCATGCCAACCAGCGTCTTCGTCAACATCCCCACCAGCGACCTGGAGCGCGCGCGAGCGTTCTACTCCGGCGTCGGCTGGACGATCAACGACAACTTCAGCGATGAGAATGCGATCTGCGTCGTCATCTCCGACACCATCTACCTCATGGTGCTCACGCGCGACTACTTCGCGACCTTCACCGACAAGACGATCATCGACCCCGGCACCTCGGCCCAGGTGCAGATCTCGTTGAGCGCCGACGCCCGGGACGATGTCGACGCCTTCCTCGAGAAGGTCCTCGCCGCGGGAGGGGCCGAGCAGCGCGAGGCGCAGGACTACGGCTTCATGTACTCCCGCGACTTCGAGGATCCGGACGGCAACACCTTCGGCATGCTCTGGATGGACCCGGTCGCCGCCGAGATCGGCCCGGAGGCGTTCATGGCCCAGCAGGGCCAGGACTCCTGACCCGATGGCGGCGCGCAACTACGGACAATACTGCGGTGTGGTCACGGCGGTCGAGCTGGTCGGCGAACGGTGGGCGCTGCTCATCGTTCGCGACCTGCTCGTCGGCGCGCGCCGGTACAGCGACCTCAAGCAGGGGCTCCCCCGCATCCCCACCAACATCCTGAGTTCGCGCCTCAAGGAGCTTCAGGCGACCGGCATCGTGCGCCGGGTCCCGCTCGCCCACGGTCTCGTGTACGAGCTCACCGAGTTCGGCCGCGGCCTGGAGGACGTCGTGCTCGCTCTCGGGCGGTGGGGCTTCCAGGCGATGGGCGAACCCGCTGAGGGCGACATCATCACCCCCGACTCGATGACGATCGCCTTCCGCACCGCGTTCCAGCCGGATGCCGCCCACCGACTGCCCGCGACCGTCTACGACACGCACCTCGGCGACTTCGCACTGCGCCTCCACGTCGACCGCGATCACCTCAACGTGCTGCGGCTGGGCCCGGGCAACGCACGGCCGGGCACGCGGGGCGCCGACCTCGCCTTCGCGGCCGGCCCCGGCATCCGCGGGCTCATCTCGGGCGAACTCAGCCCGGCGGATGCCCTGGCTCAGAAGACGGTCCGGGTCCTCTCCGGCGATGGCGCGCTCCTCGAACGCTTCGCCGGCACATTCCACCTCGAGCCTGCGGCATAAGCGGGTCAGCGTACGTCGCCGACCTCGTCATCCACCGAGCACGAACGGCAGGAGGAGAGCGGGAACCGTCGTGGCAAGGTTCACGAGAAGGTGCGCGACGATGAGGGGCATGAGGCGGCCCTGGCGGCGGTAGATGAGCGCCGACCCGATCCCCCACACGAAGAACGCGACGCCGTAGACGAGCATCCCTGGCACCGTGCTGGCGAAAAAGATGTGCTGCAGTCCGAAAGCGAACGACGGGGCGAGGATCGCGATCACCGGATACGCGGCCAGTCCGCCCTGACTGTACCCGCGGTAGACGAGTTCCTCGGTGGGGGCGTTGAGCGGGGCGAAGCTGACGAACACGACCACCGCGAAGATGATCGAGGCGACGGTCCCGAGAGCGGGGATCTCGCCCGGGTCGGGCGCGAACACCGCCTCGAACGAGGTGAAGGCATCGGCCCCGAAGAGCACGAACATGGTGCCCACGATCGCGAGCGCGAAGGGGACGTAGAGCACCAGAATCCAGAGCAGGCCCCACAGGATGTCACGTCCGAGTCGCGCCCGGCCATAGCCGATGAGGCTGCGGATGCTGCTTCCCGCACGATGGACGAGCCGGCGAACCAGCAGGAAACTCACGATGTTCACCGGCAGCAGGAACAGCGCAGCGAAGATCGAGACCGAGGGAAGGCCGGAGGGCTGGCCGGCGAGGGCAAGAACTCCCGCGGTCGACAGCGCAGCGACCCCCGTCAGCGCAACTCGCACGAACGGGAGCGCGAAGGGCCAACCGGCTCCGGAGCTGCGAGCGGGGCTCGCCGCAGTCGCGGTGGTCGGGAGTTCTGCCTGCGGTGCCATCACTGTTTTCTAGCACAAGGCCCCCGTGATCGCCGTTGCTGCACACTCCTGACCTCCACTGGCCGCCGATCGGGCCCACGGATGCCGCGGTGCACTTAGGCTGGAAGGCTCATGAATGCCAGCCCGCGCATCCGCACTGTGCCTGTCAGCACCGTGCCGATCACCTACCCGCCCGACCTGCCGGTCAGCCAGCGGCGCGACGATATTGCCGCGGCCATCCGGGATCACCAGGTCGTGATCGTCGCGGGTGCGACCGGCTCGGGCAAGACGACGCAGCTTCCGAAGATCTGCCTCGAGCTCGGCCGCGAGTCGATCGGGCACACGCAGCCGCGACGCATCGCCGCCCGCACGATCGCCGAGCGCATCGCCGAGGAGCTGGGTACGGAGCTCGGCGGCCTCGTCGGCTACCAGGTGCGGTTCACCGACAAGGTCGGCAAGGACACCCGCATCAAGCTCATGACCGACGGCATCCTGCTGAACGAGATCCACCGCGACCGGATGCTCAAGAAATACGACACGATCATCATCGACGAGGCGCACGAGCGCAGTCTCACGGTCGACTTCCTGCTCGGCTACCTCAAGCAGCTGCTGCCGAAGCGGCCGGATCTCAAGGTCATCATCACGAGCGCCACGATCGACCCCGAGAGCTTCGCCCGACACTTCGCGGATGCGGCGGGCACGCCGGCGCCCATCGTCGAGGTCTCCGGCCGCAGCTACCCGGTCGAGATCCGGTACCGGCCGCTGTCCCCCGATCCACCTTCCGATGACCCCGCCGACGACCCCGATGCCACCCCCGACGAAACCCGCGAGAGCCGCCGGTTGAGTAGCGCCGAAGGCGCTTATCGAAACCACCCCGGCAAGGTTTCGATACGCCCGCGAGCGGGCTACGCTTCGAAAACCTCAGGGCAGCGCTCAACGAACGAGTCGCCGGAAGGTACCGACCTCTTCGACGGGATCAACGCGGCATTGGACGAGTTGTCCCGCGAGAACGACGGCGACGTGCTCGTGTTCCTCTCCGGCGAGAACGAGATCCGTGATGCCGAGGAGGCGATCAAGGGGCGGATTTCGGCGGGCTCGATCCGAGAAGGAACCGAAGTGCTGCCCCTGTACGGCAGGCTCAGCGCAGCCGACCAGCACCGCGTGTTCGGATCGCGCCCGGCCGGCATCCGTCGCCGTATCGTGCTCGCCACGAACGTCGCCGAGACGAGCCTGACCGTCCCGGGCATCCGGTATGTCATCGACGCCGGCACTGCGCGCATCAGCCGGTACAGCGTGCGGTCGAAGATCCAGCGGCTGCCGATCGAGGCGATCTCGCAGGCCTCGGCGAACCAGCGGTCGGGCCGCAGCGGCCGCACGAGCGACGGCATCGCCATCCGGCTGTACTCGGAGGAGGACTACCTCGCGCGGCCGGAGTTCACCGAGCCGGAGATCCTGCGCACGAACCTCGCCGCCGTCATCCTGCAGATGATCTCGCTCGGGCTCGGCGACATCGCCGAGTTCCCGTTCCTGCAGCCGCCGGACTCACGCGGCATCAAGGACGGGCTCGACCTGCTGCGGGAGCTCGGCGCGGTCTCGACAAGCTCGACCGGAGAAAAAGGCGGATCGACCGGAGAAAAAGGCGGATCGACCGACTCTCTCGGGTCGGGCCTGTCGAGACCGCCCAGGATCACCAAAATCGGCCGCCAACTGGCCGGCCTTCCCATCGACCCGCGACTCGGGCGCATGGTCATCGAGTCCGGTAAGTACGCGGTCACGCGCGAGGTGATGGCGATCGTCGCGGCCCTCAGCATCCAGGATCCCCGCGAGCGCCCCCTCGAGAAGCGTCCGCAGGCCGACCAGTCGCACGCCCGCTTCACCGACAAGACGAGCGACTTCGTGACCCTCCTCAACCTCTGGAACTATACGAAACGCAAGGAGAAGGAGCTCTCCAGCAGCGCGTTCCGGCGCCTGTGCAAGGCCGAGTACCTCAATTACCTTCGAATTCGTGAGTGGGGCGACGTCTACCGGCAGCTCACGCGGCTCGCCAAACAGCTCGGGCTAACGGTCGGCAGGTCCGGCACCGGGGCGGCCGACGATGGTCCGACCGGGGCGGATGCCGTGGGCATCCACCGCGCGCTGCTGGCCGGCCTGCTCAGCCAGATCGGCATCCGGGACGAGCAGAAGGGCGACGCGAAGAAGCAACAGCGCGGGGAGTACCTCGGCGCACGCCAGGTGCGGTTCGCGATCTTCCCCGGGTCTGCGCTTGCGAAGAAGCAGCCGGCCGAGGTCATGAGCGCCGAGCTCGTCGAGACGAGCCGGCTGTTCGCACGCACCAATGCCGCGATCGACCTCTCCTGGGCCGAACCGATCGCGGGCGACCTCGCCAAGCACAGCTACAGCGAGCCGCACTGGGAGAAGAAGCAGGGTTCGGCGGTGGTCTACGAGCGGGTGACGCTCTACGGGGTGCCGATCGTGGCCCGACGGCGCGTGCAGCTCGGACGCATCGATCCTGAGCTCGCACGCGAGCTGTTCATCCGGAGTGCGCTGGTGGATGGCGAATGGGATTTCGGCGGGCTCGACAAGCGCCTGACCGCCTTCGACCGCGCCAACCGCACCCTCCGCCGCGAGCTCGCCGAAGTCGAGGAGCGTACCCGGCGGCGCGACATCCTGTTCGACGACGAGGCGGTGTTCGGTTTCTACGACCGCATGCTGCCGGCCGAGGTCACCGACCAGCGCGCCTTCGAGTCGTGGTGGAAGAAGGCGCGCGCCGAGAACCCCGACCTGCTGACCATGACGCGCGCAGACCTCCTCGATGAGGACGTCCCGGTCCCCGAGAAGCGCGCAGCGCGTCACGAAGGGCGCCGGCCCGACCTCGACGCACGGTACCCGGATGTCTGGCACCAGGGCGACCAGCGCCTGAAGCTCAGTTACCGCTTCGAGCCGGGCGCCGAGGACGACGGCGTGACCGTGCACGTGCCGATCGCCCTGCTGCCCCGGCTGGCTCCGGCCGGCTTCGACTGGCAGGTGCCGGGCCTCCGCGAAGAGCTCGTGGTCGCCCTCATCAAGTCGCTGCCGAAGGCGATCCGCCGCAACGTCGTGCCGGCCGCCGACTGGGCGAGGCGGCTGCTTCAGGATGCGCCGATCGAGGGATCCGACGAGGTCGGTCTCCGCGAGTTCCTGGCCGCGCAGATCCAGCGCGCGACCTACACGCCGGTCGCCGTGGACGACTTCGACCTCGAGCGCATCCCCCCACACCTCATGGTGACGTTCGCCGTCATCGACGAGCACGGCCGGAAGGCCGCCGCGTCCAAAGACCTCGGGAGCCTGCAGCACAAGCTCAGGTCCCGCACCCGGGAGTCGGTTGCGAAGGCGGTCGTAAGCACGCCGAACGCGATCGAGCGCGACGGCCTCACGAGTTGGGACTTCGACGAGCTCCCCCGCATCCTCGACACGCGCCAGGCCGGCAACACGATCCGCGCGTACCCTGCCCTCGTCGACGATGGGCCGAGCGTCGCGATCCGACTCATGGCGACGCCGGCCGATCAGGCCAGGGAGCACCGCCGCGGCGTGCTCCGGATGCTGCAACTCGCCGTGCCCTCCCCCACCGGTTACGTGCAGGAGCACCTCACCGCGCCCGAGAAGCTCGCGCTCGCGCGCAGCCCCTATCCGTCGACGAGCGCGCTCTTCGCCGACTGCATGCTCGCCTGCGCGGATGCCGTGCTCGGCGAGCGGGACATCCGCTCCCGCGCGGACTTCGAGGGGGTGCGCGACGAGTTCTCCGCCTCCGTCCTCGACTCGCTCTTCGCGGCCGTGAGCCTCGTGAGTTCAGTGCTCGCCGCAGCCAGGAACGCCGAGAAAGCGATCACCGCAGCCTCCAGCATCGCGCTCATCGCACCGCTCGCCGACGCCCGCGAGCAGCTCGATGCGCTCGTCTTCCCGGGCTTCGTCTCCCGCACCGGACTTGCTCAACTGCGCCGCCTGCCGGTCTACCTCACCGGGATCACCCACCGCGTCGGCAAGCTCGCCGAGAACCTCGGCCGTGACCGCGTCTGGATGTCGGAGGTGCAGTCGGCGACCGAACGCTACCGCGCGGCGGGCGGTGAACTGCCACCGCATCCGGATGCCGCTGCCGCGCTCACCCACGCCCGCTGGCTCCTCGAGGAGTTGCGTCTCTCCCTGTTCGCCCAGCACCTCGGCACCGCAGAGCCGGTAAGCCTCCAGCGGATCACGAAGTTGCTCGCCAACGGCTGACCATCGTCCGCTGATCGAGCTTGTCAAAGGCCGCTTGGGGGAAGCCTCCCCCGCAATAAAGTAGGCATATGCCTGCCACGGAATTGACCCCCGTCGAGCGCCGAGTCCTCGACGCGATCGACGATGAAGTCCTGATCGAAAGCCTGGTCGACCTCATCCGCGTGCCCAGCACCACCGGGACCGACGCCGAATCCGACCTGCAGAACTCGCAGGCGCGTGTGCTCGAGGAGTTGGGTCTCGACGTCGACAGCTGGAAATTCGACCTCGACGAGCTGCGCGCGCATCCGCTCTATCCCGGCGAGGAGACCGATCGCCACGAAGGCTACGGCGTCGTCGGCGTCACCCCGGGCGACGGTCAGCCCGCGCTCGTCCTGCAGGGTCACGTCGACGTCGTACCGGAGGGCGAGCTGGCGAAGTGGGACGGCCGTGACCCGTTCGCGGGAGATATCGTCGGCCGGGTACTGCACGGCCGGGGCGCCTGCGACATGAAAGCCGGGATCGCGGCGAATCTCGCCGTGGTGCGCGCGCTTCGCACGGCCGGAGTCTCGCTCGAGCGACCGCTCGCGGTCCATTCAGTCATGAGCGAGGAGGACGGCGGGCTCGGGGCGTTCGCCACGATGCTGCGCGGCCACCGCGGGGACGCCGCCGTGCTCACCGAACCGACGACGGGGCGCATCGTGACAGCCTGCGCCGGCGCGCTGACCTTCCGAATCGAGGTGGCAGGCAAGGCGGCGCATGGCAGCACCCGGTTGAGCGGGGTGAGCGCCTTCGACTCGTTCCTCGGGATCGATGCGGCCATCAAGGATCTCGAGGCGGAGCGCAACGCCGACCCCGATCCGCTGTTCCGCAACTACGAGATGCCGTTCGGCATCTCGATCGGACTCCTGCGCGCCGGCAACTGGTCGTCGAGCGTTCCGGAGAGCCTTGTCGCCGATGGGCGCATGGGCGTTCTCCTCGGCGAGGACCCGGCGGATGCCCGGGCCGCCCTCGAGGAGCGCGTCGCCGCCGCCTGCGCGCTCGACCCGTGGCTGCGAGATCACCCCGCAATCGTCACCTGGCCTGGCGGCCAGTTCGCGAGCGGAAGCATCGACGCCCAGCACGAGTTCATCGACGAGGTGTCAGCGTCGATCTCCGATCTCGTGGGCACCACCCCGGAGCGGGCCGCAGCCCCTTACGGCAGCGACCTGCGCCTGTACTCGGGGATCGGCGGCATCCCCACCCTGCACTTCGGCCCCGGCGACGTGCGCTTCGCCCATGCCGTGCGCGAGCAGGTGAACCTCGACGAGCTCATCTCCGTGACCCGCTCGCTCGCGCTCCTCGCGGTGCGCCGCTGCGGCGCGCACCTGTAGGACGTACAGAAGCCCGTCGCTTTCCACTACCGTCGGCGTTCGGCAATGCGTTTGGCAGCTCGGGTGTGGCGGGCGTCTATGGGCGGAGCTGGCAAACGCATTGCCGAACGCCGCCTGCCCCCTACAGCACCTTCGACAGGAACGCCTGCGTCCTTTTGTGTTGCGGGTTGGTGAGCACCTCGACCGGGTCGCCGGACTCCACGACGACTCCGCCGTCCATGAAGACGAGCGAGTCGGCGACCTCCCGTGCGAACCCCATCTCGTGCGTCACGACGATCATCGTCATGCCCGACTCGGCGAGCGTCTTCATGACATCGAGCACCTCGCCCACGAGCTCCGGGTCGAGCGCCGAGGTGGGCTCGTCGAAGAGCATGAGCTTCGGGTCCATGGCGAGTGCCCTGGCGATCGCCACCCGCTGCTGCTGGCCACCGGAGAGGTGCGCGGGGTAGGCATCCGCTTTGTTGCCGAGGCCGACCCGCGCGAGCAGTTCGCGGGCACGCACGACAGCGGCATCCTTCTTCACGCCCTTGACGCGGATGGGCGCCTCGACGATGTTCTCGAGCGCGGTCATGTGCGGGAACAGGTTGAAGCGCTGGAATACCATGCCGATGTCGCGGCGCTGGCGGGCCGCCTCCCTCGGGTGCAGCTCGTAGAGCTTGTCTCCGCGCTCCTCGTAGCCGACGAGCACACCGTCGACCATGAGACGGCCGGCGTCGACGCGTTCGAGATGGTTGATGCAGCGCAGGAAGGTGGATTTGCCCGAGCCGCTCGGCCCGACGAGGCACAGGACCTCGCCGCGCTTGACGGTGAGCGAGATGCTCTTGAGCACCTCGTTGGAGCCGAAGCTCTTGGACACGCAGTCGGCGTGCACCATGGGGATCTCGACCGTCGCGGCGGTCATTTCGTGTGCTCCGATCCGTGCGAGTCGACCCGGATGGCACCGGTAGCGACCTGGACCGCCCCCGTTTCAGCGCCACCCGTCCCGGTGCCGCCCTTCTTGTCCGGCCGCGCCTGCCCGACTCCGCGCGAGAACCGCTTCTCGAGGAAGTATTGACCGACCATGAGGATCGAGGTGAACAGCAGGTACCACGCCGAGGCGACGAGCAGCAGCGGGATCGGGTCGAAGATGACCGCGGAGATGTCCCGCGATCTGCCGTACAGGTCGAAGCTGAACGGCACGGCGGTGACGAGCGAGGTCGTCTTGAGCATCGAGATGACCTCGTTGCCGGTCGGCGGGATGATGATGCGCATCGCCTGCGGGATGACGACACGACGCATGGTCTGCAGCCAGGACATCCCGAGGGCGGTGGCCGCCTCATCCTGACCCTTGTCGACCGAGAGGATGCCGGCGCGCACGATCTCCGCCATGTAGGCGGCCTCGTTGAGTGCGAGCCCGATGACAGCGAGCCAGAACACGTCGATGACGTTCTTGGTCTCGAACTGGATCCACGGCGCCGTGAACGGGATGCCGATGTCGATCGTCGAGTAGATGGTCGCGATGAGGCCCCAGAACACGAGCTGCACGTAAACCGGGGTGCCGCGGAAGACCCACAGGTACAACCAGGCGACGCCTTTGACGACCGGGTTGTCGGAGAGCCGCATGACGGCGAGGGTGATGCCGAGCACGATCGCGATGACCATCGAGTAGATCGTCAACAGGAGCGTGTAGCCGGCAGCCTGCGAGATCCGCTTGTCGAAGATGTACTTGCCGAAGTTGTCCCAGCCGTAGGCCTCGCGCTGCGAGGCGTCGATGAGGAAGAGCGCCAGCAGGATGACGAGGATGACGGCGACGGTGATACGCCACGGGTGTTTGAGGCGAATGGCTTTGATGGGGGCTGGCTGCCCGACGCCGTTCGGCGACACGGGTTCCCGTGTCGCCGAACGGCCAGAGTCTGGCGAACTCATTTAACTAGCCGGCGGTGGCCGCGTTGATCGTGATCTTGTCGATGGCCCCGCTGAAGACGCCCCACTTGTCGAGGATCGTCTTGTAGCTTCCGTCATCGATCATCGACTGCAGCGCGGCCTGGATCGCCTGGGCGAGTGCCGAACCCTTGTCGACCGCGATGCCGTACGGCGCGACGTCGAACGCGTCTCCAGCCAACTCGATCTTGTCGCTGAGCTGCGACACCGCGTACTGCGTGATGGGCGAGTCCGCGGTCATGGCGTCGGCGCGGCCGAGGGCGAGCGCGTTGCTGGCCTCGTCCTGCTTGTCGAACTTGAGGATCGTGATGGCTGCCTTTCCGGCATCCGTGCACGCCTTCGACTTGGCGGGCAGCTCGTCGGTCTCCTCATAGGTGGTCGCCTGCACTGCGACGGTCAGGCCGCAGGCGTTCGCCTGGTCGACCGTCTTGCCGATCTGCTGCGCCCACTGGATGCCGGCCTGGTAGTAGTTGACGAAGTCGACGCTCTTCTCCCGCTCCTCGTTGTCGGTGAACGAGGAGAGTCCGATGTCGTAGGTGCCACCGGTGATGCTCGGGATGATCTTGTCGAAGCTCGAGATCTGGTAGTCGGGCGTAAGGCCGAGCTTGGCCGCCATGGCGTTGCCCAGGTCGACGTCCCAGCCGATCGGGTTGCCGGCGTCATCCTTGTACTCGTTCGGCGCATACGTCGGGTCGATGCCGATGACGAGCTTGCCGGAGGCCTTGATGTCGTCGGGGAGCAGCGCGACCGCCGCTTCGTCGACTCCGACCGCTGGGGTGTCGCCTCCGGTACCGGGGGTGTCGGTGCTGTTGTCCACACAACCGGTGAGCAAAAGTGCTGCAGCGGCGACGATCGCCGGCAGCGCGTACTTCGTGCGCATTTCTGACCTTCTCTTCTCCTGGTGAATGGTGCCTCGGCGTACCGAGGCGAAGAGTTCGTCGAACGCGCACCTCGTCGACACGCCGGTATCCGCAGCCTACTCCTGCACTCGGTGCAGGAATCGCCGCGACCGACACGGTTCGGTGTCGAAACCGACCGGATGCGGCGGATGCTTGCGCGCTTATTCGCCATACCGTCCCCCGGGCGCGCGGAACAGAGCAGCGAAGGCCCATCCGGTGACGAAAATTCCCTCGTAGGCTTGACCGATCGGAGGTGCGTCATGGCAGACATCGAGGTCGAAGTGCTGGTCATCGGCTGGGGCAAGGGCGGCAAGACCCTCGCCGGTGCGCTCGGTCGACAGGGGCGCACGATTGCTCTGGTCGAACAGTCCGAGTCGATGTACGGCGGCGGTTGCATCAACATCGCCTGCGTGCCGACCAAGGACCTCGTGCACAGCGCCGCCGAGCGCCGCCCGGGTGACGACCCGCAGACCTGGTTCACGGATGCCGTGGCCGGGCGCGATGACCTCACGGCCAGGCTGCGCGCCCGCAACCACGCCATGCTCGCCGACGTCGACGCCGTCACCCTCATCGACGGCCGCGCACGGTTTGTCGGTCCGCACGAGGTGGAGGTGACTGCGGGGTCCGACCTGCTGCACATCCGGGCCGGCTCGATCGTGATCAACACGGGAACCGTGCCCGCAACGCCGGCGATCGCCGGGGCATCCGAGAGCGCCCGCGTGTACGACTCGACGACCATCCAGCACGTCGAGCCGCTGCCGGAGCGGCTGCTGATCGTCGGCGGCGGCTATGTCGGGCTCGAGTTCGCGGGCATGTTCGCCCACTTCGGTTCACAGGTGACCGTCGTCGACCACGGTGAACGCCTGATGCGGCACGAGGACCGCGATGTGGCGGATACCGTGCAGGCGCTCCTGGAGGAGTCCGGAGTCGAGTTCGTGCTCGACGCCGATGTCGAGCGGATCGAGGACGAGCCGGATGCGGCGACCGTCGTCGTCGCGACCGCCGACGACATCCGGAGGCTCACCGTGGATGCCGTGCTCGTCGCGACGGGCCGTAAGCCGACCACCGACGGGCTCGACCTGGAGGCGGCGGGCATCGCGGTCGATGATCGCGGTTTCGTCGTGGTGGACGATCGGTTGCAGACCTCGGTGCCGGGGGTCTTCGCGGTCGGCGACATCAACGGCGGACCGCAGTTCACCTACATCTCGCTCGACGACCACCGGATCGTCCTGGACCAGCTCGCCGGCAACGGTCAACGCTCGAGGGCTGACCGCGTCGCGGTTCCCAGCACCGTCTTCCTCACCCCGCCGCTGGCCAGGGTCGGGATGAACGAGACACAGGCGCGCGAGAGCGGTCGGGATGTCCTGGTCGCCTCGAAGCGCATCGCTGACATCGCCGCGATGCCGCGGCCGAAGATCGTCGGTGACACGCACGGGCTGATCAAGGTGCTGGTCGACCCGCACACCGACCTGATCCTCGGGGCGACCGTGTTCTCGATCGATGCGCAGGAGGTCATCAACCTGCTGGCCCTGGCCATGCGCGCGGGCGTGACCGCGACCAACCTGCGCGACGGGATCTGGACGCATCCCTCAAGCACGGAGGCGCTGAATGAGGTGCTGGCGGGACTACGGCCGACAGCTGTTGCACCTTCGGCTCCTTAGCAGGAAATGTCAAGGCCGCATGTAGCACTCCTTGAAGTTCCCGTCGGGGTCCACTCAACTGCACGGTCGCCACATGCTCCGACAAGCTGAGGATTCGAGCCGACACCCCGACCACCGACCGGCGACAACCGGAACGAACGTAGTGAAACACTAAGCTCAATAGGGAGCGCCACCATCGACGGCTTCGCCCCTATCCGGACAGGGCGGCATCTCAACCGGGCTCGAGAATTGAGGAGAACTACTTCTCCTTACGAATCCCTTTGAAGCTCCCGCCGCTCTTCTTCGCCTCAAGGAATCGGCCACTCGTGGAATCGCGTTTGACCCACGTCCCTGACGACGTACGCACCTGAGATCGACCTGACACCGCGCCTTGGCGTGATCCGCGGCCAGTATTCTTTGCCATAGTGCCTCCTTGGTGGGATGTTACTTCATTCGGCCGCAATGAGACCGCTGACGTACAGGATGGCCGCAATGAGGATTAAGGCTGCCAGCGTTACTGCGAGCACAATCGAACTCAATTGACGGAGACGAGAGCCGAGAGTGGAAGGTTCTCGCGCGAGCAGAACAGAAGCCGCCAGTGCTGACGGTCCAACAATTAAGGCAAGATCCTTTAGGTCTCCAGGGCGTTCGTGGAGAAGGGCAAGTACGAGCATAAACAGGATTGCGGCCGCGAGGTACGGTACTACTTGAAGTCGACGAAGGAACGCAAGGCGAAAAGTTAGCCGGATGCGATAGTCCCGTTCCGCGTCATGCGCGTAGATGGCACGGCCCTGCTGGTCTTCTCGAGCTTGAAATGCCCCGTATGCAAAATCACTGGTTCCCGGTTGCCGGGCGCTGAACTTGCCGATCCGGACGTTCGCATCCGTCACTTTGAATGTGACGTGGTTGGTTTGGGCGTCAGCAATTACCAAATCCTGGGTCCCAAGATTGCGAAAAGGCGACAAAGACAAGTCTCGTCGCTCGGAAAACTTGACCATGAAAGGTTCATCGAGCGGGACTAGCATTGCGACGATCAGGTCAAAGTTATTGCCGTAGTCCGCGAGCGAGTTGAGTAAGTCATTGGCCGCATTCGGTGAAGCCGAGGATGCCTTCTCATCGCAAACCCGGAGCAGTTCTCGGTACTGTTCTAGCGCGCGACTCGCGTCTTCAAAAGAATTCACCTGCCCATTTGCAAACAACTCAGGAAGCACCATGGCGGGATTCTCGGGAGCCGAATAGTTTCTGAACTCATCTAGTCGGGGACGGAGTACGTCTCGGCAATCTTCAGCGATAGCACGCCAGTGCTGAACAACATCATCGGGAGGGCGATCCCCGAATCCCTCCTTGAGATAGTCTTCGAGGTCAGCGACTTTCCCATCAGCGAACCATTCACCCGTGAATCCAAGTAGTGCAGCCAATAAGACTCGAAGTTCCGGAGACACCGTTTGTCCAAAGCTGGCTGCGAGTCCTTCTAAATAGAGCCCTTGCCGTGCGGCGATTTCTAGTCGCGGTAGGAGCCAAGCATCACCGAGCGGCCCGTGCACATCAAACTCCAGTAGCGGGCCTCGCGGGAGCGGCGCGACGTTCAGTGCAAGCAAAGCATGTGTGTCATTCGAGGAGACATGGGGAGAAAGAACTTCCCGCAGTGGGGCGACCTGTAGCGATCGCCGTCGCAAACACGAAGTAGCCGAATCAACGATGATCTCTTCGACCGCCCTAATGCGCCATTCGAGTGGACGCGCGAGTAAGGCGACGGTGACCGCGGATACATCGATGAGATTCGCTGTGTGTCCCAAGAATCTAGAACCGGTCCAGTCTTAATCGAGTCCGAATTGGATTTCCATACTGGATTCACGCTATCGCCCTCCGCCGACTTTTGGTCCGATGAAAAGGGGGCGGACCAGATTCCAAGCCAGATGGAGCCATTGGTGCCCACGAGCGACATCTCAACTAAGTCACGCCGAGGAGGAGTGCCACGTTTGCGTCGCAACCAAGCAGACCAATGATGCTGATATGTCGATTCAGTCCATGACCGGCGCATCTCCCCGCAACTAGGGCGATGAGCTCGAAGGAATTGACGAATTCGACTCAAGTACGCCAAGATCAGGGCGTGGAACCAACACCGATTCTGACTTGGACCCTTCAGATAGAGATCCCGGTCCCTAACGACGTCGAAGGGCTTCTCACCGAGGGCGAACAAGCCGTCGCTTCATTCAAGACGTTCCGAGATTCGGCGACGTTCACGAACAAGCGTCTTATCGTCCGCGACGCGCAGGGGCTGACCGGCAAGAAAGTGGAAATCTACTCTCTGCCATACGGTGCAATCAACATGTGGTCATCCGAGAACGCAGGAAAGCTTGATTGGAATTCAGAGATAGAGCTTTGGACGCGAGCGGGACACATCAAGATCAAGCTCGCCAAGGGTGCCGACGTTCGACGCATTGACAGCCTCATTGCCTGGGCCGTACTCAACCACTGACGTGGCCAGCTGAGCTGAGCTGCTGAGCGCATCCGCCGGCTTCCTTCGAGACGATCGCCGACGGCGATCTCCTCACAACGGTGACTACTCGCTCTTCTTACCCGTCACGGCCTTCGCGTTCGCCTCGTAGGAGGTGTTCGTCGACTCGAAGAAGTTGACGAGCTCGTACGTGTCGTTCGCCGTCGCCATCCACTTGGCCGGGTTCGAGACCTTGTACTCGGGGTCGAATCCGAGCTCCTCCAGCCGCCGGTCGGCGAGGTACTTGACGTACTGGTTGATGTAGGTGGCGTTCAGGCCGAGGATGCCGCTCGGGAGCAGGTCCTGGTTGTAGGCCTCCTCCATCTCCACGGCATCCAGGATCATCTGCTTGATCTCGGCCGCGAACTCCGGCGTCTGCAGCTCGGGGTTCTCCTCGAGCACCGTGAGGATGAGGTTGATCCCGAACTTGAGGTGCAGGCTCTCGTCGCGGATGACCCAGTCCATGAGCGAACCGAAGTTGCGCAGGAGGTTCCGCTGCCGGAAACTCAGCGCGACCATGAAACCCGAGTAGAACCAGATCCCCTCGAGGATGATGTTGTAGGCGACCAGGTTGCGCACGAAGTCCTGCTTGCCCTTCGTGGTCGTGATGTCGAGGGTCTCCTCGGTCATGCGCTTGATGAACTTGACCTGGAACTCCTCCTTGCGCGCCATCGACGGCACCTCGACGTGGGAGCCGTAGGCGGCCTCGCGGTCGATCGGGAAGGTCTCGAGCACGTACTCGAAGCTCATGCAGTGGTTGGCCTCCTCCCACATCTGCTTGGCGAGGTAGAGGTGGCACTCCGCCGCGTTGATGTAGGGGTAGACGCCGAACGCGAGCGCCTTGTTGACGAGCAGCTCGTTCGGGTTGAAGTAGCTCATGAGGAACGTGATCGCGTGACGTTCCTCATCCGTCATCTTCTTGAAGTCGGCGATGTCCTGGTCGAGCTGGATCTCGTTCGGGAACCAGGTGTTCGCGACCGCCTGGTCGTAGAGGTCCATCGCCCACTGGTACTTGACCGGCTTGAGCAGCAGCCCTTCCTGCACGCCCGTACCGAGAATCCCTGACATTGCGCTTTCCTTCTTTCGTTACTGGAGGCCCCTTCGAGACGGCCTGCGGCCTCCTCAGGGAGCGGTGACTGCTACTGGCAGCTGTCGCACTGCAGCTCGTCCATGGGGTCGGCGGGGACGTAGAACTCGTCCTCGTCCATAGTCACTCACCGTCCTTCGGCGCGAGCCCGGCGAAGCCGAATCCCTTGCGGGCGGGGGCGGATGCCGCTGCCGGCTCGGCGGGGGCGCCCGCCGCCGCGAATCCGCGCTTCTCGCCGGCGCCCGTCGAGATGTCCTCGGCCTTGTTGACCTTGACGGTGGACTGCTCCGCCTGGTGACGCGGCTTCATGTGCAGGTAGTACGTCGTCTTGACGCCGCGTTCCCATGCGCCGTAGTAGATGTCCATCATCTCGCCGAGGTCGCGCGTCTCGAGGTACATGTTGCGGCTGATGGCCTGGTCGATCCACTTCTGCGCGCGGGCGGCGACCTCGAGGAACGCGTACGGCGAGAGCTGGAAGCTCGTCTTGTACACCTCCTTGAGGTGCGCGGGGATCGCGTCGATCGACTGGATGTCGCCCTGGCTGCGCAGGATCGCCTCGCGAACGCTCCCCCAGAGCCCCAGATCCTGCAGGTCGCGCACGAGGTTGCGGTTGACCTCGAGGAACTTGCCCGACGAGGTCGACCGGCTGAAGATCTGCGTGAACTGCGGGTCGAGGCCCGGCGTCGTGCCGGCGACGAGACCGATGGATGCCGTGGGCGCGATCGCCATGAGCGTCGCGTTGCGCATCCCGCCCTTGACCTTCTCGCGCATGGCGTCCCAGTCGAGACGGGTCGTGCGGTTGACCGTGATCGGGACCCCGCGGTCCTCCTCGGTCTTCGCGATGCTGTCGAGCGGCACCATGCCCTTCGACCAGCCGGAGCCGTCGAAGTTCGGGTAGGAACCGCGCTCCTTCGCGAGCTCGGCCGACTCGTCGATCGCCGCGTAGGAGACGTGCTCCATGATCTCGTCGATGAGGTCGTAGGCCTCTTCGCTCTCGTAGCTGTAGCCCAGCTTCTCCACGACATCCGTGAACCCCATGACGCCGAGACCCACCGCACGGTTCTGGTGGTTGGAGAAATCGGCCTCCGGAACGCTCGACTTGGTGATGTCGATGAGATTGTCGAGCTGGCGCACCGCGATGCGGGCGGACTCCTCGATCTTCGCGAAGTCCATTCCGCCGCTCGCGAGGAGGTGCTGCGAGAGGTTGATCGAGGCGAGGTTGCAGACCGAGACGTTGTCGACATCCTGCGGGAGGCAGATCTCGGTGCACAGGTTCGAGAGGTGGATCGTGCCGGTGTTGTTGTTGAGTGCGCGGTTGTTGATCGTGTCCTTCCAGGTGAGCCACGGGTGGCTCGACGCGGAGAGGGAGATGAGGATCGCCTTGAACTGCTCGCGCGCGGTCGTCTTCTTGAACATCCGCAGCTCGCCGGCCTCGGCCATGGCCGCGTACTCGGCGTAGCGCTCGGAGAACGCCTTGCCGTACAGCTCGTTGAGGTCGGCGACCTCGAGCGGGTCGAACAGGTACCAGTCCTCGTCGTTCTGCACGCGCTTCATGAACTCGTCGCTGATCCACACCGCGGTGTTGGCCGTGCGGGTACGACGGTACGGGTCGCCGGAGTTCTGCCTCAGGTCGAGGAACTCGGGGAAGTCGAGGTGCCAGTTCTCCATGTAGAAGCACAGCGCGCCGAACTTCTTGCCGCCGCGGCTGACCGCCCGCAGCACGGAGTCGATCGTGTGCATGAACGGGATCGGACCGGTCGAGGTCGTGTTGTTGCTCCGGATGGGCGAGCCCTGGGCGCGCAGCTTGGTCACGGAGAGCCCGATCCCGCCGGTGCCCTTGGTGAGCCACATGACGTCGCGCGTGGTCTTCGCGATGTGCTCGATGTCGTCCTGCATCTCCATGACGAAGCAGTTGGCGAGCTGCGGGTAGCTGGTTCCGGCGTTCACGAGCGTTGAGCCCGCCGCGAGGTACTCGAGCTTCGACATCTTCTCGTAGAACCGGATGGCCTGAGCTGTCGGGTCGGCCTCGTTGAGCGAGAGGCCCATCGCGATGCGCATCCAGAAGTACTGCGGCACCTCGAGCGCGTCGCCGTTGCGCCCCTTGATCCCGTAGCGGTTGTTGAGCGTCACGACGCCGATGTACTTGAGCAGGTCGTCGTGGTCGGGCTCGAGGGTCTTCGCAAGCAGGTCGATGTCGAACAGCTCGAGGAGGCGCGTGTCCAGCAGCCCCTCCTCGACGCCGCGGCGGATGTTGGGCTCGAAGTGCTCGACGTGCAGGCGGCGGAGCTCTTCGTCGCTCTCGTAGTCGCCGAGCACGCGCTTGTAGATGGTCTTGAGGAGGAGCCGGGCGGCCACGGTGTCGAACTCGGGGTCGTCCTTGACGTTCTGGAGCGCGACCTGGATGACGGCCTCGTCGAGCTGCTGGGTCGTGATGCCGTCGAAGAGCGTCAGCTCGAGCTCGCTCGCGATCTGGGTGACCCAGGTGATGTTCTCGTCGAGGCCGGCGCTGGCCTTCTCGATCGCGAGGTTGATCTTGTTGGCGTCGTACGGCTCGCGCTGCCCGTTGCGCTTGACGACTGTGATGGCCATATGAAGTACTCCCGAATCCTTGAAAAAACCCGCTCCGACCGGCGGTTCTCCCATCCCCAACAAGCTCTGGACGAGCCCGCGAACTGCACTGCGACGGGGTCCGATCCGACCGAATCCTGGGTTTCGGCCCGCCGCGCTCCATTGCAGTCTCATCACTATATAGCGGGTATTCAGCATTCGCTAAACCCAATATGTAGTGGGCGTGTCATCCACAATTGTGCATAACTCGGACGAGTTCTGCACAGCCTGTTAGCCGATTCTCGCGCCCGCCACCGACATCCGGGTGCGCGCTGCACGGCCGCGCCGCAGCACCGTTCGACGCCACGCCCGCCGATAGACTTGGACCCTTGTGGACAGCTACTGGACCCTCCTTCAGACGCGCGGAGTCGCGCGCATCATGTCCGCGCAACTGCTCGCCAGGTTCCCCTTCGGCATGCTCTCCCTCGCCTTCCTGCTGCACATCGAGCGCATCCATCACTCCTACGGGGCGGCCGGCCTCGTGCTTGCCGCCACGAGCGTCGGGCAGGCGATCGCCGGACCACTCACGAGTCGCTGGATGGGCGTGTGGGGCATGCGGAAGGTGCTCACCCTCACGCTCGTGGTGTGCGCGAGCGCGCTCGGAGTCATCGCTTTCGCGCCGACACTGCCCGTGCCGGTGTACATGGTCGTCGGCTTCATCGGCGGACTCAGCAGCCCGCCGGTACAGCCCGCGGTGCGCACCATCTACCCGAAGATGGTCAACTCCCGTCAACTCACCCCGCTCTTCTCCCTCGACGCCTCCGCCCAGGAGGTCATCTGGGTCGTCGGCCCGGTCATCACCACGTTCGTCGCGACACAGATCAGCACGGTGCTCGCGATCGTGCTCGCCATGATCTTCCTCGTGGTCGGAGGGATCTGGTTCATCTCCTCCCCCGAGGTCGGTCGCGTGCGCATCCCGCGCAGTCGGCGCAAGATCGGGGCCGTGCTCGCCCGGCCCGCCGTGCTGCTCGCGACGGTCACCGGATTCCTGCTCGTCGGTGCATGCGCGGCCGTCGAGGCCGGCGTCGTTGCGACCTTCGGGCACGACAGCCCGAACTCCGGGATCGTGCTCGCGATCTTCTCCGTTGGGTCGCTCATCGGCGGACTCGCCTTCGGCCACATCCCGATCGGCCCCTGGGCGCTCGCGCGGCGGATGTTCATCGTCTTCCTCGGGATGGCGGTCGCCGCCGCTTCGCTCGAGTTCTGGTGGCTCGCCCTCTCGCTCGCGATAGCCGGCGTGGGGATCGCCCCCGCGCTCGCGGTCATGTTCGCGATCGTCTCGGCGAGCGTCAAGTTCAGCGAGACCGCCGAGGCCTACGGATGGGTCGGCACCGGCCAGCTCATCGGCGCCGCCCTGGGGTCCGCCGCCGCCGGGTTCATGATCGACGCCTTCGACGCCCCAGGAGCCTTCTGGGTCGCGATCGCCTTCGCCTTCGTCGGCTTCCTCATCCCGGTGGTGCTGCGGCGAGCTCACCCCGACCTGCGCGGTCGCGACGCGAGCCCCATCCCCGACACCGAGCCGATCCAGGCCGTGCGGCCGTAGCATCCGCGCCTCTCGCCACGCCGCCGTCGCCGAGTGCGCGTGACGAATCATGAGGCCGTTCGCATCTCATGAGGGCGAACGTTCGCCCTCATCCGGCACAAAGCGCCTCGTAAGCCGGATGTCGTCCGCTCGGCTGCGTCCACCCCCGCCGCCCGGCTCCACTCCTCCACCGGACCAGGCAGTGCGACGAGTCCCCCGAATGACGGACGCCGCGGCACCCGTCCCTGAAGTTTCACCATGATGGTCGGATGACGCAGACAGCAGCCTTCCGCCTGACGCAGGCGGAGTGGCGGGAGCACTTCACCGTCATCCGCGAACTAGTGGTGCGTGCCGAGCGCAGCGCCTTCTACCGGATGGTCGCCCGGGGCGAGTTCGTCGCTGTGGCGCGCGGCGTCTACGTGGGGACGGAGCTCTGGCGCGCGATGGATCGACACGCCCGCTACCGCACGCGCGTCAAGGCGGCCGCGGTCGGCCATCCGGATGCCAGATTCTCCCACCACTCCGCTGCAGCGCTGTGGCGACTGCCCTGGGTCGGCGACTGGCCGCAACGCGTGCATGTCCTGGTGGCGCCCTCGAAAGGCGGGCGGTCGACGCCCGGGGTGCTGCGCCATACAACGGGAGACTCCGCTGAACCCGAGTACATCGACGGGCTCTCGGTCACGTCGCTCGCGCGGACCGTGGTCGATGTGGCCTGCGTCGCGACCTTCGGGCAGTCGGTCGCGGTGGCGGATGCCGCACTCCGAAGGACCGCACATCCGCTGCCCGGGATCCCGTCGACGTTGCTCACGCGGGAGGACATCCTGGGCGAGCTCGACCGGATCTCCCCTGCTCACGGAGCCACCAAGGCCCGAGCGGCGATCGAGTTCTCCAACGGGCTCGCCGATCGCCCCGGCGAATCGATGAGCCGGGTGAGCATGTTACGCGCCGGCGTTCCAGCCCCCGAACTCCAGGTCGAACTCGCCGGTGCGAGTGGGCGGATCTGGACCGTCGACTTCTGGTGGCCGCAGTTCGATCTCATCGGCGAGTTCGACGGCCAATGGAAGTACACCGATCCCGCGTTCATGGCCGGGCGGACCTCGCAACAGGTGATGCTCGACGAGAAGGCCCGCGAGGACGACCTCCGCGCCGCGGGACACGGCTTCGCCCGCTGGGGCTGGAAGGTCGCGATCTCGCCCGCTCGGCTGAGAGAGACGCTTCAGAGGGCAGGGCTTGGCTGAGCGCAGCGGAGCGGACGTCATCCGCCGCCTGCGCGCCGGCATCCGGCGCTCCTGGCGCCCTGCATCCGACTCATGAGGGGGTTTGTACCGAGTGAGGGCGAACGTTCGCCGTCATGAGGGACGAATGGCCTCATGGGGTCAACTGATGGGTATCGCTGGGCCGATCGATGGGACATCCTGGACCGAATGCCCTCATGAGCCCGGCTGTGGAAGCTACTCCTGGATGGCGGGGTCGGTGGGGCCTGCGGTCTCCGCAGCGCGCGCGGCGGAGTCGTCCGCGCCGGCGAGGGCCGCATCGTCGCCGTTGTCGACATCCTCGGGGTTGGGGAGCGTCTTCAGGAACCGGAACCAGAGGATGCCGGCGAGCGCTGAGAGCCCGCCCCCGATGATGAAGGGCAGGACGAGGTCGATGCGGCCGATGAGCCCTCCGATGATCGACCCGACCGGCATGCTGCCCCAGAGCAGCGTGCGCCAGGTGCCGTGAACGCGCCCGAGCAGCCGCCCGGGGATGATGCTCTGCCGCAGGGACATGATCAGGATGTTCCACACCGTGATCGATCCGCTCACGATCACGAAGGCGACCGCCGCGGCCCAGAGCGTCGGAACGGCCCCGATGAAGACGACCGCGAGCGAGGCCACGACGTTCGCGACGGCGACCGTGAGCCCTGTCCCCCAACGGGCCTTGAACCGCGCGGCGACGAGCGAGGCGCCGATCCCTCCGATCGCGCCCGAGAGCATGAAGACCCCGAAGAGAGCCTCGGGCAGCCCGAGCCGGTCCACGAGGTAGAGCACGAAGCTCGCGGTCGCGATCGAGATGCACATCCCGCTGAACGTGCTGAGGAACCACAGCGTTTTGAGCTGCTTGTTCGCCATGATGAAGTGCAGGCCGTCGACGAACTGCTTGTACCAGGCGACCGAATCGCCGTTCTTCTCGGCGTGGGCCTTCGCGAACTGGCGACCGGAGGCGACCTTCGGCAACAGGATCGCGAGGATGACCGCGATCGCGTACACCGCGGCGTTCGCCCCGAGCGGGATGAGCACCGACACCGCGAACAGCAGCGAGGTGACCGGGCCCGACACGAAGTTCTGGATGACCTGCTCGCCGGCCTCGATGAGCGAGTTCGCGCGCGGCAGCTGGGCCTTCTCAAGGATGCTCGGCGCCACCGCACGGACCGCGCCGTCGTAGACGGTCTCGAAGATCCCGTACACGAAGATGATCAGGTACAGCCACCAGATGGTGAGATTCCCGGATGCCGTGATGACGAAGAGCGCGACGGCCAGCAGGGTGCGCACCGTGTTGGCCATGGCCATGGCGGCCCGCCGGTCGATCCGGTCGATGAGGATGCCGGCCGGGATCGCGAAGAACAGCCAGGGCAGCATCGCCAGGGCGGCGATGCCGGAGATGAGCAGCGGGTCCTGGGTGACCTGCACCGCGAGGAGCGGGATGGCGGTCCTGGCGATCCCGTCTCCCAGGCTGCTCGCGATGTTCGCGGTGAAGAGGTTCGCGAAGGCGGGGCCGAGGGCTTTCTTCGCCGGGCTGCCTCCTGATGTCGCGGATGCGGCCGACCCGGTCGCCCCGGTCGACGTCGTCGACCCGGTCACCGATGTCGGTGCCGGCGCCTCCTGGTCACCATTCATCCGAGTTCCCTCCAGTGTCGAAGTCGCGATATATCTTGAGTCAGAAAGTCACGCTATATCGCGTTTGCGGAATCCGCAAGCCTTTTCTTCGTGGATGACCGAAACGTCACCAGCGCGGGTGGACCGCCTCCCGGAAAAACCGGTCGTAGAGCTCGCGCACCCGTGCCGAGAACTCGGGGCCGAGCTGGGCCACCGAACCGGCCTCCGCGTTCGCCCGCGCCTGCGCGACACTGCGCGCGCCGGGGATGACGGTGCTCACGCCATCGAGCTGCGCCACCCAGGCGATCGCAGCGGTCGCCGGCTCGAGCCCGTGCTCTCGGGCGAGCACGGCGAACTCGTTCGCGGCAGCCACGCCGTCCGCATAGTCGACGCCCGAGAAGGTCTCGCCCACGTCGAACGCCTCGCCATGCCGGTTGAAGTTGCGATGGTCGTTCTCGGCGAACGTCGTGCGCGCGGTGTATCGGCCCGAGAGCAGTCCGGATGCCAGCGGTACGCGGGCGATGATCCCCACTCCGGCCTCGCGCGCGGCGGGGAGCACGGCATCCAGCGGCTTCAGCCGGAACGCGTTGAGGATGATCTGCACCGACGCGACACCGGGTCGCGCGATCGCCGCGAGCGCCTCGGAGACCTTCTCCACACTCACGCCGTACCGGGCGATCGCGCCCTCCGCGACGAGCGTGTCGAGGTCGTCGAAGACCCGATCGATCGAGTACACCGCGGTCGGCGGGCAGTGCAGCTGCACGAGGTCGAGGGTGTCGGTGCGAAGGTTCCGGCGCGAGCGGTCGGTCCAGGACCGGAAGTTCGCGAGCGTGTAGTTCTCGGCCAGCTGGTCGACCCGGCGCCCCATCTTCGTCGCGACGCGGATGCCGTGGCCGGGACGGTCGGCGAGGTAACCGCCGATGATGATCTCGCTGCGGCCGTCGCCGTAGACGTCCGCCGTGTCGAAGAAGGTGACGCCGCTCGAGGCGGCCGCGTCGAGCACGGCGCGCGCATCCGCCTCGTCCACCTCGCCCCAGTCGGCGCCGAGCTGCCAGGTGCCGAGCCCGACCGCCGAGACGGCGAGCCCGGCCCTCTCCATGACGTTCGCCTTCATCGATTTCTCCTCCCCGTCATCCGATCGCCTTCACGACCACGCGCGCGAGCCTCGTGCGGATGATGTGATCGTTCGCCTCAACCTTGTGCACCGTGATGCCGCGCAGCTGCTCGACGATGCGCAGGCCGGCCGGGGTGAGGAACGGATCCAGCGTCCCGTAGACGACCTCGACCGGCACCCGCACCGCCGCCAGGTCGCTGATGGTCGTCTGCGACTCGATGAGGTTCTCGAGGGAGAGCACGAACGCGGTCCAGTTGCGTTCCGAGACCTCGAGCACGTTCCTGATCGGCGAGAGCTTCGCGAGCATCGCGGCGTTGCGGATCGTGAAAGCCTTGTTGGAGCGAAGGTACTCGTAGGCCTTGAGGTAGATCCCCATCGCGGCCCGGTCACGCCGGTCGCCGATCGCGCTCGGCGACACGTAGATCGGCGGACTCACGAGCACGAGCCTCGTCAGTCGCCGTCGGTTGGTCGCGGCATACCGGCTCGCGATGAGGCTGCCCATCGAGTGGCCGACGAGAACGAACGGCTCCCGGAGCTTCAGCGAGTCGATCGTGCGAGTGAGCGCGGAGACGTGCTCCTCGAGCGTGTAGGTCGCATCCGCCGGTGACGGCGACTCCCCGAAGCCGAGCAGGTCGATCGAGATGACCCGGTGCCGGTCGACGAGCATCGGGACCAGTTTCTCGAAGGTGACCGAGGATGACGCGATCCCGTGGATGAGGACGACGACCGGACCCTCGCCCTCATCGCCCGCGATGTGCAGAAGCGGCCCCTTCGCTCGGCGCCACCAGGAGAACATCGCCATGAGCCCAGTATCGCCCACCCGCAGCACCGCACGGAAAAGGCGGCACGGCACGAACAAGGGGACCGGATGATCCGGTCCCCTTCCGCGAGCGCACCGCGGGTCAATCCTCGCGCAGCTTCTCCTTGTATTCGTTCTTCGCGTGCGTCGCATCGCGTTCCGCCTCGGCGTGCGCGACATCCGCATCGGCCTTCATGGCGTCCAGCTGGTCGGCGATGCGCTCCTTCATCTCCTTCGCCTCTTCGGCGACCTTCTCGCCGGTGGCGTCGGCGGCATCCTTCGCCTTGTCGAACAAGCCCATGATGTCCTCCCCCTTTTCCTCCTTACCGTGACCCTACAACGGGGGGGTGCGGGTAACTTCGAATGCTCAGCGCCTTGTCAGGCGCCGCCCCCACTGGGCACAGGTTGGTGACGGCCGAATCGTGACTTTCGTTGGGTTTCGCCCGAATTCGCCCGTCGATATGGTTGCCGCATGAGGCGCTCACTGATCACCGCAACCCTGGCACTCTCCGCCGCACTCTCGGCCGTCGCGCTGACCGGATGCTCGATGTCCGGTGGCAGCTCGCAGGATTCGATGCCATCGGTGGGTGCGCCGGAGTCTGCCCCGCAGGGTGAGCTGGGCTACGAGTCGTCGGATGGCGGCGCGGTCAGCGACGATACGGCGGGCATTCCCGTCGGTCCGCGCATCATCACGACCGTGCAGGTGACGGTTACCGTCGACAAGCCCATCGATGCTGCGGATGAGGCGGCACGCATCGTCGACCGCGCCGGGGGGACGGTGGCGAACCGCAGCGAACGCGCAGCATCCGAGAACGAACCGGGCAGCGCTCAGCTCACCCTGCGCATCCCGTCCGCGAAACTCACCGCGACCCTCGAAGAACTCAAGGACCTCGGGGTCGCCCGCGACACGTCGATCGACTCGACGGATGTCACGGCCCAGTCCGAAGACCTGGATGCCAGGATCGCCGCCCTTCGCACCTCCGTCGACCGACTCCTGGACCTCATGGCCAAGGCGGACTCCACCGACGCGCTCATCAAGATCGAGTCGGCATTGTCCGAACGCCAGGCCGACCTGGAGAGCCTCGAATCGCAGAAGCGCAACCTCGACGACCAGGTGCAGCTGTCGACCGTGACCCTCTACCTCATCTCCGAGAGGGACACCCCGGCCGAGACGCCGGACACCTTCTGGACCGGCCTCGTCGCCGGATGGACCGCCTTCGTCGGTTTCCTGAATGCGGCGCTCGTCGTGCTCGGGGTGCTCGTGCCGTGGCTCATCGCGGCCGGCATCGTGACGGCGATCGTGCTGCTGTGGGTGCGGCTGGCGCGGCGTCGTAAGGCTGCTCAGTCGGAGTGAGGCGGCGAGTCGCGGATTCCGGTCGATAGTTCGAACGCTCTGGCGGTAAACGGAGCCGCCGCGTCCGAACTATCGACCGGAATCCGCTAAGTAGTCGTGTTCCAGTCGGGGCGGGCCGGGGCGCCGCGGCCGGCGGTGTCCCAGGGGCTGACAGCTTTGGCCGGGTCGTCCTCGCCGGCGAGCTCGCGCAGGCGGCCGATGGTGTCGCGGGCCTCGTCGACGACCGTCAGGAGCGCCGGGAGGAGCGCGAGCAGCCGGCCGACGCGCTCCTGGTCGCTCGATCCGTCGCCGTCGTAGATGATCCCCATCGCGTTCTCGCGCAGCACCGCTGCCCGGTCGAAGAGCTCCTCCGACGTGCCGGGGCGGGCCAGAGCGGCGGCATCCGACGCGCTGCGGGCGAGCAGTTCGATCTCCCGCCCGAGTCCCGCGAGTGTCTCCTCGGCATCCGGGTTCTGGGTCACCCCTCGATTATGCGCGTCCCCGCAGGCGCCCGCACGCGGACACGGCGGTCGGCGTAGCCTAGGCCCATGCGTCAGGACCCGGCGGACCGGGCGACGAGGCAACGGCTCGCGCTTCGCCGCCTCGCCCGGCCGTGGACGATCATCCTCGTGATCACCGGACTGTTCCAGTTGTTTCGCGGGGCGCCGGTCGACGGCGCATTCTTCCTCGCCGTCGCGGCGGTTCTCCTCGCTGACGAGTTCGGCCTCGTTGCGCTGCCGGCGGTCGGGCTCCCGTCCGGGCGGGCCGGGCGCAGCGCCCTCGCAGGCGTCGCCGCCGTGCTCGGAACCCTCATGGTGCTCGCTCCGCGCCATGGGCTCGTCGAGGGGCTCATCGTCTCCGGCATCGGGCTCACCGTGCTGCTGTTCGCCTGGCCCGACCCGAGATCGACGGATGCGGCGCCCACGCCGCTGCGTCGAGCCGGCATCCTGTGGGCGATCATCGCCGTCGCGATCTGCCTCATCGAGGTCACGTCGTTCCTGCTCGGGTTGCCGTCGGAGGCCGCGCAGTTCGCGCATCCGAGCATCTCGCTGCTGCTCGACCCCGCGCTCGACACGATCGAGGGGCGCGTCGTGTTCACCGCGCTGTGGCTCGTCGTCGGAATCGCTTTGCTGCGGAGGGGAACGCGGCGATGATCCGACTCGTGACGATCGGTGGCTATCTGGCCTGCCTCGCCGCGGCGGTCCTCGTCGAGATGCTCGCCCATCGCGACCCCGACCGAATCTCCCCGCTCGGCACGCTCATGGATCGGGTCATGGCGACGCGCTCTGCCCGCATCGGCATCCTGCTGTTCTGGTGGTGGGCGGGCTGGCACTTCCTCGTCGGGCAGACGGTGTGAGGGAATATGCTGCAGACCTCGCACGCTGAACACAGGGTGAAGCGCATCGGGTTCCTCTCCTTCGGCCACTGGCAGCCCATCCCCCGTTCGAGGTCGCGAACGGCGAAGGACGCCCTGCTCCAGACGATCGATCTCGCGGTCGCTGCGGAGGAGCTCGGCATCGATGGCGCGTATGTGCGCGTACACCACTTCGCCCCGCAGCTGGCCTCGCCCTTCCCGCTCCTCGCCGCGATCGGCGCACGCACCAAGCGGATCGAGATCGGCACGGCCGTCATCGACATGCGCTACGAGAATCCGCTGTACATGGCCGAGGATGCCGCCGCAGCCGACCTCATCAGCGGCGGCCGCCTGCAGCTCGGCATCAGCCGCGGATCGCCGGAGCCGGCCCTGCGCGGCTACGAGTCGTTCGGGCACGTTCCCGCGGAGGGAGAGACGGATGCCGATCTCGCCCGCTCCCATGCCGAGCTGTTCCGTGCCGCGATCGGCGGCGGCGCTGTCGCCCGCTCCGACCCGAAGATGACCGGCGTCGACGGCGGCCTCGCGATCGAGCCGCAGTCGCCAGGATTGTCCGACCGAATCTGGTGGGGTTCGGGCACCCGCGCCACCGCGGTATGGACCGCTGAGCAGGGCATGAACCTCATGAGCTCGACGCTGCTCACCGAGGACACCGGCGTGCCGTTCCACGAGCTGCAGGCCGAGCAGATCGCCGGGTATCGGGACGCGTGGAGGGCGGCCGGCCACGAGCGCGAGCCGCGTGTCTCGGTCAGCCGCAGCATCCTGCCGATCGTGACCGACCTCGACCGCGAGTACTTCGGCGGGATGGGCTCGCGCGAGCGCAGCGACCATGTCGGACACCTCGAGGGCGGCCTCGCCCGGTTCGGCAAGAGCTACGTGGGCGAGCCGGAGCGAATCGTCGAGGAACTCGCGAAGGACACCGCCGTGCAGGAAGCCGACACCGTGCTCGTCACGGTCCCCAACCAGTTGGGTGTCGCCTACAACACCCACCTGCTGCGGACCATCGCCGAGCACATCGCGCCCGCGCTCGGCTGGAAGCCGAGTCGCGGGACGTAACGCGGGGCTCCCGGTATGCTCGGCGGCGAGATTAGGTTAGCCTTACCTCATGCCTATTCCGGAGAGCCGTTCACCGCAGGGGCTGACCGCTGCCGGCGTGACGCTCTCCTACGGATCAGCCACCGTCGTTCATGGGGCCGGCCTCCGGCTGACACCGCGCAAAGTCACGGCACTCGTCGGACCGAACGGTAGCGGCAAGTCCACGCTGCTGCGCGCCATCGCCGGCCTGCACCGACCGCTCGCGGGCACCATCATGCTCGACGACGGAACCGACGCACTCATGCTGCGGCGCTCCGACTTCGCCCGCCAACTGACCCTGCTCTCCCAGAGCAGAACGGCGCCGAGCGGGATCAGCGTGCGGGACGTGGTCGAATTCGGGCGTCACCCCCACCGCGGACGATGGAGGTCCAACGACGTGCATGGCGCGGCATCCGTTGCCCGCGCGATGACCGTCACCGGCGTCGACGATCTCGCCGATCGCAGTGTCGAGCAACTGTCCGGCGGACAGCTCCAGCGCGTCTGGCTCGCGAGCTGCCTCGCCCAGGACACCGGCATCCTGCTGCTGGATGAACCGACCACCTTCCTCGACCTGCGCTATCAGGTGGAGACGCTCGACCTCATCCGCGATCTCGCCGATCATCACAACGTCACGATCGGCGTCGTGCTGCACGATCTCGACCAGGCCGCGGCCGTCGCCGACGACGTCGTACTCCTTTCCGAGGGCAGGGTCGTCGCCAGCGGACCCGCCGATGACGTGTTCACCCCCGACCGGCTGACCGCCGTCTACGGCATCCGCATCGATGTCGACACCGACCCCTTCACCGGCGGACTGCGCACCCGCGCGATCGGCCACCATCACTCACGATCCGAAAGGCTGATCACCGCACCATGAGATTCCGCTTGCTCCCCCTGGCCGCCACGACCATCGCCGCTGCACTCGCCCTCTCCGGCTGCGGCGTGACCGAGGAACCCGATGATGGCGCCCAGGCATCCGCCGACACCATCACGATCACGGATGCGCGCGGCGTCGACGTCGAACTCGACGGTCCGGCGAGCCGGGTGGTCGGGACGGAGTGGAACGTACTCGAGCACCTGGTCTCCCTCGGCGTGATGCCGGTCGGCGCGGCCGATGTCGACGGGTACACCGCCTGGGTCTCCGCAGAGCCGCTCTCGGACGACGTCACCGACATCGGGGTGCGCGGCGAACCCAGTGTCGAGACCATCGCCTCGCTGAAGCCGGACCTCGTCGTCGCGACGACCGACCTGCCGGAGGCCGCGATCGCGCAGCTGGAGGAATTCGTGCCCGTACTCGTGGTCCGCTCCGCCGACGCGAGCCGCCCGATCGAGCAGATGTACGACAACGTCAACCTGATCGCCAAGGCCACCGGAACCGAGACCGAAGCGAAGGCGTTGCTCGCGGAGTACGAGAAGGCCGTTGCGGATGGCGCTGCCGCTCTCAGCGCCGCAGGCCTCACCGGCGAGCCGGTCGCGTTCGCCGACGGCTGGGTGGCCTCCAACCAGGTGTCGATCCGCCCCTTCGTCTCGGGTTCGCTGATCGCGGCGGTGAACGAGTCCCTCGGTCTGACCACGCCGTGGACCCTCGAGGGCGACCCGGACTACGGACTGGCCAGCACCGATGTCGAGGGGCTCACGGCGCTCGGCGACGTGACCTTCGTCTACATCACCAATGGCACTGCCGAGACCGACCCGTTCGCCGCGGGTCTCGCCGGCAACGCGATCTGGGAGTCGTTGCCGTTCGTGACGGGCGGGAACGTGCACCGGCTCGTTGACGGGATCTGGATGTTCGGCGGGCCGTCGTCGATGGAGCAGTACATCGACGCGCTGGTCGCAGCGCTCACGGACTGACCTTGACCCGCCCGATCGCCCGCGTGGGCTGGGGGCTGCCCGCGCTCATCGGCGGCGTCGGCGCGGTGATCCTGCTGCTCGCCGTCGTGCACCTCACGCAGGGCACGGCGGCGGTCGGTGCCGGCGAGCTGCTCGACCTGGTGACCGGCAGGGGAACCGATGACGCCGCCGCGGTGGTCATCGCGTCACGACTGCCGCGGCTGGTCGCCGGCCTTCTGGTCGGGTTGGCGCTCGGCGCGGCCGGGGCGGCGATGCAATCGGTCTCCCGCAACATCCTCGCCTCGCCGGACACCCTGGCGGTCAATGCCGGCGCGTTCCTCGCGATCGTCGCCGTTGCCGCGTTCGGGGTGACCCTTCCGGTGCTGCCCGCCGGGCTGGTCGCGTTCGGCGGCGGACTGCTGGCCGCGGCGCTCGTACTGTCGTTGTCCTCGGGCGGCAGCGGCTCGCTGCGGCTGATCCTCGCCGGGTCCGCCATCGCGCTGGGGCTGGCGTCGATCACCGCGGTGCTGCTCCTGCTGTTCAGCCAGGAGACGATCGGCCTGTTCGCGTGGGGCAGCGGGTCGCTCGGCCAGATCGGCATCCAGGCGGCCGCCCAGATGGCCCCCGTGATCCTGATCGGTATCGCGGGCCTGCTCGTGCTGTCCCGTCGTCTGGACATCCTCTCCCTCGGCGACGACAGCGCCCGCGTCGTCGGCGTCGACCCGCGCAGCACGCGGATCATCGCCGTGACCCTCGCCGTGCTGCTGTCGGCCGCGACCGTGACGATCGCCGGGCCGATCGGGTTCGTCGGGTTGTGCGCGCCGGCGATCGTGCGACTGCTGGCCCCACGCATCCGGGGGCTGTATCGGCACCGCGTGCTCGTACCGGTCTCCGGTCTGGTGGGAATCGTGGTGGTGCTCGGCGCCGACGTGGCGCTGCGCGGGCTACTCGGCGCGCAGGCGGGTGTCGAGGTGCCGACGGGCGTCGTGACCTCCCTGCTCGGGGCGGCGTTCCTGATCGCGCTCGCGTACCGGGTCGGCGACTCCGGTATCACGTCGACGCGGATCGCCCTGGCCCGCCTGCGAACCCGCCGTCGCTTTCTCCTCACCATCGGGATCATCGCCGCCGCGACCATCGGCGCGGTCATCGCGGCGACGCTGCTCGGCGATGCACGGCTGCTGCTCGGGGATGTGGCGAACTGGATCACCGGGCGCGCGGGCGACACCACGACGTTCATCCTCAATACCCGGATGCCGCGGGTGCTCGTCGCCCTGCTCGCCGGCGCCGCACTCGCGCTCGCCGGGGCGATCGTGCAGGCGGTGTCGCGGAATGCGCTCGCCGAGCCGGGCATCCTGGGCGTCGTCGGCGGCGCAGGACTCGGTGCGATCGCCGTCATCACGGCGGTTCCACTGGCCGGCGCGTGGCTCGTCACCGGGGCGGCACTCGCCGGGGCGGCCCTGAGCGCCACGCTCGTGTTCGGGCTCGCGGCGCGGGGCGGCCTCTCGCAGAACCGTCTGGTACTCATCGGCATCGGGGTCGCCGCGGGAACGCTCGCGGTCATCACACTGCTGATCGTGCTCACCGACCCCTACAACGAGACGAAGGCGCTCACCTGGCTCTCCGGCTCCACCTACGGCCGGTCGTTCGAATCCGCGCTGCCGGTGCTGGCCGCCGTGGCGATCGCGCTGCCGATCCTCGGCTGGCGGCGGCGCAACCTGGACCTTCTCGCGCTCGACGACGACACCCCGCGCCTGCTCGGGGTCCCCCTCGGCCGGTCGCGACTGGCCATGCTGTCGATCGCCGTGGCGCTGACCGCCGCCGCCGTGTCATCCGTCGGCGTCATCGCCTTCGTCGGGCTGGTCGCCCCGCACGCGGCGCGCGTTCTGGTGGGCGGCAGGCATTCCCGCGTGATCCCTGCGGCGGCGCTGCTCGGCGCCATCCTGGTCAGCGTGGCCGACACCATCGGACGCACTGTGATCGCCCCGGGACAGCTCCCGGCCGGTCTGGTGACGGCGATCGTCGGTGCACCGTACTTCGCCTGGCTGCTATGGCGTTCCCGGTTCCTGTCCAGTCTTGGCGAACGGAGCTAGCCCATGGTCGACTACGCAGTCTTCGCGGTACGGGTGTCCCGCATCCGGCCGATCGGTCCGTCCTTCGTCCGCGTCACGTTCCGCGGCGATGAGCTCGAGAACTTCCTTTTCGCGGGGCTCGATCAGCGGATCAAGCTGGTCTTCCCCGGCGGGAAGGGTCTCGGCACGTTCCCCCGCGACACGAGCGACTGGTACGACCAGTGGCGGGCGAGCCCGGAGGAGGACCGTTGCATCCTTCGCACCTACACCGTGAGGGCGGCGCGCATCCAACAGCGGGAGATCGATGTCGACTTCGTCGTGCACGGCGACACCGGACCGGCGACCCGCTGGGTCTCCTCGGCCGCCGTCGGCGACGACCTGCTGGTGATCGGACCGGATGTCCGCACGCTCGTCGAAGCAGACCGTCCACGGATCGGCGGGGTCGAATGGAATCCGGGCGCTGCCGAGTCGGTGCTGCTCGCCGGCGACGAGACGGCCGCCCCGGCGATCTGCAGCATTCTGGAATCGCTGCCCGCCGAGGCTCGCGGCCAGGCGTTCATCGAGGTTCCGACCGCTGGCGACGTGCTGCCGGTTCCCGGGCCGACCGGGGTCACCGTCACGTGGCTGCCACGGGATGCCGCCCCCCAGCCGCACCAGGGGCAGTTGCTCGATGCGGCCGTACGCCGGTGGGTGGGCGAACTGAGGCCGGGCGGCGGCGCATCAGCGCTCGCTCAACTGGATGAGGTGGATGTCGACGACGAGGTGCTGTGGGAGGTGCCCGCGACCGAGCCCGTCCAGACGCTCTACGCCTGGCTCGCCGGCGAGGCGGGGTGCATCAAGGAGTTGCGCCGCTTTCTGGTGCGCGACACCGGGCTGGACCGCTCCAGCGTCGCGTTCATGGGATATTGGCGGTTCGGCCGTAGCGAGAACTAGTCGCTCGCCGCGCCGCAGTCGTCCCCGACACCGTCATCGCCTGGACACGACAACCACAAGACACGCCCTAGCTGCGCGGAGTCGCCGCGCGCACCACGTCGATGGAGTAGCTCGTCTCCGTGACATCGGTCACCGTGATGCTGGCATCGTAGACGGCGCCTTCCGGATGAGTCGCGGCGCAGTCGAAGACCGCGCCGAGGAAGACCTCGAGGTCGCCGTCCCCGCAGTCGACTTCGAACTGCGGGGGCGCCTCCCGGAAGAGAGCGTCTGCGGCGAGCCTGCTCACGGAATCGGCCGCGACGGTGTGCCGGATGCCCTCAGCCTCGGGCTCCTCCGCCGGTTCCTCCGCCTCTGGCGTCGTGCCGGATCCGGCCCGCGGCTGGTCGGCGACCGTGTAGTCCACGCGGTAATCGGTTCCCTCGACCTGGTTGATGACGACCGTCGTGTCGTACTCGTCCAGGGTCTCGGGGTCAGTCAGTACGCACTCGACGACAGTGCCGTTCACGAGGTCCACCTGCTCTTCGCCGCAGTCGACATCGGGACGGGTGCCGACCTTCTCCTCGAGCGAGTCCTCCACCGTCTTGGCGACGGCATCCGGTGACACGGTGAGATTCGCAGAGAAGGTGCACCCGCTGAGCAGGAGGGCGAAAGCCGTGAGCGTGAGAGCAGGCGCGAGTCGTTGTGCGGTCAAGTTTTCCCCCAGGAGCGAATGGACTCCCCAGAAACTATCAGCTTTCCACCAGGTCGGATGCGCCACCATCCGTCGAGACGGCGGTCGGCGTCGGCGGCGCGCCGGCCGCGGCCATCGCCCGGCGCCCGGCAGGCACGGTGAGTGCGATCGCGATCACGATGAACAGCAGGATGCCGGCCACGATGAGCAGCGACTCGACCGTGAAGACGTCGGCGAGCGGCCCGAACGCGACCATCCCGAACGGCATCGCGACGGCCATCACGATCCCGACGAAACCGAACACGCGACCCTGGCGCTCGGGTTCGACGCGCTCCTGGAGGAGGGTCATCGACGGCGTCGAGAAGAACGGCACCACGAGTCCCAGCAGGAACATGAACGACAGGAACACCCACAGGTTCGTCGAGAGTCCCATCGCGATCGAGATGCCACCGAAAACGAGCGAGGAGGCCGCGATCATCGTGATCCGGTTCTTCATTCCACCCCACACCGAGATGACGATGCCGCCGAGCACCATGCCGATGCTGAAGGCGAGTTCGGTGGCGGTGAGCTTCCACACCTCGTCGCCGAAGGAGCGCACCACCATGAGCGGTGTGAGGTACGACGGCGCGACGATGAGCACGAACACGATCGCGAAGACGATGAGCAGCCAGCGCACGAAGGCGTGGTGCGCGACGTACCTGACCCCCTCGACGAGATCAGCGAAGTAGCTCGGATGCTCCGCGCCGGCGCGCCGGATGGTCGGTACGGCGAGGGTCGCAAGCAGGACGATCCCGATCACGGCCGTGACGACATCCACGAAGAAGATCGACACGATGGATGCCGTCGCGTACAGCACGCCGGCCGCCGCAGGCGCCAGGAGCGCCATCCCCGACTGGATCGAGCCGTTGATCCCGTTGACCCTCATGAGGTGCGCGGTCGGTACGAGCTGCGGGATGAGCGCGGAGACTGCGGGCATCTGGATGCCGGCCCCGGTCGACCGGATCGCGAGCGTCGCGTAGATGAGCCAGAGGTCGTCGAGCCCTGAGAGCATGAAGATCGCGAGGGCGAGCGTCGTGACGGCGATCGCGGCATCCGCCCAGATGATGAGCAGTTTGCGGCTGACGCGGTCCGCCCATACGCCGCCGAAGATGGAGACGACCGCCTGCGGCAGGAAGCCGAACACGGCGGCGAGCGCGAGCACGACACCCGACTTCGTCACGAGGGTCAGGTGCCACATGATCGCGTACTGCACGAGCATCGAGCCGAAGAGGGAGATCGTCTGGCTCGTGGGGAAGACGACGACATCCCGCTTCCAGTGCGGCCGATTCTCAGTGGCCCGGCCCTGGGCGTCGTCGGGCGCCGAGTCTGTGGCGTCCGTGGATTCCGTCATGAGTTTCTCCTGATCGGGCCGGGAATCCGGCGTGCCAGACTAGCCCCTTCCGGGCATCCACCACGCGACAGCTTCTCTCAGGTTCTGGATGCGCGACCGACTGCTCATGACGCCGTTCGCCTCCCATGACGACGAACGTTCGGCGTCAGGAGAGACAAACCCCGTCATGATCCGGGGACGGGGCGCGGGCATCGCGGATGGACGGGTGCCGTCGGCACAGTGAAGACTGGTGTCATGCCGGAGTTGCCCGAGGTGCACGCCCTCGTGACGGATCTCGGCACGCGCCTGCGCGGTCGCACGGTGGAGCGGCTCGAGATCATCGCGTTCGCGGCGCTCAAGACCTTCGACCCGCCGATCTCAGCACTCTCCGGTCGCACCGTCACCGATGTGACGCGGCACGGCAAATTCCTCGACCTCCTGCTCGAGCGGGAGGGCGAAGGCGAACTGCACCTCATCCTGCATCTCGCCAGGGCCGGCTGGATCCGCTGGCGCGAGGCAGCGCCGCAGCGTTCGGGCCGCCCCGGCAAGACCCCGCTCGCCGCGCGTCTCGTTCTCGATGACGGAACCGCGCTGGATGGCACGACCCTGGCGAAGGGATCAGGCTTCGACGTCACCGAGGCGGGAACCAAGAAGAGCCTCGCGATCTACGTCGTACGCGACCCGCGCCAGGTTCCGGGTATCGCGCGGCTCGGCCCCGACCCCCTCGGGGCGGGCTTCACCCTCGAACGCTTCCGGCGCATCCTCGAGGCGGGCGGTCGCAAGCAGATCAAGGGCCTCCTGCGCGACCAGGCCGTCATCGCCGGCATCGGCAACGCCTACTCGGACGAGATCCTGCACGCGGCCCGGATGTCCCCCTTCAAGCCGGCGGCGATGTCGCCGGATGACGCGGGCAGCCTCTTCGACGCGATGCAGGCGACCCTGCGCGGGGCGATCGAACGCGCGGACGGGCTCGCGGCATCCGAGCTCAAGCGGGAGAAGAAGTCGGGCCTGCAGGTCCACGGCCGCACCGGCGAACCCTGCCCGGTGTGCGGCGACACCGTGCGGCAGGTCATCTACACCGATTCGACCTTCCAGTACTGCCCGACCTGCCAGACCGGAGGCAAGCCGCTCGCCGACCGGGTGCTGTCGCGGCTGCTGAAGTAGCTCCAGGATCGGGCTCGTCCGCCAGGCTTGACAAATTAGATAGGACTCCTATTCTTTAACCGTGATTGGGAAACGCCCCTCACGGAAAGGCACTGTCCATGAATCACCACCCTGCCGGATACAGCTACGGGGACACCTCCCTCGCCCCCTCACCGGTCTCGATCGACACCCTCGCCCAGATCCAGCGCTCAGTGCTCTGGAGCGAGGACGACAGCGAGGCGCTTCGCCGCGCTGGCGAGATACTGGTCCCCCAGACGGAGCAGATCCTCGACGTCTGGTACGGCTTCGTCGGCGCCAACCCGCACCTGGTCGCCACCTTCGCCGGCTCCGACGGGCAGCCCGACGGCGTCTACCTCGCGGCCGTGCGGGAACGATTCGGACGATGGATCGCCGACCTGTGCGCGCGCCCGTTCGATGCGGACTGGCTGGCCTATCAGGAGGAGATCGCCCTCCGTCACCACACCAGGGGCAAGAACCGTACCGACGGGGTCGACTCGCCCTCCGGCCACGTGCCGCTCAGCCACCTCATCGCCCTCATCGTCCCCATCACCGTGACGATTCGCGACTTCCTGGGAGCGCGTGGCGCCGATCCCGCCGAGGTCGATGCCATGTACCATGCCTGGATGAAGGCGGTGACTCTCTCGGTCGTGCTCTGGACCCGGCCGTACAACCCGGAATTGTGGTGACCTCAGCGAACCCCTCCCCCGGCGATGTCCCGGAGAAGATCGTCGCCGCGCTCGACCGCATCGCGCGCGGCCTGCGATCGCATCGCCAGTCCGTCGCCTCCAGGGTCGGCCTGACACCACTGCAGCTCGAATTATTGCAGACCATCGACGAGTCTCCGCGACCCGTCATCGGACTGCTCGCCAAGGAGCTGGAGGTCAGCCAGCCGACCGTCAGCGATTCCCTCCTCGCCCTCGAGCGCAAGGGCCACGTGGTCCGGCGTCGATCGGATACCGATCGGCGCCGGACCACCATGGAGCTCACCGACTCCGGCCGAGAACTCGTCGGCGAGGTCCGGCGTGCGGGGGAGATCCTCCGGAGCAGCGTCGCAGCGCTCGCCGGCCCGGACCAGGAGGCCGTCCTCGACATCCTGCTCTCCCTCATCGGTAACCTCCTCGACGCCGGGATCATCCAGGTGGCCCGCACCTGCCGCACCTGCCGCTTCTACGACCATCGCGACGGACTCGACGCCCGGTGCGCCCTGCTGCAGATCCCGCTCCCACCTGCCGCCCTGCGCGTCGACTGCCCGGAGCACGAACCTCTGCTCGCGAGCTGAAGCCAGGACCGGGCCCCGGGGCCTACGCGCGATCCCGGTTGCGGCGACGGATCGGCTTCGGTGCTCGACCCGCCAGGAACGACTTGCGCGGGTTCACCAGGAAGCCCTGCCGAAGCGCCTCGCGGCCGATGAGCATCCGGAAGCCCATCTGATCGCGATTGCTCAGCGTCGTCTCCGCGAGAACCGTGCGTCCCGAGATTCCGACCTCCACGAGCACGACGATGCGCGCCTCGCTGTGTCCGGATGAACTGCGCACCATACGGCGGTCGTGCACAGGGCATTCGACCTCGACGGCATCCTCGACCGACCGCTGCCAGGGGCGAACCTTGAACCGCACCCGCTCGCCGTCGGCGGACTCCTCGATGTCGAACGCATGCAGCGCTGAACTGCGCGCACCCGTGTCGAGTTTCGCCTTGATCCAGGGCACGCCGATCCCCGGCAGGCTCACCCATTCGCGCCAGCCCACGATGGTGCTTGAATGGTGGTCGTCTCTCACTCGACCATCTTCGCAGGGGGCACGATGAAACTGGCGATCCTCTCGCGAGCGCCGCAGGCATATTCGACGCAGCGGTTGCGCGCCGCGGCGCTCCAACGCGGGCACCAGGTGAAAGTGCTCAACACGCTGCGCTTCGCCATCGACCTCTCGGACGCCGAACCCGACCTGCAGTACCGGGGCCGGCGGCTCTCCGACTACGACGCGATCCTGCCGAGGATCGGCAACTCGATCACCTACTTCGGCACCGCCGTCGTGCGGCAGTTCGAGCAGATGGATGTCTACACGCCCAACACCGCGAACGGCATCACCAACTCCCGCGACAAGCTGCGGGCCACCCAGATCCTCTCCCGCCACAACATCGGGATGCCGGCGACCGCATTCGTGCACAACCGCGGGGATGTTCGGCTCGCGATCGAGAAGGTGGGCGGCGCGCCGGTCGTCATCAAACTCCTCGAGGGCACCCAGGGGATCGGGGTGATCCTGGCGCCGGAGGTGAAGATCGCGGAAGCGATCATCGAGACCCTGCACTCGACGAAGCAGAACGTGCTCATCCAGAGTTTCATCTCCGAGAGCCGCGGGAGGGACATCCGGGCGCTCGTCGTCGGGGATCGGGTGGTCGCGGCGATGCGGCGGGTGGCAGTGGGAGACGAATTCCGGTCGAACGTGCACCGCGGTGGGAGGGTCGAGCCGGTGGAGCTCACGCCGGCCTACGAGCAGGCGGCCGTGCGGTCGGCGCAGATCATGGGCCTGCGCGTCGCCGGTGTCGACATGCTCGAGGGCAAGGACGGCCCGCTCGTCATGGAGGTCAACTCCTCGCCCGGGCTCGAGGGGATAGAGAAGGCGACGGAGCTGGATGTCGCGGGGGCGATCATCGATTTCATCGACAACCAGGTGGCGTTCCCCGAGATCGACGTGCGGCAGAGGCTGACGGTGTCGACCGGCTACGGCGTCGCCGAGATCGTCGTGCACAGCAACGCGGACCTCGTCGGCAGGGCCCTGCGCGATTCGATGCTGAGCGAGCGGGACCTCACCGTGCTCACCCTCCACCGCGGTACGAGCGTCATCCCGAACCCGAAGGGCACGACGGTGATGGAGGCCGGCGACCGCCTGCTGTGCTTCGGCCGCCTCGAGGAGATGCGATCGATGATGCCGACGCGCCGGCGCCGGCGGGTGCGCAAGCTGCCGAAGGAGCCGATCCCCGAGGGGTGACGTTCTGCCCGTTACGGCAGTTCCGGTGTAGGTGGTGGAGCTAAGGAGATTCGAACTCCTGACCTCTTCGATGCGAACGAAGCGCGCTACCAACTGCGCCATAGCCCCGGATGCTGCGTAGCTACGTTAGCACGGAGGGCCGCGGTCTCGACAAGCTCGACCCGAGATGCCGGTGCGCTCAGCCGGCGAGGGTGCGACGGCGGCGCAGGATGTCGTCGAGGTCGGCGGGAGCGGCATCCTTCGTGTCGACCATGCCCATGCGCGCGAAACGGGACTCGGCGGCCGGGGCAGAGGGCGGCGCGATGCGGGTGACCTCCGGTGCAGCATGGGCTGCCCGAAGCGCATGCTCGGCCTCGGCTGCGGCTGCGCGGAGGGCTGCGGCGTGGTCGGGTTGTGGGGCGGTTGCTTTCGCGACGACCGTCTCGACCGCGACCGGGGCGGGACCACGGAGGTAGAGGGGCCTCGGAATCGGAACCGGCATCCATCCCGGCTGCCGCTCCTCGGTGTAGTCGGCGTCGTCATGGAGCGGAGCCTGCAAGGGTGGCGTGACCACGGCGCGACGCAGTTCGGCACGCGCACGGGAGACGGCGGAGGCCTGACCGAGGAGCGCGAGCGCGCCGACGGCGACGACCGTGGATGCCGCCAGCAGCAGCCAGGAGCCCGACGTCGCGAGCGCCGAGACACCGAACCCGCCCGCCACGAAGGAGGCGATGAGGACGAGGGAGGCGAGTGCCCGGGAGCGGCGAAGGCGGCGGGCGGCCCGTGAATTCCCTTCGCGGCGATCGCTGCGCGATCCCTCAGGGGCCGGCATCCGGGCGCCTACGGAAGCCTCCTCGGGGAACGGGGTGCCCCGGCGACCGGCCAGCCTCGCCTGTTTGCGAATGGCGCGCTCCTGAGCCGCTGCCGTGCGCGCGGTCGCCTCGACGCGCACCACGGCCGGCAACTCGGCGCTCTCCGCCATGATGCGCATCGTCTGCTGCAGCCGCACGGCGTTGCGTTCCGTCGCGAGATACTCGCGCCGCTTGAGCCAAGTCGGTACGAGGTAAATGAACCACAGCACCGCCGCGAGCGCGATCACTACGCTCGATCCGATCCCGTCGATTCCCATGCGATCAACGGTAAGGCGCCCGCGCGGCATCCGTGGCTCGGCTCGCCGCACCACGCCATCGATCCTCGCCGAACGCGGGCGTTTTCCTCCGACGCGGGCCGAAATTCACCCGCGGGCGACCAGAACACCCGCGCGGCGCTTCAGGGGCCTGGTGCGGGGCTCTGGGCGGCGGCGCGGTCGGATGCCGGCACGACGCCCGCGCCATCCGGAACCTTGCGGTCGAGCCAGCGCCGCAGCACCCCGACCGGCAACTCATCCGAGGTGAGGGCGAAACAGAAGTGGTCGCGCCAGTCCCCGTTGATGTGGATGTACCGCCTGCGCAGCCCCTCGTACCGGAAACCCAGCTTCTCCACCACCCGGAGCGAAGGCTCATTCTCGGGACGGATGCAGATCTCCATCCGGTGCAGCCCGAGCTGGAAGAAGCAGTAGTCGGTCGCGAGCGCGACCGCCGTCGGCGTGAGCGACCTGCCGGCGAACCGCTCGGCCACCCAGTAGCCGATGGTCGCCGACGAGACACTGCCCCAGGCGATCGACGACACGTTGAGCTGGCCTGCCAGCTCACCATCGTGCTCGACCACGAACGGGAGGCCTAGCCCGGCGCGCGCGTTCGCAAGCAGGCTCCGGATGCTCGAGCGCACATCGAAGTTCATCGCGCCGTGCGGGTTGGTCGCCTCCCACTGCCGCAGCCAGCGCCGGTTGTCCAGGAGTTCCCGCTCAAGACGCCGCGCATCCCGAAGCCGGATGGCACGGATCGTCACCGAACCTTCGCTCAGCGTGGGGATGGTCATGGGTCAGTCCAGGTCGTCGGCGAACTGTTTGAGCCACGGCCGCAGCGCCGGGCCGAGATCCTTGCGCTCGACGGCGAGCTGCACGATCGCCTTGATGTAGTCGAGCCGGTCGCCGGTGTCATAGCGACGGCCGCGGAAGACCACGCCATAGACCCCGCCCGCGATCGACGGATCGGTGGCGAGGGTCTCGAGCGCGTCGGTGAGCTGGATCTCGCCGCCGCGGCCCGGTTCGGTCTGCTCGAGGATGCCGAAGATCTCCGGGCGCAGGACGTACCGCCCGATGATGGCGAGGTTCGAGGGCTGGGTTCCCTCCGCCGGCTTCTCGACCAGTCCGGTGATGCGCACGACATCGTCAACCTCGGTCGCTTCCACCGTGGCGATGCCGTAGAGGTGGGACTGCGAAGGATCGACCTCGAGAAGAGCGATCACGGTGCAGTTCCGCGCGGCCTGCACCTCCAGCATCCGGGAGAGCAGCGGGTCGCGCTCGTCGATGAGGTCGTCGCCGAGCAGCACGGCGAACGGCTCGTCGCCGACATGCATCTTCGCCCGCAGCACCGCGTGGCCGAGACCGAGCGGGTCCCCCTGGCGCAGGTAGTGCACCTCGGCGAGCTCAGTCGAATAGTTGACCTTCTGCAGGCGCACGGTGTCGCCCTTGCGCTCGAGCGCCGCCTCGAGTTCGCCGACCCGGTCGAAATGGTTCTCGAGCGCGCTCTTGTTCCGCCCGGTGATCATGAGCACGTCGATGAGTCCGGCGGCGACCGCCTCCTCCACGACGTACTGGATGGCCGGCTTGTCGACGACCGGCAGCATCTCCTTCGGCATGGCCTTCGTCGCAGGGAGGAACCGGGTGCCAAGGCCTGCCGCAGGGATGACCGCCTTGGTGATCTGAAACGCCATGGGGCAAGGTTACCCGTCCGCTCACCGTAAACTGGCAGCATGAGCGGTGACGAGAGCCACCAGAAGCGGGCGCTCAGAGCCGAGCTGCGCGGGCGTCGCCGCACGCTCACCTCCTCAGAACTCGAGAACGCCACCGCGGGTTTCACCCAGCATCTCGTCGACCTCGCGACCGACCTCGACGCCCACTACCTCACCGCCTATCTGCCCGCCCAGGACGAGCCGAACATCCGGCCGTTCCTGTCCTGGGCGGAGGACAACGACATCCGGGTGCTGTTGCCGGTGAGCCGCGACGACGGACTGCTCGACTGGGCGGTGTCGACGGATGCCGAACAGGAGGGGATCGACGGGATGCCGGAACCGGTCGGCGAGCTGCTCGGCCCGATCGCCATCAACGATGTCGACCTCATCCTCGTTCCGGCCGCCGCCGTGGACCGCACCGGCATGCGCATGGGCTGGGGGCGCGGCTACTTCGACCGCACCCTCGGATCGATGGAGAAGTGCCCGCCGGTCTATGCTGTGATCTTCGACAACGAACTCGTCGACTCGGTTCCGACCGAGCTTCACGACAAACCGGTCAACGGGGTCGTCACCCCCTCCGGGATCACGACGTTCCCCGAGTCCGCCGCCTAAGGAACACCGTGCCCACCTACTCCTACCGCTGCACAGAATGCGGGACCGCCTTCGACATCCACCAGGCGTTCTCGGATGCCACCCTCACCGTCTGCCCGACCTGCGGCGGCGCACTGCGCAAGGTCTTCAGCCCGGTCGGTGTCTCGTTCAACGGTTCGGGCTTCTACCGCAACGACTCGAGGGCGAAGCCGGCCTCGGCCGGTGGTGGCGAGAAGAGCAGCGGCGACAGGTCGGGAACCGATACGAAGACCGAGAAGGCGCCGCCGGCCACGAAGGAGAAGGCCGCATCGACCCCCGGCACCGGGAGTGGGACAGGGAAGGCCGCGACCAGCAGCGCAGCCCCAGCAACCTCATAGGGAGAAGAACCAGCCATGTTCAAGGGATTCAAAGAGTTCATCATGCGCGGCAACGTGATCGACCTCGCTGTCGCGGTCGTCATCGGTGCGGCGTTCACGGCGATCGTCGGCGTGCTCGTCAACGGGGTCGTCAACCCGGCGCTCGGCGCGCTGTTCAACACCGCGGACCTGAGCAAGTCGCTCATCGTCACGATCCCGACCACCTCGGGTGGCGAGGCGCAGATACTGTTTGGCGCGCTCATCGGTGCCGCCATCCAGTTCCTGCTGGTCGCCGCTGCGGTGTACTTCGCGCTCGTCCTCCCGATCAACAAGTTGAAGGAGCGCGCGGAGGCCAAGCGCAAGGCCGGCGCTTCGGATGAGGAAGTGCCGCCGGACGAGCTGCAGCTGCTCACCGAGATCCGCGACCTGCTCGCGACGTCGGGCGGCGGAAAGCACTCCGACTGATCGCTACCGCTCCCTGAGGAGCGCGCGGCACAGGGGGACGAAGGCCACAGTCCGTTGTACTACCAATGCGGCGGCTTGTCGGCCCGCAGCCGCTCGTCGTTCTCGTGCGTGGAGTGCCGCGGCGGCTCAGGCTGCGGCTCCGGGTCCGACCCCGGCACGGCAGCCGTGCGCACGCGACGATGCCGGTTCCTCGACCGATCCCCCGGCCCAGCGCCCTCCGCCTCTTCGGATTGGTCGCGGTCCGTACTCACCTGATCCTCCGACGGGCCATCGGGGGGAAGGTCCGCCTCGTGCCTGCCGTTCATCGCCGCCTAACTTCGCAAGCCGGTCACAACCGGGATCGGCTCGGTCACCGGCGCCCGGCCGGCCCCGAGCATGGCGACGACACGGTCGGCGACCGCATCCGGTTCGCTGAACAGTTCGAAGGCGTAGACCCGCAGGTAGTGCCAGCCGAGCCGGCGCAGCAGCTCAGGGCGCAACCGCAGCGACTCGCGCAGGCTCCCACCGTGCAGCACCGCATCCGTCTCGATCGTGAGGCACATGCCCTGGTGGGAGGTCACGAGCCCCAGCTTGCCGCGATGACCGAGCGCGACCCGCAGGCCGCGCAGTTCGAGCCGCCGGGCGAGGTCGACGAGCAACGGGTCGCTGTCGTCCGGAATCGACTCCTCACGGGTACGGGCGGTGACGTCGGTGAGGATCTCGGCGAGCGCGATCGCCCCGTGACGCATCCGGTCCTCATCGATGTCGGATGCCTCGAAGCAGGTCACGATGACCATGGCGCGACGGGCACGCGTCATGGCGACCGCCAGCATCCGCTCGCCGCCCGCAACGCCGAGCACCCCGAAATCGCTCAGAACCCGACCATGCGGGGTGCGGCCGTAGCCGATCGAGAAGATGACGCGGTCGCGGCTCTCCGCGACGGCCTGCTCGATGGTGGCGATCGTGAACGGCTCGGCCCGATCGCCGAGCAGGAAGTCGTGCAGTTCCGGCCGCGTCGAGAGGGCCAGCAGCACCGCGCGCTGTACGCGCACGGCGTGACGCGGGCTCGCCGTGATGACCATGAGGGACTCGTGGGGCCGCTGGGCAGCGTGCTCGAGAACCAGCTCGACGACGCGGTCGACCTCGGCGTCCACACTCTCGACGGCACCGGTCTCGGGGTCGGGCATGCCGGTTCCGTTGTCGACGTGGTCGATCCGGATGCTGCCGTGCCCGAGGAAGCTGCCTGCCCAGGGGATCGACTCGATGCGCCCGGAGTAGAAGCGGCGGTTGACGAGCTCGGCGAGATCCTCGCCACCGGCACGATAGCTGCGGGTGAGCGTGAGCGTCGGAAGCAGCGTGCCGAGCACGGCGAGCGCCGACGAGGCGTGCAGCTCGTCGAGCTCCTCCTCGGTGTGCGGGACCGGCTCCCCCTCGCCGAGCGCGAGCTCGAAGGCCGACGGGGTCTGGGTGACGGGATCGCCGAACGCGACGACCTGCTTCGCCCGCCGGATGCCGCCGACGTTCTCGGCGATCGTCGTCGCACCGGCATCCACGAGGAACACGGCGTCGAACCGCAGCGTGTCGGTGATGCCGGGCACCTCGTACGGCGAGGCGATCCAGACCGGCGCCGCGACGCGGGAAAGATGCGGAGCAGCCTCCTGCAGGTCGCGGGAGGTCGTGCCCGGACCGCGCAGCAGGCGTTTGAGGGCGCTCGCCTCCTCCGGCCAGTCGACGAGCCCGATGCTCCAGTTCTCGGCGAGCTGCCAGGCGAGCAGTTGGGCGCTTCCGGATGCGTGCGCCTCGTCGACCAGGCGGAAGTCGGCCTCGAGACGGTCGAGCACATCCGTGTTCGCACCGAGCAACGCCCGGTCCGCCTCGAGGAGCGATTCGAGCGTCGAGCGCCACCAGGCCAGCTCCAGTTCCGCGGCCACCTGGGATTCCGGCACATGCCGGCCAGCGAGATCGGCCAGGAGCGGGTCGAGTTCGAGTTCGCGCAACGTGGAGAGAAGCGCCGTGCGCTCCTGCAGGTTGTGGAGGGCATCCGACTCTGCGGCGAGTCCCGCCATCCGGACGGCGAGCTCGTTCACCGGGATGTTGGCGAGCTGGCTCGCGGTCGTGTGGTTGCCGAGCGGCTCGTCGAGCGCCGCCAGGTCCTGCATGACCTGCTGGTGGGCGACCTGCACGTCGGCGATGCCGACCGGCACCTCGGGCGCGACCCCGTCGGTGGCGAATCGCTGCCAGAGGAACCGCTGCTGCTGGATGCGCCGCAGCGCCTCGTTGAGCTCGGGCACGTGGGCGCCAGGCCTCAGGTACTCGCGGGCGAGCCGCCGCATCCGACGCCGGTTGGCGCCCGACATGTGCGCCGACTCCTTGCGGGAACTCGTCGCCGCGATGAGCTCGCTGAGCGAACGGTCGAAGACGACGGGCAGGAACTTGTCGAGCGTGTCGCGGATGTCGGTGAGCAGCCGCAGGTACACGCCGAGCTCGGCGATCGTCTCGAAGGGACGCATCCGGGTGCTGCCGACGAGCTGGTTGGCCCGGTCGACGAGCCGCGGCAACTCCACGTGATACAACTGCTTGGCGATGCCGTGCGCACGGGTGGCCTGCTCGGTGCTGGTGAAGCTCGCGCCGTACCAGGCGGAGTCGCCCGGGCCGTACTTGAACTCTCCGAGCCTGGCCGCCTGCACCATCGTGGTGGCGGCGCGCTCCCGCCCCTTCGCCATGAGTTCGACGGATGCCCGTCCGAGCCTCGCGGTCGTCGCCGGCGGGGTCGGCAGCAGGGCCAGCCGCGACAGTTCGGTGAGGCAGTCGAGTACGGAGACCCCGAGCTCTGGATCGGTGCGGGCGATCGCACCCCGGTAGTCGAGGAGCACCTTGCGCAGGCGCACGAGGGCTTCGTCGATCTCACCGAGCTTCGGCGACCTGGCCTTCTCGTTGCGACCGATCCCCCGGATGATGTCGCGGCGCAGGGTCGCCGGTGAGACGGCGAGGCCCGAGAGGCCGATATCGCCGAAGCGCTGCGCGATGCCGTGGAGGGATGCCCGGCGAGGGCTCACGACGAGCACCCGCTTGTTCTGCTGCACGAGTGCGCCGATCGCGTTGACGATCGTCTGCGTCCCGCCGGTGCCGGGCAGAGTCTTCACGACCACGGAGTTGCCCGCCGCGATCTGGGCGATCACGTTCTCCTGTTCGGCGTCCGCATCGAGGAGGAACGTATCGGTCTCCGGGGTGCGCTGGTCGGGGTTCTGCAGTTCGGCCTGGCGATAGCTCTCCTCCACCGCCCATTTCGCGCTCGGGTTGCCGGCCAGCGCATCGAGGAGCGGGTGCTCCAGGTCGGCGGCATCCGCGACGAGGGCGGTGGCGACATCCGCGAAGGAGGAGACGACGAGGCGGGGCTGAACATTGAACCATTCGAGGTGGCCGGTGAGCCCACGCAGGCGGTCGATGACGGGGTTCGGCTTGAAGGAGCCGTCCTGTTCGGCCAGCGCCACGAATCCGCGCGCGTCGAGCACGATGCCGAACTGCGACTCGAGGGCGGCGGCGAGGGCCGGGTTCAGGAACGGCTGCCCGCGCAGGCGAAGCTCGAAGTCGCTGCCGTAACGGCGGATGGCGAGCGGGCGCAGCAGGATCGGCGCGCGATGGTCGATTCCGTCGAACTGCCACTCGGCGATGCCGATGCCCAGATGCACGGAGTCGATGCCGCGCGCGGTCGCGAGCTCGAGGGCCTTCGCCGAGATCGCCCCCGCTGCGTGCTTGGCGGCGCGCAGCGCGAGGTCGTCACGAATGAGGTTCGACAGCAGAGTCGTCTTGCCGGTGATGAACTGCGCGAGACCACCCGGATGCGTCGCCCCGAGCTCGATGCGCGTCGCCGGGCCGTCGACGAAATGGAGGAGCGGGCTCTCGCCGCCGATCCCGCCGAGCTGTTGTCGCCAGCCGTCCCAGGTCGGCTCGGCGACGTTGACGGGGGTGAAGCTCGGGTCGCCGAGGCTCAGGGCGTGGGGGGCGGTGACCTGCGTCTCGGCGCGGGCAGGGTCGGGTAGGAGCTCCGCTGGTTCTTCCAGGAAGTCGTCGTCATGATTGCCGGCCCGCCACACGATGCCACCTTAAGCAGAAAACCTGTGATTTCCGGGGAGGCGAGGCCGGTTTTGCGCGGTTGGCGGGGGGACGAACGGATGGGGCGGGCGAGCCCGGCGTCACTGCTTCTCTGGTCGCGGTTCCTGTTGATACGAAGTTATACACTAATCTAAGCATCCGTATTGCGATCTATATTAGAACATAATAGAATCGCAATGTGAACGATCTGGCGTCGACCCTCGTGACCTCCGCAACCGCGGTGGTCGAGTTCGGGTCGTGCGCCGCCGACTTCCAGCGCCTCTCGGATGCGCAGGTGCTCGAATTCACGCGGGCGATCGCCGACCACAAGCGCCGACTGGGCGCATTCGAGGCCCATGCGGCAGCAGAGGTGGCCCGCCGTTCCCGCCGGGAGTTCGGCCACTCGGGACTCGCCGCGCGCGAAGGGTTCTCCAGCCCGGAGAAGATGCTCGAATCGGTGACCAAGACAACCGGTCGCGAAGCTGCACAGCTCGTCTCACTCGGCAAGGCGCTCGACGATGCCTCGGCGACCCAGGAACTCCTCGATACCGGCGTCACCGAGATCGCCGGTGAACCCCTCGTGCTCCCCTGGGATGCCCCCATCGCCGCCGCTGTCGCCTCCGGCGACCTCTCGGTCGATTGTGCCGGGGCCCTCCGCCGCGGACTGGGCCGACCCACCGAGCAGGTCGGCATCGAGGCACTGCGCGAACTCGCGACGAGACTCGTGGACGAGGCCACCACCCTCAGCGCAGATCATGCCTACAAGACTGCACGCCTCGAACGCGACCTCATCGACCTCACGGGGGTGAAGGCGCGCCAGCAGGAGCTCTACGAGCGCGGCGGGTTCCGGCTCTACGCGAAGGCCAACGGCATGTACGGATTCGCCGGCGAGGCCGATCCGGAATCCGCTGCCGCCCTGTCGGCGGCCCTCGATCCGTTCACGAGCCCCCGACGTGGCGGCCCGCGTTTCGTCGACCCGGACGAGCAGCGACGTGCGCAGGCCATCGTCGACGACCAGCGCACGACCGACCGCATCGCCCTCGACGCGCTTGTCGAACTCGTGCGGGTCGGTGCGGGTGCCGACCCGCAGAAGGCCCAGAGTCGCATGCGGCCGCTCGTGAAGCTCGTCGCCACCGAGGAGACGATCCGCACCGGTATCGGATTCGGCGTGATCGAGAACGACCAGTCGCCGATCAGCCCGGAGTCCGTGGCCGCCGACCTCTGCTGCGGCGACTCGGTCGAACTCACCGTCACCGTCGACGGGATGCCTCTCAACCTCGGTCGCACCCAGCGCCTCTACAACCAGCGGCAGCGAGAGGCTCTCGCGTCCCGTGACGGAGGCTGCCTCTGGCCCGATTGCCACCAGCCGCCGGCCTTCACCGAGGCCCATCACATTCGGCACTGGAAACGCGATCACGGCGCGACCGACATCGACGACGGCGTGCTCCTGTGCCGCTTCCACCACCTGCTCCTGCACAACAATCACTGGGAGATCCGGCGCTTCGGCCGGGAGGCCGTCGATGGTCGGCGGGCATCGGGGTCCGGCAATGGATTCTGGCTCGTCCCGCCCCGGGCCGTCGATCCGGAACAGGTGCCGATCCCGCTTCGAAGCAAGAGTCCCGTCATCCGACACCTGCAGCGAGAACGCACGGGTTGACGGCCAGGGGAGAACTCTGCCCTGCCTCGATCGCGTCCCCATAAACTAGCCCGCATGGGTGGTGAACTGGTCAGCGCCGCGTGGACCGTCGGCATCACGCTCGTCGTGATCTTCGTCCTCGCCGTGGGTGCCGGGTTCTGGCTGCTCGCCCGGCGCACGGCCCGCCAGGGAAGGGTTGGCCAGGGCAGGTCAGGCCAGCGCAGGGCGGGCCGACGTGAGGATGCGCTGGGGGCGCTCCAGCAGAAGGCCAACATCCTGCTCGTGCGGGCCGACGACGCGGTGAAGAACGCCGAGGACGAGCTCGGATTCGCGATCGCCCAGTTCGGCGATGTCACCTCCCAGGAGTTCGAGCGGGTACTCGTCACCGCGCGGTCCGATCTGCGCGAAGCATTCGGCCTCCAGCAGAAGCTCGACGACGCCCACCCCGACACCGAGACCCAGCGCCGCGAGTGGAGTGCGAGGATCGTGCACCTGTGCGAGAGCACGCAGGATGCACTCGACGCACAGGAGAAGGCGTTCGCCGCCCGGCGCGAACTCGAGAAGAACGCTCCCGCCGACCTCGCCGCGGTCGGCCGCGCAATCGAGGCGCTCGACGCCCGGATGGCCGCATCCACCGCGACGCTCGCCACGCTCCGCTCCGACTATTCGGCCAGTGCGATCGCGTCGGTCGCCGACAACCTCGACCGGGCCGCTCAGGAGCGCGAGAAGGCGACATCCGCCGCCGATCGCGCCCAGGAGGCACTCGACGGCCGGGACGGCGAAGCGGTGGCCGATGCGCGACCGGCGACCGACCTCATCCGGGAGGCCGGTGAGGGCGCCTATCGGGCCGGGCGTTTCCTCGATGCCATCGACGCCCTGCGCGATGAGCTCGGCAAGGCTTCGGATGCCGTCACCTCACTGCGCGGGTCCACCCAGAAGAACCTCGCCGAGGCGCGAGCGCTGCGCGACGCCCCGCCGGATGCCGACTCGAGCGCCGCCGTCGGCCGCGCCATCGGGACGGTCGAACGCGCACTGGCCGCCCACGCGCTGCTGACCGACCCACTCGCGACCCTCGAGGTCCTGCGCGCCGCCAATGCCGAACTGGACTCGAGCATGGCGGGCGCCCGCAATCAGCAACGACGCCTCGACGGTGCGAGGACCGCGCTGGTCGGGGCGCTCGTCGGGGCCCGCAGCCAGCTCACGGCGACCCGCAACTTCATCACCACCCGCCGCGGCGGAGTCGGCGCCGAGGCGAGGACGAGGCTGGCCGAAGCCGAGCGGCTGCTCGCCGTCGCCGAAGCAGAATCCGATCCGGTCGCCGCGCTCGACACCGCCCGCAGTTCGGCGACCTACTCGCGCGACGCCGACGCGCTCGCCCGATTCGACCTGCTCGGCCGCTGAGCCATCGCCAGGCCGTATCGACCGTGAGGGCGTCTCCCCCTGCGGTGTCCGGGGCTGGGAAAGTCCTGAACCTGGCCCTCGCGATTGGGTCTCAGCCGGGCACGGGGTACCATTGACCTCGGGTTTGCCCGGAGAGGGCGCCGCCAAGATGCCAACCACGGCAACTGTCTCCAGGTAAGAGAAGGGTTTGTTCCGCTTGAGTTCCAAGAAAGTCCGAGAGCAATTCGCGAAGCTCGCGGTCATCGCGGTCTCCGGAGGACTCGTGGCGACCCTCGCACTTCCGGCCTACGCGTTCAATCAGGACAGTGGCCAGGGGAATGTCGCCGCGCTGGCACCCAAAGAGGTCATCACCCAGACTTTCGCCTCAGCCCCGGCAGTAGAACTCGCCGTCAGCCGCGACGGGTACAGCGCAACAAAGCCGGCCCCGGTCGTCGCCTCCGTGGCCGTCAACCGCTTCGTGACACTCAACCCGCCGGCGCAGACCTACAGCGGGGCCGCCGTCGTCGCCTACGGGATGCAGTTCGTCGGCATCGTCCCCTACGGTATGGGAAACAGCCCGACGACGAGCTTCAGCTGTGACGGGTTCACCCAGTACGTCTTCAAGGGTTTCGGCATCAGCCTCCCCCGCACGGCGGACGCCCAGGCTCGGTACGGTGTCAGGATCTCGCCGGCCGACGCCGTTCCCGGTGACCTGCTCTGGTGGCCCGGACAGCACATCGGAATCTACGCCGGCGGCGGGATGCTGCTCGACTCTCCGCGGTGGGGACGCTACGTCGAACTCCACCCGATCTGGGGCAACCCGGTCTACCTGCGACTCGCCGCCACCCCGTAGCGTTCGGCTCGGTGCCCGGCCCCGGCAGCATGCCGGCTGCACTACCGATAACGGTGTTCGCCTCGGTGATGGTCGTCGTCATCGCAGCGATACGAGCCGTCGTCGTCTCCGTGGTCATCCGATCGGCAATCGTCCTCGGCTTCGGCATCCCCCTCGGCGGATGGTGACGGGCCCGGCGCAGGAGCAAGGCGGGCCGCAGGAGCCTCCACCGGCGGCGCGGGCGGTGGCGCAGCAGGCGGTGGGGCGGCGTGAGGCGACGGCACGGCACGGGCCGGTGGTCCGGCGGGAGGCGCTGCGCCCGACCGCGATTTCTGCGCGGGCGACGGCGGCGGCGACGTGTCCGGCGTACCGCCCGGATTCCCGCCATCCGTGCGCGCATGCACCTCGGACCGGGTCGCGCTCGAACCCTGTGCGGGCGAGGGCGGCACCTGGTCGGGGACCGAGAATACACCGCCCGCCGCGAGCGCCAGCCCCGCACCCAGCGCCATCGCCAGCCCGGTGCCTGCCAGGGAACCCAGTATCCGTGCCCTGGTGTCGAACTTCACAATCCTCCCGAGACCGTCGTCGTTACATACTGCCCGATCCGGCTCCCCGATGCGAGCAGCCATCAGATCCCGGTGGAACTCAGGCGTCGCCGAAACCGGCCACGATGCGGTTCGCGAGTTCCTCGCGGTCCTCCACCGGAAGGAAGCTTCCCGCGGCCGCATTGAGCTGGAAGACCTCGAGGTCGCCGAGGTCGTAACCGAACGTGTCGGCCAGGATCGCCAGCTCTCGGCTGAGCGTCGTGTTGCTCATGAGGCGGTTGTCGGTGTTGACCGTGACGCGGAACCCGAGCTGGTAGAGCAGGTCGAACGGGTGGTCGACGAGCTCGCTGCCCCACTGCGCAATCGCGCCGGTCTGCAGGTTCGAGGTCGGGCTGAGCTCGAGGGCGAGTTCGCGGTCCTTGACCCACTCCGCGAGCGGGCCGAGCGTCACGAAGGTGCTGTCGCCCCCGGCTGAATCGCCTGCAGCGGTCTCCTCGACCTCGATATCCTCGGCGAGGCGGACGCCGTGGCCAAGTCGCAGGGTGCGTCCGTCGAACAGGGCGCTCCGGATGCTGTCGAGACCCGCCGCCTCCCCGGCGTGCACGGTGGTCGGCAGGTAGTGCTCGGCGAGGTAGTCGAAGGCCGTGCGCATCCGACTCGGCGGGAACCCGTCCTCCGGTCCGGCGATGTCGAACCCGACGACGCCGTGCTCGCGGTGGCGGACGGCGAGCTGAGCGATCTCGAGCCCGTTGTCGTTCTGGCGCATGGCGCTCACGAGCTGGCCGATCCGGATGCGGCCACCGGCGGCGGCGACCGCGGCGATGCCGTCCTCGATACCTCCCTGGACCGCATCCACGACCTCATCGAGGCTGAGGCCCCGGGTGAGGTGCTGCTCGGGCGCCCAGCGGACCTCGCCGTAGATGACCCCGTCGGCGTGAAGATCCTCGACGAACTCACGAGCGACCCTCGCGAGCCCTTCCGGCGTCTGCATGACCGAGATCGTCACGTCGAAGGTCTTGAGGTATTCGACGAGCGAGCCGGAGTCGGACTGGCTCGCGAACCAGGCTCCGAGCGATGCCGCATCCGGGGCCGGAAGGTCGAGGCCCAGCTCGGTCGAGAGGTCGATAATCGTCTGCGGGCGGAGGCCGCCGTCGAGGTGGTCGTGCAGGGAGACCTTGGGCAGGGAGTTGATGCTCAGGTCACTGCCCAGGGTGAACTGCTTCCCCGCCGCGGCCTCGAAATTCGCTGTCGTCATTCCGCAAATCTAGCGGAGGCGGCCGGCCATCGGACGGGGGCAGGAGATTCCCCCTGCAGGAGCGAGCTCACCGTCTCGCCTGCCGACCTCACCTCGGCGAGCACCGAGTCGATGTCGAGGTCGCTGAAGGAGGTCGCGATGTACGGGACGGTGATCGCCGCGACCGTCTCACCGTCGCGGTCGACGACCGGAGCGACGAGGTCGGTGATCCCGGGCTGGAGGCTGTCGTCGGCGCGAAGATACCCTTCGGGGGCACCGGCGGTGAGCACGCGCCCGGCCGGAGTGTCGATCGGGAACTCCGCCCCCACCCGCACCCGGAACCCGAACGCGGCAGGGCTCTCCACCTGCGCGACGACCCGCACGCGACCCGCATCGAGGGTGCTCAGGTTGCAGGACTGGTGGACGGCATCCGTGAGTGCGCGCATCACCGGGAGCGCGTGGGCCACGAGTCCGCGAAGCGGCGGGTGACGATGGGCGAGGTCCAGCATCTTCGTCGAGAGCAGGTAGAGGCCGGACGGTCTCTCGCGCACGATCCAGCCGCGCCGCTCGAGACGCTGCAGCACACGGAAGACCTGGCTGGGAGTGCGGCCGACGAGCGCCGCGATCTCGCCCTGGCTGAGCCCACCGCCCTCCTCGGCGAGCGCTTCGAGGATGTCGAGGGCCTTGTCGAGGGCGGGGACGGCGTATTCCGGGCCGGCTTCCTCTGGACCGGCGACGGAGTCCGTGCTGCGTGTCTCCACAGCTCTACCGGTCCGCCCCCATCGCGGCGAGCATCCGTCTGGCGATATCGCGGTTGATGTCGTCGGGAACCGGCTGCGCACCGGGCTCGAGGGTCTCGGCTCTGGTCGCCACGCGTTCGAGGGAGAGTGACTGCAGCAGGAAGCCGAGGTCCATCGATTCGAGCGAGTTGCCCTTGGGCTCCCGGCCCGCGAGGTTCATCATGCGCCCTTCGGCGAGCAGGATGACGTGGCGGCCGTCCGCGAAGTCGATGCGCTCGATCGCGTCGTCCAGCACGCGAACCCCGCTCGCCCGTGCCTTGAGGGCGGTGACGTCGATCTCCCAGGGGAAGTGCCCGCAGTTGGCCAGTACGGCGCCGTCGTTCAGAAGGGGGAAGATCGCCGGGCCCATGACATCCGGATGCCCCGTCGCCGTGATGAACACCTCGCCCCAGCCGGCGAGGCTCTCCATCGTGTCGACGCGGTACCCGTCGAGGGCCGCCTCGAACGCCTTGAGCTCGTCGATCTCGGCGACCGCGACCCGCCCGCCGAGCGCACGCAGGTACTGGGCGACGCCGCGGCCGCACCAGCCATAACCGGCGACGACGAAGCGGCGGCCTGGGACCATGAGGTTGGTGATCCGCATGAAGCTCTCGACGACGGACTGGCCGACCGCGTGGCGGTTCTCGCCGATGGCCTTGAGGATGCTGTCGTTGATGACGACGATGGGGAACGGGATGCTGCCGGCGAGCTCGCCGCGCAGGCGGAGGCCCCCTGAGGTGGTCTCCTCCGTGCCGCCCAGGATGCCCGTCTGGGTGCCACGCTCGACGATGCCGGCGGCGAGGTCCGCACCGTTGTCGAGCAGGATGTCCGGGCTCGCGTCGAGCACGCCCGCGAGGTTCTCGTGGTGCTTCTCGATCGTGTCTGCGCGGCTGCCGAACACCGTCATGCCGCCCTCGCGCAGGAATGCGACGACGTCGTCCTGGGTGGAGCCGTGATTGCCGGTCGCGACGACCTCGGCGCCACCGGCCGCGAGGGTCTCGAGAAGTACCGCGGTCTTCGGCTCGAGGTGCAGGGACATCCCGATCCGGTGGCCGGCGAAGGGGCGGGTCTCCAGGAAGTGGGCGTGGACGGCGGCGAGCAACGGCATCCGGGACCTGATCCACTCTGTCCGTCGTCTGCCGCGTTCGGCGAGTTCATTCATGACCCTAAGCTTACCTATATGAATCTGATTTTCATATGCGTTGAATTCGCGTAGGATGCAGTCATGACCACGAAGATCATCCTCGACTGCGATCCCGGCCACGACGACGCGATCGCCCTCCTTCTCGCGCACGGCAATCCGGAGATCGACCTCGTGGCGGTGACGACCGTGCACGGCAACCAGACGATCGAAAAGGTCACCCGCAACGCGCTCGCCGTCGCAACGGTCGCCGGCATCACCGGCGTACCGTTCGCCGCCGGCGCCCACCGGCCGCTCGTGCGAGAGGCCGAGGTCGCCGAGTCGATCCACGGCGACTCCGGACTCGATGGCCCGGTGCTGCCGGAGCCGGCCTTCGCGGCAGAGGATCGGCACGCCGTCGACCTCATCATCGACACGATCATGAGCCACGAGCCGGGGACCATCACCCTCGTGCCGACCGGCGCCCTCACCAACATCGCCCTCGCCGTGCGCAAGGAACCGCGCATCGCGGGCCGCGTCAAGGAGGTCGTGCTCATGGGCGGCGGCTACCACGTCGGCAACTGGAGCGCCTCCGCCGAGTTCAACATCGTGATCGACCCCGAGGCGGCGCACATCGTCTTCAACGAGTCGTGGAAGCTCACGATGGTAGGGCTCGACGTCACCCATCAGGCGCTCGCGACACCCGAGGTCGTCGCCGCGATCACGACGATCGATACGGCACCGGCGCGCTTCGTGCTCGAACTGCTCGAGTTCTTCGCACACAGCTACAAGGATGCGCAGGGCTTCGACCATCCGCCCGTGCACGACCCCTGCGCGGTCGCCCTCGTCATCGACCCCACCGTGATGAAGGTCGTGCGCGTGCCGCTGGATGTCGAGCTCACCGGAACCCTCACGCTCGGCATGACGGTCGCCGACTTCCGCGAAGAGGCGCCGGAGACCTGCAACACCTATGCTGCGACCGACCTCGACCACGCGAAGTTCTGGGGTCTGATCACCGACGCACTCGAGCGCATCGGCGATCCCGCCTGACTTCGGCGGTGCTGACCACGGCGAGTGATGGTCGTCCGGGCGAATGTGGGTGCCCAGGCGGTATCACTCGTCCGGTCGACCATCACTCGCGGTCAGGAACAGCTCAGGCCGTGATGCGGTCAGCGACGAGCGGACCGCCGTTCAGGACCTCGTCGCCGGGGTCGCCGATCCGGTAGGCGCCCTCGAGCGCCTCGAGCGCACGCTCGAAGCGGGCCGGCTCGTCCGCGCTCAAGGTGAAGAGCGGCTGGCCCTTCGTCACGGTGTCGCCGGGCTTCGCGTGCAGGTCCACTCCGGCGGAATGCTGTACCGGGTCCTCCTTGCGAGCGCGTCCCGCCCCGAGCCGCCACGCGGCGATCCCGAACGGCAGCGCCTGCTGGTCGACGAGGATGCCGTCGCGCTCGGCCGTGACGACGTGCGTCTCCTTCGCCACCGGCAGCGGGGCATCCGGGTCTCCCTGCTGGGCGGAGATCATCGCGCGCCAGGTGTCCATCGCGCGACCGTCCTTCAGGGCGGCCTCGACGTCGGCATCGGGTTGGCCGGCCGAGGCGAGCATCTCGCGGGCGAGGGCGAGCGTGAGTTCGACGACATCCGCCGGCCCACCGCCCGCGAGAACCTCGACCGACTCGCGCACTTCGTTCGCATTGCCGATCGCGAGCCCGAGTGGCACGTTCATGTTGGTGAGCAGCGCGGTCGTCGCCACCCCGGCATCCGTGCCGAGCGCGACCATGGTCTCGGCGAGCTGGCGGCTGCGCTCGGGGTCCTGCATGAATGCACCGGAGCCGAACTTCACGTCGAGCACGAGCGCGCTCGTGCCTTCCGCGATCTTCTTGCTCATGATCGAGGAGGCGATGAGCGGGATCGACTCCACGGTTCCCGTGATGTCGCGCAGCGCGTAGAGCTTCTTGTCGGCCGGAGCGAGACCGGCACCGGCTGCGCAGATGACGGCGCCGATCGATTCGAGCTGGGCACGCATCGCGTCGTTGCTGAGGTCGGCCTGCCAGCCGGAGATGCTCTCGAGCTTGTCGAGCGTGCCGCCGGTGTGGCCGAGGCCGCGGCCGGAGAGCTGCGGAACGGCGACCCCGAACGAGGCGACGAGCGGGGCGAGCGGAAGCGTGATCTTGTCGCCGACGCCGCCCGTGGAGTGTTTGTCGGCCGTCTTCTTCGAGAGGCCGTCGAAGCTCATCCGTTCGCCGGAGTCGATCATGGCGAGGGTGAGGTCGCGCACCTCGTCGCGATCCATCCCGTTGAGGAAGACGGCCATCGCCATGGCGGCCATCTGCTCATCGCCGATGTAGCCGCGGGTGTAGGCGTCGATGAGCCAGGAGACCTGCGCGGTCGAGAGCTTCTTCGCATCGCGCTTGGCATGGATGAGGTCGACCGTGTCGAAGGGCTCGATTCCGTGGGCCTGGGCAGCGTCGCCGGCTGTCGCGGCGGTCATGCGCGGTACTCCTCGAGAGTGCGGGGTCCGAAGGCGTCGGGGATGACCTCGTCGATGGTCTTCACGCCGGAGACCGTCTGGAGAAGCATGCCGGGGGCCGAGTGCTCGAACAGCAGCTGGCGGCAGCGCCCGCAGGGCATGAGGATGTTGCCGTGGCCGTCGACGCAGGTGAAGGCGACGAGCCTCCCGCCCCCGGTCATGTGCAGGCTCGAGACGAGGGCGCACTCGGCGCACAGGGTGAGCCCATAGGAGGCGTTCTCCACGTTGCAGCCGGAGATCACCCGACCGTCGTCGACGATCGCGGCAGCGCCCACCGGGAACTTCGAATAGGGCACGTAGGCGTGCGCGTTCGCCTCGTTCGCGATGTCGCGCAGCCCGTCCCAGTCGATGTCAGTCATGGTCATCCTTCCGACTCCTCCAATCTAGCCGCGCCGCCCGTCGGCGGGCCCGGTGGGCGGCGCTCCCCGACGAGGCCGGGTCGCCCGGCCAGCCAGGCCGCCATGGCCTGCGGCACGAGCATGACGAAGAGCAGCAGCACCGGCACGACCCACGCCCCGCTGAGGTCGTGCAGGGCCCCGAGCGCGAGCGGCCCGATCGCGGCGAGCAGGTAGCCCCAGCTCTGCGACATCCCGGAGAGCTTCGTGGCGTGGGCGGCATCCGGCGAGCGCAGCACGATGAAGGTCAGGCCGAGACCGAGGCCGGCGCCCTGAGCGAGTCCGAGCAGCACCATCCAGAGCACGACAGGGCCCGGGAGCGCGAGGAACCCGCCGAACGCCGCGAAATAGATCACCGAGACGAGGATCGAGAACGCGGCCTGGCTGCGCATCCGATCGAGCACGAGGGGGATGACGAGGGCCGGGAGGATGCTCACGAGGTTCACGAGGGAGAGCATGAGCCCGGCGAACACCGCATCATGCCCGTAGCCGATCAGGATGGTGGGCAGCCACGCGGTCGTCGAGTAGAAGTTGAACGACTGCAGCCCGAAGAAGGCGGTCACGAACCAGGCGACCCGGTCCCCCGACAGCCGGATGCCGAGGGTCGGCGGGTGCCCCGCTGAGCCTCGCGCGTGCCAGAGCGACGGCACCCAGCAGGCCAGGCCGAGCACCGCGAAGAGGCCCCATGCGGCGAGAGCCTCATTCCAGGTCCACCCGGCGGCCTCCGCGATGGGGATGGTGATTCCCGCGGCCAGGGTCGCACCGGCTGCAAGCGACATCGAGTACAGCCCCGACATGAGCCCGAGCCGGTGGGAGAAGTCCCTCTTGATGAGGCCGGGCAGGAGGATGTTGCCGATGGCGATGCCCGCCCCCATGAGCAGGGTTCCCGCGAACAGTGCGGGGATCGTCGGGATGAGTCGCAGAGCCGAACCGGCGACGACGGCGACGAGCACCCCCGCGAGGCTCCGCTCGAAACCGATCTTCGCAGCGATCGCCGGGGCGAGCGGGCCGAGCGCACCGAAGCACAGCACCGGCAGGGTCACGAGCAGTCCGGCGAGGAACGAGCTGAGTTCCAGTTCGGCGCTGATCGTGTCGAAGAGCGGCGCGACGGCCACGATGACCGGGCGCAGGTTGAGCGCGACGAGCACCACGGCGATCGCAGCCCAGGTGCCGCCAGAGATCGACTGGCCGCCCGATCTCGGCTGGCCACCGGACACCGACCGGGCCGGTGCGGCATCCCTGGCGGTCATCAGGACTTGATGTACGGCTTGCCGTCGGCGGCGGGGGCGCGCGACTGGCCGACGAGCCCCGCGACCGCGAAGATCGTCACGATGTACGGCAGCATGAGCATGAACTGGCTCGGCACCGGGGACCCGATGATGCCGAGGACGCTCTGCAGGTTCGTCGCGAACCCGAACAGCAGGCCAGCCAGGGTGGCCCGGATGGGGTCCCACCGTCCGAAGATGACCGCGGCGAGCGCGATGAAGCCGGCACCCGCCGTCATCTCCTTGGTGAACGATCCGACCGAGCCGAGCGTGAAGTACGCCCCGCCGAAGCCGGCGATGGCGCCCGCGAGCGACACGTTCCAGAACCGCGTCAGGTTGACCTTGATGCCCACGGTGTCCGCAGCCTGAGGGTGCTCGCCGACCGAGCGGGTGCGCAGGCCCCAGCGGGTGCGGAAGAGCGCGTAGGCGACCGCCGCGACCGTGAGGTACATGATGTAGACGATGATCGTCTGGTTGAAGAGCACAGGCCCGATGATCGGGATCTGACCGAGTACGGGCAGGTCGATGCGCGGGAATCGCGGCGGTTTGTTCAGCAGCAGCTCGTTCTTGGTGAGCACCTGCGAGAACAGGAACCCGGTGAGGCCCGCGACGAGCACGTTGAGCACGACACCGACGATGATCTGGTCGACGATGTATTTGATCGCGAAGGCGGCCAGCACGAAGGAGACGAGCACGCCGGCGATCATCGCGGCGGCGAGACCGGCGAGCGGCTGCCGGGTCACCGAGGCCACCACGGCGGAGACGAACGCCCCCGCGAGCAACTGGCCTTCGATCGCGATGTTGATGACACCGGAGCGCTCCGAGATGACGCCGCTCAGCGCACCGAAGATGAGCGGCACGCTCAGGCTCACTGCGCCGATGAGGAGGCCCGGGAGCGGGATGAGCGCCCCGGCGGCCGCCCAGGTGAGGAAGGCGAACATGAAGACGATCGCGAAGATGACGGTGAGCCACAGCGGCACCTTCGCCGCGACCTGCACCCGCCAGGCGGAGTAGGCGGCGAGGCCGACGAGAATGACCGCGAGGATCCAGCAGGTGAGCTGGGAAGGCAGGTGCCAGTCCGGGATCTGGATGAAGTCGGCATCCGTCGACAGCCGGAAGTGGGTCGTGCCCGGTCGTCCGAAGATGCCGAAGGCGATCACCGAGACGAGGGCGAAGATGCCGAAGGCGATGGGCGCCTTCCAGCTCTTGATGACCGTCTTCTCGAGCACGATGGGTGCGGATGCCATGGGTGCTGCTGGTGCCGCGCTCACTTGGTCACCACCGCCTTCCTGCCCTGGAGCTTCGCCGTCTTCTCGGGCGCGAGGAGGTTCGGTTTCGGCAGGCGGAACACCGCGCGCACGAGCGGCGGCGCGGCGATGAAGAGCACGATCATCGACTGGACGACGAGCACGATGTCGATCGGGATGCCCTGTGAGGCCTGCATCGCGAATCCGCCGGCCTTGAACGCGCCGAACAGGATGCCGGCGGCGAAGACGCCCCACGGCTTCGACCGGCCGAGCAGGGCGACGGTGATCGCATCGAACCCGATACCAGCGTCGATGCCGGCGCTGAAGCCGGTCGTCACGGTTCCGAGCACCTGGAAGACACCGGCGAGACCGACGAGGGCGCCGGAGTACAGCATGACGTAGATGTACATCCGGTTCACGCTCATGCCGGCCGTCTTCGCCGCGTGCGGGTTGAACCCGACGGCGCGGAACTGGAAGCCCATGCTCGAGCGGTTGAGCAGCCACCAGACGAAGATCGTGGCGCCGATCACGATGATGAACCCGAGATGGAGGTTGAACTGCGGCCCGAGGAGGTCGGGCAGGATGGCGGTGTCCTTCATGGCGGGCGTCTTCGGGTTGTTGGAGCCCGGCGCCTGGAGGAGCCCCGGGGTGCTCAGCATCCAGTAGACGAAGTAGTACGCGACGTAGTTGAGCATGATCGTCGTGATGACCTCGTGCGCCCCGGTGCGCGCCTTGAGCAGACCGGCCACGCCGGCCCACAGCGCCCCGGCGGCGACGCCGACCACGAGCGCGAGGATGAGGTGGAGTCCGTACGGCAGGTCGAAGGAGAATGCGACCCAACCCGCTGCGGCGGCGCCGAAGAGCATCTGGCCTCGGCCACCGATGTTGAACAGGCCGGCGCGGAACCCGAGCGCGACACCGAGACCGGCGGCGATGAGGGGCGTGGCGAAGGCGAGGGTCTCGGTGAGCGGCTTGATCCCGTTGAGGAAGCCAGGTCGCCGGAAGTTGTAGATCGAGCCCTGGAAGAGGGATGAGTACGCACCGGACACCGAGTCCCAGACCGCCTTGAACAGGTCGCCGGGGCGGGCGAAGAAGTACCCGGCCGCGCTCTCGACCCGCGAATCCGTCAGCGCGATGAGAATGCCGCCGATGATGATCGCGAGCACGACCGCGAGCACCGACATGACGGCGCTCCCGGACAAGATCTCGCGCAGCGCCGTGTTCCAGCGAGATGGCTCCGCTGCCAGGGTCTCCTCTTGTCCCTGCTCTCGCGTCATCGGCTCCTGGGGGGTGGAGGAGACTGCCGGCAATTGCTGGCCGGCGTCGTGGGAGCTCTTGGGGCTCTGCTTGTCGGTTGTCATGCTGCCTTGCCGCTTCCCGTGGGGGCCTCGCCCGCCATCATGAGTCCGAGTACGTCTCGCGACGTGTCACCGGGGACGATCCCGACGATGCCACCGCGGTACATGACGACGATGCGGTCGGCGAGTGCGACGACCTCATCGAGTTCTGTGGAGACGACGAGCACCGGAACCCCGGCATCCCGCGCCTCGACGATTCTGGTGTGCACGAACTCGACCGACCCGACGTCGAGCCCTCGCGTGGGCTGGGCGGCGACGAGCAGGTGCAGTTCGCGGCTCAGCTCCCTGGCGAGCACCACCTTCTGCTGGTTGCCGCCGGAGAGCTTGCCGGCGAGCGTGCCGATCCCCTGGGCCCGGATGTCGAACTCGCGCAGCTTCTCCTGGGCGAAGTCCGCGAGGGTGCCGAGCTGCAGGCTGCCGTACTTCACGAACGGTTCGCCGGTCGCCCGGTCGAGCATGAGGTTCTCGGCGATGGAGAACTCGGGGACGAGGCCGTCCTCGTTGCGGTCCTCTGGCACGAATCCGACGCCCGCGTCCAGAATCTCGCGCACCGTGAGCCCGAGAAGCGCCTGGCCGTCGAGGCCGATGTGTCCCCTGACCTTCGGCTGCAAGCCCATGATGGCCTCGACGAGTTCTGTCTGGCCGTTGCCCTGCACGCCGGCGATCGCAACGACCTCTCCGGCCTTGATGTCGAAGCTGATGTGGTTGACGACGAGCTGGCCGACAGCGTCGATGACCGAGAGCCCGTCGACGACGAGCGCCGGCTCCCCCGGCTTCGCCTTGCCCTTCTCGATCGTGAGTTCGACCGCGCGGCCGACCATCATCGAGGCGAGCTCCTCGTTGCTCGCCGTGGGGCTGGCCTGTCCGACGACCTTGCCGAGTCGCACGACGGTGATCTTGTCGGCGACTTCGCGAACCTCGCGCAGCTTGTGGGTGATGAAGACGATGGAGGTACCGGTGGCCTTGAGCTGCCTCATGATCTCCATGAGCTCGTCGGTCTCCTGCGGGGTCAGCACCGCGGTCGGCTCGTCGAAGACGAGCACACGGGCGTCGCGCGAGAGCGCCTTGATGATCTCGACCCGCTGCTGGACGCCGACCGGAAGATCGCCGACCGTGGCATCCGGATCGACGTCGAACCCGAACCGGGCGGAGATCTCGCGCACCCGCTCGCGCGCGGTGGCGAGGTCGAGGGTGCCGGCGAACTTGGTGGGCTCGTGCCCGAGCATGACGTTCTCGGCCACCGTGAAGACGGGGATGAGCATGAAGTGCTGGTGCACCATGCCGATGCCGGCGGCCATGGCGTCGCCCGGCCCGGCGAAGTGCTGAACCTTGTCGTCGAGGAGGATCTCCCCCTCGTCGGCCTGGTACAGGCCGTACAGCACGTTCATGAGCGTGGACTTGCCCGCCCCGTTCTCGCCGAGGAGACAGTGGATCTCGCCGGCCTCGACCACGAGGTCGATGTGATCGTTGGCGACGAGCGTGCCGAACCGTTTCGTGATCCCGCGAAGTTCGAGCTTCATTGCGTATCAAATCCTCTACAACCGGCGACCCTGCCGGTGATAATACCCAGCGCCTTCGAGCACAGCGCGTTTGGGAAGACTACACGGAATCGGGGAGACCAGCCCTGCTGGTCTCCCCGGCTCCTGAGTGTTACTGCTCCGCCTACTTCGGCGAGGAAGGCGACTCGACCTTGACCTTGCCGCTGATGATGTCCGCCGTGAGGGCGTCCAGCTCAGCCTGGAGTCCCGGGTCCACCTTCGACTCGAAGTCGTGGAACGGAGCGATCGAGACACCGCCGTTGGCGAGGGTGCCGACGAACGGGCTGTTGTCGAACTTGCCATCCGCGGTCGACTTGACGACCTCGGCGACACCGACCTGCATGCCCTTCATGATGGAGGTCAGCAGGATGCCGGCCACGCTCGGGTCGGTCTGGGTGACGTCGGCGTCGACGCCGATGAGCGCGATGTCCTTACCGGAGTCCTTGATCGCCTCGGCGCCCGAGGTGTAGATCGGACCACCGACCGGGAGCAGCACGTCGGCGCCCTGGTCGAGGAGGTTCTTCGCGGTGCTCTTCGCGGTGTCGTTCGCCTCGAAGCCGCCGGTGAAGGCGCCATCCTGAGCGGCGACATCCCAGCCGAGTGCCTTGACGCTCGTGCCCTTGACCTCGTTGTAGTAGTTCACACCGTCGACGAAGCCGTCCATGAAGATGGTGACCGGCGGGATCGGGATGCCACCGAAGGTGCCGACGATGCCGGTCTTCGAGTAGCTCGCCGCTGCATAGCCGGCGAGGAACGCGGCCTGGGCGGTGTCGAACACGATCGGCTTGACGTTCGGCAGGTCGATCGAGCTGTCGTCGATGATCGCGAAGTCGACATCCGGGTTCGCCTCGGCGGCGGCCTTCGTCGCGTCCGCGAGCAGGAAGCCGACGGTCACGATGATGTTGCAGCCCTGGTCGACGAGGTTGCTCAGGTTGGACGCGTAGTCGGTCTCCGCCTGGGACTCGACCGCGTTGGCCTTGACACCGAGCGCTGCGGCCGCGTCATCGAGGCCCTGCTTGCCGATCTCGTTGAATGAGTTGTCGTCGAACCCGCCGGTGTCCGAAACCATGCATGGCAGGAAGTCGGGGGCTGCGGGCGTGTCGTCGCCCGTTTCGGGTGCTGCAGCACATCCGGCGAGCAGCAGGCTGCTCACGCCGGCGAGTGCGAGACCGCTCATCACGGTCTTTCGAGAGGTGATTCTCAAGGTGTCCTCCAAGGTGCTGCCGCGGCACTGGCGCCGCGGCGATATCCGACCAGATTACCTAATGTTGCGAACTTCCCCGCAACCCTCCGAGGGGTAGAACACGCAATGGTTACCAAGCTGCAACGGGCGATCCGGGGCCGGGTGACGATGTTCAGAGGATGTCGCTGCGCCCCGAGAGCTTGAGCGCGTCGACGACGGCCTTGACCCGCTGCGCATTCGCGCTCGTGGTCACCAAAAGAGCATCCGGAGTGTCGACGACGACGATGTCGGTGACGCCGATGAGGGAGATCAACCGGCCGCTCTGGCTGATGACGACACCGCTCGATGCGTCGGCCAGAACGCGGGCGTTCTCGCCGAGGATCGCGAGGTCGGATTTGCGTCCGCCGGAGTGGAGCTTGGCGATCGCGGCGAAGTCGCCGACGTCGTCCCAGTCGAACCCGCCGGGGACGACGGCGAGCCTCCCCGCCGCCGCCGCGGGCTCGGCGACCGAGTAGTCGATGGCGATCTTGGTGAGCCTCGGCCACACCCGGTCGACGACGAGGCCGCGTTTGTCGGTGTCCCACGCCTCGGCGAGCTCGGTGAGGCCCTCCAGCAACTCGGGCTGGCTCTCACCGAGCTGCTCGAGAAGGCGATCGGCCCTGGCGATGAACATGCCGGCGTTCCAGAGGAAGTTCCCGTCGGCGAGGTAGCCTTCCGCGACCTCGAGGCTCGGCTTCTCCACGAAGCGGTCCGCCCCGACGGCCGAAGGAGCACCCTGGATTCCGAGCCTGCCGTTGCAGTGGATGTAGCCGAAGCCGATCGCCGGCTCGGTCGGGGTGATCCCTATCGTCGCGATGTAGCCGGCATCCGCCGCTGCCACCGCCTCGCCGACCGCTCGATGGAAGCCGCGGATGTCGCCGATGACGTGGTCTGCCGCGAAGGAGCCGACGATGACATCCGGCTCGCGATGGTGCAGGATCGCGGCGGCGAGGCCGATCGCCGCGGAGGACTCCTTCGGCTCGCTCTCGAGCACGACGTTGCGGTCGATGAGTTCCGGGAGCTGCTCCTCGACGGCGGCGCGGTGCGCGCGACCGGTGACGACCATGATGCGGTCGGCCCCCGAGAGCGGTTCGAGACGGTCCCAGGTGGCGCGCAGGAGCGTCTTGCCGGACCCGGTGAGATCGTGAAGGAACTTCGGAGCATCTGCCCTCGACAACGGCCACAGGCGGGAGCCGATACCCCCGGCGGGAATGATGCTGTAGAACCGGTCGAGGCCGTTCGGTCTGGTGGCCATGGCGTTCAGACTAGCGAACGCAGGAATAGACTGGCAGTGTCAGCAGTAAGTGAGGCTGGTGTGGGCCCGGTGGGTGGTACATCTGCAGGAGGGTTGGTCGTGCCTGGAAAATCGGCGGGAACAGTGGCGTCTGCGGCACCGCAGGGCAAGTACCCATTTCCGAGAATCGTGAAGCCGAAGGCTCCCGCTGGGACCGTGTATCGCGGCAACGTCGGCATGTGGTCATGGGTACTGCACCGGATCACCGGCGTCGCGATCTTCTTCTTCCTCCTCGTGCACATTCTCGACACGGCACTCGTGAGGGTGAGCCCCGAGGCCTACAACGCGGTCATCGGCACCTACAAGAACCCGATCATGGGACTCGGCGAGGTGGCGCTCGTCGCCGCGATCGGCCTGCACGCCCTCAACGGCCTGCGCATCATCCTCGTCGACTTCTGGGCATGGGGGACGAAACACCAGAAGCTCCTGCAGTGGATCGCGCTGGCCCTCTGGATCATCCTGCTCATCGGGTTCGTCCCGCGGCACCTGATCAACGTGTTCTCGGAGTGAGGCCATGACGACCACCATCGAAGCACCCCGCACCCCGCGCACCGTCCGCCGTCGCGGTATCAACTGGGAGAAGTGGGGCTGGATCTACATGCGCGCGAGCGGCGTCGTGCTCGTCGTGCTCATCTTCGGCCACCTGTTCGTGAACCTCATGATCGGGGACGGCGTCAAAGCGCTCGACTTCGCCTTCGTCGGCGGCAAGCTCTCCAGCCCGTTCTGGCAGGTCTGGGACACGCTCCTGCTCTGGCTCGCGCTCATCCACGGCGCCAACGGCATGCGCACCATCACCAACGACTACGCCCACAACCGGCTGGTCGGCGTCACCCTGAAGGGCGCCATCCTGGCCGCCACCGTCGTACTACTCATCCTGGGAACCCTCGTGATCTACACCTTCGACCCGTGCCCCGCAGGCCAGCCCGTCGACCTGCTCCCGACCTTCTGCCCGGCAGTCGGATCATGACGCAACCGGACCAGGGAGACATCATCGACGGCGTCCACTACCACCAGCACGACATCGTCATCGTCGGTGCGGGCGGCGCGGGGATGCGCGCGGCGATCGAGGCCGGGCCCAGCGCGAGCACCGCAGTCATCTCCAAGCTCTACCCGACGCGGTCGCACACCGGTGCGGCGCAGGGCGGCATGGCGGCCGCCCTCGCGAACGTCGAAGAGGACAACTGGGAGTGGCACACCTACGACACGGTCAAGGGGGGCGACTACCTCGTCGACCAGGATGCCGCCGAGATCCTCGCCAAGGAGGCCATCGACGCGGTCATCGACCTCGAGAACATGGGTCTGCCCTTCAACCGCACCCCGGAGGGCCGCATCGACCAGCGCCGGTTCGGAGGTCACACGCGCGAGCACGGCAAGGCGCCGGTGCGCAGGGCCTGCTACGCGGCCGACCGCACCGGCCACATGATCCTCCAGACGCTGTACCAGAACTGCGTCAAGCACGGCATCAACTTCTTCAACGAGTTCTACGTGCTCGACCTGCTCATGAGCGAGGTCGACGGCATCGAACGTCCGGCCGGCGTCGTCGCCTACGAGCTCGCGACCGGCGACCTGCACGTCTTCCAGGGCAAGTCGATCATCTTCGCCACCGGCGGTTTCGGGAAGATCTTCAAGACCACCTCCAACGCCCACACCCTCACCGGGGACGGCGTCGGGATCGTGTGGCGCAAGGGCCTCCCGCTCGAGGACATGGAGTTCTTCCAGTTCCACCCGACCGGGCTGGCCGGCCTCGGCATCCTGCTCTCGGAGGCAGCCCGCGGTGAGGGGGCGATCCTGCGCAACGCCGACGGCGAGCGCTTCATGGAGCGTTACGCGCCCACCATCAAGGACCTCGCACCGCGCGACATCGTCGCCAGGTCGATGGCGACCGAGATCCGCGAGGGGCGCGGTGCGGGACCGTACAAGGACTACGTCTACCTCGACATCACCCACCTGGAGCCCGCCGTCATCGACGCGAAACTCCCGGACATCACCGAGTTCGCCCGCACCTACCTCGGCGTCGAGCCGTACACCGAACCGGTGCCGGTGCTGCCCACGGCGCACTACGCGATGGGCGGCATCCCGACGACGAACAACGCCGAGGTGCTGCGCAGCAACACCGAGACGGTGCCGGGGCTGTTCGCCGCCGGGGAGTGCGCCTGCGTGAGCGTGCACGGCTCGAACCGTCTCGGGACGAACTCGCTGCTCGACATCAACGTGTTCGGCAAGCGTGCGGGCAACAACGCGGTCGCCTACGCGAAGACCGCGGACTGGGTTCCGCTGCCCGAAGACCCGACGGCCGGAGTGCGCCGCCTGCTCGACCACGTGCGCGGCGGGGACGGGAGCGAGCGCATCGCCGTCATCCGGCGCGAGCTGCAGGAGGCCATGGACCGCAACGCCCAGGTGTTCCGCACCGACGAGTCGCTGCGCGAGGTCGGCGACCTCATCAAGACGCTGCGCGACCGGTACCGCAACGTGCAGGTCCAGGACAAGGGCAAGCGATTCAACACCGACCTGCTTGAGGCGGTCGAGCTCGGCTTCCTGCTCGACCTCGCCGAGGTCGTGGTCTACTCCGCACGGAACCGCAAGGAGAGCCGCGGAGCCCACATGCGCGAGGACTACCCGAAACGTGATGACAAGAACCTCATGGTTCACACGATGGCGTACCTGACCGGTGACGCCGAGTCCGCCGAGGCGGACGACCACATCAAGCTCGACTGGAAACCGGTCGTCGTCACGAACTACCAGCCGACGGAGAGAAAGTACTGATGGCATCCGACGTTCTCGAGAAGAGCGGGCCGCGCGCCCACGACGAGGTTCCGACCTTCACGGTGACGATGATCGTGCGCCGCTTCGACCCCGAGGTCGATGACGAACCGCGCTGGGTGGACTACGACCTCCAGATGCACGGCACCGACCGGGTGCTCGACGCACTGCACAAGATCAAGTGGGAGATCGACGGCTCCCTCGCGTTCCGCCGGTCGTGCGCCCACGGCGTGTGCGGCTCGGATGCGATGCGCATCAACGGTCGCAACCGGCTCGCCTGCAAGACCCTGCTGAAGGACCTCGACATCTCGCAGCCGATCTACGTCGAGGCGCTCAAGGGCCTTCCGCTCGAGAAGGACCTCATCGTCGACATGGAGCCGTTCTTCGACAGCTTCCGCGAGGTGCAACCGTTCCTCATGGCCTCGAACAAACCGAAGGACGGCAAGGAGCGCCTGCAGTCCCCCGAGGAGCGGGCCCGCTTCGACGACACGACCAAGTGCATCCTGTGCGCGGCATGCACCTCGAGCTGCCCGGTGTTCTGGACCGACGGCCAGTATTTCGGCCCCGCCGCGATCGTCAACGCGCACCGCTTCATCTTCGACTCGCGCGACGAGGGCTCCCAGGTGCGCATGGACATCCTGAACGACCAGGAGGGCGTCTGGCGCTGCCGCACGACCTTCAACTGCACGGATGCCTGCCCGCGCGGCATCCAGGTGACGCAGGCGATCGCCGAGGTCAAGCAGGCGATCCTGCGCGGCAAGGCCTGAGCCTCTTCTCCCGTGTAAACGAGAAACGCCGACAACCTACCCGAAAGGCTGTCGGCGTCGTCTCCCCCTGGATTGCAGAGATTTCCCTCACACTGAGAGACCGGCCCCGGCGGGAATTATGACGCCGGAATCCAAGAAAGTTTTGCGGGATTTTTTGCGGGTTCTTCCCGGTTGCCGTCGGCCTCAGTTGAGGAGTTCGACGGTGACCCCGAGGGGGTCCGACAACAGGGTCAGCGGGATGTCGAGCGGCACCGCGATCCCGAGGATCGTCAGCTTCTGCGAGAGCGTGATCGGGCCGCTCCCTTCGGGCAGCGCCGTGATCCTGATCGCCCAGGCCCCGTCGACGGCGACGACCGTCGTGTAGACCTGGTCCGCGACCTGGGCGGAGACAGTCGCACCCGGCGTCCCCTTGCCATTGAGGTCGAGGTCGACGAACGCACCGACGACGCCTTCCGGCGCGACGTGTTCCGGCACGGGGCCTACGGGCAGATTCGGGATGATCGTGTTGACCGGGTCGGTGAGGGCGGTGATGAGGCCCCTCGACACTGCCGGATCATTCTGTGGATCAATTCCCTCGGAGGCGGTGCCTCCGGATGGGGCCGCGGGGGCCGGCAGCTGAACGCTGCGCTGCATCCCGACGGGCGGTGCGGGCTCCGGGGCGGGTTGCAGCAGGATCGCGCCCCCTCCGCCGAGCACCACGGTGACTGCGAGCGCGCCCGCGAGCAGCGGTGCGGATGCCGTGGCGCCCGCGCCGGCGGCCACACCCGCACCGACTCCCGCAGCGGTCACGGCCGACGGTGCCGCCGAGGCGGCGATCGCATCGAACACGGCCGGGACATCCGGAAGCGGCATCGCCGACACAGCCTCCGCCGGGGCGAGCGAGGCGAGGAGGGAGCCCCCCACAGTCGCACCGAGCAGAAGCGGGAGCATCACGACGGCGATGCTCGAGCCCACCTCGTCGACCTCGACGGCGACGGAGCCGCATTTGTCGCACTCGTCCAGATGGGCATCGAACCGTGATCGTTCACGATCGGTGAGAGCGTTCCGGGCGTGCTCGCCCAGCCGACTCATGACCCATCGGCAGTCAGCGGTCGTGCCCGCCTCGGAGACGTGCGCCTGGAGCCAGGCCGTGCGCAACCCTTCACGCGCACGATAGGCGAGCGCGGCGACGCCGTTGGCGGTGAGCCCGAGGATGGGGGCGACGTCCTGTGGTGCCATCCCCTCGACCTCGGTGTACCAGAGCACCGACTGCCAGCGGTCCGGAAGGCTGCGGAAGGCGCTCGCGGTCAGGTGCGTGTCGAGGGCGACCATCGAAGGGTCCTCGGGGAGGTTGTCGTCGCGGAGGTCCTCGATGTCCTCGATCTGGATGTCGCGCCGGTCACTGCCCCAGCGGCTCGCGAGGTTGCGGATGGTCGTATAGAGGTAGGGGCGGAACGCGCCGTCCGGCCCGCCGCCATCGAGCACGCGTTGGTAGATCCGCGCGAAGGCCTCGGCCACGAGGTCCTCGGCGTCAAGGCTCGAGGTGAATCGCCGTGCCACGGTGATCCCCGACCGGGCGTGGCGCATCCACAGTTCGCCGAAAGCGGTGCGGTCGCCTTCACGCGCCAGGAGCATGAGGTCCGCGTCGGAGACGTCCGTCTGTTCGGATTCGACCTGGCCCATACGCACCCCTGCACGCATCTCGATCGCCTCGGGATTCACCGCGATCTGCTCATCAGTATGGCGCGTTTCGGCGGCCCTGACCAGACCTCACTCTACCGCGCGCGTATCGTGTCGGGAGAACCGCAGGAGCACTTCAGCAATCCTCGATACTCTCGGCAGGTGTCCTCGATCAAGAAGGCCATCGCCTGGGTCCTCGCGCTGAAACCGGTACGGGTGTTCCGCCACTTCGCCGATCGACGCGGCTTCCTGCTCTCGGGCGGGTTGTCGTATCAGTCGCTGTTCGCCGTCTTTGCGGCGATCTGGGTCGGCTTCGCCGCGTTCGGACTCATCCTGAAGGGCAACCCTGCGCTGGGCGGAGCCTTCTTCGACACGATTGCGCGCTCCGTGCCGGGCCTCCTCGCCTGGCGTGGGGCGGAGGGGGTCATCGACCCCGATCAGCTGACGCAGGTAGAGATCCTCGGCTGGACCGGTGCGATCGCGGCGGTCGGGCTCCTGCTCACCGCCCTCGGCTGGCTCTCCTCGACGCGCGACGCCGTCCGCGCCCTCTTCGACCTTCCCGGCGAACAGGTCAACTTCCTGCTGCTCAAACTCAAGGATCTGGGACTCGCCATTGGCTTCGGCGCGGCGCTTCTCCTCTCTTCCGCGCTCTCGGTGTTCAGTACTCAGGCGCTGGACATCACGCTCGGCTGGTTCGGCATCCGGGAGGACTCGATGATCGCTGCGGCAACCGGGCGCGCCATCGGCCTCGCCCTCATGCTCCTGCTCGACACGGTCGTTCTCGGCACGCTCTATCGGGTGCTCTCGGGGCTGACGATCCCCATCCGGCGACTTCTGGTCGGCTCGGTCCTCGGCGCTGTCGTGCTCGGCGTCCTCAAGGTGCTCGGAGGGGCCCTTCTCGGTGGTGCAGGCCGCAATCCGCTTCTCGCCTCGTTCGCGATCATCATCGGTCTGCTCATCTGGTTCAACCTCGTCTGCGCGGCCATTCTTCTCGGAGCGAGCTGGATCGCGGTGGGCATGGCGGATGCCGGTATCGCCGCGGACCCCAAAGTCGCGGCGGCACGCAGGGAGGCCGAACGCGTTGCGTTGGCGAGGAAGGAGGCGGAACTGGCAGCCATCGCTGCGCGCCAACGAGGATGGTTCAGTCGGATCCTCCGACGGGACAGGAGCCGTGACGGTGGCCCCCGGTAGGCTGATTCCATGTCGCTTCGCATCGCCACCGTCAATGTCAACGGCATCCGGGCCGCCTACCGCCACGGCATGGGCGCATGGCTGGATGCGCGCGGTGTCGACATCCTCGCACTGCAGGAGGTTCGTGCCTCGACCGAGGATGTCGTCGGCCTGCTCGGACCGGAGTGGGACATCCTGCACGACGCCGCTACCGCGAAGGGCCGCGCGGGCGTCGCGCTCGCCAGCAGAAACAAAGCCTCCATCCACCGTGTCGAGTTCGGCCCGGACGACTTCGACAGCGCCGGCCGCTGGCTCGAGGCCGACTACGAGGTGGGAGACAAGATCGTCACGGTCGTGAGCACCTACGTCAACTCGGGTGAGGCGGGAACGCCCAAGCAGGTCGAGAAGTACAAGTTCCTCGAGGCGATGCTCTTACGAGTGCCGGCGCTCGCCGAGCACAACCCCCTCTCGCTCATCGTCGGCGACCTCAACGTCGGGCATCGCAGGCTCGACATCCGCAACTGGCGCGGCAACCAGAAGTCCGCCGGGTTCCTTCCGGAGGAGCGCGCCTACTTCGACCGGTTCTTCGGCGCGGAGGACGACCCGGACTACAACGCCGGCGCCGGGTTCGGCTGGGTGGATGTCGGCCGCCGCTGGGCAGGCGAGGTCGAGGGGCCGTACACCTGGTGGTCGGCGCGCGGCCAGGCGTTCGTCAACGACACCGGATGGCGCATCGACTACCACATGGCCACTCCGGCACTCGCGGCGACCGTGCAGAACTACGTGATCGACCGGGCGGCCTCCTACGAGGAGCGCTGGTCCGACCACGCCCCCGTCGTCGTCGACTACGACATCTGAGCTTCTGACCCTCGAGGCTCTGGGAGAATAACTGCATGACCTCGAAGCCCCGCCTGTTCTCGGGCATGCAACCCTCGGCCAACAGCCTCCAGATCGGCAACTACATCGGGGCGCTCCTTCAGTGGAAGGACCTGCAGACCGACTACGACGCCGTATTCTGCATCGTCGACCTGCACGCGCTCACGGTGCCGCAGGATCCGGCACTCCTCCGCGAGAACACCCGCCGCACGGCGGCGCAGTACATCGCTGCAGGGATCGACCCGGCCGAGTCGACACTGTTCGTGCAGTCTCACGTCGCAGCGCATCCGGAGCTCGCCTGGGTGCTCAACACCATCACCGGCTTCGGCGAGGCGAGCCGGATGACCCAGTTCAAGGACAAGTCGGCGAGGCAGGGCAGTGACGGCGCGACGGTCGGCCTGTTCGCGTACCCGATGCTCATGGCGGCCGACATCCTGCTGTATGACGCCGTGGCCGTACCGGTCGGGGACGACCAGCGGCAGCACGTCGAACTCACGCGGGACCTCGCCGGCCGGTTCAACTCACGGTTCGGCGAGACCTTCGTGGTGCCCGAGGCGGTCATCCTCAAGGAGACCGCGCGCATCTACGACCTGCAGGAGCCCACCGCGAAGATGAGCAAGTCGGCGTCGTCGGAGTCCGGTGTCGTGTGGATGATGGACGAACCGTCGGTGACCGCGAAGAAGATCCGCTCGGCGGTGACGGATGACGGGCGCGAGGTGCGGTTCGACCGCGGCGAGAAGCCCGGGGTTGCGAACCTGCTCACGATCTACTCCGTGCTGGCCGGGAAGACGATCGCCGAGCTTGAGGCGGAGTACACCGGACGCGGCTATGGCGATCTCAAGAAGGATCTCGCCGAGGTCGTGGTGGAGACGTTCGGGCCGATCCGGGCGCGGACGCTCGAGCTGCTCGATGACCCCGCCGAACTCGACCGAGTGCTCGCCGGCAATGCCGCGCGGGCTGCGACCATCGCGGATGCGACCCTCGCGAAGGTGTACGACCGCGTCGGCCTCCTGCCGCGCGTATAGCCGTGCAGCCCTTCACATTGGAGGCTGGGCCACTCCTGCTCGACCAGCCGGTGGCCGCGGATGTCGACGCGATCGCACGGTACTGCCAGGATCCGGTCTTCGAGCGGTTCATGACCCTGCCCTGGCCGTACGAGCGCAAGGATGCCGAATTCTTCGTGAATGAGTACGTTCCCGGCGGATGGTCGCGCGGCGACGAGGTCACCTGGGCGATTCGCGAGGGCGGCGAATTCCTCGGGGTCGTCGGGCTGCGCGAAACCAACTCGATGATCGGTTTCTGGCTCGGTGCCGAGCACCGAGGCCACGGCTACATGCCCCTCGCGGTATCCGCCGTCGTCGACTGGGTGTTCACCAGCCGCTGGCTCGAGAGCATCCGTTGGGAGGCGGTCGTCGGGAACACCGCCTCGCTCGCCGTCGCGCGCAGGGCCGGTTTCCGTTACACGGGGGTCGAGCCCGCCATCGTGGTCCGCCGTGACCGATCCCGTCCCGACTCCTGGCAGGCGGTGCTGCACGCGGCCGACGATCGCACCCCGAAGCCCGGCTGGCCCGGCACCTGAACCGTGCCCTGCGCCCCCAGCCGCCGCGTGAACGAAAACGAAGGAGAGACGACCGGATGACGACCACCCCGGCGCAAAACGGTGCGGCATCCGTCGGTTCTCCTTCGTTTTCGCTCGTACTCTTCGACCTGGATGACACGATCTTCGCCCACGCTGAGGCCGTCGGTCTCGGAGTCACGGCGCATCGTTCGGCACTGGGCGGCGCGTTTGCCGACGCGGACGAGACCACCGAACTCGACCGGTGGCACGCCCTCGAAGAGGAGCACTATCACCGCTACCTTGCAGGCGAGATCGACTTCTTCGAGCAGCGGCGGGCACGAGTGCGGGGATTCGTCGCACCCTACGGGGTCGAACTCGACGATGCCGCCGCCGATCGCTGGTACAGCGATTACTATCTCGAATACGAGAGGGCGTGGGCACTGCACGACGATGCTCTACCCTGCCTCGAAACGCTGAAGCGAGCCATTCCGGGTGTGCGGTTCGGCGTCGTGACCAACGGCGAACTCGAGTACCAGTCGCTCAAAGTCACCGCCGTCGGGCTCGACGGGTTATTCGAGCATCTGATCGCTTCGGGCGAGCTCGACTTCGCGAAACCGGATGCCCGCATCTTCGAACATGCATGCTCGATATTCGAGGTCGAACCCGCCTCTGCCGCTTACGTCGGTGACCGCTTGCACACGGATGCGATCGGCGCCACGAGTGCGGGGTTGACCGGTGTGTGGCTCGACCGCCAGGGAACGGCGACTGCGGAGGATCTTTCCGCGGCCACGGCATCCGGAGTCCTCGTCATCCGATCCCTCATCGAACTCCCTCCACTGTTGGCCGGCCACACCATGTGAACGAAAACGAAGGAGATCGGCCGTGACGGCGATCCATTCGGCACGTTCTGGTGCGCAAACGCCGGTTCTCCTTCGTTTTCGTTCACCACCCGGGCAGGAATAATCCGGGCGCGGGGGCGTTGGTAGACTTTGTAACAAGTACGTGCTCCGGGGTCGGTGAAAGTCCGAACCGGCGGTGACAGTCCGCGACCCGCGACCGGCCAAGGCTGGGAGCGGTTGAGCCGGTGGAATTCCGGGACCGACGGTTATGAACCAGTGGTGGTTCTCAGTCCGGATGGAAGGCAGCACGAGTGAACGCGCGAGCGTTCATAGCGCTTGGCGTTCGCGCGAGCGTTCCCGGAGTCCGTCTCGATGAGACACGAGGAACCGGATGACCAGCCAGGCGATCGAAGACGCGATGCGTCGCGCTCTCGAACTCGCCGAACGGGGGCCCGCGAACGGGGTCAACCCGCAGGTCGGTTGCGTCATCCTCTCCCCCGACGGCGACATCATCGCCGAGGGCTGGCATCGGGGGATCGGCACCCCCCATGCCGAAGTGGATGCGCTCTCCAAACTCTCCCCCGACAGCTCACGCGGCGCGACCGCGGTCGTCACCCTCGAGCCCTGCAATCATCTCGGTCACACCGGTCCCTGCAGCGAGGCGCTCATCGCGGCCGGCATCGCGAAGGTCTTCTACGCCGTCTCCGACCCGAACCCGGCGGCATCCGGTGGAGCGGAACGACTGCGCCAGGCAAGCGTCGAGGTGACCGGCGGAATGCTCGCGGATGCCGTCAGCGAGCTCCTGCACCCCTGGCTCACCGCGACCCGGCTCGGCCGCCCCTACGTCACACTCAAGTGGGCGTCGAGCCTCGACGGCCGTGCTGCGGCATCCGACGGCACGAGCCAGTGGATCACCGGCGAGACGGCGCGGGCACACGTGCACCAGCAACGGGCGGCGGCCGACGCGATCATCGTCGGCACCGGCACCGTGCTCGCCGACGACCCGAGCCTCACCGCACGCGATGCCGACGGCGGGCTGCTCGCCGAGCAGCCGGTCCCCGTCGTGATCGGCAAGCGGGCGGTGCCCGCCGGCGCACGGCTCCATGGACACCCGAAGCCGCTCATCGCGACGGCGAGCCGCGACCTCGAGACCGTCCTGCGCGGGCTGTATACCCGTGGCATCCGGCACGCTTTCGTCGAGGGCGGGCCGACGCTCGCGAGCGCATTCGTCGCCGCAGGGCTCGTCGACGAGTACCTCATGTACCTCGCGCCAACACTGCTCGGCGGGCCGCGTCTTGCGCTCGGCGATCTCGGGATCGGAACACTCGCGCAGGCTCGGCGGTTGAGCATCGTGGGCGTGGAGCGGCTCGGGGAGGACATTCTCGTGAGGGCGCGTGACGTCGATGCCTTTGCGAGCGACCGGGTCGACCAGCAGGAAGGCAAGGAGAGGTAACCATGTTCACTGGAATCATCGAGGAACTCGGCGAAGTGATCGACTGGCAGTCGTCGGAGGATGCCGCGCGCATCACGGTGCGCGCACCGCTCGCCGTCTCGGATGCCGCCCACGGCGACTCGATCTCGGTCAGCGGCGTATGCCTCACCGTGGTCGACCAGGGTCCGGACTGGTTCACGGCGGATGTCATGGCCGAGACGATCCGAATGAGCACCCTCACCGCGCCGAAACCCGGTGACCGCGTGAATCTGGAGCGCGCGGCGAAGGTCGGCGACCGGATCGGCGGACACATCGTGCAGGGTCACATCGACGGGACGGCTGAGGTGCTCGCGGTCACCGAGGGCAGCGCCTGGCGCGTGGTGCGGTTCAGTCTCGCGCCCGAACTCGCGCGCCTCGTCGTGCGCAAGGGCTCGATCGCCCTCGACGGCGTCTCGCTCACCGTCAGCGCGGTGGGGAGGGACGACGACGACGCCAAGTCCAGCGATTGGTTCGAAGTGTCCCTGATCCCCGAGACTCTCGCGGTGACGACCCTCGGCCTCAAGCACCCGGGCGACCTCGTCAACGTCGAGACCGACATCCTGGCCCGTCACGTCGAGCGGATGCTCGAGACCAGCGCAAACGAGAGGAGCAGGTCATGAGCCTCGCCGACATCCCTACGGCGCTCGCCGAACTGCGCGCCGGCAAGCCGGTCATCGTCGCCGACGACGAGGGCCGCGAGAACGAGGGCGACGTCATCATCTCCGCGGAGCTCGCGAGCCAGGAGTGGATCGCCTGGATGGTGCGCCACTCGTCCGGGTTCATCTGCGCACCGATGACCGACGAGCTCGCCGATCGGCTGGCCCTCCCGGTCATGGTGCTCGACAACGAGGACCCGCGCGGCACCAACTACACGATCACCGTCGACGCCGCCGACCGGTTCAGCACCGGCATCAGCGCCGCCGACCGCGCCCACACCCTGCGCGTGCTCGCCGACCCGGCGTCGACTCCGACCAGCCTGCACCGCCCTGGGCACATCCTGCCCCTGAGGGCGATGGATGGCGGGGTGCGTGAGCGCGCCGGCCACACCGAGGCGGCGGTCGACCTCATGAAGCTCGCCGGCCTCACCCCGGTGGGGGCGATCTCCGAGATCGTGCAGGACGATGGCGAGATGATGCGTCTGCCCGGCCTCATCGAGCTCGGTGAGGCCGAGGGGGTGGCGGTCATCACGATCGCCGACCTCATCGAGTATCTGAACGCGCAGAATGCGAGCACGGATGCCTCGGTCGCCCCGGCCCCGGTCGACTCGATCGCGGAGACCTCCCGGGTGATCTTCGAAGTGGAGACGACGGTGCCGACCGTCTACGGGGAGTTCCGGTTCCGCGCCTACCGCGACCGGATGACCGGGGCGGACCACGTCGCCGTCATCGCCGGCGACCCGGGCGACAACCCGATCGTGCGCGTGCACTCCGAGTGCCTCACCGGCGAGGTGTTCGGCTCGCTCAAGTGCGAGTGCGGGCCGCAGTTGAACGAGTCGCTCGAGCTCATCCAGCGCGACGGCGGAATCCTCGTCTACCTGCGCGGCCACGAGGGTCGCGGCATCGGGCTCGTGAACAAGCTGCGCGCCTACAAGCTCCAGGAGGGCGGCCTCGACACCCTCGACGCGAACCTCGCGCTCGGCTTCCCGGCAGACCTCCGCGACTACGGCGCTGCGGTCGCGATCCTCGAGGATCTCGGTGTCAGCTCGGTACGGCTGCTCACCAACAACCCGGACAAGGCGAAGCAGCTCGCCGCGCACGGTGTGACGGTGAGCGAACTCGTCCCCCTGCTCGTCGGCGTGGGCGAGTTCAATCACGGCTACCTCGACGCCAAGCGCGACCGGATGGGCCACCACCTCCCGGCGGACATCTCGAATCTCATCGAACTGGAAGGACACCCGTCATGAGCGGCGCAGGATCCCCGAACCACCCCGACTCCCCCGCCATCGACGGTACGGGCCTCAAGGTCACGATCGTCGCCGGCCGCTGGCACGACACGATCGCGAACGGGCTGCTGGCGGGGGCGCATCGCGTGCTCGATGTCTCCGGCGCGGAGATCACCGAGGTACGCGTGCCCGGCAGCTTCGAGCTGCCGGTCGCCTGCAAGGCGGCGCTCGAGGCGGGGGCGGATGCCGTGGTCGCCCTCGGCGTCATCATCCGGGGCGGCACCCCCCACTTCGACTTCGTCTCGAATGCAGCGACGGATGGGCTCACCCGCGTCGCCCTCGACACCGGCAAGCCGGTCGGGTTCGGGGTGCTCACCCTCGACGACGAGCAGCAGGGCATCGATCGTGTCGGTCTGCCGGCCTCGAAGGAGGACAAGGGTGCCGAGGCGGCATCCGCGGCCCTGGAGACGGCGGTGCTGCTGCGCGCCCTGCGCGGCTAACGTCGGCTTCTCGCGACCTTCCACGCCTCGAGCGCCTCAAGGCTCGTCTTCTTCGGTGAGTAGCCGAAGTCGTTCTTGAGCCGCTCGTTGCTGAGCACCGGACGGTAACGGAGAAAGCCGACCTGCTCGGGGCCGTACCTGGTGGCCCGCAGCAGCTTGCCCACCGCGAGCACCGTTGTCAGCAGCCAGGCGGGCAGCACCGTGAGCTTCTTGCCGAGCATCCCGGCGAGCTCGTGCACGGTCACCGCACCGTCGCCGGCGAGGTTGAAGATCCCGGCAGGGCCGTCGGTCGCTGCGCGCACCATGCAGGCGACGACATCCTCGTCCCAGATGAACACGAACGGACTGTCGGACCCGGCGATGGCGAGCACGCGCCGCCGCTCGAACAGGGCGGTGATCTGGTTGTCGACGGTGGCCCCGAGGATCGTGCCGATGCGGAAGACCACTTGTTCGAGCTCCGGATGCTGCTCCCGCGCTTCGGCGAGCAGGTTCTCGACGAGGCGCTTGTGGTCCGAGTAGGCGAATTCGGGGTTACCCCGGATCGCGTCCGTCTCGATGATCCACTCAGGATTGTCGCGGTGGTAGCCGTACGCGGCACCGCTCGAAGACACGACGATTCGGCGCACTCCGGCGGCCAGGCACGCGTCCAGCACATGGCGGGTGCCGTCGACATCCACCCGGTATTCCTGTTCGCGGGTGATGTGCGGGCCGGGGTTCATGATCGCGGCCAGGTGAACGACGGTGTCGATCCGGTGTTCGCGCATCGTGGCCTGGAGCTGCTCCGGCTGCGTGATATCGACGTGTTCGTAGACGACGCCGGCGACGGTACGCGTCGGGTCCCGCACGTCACCGCTCACCACGACGTCGACTCCGGCCGAGGCGGCGAGGCCTGCAACGACCGAACTGCCGAGAAAGCCGTTTCCCCCGGTGACCAGGACCCGCGTCATGCCGGTACTGCAGCCTTCTCCCGATTCTTCCGAACGGTGAAACGCGACCAGACCGTGGCGAGCGCGAGGCCGGCGACGATGTCCCAGATCCCCCACCAGCCGGCGACGATCGCCATGCCGCCGAGCCCGTCGAAGAACGCGAAGACCAGGCCGAGACCGAGACCGGCGTTCCGGATGCCGACCTCGAACGTGACCGCCTTCGTGCTCGGCACATCCAGTCTCGTCGCCTTCGAGGTGGCGTAACCGAGGGCGAGGGCCACGGCGTCATGAAGGAACACCGCGAGGAGCACGACCCCGATGTAGGCCATGAAGTAGGCCCAGTTCCCGACGAGCGCGAACACGATGAAGGCCAGCAGGGCGACGAGGCTGATTCCGCGCACCCACGGCTGCACCTTCGCGGTGAGGGCCGGCCAGCGATTGCCGATGAGGATCCCGAGCGCGAATGGGAGGCCGATGATGAGGACGATCTTCAGCAGCATGTCGAGCGCGTCGAGTTGCACGGCCTCCAGAATCTTCGAGGCCGTGGGGTGCAGGCTCCCCCAGAGTGCGAAGTTGAGCGGCATGAGGAAGATCGCCAGAAGGTTGCCGATCGCGGTCATCGACACGGAGAGCGCCACGTTCCCGCGGGCCTGGTTGGTGAGCACCTGCGAGATGTTCCCCGGCGGGCAGCAGGCGACCAGGATCATCCCGAGCGCGATCGATGGACCGACCTGCAGCAGCAGTGTGAGCCCGAATGTCACGGCCGGCAGCAGCAGGAACTGCGCCGCGATCGCCACGGTGATCGCCTTCGGCATGGTGATGACGGCCTTGAAGTCCTCGACCTTCACGGCGAGTGCGATGCCGAACATGATGAGGGCGATCACGATGTCCAGCGCCAGAAGAGACCCCGGGTTGAAGTTGAGGACGACGTCGTCGATGTTCACGCTGGACCCTTCAGTCGGCGGATCTGCTTCTTCACCTCTCGACGGTAGGCGTCCTTGTTGACGTAGTACGACATCCGTTCGAGCGCGAGGTAATGGTATCCACCCGTGAGGTCAGGCCATCGCCTGGCGAGCTGATTCTCGAAATCTCGTTGCGCCGAACCATCCGCCGCCAGATAGCGTGCCAGAAGCTCCGCCTGCTCGTAGCGGCCCTGCCAGCCGAGCCCGGATGCCTCGACCATCCCGAGCACGTAGATCCCGTTCGGCATCGGCTCGCCGGTGTCGCTGCCGAAGATGTTGAGGAAGAGCTTCGGTGCCATCCCGGTCCAGTTGAGGTGGCGACGATCGAGGAACGGGTAGTCGAGAACGTACCCGGTCGCGAGCATGATGAGGTCGTAGTCGTCGCTCGTGCCGTCCGCGAAGTGCACGGTATCCCCATCGAAACGGGCGATATCGGGCCGGATGCGCAGGTCGCCCTGCCCGAGGTGCTGCAGCACGAGCGTGTTGACGATCGGATGGGACTCGTAGATCCGGTAGTCAGGCTTCGGGAATCCGAACTTCGCCGGATCGCCGGTGAAGAGCCGCAGCACGTGAGTGTCGACCCACTGCTTGATCCTGGCCGGCAGCGGTCTGCCCTGATTGAGCGTGTCGGCGGGGCGCCCGAACAGATATTTGGGCACGAAATAGTATCCGCGCCGGACACTCAGGTCGATGCTCGCCGCGTGATGCACGGCGTCGACGGCGATGTCGCATCCGCTGTTACCCGCGCCGATGATGAGCACGCGTTTGCCCTCGAAGACGCGTGCCGACTTGTAGGCGCTGCTGTGGAGGAGTTCGCCGCTGAACGTACCGGGAAACGCCGGGATCGACGGTTCGGCCAGAGTTCCATTGGCCAGAATCACACCCGCATAGATCTCGCTGCCCGCCCCGTCGGGGCCAGTCCAGGTCACCCGCCAAGCGCCACCGACCGGTTCCACCGATGTCACCACCGTGTCGAAACGGAAGCGCCGGCGCAGGTCGAATTCCTCGGCGAACGCCGCGAAATAGCGACGCAGGTCTGCGTGCCCCGGGTAATCGGGCGTGCCGGGCGGCATCGGAAACTCGGCGAACTGTGTGGTGGTCCTGCTCGAGATGAGGTGCGCGGACTCGTACATCGTGCTGCGCGGGTTATCGATGTTCCACAGTCCACCGACCTCGGATGCCGCTTCGAAGCCGTCGAAGTCGATGCCGAACCTGTCAAGATTGCGCGCGCCGGCGAGGCCGGCCGGACCCGCACCGATCAGGGCATAGCGAGGCGTCATCCCGTGGGCCATGCGCGGATACCCTTCGGGGATCAGTTGCTCGTCGGAACGTATCGGTAGAACTCGACCCCGAGATTGTGGAAGTCAGGGCCGTCGACGGTGCCGATCGATTCGACCACGAACTCGCCGCTCGGCGGTACAGGCACGAGGTCGCTCGAACGTCCCTCATGCAGGGCCAGATACTGCGCCTCGGCGAGGTCCACGGGGTCGCCCAGCGCCTCGGCGAAGTTGATGCGGCTCGCCGCCTCCCGCCAGCCATCCGCGACGCGCATCGGGATCGCCTCAGCTGCGTCGCCGCTGCCGTAGCCGAGCGCGAGCCAGGACTGCCCAGCGATGTCGATGCCGTCATCCGCAGCCTGCCGCAGCCCGGAGGCGAGCCAGGCGGGCAGCGCGGCGGAGTACAGGTTGCCGAGGTCGCGCATCGCATCCGCGCCGAGGCTCAACTTGTCGACGACGAGCGACTGCCACAGGTCGAGCCCGCGCAGGTGCTGCCGGAGCTTGCGCGAGAGCGGGAAGACGTCACCGTCGCTCGCACCGGTCACGATCGACTCGTCGAAGGGCGAGGCGGTATCGAGCTCGTGGAGCAGGGCATCCGCGTCGACTCCGGATGCCGCACAGTACTCGCGCAGCTGCGCGCGCCCCTCGTCGTCCGCGGCGAGCGCGAACAGGTAGGCCATGACCCAACCGGTCGTCGGCATCTGGGTATACGGGCGATGCATGAAGACGCGGTCGACCTGACTGAAGTAGTCCACAGGGCGTCCACCACGCTTGGCGAGCATGGCCGCCATCGCATGGTGGGTCGCGTCGATGTAGCAGCTCGTGGAGTACCGGCCGTTGAAGACCGGGAGGTCCTGCATCTGGCCGTCGTCGCGGGGTGCCTGGCGGAAGCGTGCGAACGGCTTGCGGAAGTCGACCGTGCGGTAGTCGGAGTCGCTGCCGCCCGCGGCGATGTCGACCTCGAGCAGTCGTGCTTCGCCGTCGACGAGCATGGCGACCGCACCGGCGCCCTGGGTCGGCTCACCCGTGCTGCCGAGCGCGTACTCGGCGATGTCGGCGGAGACGACGATTGCCTGCCGGCCGGCGCCATCCGCGGCGAGGTAGCGCAGGGCGGCCTTGAGCCCGTAGACACCGGCGAGGCAGGCGTGTTTGAACTCAGGAACCTCGCAGTCGCGCGCGAGCATGGGCATGCCCTTCGCCTCGAGCGCGTCGTTGATCATGCCCTTGACGATGATCGCCCCAGCGGAGTTGTCGCTGCTCGACTCGGTGCCGAGGGCGAGCATCCCGATGCGCTGCGGGTCGAGCTCGTAGTCCTCGATGAGGCGCAGCACGGCGTTCGCGGCGAGCGTGTAGACGCTCTGGGCCGGCCCGCGCATCCGGAAACTGCGGCCGACGACGCTGCGCGTCTTCTCCCACGACTCGTCGTTCCAGGCGCACCAGTCCTGCAGTTGCACGCGGTACGGGGGCAGATAGAGCGACAATCCACTGATTCCGGGGAGCACGCGGTTCCTTCGTTCGGGCGGCGGCGAGGCCACGGTCACGATTTTAGCAAGCAGGTGGGAGGCTAAAATGTTCACCAACGCGATCGGAGCACCACTGTGGACGGGACCATCGGCGGTGACCTCACTGCTCGGGCTCGCGCGCACAGCAACATCGCGCTCGCCAAGTACTGGGGCAAGCGCGACGCGACCCTCAACGTTCCGGCGGTCGGGTCGATCTCGATCACGCTCGATGCCCTGCACACCGACACGACGGTGAGCTTCGACACGGGCCTCGCCGACGATGAGTTGTGGCTGGATGGCCGGGAACAGCCGGTCGGCAAGGTCGCTGTCGTACTGGACCTGGTGCGCGAACGCGCCGGGCTCGACCTGCGCGCCAGGGTGGTGTCGGAGAACAACTTCCCGACGGGGGCCGGCCTCGCCTCCTCCGCATCCGGGTTCGCTGCACTCGCCGTCGCAGCAACGGCGGCCGCCGGGATCGAGGCGACCCCCCGCGAGTCGTCGGTGCTCGCCCGACGCGGCTCGGCATCCGCCGCCCGGTCGATCTTCGGCGGGTACGCCGAGTTGCACGCCGGATCCTCCCCCGACGGAAGCGATTCCTTCGCCGAACCGCTGCTCGAGGGGGAGGCCTGGCCGCTCAGCGTCGTCGTCGCGATCACCGATCCGGGGCCGAAGACGGTCTCCTCGACGGCCGGAATGCAGGCGACGAGCGCGAGCTCCCCGTTCTACCGCCCGTGGGTCGAATCGGCTCCGGCCGGGCTCGACCGGATGCGGGCCGCCATCCTCGCCCACGATCTCGAGACGGTCGGCGAGCTCGCCGAGCACAGTTGCCTCGCACTGCACTCGATCATGCTCACCACCCGGCCGGCCCTCATCTACTGGAACGCCGCAACCGTCGCCGGCATCCACGCCGTGCGGGCGCTGCGCGCCGGAGGACTGCCGGTGTACTTCACGATCGACGCCGGGCCGCAGCTCAAGGCACTGTGCCGTCCTGAGGATGCGGCGGCGGTCTCGGCCGCACTCGCCGCAATCCCGGGGGTCGCCGAGACGAGGACGAGCACGCTCGGCCCGGCCGCCAGGGTGGTGTCGAAATCGTGAGTGCGTCGGCCCGCACGACGACGTCCACACGAGTGACGGCGACCGCCCCGGGAAAGCTCTTCCTGCTCGGCGAATACGCGGTGCTGCACGGTGCTCCGGCGCTGCTCCTGGCCGTCGACCGGCGTGCCGCCGTCACGGCGACCGTCGGCGGGGGCGGATCGCCCGGGTGGCGGCTCACGGCCCGCGAACTCGGTATCGAGGCGCTCCTCCTCGGGGATGACGGGGCGCTCCCCACGAACCTGGCCCCCGAGACGCGGGAACCCCTGGCGCTGTTCGATGCCGTCCGGCGGGAGGTCGCCGCCCACCTCGAGAAGCTCGATGTCTCCCCGGATGCCGGCGTCGACATCCACATCGACACGTCGCCCTTCCAGCAGGACGGCCACAAGCTCGGACTCGGCTCGAGCGCGGCCGTCGCGGCCGCCCTCACCGCCGCCCTGGCCGCCGCCCTCGCCTCCGTTCTGTCGCGCTCGCGCGGGGTCGACCTCGCCCGTGACGAGCTCTTCGCGCTCGCCGACGCCGCCCATCGACGTGCCCAGGGCGGATCGGGCAGCGGCGGTGACGTCGCCGCGAGCGTGTACGGCGACCGCATCCTCTACACCCGGGACCAGCCACCGGTGCACGTCGCCTGGCCGGACGGTCTCGATCTCTTCGCCGTCGTGACCGGCACCGGCAGCAGCACCGTGGATCTCGTCGCCCGCGTCGCCGACTACGGCCGCCGCGACCCCGAAGGCCACCGTCGCGACCTCGACGCCCTCGCCGAGCTCGCCGCCACCACGAAGACAGCCCTTGAAAACGCCGGCTCCTTCCTCACGCTCGCTGACGACTACTTCCGCGCGCTCGAGACGCTCGGTCTCCACTCGGGCGCCGACATCGTCACCGATCGCCACCGCGAACTGCGCGCGCTGGCCGCCGCATCCGGGGCCGTCTTCAAGACCACGGGCGCGGGAGGTGGCGACTTAGGGCTGGTGTTTGCCAAGCTGGAGGCGACGGACGAACTCCAGTCCGCGTTCGCCCATGCCGGAGCCGCCGTGATCCCCATTCCCACCAGCCTCGATGGGGTCAGGATCGAGGCTGTCGCATGACGAGTTCGCGCATTCCGCGCTTCTACCAGCTGAGCGTCGAAGAGCGTCTGAGGGAGTTGCGCGACCGGGGCATCATCGGCCCGGAGGACTACGAGTCGCTCAGCACCGGCTCCTATATCCTCACCGCGATCAAGGCGGACCGCCTCACCGAGAACGTCGTCGGCGTGTTCTCGATGCCCATGGGGTTGGGGCTCAACTTCGCGATCAACGGGCGCGACTACCTCGTACCCATGGTCGTCGAGGAGCCCTCGATCATCGCCGCCGTGAGCTCCGCCGCGTTGATCGTCCGTGAGGCGGGCGGCTTCACGAGCACGGCCGACGACCCGCTCATCATCGGCCAGGTGCAGGTGCTGGATGTCGCCGATCCGGATGCCGCCCGCCGCAGCATCCTCGACGGCAGGCAGCGCATCCTCGACCTGGCCAACAGCACGCACCCGAACATGGTGGCGCGCGGCGGCGGCGCGCTGGACGTCGAAGTGCACCTGCGCGGCGCGAGCGCCGGCAACGGCGAGCTTCTCGTCGTCCACCTCGTGGTCGACAGCCGCGATGCGATGGGCGCCAACCTCGTCAACACGATGTGCGAGGCGGTCGGCCCGCTCATCGAGGAGCTGAGCGGCGGCCGGGTGTTCCTGCGCATCCTCTCCAACCTCACCGACCGGGCGATGGTCCGCGCCCGCGCGGTGATCCCCGCCGCGAGCCTCGCCACCGAACACTTCGGCGGGGCGGATGTCCGGGACGGCATCGTGCTCGCCGGCGAGTTCGCCGAACTCGACATCTACCGGGCCACCACCCACAACAAGGGCATCATGAACGGCGTCGACGCCGTCGCGATCGCCAGCGGCAACGACTGGCGGGCCATCGAGGCGGCGGCGCATGCCTGGGCCTCGACGAGCGGCCGCTACCAGCCGCTCACCCACTGGTCGGCGGATGAGGCGGGCAACCTGGTCGGTGAGATCGAACTCCCCCTCAAGGTCGGAACGGTCGGCGGCCAGGTGCAGTCGAACCCGGCCGTCCGTCTCGCCTACAACATCCTCGGGACCGGCTCGGCGAAGGAGCTCGCCGAGGTCATGGCCGCCGTCGGGCTCGCCCAGAATCTCGCCGCGCTCAAGGCGCTCTCGACCGAAGGCATCCAGCCGGGACACATGCGGCTGCACGCGCGCAGCGTCGCCGTCGCGGCGGGGGCGAGCGAGGACCAGTTCGAGGAGGTCGTCGAGAGGCTCGTGGCGAGCGGCGACATCAAGGTGTGGAAGGCGCAGAAGATCATCGAAACACTCAGGGGCGGCGCGACCGCCACCGGCACCATCGATATCGCCCCGATCATCGCCGCGAGCGTCGACCCCGCGCAGAATGTCGGCTACGGCAAGATCATCCTCCTCGGCGAGCACTCGGTCGTGTACGGCTATCGTGCGATCGCGGCACCGATCAACCTCGCCATCCGCGCCGAGGTGACGCGGCCGGCAGCCGTGGCTGGGGCCCGACCGGATGCCGCCGCGAAGAGCGAGCTCGTGATCTCCGGCTGGGACTCGGACCCCGCCGCCCACAACCCGGATGGCGCCGCCCTCGCCGAGCGCGTCGCCACGCTCATTGCGGCTCGCCTTGGTGTCGCCGACACTCCCGTGCGCGTCGAGGTCTTCCCCGAGCTCCCAAGGGCGAGCGGTCTCGGCGCATCCGCAGCACTCGCCGTCTCGGTCATCCGGGCGCTCGTGCACAGCTTCGGGCTCTCACTCAGCGAAGAGGAGATCTCGCAGCTCGCCTTCGAGTGCGAACAACTCGTGCACGGCACGCCCTCCGGTATCGACAACACGGTCGCGACCTTCGGTCAGACGATCCTGTTCCGGAAGACGGATGCCGGCAACGAGATCGAGGAGCTCGACATCCCGGTGCCCATTCCCGTGGTCGTCGGCCTGACCGGGGTCCGCTCTCTCACGGCCGACACCGTCGGACGCGTGCACGCCGGGTGGGAGAAGAACCCGCAGCACTACGAGGCGATCTTCTCCGAGATCGACGGGCTGGTCGGCACCGGCGTCGAAGCGCTCCGCCGCGGCGACCTGCCGGCGCTCGGCGAGGTCATGAACCTCAACCACGGCCTGCTCAACGCGCTGCAGGTCTCGAGCCCGGAGCTCGAAGCGCTCGTCGACCTGGCTCGACGGTCCGGCGCGCTCGGTGCGAAGCTCACCGGTGGCGGCGGCGGAGGCGCGATGATCGCGATCGCCGAACCCGGTCGCATCCACTCGGTCGCCAACACGCTCGATGTCGCCGGCTACCAGACCTACCTCACCGAGATCAGGACTTCGCCGAACGGTAGAGTGAAACGGTGACCTTCAACTTCTCCCGCATCCTGCTCACCCTGTGCGCCCTCGGTGCGATCGTGCTCGCCGGTGCCTGGGTGTACGTGGTCTTCTTCGAGGCCTGATCCCGTGCCGACTGGCTCGGCAGCACGCGCTCTGGGAGGATGATCGGCATGGACATCCTTCTCGGCATCATCCTCATCCTTCACTTCATCGGCCTCGCCTCCCTGCTCGGCGGTGTTCTCGTCCAGGTCAAGGATGCGATCGCCGGCAAGGGTCGTATCGTCGCGGCCATGATCCACGGCGCCCTCACCCAGCTCGTGACCGGCGTCGCGCTCGTCGGCCTCATCCAGATGGGCGGCGGCGAGATCAACAACACCAAGATCGCCGTCAAGCTCGCCATCGTGCTCATCATCACGGTGCTCGTGTTCCTGTTCCGCAAGAAGAACCCGGTCGTCTCCTGGGCTATCTGGGTCATCGGCGCGCTCACCATCGCCAACATCGCCATCGCGGTGCTCTGGCATTAGGGCAGGGGCCGCGCCTCGGTAGAATCGGTGCGTGAGGTATCAACGATGACAAACGACGGCGGGACGGTCCGGCGACGGTTCCCCCGGCGCGTATATGGGTCTGGTGCGGAACCTGATGCACGCTTCAGTCTCGCGAACGAGCGCACCTTTCTGGCCTGGATTCGCACCTCACTCGCGCTCATTGCGGCCGGTGTGGCGCTCGAGGCATTCGCACTTCCCATCACGCCGGGATTCAGGTTGGCAGCATCACTGCTCCTCATCCTCCTGGGCATCGGCGCGCCGCTTCAAGCCTGGTTCGGCTGGATGGCCGTCGAGCGCGCTCTGCGACTCGAACGGTCGCTTCCGGCGCCGGGACTCGCGGGACCGATCGGTATCGGTGTCGCGATCGCTGGGTTGCTTCTGGGTGTCGGATTGCTGTGGGAACTCGGCTGATCCAGACCGTGATCGAGCTGCCGGATAGACCTTTCGACCTCGGCCTTCAGGCCGAGAGGACCGCACTGTCCTGGCAGCGTACGACGCTCGCGCTTGCCGTAGGCATCCTCATCGCGGCGCGACTGCTCGCCGAGATCTCGATCGTCCTGAGCTCCACTGTTGCCGGGGTCGGACTAATTGCCACTTCGCTACTCTTCTTCGTCGGGTATCGCCGCTACCGATCCGCCCACCGCGCCCTGGTCGCCGCGGCGGAGGAACGCGTCGCCTTCTCGAAGGCTTTTCCACTCTTCGTCTGGGCGCTCGCCGTGTTCTGCCTCGCGATCGCCGGCCTGGGCTTCGTGCTCACGGTGACCCTGGGGCGTTAGAGCGCGACGGTTCGGAAGCCCGCGTTGCCCATCGAGGAATCCGGTGTGTTGGAGGAGCGCGCCGAATTGCGATACCGGTTGCAGTAGGAGTCGTGACACAGGTAGGAGCCGCCGCGCAGCACCCTGGCGCTTCCGGTATCCGGGCCACGCGGATTCTCCCGCGGCGAGCGCTCGTAGTACCGCGGCGAGTACCAGTCAGAGCACCATTCCCAGACGTTGCCCACCGTCTGCCACAGGCCGAAATCGTTCGGAGAGAACGTTTCCACGGGTGCGGTCGTGAGCCATCCGTCATCGACGGTGTTGACCCGGGGAAATGTACCCTGCCAAATATTGCACTGCCACGCACCAGAGTCCGTCATGAGTTCATTGCCCCAGGGGTAGACGTTGCCTTCCCGTCCACCTCGGCTCGCTCGCTCCCACTCCGCCTCTGTGGGTAGCCTGCGCCCCGCCCATTCACAGTAGGCGACGGCGTCATTCCAGCTGACGTGCACTACCGGGTGGGATCCCAGATACTCAAGGCCGGAACCTGGGCCGCCGGGATGCGCCCAATCCGCACCCGTAACACCCAGCCATCAGGGCGTCCCCCGTGCGGAACTCATGATATTTGACAAATCCGTCTCCACCGCGAGGTGAAAGACCGCGGAGAAGCCAAAACTCTCGGCCTCAGTGCGATATCCGGTCTCGGCGATGAAGAGGGCGAACTGATCGTTGGTGACGCTCGTGGCGTCGATCTCGAACGTCGGCAATAAAACCTCGTGGACCGGTGTCTCGCCGTCGCCGGCGTTACCGTCGTCCGTCGAATCGCCCATGGAGAAGGTGCCGGCAGGAACTCGTGCTTGTTTTATCATGTGCTGGGAGCGTCCTATGCCAGGAAGTGCGGACTCCCTGACAACCTCCGCCGTGTGGCCGACACAGTGCTGGCTCGGTGTACAGCAATCAGGGTGGCCGTCTAGATGTCCCATGAGCATGATTATTCCAGAGCTGGTCGGCCCGGCCTTGTTGCTCAGTTCAGGAACAGGACCTTGAGGCGCCTGGTCGTGAGCGTCATCCCGATGAGGATCATGACCACGAAGTAGAGCACGTGCCAGATCATCGCGGGTGACAGGAGACCCGTCGTGAGACCGCGCACGAGCTCAACCCCGTGCCAGAGCGGCATCGCCTGGATGAGCCACTGCATCCACTCGGGGTAGACCGTGATGGGGTAGAAGGTCGCCGAGAGCAGGAACATCGGCAGCATGATGAAGTTGATCCAGTCCATCTGCTGGAACGTCTTCATGTAGCTCGTGATGCCCATCCCAAAGCTCGCGAACGCGAATGCGATGAGCACGACCGCTGGCAGGGCGAGGATGGCGGTCCAGGCGAGGTTGAGGCCGAGCACCTGCATGACGATCATGAACCCGCACGCGTAGACGGCACCCCGGGCGAGGGCGAGCATGATCTCCCCGAGTGCGACATCGAACGGGCCGAGCGAGGTGGCGAGCATCCCGTCGTAGATCTTCCCGAAGTTCATCTTGAAGAAGACGTTCCAGGTCGAGTCGAAGACGGCGCCGTTCATCGCGGCGACCGCGAGCAGCGCCGGTGCGATATAGGCGGCATAGGGGATGGTAGGACCGCCGGGGACCTGGACGGATCCGATGTAGGAGCCCAGCCCGATCCCCATGGCGAGCAGGTAGAACACCGGCTCGAAGAATCCGGAGACCACGATGAGCCAGTTGGTCTTCGCCGTGGCGAGAACGCCGCGCTCCATGACCGAGCGCGCATTTCCGGCATAGAGCGAGGGCAGCAGGAACGGCCGGTTCACATGGCTCAACGGGGGCGCTTCGATGGTAGTCACTTGTTGAGCCTCCTCACGGCGAGACGGCGGGCCAGCCACCAGCCGAGAATGGTGAGTGCCACGAGGTAGACGACATGGATGGCGGAGAGCCAGATCGGCTCCTCGTAGCCGTAGGACAGCACCCGGGAGAGTTCGGTGCCGTGCCAGAGCGGCGAGATCCAGCCGATCCAGTGCAGCCACACCGGAAGCGTCGAGAGCGGGAAGAACGTGCCGGAGAACAGGGTCATCGGGATCACGCCGAACCGCATGATGTAGTTGAACTGGCCCTTGTCCTCCTCGAGGTGCGTGGCGTAAGCCATGAGCATCGTGCCGAGCGCCATACCGGTCATGACGCCGACGACGATCACCAGCCATCCGAGGGGGCCCGGGATCGCGCCGAACAGCAGCATGAACAGGTAGTAGACGATGCTCTGGGCGACGAGGCGGATGATGACCGAGTAGGTCACGCCGTTGATGATCTGGCCGCCCTGCATGGGCGCGGCATTCATGCCGAAGAAGGTCGGGTTCCACTTGAACCCGAGCATGATCGGGTAGCTGAACTCCTCGGTCGCTGCGGTGAGCGCGGCGCTGCAGAGAAGCGCCGGCGCGACGAAGATGAGGTAGCTCACCTGGCTGCCGCCCGCGCCCATGTTCGCGTCGACAAGGGTCGCGAGACCGACCCCGAGCGCGTACAGGTAGAGCAGCGGCGTGCCGATTCCGGTGGCGATCATCGTCTGCAGGTAGCCGCGCATGACCTTCAGGCGGTGCTCGGCGACGTACCAGCCGCCGTAGGCGCGGGGCTTGACGCCGGCGGCGATGGCGCGGGCGGTGGCGGTCGGGGTCTCGGCAAGCTCGACCGGAGAAGAAGAAGACCCGACCGGAGAGGAATGCGTCATTCGATGAGGCTCCGCCCTGTGAGCCGCAGGAAGACATCCTCGAGGCTCGAACGGCGCACGAGCGAGGTGAGCGGGTTGAGTCCGAGCTCGGTCACCTTTGTGAGCACCGCCTCGCCGTTGTCGCTGTAGACGAGAATGCGGTCGGGCAGCACCTCGATGCGCTCTCCGAGCTTCTCCACCTTCTTCGCGATGCTCGCGTTGCGGTCCGAGCCGAAGCGCAGCTCGAGCACCTCGCGCGTCGAATACTTCCTGATGAGCGACGCCGGCGACCCCTCGGCCATAATGGCGCCCTTGTCGATCACGACGAGCCGGTCGCACAGCTGCTCCGCCTCGTCCATGTAGTGGGTCGTGAGCACGAGCGTGGTCCCCTGCTCCTTGAGCCGGAACAGGCGATCCCACAGGATATGGCGCGCCTGCGGGTCGAGGCCCGTCGTCGGCTCGTCGAGCAGCAGGATGCGCGGGTTGTTGATGAGGGCACGGGCGATCGTGAGCCTTCGCTTCATCCCGCCGGAGAGGTCGTCGACGCGCGACTTCGCCTTCTCGCCCAGCTGGGCGAACTCGAGCAACTCGTCGGCCTTGGGGCCGAGGTAGCTGCGCGGCAGCCCGAAGTAGCGCCCGTAGACGAGAAGGTTGTCGCGAACCTTGAGCTCGGAGTCGAGGTTGTCGGACTGCGGGACGACACCGAGCTGGGAGCGGATCTCCGGCCCATAGTCGTTCGGGTCGAGTCCGATGATCGACAGGTCGCCGGATGTCCGGGTCGACACGGCCCCGATCATCCGCATCGTCGTCGACTTGCCGGCGCCGTTCGGCCCGAGGAATCCGAAGGACTCTCCGGGCGCGATCTCGAAGGAGATCCCGTCGACGGCGGCGAAGTCCTTGTACTTCTTGGTCAGGTTGCTCGCACTGATGACCGATGCGGCGGCGGTACCCGCGGAACGCGCGGTCGAGGAGGTCTTTGGCTCTGGCACGAGAGTCAAGAATAGTCGGTGCGGCCGACATCCTCTGCGGGAATCTGCGGATCCGACGAGGCGCGGTGGCGCGCCCGGTCGTCAGACTGCGCGCGGTGCCCTGATGAGCGTCTCGAGCGGCATGATCGCCGCTCCGAGTGCAACGGTGTCGCCGCCGAAAGTGGCGGCCAGGAGCTCGAACTGGCTCCCCGGCCGCTGGAGGGCATTCTCGCGAATGGCGGCATCGAGCCGCCCCGCAAGAGACTCCATGAGACGCAGCCCGACCCAGCCGCCGATGAGCACCCGCTGTGGGTTCTCCAAGTTGACCAGGCTGCCGAGCCCGGCTCCCAGAGTCCTGACGATGTCATCGACTACGGAGCTCGCTGCGGGGTCACCGGACTCCGCGGAGTCGATGAGCTCACCGAGCGCCCTCCAGCCCGTCCCCTCGTAGCGCCCCCCAGCCTCCGACCATGCGGAGAGGATGGCGTCGGCGCCGACATACGCCTCGATACAACCGCGCCCGCCGCAACGGCAGGGTCTGCCGTCGCGTTCGATCTTCACGTGGCCCCACTCGCCGGCACTGCTCATCGAGCCGTACTGCAGTTCACCACCGGCCACCACGCCGAGGCCGACACCACGACCCAGGAGGACCACTACGGCGTGCTCGACCCCCCGTGCCCCCCCGAACCACAGCTCGGCCTTCGCCTGCGCCTTCGCTCCGTTATCGGCGTACACCGCGATGTCGTGTGAGATGAGGTCCGCGATCGGGACCGGCGGCCATCCGAGGCTCTGCCCGTACAGCACCTGACGCCCGTCCGCCTCCGTTTCGACGATGCCCGGCAGCCCGAGCCCGACGCCGACGACCGACTTCCAGGCAGTGGGATTCCTCTCGCGGAGCGCACTGAGCGCGTCATCCAGATCATGCGCGATGGTCTCCGGACTCTCGAGCTCTCGCCCGCCACGGAACTCGCGGTCGACCCGGGCCATGCTGAGGTCGAACAGCTCGACCGCGACGCCGCGCTCACCGACGTCGGCACCGATCAAGTAGGCCCCATCCGGCCGGGGTTCGATCAGTGTGATCGGGCGTCCACCGCGTGAGGAGACCGACCCTGCCTCGAGAACAAGCCCCTCGCCGATGAGCTCGACGACGAGATTCGTCGCCGACGCCACCGAGAGCCCGCACTCGCGCGCGATCGTCGCCCGCGTGGTCTGCCCGGCGAGGATGATCTGCTTGAGCACCATGGCGCGGTTCCGCGCGCGGAGGGTGGTGACCGTGGCCGGCTCCCGGATGGGCGCACTGCCTCGCACTGACCCGACGTCGGCGATCATGATGCCTCGACGATATCAATCACTCCCGCGACCCCGCAGTACGATCCTGGCGAATGTCGTCGGCCGGGTGGCCGTCGCCCGAAGACCTCGTTCGGTGCGCGTGAGCTCCATCGCCGCAGGCTCCCCACCAGGGCCGAGCGCCTCCGCCGCACGGGCATCCGTCGCCGGGTCGAGCTCGAACTCGAGCCAGTCCCCCCGCTCGAGCTCGGCCACCAACAGTTCGTCCCTCGCGTACGCCCTCCCGTCAGACTGCCCGAACGGGTTCTCGGGCGACGCCCCGTCGACTGCGAAGCGCAGTGTCACGGCTTCCTGCCAACGGATGCCCTCCATCGGTCTCGCCGCACTCGTCGCGTAAGACTCGCCCTCGCCCCGGAAACCGAACCCCCACGCCGGCAGCACGGAGGGCGACTCGGCGGTGAGGGCTGCCACCAGGTCCGGTTGCCAGACACAGTTCTCGACTCGCATCGCCTCGAGCAGCTCGTCGAAGACGACGACCGCATCCGCGGTGCTCAACCGGGCTTCGCCCCCGATGCTGCCGATCACCTCCGGCCAGCGCACGGGCGGCACGACCGACAAGGGGGAGGTTCTCGTGTCGAGCTTCTTCCAGGGCCAGAAGTTCCAGCCGATGTCGTGAGTCTCGTACAGCCGGGTGGCGGTATAGATCCACTCCAGGGTGTTCTCGCCGCCCTCCCCCATGTAGATGGGCAGGCCGAGCCGCTCGCGCGTCTCGAGGAACGTCGAGATGCTCGCCTCGTCCGGCGAAGACCAGTACTTGTGGAACTGGAGCAGCGAGTTCTCGTCCCAGACCTCGGTGAAGATCTGCCAATTGGTCGCCCAGTGCGAACCCTCATAGACGATCAGGTGGTGCGGATCGACAGAACGGATCTCTGCAGTGAGGTCCCGGTAGAGGTCGATGAGCTCCACCGCGTACACGTCCTGCCACTCGTTGGGCAAAGGCTCATTGAGGAGGTCGTAGCCGAGCACGGTGGTGTCAGCCGCGTAGCGACTCGCGAGGTCGCGCCAGAGCCGCACAGTGTTGCGCCGGTACCGCTCCTCCATGAACAGTTCGGGCTTACCCCGCGGCGAGTCATCGATGTTCGTCCCGGTCTGGCCGCCCGGTGCACCATGCAGGTCGAGCAACACCCAGAGCCGATGACGGCGGCACCATTCGACGACCCGGTCGATGAGCGCATAACCGGCCTCGATCGGTTCCCCATCCGCCGTCTGCACAACCCTCGAGTTGATCGGCAGCCTCACGTGATCGAACCCGCTCTCGGCGATCCGCTGGATGTCCGCCTCGGAGATGAACGCCTCGCGGAAACGGGTCCAGAAGGCCTCGGCGGAGGATGCGCCGATGAGCCGCTCGACCAAAGACTCGATCTCGCGCGGCGACTCGGCGCCCTTTCCGAACTTCCACATGTAGCCCTCGGGAAGCAACCAGTTGCCGAGCCCGACACCGCGCAGGAGCACCTCGCGACCGGCTCCATCGACCAGTCGAGCACCCTGGGCCCGCACGAAGCCGTCGAAGGTCGCCGGTCGCGCGGCGAATCGCGGGGTTGTCACTACTGGACTGTCAGTCACGAAAGAGGGCTCCTGGATCACTTCAGGCCGGACAGGGCGAAGCCCTGGACGACGTACCGCTGGAAGACGATGAACACGATGAGCACGGGGACGACCATGACGGATGCCGCTGCCATCTGCAGCGAAGGGTCGACCGAGATCTGCTTGTTGAGGAGTGACAACCCCACGGAGAGCGTGTAAAGCTTCTGATCGCTCGCGATGATGAGGGGCCAGAGGAAGCTGTTCCAGCCGCTGATGAAGGTCAGCACCGCCTGCACGGCCAGGATCGGTTTCGACAGCGGGAGCACGACCTGCCAGAAGGTACGGAATTCACCGGCGCCATCCAGTCGCGCCGCCTCGAGCAACTCGGTGGGCACGGTCGACATGAACTGTCGGAAGAGGAAGATGCTGAATCCGCTCACCAGCGTGGGCAAGGCGATTCCGACGAGGGTGTTGGTGAGCTTCATGCTGTTGAGGATCAGGTAGGTCGGAATCATGGTCACCTGGACCGGGATCATGAGCGTGGCCAGCACAAGGAAGAACATCCAGCCCTTGCCGCGGAAGTCGAACTTGGCGAAGGCGTAGCCGGCCATCGCCATCAGCAGGATGCCGACACCGCCGATCAGGACGACGATGACGGTGTTGACGAGATAGCGACCGAAGTCGAGCTCGGTGAACAGCCGTACATATTGATCGAGGGTGGGGTTCTGCGGGAGCAGCTGCGGCGGGTAGGAGATCGACTCGCGGTGCGGCTTGAGCGACCCGCTGAGCATCCAGAACAACGGGAACGCCGTGATGACAGCCCCGATGGCCAGCGCGACCCCGATCGTGACCGACAGCGCCCGCCTGGATGCCCTGGTCGACTGTCGTGAGGGTTGCGACCGGGAAGAAGCCCCGACCGCGCGGCGACGCGAATCAATACTCGACATCGGCCCTCCGTCCGCGAAGCTGGATGAGCGTCACGACGGCGATGATCGCGAAGAGCACGACCGAGCCCGCGCTCGCGTAGCCGAACTGATTCAGCCGGAAGCCCTCCTTGTAGAGGAAGATCGACGCCGAGGTCGTTGTCCCGAGGGGGCCGCCGTCGGTGAGCACGAACGGCTCGTCGAAGAACTGCAGCCAGGCGATCATCGTCGTCACAGTGACGAAGAAGATGGCGAACCCGAGAAGCGGGATCGTGATCGACCGGGTCGTGCGCCACTCGCTCGCACCATCGAGTTCAGCGGCCTCGATGTACTCCCGGGGGACGCCCTGCAGCGCCGCGAGGAAGATGATGATGTTGAGGCCGGTTCCTCGCCAGATCGCCACGAGGGCGACCGAGAACTTGGCGAGCACCGGATCGGAGAGCCACTGGACCTGTTCGACGCCGATGAGGGACAGGAGCCAGTTGAAGAGCCCGAACTGGGTGTTGTACAGGTAGCCCCAGACCAGGGAGATCGCGACGATGCCGGTGATCGCCGGGACGAAGTAGAACGAGCGCAACGCGCGGGCGAACCGGCCTTCGCTGCGGTGGAGCAGGAGCGCGACGATGAGAGACAGGATGACGACCGATGGCACGCCTACCAGGACGAAGACGCCCGTGTTGAAGAGCGCCTTGCCGAAATCCGGATCTCCCAGGAGCTTCCCGTAGTTGTCCACCCCGATGAACTTCACGTTCGCCCAGTTCGCCAGGCCCGAGATGTTCATGTCGGTAAGGCTCACGAGAGCCGCGACCAGGATCGGGAAGACCCCGAAGACGACGAGAAGGAGCATCGCAGGGGACACCAGGAGGTAGGGGACCATCGCGGATCTCTTCATCTGCCCTCCCTCACTGCTTCCGTGATCGATGTGGTCGATGATGGCTTCGCCATCACCGACCCGGATGTGGGGCGCCCCGGCTCGGAGGCGCCCCATCCGGTCAGTTGATCGAGACGTCCTTCGTCTTCGCGTACAACTCGGCGAGCGTGCTGTCACGGTCTGCACCGGTGAGCACGATCGAGTTGAGCGCCGTCAGCAGGTCGGAGCCGACCCCGCCGTCCCAGTTGGGGACGAGCGGCAGCACCTTGGCATCCGCGAGCTGCGCCGAGTAGACCTTGACGAGCGGGTCGCCGGTGAGGCTGGGGTCCTCCAGGGCCGCCTTCACGGTCGGCAGCTCGCCGTTGATGGTGTACCAGCTGAGCTGTGTCGCAGGCTTGGAGAGGAACTCGAGCAGGTCGAGCGCGGCATCCTTGCGCGGGCTGTTGTACCACACGCCCATGTTGGAGCCGGCGAACAGCGAGGTCCCGCTCGAGGCCGCAGGCACCGTAGTGACGGCCCACTTGCCGTCGAGTTCGGGTGCCGCATCACTGATCGCCTTGGCGAGGTACGGCCCGCTCACGAGCATCGGAGCGATGCCGGAGATGAAACCCTGCGCCTGGTCGAAGTCGCTGTTGGTCGGAACGCTGCCATCGGCGTAGAGCCCGGTGTACAGGTCGACGGCCTCGGCGAACTCGGGGGTGTCGAAGTTCACGTTCCCGTCGGCATCGATGATGTTGCCGCCGAAGTCCCAGGTCATGACGACCGGCAGCGGGCTGTCCCACTGGGGAATGTAGTAGCCGTACTGTCCGCTGCCGCGCGCGGCAAGCGTCTTCGCGTCGGTCCGCAACTCGTCCCAGGTGGCGGGCGGAGAGTCGATTCCGTTCTCGGCGAGGATGTCCGTCCTCGTGAACAGCACGCGCGTGTCGCTCACCCAGGGGACGCTCACGATCTTCCCCGCCACCGCCGTCGCGGAACCCGCGACCCCGTCGGCGAAGTTCTCGGAGGCGAGTCCCGGGTGGGCCGCGAGCTCTCCGTCGAGTGGGAGCAGGGCTCCGGCATCCGCGAAGGTGCGGAGTTTCGAGAGACCGATCTGGACGATATCCGGGCCCGAACCGGAGGCGACCGCGGTCGTCAGGCGCTCGTCGATCCCATCCCAGGGGATGGCCACGACCTCGACCTTGGTTCCGGTCTCCGTGGTGAAGGGCGCGACGAGCTGTTCGAAGTTCGTGCCGGAGTCGCCCATGATCCACACGGTGAGCGGGCCGGACTGCTCACCGTCGCCCGAATCGCCGCCCGTGCATGCGGTGAGTCCGGCCGTCAGGCTCGCGACCGCGACGATCCCGAGGACCGTCTTTGCTGTTCTCTTCATTGAGCTATTCCTCTTCTTGTTGGTGTGATTCGCGGTGTGGTGCAGGAGCCGAAGCCACGAACGACCTGCTCCCATTGTGGTCGGGTCATCCTCGCTGCGGATGACCCGACTGGCCGGCGATGGTCCTCCGGTACCAGTGCGCGCTCAGTTTCGGAATCCGCTCCTGAGTGCCGTAATCGACGTGGACGAGGCCGAAGCGTTTGCCGTAGCCCTCCGCCCACTCGAAGTTGTCGAGAAAGCTCCACGCGTAGTAGCCACGCAGATCGACGCCGGAGCGGATGGCCCTGGCCGCCGCATCGAGATAGCCCCGGAGGTAGGCGACGCGCTCGGTATCGGCGACGACACCATCCGGGTCGACGTAGTCGTCGTAGCTCGCGCCGTTCTCGGTGACGTAGATCGGAAGGTTGGAGTACTCGGTCGAGACCCTCTGGAGAACCGCGGCGAGCGAATCCGGGGTCACCGACCATCCGAACGAGGTCGACGCCGGTTCGGCCGGGTGGTCCGAGACCTTCAGGCGCCCTGCCTCGTCGTCATGCGAGGCGATCAGTCGCTGGTAGTGGTTCACGCCGACGAAGTCGGTGGGCGCGGCGATGAGCTCCAGATCGCCCGGACGGATGTGGCCGGCGAGTTCCGGGAAGACCGCGTGGACCTCCGCGGAATAGCCGCCGGAATACACCGGGTCGAGGAACACGCGGTTGCTTGAGGCATCCAGGCGTTCGGCCGCAGCCGAGTCAGCCGGGTCGTCGGACTCGGGAAGCACCTCGGTGACGATGTTGCAGATGCCGACGGCGGCATCCGGCCTTTCACTTCGGATCGCGGCGAGCGCGAGCCCGTGCGCGAGGTTCAGGTGATGGGCGGCGGCGATCGCAGCGAGTTCGTCGCGGCGGCCGGGCGCGTGGGCACCCGTCCCATAGCCGAGGAATGCGCTGCACCACGGCTCGTTGAGCGTCACCCAGTCGGTGGCGAGGTCGCCGAGGGCGCGCACCACGAGTCGTGCATACTCAGCGAAGTGTTCGGCGGTGGCGCGAGCCGGCCAACCGCCTGCATCCTCGAGGGGCTGGGGGAGGTCCCAGTGATAGAGGGTCACGAGCGGGCGGATGCCGCGGTCGCGAAGGCCGCCGAGCAGGTCGTGGTAGAACGAGACGGCTTGTGGGTTGAGCCCGCCCCGCCCGGTGGGTTGCAGCCGCGACCAGGAGACCGAAAGACGGTAGTCCTGCACGCCGAGATCCACCAGCAGGTCCAGGTCGTCGCTCCAGCGGTGGTAGTGGTCGCAGGCCACGTCTCCCGTGTCGCCATGCCGGGTGAGGCCGGGAGTCATGGAGAAGGTGTCCCAGATGCTCGGCCCTCTTCCTCCCTCGCTCGCAGCGCCTTCGATCTGGTAGGCGGCCGTGGCAAGGCCCCAGCGGAAGTCGGAAGGGAACGCTCCGGGGTCCAGAAGCGCTGCCTCCACGTCGAGGCGCTGCGCGATTCTGCGACTGGCGTTCATCGTCATTGACTGGTTCTCCCTGCGGGCCGGGCATGGTGCTCGATGCCGATTTCTTACTTATTCTACGGCTTACTATAACTATTACTATAACTGAGCACAAGCAGAATCCAGGAACGCTCCCCGACCGCAGGCTGCCCGCTCGCACGCCGCAGCAGGTCAACTACAGTGGACAGAGTGTCCGGTATCTCCCCCGTTCTGAGCAATCACGACGACCATCGCGTGGCGCCGCACTCCTCGACCCGCTGGCGGGAGGAAGAGTGAGTACGACCACCACGAACCGTGGGGGCACGAGACGCGGGCGGGGCGGCACCGGTGACGAGGGCCCGCGTGCCCGTTTCAGCCAGCTGCTCCCCTACCTTCTCGAACACAAGAAGGTGCTCACGTTCGTCACCGTTCTGAGCGTGCTCGGGGCGGCCGCGAGCCTCGCCCAGCCGCTCCTCGTGAGCCAGGTCATCACGCTCGTCGAGAAAGGCAGCGGGCTCGGCGCGCTCGTCTGGCTGCTCGTCGGGCTCGTCGTCGCATCCGGGCTCATCTCCGGCTACCAGCACTACCTGCTGCAGCGCACCGGCGAAGGCGTCGTGCTCTCCAGCCGAAAGCGTCTCGTCGGGCGGATGCTGCGCCTGCCGATCAGCGAGTTCGACACGCGCCGCACCGGCGACCTGGTCTCCCGCGTCGGCTCGGACACCACACTCCTCCGCGCCGTGCTCACCCAGGGGCTCGTCGAGGCGATCGGCGGCTCGCTCACGTTCATCGGCGCGCTCGTCGCCATGCTCATCATCGATCCCGTGTTGCTCGGGCTCACGGTGCTCGTGATCGCCGTCTCGGTCGTGACGGTCACGCTGCTCGCTTCCCGCATCCGGGTCGCCAGCCAGCAGGCACAGAACCGGGTCGGCGACCTCGCGGCATCCGTCGAACGCGCGATCAGCGCAGTGCGTACCGTGCGGGCCGCGAATGCGACCGACCGCGAGATCGCCGCAGTCGAGGACGATGCCGTCGGCGCCTGGAGGATGGGGATCACCGTTGCGAAGATCTCCGCCCTCGTCGTGCCGGTCGCGGGGATCGCGATGCAAGTGTCGTTCCTCGTTGTGCTCGGCGTCGGCGGATTCCGGGTCGCGAGCGGCGCGATCACGGTGGCGTCGCTCGTCGCGTTCATCCTGTTCCTGTTCCTCATGATCCTGCCGCTCGGGCAGGCGTTCGGGGCAGTCACCTCGGTGAACGCCGCGCTCGGAGCGCTCGGGCGCATCCAGGCGATCATCGACCTGCCGAGCGAAGGCGAAGCGGATGCGGTGGTCTCGCCTGCTGCGCCGGTCGAATCGGATGACGCGATCAGTTTCGAGGGAGTGTCGTTCGGGTACTCGCAGTCGTCTCCGGTCGAGCCCAACTCTCCGGTCGAGCCGGATGCTTCTCCGGTCGAGCCTGATGCTTCTCCGGTCGAGCCTGTCGAGACCGGTGTCCTTCACGACGTCACCTTCGGCGCACCCCGTGGCACGCGTACCGCACTCGTCGGCCCGTCCGGCGCCGGCAAGAGCACGATCCTCGCCCTCATCGAGCGGTTCTACGACCCGGATGCCGGGGCGGTGCGCCTCGGCGGGGTCGACATCCGGGCTCTCGACCGAGAGGAGCTGCGCGCGCAGATCGGCTACGTCGAACAGGATGCGCCGGTGCTCGCCGGAAGCATCCGGCAGAACCTCACCCTCGCCACCCCGGATGCGACGGATGCGCAGTGCATCGACGTGCTGCATGCGGTCAACCTCACCGAGGTTCTTGAGCGGAACCCGCTCGGCCTCGATGCGCCAGTCGGCGAGGACGGCGTGATGCTCTCCGGCGGCGAGCGCCAGCGGCTCGCGATCGCGCGCGCCCTGCTCGCGGCCCCGCCCATCCTGCTGCTCGACGAGTCGACCTCCTCCCTCGACGGTCTCAACGAGCAGTTGCTCCGCAAAGCGATCGACGCGGTCGCCGAGAACCGCACCCTCATCGTGATCGCGCACCGACTCTCGACCGTCGTCGACTCCGACCAGATCGTCGTGCTCGACCATGGCCGCGTCATCGGCGTCGGCACGCACTCCGAACTGATCGCCTCGACGCCCCTCTACAAGGAGCTCGCGCACCACCAGCTCCTGGCCTGATCTGGCCGATGGTCCCTGAAAGGGTCCCGAAGTGCCCTTCCCGTTGCCTCCGAAGGGCACTTCGGGACCCTTTCGTGGCGCCGTCCTCAGGCGAGCGCCCACATCGCGACGGCGGCCGCCGCGGCGACGTTGAGCGAGTCGATGCCGTGCCGCATCGGGATCTGGACGATCGTGTCCGCGGCGGCCAGGGCATCCGGGGTGAGACCGTCGCCCTCGGTGCCGAGCACGAGCGCCACGCGTTCGGGCGGGGTCGCGGCGAAGTCGCGCAGGCTCACCGCGCCGTCGGCGAGGGCGAGAGCTGCGACATGGAACCCGGATGCCGTGAGCAGTTCCCGGGTCGAAGTCCAGTCCCCGATGCGCGTCCACGGCACCTGCAGCACGGTACCCATCGACACGCGGATCGCCCGCCGGTAGAACGGGTCGGAGCAGCGCGGGGTGACGAGCACGGCATCCGCACCGATCGCCGCGACCGAACGGAAGATCGCGCCCACGTTCGTCGGGTCGACGACGTTCTCGAGCACCACGATGCGACGGGCTCCCGCGAGCAACGCCCTTGGCTCCGGCAGCGGCGGGCGCTCCAATGAGGCGATGAGCCCGCGGTGGAGGAGGTAGCCGGTGAGCTCGGCGAGCAGTTCGCCGGGACCGGAGAACACCGGAACGTCCGGCCCGACGAGGGCGACGGCCTGCTCGACCGAGTCGCCGAGCGCGAGCACCGCGCGCGGCGTGTGACCCGCACGAAGAGCCCGCTCCAGCACGAGCGCCGACTCGGCGATGTAGAGGCCGTGGGGGCCGCGACCGTTCTTGAGCCCGACATCCGTCGCGTGGGCGAAGTCGGCGAGTCGGGGGTCGGCCAAGTCGGCAATCTCGATGACGGGCATCCGTCACCGCGCCTGGTTGTACAAACCAAGAACCAGACGTAAGCCGGCGTCGATATCGGTCATGAGATAGTCGGGAATCGACCCGGCCGGCCCCGACAGCGTGAGGGTGTCCACTGTCATCACTTGCGAGAGGTTGACCGTTGAGTCTCGAGGCAGCCCGGATGCCGACGCGGGCAGGAAGACATTGCCGGGTATCGTCGCCAGTCCCACGTTGCTCGTCACCACTGCGACAATGCACGTCGCGATCGCGCTGCGGTTGAACCGATCGTCCTGCACCACAACCACTGGTCGTCGATAGTCAGGTTCACTCCCCGTCGGCGAGCCGAAATCCTTCCAGTAGATCTCGCCACGAGCCGGCGTGATGACGTGGCCTGTCACCAGTGTTCGGTCTCCGTCTCGGCGGCCAGCCACGCGTTGTTGTGGCGGATGACGGCTTCGTCACGCGGATCACCGACCGTGGCGATCGCGGCATCGATCCTCGTCGTCAAGTCGTCGTCCCGAAGCGCGGCGAGGTAGCGCTCGGCAGCGGCCGAGAAGAACGCCGACCGGCTCATACCAGTGCGCGCCGCCGCATCATCGACCCGTGCAAACAGCTCATCGGGAACAGAGATCGCGGTCTTCATCGCCCCAGTATAACTCGGTATTACTGCTGAAGGTCGACCCATCCGAGCAGGTTAGCGCGGTCGCCCATGACCAGCTCCGACTTCTCCACAGGCTACTTCGGCTGCATCCGGATGGCGCCGTCGAGCCGGATGACCTCGCCGTTGAGCATCGGGTTCTCGACGATGTGCTTCACGAGCGCCGCGTATTCCTCCGGTCGGCCGAGGCGCGATGGATGCGGCACCTGCGCTCCGAGGGAGTCGCGCGCCGCCTCCGGCAAGGCCGCCAACATCGGGGTGTCGAACGTTCCCGGCGCGATCGTCATGACACGGATGAGTCGCGCCGCGAACTCGCGGGCGAGCGGCAGCGTCATCGCCGCGACCGCGCCCTTCGAGGCGGCGTACGCTGCCTGGCCGATCTGCCCGTCGAACGCGGCGACCGACGCCGTGTTGACGATGACGCCGCGCTCCGACTCGCCCTGTCGCGACCCGCCCACCGGCTCCGTCGCCGCCATCGCCTCGGAGGCGAGCCGGATGACGTTGAACGTTCCGATCAGGTTCACCCGGATGACCCGCTCGAACCGGTCGAGCGCCAGCGGCCCCTCCTTGCCGAGGGCACGCTCCGCGGTCGCGACGCCGGCACAGTTGACGACGATCCGCAGCGGCATGGTCGCCATCGCGATGGCAGCCCGCACCTGCGCCTCGTCGGTGACGTCCGCGGGGGCGAACACGACATCCGGAACCTGCTCGCCCTTCGAGTTCGGCAGGTCGAGGATCACGACCTCGGCGCCGGCCGCGGCGAGCGCCTGCGCCGTCGCAAGCCCGAGGCCCGAGGCGCCGCCGGTGACGAGCGCCGAGCATCCGCCGATGTTCATTCAGAGACCTCCTGCATGGTTTCCTCCTACCGGCTCAGAGCCGTTCGATGATCGTCGCGTTGGCCATGCCGCCGCCCTCGCACATGGTCTGGAGACCCCAACGGCCGCCGCTCGCCTCGAGCTGGTTGACGAGGGTCGTGAGCAGACGAGTTCCGGATGACCCGAGCGCGTGCCCGAGCGCGATCGCCCCGCCGCGCGGGTTGAGCTTGTCGGGGTCCGTGCCGAGCTCCTTCTGCCAGGCGAGCGGCACGGATGCGAAGGCTTCGTTCACCTCGTACCAGTCGAGGTCGTCGATCGTGAGGCCGGCGCGCTCGAGCACCCTGCGGGTTGCCGGGATGACGCCCGTGAGCATGAAGATCGGGTCGCTGCCGGTCACGGCGAAGGCGTGGAATCGCGCCCTCGGCTTCAGGCCCAGGCTCTCGGCGCGCTCGGCGCTCATGATGAGGGCGGCGGATGCACCGTCGGTGAGCGGGCTCGAGTTGCCGGGCGTGATCCGCCAGTCGAGTTCGGGGAAGCGATCGGCGAGCTCGTCGGTGCGGAATGCCGGGTTCAGGCCGGCAAGTCCCTCGGCGGTCGTGGTGTCGCGCACCGTCTCATCGATCGTGTGTCCGTCGACCGGGACGATCTCATCCGCGAACGCCTCCCGCGCCTCGACCGCGAGCCGGTGCGATCGGGCCGAGAACGCATCGAGCACGTCGCGGTCGAGCCCCCACTTGTGCGCGATGAGTTCGGCGGAGACACCCTGGTTGACAAGCCCTTCGGGGTAGCGGGCGCGCAGCTTCGAGCCGTAGCGGTCCATGCCAGCCGCGGAGGTGCCGAGCGGGATACGGCTCATCGACTCGACACCGCACGCGATCGCGATGTCGTACTGGCCCGTCATGACGCCCTGCGCCGCGAACATCGCAGCCTGCTGGCTCGACCCGCACTGCCGGTCGACGGTCGTGCCGGGCACCGAATCGGGGAAGCCTGCCGCGAGCAGCGCATTCCGCGCGACGTTGTAGCCCTGCTCGCCGATCTGCGACACGCATCCGCCGATCACGTCGTCGACCAGTGCTGGGTCGAGGTCGCTGCGCTGAACAAGCGTTTCGAGCACCCCCGCGAGCAGGTCGACCGGGTGGATGCCGGAGAGCTGACCGCCCGGCTTGCCACGGCCGGAGGGGGTACGGATGACGTCGACGATGACTGCTTCGTGCATAGTCCCAGCCTACGGTCGATGCGCGTTCGCCGCCGAGGTTGACCGGCGGCCGAGACGGCCGTCGGCGCTGGCACCGGCAGCGAAGGCGAGAAATCGCCTTCGCTCTCAGCCGGAGTGCGCGGGCGTCAGCGTGTACTTCGTCGAGAGGTATTCGTGGATGCCCTCGAAGCCACCCTCGCGGCCGAGGCCGGACTGCTTGACGCCTCCGAACGGCGCCGCCGCGTTCGAGGCGACCCCGACGTTCAGGCCCATCATGCCCGTGTCGATCGCGTCGATCATCCGCTGGCCGCGCGCGAGGTCCTTCGTGTAGACGTAGCCGATGAGGCCGTACTCCGTGGCGTTGGCCATGCGCACAGCATCCGCCTCGTCTTTGAAGGTGGCGATCGACAGCACCGGCCCGAAGATCTCCTCGCTCAGGATGTCGCTCCCGGGCTTCACCTCGCTGATGACGGTCGGCTCGAAGAAGGTCCCATCGCCGGCGATCGCCGAGCCGCCGGTGTGCACCTTCGCGCCGCGTTTCACGGCATCCGCCACGAGCGCGCCGACCTTCTCGACCGCCTTCGTGTCGATGAGCGGGCCGATCGTGACGCCGTCGTCGGTGCCCCGACCCACCTTGAACGCCTTGACGCGCTCGGTCACTTTCTGCGCGAACGCGTCCGCGACCGACTCCTGCACGATGAAACGGTTGCCCGCCGTGCAGGCCTGGCCGATGTTGCGGAACTTCGCGATCATCGCGCCGTCGACCGCCGCATCGAGGTCGGCATCCTCGAAGACGACGAACGGGGCGTTGCCACCGAGCTCCATCGAGGTGCGCAGCACGCCGTCGGCCGCCTGCTTGAGCAGCGCGACGCCGACCGGGGTCGACCCGGTGAAGCTCAGCTTGCGCAGGCGCGAATCGGCGAAGATCGGCTTCGAGACGGCGCTCGACGACGATGTCGTGAGCACGTTGACGACCCCGGCCGGCAGCCCGGCCTCCTCGAGCAGCTTCACGAAGGCGAGCGTCGTGAGCGGTGTGAGCGCGGCCGGCTTGACGACGACCGTGCAGCCCGCGGCGAGCGCCGGCGCGATCTTGCGGGTCGCCATCGCGAGCGGGAAGTTCCACGGCGTGATGAGGTAGCAGGGGCCGACCGGCCGCTGCGTCACGATCATCGTGCCAGTGCCCTCGGGGTTCGAGCCGTAGCGGCCCTGGATGCGCACCGCCTCCTCGCTGAACCAGCGCAGGAACTCGCCGCCGTACTTGACCTCGCCCATAGACTCGGCGAGCGGCTTGCCCATCTCGAGCGTCATGAGCAGAGCGAAGTCGTCCGCGCGCTCCATGAGGAGGTCGAAGGCACGGCGCAGGATGTTGCTGCGCTCGCGCGGCGCGGTCGCCGCCCAGGAAGCCTGAGTGTCGGCCGCGGCATCCATCGCCTTCTGCGCGTCCTCGGCCGTCGCATCCGCGATCGTACGGATGACCTTTCCGGTCGAGGGATCCTGCACGTCGAGCGTGCCGCCACCGGATGCCGCCACCCACTTCCCGGCGATGAACAGTTTGTCCGGGACCGAAGCCAACAGCTCGGCCTCGCGCACTTCACTCACGAGCACACCTCTTTCTCACCACTGCGGTTGCAGCACTGCCGTTGTCGACACCGCCGACGCCGACGTCATCGCCGGACTTCCCACTCCTCCAGAATACGGCGCAGGGAGGCGAGCCGGCCGCCGCATCCGGTCGCCGCATCCGGGTATCGACACGAGGCCTTCACCTCGCGCCCCCCGAGGCGAACACATCCGCGAGCACGTCGAGGCCCTCGCCCAGGAGCGACTCGTCGATCACCAGGGGTGGCAGCAGTCGCACGACGTTGCCCAGGGTTCCGCAGCGCAGCAGGATGACGCCGTGACGATGCGCGAAGTCGACGACCGCCTCCGCCAGCGCGGCGTCGGGCTCCAGCGTCCCCGCCTTCACGAGCTCCATCGCGATCATCGCGCCGCGACCGCGCACATCGCCGACCCTCGGGTCCGCTGACTGGAGGGCACGCAGCCGCTCGAAGACCACCTCGCCGAGCCGGCGGGCCCGATCGACCAGCCCGTACTCCTCGATCATGCGATGGCTGGCGAGGGCGGCGACGCAGGCCAGCGGGTTGCCGCCGTAGGTGCCGCCGAGTCCACCGCGCTGCGGGGCGTCCATGATCTCCTGGCGGCCCGTGACGGCCGCGAGCGGCAGCCCGGCGGCGATACCCTTGGCCGTCACGATGAGGTCGGGCTCGACCTGCTCGTGCTCGGACGCGAACATCGCCCCCGTGCGGGCGAAGCCGGTCTGCACCTCGTCGGCGATGAAGACGACTCCGTTGGCCCTGGCCCAGGATGCCAGCTCGCGCAGGAAGCCGTCGGCGGGGACGATGAACCCTCCTTCACCCTGGATGGGCTCGAGGATGATGGCGGCAAGGTTCTCGGCGCCGACCTGGCTCTCGATCCCGGCGATGACCTGTGCCGCAGCGGCTTGCCCGGAGCGACCTCCGTCGCGGAACGGGTAGGACATCGGGGCGCGATAGACCTCGGGAGCGAACGGGCCGAAGCCGGACTTGTACGGCTGATTACGCGCGGTGAGCGCCATGGTGAGGTTCGTGCGCCCGTGGTAGGCGTGGTCGAAGGCCACGACGGCGGGCCGTCCCGTGTACCGGCGGGCGATCTTGACCGCGTTCTCGACCGCCTCGGCGCCGCTGTTGAAGAGCGCGGTGCGCTTGTCGAAGTCGCCGGGAGTGATGCGGTTGAGCAGTTCGGCCACTTCGACGTATGGACCGTAGGGGGTGACCATGAAGCAGGTGTGGGTGAACTGGTCGAGTTGGGCCTTGACCGCATCGACGACGGGCGGGGCGCTGCTGCCGACGCTCGTGACCGCGATTCCGGAGGCGAAGTCGATGAAGGAGTTCCCGTCGACGTCGACCAGCACCCCTCCTCCCGCTGCGGCGGCGTAGACGGGGAGAGTGGTGCTGACGGCGGCGGAGACGGATCGGCGACGACGGTCATCCCATTCCGTCGACCGCGGCCCCGGCATCGCCCCCGCGAGCGATCTGATCTGAGGCAGGGACGTGGTCCCGCCACCGGTGAGAGGCGGTCTCGCCACGGCGAGGGTTTCGGGGAGGTTCATGGGGGAAAGAATAGGCGGACCGCGCCGGCGATGAGTGGCATTACTGCACAGTGGTGGGCCAGCTGTTGTGCAACACTGACAGGATGATCCGCCTCGCCCAGATCCTGGAACTCCCCGCGCTCTCACTGACCCCTCTCACCGTCGTCGATCCGGATGCCGGAGTCAGCTGGGTGGCCACGAGCGAGCTGGAGGACCCCAGCCCGTTCCTCGAAGGCGGCGAGATCCTCCTGACAACCGGCCTGACCGAGAGGACGGGAGCGGGCTGGCGCGAACTGGTGCGGCGTTGCCTGGCCGCCGGCGTCGTCGCGATCGGGTTCGGGGTCGGGCTCACGCACGACGAGGCGCCGGCCGCGCTGGTCGAGTCGGCCCGGGAAGAGGGTCTGAACCTTTTCACCGTGCCTCGCCACGTGCCCTTCATCGCCGTCAGCCGCGCCGTCGCCGAGCTCCTCGAGAAAGCGGAGAGGCTGGGCATCCGCGAGTCTCTCGACCACCAGCGGATGCTCACCAGGATCGCGGTGTCGAACCCCGGTGGCGCCGCCGTCCTGGAGGCGCTGGGGGCGATCGTCGATGGAGAGGCGATCCTCACGAACCCCCGCGGAGACCTGCTGGCCGGGACCGCCCACGGTCCGCGCAACGACGACCTGCTCGACCGGGCCAGACCGCTCGTCGCCCGCCTCGTCGGGTCCGATGGCCGCGGTGCCGCATCGGAGGTCACTGTGTCGACGCGGTTGACGGTGCACCCGGTCGGCATCGGCGACGAGGTGGACGCCTACCTCGTCCTCTCCACCGACGGTCCGCTCACCGTCCCCCTCCGCTCGGCGGTCACCACGTCCATCGCACTCCTGGCGCTCGATCGCCGGCGCGCCCAGGCGGAACGGCAGGCCGACCGGCGATTGCGGTCAGGTGTGTACTCCCTCCTGATCCGCGGTGAGCTGGCCGCCGCGCAGGCGCTCCTCGGCGACACGTCGCCCGGCACCGGTCTTCCCCCCGGCCCGGCCGTCGTCGTCCGTGCTCAGGGCGATGCCCGGATGATCGAGGCGGCTCTGAACCGCCTCGAGACGCAGGTAGGCCTCGCCGACCGCTGTCTGCCGGCCCGCGTCGTCCCGACGGAGGGGAGTTCGCACCCCTGGGAGTCGCTCGCGATCGTCGTCGACGAAGCCACCGCCGCGAGCACGGACTTCACGAGCACCCTCCACGGCCTCACGGCGGGCGTCGGCCCCACGGTCTCCGCCACGGAACTCCGTTCGAGCGAGTCGGCGGCGCTCGACGCGCTCGCCTTCGCCACCGAGCGACGACCGATCGTCCGCTGGTCGGAACTCAGCGAGCAGGGCGTCGACGCCCTGCTCCCGCCCTCGGCGCTCCAGGCCTACGCGACCGAGCTGCTGCGCGACATCACCGGCCGCGCCGACAGCGCCGACCTCATCGACGCCCTCCATGCCTTCCTCGTCCACAACGGTCACCTGGGTGCGGCAGCGCGTTCGCTCGGCGTCCATCGCAACACGATGACGAACCGGCTGGCGGTGGCGGAGACCGCGCTCGGCCGATCGCTCCTCGACCCGCAGACCCGCGCCGACCTCTGGATCTGCCTGAAGTCCCTGGTCGCCGAAGGCAGGCGCACCCCGCTCTGACCGGCCCGTCGGCCGGCCATGGATCACTCCAGGGCCGCGCACAACTCCTGGAAGAGCCGGGCATGATCCGAGTTCATCGTCCTGCCCAGCGCCTCGGGGGCGGAGGAGAACTTCACGATCACGGTCCTGGTCGGAGGATCGAGCCAGACGTACTGGCCATGGATCCCCACCGCGTAGACGCTGCCCCGTTCGTTGCCGGTCGCCCACCAGTGGTTCTTGTACGAGCCGTTCGGATGGATGTCCTGGTACGGCAGACCGCGGGCCGCCTCGGGGTCGCCCCCGGCCATGGTCGCCCGCACCCAGCCATCGGACACGATCCGCCGACCATCGAACTCCCCTCCGGCGAGCATGAGCCGACCGACTCCGGCGAGGTCGCGCGCCGTGCAGGAGATGCCGCCGTTCGCGAAGGCGAAGCCGCTCGAGTCCACGGTGATCCGCGCATCCGACTGCGCATCCAGCCTGGACCACACCCGCTCCCCGACGACCTCGTGGTAGCGCTTCCCGGTCACGACCTCCACGAGCCAGGCCAGGACGTCGGTGTTCGCCGAGCAGTACTGGAACACCTTCCCGTGCTCGCCGGCGGGCCGAAGCCCCATCAGGAACTCGTGGGTGTCCCTGGGATCCGTATCGAAACGCGTCCTCCAGCCGGCGACCCGGTCGTGGGCGCGCACATGGGAGTTCAGGTCGGCGTACTCCTCCAGGTACTCGACCGCCACCGTCATGTCGAGCACCTGCTGCACCGTGGCAGTGCCGTAGGCGCTCTCGGCGAGTTCGGGGATGTAGTGCGCGACGGTGCGGCTCGGCTCGATCAGCCCGTCGTCGGCGAGCGCGCCCACGACGATGCCGCAGATCGACTTCGACACCGACATGAGCAGGTGCCGGTCATCCGGACGGGACCCCTCCCCGTACCATTCGCCCACGATCCGATCCTCGTGGACGACGAGGATGACATCGGTCCAGGTCTGTGCCAGTCGCCGTTCGAGCTCCGGCACCTTCCCGCTGAACGCATCGAGGTCGTTCACGGCCTTCTGCGACCGCTCCCTGCCGGTCGAGATGCTCACGCTCGTGACGAACTCGTCGACGTGCGAGAACGTCCAGCGGTTGAACGGCGGATCCTGCCAGGTGTCGATGGTCGGCCGCTCCTGGTCCATGCCGCGCTCGCGCAGTTGGCGCCCTCGGGCTGTTGCAGGCTCCGACATCCCGGCGGATGTCCAGGCGGTTCCGGTCACTGCGTCGTCCTCCGTAGCTTCGTGGGAATGGTGTCGGCACCGCGGGGCTTCGCCCCCGGGGCCTCCGGCATGGCGTCGATCAACTGCTTCGTGTACTCGTGTCGAGGGCTGGTCAGCACCTGGGCCGCCGATCCCGATTCCACGAGCTGTCCCCGTCGCATGACGCCGACGGTGTCGCACAGGTAGCGGATGACGTCCAGGTCGTGGGAGATCATGAGGTAGGTGAGGCCGTACTGGGCTCGCAGCTCCTGCAGCAGGTTGAGCACCTGCGCCTGCACCGAGACATCCAGGGCGCTCGTCGGCTCGTCGAGGACGAGCAGGCGCGGCCGGGTGGCGAGCGCTCGGGCGATGCCCACCCGCTGGCTCTGTCCGCCGGAGAGCTGATGGGGCAGGCGGGTGGCGAATCCGGCGTCGAGCCCGACCTCCTCCAGCAACTGTCCGACGCGGTCGTCGAGTGCGCGCCCCCGCACCGTGGTGTGGGTGAGCAGCGGTTCGGCGATGGAGTCCCGGACGGTCATGCGCGGGTTGAGCGCGGCCACCGGGTTCTGGAACACCATCCCCATCTCGGCCCGGACCGGTCGCATCGCCCGCTCGGTGAGCCCGGTGATGCGCCTCCCATCGAAGCGGGCCTCCCCCGAGTTCAGCGGGATGAGCCCGAGAGCGCACCGGGCGATCGTGCTCTTGCCCGAGCCGGACTCCCCCACGAGGCCGAACGTGGTCCCCTCCTCGATCTCGAAGGAGACATCGTCGACGGCCCGTACCTCCTGGCGGTGCGCCCGGTAGATCTTCACGAGGTTCTGCACCGCGATCAGCGCGCTCATATCTCCCCCGCCCGGATGCAGGCCACTCCGTGGCCTGCCGACAGCTCCTCGAGGAGCGGGTCGATCTCACGGCAGGCGGCGATCGCATAGCGGCACCGGTCCGCGAAGGCGCACGCGGTGACCGCGAGCAGATTGCCGGGGACCGCACCGGGAATCGCCTCGAGCGGGCTGCCAGGGGTCTGCCTGCTGGGCAGCGCATTGAGGAGTCCCCGCGTGTACGGATGCTGCGGATCCTGCAGCACCTCGGCGGTCGGGCCCGACTCCACGACCCGGCCGGCGTAGAGCACCGCGAGCCTGTCGCAGAGCTCGTTCACGACCCCGAGGTTGTGCGTGATGAAGAGGACGCCGAAGCCGAACTGGTCGCGCAGCCTCCGGATGAGCTGCAGGATCTGCTTGGCGATGGTGACATCCAGCGCCGTCGTCGGCTCGTCGAGGACGAGGAGCCGCGGCTCGCACAGCAGGGCCATCGCGATCATCGCGCGCTGGAGCATCCCGCCGGAGAGCTCGTGCGGAAAACTGCGGTAGACCCGGTCCGGGTCGGGCAGCCCGACCTCAGCGAGATAGTGCAGGATGTGCTCTCGCGCCTCCCCGCGCCGCAGTCCCCGATGCCGGCGGATGACGTCGCGCATCTGGGCGCCGATCGTGAAGACCGGGTTGAACGCGGTGCCCGGGTTCTGGAAGACGAGTGAGACGATCCTTCCGCGGGTGTCGGCCGAGGGTTTCGTGAAATCCTGCTCCACCCCGTCGAGGACGATCCGGCCGTTCGGCTGCGCGCCCTGGGGCAGCAGCCCGAGCACCGCGAGGCCGGTGAGGGTCTTGCCGCATCCCGTCTCCCCGACGACTCCGAGGATCTCGCCTTCGCCGATCGTGAGCGAAATGCCGCGCAGCGGCCGGTTCTTCGGCTTCCCCCGCTCGAGGAATGTCACCGTGAGGTCATCCACGACCAGCAGCTCGCTCATCGTTTCACCGACCTCGGGTCGAAGATGTCCCTCAGCGAGTCCCCGATGAGGTTGAAGCCGAGTACCGTCACGAAGAGCGCGAGGCCGGGGAACGTGGAGATCCACCACTGGGTGAAGATGAGCCCGCGGCCTTCTGCCACCATGAGCCCCCAGTCCGGCTCCGGCGGCTGGGCGCCCAGGCCGATGAACGCCAGCGCCCCGGCCGCGAGCACGACGCTCCCGATGTCCACCGTGGCCTGCACGAGGATCGGGGTCAGGGAGTTGCGCAGGATGTGGCGGGGGATGATGCGCCAGGTCGGCACCCCGATCGCGCGCGCGGCCTCGACGAACGGGCGGCCGCGCAGCGATTGTGCTTCCGCTCTCACCAGTCGGGCGTACCAGGGCCACCACGACACCGCCAGGGCGATTCCGGCGTTGACGAGGCTCGGTCCGAGAATGGCGACGGTGACCATGGCCAGCAGCAGGGGCGGGAAGGACTGGAAGACCTCGGTGACTCTCATGAGCACCTGGTCGACCCAGCCTCCCCGGTAGCCGGCGATGGCTCCGAGGGGTATTCCGATGACCATGGCCAACAGGACGACGAACACCGAGATCAGGAGAGCGGGCCTGGCTCCCATGATGATCCGGCTCAGCACGTCACGGCCGAGCTGGTCGGTGCCGAAGAGGTACTCCGCGCCCGGGGCGAGCCCCCTCAGCGATGGGCGCGGCGAGCCGAGCCCCTGCTCCGGATACGGCGCGATCCACTGGCCGAACAGGGCGAGTACCAGGACGAGAACGACGATGGCGACCCCGACCATCGCCATCGGGTCGCGAGCCAGCACGCGACGGATGCGGGTGAAGGGGCGTTCACCGAGCGGGACGAAGGCGGCCAGCGGCGGCACCCCGGATGCAGAGGTCATGACAGTCGAGCTCTCGGATCGAGTCGGGCCTGGACGATGTCGACGACCAGGTTGGCGACGAGGTAGCCCGCCGCGCTGAGCATCGTGATCGCCACGATCGCGGGATAGTCGACCGCGAGCATCGCGCCCGCGGCGAATTGCCCGATACCGGGCCAGTTGAACACGATCTCCACGTAGAAGGTCCCGGTGAGCGTGTAGGCCGCGGCGAGCCCGACGATCGTCATGGTCGGCGGAAGCGCGTTCCTGAGGGCGAGCTTCCAGCGGATGAGCCCCTCCCTCAGACCGTAGGCCCTGGCCGTGAAGACGAAGTCCTGTTCCGCCACGTCGAGCATCGAGGCCCTCGTCATCCGGGCGATGAGGCCGAGCGGATATGCGGCGAGGGTGAGTGCGGGGAGTATGACGTGCGCGAGCCCGTCGGAGTACGCGACCCAGTTGCCGGTGAGCAGGCTGTCCAGCAACGGGAAACCCGTAACGCTGGTGATGGGGCTCAGATACTTGATCTCGGTGCTGAACTGCCCGGTCGCCGGCAGGATGCCGAGGGCGCCGACGAAGAAGACCTGCAGGAGGAGACCCAGCCAGAACGCCGGCATCGAGACGCCGCCGATGGAGAGGAAGCGGATGACCATGTCGAGTATCCGGCCGGGTCTGCGGGCGGCGATCACCCCCAGAATGACACCGACCACGAGGGCGAAGAGCATGGCCACCGCGAGCAGTTCGAGGGTTGCGGGGGTGCGGAGTGCGAGTTCGTCGAGCACCGGGCGCTTGGTGGCCAGGGAGTTGCCCCAGTCGCCCGTGACGAGTCCGCCCAGGTAGCGGAAGAACTGGAGGTAGAGCGGCTGGTCGAGTCCGAGCTCGGCGGTCACCCGCGCCAGCTCCTCCGGCCGGGCCTTGGGTCCGGCGTAGATCACGGCGGGGTTGCTCGGGATGAGACGCGTGAGCAGGAACACGATGACCGACAGGCTGAACAGGACGATCGCCGAGGTACCGACGCGTTTGAGCAGGAAAAGTGTCAAGGTTGCCCCCTAGTCCGGGGTGGGCCCGAAGACCCACCCCGAACTCATCAGGACGCCGGAGTGATCGGCGCGAAGAACGTCGTGAACGGGTAGTTCTCGTTGAATTGTCCGACGTTCAGGTCAGGCGGTGACACCAGGATCGCTTGCGTGTCGTAGAGGAAGATGGCCGGAGCCTGGTCGACGAGCAGGTTCATCGCCTCGATGTACTTCGCCTGCGCTGCGGCACGGTCACTGCCCGAGAGCACCGCCGCGTCGTCGATCATCGTGTCGAACTGCGCGTTCTTCCAGTAGCTGAGGTTGAAGAACGGCGCTTCGCTCGAGTGGAAGAGCGACCAGAGGTTGTCGGCACCGGCGTCGCTGTAGGTCGGCCAGTAGTACAGGACGAAGATGTCCTGGGCAGAAGCAGGGTCGGCCTTCGCGTTCTCCCACTGCTGGTTGAACAGCTCTCCACGGACCTCGACATCGACCCCGATCTGAGCGAACGCATCCTTGATCAGCGGCACGAAGTTCGCCTCTGCCGAGTTCTCCGACGCGTAGGTGAGGACGAGGTCGAAGCCGCCGCCTTCGTGGCCGGCCTGAGCGAGGAGGTCGCGTGCCTTGTCCAGGTCCTGCGTGTAGACGGGGACATCGTCGGAGTACGGGAAGATGCCCTTCGGTACCGCCGCGCGCGACTGTGTTCCGTAGCCCTGGGCGCCGACATCGATGATGTCGTCGTAGGGCACCGCGTAGCTGAGCGCCTGGCGGACCATGGGGTCGTCGAGTGGCGGGCGCGTGGTGTTGAACAGGGCGACGAAGTTGAACGGCGAGTTGGAGGTCCGCACCTCGGCGCCGATGGAATCCGCGACCGTCTTCACGTTCGCCAGCGGGATGTTCGTGGCGAGGTCGACCTCGCCGCTCGTCAGCATCTGCTGCGAGGTCACCGCATCCGGCGTGATCGCGATGTCCACGATGCTGTAGTACGGCAGCGCATCCTTGTTCCAATAGTCGTCGTACCGCTTCAGCACGACCGACGAGCCGGGCGTGTAGGAGTCGACGGTGAAGGGGCCGCTCCCGGCGTCCTTGCCCTCCTCGAAGTAGTTCTCGTCGGCGTCCGCAGCGGCGAGGGCCTTGGGCGAGACGATCCACGACCCGTAGGTGGAGGCGGCGATGAGGTCGAGCGGGGCGGCGTAGGAGAGATGGAACACCGCGGTGTATTCGTCCGTGGCCTCGATGGACTCGAGCGGCGCCCAGATGAACGACGCACCGCCCTTGGCCTTGGCCGCCTCGATGCTCAGTTTGACGGCCTCCGCGTTCACGGGCTCGCCATCATGGAAGGTGGCGCCTTCGCGGATGTCGAATGTCCAGGTCAGTCCGTCGGAGCTGGCCGCCCAGGTCTCCGCGAGGCCGGGGGTGAACTCCTCGGCCGCGCCATCCGGATTGCGCCAGATCAGCGTCTCGTAGACGTTGCCCATGTACAGGGCCTCCGTCGAGAACGAGGTCACCGGGTTCCAGGTGGTGACGGCCGCGGATGCCGCGACCTTCAGCACGGTCGTGCCGCCGGGTTCGTTTCCGTTGTTCGTGGCGGTACACCCGGAAAGCACTACGGCGCTCGCGAGTACCAGCGCCACAGTGAGCCGCGGTGTACGGCGAAGCTGCGTGACTTCCATGTCAGGCCTCCTGTTGTGGGGCCCCGTGAGGGGCAGGGTTGAGTACAGACTATGGACCAGAGCGATAACCCGCTAATACTGTATTTAAGTAAACCCGATACCTTGGAGGCATCGATTGGAACTTCGACTGCTGCACTACTTCACGGCCGTGTGCGAGCACGGATCCCTCCATGCCGCGGCGGCCGAGGTGCATGTGGCCCAGCCGTCGCTCAGCCGGCAGATCCGGCGACTCGAGTCCGACCTGGGCTTCACCCTGTTCGACCGGACACCACGCGGCCTCGTCCCGACTGCGGCCGGCCGCGCCTTCCTGCCCGTCGCCCGCGACCTGCTCACCCGGGCCGTACAGGCGGAGGCCACCTCCGCCGCGATCGCCCGCGGCTGGGTCCCGCAGCTCAACCTCGTCGCCGCGCCGACCACCGTCGCCGACATCATCGCACCCTTCATCGTTCGCACTGGGCAGGACGGCACCATCGGAAACGTGATCGAGGCGAACCCCGAGCGGGTCTATCCGCGGCTCTGGGCCGGCGATGCGGACTTCGCGGTGGGCACCAGGATCCCGCCGGCCGACCTCGAATACCGGGTCATCGGCCACGCCTACCTGTGGGCCCAGGTGCATCCGGAACATCGCTTCGCCGGCCGCGAGAGCATCTCGATGACGGAACTGGTCACCGAGCCCATCATCGCCATGACTCCCGCCCACGGCGTGCGCCAGATGTTCGACACGGCCGTCGCCACCGCCGGACTCACCTATGCTGCGGCGGTCGAGACCGAGTCGACGGCGACGGCGCAGGCCCTCGCCGCGGCGGGTCGCGGCGTCTGCGTCCTGTCCGACGACGCTCGGTACGGCCTTCAGAGCGTGCCCATCCGGGTGCGAGGGCAGGACCTCATCATCACTCTGTTCGGGGTGTGGGGTCCGTTGCACTACGCGTCGGCGCAGATCGGCGACACCCTCGACGAGCTCAGCGAGTTCATCGCCGAGCTGTATCCGCAGGTGGCGGGGGGCCTGGCGGTCCAGCTCTGAATCGCCCGTACCATCGCCTCCGGGTTGCGGCGTCCCTCCGCCCTTCGGCACCTGGGCTCCTGGGAAGGAGCGAGGGTCTTGCGGTGGCGGCCCGAGTGTGCTGAGATCGTATATTATTTCGTACACCACTGGAGGTGCCGGGTGACCGAGCTCGAGACGCTGTTGGGATCCCGCCCGGGCAAGGTCATCGCCGTCCACCTCAACTACCCGAGCCGTGCCGCCCAGCGCGGGCGCACCCCCGAACAGCCCGGCTACTTCCTCAAGCCCTCGACCTCGCTCTCGGCATCCGAGACCCCGATCGAGCGGCCGGCCGGATGCGAGTTGCTGGCCTTCGAGGGCGAGATCGCACTGATCATCGGCAAGGTTGCGCGACGGGTCTCACCGGAGGACGGCTGGTCGTACGTCTCGGGTGTCACCGCCTCCAACGACTTCGGCGTCTACGACCTCAAATACGCGGACAAGGGCTCCAACCTCCGCTCGAAGGGCGGGGACGGCTACACCCCCATCGGGCCGGCGATCCTCGCCGCCAACCTGCTCGACCCGGCCGGGCTGCGCATCCGCACCTGGGTGAACGGCGAACTCGTGCAGGACGACACCACGGCGACGCTCCTGTTCCCGTTTGGGCAGCTCATCGCCGACCTCTCGCAGCTCGTGACCCTCGAGCCGGGCGACATCATCCTCACGGGAACTCCCGCGGGGTCGACCGTGGTGCAGCCGGGCGACACGGTCGAAGTCGCGGTCGAGGACGCCGAGGGCCGCACGACCGGGCGCCTCGTGACACCGGTTATCGAAGGGGTCACGGCGTTCGGGGACTACGGCTTCGGGCCGCGGGTCGATGACGAGCTACGGGTCGAGGCCTTCGGCTCGGCGGAGGCTGTTCCGACGGCGCCGACGGCCGGCCGGGAGGAGAAGCCGCGCTCGCTTCCCGGCTCCAGCACACTCACCGACGAGCTCACCGCGAAGATCAACTCGGTCGGCACCGCGACCCTCAGCTCACAACTGCGCAAGCGCGGCCTCAACACGGTGTCGATCGACGGTCTCACTCCGACGCAGCCGGGCACGCGCCTCGTCGGCCTCGCCCGCACCCTGCGCTTCATCCCCGGCCGCGAAGACCTCTTCGCCTCCCACGGCGGCGGTTTCAACGCGCAGAAGCGCGCCTTCGACTCGCTGAATCCGGGCGAGGTGCTCGTGATCGAAGCCCGCGGTGAGAAGGGCACAGGGACGGTCGGCGACATCCTGGCCCTGCGCGCGCAGGTGCGCGGCGCGGCCGGCATCGTGACGGATGGCGGCGTCCGCGACCTCGACGCCGTGACCGCCCTCGGCATCCCGACCTACCATGCCGGGCCGCACCCTGCGGTGCTCGGCCGCCGCCATGTGGCCTGGGAGACGGATGTCACGGTCGCGTGCGGCGGCACAGCCGTGCAGCCCGGCGACGTCATCGCCGGGGACGGCGACGGTGTGCTCGTCATTCCGCCTTCCCTCGTCGAGGAGGTCGTCGAGGATGCGATCGAGCAGGAGCGACAGGAGACCTTCATCGCCGAGATGGTCGCCGCGGGCGAGAGCGTCGACGGCCTCTACCCGCTGAACGCCGTGTGGAAGGCTCGATACGAGCAGTGGCTGGAGGCGCGATGACCACCACCGCGATCGCGACGCAGAGCAAGTCGCAGCTCGCCTACGACTTCATCAAGTCCCGCATCGAGAACTCGAGCTACACCCCCGGCTACCGCCTCGTGCTCGGGGCGATCGCCGGCGAACTCGGCGTGAGCGTCGTGCCGGTGCGGGAGGCGATCCGCCTGCTCGAGGCCGAGGGGCTCGTGCAGTTCGAACGCAATGTCGGCGCGCAGGTCGCGATGGTCGACCCGCGCGAGTACGAGGTGACCATGCAGACGCTGAGCCTCGTCGAGGGCTGGGCGACCGCGGCATCCGCCCCGTTCATGACCCCGGATGACGTGGCCCGCGCGCGGGCGATCAACGACGCGCTCGCCGAGAGCCTGCACCACTTCGACCCTGTGGCCTTCACCGCGCTGAACCTCGACTTCCACGCCGTGCTCTTCGAGCACTGCCCTAACCCGCACATCCGTGAGCTCGTCGACCGCGGCTGGGCGCGGCTGCGGGCGCTGCGGGAGTCGACGTTCAGCTTCGTGCCGGGCCGCGCGCGGGAGTCGGTCGCCGAGCACGAGGCGATTCTCGGGCTCATCGAGGCCGGCGCCGAGACCTTCGAACTGGAGCTCGCCGCCCGCAACCACCGGCTCGGGACGCTCGACGCCTTCCTCGCCCACCAGCACGCCCACAAGGAGACAGCATGAAGTTCCGCAGTGACCCGAGCAGGATCCGCGGATCCATCGCCCCGCTCATGACACCATTCACGAGGGCAGGGCCCGTCGACCACGAGAGCCTCACCAACCTCGTGAACTGGCAACTGGCATCCGGCAGCCACGGCATCTCGATCGGCGGTTCGACCGGCGAGCCGAGCGCGCAGACGATCGCCGAGCGCGCTGACGCCATCCGCACGGTCGCCGCTGCTATCGGCGATCGCGTGCCCTTCATGCCGGGTACCGGATCCGCGAAGCTCGATGAGACCCTCGAACTCACCGCTGCCGCACGCGATGCCGGCGTCGACGCCGCCCTCATCATCACCCCCTACTACGCCCGCCCCACCCAAGAGGCGCTCTATCGCTGGTACAAGACGGTCGCCGAAGAGTTCCCTGACCTGCCGATCGTCGCCTACAACGTGCCCTCCCGCACCGCGGTGGACATCGCCCCGGAAACCGTGGCCCGCCTGTTCCGCGACGTCGAGAACTTCGTCGGCGTCAAGGAGACCACGAAGGACTTCGAGCACTTCTCCCGCGTGCTGCACCTGTGCGGGCCCGAGCTGCTCGTCTGGTCAGGCATCGAGCTGCTGTGCCTGCCGCTCATGGCTCTCGGCGGCGCGGGCTTCGTGAGCGCGACCGCCAACATCGCTCCCACCGCCGTCGCCCAGATGTTCGAGGCCTGGGAAGCGGGCGACTTCGCCCGCGCCCGCGAACTGCACTACGGCCTGCACCCGCTCGTCGACCTGCTCTTCGTCGAGACGAACCCGGCCCCCGGCAAGTGGGTGCTCGAGCAGCGCGGACTCATCTCGAGCGGCCACGTGCGCTCGCCCCTCATCGAGCCGACGGATGCCGGGCTCGAGAAGATACGACAGCTCATGGCCGAGGGCGAGCAGTACCTGAGCCCAGTCGCCGGTTACACGGTCGACGGACACACCACTCGCGGCTACACGACAGGAGGCAGCTGATGCACTTCGTCCCCGAAAACCTGCCGGACCGCATCCGGCACTACATCGACGGCGAGTTCGTCGAGAGCGTCGATGGCTCGACCTTCGACGTGCTCGACCCTGTCTCGAACACGACCTACGTGCAGGCAGCCTCCGGCAAGCAGGCCGACATCGACCGGGCTGTCGCCGCGGCCAAGCGCGCCTTCGATGACGGACCCTGGCCGCGCATGAAGAACCGCGAGCGGGCGCGCATCCTGAACCGCATCGCCGACCAGGTCGAGGCTCGGGATGCCGAGCTCGCCGAACTCGAGACCTTCGACACCGGCCTGCCCATCACCCAGGCGCTCGGGCAGGCCCAGCGGGCGGCGGAGAACTTCCGCTTCTTCGCCGACCTGATCGTCGCGCAGCGCGATGACACCTACCAGGTGCCCGGCGCCCAGGTGAACTACGTGCACCGCAAGCCGGTCGGGGTCGCCGGACTCATCACGCCGTGGAACACGCCGTTCATGCTCGAGAGCTGGAAGCTCGCTCCCGCGCTCGCCTCCGGCTGCACGGTCGCGCTCAAGCCCGCCGAGTTCACGCCGCTCTCGGCGAGCCTGTGGGCGGGGATCTTCGAGGAGGCCGGGCTCCCGAAGGGCGTCTTCAACCTCGTCAACGGGCTCGGCGAGGAGGCCGGCGATGCGCTCGTCAAGCATCCGGATGTCCGTCTCATCTCGTTCACCGGCGAGACGACGACAGGGCAGACCATCTTCACCAACGCCGCCCCGCACCTCAAGGGTCTTTCGATGGAGCTCGGCGGCAAGTCCCCGGCGATCGTCTTCGCCGACGCCGACCTCCCCGCCGCGATCGATTCGACCCTGTTCGGGGTCTTCTCGCTCAACGGCGAACGCTGCACGGCGGGAAGCCGCATCCTCGTCGAGCGCTCGATCTACGACGACTTCGTCTCGCAGTACGCCGAGCGCGCGAAGAACATCGTCGTGGGCGACCCGCACGACCCGAAGACCGAGGTCGGCGCACTCGTGCATCCGGAGCACTACGCCAAGGTCATGAGCTACGTGGAGCTCGGCAAGGGCGAAGGGCGCCTCGTCGCGGGCGGCGGACGTCCGGAGGGGCTCGAGACCGGCAACTACGTCGCGCCGACCGTGTTCGCCGACGTGAAACCGGATGCCCGCATCTTCCAGGAGGAGATCTTCGGGCCGGTCGTGGCGATCACCCCCTTCGACACGGACGATGAGGCGCTCGAACTCGCGAACGCCGTCAAGTACGGGCTCGCCGCCTACCTGTGGACGAGCGATCTGAAGCGCGCCCACACCTTCGCGCACGGCATCGAGGCGGGCATGGTGTGGCTCAACTCGCACAACGTGCGCGACCTGCGCACCCCGTTCGGCGGGGTCAAGGCGAGCGGCCTCGGGCACGAGGGCGGCTACCGCTCGCTCGACTTCTACACCGAGCAGCAGGCCGTGCACATCAGCCTGTCCCCCGTCCATACCCCGAAGTTTGGAGCTTCACGGTGACCGCAAGTTTTGACATCATCCGCGCCGCGTACGCCGAGCTCATCGTGAGCGACCTCGCCGCGAGCCGCCATTTCTACGTCGACATCCTCGGCCTCGTCGTCACCCACGAAGACGACGACGCGATCTACCTGCGCGCCTTCGAGGAGTACCTGCACCACTCGCTCGTGCTGCGCAGAGGCCCCCAGCCCGCCCTCGCCGCCCTCGCCTACCGGGTGCGATCGCAGGCCGAGGTCACCAAGGCCGCCACCCACTTCGAGTCACTCGGCTGCCCGGTCGAGCACCGCGCATCCGGTGCCACCCGCGGGATCGGCGAGGCGGTGCGCGTCATCGACCCGCTCGGGTTCCCTATCGAGTTCTTCTACGACGCCGAGCATGTCGAACGGTACACGCGCCGCTATGACCTGCAGGGGACGGGGGCGATCTCGCGGCTCGATCACTTCAACATCCTCACCCCCGACGTGCCGGCCGCCCAGGCGCACTACGAGAGCCTCGGATTCAAGGTGAGCGAAGACATCCAGGATGACGCGGGCACCGTGTACGCGAGCTGGCTGTACCGCAAGGCGACGGTTCACGACATCGCCCTCACCGGCGGCGACGGGCCGCGCCTGCACCACATCGCGTTCGCGACCCACGAGCGCAACCAGATCGTCAACATCTGCGACACGCTCGGGGCACACCGCCGCTCCGACCACATCGAGCGCGGCCCCGGCCGTCACGGCGTCTCGAATGCCTTCTACCTGTACCTGCGCGACCCCGACGGTCATCGCATCGAGATCTACACCCACGACTACTACACGGGCGACCCCGACAACCCCACGCTCACCTGGGACGTGCACGACAACCAGCGCCGCGACTGGTGGGGAAACCCCGTCGTTCCCAGTTGGTACTCCGAGGCCTCCACTGTGCTCGACCTCGACGGCCGGCCAAAGCCTCTCGTCGAACGCGTAGAGGCCCAGGAGGCCGCGGTCACGATCGGTGCCGACGGTTTCTCCTACACGCGCGAGGGCGAGGCGATGCCCGAGTACAAGCTCGGAAACCAGGTCTAGTCAGCGACTGTCCGAGTGTGCGCGGGAAGTTGGTGACCCCGTATTACCGCTCAACCAGCGGGATCGGCTACAGGACGCCCTCGTCAGCGGCCTCGGCCGTCGCGTCCCCGGCAGGCCGCGGATGGCGCGGCACCGGCGTCGGCTCCCGCAGCAGGAAGGCGAGGGCGAGCGCCACGACCGTGAGTGAGCCCGAGCAGTATCGCGAAGGTCACCCGCAGATCCGTCTGGTCCGCGATCCACCCGAGCAGCGGGCTGAACAGCCCGCCCACGGTGACCGCGAGCCCCACCGTCACCCCGCTCGCGATCCCGATCCGGTTCGGCAGGTAGTCCTGCCCGAGGATGACGAACACCGCGAACGGCACGAAGATGGCGACCCCGAAGACCGCCACGAACACGAGGGCGACGAACCAGTCGGGCGAGAGCACGAGGCCGAGCAGCGCCGGGATCGTCGCGGCGAAGCCGAGCCGGATGCTCAGGAGCCGCCCGACGCGGTCGGCCAGCCATCCGCCGATGAGGGTTCCTCCCGCGCCGGCGAACAGGAACACGCTGAGGGCGAGGCCGCCGAGCGCTTCCGACGTCCCGAAACCGTGGATGAAGTAGAGCGCCACGAAGGACACCGCACCGAAGAAGATGATCGACCGCACGACCACGACGGCGGTGAGCCGAAGGAATGCGGGCCAGTTGTCGGGGCCGGGCGGGTGCACCACCCGTTTCGGCGTGCCGACCGGCCCGTCGAGCACCCTCCCCAGCCGAGCGAACAGCAGCACCGCCATGAGCGCGGCCGGGATGATGAGGTAGATCGCACCCTGCAGCCCCGTGAGCAGCAGGAGCGGAGTCGTCACCAGAGAGCCGAGGGCGAACCCGGTGTTGCCGCCCAGCGCGAAGACGCTCATCGCGCGGTTGCTGTCGCCTGCGGCGACGCGCGCAGCTCGCGCCGCCTCCGGATGGAATGCGGAGATCCCGAGCCCGGCGATGGCGATGAGCACCCAGGTCGCCCAGTACTCGACGGAGAAGGCGACGAGGCCGACACCGACGGCGGCCGTGAGCATCCCGACGGGGATGAGCCATCGCCGGGGCCGGCGGTCCCCCCACCAGCCGAAGGCGGGTTGCGCGACCGAGGACAGCAGGTTCGCCGCGAGGACGAGACCTGCGACGGCCGCGTAACTGTACTGACGCTCGATCACGAGGAACGGCAGGAGGGCAGGAACGACCCCCTGATAGAAGTCATCGACAACGTGCGACGCCGCCATGATGGCGATGCCGCCTCGGTTCACTCGGGCGATATCGACTCCGACTGCTCTGAGGTCAGGAGCTCCGCCCCCGCGTGACCGAGCTCGGCGAGCGCCGCCTCGGAGCTCTCCGCCGCGACCCCGGCGACGAGGTCGGTGAGCACGCGTACGTGTCGGCCCAGTTCGAGTGCGTCGAGGGCGGATGCGCGCACGCAATAGTCGGTGGCGATCCCGACGACATCGATATCGAGGATGCCGAGCTCCTCGAGCGCGTCGGCGACGGTGCTCCCCTCGTCGGTCGTTCCCTCGAAGATTGAGTAGGCCGGCACACCCTGGCCTTTGCGCACGTGAACGGTCACGGCACTCGTGTCGAGGGCCGGGTGGTATTCGGCGCCTTCCGTGCCGGCGACGCAGTGCACCGGCCACGTGGTCACATAGTCCGGTTCTCCGTCGGTCGCGAAGTGTCCGCCGTTGTCGCCGACAGCATCGTGCCAGTCTCGGGAGGCGAAGACCTGCTGGTAGTGATCCGGATGCTGCTGCAGGTAGGAGGTGATCCCGGCGGCGACCGCCGCACCGCCGTCCACCCCGAGCGCGCCTCCTTCGGTGAAGTCGTTCTGCACGTCGATGATGAAGAGTGCCTTGCCCATGAGTCCTCCCCCGTTCAGTTGTTTGACAGGTTGTTGCCGCAGTTGTAGACGCCGGTGGTGACGGTGTCGAGCGCATCCGTCGCGTTCGCCTGAACGGGGCCGAGGGCGTAGAACGCGAAGGAGAGCACCGACCCGTCGGTCGCATGGACCCATCCGGCAAGTGTTCGCGACGACTTGATCCAGCCGGTCTTCGCCACGACATTGCCCCGTGCGACGGCGTTCGCGCCGGTGAACCGGCTCGCCAGGCTTCCGGTCTTGCCGGCGACGGGCAGCCCCGCTTTGATGACGTCGAGTCCCTGGCCACCTGTGTATACCTTCGCCATGAGCTGGGCAACGAACAGCGGTGCCACAGCGCTGTTCGCGCTCAGACCGGAACCATCCCGGACGATCACCCCGACGGGGTCGAGCCCATAGGTGGCAAGCGATCCAGGGATGACCGAGGCGAGGGACGCTGCCGTCCCGCCGGCGCCCGACTCCTTCGACACGACGCGGGCGATCATCTCGGCAAGCGTGTTGTCCGAGGTGAGGAGCATCTGCCCGATGAGGATCTTGATCGGCTGGGACTTCACTTCGGCGAGAAGCGGCTTGCCGGCGAGAGCCGCCCCTGTGCTGATGTCGACGGGGTGCCCCAGGTCGAGGGCGGCGACGAACGCATTGCCGGCGCGGCCGATCGGGTCGGTACTGCGCGGACTGGTCCCCTTCTGGGGATTGGCGCGGTCTCCGTCGACCATGAGCGCCGTGACCTCCGAGTGATACCCGATGGTCTGCTCGCTGCGCTCCCAGGTCGGGTCCCACTTATCGGCCGGGTCCCAGTAGGTGGCGTCGAGGATGACGGAGGTGATCTCCTCGCCAGGATGCGCGGCCTCCCAGGCCGTCTTGGTCTTCGCCGCGAGATCATCCATCTTGGGGGCGCCACGATAGAAGCTCTCGACCCCGGCGGGCAGTGCGCTGATGGTCGGGTCGCCGCCGCCGACCAGCACGATGCTGCCGGGGGTGCTGCCCTCGTAGACGCGCGTGGCCATCCGATAGTCGGGCCCGATGGTCGCGAGCGCTGCAGCGGCGGTGAGCACCTTGAGCACGCTCGCGGGCGGGGCACCGTCTTCTGCGGAGCGGTCGAAGAGCACCTCGCCGGTCGTGACGTTGATGACCGATCCCGCGAAGGTCAACAGGCGGGGGTCCTCGGTGAGCGAGTCGATGGAGCAGGTGCGCAGCGCCGAGGCCGACGCGATCTCCGCGGGGACGTTTCGCGGCGGGTCGGGTGTCGGCGTCTGCGTCTCGAGGGGAACGGCCGCTTCCGCCGAGCCGACGGCGATGCCGGTGAAGACCGCCCCGGTGCCGAGCAGCAGGAAAATTACTCCGAGGGCCGAGAACATCAGGGTGTTCGGATGCCGCTCGAGGGCGGCGCGGAATCCGCCGCGTTTCTCCCCCGCATCCTGAGCGTCCTGGGCACCGGGACCAGCGCCACCGATCACCTCGGTGGGCGTGGCGGCCCAGGCCGGGGCGGGGGCGGCTGCCGGATCCGTCGCGACCGGTTCCGTCGGCGCGGCGCTCCCGGCGGGCGGAGTCGATCGGGCACGCCGCTTCCCCTTGCCGGCAGCGGCCTCACGGGCTGCCCGACGGGTCAGGGGCTGTTCGTCACTCACTCGCCCATGATAACTGCGCACGCCGGGCGCCGGATGCCAGCGACCTCAGCCCTCCTGCGGATAGGTCAGGCCGATCTGACGGCGTACCTCGTCGAGCGTCTCCATGATCTGCACGGTCTCCGACGGCGGCAGGATGCTTCCGGCCGTGAACCCCCCGGCCACGAGTCGCTCGAGCTCGGCCGCCTGGAAGTGCATCCCGCGGCCATTCACCGGCTCGTCGTAGCGGTCGATCACCTCGCCGGCCGAGTCGAACACGGTGAAGGAGGTCGCGGTGTACCACACCGCGTCGAGCTCGATGCGTCCCTTCGTGCCGAGCACCACCGCACGGTTCGGCCCGCGGGTGTCGAGTGCCGCATGCATGACGGCCTGCCGCCCGCCGTCGAACCCGAGCACGATCGCCGTCTGGCGGTCGACCCCGGTCGCCGTCATCGCGGCGTTCGCGAGCACGGTGGTCGGCGCACCGAACAGGTCGTAGGCGAAGGAGATGGGGTAGATGCCGAGGTCGAGCAGGGCCCCGCCGCCGAGATCGGGGTTCAGGCCGCGGGCGAGCGGGTCATCCGAGAGCACCTGGTCGTGGTCGGCGATGAGGGTGCGCACGTCGCCGATCACGCCGCCGGCGATGAGTTCGCGCAGGCGCACCATGGTCGGGAGGTACCTCGTCCACATCGCCTCGAGGGCGATGAGTCCGCGAGATTCGGCGAAGCCGATGACCTGCCGCGCCTCGCGCGCGTTCAGCGCGAATGGTTTCTCGACGAGCACGTGCCTGCCCGCCTCGAGTGCGAGCAGCGCATTGGCGGCGTGCAGCGGATGCGGCGTCGACACGTAGACGACATCGACCTCGTCGTCCGCCACGAGTTCCTCATAGCTCGCGTGGGCCTTGCGGATGCCGAACTCGCCCGCGAAGGCCGCCGCGGCATCCATCGTCCGCGAGCCGACCGCGGTGACGGTGAAGCCGTTGGCCAGAAGATCCGCCGTCTGGGCGTGCGCGATCCAGCCGGTCCCGAGGATGCCCCAGCGAAGCGTTCCCACGAAGGGAATCTAGCAGCCGCCCCAGCGCGCGGCGGCCCGGGTGAAGCTGTAAGGCTCGTTCGGGATACCGCCGTGCGTCATCGCGAAGTAGATGCAGACCCCGGCTGTACTGCCCGTGTAGGTGGGCCGGTAGAGCGAGGCGCGGTGCGCCGGGGAGTTCCACCACTTCTGGGCGACCGTCGCGCCGGTGTTGTTGTACCCGCCGGCGAGGTTGCCGTCGCATCCGCGGCTCGGAACACCGTCGCTGCGCTGCGAGCCCATGTGGCCCCACGCGCTCAACGGGTCCTCGCTCGGGTCCTCCGCCATCCAGAACAGGCGAGTCTCCATGCAACTGTCGTAGCGGATGTGGTTCATCGGGACGGGAGCGAGGCAGTTGGCGACGCGGATGGCGTTGTAGGTCGAAGCGAACGACGCCAGGTCGGCGCTCGTCGTGCCGGCGACCCCTCCGGACGAGACCTTGCTCGGCGCGCCACTCGTCGAACCTCCGATGGGACCTGGACAGCTGCCACCGGCGGCGACCACGGCGGCCCGGCGGGCGGCAGTGCCGCTCGCCCGGTCGGCAGGAGAGACCACGACGGGCTTCGGTACGGGCTTCTGGGCGAGGTGCTCGGAATCGACCTTGAGTTCTTTGGCCCGCGCATCCTGCTGCGCCACGCGCACCGCCTCGTTGACGTAGGCGAGTGCGACCGGCGCGGAGGAGGATGCGGTGGTGGCTGCGATGGGTGCGGTCGCGAATATCGGGAGTCCGGTCTGCTGGACGGCGCCGGCGGAACTGGCGTTGCCGAACAGCGACGGCCCACTGCCGCCGACGAACGGCAGCACGAGCGTCAGCACCGCCGTGAAGACGGTGATGAGAAAAGCAGAGCGCTTCACGACAGTTCCCCCCAGAAGGTGCCTGGCGACCGTTCCCCAACGAATCGCTGGTTCAACGCTACGGCCCCAGGGCTGGGGAGGCAATCCGCGGCAAGCCCCGATGCGTCGATAACCCCTGTTTTGGGGGCGTTTTGTTGCGCCGATTGTCACACGATCGGGGGGTGGAACAGCGTGTCGGTCCCCCGAAGTGCGGACACGAAGTGCGGAAACGAAGTGGGGGCGAGAGCCGCCTGTCAGAATCGAACTGACGACCTTCTCATTACGAGTGAGATGCTCTACCGACTGAGCTAAGGCGGCCGGCCTCCTGCAGGCAGGAGACACAGCATGAAAGCTTAGCCGATCACGACCGGCTCGTTGGTGCCAGCGTCTCCTCGAGTTCGCTGAACGCCTCGAGGATGTTGTCGCCGAGCGAGCGCCCATCCTCCGCACCGATCCAGGCGCGGTAGGCGTAGCGAACGGCCGCGAGCCCGATGAGGCTGAGCAACCGCGAACGACGCTGGAGGGCGGCGGCGTCGCCGGCGATCGTCGCATCGTCGGTGGCGAGGCGCTCGGCGATGATCCCGGTCAGTTCGTCCTCGAAGCGGTGCAGGTATGCCATCCGCTTCGCGAAGAGCCCCGGGTGCTCCCGCAGCAGCGCTCGGCGGCGCTCCTCCGGCATCCGCTCCTCCGCGAGGGCACCGGATGCCGCATCCAGCAACCGGCCGAGCCCCGCGTAGATGCTCTCCCGCGGCCCCGCCGCGAGGAACTCGGCCGTGGCCGGAAGCTCGGGCAACGAGGGGAAGTCTCCGATGACCGCGTCGTCTTTGGAGGAGAAGTAGTTGAAGAAGGTGCGTGGCGAGATGTCGGCGGCAGCGCTGACCTCGTCGATCGTGACCTGGTCGTAGCCGTGCCGGGCGGCCAGGTCGAGTATGGCGACCTGGATCGCCGATCGCGTGGCACGCCGCTTGCGCTCGCGAAGGCCAGGGGTCGGTTCGGGCTCCGGCTCACTCATGCGCCCATTCTTGCACCGACTGCAATTTTGCACAATCTCAGCCGGGCCAGGGCGCCCGGCTCAGCAGTCGGGGTCCTCCGCCGGGACCGTCCCATCGATGAAGTAGGCATCGACCGTGTCGTTCACGCACGAGTTCGACTTGTTGTAGGCCGTGTGCCCCTCGCCGTGGTACGTCACGAGGTGGCCGCTCTCCAGCTCATCGGCGAGATTCACCGCCCACTGGTACGGCGTCGCCGGGTCGTTCGTGGTGCCGACGACGAGGATCGGCGCGGATCCCGGCGCCCGAATCGCCTCGCGAACGCGTGTCGAGGGGAACGGCCACTCGCTGCAGGAGGTACCGCCCCATGACATCTGCGGGCCGAATGTCGGCGCCACCCTCGCAAGCTCCGCCGCCTCCGCTGCCAGGGTGTCCCGTGTGCTCGTCTGCCTGTAGTCGAGACAGTTGATGGCTATGAAGGCCTCGGTGGAATTGTCCTGGTAGGTGCCGTCGGAGTTGCGGCCGTTGTACGCATCCGCGAGCTGGAAGGCGTAGTCGGCGTTGCCCGCGAACACATCGGTGAAGAGGTCGCTCAGGTACGGCCAGTTCGACTGGCTGTAGAGGGGCAGGATGATCGCGGTGAACATCGCGTCGCTTCCCAGCATCCGGTCGTCGCTCGCCCGCAGCGGGCTCGCATCGAGCCGGTCGAGCAGCGTTCGGATGCGCTTCATGCCGGCGTCGACCGTGCCCCGGAACGGGCACTCCGAGCCGGCGAGGCAGTCGGCCAGGTAGGCGCGCGCCGCATCCTCGAAACCCTTCGCCTGCGTGAGCGTCACATCGAAGTCGGTCGTCGCCGGGTCGAGTGCGCCGTCGAGCACGAGGCGTCCGGTCTTCTCCGGATAGAGACCCGCGTAGGTCGCCCCGAGGAAGGTCCCGTACGAGTACCCGAGGTAGTTGAGTTTCGTATCGCCCAGGATCGCCCTCAACAGGTCGAGGTCGCGGGCGGCGCTCACAGTGTCGACATAGCCGAGCAGCTCCCCGGTGTGCTCGAGGCACGCGGCGCCGAAATCGGCGTAGGTCTGCTCGATGTGATCGACGAGAGCATCCTGGCCGAGATCGCGGGGCGAGAGCTCGTAGAGGAAGTTGTCGAGCTCGGAGGGGTCGTCGTAGCAGGAGACGGCGGAGGAGCGATTGACGCCGCGCGGATCGAAGCCGACGATGTCGTAGCGTTCGGTGAGCTTCGCGTCGACGGCGTAGTTCAGGCTGTCCTGGATGAAGTCGTACCCTGAGCCGCCCGGCCCTCCGGGGTTCACCAGCAGGGAACCGAGCCGTGAGCCGGTCGCAGGCGAGCGGATGAGTGCGAGGTGGATGGAGTCGCGTGCGGGGTCGTTCCAGTCGAGCGGCGCTGTCGCGGTCGCGCACTGGAAGCTGCCCTCGCACTTCGACCAGGCGAGGACCTGCGAGTAGTACGGGACGAGCGCGGCGTCCACCTTCTCCTCGGTCGGCTTCGAGGTGAGCTCCGGCGCGGGTGGGAGGAACAGGGTGACGCAGCCGCTGAGCGGGACGACGAACGCGAGGCACGCGACAGCCAGTGCGGTCCGCAGCGGCCACCTCCGGCGGGTCACGAGCTGATTCTCCGCCGGGCGGAGATGAGCATCGCCTCGAGGGTGAGCGCCGGCGCGACATTGCTGTCGATGCGACGGCGGGCGGTCGAGATGGCCTCGAGGGTGGCGAGCGTCTGCTCCGGAGTCGCCGCGCCCGCGGCCTCCCGCAAGCGGTCGAGAATCTCGAGGTTGATCGGCTCGACCTCCGAACCGAGCTGCAGCAGCAGGATGTCGCGGTAGAGCGAGAGCAGATCGACCATGATGCGGTCGAGCCCATCGCGAAGGCTCCGGGTGGCCCGCCGCTTCTGGTCCTCCTCGAGCGACCGCAACTGCGCCCTGAGCGCGGGCGGGATCGTACCGCCCGGCTCGATGCCGAGCGATCGCAGCGCGCCCTCGCGCTCCTCGGAATCCCGCTCCTCGGTGATCGCCTTCGCATCCTCGGTCGCCATCTCCAGCAGCGCCCCCGCCGCGATCACGGCGTCCGACACGGTGCGGATGCCGAGGGCCGCCTGCAGGGTGCGTTCGCGACGGACGCACGCATCCTCGTTCGTCGCGAGTCGATGCGCCATCCCGATATGGCTCTGGGCCTCCCTCGCCGCGCGCAGGGCGAGCGCGGGGTCGACGCCGTCGCGCCGCGCGATGAGGTCGGCGACATCCGCGAGCGCCGGCACCCGCAGTCTGACACTGCGCACCCGCGATCGCACGGTCGGGATGAGGTCGGCCTCGCTCGGGGCGCACAGGATCCAGACGGTGCGCGGCGGGGGCTCCTCGAGTGCCTTGAGCAGCACGTTGGAAGTGCGCTCGGTCATCCGGTCGGCGTCCTCGATGATCATGACGCGGTAGCGGCCCACCGACGGCGAGAACTGCGAACTCGTCACGAGCGCACGCACCTCGTCGATCGAGATGATGACCCGCTCGGTGCTGAGCACGCCCAGATCCGGATGCGTTCGCGCCTCCACCTGGCGCCTGGTCGCCTCGTCCCCCTCCGGGTTCCCAGGGCTGAGGAGCGCCGCGGCGAAGGCGTAGGCGAGGTTCGAGCGCCCGGATCCGGGCGGCCCGGTGATGAGCCAGGAGTGCGTCATCGAGTCGGCCTGGGGCGCGTCGGCCTGCGTGACGCCGGATGCCGCCGCGCGGAAGACGGCGATGGCCTCGGGCTGGCCGGTCAGCTCATCCCACAGTGACATACGCGCAAGCATAGGGAGTCTCAGCCGAGAAGTGCTGCGACACGGTCCCGGATGTTCGCCGCGATCTCCGGGACCTCCTCCGTGGCGTCGATCACGAGGAACCTTCCCGGCTCGGCGGCAGCGAGGTCGAGGTAGGCGGCGCGGACGGTGGCATGGAACTCGCGCTCCTCCGCTTCGAGCCGGTCGTACTTCGTGCGGGACGACATCCGGTCCCGTCCGACGGACTCGTCGAGGTCGAGCAGGATCGTGAGGTCGGGAAGGAGCCCGTCGGTCGCCCACAGCGAGACGTCCCGGACCTCCTTCGCGCCGAGCCCCCGCGCGACGCCCTGGTAGGCGACGGAGGAGTCGAGGTAGCGGTCCTGCACGACGATGTCGCCGCAGTCGATCGCCGGCCGCACCTTCGTCGCGATGTGGTGGGCGCGGTCGGCCGCATAGATGAGCGCCTCCGACTTCGGCGTGATGTGGCCGCGGCTGTGCAGGACGATCTCGCGCAGTTCCTCGCCGAGCTCTGTGCCGCCCGGCTCCCTCGTCGTGACGACCGTGCGGCCCTGCTGCTCGAGCCACTCGACGAGCAGGGCCGACTGCGTCGACTTTCCGGAGCCGTCGCCCCCCTCGAAGGTGATGAAGAGCCCGCGCATCGCTGCTACTTCGCGGCCGGCTTCTTGGCGGCCGGCTTCTTGGCTGCCGGCTTCTTCGCCGCAGATTTCCTGGCGGCCGGCTTCTTGGCCTTCGGCTTCGCAGGACCCTTCGCCCGCTTGTCGGCGAGCAGCTGAACAGCCCGCTCGAAGTCGATGTCCTCGACGGTTTCGCCGCGCGGGATCGTCGCGTTGGTCACGCCGTCGGTCACGTAGGGGCCGAACCGGCCGTCCTTGACCTTGATGGGCTTGCCGCTCTCCGGATCCGCATCGAACTCCTTGAGTGCGCTCGACGGGCGGCGTGCGCCGTACTTCGGCTGGGCGAAGATCTCGAGTGCGCCCTGGAGGTCGAGGTCGAAGATCTGCTCCTCGGTCGTGAGCGAGCGGGAGTCGGTGCCCTTCTTGAGGTAGGGGCCGAACTTGCCGTTCTGTGCGGTGATGTCCTCACCGGTCTCCGGGTCCTGCCCGACGACGCGCGGCAGGTTCAGCAGGCGAAGGGCGGTCTCGAGGTCGATCGTGGCGAGATCCATCGAGGCGAAGAGGGATGCGGTGCGCGGCTTGGGCGCGGTCGACTTCTTCTTGGCCGGTTTCTTTTTAGGCTTTTCGGTGACCTCGCCTGTGAGCGGGTCGACGGTCTCGACGGGCTCGACCGGAGAAGCGGGCGGCTCGACCGGAGAAGCGGGCGGCTCCGGCTCGAGCTCGGTCACGTATGGACCGTAGCGACCGTTCTTCGCGACGATCTCCTTGCCGTTCTCCGGGTTGATGCCGATCACCCGGTCCACGACGACGGGCGCATCGATGAGCTCGTGGGCCTTCGCCAGCGTGAGCTCGTCGGGAGCCAGCTCATCCGGGATGTTGACGCGGCGCGGTTTGGCGTCGGGGGCGGCATCCGGGTCGATGACCTCGAGGTAGGGGCCGTACTTGCCGATGCGCAGGGTCACCAGGTCGTCGAGCGGGATCGAGTTGATCGTCTTCGCGTCGATCTCCCCGAGGTTGTCGATGACGTTGCGGAGGCCCTTGTAGTCGGGGCCGCCGAAGTAAAAGCTGTTGAGCCAGTCGACCCTCTTCTCACTACCGTCCGCGATGCGGTCGAGATCGTTCTCCATGCCGGCGGTGAAGTCGTACTGCACGAGCTCGGTGAAGTAGTCCTCGAGCAGACGCACGACGGAGAACGCGATCCAGCTCGGAACGAGTGCGGTGCCGCGGGGCGTCACATAGCCGCGGTCGATGATCGTCGAGATGATCGAGGTGAAGGTGGATGGGCGGCCGATGCCGAGCTCTTCGAGCGTCTTGATGAGGCTCGCCTCGGTGTAGCGCGGCGGCGGTGAGGTCTCGTGACCTTTCGCCTCCACCTCGCGCAGCTCGAGCACCTGGCCCTCGGCGAGGGCGGGGAGCTTCGCCTCGGCGGGTTCCGCCGACTCGTTGCGCTCCTCGTCGTGTCCCTCCTCGTAGGCGGCGAGGAAGCCGCGGAAGGTGATGACCGTGCCGCTCGCCACGAACTCGGCCAGGGCATCCGTCGTCTTTCCGGCGATCGTGACGGTCGCGGTCGAGCCCTTGGCATCCGCCATCTGGGAGGCCACGGTGCGCTTCCAGATGAGGTCGTAGAGTTTCCAGTCGTTGCCGCGCAGGGTGCCCTCGAGCTGGCCGGGCGTGCGGAACGTGTCGCCGGATGGGCGGATCGCCTCGTGCGCTTCCTGCGCGTTCTTGGACTTCCCGGCATACACACGCGGCTTCTCCGGGATGCTGTCGGCGCCGTAGAGCGCGCTGGCCTGGGTGCGGGCCGCGGTGATCGCCTGCTGCGAAAGCGCAGGCGAGTCGGTACGCATATAGGTGATGTAGCCGTTCTCGTAGAGGCCCTGGGCGACGCTCATGGTCTGGCGGGCGGAGAACCGCAGCTTGCGCGCGGCCTCCTGCTGCATGGTCGAGGTCGTGAATGGCGCCGCTGGGCGACGGGTGTACGGCTTCGACTCGACCGAGCTGACCGTGAACGTCGTCGAGTCTTCGCGCAGCGCAGAGGCGAGCGCCTCCGCTGCGGCCTCGTCGAGGGAGACGGCGCCGACCTTGAGCGTGCCGAGGTCGTCGAAGTCGCGGCCGGTGGCGATGCGCCCGCCATCGAGGCGGACGAGTCGCGACTCGAAGGAGTCGCTCGAGGCCTGCGGCGCGAGCTGCGCGAGCAGGTCCCAGTAGGCGGCGCTCACGAAGGCGAGTCGCTCGCGTTCGCGATCCACCACGAGCCTCGTCGCTGCGGACTGCACGCGGCCGGCGGAGAGGCCGGGCCCGACCTTGCGCCAGAGCACCGGCGAGACCTCGTAGCCGTAGAGCCGGTCGAGGATGCGCCGCGTCTCCTGCGCGTCGACGAGCGCCGTGTCGATGTCACGGGTGTTGTCGCGGGCGTGCTCGATGGCGTCCTTCGTGATCTCGTGGAAGACCATGCGCTTCACCGGGACCTTGGGGTTCAGCACCTGCAGCAGGTGCCAGGCGATCGCCTCGCCCTCGCGGTCCTCATCTGTCGCGAGGTAGAGCTCGTCGGCGTCCTTGAGGGCGCGCTTGAGGTCGGCGACGGTCTTGCGCTTCTGGTCGGAGACGACGTAGTACGGCTCGAACCCGTTCTCCACGTCGACCGAGAACTTGCCGAGAGAACCCTTCTTGAGCTCGGGCGGGAGGTTCTTCGGCTCGATGAGGTCGCGGATGTGACCGACCGAGGCCTGCACCTCGTAGCCGTCGCCAAGATACTGGGCGATGGTCTTGGCCTTCGCCGGCGACTCGACGATGACCAGTTTCTTCGTGCCGGGCACGCGACTCCTTACGGGCTTCAGTTACTGCAACAGGGGACACCATACACACAGAATCAGCGCGCGCACTCGTCACGGTGCCATGGCGGGTGGTCCCGCCGTGGCGGTCGCCGACACCGGGAACCCGAGAACCGGGATGCTGACCCTCACGGTCACCATAACCCCATCTGCCTGACATTCCGTCACCACCGCGCGATTGATCTTCGCAACGGATGCCGCAGTGGAGCACGGAACACCCGGTGCGATCCCGACCGCGACGTCCGCTGCGGCGAGCGCGGCGGCATCCGCGGCGGCCGTCGCCCAGCCCCTCGCGACGAGCACGCTATAAAGAGGTACGACGAGGAGAACCACGGCGAGGATCGCGCTCACGACCGCGATGCCGAGCACCGAGCCGGCACCGGATTCGGCGCGCAGTGCTCTCCGGAGCCGGGTCTCGGCGCGCAGGCTCATCCGCCGCCGGCGAACGCGCAACTGGACGCTGAGATCTCGATCGCACCGAGGACGCCGGCCAGGGGCGTCCCCGCCACGGTGATGGCGGCGCAGACGAGGTTGCCGCGCCGCTCGATCCTCGTTGACGCCCCGGGCACGAGCGCGGCGGCGTCGAAGGAAGCACCCCGGGCGGCGCTCCTCGCGGCGAGCGCGGCGGCGTCCTGCACCCGCAGCTGACGGGTCGAGAGCTGCAGGCCGCCGAGGCAGAGAGCGAGGATGAGCATGACGGCGGGCACGACCGCAGCGAACTCGGCCGTGACGCTGCCCCGCTGGCGGTACAGCATGCGCTCAGCCGCCGAAGGTGAGCGCGCGCTGCACGAGGTCGAAAAGTATCCCGCGCACCTCGTCGCTGCGCAGAATGGCGACGAGCAGGCCGGCAAAGGCCACGGCCGCCATCGTTCTCGGCGCCAGGGTTACTCGGGTCGTGAAGCCTTGCCGCGGGGCGCGCTCCTACCCCGGTCTTGGGCTTCGCGACACCCGGGAAGCCGGGCAGGGGGTTGACGCTCCCCTCCCGGTTCTGCGTGTCGCCGTTGCCGAATAGGCGTGGGTCGATGATGCCGGTGATGCGGACGCGCTCGGGTTCGGAGACCCGCTCGGGCAGATGCATGACCACATCGCCGAGCATGGTTACGCGGATGTCGAGGATCTGGACGATTTCCCGTCGCGCGGCGTCGGACATGCTCTCCAACCGCCCGCGAGCACGCTCCGCGAGCGCCACAAGATCGTTCAGCCGCTCTGTCCGTTCCTGCTTCGCCGCGTCCATCGCCGCGTGGGCGTCACGGCGTTGCCGCAGGGCCGACAGTTCCGACCTGAACCGGGCGATCCGCTCGTCGTGCTCGGTCAGATCGTCAGCCTCGTAGCGATCATCCAGGGCGCGGGTGAGGGCGCGCTGTTTTCGCTCGATCTCCTGATCAAGCTTTGCCAGGATCGGGCCGAGGTCCGAGAGGTCGGCGTCGTCCGGTACTTCCAGCCACCGCCGTGCCATCGCCTCCAAGCGCTCGGGACTGCCGAGCAGTCCCTTGATCTCCCCCCACACTCGGGCATCGAGGGAGTCCGCTCGCACCTGCTTGCACTTGCACTTGTCCGGCCCGTTCATGTGCTTCCTCCCCGTGCAGCGGTACACGTCATAGGGCTTCCCGTTGATGCTCACCCCGATGTAATGCTTGCCGCACGCGCCAACCAGGCGGGTCGAGAGCATCTGCGTCCTGGCCTCGGCGGACTTGCCGCGAGTGCTCCGCCGTTCGACGGTCCGCATGATCGCGCGGTGCTCCTTCTCGGTGAGCGGCGGATTGCCCAGGTCGATCTTGATGGGATCGCCGTGGACGGGCCGGCCGTCCCGATCCAGCCGGGTGTGATGGCTCCGCTTGTAGAACGAGCCGGTCTCGGTCGCGCCCCATATGGAACGCCCCGTGTAGAGCGTCGGGTTGGCGAGCATCCGGCGGAGAACATCGGGGTTCCAGCGTGCGGCCTTGCGGGGGCGCATCCCGATCCCGTTCAGATGGTCGGTCGCCTGTTGCATGTTCATCCGGCGGCGCATGATGCAGTCGACCGCCTCGCGCAGCACGGCGCGCTCGTTCTCGTCCGGCACGACCCGCGACACCTTGGTGTTCTTGCCCTCAATCCGCCAGCCGAACGGGGGCTCGCCACCGGGACGTCCACCGTTCTTGGCCTTGGCACGTTGCCCGGCCACTGTACGCCCAACGATCAGGTCGCGCTCCATCTCCGCGACGCCCGCGAGCATAGTTCGCATCATGCGTCCGGCGGGTGTGCTCATGTCGATGGCCTGGTCGACCACGACGAAGCCGATCCCGAGTTCGATGAAGCGGTCGGTCTCGGTGAGGATGTCGGCGGCGCGGCGTGCGAACCGGTCGAGCTTTAGAACGACCACGGCGTCGATCTCCCGTTGCTGGGCGACGTTGAGCATGGCGCGCCAGCGGGGGCGACTCCGGTCGGTGCCGGAGATACCTGCGTCGATGTACTCGGCGACGACCTCCCAGCCGCGCCGGGTCGCCTCCTCGCGGCAGAGTCGCACCTGCTCGTCCAGCGAGGTGCCGTCCACTTGCTCCTCGGTCGAGACGCGGGCGTAGATTGCGGCGCGGGTGATCTTCTTGGTGGTCATGCGGTCACACTCCCGATCTGCCGCTCGACAGCGGCGAGGTAGGTCTGGCGATATGGGTTTGGGTCGAAGGGGCCACGGGGGCGCCGCTGGGCGGCGTCCGCTTCGAGGCAGGCCAGCTCATCGATGCGGGTGCAGTCGGCGCATGTAGGCAGGCTTGTAGTCGCGAGCTCGTCGTAGTAGTGGCTCGCGAGCGCCGAGCCGGTGAGCCGACCACACAGGGTCAGCGCCGTGTCGTAGTGGTTCGTCAGGTGCTCGCGTCCGTCCGGCTCACTGAGTCGCCGCTCGCGCTCGCGCTTGCGGGCGTAGGAATCGCGTCCAGCGAGGTTCATACACGGCTTGCAATACGGCGGCCGGCGGGTGTGGGCGCGGTCCGACCAGCCCCATCCGGTCAGGGGTATGTCGCGCTCACAGGAGGGGCAGTGCTTAGCGGATGACGCCTTCGGCTCGGAGTTGCGCAACGACTGCGGCCCACGCCTGGTTATCGGCGTCGCTCCAGGTGTCGGGGTACTCGATGTCGAGTCTGCGCTCCTGTACGAACTCGTCGAACGCTTCCTGGTACCGACGGGTTCTTTTGTCGTTGGTGAGTGCCACGGCTGTGTCCCTTCCTGCTGGGGATCGTAGGCGGGGCCGCTGATATTCATCGCCGTCCCTCCCACCTGGGCATGTCGGCACGGAATGCACGACCGTCTCTGTCGATGAGCCAGAGTTGGGTGTCGGCAGGCCTCCCGCGGAACCACACCATGTCGGGAAGCCCACTGACGAGCGTCGCGGTGCAGGTGCGGGGCTCACCGAAGTCGTCGATGATGACGACATCGCCGGGTTGGAGGTCGGCCTGCTCGGTCATCGCGGACCCGCCTGTCGCTGGACCTTCATCGCGTAGTAGGTGGCCCACAAGTCGGCTTCGATGTCGCGCCAGGGGACTCGGGCGCGCAGGTCGCCAATCAGTGTTCGAAACAGTTCGCGGATCATGTTTTCTCCTGGTCAGAGGCAGAATTGGTTCTGATTTCCATGAAAATGTACCCGCGGTACTGCGCACAATTCCCCGTCCCGAGTAACCGGCATGGGGACGCTGGCTCCCGTGCGAATCCGTCGCCATGGTGTTCCTTTCGGGTGGGAGGGAGGGGCGGCGAGTTGGAGTAGAGTCGCCCCTCCCGGTCGATCAACGACGCCTGGTGCGTCGCGCGTCGTAGACGCGACGGCGGCGGGCTCGCCGTGCGCGCTTAACTGCGTGCTGGTTCTGCTTCATGGCTGGTTCTCCAATCGGTCGGTCATATCTACTTCCACGGGGCGTCAGGCCCCGAGGTCTTGGGGGTTGGTGTCGGCATAGACCGGCATGCCGTACTCGGGCCAGATCGCAGTTCGAGGGACGACGTGCATCGCGTCGCGGTGGATGCGCCGGACTAACACCGCGTGCTTGTAGTGCGTCTTGCAGAGCAAGCTTGCGAACACCGGGCGGTCACACACGGCCACGAGGCACATGCGGTCAGGGCGCGAGATTGCAGGCCACCCCCGCACCTCATCAACATGAGCGCGGACCCAGGCGGCGAGGCTCTGGTCGGTCATTGGGTGCTCCTTTCGGTGGGTGAAGTTCGCGCGTGCGAGAGGTCGAACGTCTGCCGGTCGTGTGTCTCGTGGGCGGTGGCTGACCAGGGGGGTGAGGCGGGGTGAGACGGGGTTTCGGAAGACGAGAAGAGTGAGTTCTCCCCGAGGAGCTCCGAGAACCCCGTCTCACTCCGTCTCATGCCCGTCACCACGGGATCCCCTCGGTCGTTTCGCCGTCCGCCGAGAACGCCACACCGAGCCACAGGCGGGCCTGCCCCTCCGGCTGCCGGGCCAACGGCCTGCCGTCCCGTCCGACCACCTGGACGCCGGATGAGGCCACTCGAACGCGCTTCTTCTCGACCCCTTGCCCGGTGACGCGCTCGTGGGTGCCGAAGCGCTCGGTGAGGAGCTGGTCGCCCCAGGCCGCCTTGCCGTGCGCATCGAGCCACGCGTTGAGGTCGTGCAGCAGGTCAGTGGTACCGACCGCAGTTTGCGAGTCGAACCGGATGCGGTCGGTGAGGTAGGAAACGATTACGTCCGATTCGCCGCGCCACTCCTCAGTGTCTCGGGTGACTCGCTCCGGTATCGGTGGGAACACCTGGCCCGATCGATACCAACGGTGGGCACCCTCAACGATCCAGGCCAGCACCGCCTCCCGACGACCCTCCACACCTCGCCGCATCCGGTCGTGAAGTCCGGGGTCGCCGGGCTTGTGGTCTGCCCCGTCCTTGCCGTCGAACACAAACGGGAAGCGGACGAGCGCGAGCCGCCGCCAAGTGCCGTGGTCGGTCTCGTTGACCCGCGGCTTGTGGTTGGTCGCCAGGAGCAGCGCATGACTGGTCTCCCAGGTCACCGTGTCCTTCGCGATCTTCCGAGCCGTGATCGTTGGCTGACCCACGGTGTCCTTCAGCCGCTTCACCGAGAGCGGCACAGCCTCCGGCAACTCCTCGATAACCGCGAGCCGCAGCCCCTGGAGGTCGGTGAGTTCGGTCGGGTGGTCAGTGTCGCGGGCCGTCAGCACTCGGTCGGAGACCGACCTGGCGTGCGAGCCGAGGGCAGACTGCACTGACGAGAGGAACGTCGTCTTACCGTTCTTGCCGCCGCCGTAGAGAACCGGCATCAACTCGTCGGTGACGCGGTACCCAGTTGCGGCCTGCCCCATCCGGACCTGCATGAACGGACGTACGTCCTCGGGGATCGCGCCGAGCGCCTTGTCCCAGTCGGGGTGTGTCGCGCCGGGCACGTAGTCGGTCGTCGTGACCTTGGTCATGAACATCCGCGGATCGTGCGGGCGAAGTTCACCCGACCTCAGGTCGACCATGCCGTTGTTGCAGTTGAGCAGGTCGGGGTGCGAGTCGAACGCGGTGGACTCGACTTCGAGTGCGCCCCGGAGGAGCCCGGTGACACCCCGCACCTTGCCGCCTGAGAGCAGTTGCCCGAGTGCGGAGGCACGCTTCGAATCGGTCGTCGCCGCCGACTCCCGGTGGTAGAGGTCTTGCATCGCCAGCCGCACCCGCTCCACCACGTAGGCGTCGGTTCTGGACTCCCAAACCTTGCCGTCCCACTCGCGCCATCCGTGCCCGCCGGACCAACAGATCAACAACCGGAACGCATCGGCCATCGAGTCGACGAGCGTTGAGTCGTCGAGCGCCTGTGGGCGCACCCGCGAAGGGTTGCGCTGCACGTCACCTCGCCAGACGGACTCCAGTGTCTTCTCGGTGTCCTCGTAGTCTGGGTCGACGCGCGCGGCGGCTTCCCGGACCTTCGTCTCGTAGAGGTCGCGACGGTCGCGGTGCTGGCGAGCAAAGTGCCCTGCGACCTGTGTCAGCCAGTCGTTAGTCTGGCCGTCGCCGCGAGCGGGTGGATCGGCGAGCAGTTCCGCGAGGCTTCTGCGGGGAGCGGTGGTCCTCCGCTCGGTTGCTCGGTTTGCTGCTCGGTCGGCGGCGAGTCCTTCGAGCCAGCGGTCAGGCAGGAACGGGATATCCTCGACCGCGGGCGGACCATCGAGCGGCGAACCGTCCGACCCGAACCAGCGGTACTGCTCGCCGGTCTCGGGGTGCACGGACGGCCAGACCATCGAGTATCGGTGGTCGTGTTGGCAGATTTCGACGTTCTCGCCGCCGGATATCAGTCGGGTTCCAGGCGGCACCCGGTAGATGTACTGGCGACTTTCGGGCGCACTGTCAGCTCGTGCCGTGCTGCTGAAGGTTCGCGGGAGGATGCCGAACCTCGACACCCAATCGCCCAGTTGACGCGCTCCGTGCTTGTCGTCGTGTTCGTCAACGTCGATGGCGATGGTGCCGTCGTGCCGAATGGCGATGTTCGAGTCGCGCCACTTCCTGTCGCGTGACCACTCGGCCCGCTTCTCGTCGGTGACGGTCCCCGCGCGCCCGGTCGCTCCGCTCGGCGGCGGGGTCTTGCCGAGTACCGGAATCGTGCCCCACCCCAGCGCGGCGTACTGGCTGGTAGCGGAGGCATAACCGCCGGGCTCCGGGACGGCCTCCCGTGATTTCCGAGCCGCAGGCCGGGGTTCTACCCCGTCTGGGGCTGCGAGTTGCTCGGCGGTGAGCCGCGGGGTCAAGCGCCCACCTCCTCGTTGGAGGTGGGCTCGTCCTCGCCGAACAACAGCGAGAGCAGGCGGTGGAAGTCGTCGTCAGGAAGTGACGCGACGGTGAGATCGAGAGTAGTTCGCAATAGCTGGTCCCTTTATCGGAACCAGCGGGCCGACCTGCCATCTGATTAGCTCAGCCCACCCCACCCTGGGTTACTCTCCCTGGGACACAGCATGTCGAGACAGGTGAGCTGCTCTAGTAGTGCGGGAGTAAGTTCAGCACAGTTTCACCCCAGCCACAAGTCCTTGGTCAGCGAGCGCGTGTAGCGTGACCACGAGTCAAGGACTGGCGGAACTGCCGGAGTACGCTCGACCCTCGGTCGAGAGTTGGGACCGAGGGTCGAGCGTGTATTCAACCGAAGTTGGGCCGGGACCAGCCAGCACCAAAACCAGGGAACCACAAGTGTTACCTGCCATGGAAGTAGGCAGTTTGATCACATTTTCATGACGTCAGCGTAAATGTCTCGCTGACGTCAGAGTTTTCACTTACGCTGACGTCATGGTTTCGCGTCAAGAGGTATACCTCGACAAATTCAACCCTGCCCCTGTCTTGCCATACAACCTCCGAATCATCGACTTCCAGTCGGCGATGCAGGACGTATACGACTTCTTCTACGACGTGAACCAGTTCCTGCGGGGGCGCGACCTCGCGCGGCTCGACGACATGCTCCGGAAGGCTAATCTGTCCGGCACAATCTCCGACATGCTCACCGCCTCGGTCGCCAAACACTCCCGGTCGCTAGTGCAGAACAACTTCCACAACGGTCACCCCGACCTCGTGGTCGAGGGCATTTATCCGAACAACTCGGTGAAGTCCGGAACCGAGGGCGTCGAGATCAAATCAACGCTCAAGCGTGGTGGCGCAGTCGACACCCACGGTGGGCGCAAGCAATGGATGTGCGTGTTTGTCTATGAGACCGACCACGCCACGGAGCCTGCTACCGATCGCAATCCGCTCCTATTCCGCGAGGTCTACCTGTCAGAGGTGGATCCGGAGGACTTCCGCACGAACAACCGTGGCGCGCTCGGCACCCGGACCTCAACCCTCGACCGGGACGGCGTCGCTCGCCTCCGCGCCAACTGGATCTACATGGACCAGCCCAACCCGATCCGGGAGCGCAGCTAGCTTCGGGATGGACTTGGATGCCAACTCCGCGTAAGTGGGATCCAACTCGACGCCAACGGACTGATAGCCGACTGCCTCAGCCGCAGCGAGCGTGGACCCGGACCCTGCGAACGGGTCGAGAACGATGCCCTCACCGAGGGGCAGGATCGCGCGAACCACTTGCCGCATAAACGCCTGTGGTTTGAGCGACGGATGGTTCGCAATCGTCCGCTCCTTGACGTTCGTCGGCGACGACGCGATCACGTCACCGAACGGACGCTCGTCGGAGATACGCCGGAGGCCCCCGGTCTTCCACTTCCGCAGGTTCTCCGCGACGGTCCCCTCGACCGGCTTCCGGAACAGAAGCCACGGCTCCCAATTCGAGCGCGGCATTACCGACACGTCGGGGAACTCCTCGTGGGCGTTCTTCGGCCGGTCACCTCCGCGCATCGTCGTGACAAGACGAACCACTTCGCCGCGCCGTTCGAAGCCCGCCGCGTCGAGAGCATATGACACGAGGTGTGACACCAGAGGGTTCGCCGCTACCATGACGTGAGCGCCGGGCACCAACACCGGCATGAGAATCTCGCCGAATTGCCTGAAGAACCGTTCGAGCTGATCAAGCTCGGCGCTGCTCAGCGTAGTAAAGCGAGGGAGCGGAGCGCGCTGGTGCCCATCGAACGACGGCGGAATGCGCCAGGTACCTCCTCGTCCCGCTCGAAGCTTCGCCAGTTCGGTCGGCGTATATTCGACCAGTCCATACGGAGGGTCGGTTACGACTCCGTGAACGGAGTGCTCCGGCTGCTCACGAAGCCACTCCAGTGAGTCTGCCCGGAAGAGTCGAGTCTTGCCGTGTCGGTACACGGGCTTACCCTTGAGTTCAACCTCCCCATCAGGAGCTGGATCGGTCATAACGAGCCCCGCATCAGCAATGCGGTAGCGACCTCGACCGAGCCGTTCGAACTTACCTGGCGTGTTTAGCTGGAGGTAAGAGCGGATCGAAGACGACGCCACCGCCTCCCCAAAGGCCGTCTCCATGTGAGCCTCGATCTCGCCGATGGAGGCGCCGTCCATGCCATGCCTGCTGAGGCACTCGGCGATGCCATCTCTGATCTGGCCAGGCTGAAACTTTCCCACGGTACCCATTTCGTTGACGTCTAGACGTCATTCTACATGTGCCCACTGACACTTGGGCACGAACGCCGCGCAGGCTTAGCCCGGGCGGGTCAGTCCCCCACGGAACCCCGATCCCATCCGTCGAAAGCGACGACTCCTGCTAGCGGAGCAGGTGCACTTCGGTCATGAATTGTTGAGTCGATCTTTACTAGCGGAGACCCAGCTCTCTCTCCCGAAGCAACCACTCAGGTGCGGACGGCGGCACTCGCGTGAAGGTCACAGACTCGATACCGGTCTCGTCCTCGGTGAACACCTGGAGGTCCTGAACTTTGAACGCCACCACAGTGGGGTTCCAGCCGCCCTCCACCTCCATTCCATACCCGACGACTCTGGCTGGGTAGGGCACGTGCGACATCTGCCTGTAATCGAGTTTGTCAACGAGGTTGGGGTCTAGCAACTGCACAAATGAATCAACGACGGGGAGCAATTTGTCGATGCCCCATCGCGGCGGAAACAGCGCAAGGGGCGTTCCGGCAGGATGCCCGCCTAGCATCGGGTCGTCGATGGGCGGCGTCGGCGGCTCGACCATCACGACCCAGACGGCGCGCGGCGGTCCTGCGGGGGCAAGTGGCGCCACGTCAAAACTCCTGATTCTGCGAGCGGGATCGCCAGTACTTTCGCTTGCCCGGTTCGACACGGGCTTCCATTGGCTGGTCGAACTCTAGAACTGGGACATGCCAATCGCCGATTGCGTCGGCGACTGGTGCGAGAACTGAACCCGTGAGAACGACCATGAAGGTCTCATCCAGATCGGAGTCTTTCGGTCCTCGAATCCGTACTGTGCCCGTCTTGGCAACCCCACGCGATTCGCTCAGTTCAACCCAGTCCGCTACTGACAAGCGCGCCATCACGAATGCCTCTCGGGTTGTCCCTGCCGCGACCACAGGTTCGTAATCTCCCGGGCCCCATTGAGATCCTGTTCGGAGTTCAACCAGCCCTGAACCGGGCCCGTCGTTCCGGATTTTGATTCTGTGACGGTAAAGCAGCTCCACGGCTTCGTCCCGGGGGAGCTTGAAGATACGTCCTTCCGTCATGGGTTCAAAGCGGACATAGCTCCCATTTTGCGCATTCGTCACGGTGGCCGACTGTTAAACTGTGCCGAGGTCAATCCACGGGTGGGTTGTCACGAAGAATCGAGGAAATGCGGTCTCTAATCGAGCGAGCTGACTTTCGCGGAGCGCCTCGGCAGCAAGTTCGACTGAGCGGTTAGCCGCCGTCACCGTGTCCTTGGATGCCTGCACGGCGGCACGCGTCTGCCATGCCTGCCATGCGATCACTCCAGCGGACGCGATCGTTGCGCCAGCCACTATCCAATCGATCGGCTCTGCCATGACTAGAGAATGGCATACGCGCCGCGAGGGTGGTCATTGGTTAGCGCGTCGGAGAACTCAGGAGGCAGCAGACTTGCCTCTCCGGGCGGGTAGCCCGTTGCTCGCGACATAGAGCCAACCGAGCCCGTCGATGGGCATCGGAATTCCCATACTTCGACGCATTACGAATTCATCGCCCAGTACCCAGTGGTAGAGGTTGCACACGTGGTCGGGATAAAGCTTTACACCTGAACCACCAATTGAGTTGCCCCAGTAGTTCGTGTGAAACATTGGTTTGAGGCGCTTCATCAGGGCTAAACCGTACTTGTTGCCCGCGAAGGCAGCAGTCGTTGCGCCTACCACCAGATCAGCGAGTTGCAAATGTGGGTGGTGGTGCGAGGGTGCCGTCAAGATTGGAGCAATGATCGCGGTGGATTTCACATACTCCGTCCCGAGATCCGTGAGATAGCGAGTGCCCTCGATCCATGCGTCCTCGTCCTGATGGCTCCCGCCCGGTTTGTCGAACACAATCATGCCGCGGTGGTCGGCGTTCTCCAGAAACATCGCCACTCGCTCGAAGAGAAACTGGATTACCCAATGCTCAGCGGGTTGACCGCGCATTGTGAGCTGCGCCCCTTTATCCCAGATTGAGGCGAAGATTCGAACCTCGTGTTCAACGGCTGCCTTGAGCACGGCCCGACGGACGGGCGTCAATAGTTCTGTCTTGCCTTCCGCCCGAAACCAATCCACTCGACTATCAGGCGACCACTTAAGTTCGACCTCGTGTGGGATCCCGTGCTTGTCGTAAATCGCATAGAAGTCGTCAGCGAAAGGCTTCACGTGTGACTCTTCGAAGGCAGCAGCGCCGAGCGCAACGAGCATTCCCTGGCCTTCGCGCTTGCCCTTCTGCGCCGAATCGTCGGCATACACAACATGCATATCGACTCCTCACATCCAGCGCATACTGAGAGGTTATCGGTGGATGAATGGCGTTTTCGAGCGTTGCATGGGATGTCGCTGCACCCTCCCCACCGTCAAGTCGAGGGTCGCTGTAGCGAAACCGGTTAACGTGCCACGATCACAGTGCTTTCAGCAGAGTCCCCAGGTCCAAATCAAACGCCTGGGCCACGCGGAACCATGAATCGAGACGACCATTCGTCGTGCCGGTCTCCATAGCGATAAGGGTCCTTCGAGTCACGCCAGAGCGCTCCGCCAACTCGTCATAAGTCCAGCCACGCACCGCTCGCTGCCTCCCCAACTCAATCCGGAGCGCTTCGAAGTTCGGCTCTCGGACAGGGTAGGGCACTGAGTCAGTTCATCGCGGCATGGTCTCCAAGTCAGTGTCGAAACCTTCACTATCGTGAAGATATCTTCACCGATCCGAAGGGCTGACATGGAGGCATTCGAGCAATTCGTTGCACTCGCGATGGAAACCGAGGGGCTTGTGGTCTCGGGCGCGTTGAAGTTTCCCGTTCGACGACAGACTAGGAAGGCTGGCTATGCAGAGTTCCAGACTCACGGATTCGAGGTTGACCTCATCGGCGCGAATCGAGAGCGACTCGTGCTCGCCACAGTCAAGTCATTCTTCGGATCTCGTGGCGTGGTCGCGGAGCAGGTCTCGGGCGAATCTCCAACCCATTCCGGTTGGTATGCGCTCCTGAACAATCCCGACGTTCGAGGTGCCGTGACGCGCAGTGCTGCTGAACGATTCGGTTATGACGTCAATCAATTGGAGATCCGGCTCTATGTTGGGCGATTCGCTGGAGGCCACGAGCAACGTGTGCGCGCGTGGTGCGATTCGCAACTCGTGGGCGGTTCTCCGATTCGCGTAGTGGGAGCCCATGAGGTCGTCGACATTGTGCGCAAGGTGGCTACGAGCACTACCTACCGGGACAATCCCGTCCTTGCCACATTGAAGGTTCTTACAGCCACGGGTTCACTGGTCACAGGCAAGTAACCGCTCGGGGAACCAGCGCCCCCAGAAGAAACTCCGTCATGTCTGGGGTCGGAGCTAACCTCGGGTTACCCGAGAAGTTCACTTACCCTTGGAGTCGAAATGTCCGTTCACTGGGTCAACTATGACCTCAACAAGGCTGGTCAGAACTACGACAGCCTCATCACCTACCTGAAGTCGCATCAGGGCTGGGCTAAGCCGCTGAAGAGCAGCTTCCTTGTCAAGACTTCGCTCTCAGTCGGCGATCTCCGCGACGGTATCAAGCAGCGCATCGACACCAACGACGAGGTGCTTGTGATCAACGTCGATGGGCGGTCATGGGCCAGCTTCGGCATCGACTCTGCGGTGACGGACTGGATGAAGTCGAACCTCTAGGGAACACTCACCAGGCCGCACTCGGGACAGGTCCAGCCAACCTCACCAGGCTGCATCCGGACGAGGCACTTCGGGCAGTTCGGCGCGAAGATGCCGAGTTCCTCGGGGTCTACCCATGGCCCTTCCACCACGTCGCCCATGGTCCGAGGGTACTCGCCAGGCTCTCCGTGATCCTGGGGATTGTGGATGGTTCGTGGCGGCTGGACACTGGGAAGCACGACAGCCGAGTTACCACATCTTGAACTTCAGAAGGGCAAGTGATGGCTGGACCGGAGACACCCGCAGAAGTCAAGGCGGTTGTGCAACAGGCGGATGCTGAGTTCGAGCAGGAGTCCGACCCTGAGTGGTTCGCCGAGTACGGGCAGAACCTCGCGGACTACACACATTGGCTGTTCGGGGACCGATACAGAGCGGCCCCGGGCGGCTCTCCCGCGACCTGAGACACAGTGAGACGGCTTCGAGGGCGTCCCGCGTCTCCCAGCGCCTCCGAGACCCCACGGTGCGTCGGGGAGACCTATAGTGGGCGTGACCACCGCCAGCGAGGAGGACTCAGATGCCGACAGGGCCATTGCATTACCGGACGACCAACGTCGCCTGGGAGGTGAAGGAGTGCCGTTGCATGATCGGAGCCGACCACTTCGACGACGGCACCGTGCCGAGCGACGACCTCGACGACGACAGCGGCGACGGCATGAGCGTCTGGGACGCCGCCGACATCTGGGCCTCGAAGGGCAAGGACCCCGACTACACGTTCGGGTTCAGCGAGGACGAACTTCAGCAAGCCCACGACGAGGACTGACACGGCTCGGGGCCGAGCCCATCCCGGACCCGGCCCCGTCACACGCTCACCCGGAGCGCGCTACTTGCCCGCTTCGCGCCGCTCGTCCTCCGCACGCCAAAGGGCGGTCAATGCCAGGCACATGACCGTACCCATCAGCGAATCGAACTGTGAACTTGCCTGCGCCGCCTCCAGGGTCCATTCCAGGTCCGCACCGATGGCGAACCCTTCATCGACCATGGGCAGCAGCATCGTGGCGAAGGTGGCGATGACCGGTGCCAGCAGCACCGCCTTCGACAGTGGATTGCTGTCCTCGGGCAGCGCATCGAAGCCATCGAGTCGCTCCTCCCAAGCGGGGTCGGACCAAACCTCGCCCGAAGGTGCGAACCCGACAGCTACACCGTCGCCCTCCCCAGACTGGCCTCCTGATCGGTCCGTGAGTAGCCAGAACGATCCGACCCAGCAGACGCAGAACTCAGACCCATCCGGGTACTGCTCGCGGCTGACCGTAAGGCGACTAGTCCACTCGTGCCCTACGACGTCGCCGATCTGGAAACCGGTCGGCAACTGGAGAATGACCATAGTCACACCTCCGTCTTCGCCGCGGTCGGATTGAGCCGAGGCTCGCCCTCTACCGACCCCCGGATCGCACCGAGGATAGCCCCGACGATGCTGCGCGCCTCGCCCAAGCCACCGTCGTCGGTAGCCTGCCGGAGCAAGTTCACATACGACCGCATGAGTGCATCCATGCCCTGAGCGACCGCTTGGAACTCGCGTGCTGACTCCGCCCGCCCGACGCGCTTCCGCGCTTCCTCCAGATCCGCGAGCACGGCCAACTCCAGCGCCGCCCGGCGAGCCTTGGCGTCCTTCTTCGCCGCCTCGGTGGCAACTGCCGTCGCTGTTCGGTCGAAGTCGAGACCGAGGGGGACTGCATGCTTCGCCACAGTATCCTTCGAGCGCTTCATCGCCTTCGCGATGGAGTGCAGCGCCATACCTGAGCCATGGAGGCGGCGCAGGGTCGCGTCGTCCTCCGGGGTCCAAGGACGGAGGCTAGCCATCCGCACCCTCCTTCGCATCGACCTGGAGGCTGTCCAGGTTGGCCACGGCCTGGTCGAGCTCTGCGGCCTCCAGGTCGTCGTTGAACGCCGCCCGGTACTCGTCGACGTTCGCCTGGTAAAGCGCCGTGCGCGCCTTCAGTGTCACCTGTCCGCTCCCGGCCTGCTCGATGACCTCCCGCCAAGCCGCGCTGTGCTCGGTGGCCTCCTGGGCGGCCATGGCCTGCTGTGCTTTCTCGTCACCCAGCCCGGCAAGCCGGACGAGCACCGCCTGCGAGACCTCCGCGGCCACGCCCTCCGGGTCGCCGGTCTGCACCGCGAGGTCGGAGTCGAGGTGGTCGAGGATCGCGGACAGCCGCCGCCGGTCGGCGTTGTCGATGATCTGGCCGAGGTTGCGCCCCGAGTCCAGTAACGCCCGAACCTTGCCCCACTCGTTGGAGACGACGGCCACCGAGTTGGCGTCAGTCGCGGCAATCTGCTCGAACGCCGCCCGCCGGGCCGCGTCGGGATCGGCCCCCGCCTGTGCGGAAGTGGCGTCCAGCACTTGTCGCAGTTCGGCGCGCGCCATCTGGAGGCGGCGGCGGCGCTCGTGAGTGATGGCGCTGTTGTTCCAGTTCTTATCGTGGAACTTCACCGCCTCCCGCTTCGCGGCTTCGAACTTGGCGTAAGCCTCCGGGTAGGAAGGCGCGCTCCGCGCTGGCGGGGCTGCGGTCGGCTGGTACCGCCCGTTGACCACTGCAAGCGCCTCTGCGAACTTGCTCGTCATTTTGGTGTTTCCTTTCGTGTCGGGCCTCGGCCCTCAGTTGGCCCCGTCGCGGGCGCGACGAGGAGTCTCGTCACGCCGCGCGGGGACCGTCCTCGATGGCGAAGTCGAACGCCGGGAAACCCTGAGCACGGGGAGGATCGTCACGATGGCATATTCCGCGGTCGATGCACCGGTCTCCGATGTTCCGGTCCCTGATGCGAGTCGGCGGCGAATCCTCTGGATCATGATGGTCCTCTCTGTTGTCGTCACCCAGTGTGTGCCGGGTCGACGACGGCCCTCGGCCAACGAGGGTCGATCGGGGGAGAACTTCAGAACGACCCGGCTGTTGAGGAGATGACGGCGATCATGAGCGGGGCGACGCCGAGCAGCAGGAACGCCGGCAGTACGCACAGGCCGAGCGGGAGCATGAGGGTCACCGAGAGCGCCGCCGCCTTCTGCCGAGCCGCGCTGCGGGCGATGCGTCGCGACTGCTCCGCCTCGCTGCGCAGCAGCGCCCCTGCGGGCACGCCGGCGCGCCGCGACAGTTCGAGCACCTCGTCGAGTTCGGCGTCGCGACCGTCGAGCTCGCACCGCTCGAGCGCACTCGCGACCGCTCGGCGGGCGCGATCGAGGGATGCCCCACCGGAGACCGCGATCGACAGCAACTCGAGCGACAGGCCTGGAGTGACGTCCTTCGGTGTCGCGGCCCGCAACAGGCGACGGTTCCAGGCGCGGGCCACGAGCATGAGCGCCGCCCCTCCGGCGAGGCACAGCGCCCCGGACACAGTGCCGAACAGCACGCCGAGCGTGTCGAACCCGAGACCGAGCCCGAACAGGATGCCGACCACCGGGAGAACGGTCACGAACTTCGCGGTCGCGGCCGGCCCGGCGAGCGCGACATCGACGTCGCGCTGGGTCTCGGCGAGATCGCGAAGCGACCCCGCGAGATCCCGGAGGCTCGGTGCGAGCGGAGCCCCGGCATCCGAGGCGACGAACCACGCGGCGGCGAGCCCACGCCAGGCGGCGCCGCTCGCCGCCCAGGCCTCGCCGCGCCGCGGCGCCGACTCCGCCGGCAAGGCAGCCAGGATCGCCCCGGCGACCGGCTCCGTGCCGACCCGCGCCGCAACTGTCGCCACAATGTCCTGCGTCGCGTGCCCCGAGGTCCTTCCACCGGACGGCCGGTCATCGAACGACTCGGCGAGGTAGCCCCATGCCGATGCAGGGGTGACCCCGGCAGCAAGCAGAACGCCCAGTCGCTGCACGACGCTGGCCACCGGATCCAGACTCGCGGTCTCAGCCACCGGCTTCCTCCGCCCGCTGCCGCGGAAGAGCCTCAGTGCGCAGGCGCCCGGCTGCATCCACGGTGAACCGCCCGACCGCGACGAGTCGCCGGATGCCGTCCCCCCTCCCGACGTGCAGCACCGCCCCGATCGCGCTGACCGCCTGCCGCGCGATCGCGGTGACGCCCAGGCCGGCGAGGGCGCCGAGGGCTTCGAGACGCGCGGGAACGTCCTCGAGGGAATTGGCGTGCAGGGTTCCCGCTCCCCCGTCGTGCCCGGTGTTGAGCGCGGCGAGCAGTTCGCGCACCTCCGCACCACGGCACTCGCCGAGGACGAGCCGGTCCGGTCGCATCCGCAGCGCTTCGCGCACGAGCCGGGCGAGACCGATCTCACCAGCCCCTTCGAGGTTCGGCTGTCTCGCCTCCAGGGAGACGAAGTGCGGATGATCCACCTGCAGTTCGGCGACGTCCTCGATCGCGATGATGCGGTCGGTCGGCGCCGCCGCCGCGAGCAGCGCGGAGAGCAGCGTCGTCTTGCCGCTGCCGCCCGCGCCCGTCACGAGGATGTTGGCTCGCCGGGCCACGAGATCGAGCACTCCATCGACGGCGACGTCGTCGAAGAATCCTGCAGAGGCGAGATCGTCGACCGCGAGACGCCGCACGCGCGGGAGCCGGATCGACAGCAGCGTCCCGAGCGGTGAGACGGGAGGGAGCACGGCGTGCACCCGGATGCCGTCGTGCAGGCGGACATCCACGCAGGGGGCAGCTTCATCGATGTGCCTGCCTCCGAGCGCGATGAGGCGTACGGCGAGCTCGCGCAGCTCCGGCTCGGTCAGCGGAAGAGTCGGCCTGCGCTCTGGCCCATGCCCCCGGTCGACCCACAACTCCCCCGCGCTGTTGACGAAGACATCCGTGACTGCCGGGTCCGACACAAAGGAGGCGAGTTCGCCGAACTCGGGCAGGTTCCGCGCGGGTGGTATCGGCTCGACGGTGCTGGATGGCCCGACATCCTGCGGCCCCGCCCCAGCGACTCTGTCCCCAGCGCTCGGACTCCTGGGCGCACGGCCACGAATCGCGGTCGGGCATCCGGGGACATGCGGACAGGCTAGGTGCGCCGGGTATGCGACCAGACGGCGCGCCCGTCGTCCGGTGAATTCCCGCTCAGGTGACCGGCTGTGGAGGAGTGGAGAGGCCGACGGCTGTCCGCTCGAGTGCGAAGCTCACGAGGTCGAGCACGATGAGTGCGGCCGCGACGAGCGCGATCGTCGCCCACGCGGCGAGCCCGCCGCTCGCAAGGCAGGCGAGCACGGGCAGAACGCCACCCGGCACGAACATCACGGCGATGCGGCGCCATCGCCTGCCGAGCCTCACGCCGATGACCGCGTTCGCGAGGTGCAGGATGCCGACCCCCGTCGCGAGAAGAACCCGCACGCCCAGCGTCAGCGGCTCGGCCGCATCGACGACCGCGATACCGATCGACGCCGCGACGAAAGTGAGCCCCACGATGAGCAGGAACGGCAGGTACATGACCACGTCGCGTAACGCGCCGTAATGTTTCGCCCGCTGCGCGGCCTCGAGCCCGGCCTCCGCCGTCGGGATCCCCCAGCGGAAGAACCCCCGCGCGATCATGACGCACACGACGAACCCGAAGAGCGCCGCCGCACTGCCGGCGACCGTCGGATGCTCAGCCAGCCCGGTCACGGAGAGATAGACGGCCTCGCCGATCACGATGACGACGAACAGCCCGATCCTCTCGAGCGAATGCGAGACCGAAGCGCGGTCGTAGACCTCCGAAGAGAATCGGGAGCGCACCGCAAGGAGCCCGATCTCCCCACCCACCGCGACCGCCCACAACACGTACTGGTATGGCGCGGGGACCACGATCGACACGAGCCAGACGGCAGCGGTCACGAGGTTGTAGGCAACCGTGCGCCACGGCGAGATCGAGCTCGCCTCCTTCGCCCTCGGAACGAGCCACATGACGAGCAGCAGGATGCGGATCCAGGCCGCCCCTGCCGCGTAAAGCCAGGCGAAACGGTCGATTCCGCCCGAGATCGCGACCGCCATCGCAGCCGGCCCAGGCATCGCCGCGACCACGAGAACCCCGATCAACCGGAACCGGTCACCGAACAGATTGTTGGTGACCATGAGGTTGACCCAGGCCCACCACAGCGGAAACAGGAGCAGAACGAACACGACGACCGTTCCGATCGCCGGGTCGACCTCGATGAGGTGGACGGCGACCGCGACCACGACCACGAAGACCAGATCGAAGAACAACTCGTACCAGTCGGCAACGCGTCGGGGCGCAGCAGGCCCCGGATGTCCCTGTGCGGGTTCGGAGACCATGGCCACCATCATCCGCCACCGGGCGGGGCGAGAACAACGGGGCAGTGGGGAGACTCGCCTTAACGAGAGGGGCGGCGCCAGTTGGGGGGAACGGGCGCCGCCACGGCAACGAGCTGATTGGGGGGAATCGTAGCGCTCGCTGCAGGTCAAACTCTCATTTGACAGCCTTCAGTCTAACGCAGCCGACCCTCGTTTGGGTGGTGACTTTCACAACCGAGTAATGTCGAATTCCAGGTGACCGTGCATGTCACCGTCAACGCAAGGAAGCGCCCGGGAGAACCATGAGCGAGACGATCGACAGCCTGCTTCACGAGGAGAGGCGCTTCCCGCCCTCCGCAGAATTCGCCGCACAGGCGGTTGCCAAGCCCGACCTCTACGACAAGGCGAAGGATGATCGCCTCGGGTTCTGGGCGGACCAGGCCCGGGAACTCCTCCACTGGCATACGCCGTTCACCGAAACCCTCGACTGGAACAACGCCCCCTTCGCGCGCTGGTTCGCCGACGGGCAGCTCAACGTCGCCTATAACTGCCTCGACCGGCACGTGCTCGCCGGCAACGGGGACCGGGTCGCGATCCATTGGGAGGGCGAACCCGGCGATTCCCGGTCGATCACCTACGCGCAGCTGACCGAAGAGGTCAAGAAGGCGGCGAACGCGCTCGAAGCCCTCGGCATCCGGCGCGGCGACCGGGTCGCGATCTACCTGCCGATGATCCCGGAGGCGGCGATCGCCATGCTCGCGGTCGCCCGCATCGGCGCGGTGCACTCGGTGGTCTTCGGCGGATTCAGCGCGGAGTCGCTGCGGTCCCGCATCGAGGATGCGAGCGCCAAACTCGTCATCACCGCCGACGGCGGCTGGCGCAAGGGCAAAGTGTTCCCCCTCAAGAACGCGGTGGATGCTGCGCTCAGCAGCCAGGCCGCCGGCGGCGCGACGACGGTGGAGCATGTGCTCGTGGTGAAGCGCGGCGAGAACGAGGTCGACTGGACCGATGGGCGCGACCTGTGGTGGCACGACACCGTCGAGACCGCCTCCGCCGAGCATGAGGCCCAGCCCTTCGAGGCGGAGAACCCGCTCTTCATCCTCTACACCTCCGGCACCACCGGAAAGCCGAAGGGCATCCTGCACACCTCCGGCGGCTACCTCACCCAGTGCGCCTACACCCACAAGAACGTCTTCGACCTGCATCCGGAGTCCGACGTGTTCTGGTGCACGGCCGACGTCGGCTGGGTGACCGGCCACAGCTACGTCGTCTACGGCCCGCTCGCCAACGGCGCCACCCAGCTCATGTACGAGGGCACGCCCGACACCCCGCACCCCGGACGCTGGTGGGAGCTCATCGAGAAATACGGCGTGACCATCCTCTACACGGCGCCGACCGCCATCCGCGCGTTCATGAAGACCGGCCGTGAATACCCGCAGAAGTTCGACCTCAGCTCGCTGCGCGTGCTCGGGTCGGTGGGTGAGCCCATCAATCCCGAGGCCTGGATCTGGTACCGAGACATCATCGGCGGCGGCGAGACCCCCGTCGTCGACACCTGGTGGCAGACCGAGACCGGCGCGATCATGGTGTCAGCCCTGCCCGGCATCACCTCGGCGAAGCCGGGTTCGGCACAGGTTCCGCTCCCCGGGATCTCGGTGGATGTGCTCGACGAGACCGGTGCCCGGGTCGGCAACGGCAACGGCGGACTGCTCGTGGTCACCGAACCGTGGCCGGCGATGCTGCGCGGCATCTGGGGCGACCCGGAGCGCTTCATCGAAACCTACTGGGAGAAGTTCGACTTCGAGGGGTCACCGCAGCGCCGGATGTACCTGGCCGGCGACGGCGCACGACTCGACTCCGACGGCGACGTCTGGGTCATGGGGCGGGTCGACGACGTGATGAACGTCTCGGGCCACCGCCTCTCCACGATGGAGATCGAGTCGGCGCTCGTGTCGCATCCGATCGTCGCCGAAGCCGCGGTCGTCGGCGCCTCCGACGACACGACCGGCCAGGCCGTCGTCGCGTTCGTCATCCTGCGGGCGAAGCAGGAGGCCGCGCAGACCCCTGAGGAGGCGAGCGCGATCCTGCGCGCCCACGTCGCCGAGCAGATCGGCGCGATCGCCAGGCCGCGCCAGATCTTCATCGTGACCGAGCTGCCGAAGACCCGGTCGGGCAAGATCATGCGACGGTTGCTGCGGGATGTGGCGGAGGGGCGCGAGGTCGGGGACACGACCACGCTCGCCGACACGCAAGTGATGCAGATCATCACCGAGAAGCTCAAGTAAGTTCTGCGGGGCGCTGGCGAGAGAGGGCGTCGATTTTCAGCTCAGACATCGAGGCGGCTTCGACGCCTCGAAACTCGCGAGAAAATCGACGCCCTCTCTCGCCAGCTCGGTTAACTGCGGATCAGGCGAACTCGAAGACGAACTCGATCTCGACCGGGGCATCCAGCGGCAGCACTGCCACGCCGACGGCGCTGCGGGCGTGCTGGCCCGGCTCGCCGAAGATCTCGCCGAGCAGCTCCGACGCGCCGTTGATGACGCCCGGCTGGCCGGTGAACGACGGGTCGGATGCCACGAAACCGACGACCTTGACGACTCGCGTGATGCGGTCGAGCGACCCGATCGCCGACCGGGCGGCGGCCAGGCCGTTGAGCACACAGGTGCGGGCGAGCGCCTTCGCATCCTCCGGGGCGACCGCAGCGCCGACCTTGCCCGTGGCCGGGAGTGCGCCATCCACCATCGGCAGCTGCCCTGAGGTGTAGACGAGGTTGCCGGACACGACCGCCGGAATGTAGGCGGCGACAGGCTTGGAGCCCTCCGGAACGACGAGCCCGAGCTCGCGGAGGCGGTCATCCAATGTGGACATCAGGCATTCCCATCTTCTCGATCAGTCGGCAGAGTCTTCTGCCGGCAGTGCGCGTTTGAGGTAGGCGACCAGGCCACCCTCCGGGCCGGTGACGACCTGCACGAGCTCCCAGCCCTGCTCGCCCCAGTTGTTGAGGATTGCAGCGGTGTTGTGCACGATGAGCGGCGTCGTCAGGTACTCCCAGCGCGTCATCACGGCATCCATTCAGGTTCTACGGTCGGTTCACCCGTTACTCTGTATCCTATGCCTCGCCAAAAAACCCAGCCTCTCGGCGTGCTCTCAGCGATCGCGGGACTCCTGGGCTTCAGCGTTCTCGCCGGAGTTCTCGTGACCGCGCTGGTCACCCCGGCTCTCGCCGTGACGAGTATGACCGCGAACTCCTCCATCGGCGTGTTCGAAGCGCTCCCCGACTACATGGAGGTAGGCGAGCTCGCCCAGAAGAACACCCTGTACGGCAAGCTCAACGGCGAGTACGTTCCCTTCGCCGAGATCTTCAAACAGAACCGCGAAGAGGTCGCCTGGGACCAGGTCTCCCCCTTCATCAAGCATGCCGTGGTCGCCGGTGAGGACCGCCGCTTCTACGAGCACGGCGGCGTCGACGTCCAGTCGATCATCCGCGCAGCGCTCGGAAACCTCTCGAGCAACGAGATCGGCAGTGGCGCCTCGACCCTCGCCATGCAGCTCGTGAAGAACATCAACATCCAGAATGCCCTCCTGCTCCCGACGAAGGAGCAGCGCGACGCGGCCATCGCGGCGGCCCAGGCGCAGTCTCTCGATCGCAAGCTGAAGGAGGCCAAGTTCGCGATCGGCCTCGAGAAGAACTACACCAAGAACCAGATCCTGCTGGCCTACCTCAACATCGCCGGCTTCGGCGGCAACACCTACGGGATCGAGTCGGCTGCACAGCAGTACCTGAGCAAGAGCGCCGCGGATGTCTCCCTCGTCGAGGCCGCGAGCCTCGTCGCGATCGTGCAGCTGCCCAACGACCAGAACCTCGACGACCCCAAGAAGTATCCGGCGAACAAGGTGCGGCGCGACTTCATCCTGAAGAACATGCTCGACCTCAAGATGATCACGCAGGCCCAGTACGACGAGGCCGTCGCAACCCCCATCGAGGACTACGTCAAGATCACCGCTCCGAGCAGCGGATGCACCTACGCGTCCGCGGCGAAGACTTTCTGCGACTACATCCGCAAGAGCGTCAAGGATCTCGAGATGCTCGGCAGCACCCCTGACGAGCGCGAGGCGAACTGGGATCGTGGCGGCTACAAGGTCTACACGACGATCGACCTCGACGAGCAGGCGAACGCCGAGGGGCAATTGGAGGCCTACGCACCGCGAGCGGAGAATCGGTTCAAGCTCGGCGGTGCAGTGTCCTCCGTGCAGGTGGGCACCGGCCGCATCCTCGTGATGGCACAGAACAAGAGCTTCGACGACACGGGAAACGGTGACCCCGTCCAGACTACGGCTGTCAACTTCAACACCGACAAGGCCTACGGCGGCTCGTCCGGGTTTCCGGCGGCATCCACCTACAAACTGTTCACCCTCACCGACTGGTTGATGAACGGCCACGGCCTGCGCGAGGTCGTCAACGCGTCACCCCACGACTCGAGGCACTTCAAGGCCGACTGCGTCGGCGGCTACGTCTACAACCCCCCATATCACCCCGCCAACGACGCGGGTGAGCAGGGCCCCTGGACGGTGATTCGAGCGACTGCCCGGTCCGTCAATGGGGCGTTCATCTCCATGGCCGAACAGCTTGACTTGTGCGACATCCGGGACGTCGCCGAATCCCTGGGGGTCCACCGCGCTGACGGCAACCCGCTGAAGACGGATGCATCATCCATTCTTGGCGTCAACGAGGTCGCGCCACTCACCATGGCCTCCGCGATCGCGACCATCGGCGGTGGCGGCGTCTATTGCGCCCCCATCGCCATCGACAAGATCGTCGATGCGAACGGCACCGACATCGGCGGGCAGAACAGTCGTTGCCATCAGGCGATCTCCGCGGACATCGCGGCCGGCGCGGCCTATGCGCTCAAAGCCGTGATGGACGGTGGGGGAACCGGTTACGCATCGAATCCTCGTAACGGTACCCCGCTCATCGGCAAATCGGGGACGGATGACCAGGCATGGCACACCTGGGTGATCAGCTCCAGCACAAAGGTGGCCATGGCCGTGTGGGTCGGCAACATCGAGGGTCACCAGTCGTTGAGGCGGATCAATGTCGCCGGTACTTTCGGTTCCCTGATCCGGCACCGAATCGGCTTGGGGGTTCTCGGACCGCTGACCAGTGAGTACGGCGGTTCGGCGTTCCCGAGCCCGCCCGCGAACCTGTTGAGTGGCACGACGCTCGAGCTCCCGGACCTGAAAGGCAAGACGGTCGAGGAGGCCAAAGCCCTCCTCCTGAGCCTCGGCCTCAACTATGCCGATGGCGGCACGAAGGCTTCGGATGCGCCGACCGGGTCCGTTGCGGAAACCGATCCGGCAGCTGGGACGAAGGTGTCGAAGGGCTACCAGGTCACGGTGTTCACGAGCGACGGGACCCTGTACGTGGAGATGCCCGACGTCATCACGAAGTCGCTGCACCAGGCAAACCAGGATCTGGTCGCTGCCGGCTTCGACTCCGACAAGATCAGTGTCGAGTGGCAGCCGACGGCCAATCCGGGCGACCCGACCTGCGAAGTGACCGCGTCGAACCCGTCACCGGGCACTCCCACCTCGAAGACGGCCGCCGTCACACTCACGGTCTCCGCCCTGCCTGACGGCAGCCCGCCACCGGGCTGTATGCCGTGAGTCGGGTGGGGGTCGGCCGCGCCGCAGGGACCACGCTCGCCACCCTCGGAGCAGCGGCTCTCGGTGCCTTCCTGTGGGGAGCGCTCGTCGAGCGCAACCGCTTCACCGTGCGACGCGAGGCCGTCCCGGTGCTCGACCCCGGCGCGAGACCGCTGACGGTGCTGCACCTCTCCGACCTCCACATGGCGCCCTGGCAGCGGGCGAAGCAGGACTGGATCCGCGGCCTCGTCGTCGAAGAGCCGGACCTCGTGGTCGTCACGGGCGACAGCCTCGGCCACGTGCGCGGAATCGATGGGATCGAGTACGCCCTCGAGCCGTTCGACGGCATCCCCGGAGTGTTCGTGCACGGGTCGAACGACTACTTCGGTCCGAGCATCAAGAACCCGTTCGCGTATTTCAGGGAGCGTCGGGTCGAGACCACCGACCCTGTCAAGCTCGATACACGGCGCCTCGAGGGCTTCTTCGAGTCGCTCGGCTGGCTCGACCTCAACAACACGGTGCGCGCGATGACGATCAAGGGCTCTCGTCTCGAGTTCCTCGGCGTGGGCGACGCCCACCGCGACTGGGACCGGCTGGATCTGCTCCCCGGCGCGATGGACGAGATGCGCGAGAACGTCGGCTGGCAGGATGACCGCACCGGTCCCGAACCCGTCACGATCGGCGTGACCCATGCCCCCTACCAACGGGTGCTCAATTCCTTCGTGAACTACGGTGCGGATGTCATCTTCGCCGGGCACACGCACGGCGGTCAGGTGCAGGTGCCGGGGATCGGTGCGCTCGTGACCAATTCCGACCTCCCCCGGACAATGGCGAGTGGGCTGCACCTGTGGCGTCACGCCCTGAATGCAGCGTATCTGGAGGTCTCCGCCGGCGTCGGAACGTCGATCTACGCGCCGGTGCGGTTCTCCTGTCCGCCCGAAGCAGTGGTCGTGACACTGACCGGCGACGATTTCAGCTATTCTTGATGAGGTCCGGTTGAGCCGCGAGGTTCGGCTGGGTGCAGTATCGGGGTGTGGCGCAGTTTGGTAGCGCGCTTCGTTCGGGACGAAGAGGTCGTGGGTTCAAATCCCGCTACCCCGACAGATCTTTAACTTCTCGGCTGGTTCGGTCCGGAGTGGATTCAACCGGTCGACAGGCTCTCGATGTGCGCAAGCGCCATGTCGATCGACGTCGCCATCGGTGTGACGTCGTGCACGGCCTGGGCCAGCAGGTACCCACCCTGAAGGGCGCCCATGAGCCCGGTCGCGAGCTGGTCGGTCGACACCTCGGGCGAAAGCGCGCCGGTGTCCTGGAGCCTGCGCAACACGCCCGCCAGGAGCCCCTGCCATTCGGTGAAAAGCTCAGACAGGGACTGACGGGCGACATCGTCGTGATCGGCGACATCGGCGGCCAGTGAGCCGAGCGCGCAGCCGTAGGCGCCATGCTGCAGCTCGTTGCTCTCTACCAAGGCGTCCCGCCAGCGTCGCAGCCCGGCGATGGTCGAGACCTGGCGGAGGGCAGCGCGTTCACGCTCGATGACACGCTCTCCCGTATGGTCGATGACGGCCCGGACGAGCGCGCCCTTGCCGGCGAAGTGGTGGTACAACTGGGACTTGCTCACCCCACTCGCCGCTACCACGTCGTCGAGTGTGGTGGCCCCGACTCCCCGGACGTAGATCAGGTCGGCCGCTGCCGTGATGATCCGTGCGCGCGTCTTCGCCCCGCGCGCCGTCAGGCGCCTGCCCTCGGGCGAGTCAGCGGTCGTCATCACGGGTCCATGTTACTTATCGGGCTACTCGTTCTCGGCGGCTTCGGCACCAGCGGCTCCTCGACCGCGCCGTGGCGCCGGCTGCCGGTCAGGGCCATCCACGCATCCCGTAATAGACTGGACGAAATAGTCCAGTTGCGGCTGGACCAAACCGCGTCAGACTGGATAGGAGAGAGGTGCCGAATGAAGGCGATTGTGGCGACGGATCAGGCCGCGGGGGCGGCCGGGATGATGCTGATGGAGCGCCCGGAGCCGCGGGCGGCGATCAACGACGTCATCGTCGAGGTTCACGCCTCGGGGTTCGTTCCGACTGAGGTGACGTGGCCGTCGACCTGGATCGATCGCGCCGGTCAGGATCGAACGCCGTCGATCCTCGGGCACGAACTGGCCGGGGTGGTCACCGCCCTCGGCTATGGCACGACCGGACTGTCGGTGGGGCAACGGGTGTTCGGCCTCTCGGACTGGCATCGCGACGGCACCCTGGCGGAGTATGTGGCGATCGAGGCACGCAACCTCGCGCCGCTTCCGGGCGACGCCGACTTCACGGCGGGCGCGAGCCTGCCGATCTCGGGCCTCACCGCGTGGCAGGGCCTGTTCGTGCACGGCCGTCTCCAGGCAGGGCAGAGCGTCCTCGCGCACGGCGCGGCCGGCGCGGTCGGGACGATGGTCACCCAACTCGCGCGCGAGGCCGGCGCCCATGTCATCGGCACCGGACGAGCCGCCGATCGTCAGAAAGCGTTCGACTTCGGCTCGCATGAGTTCGTCGACCTCGACAGCGATGCCCTGGAGGACATCGGCAGAGTCGATCTGGTCTTCGATGTCATCGGCGGTGACATCCAGAAGCGGTCCGCAGGCCTGATCCGGGCCGGAGGAACATTGGTGTCCATTACCGGGCCGGCCGAGGCATGGCCCGAGGACGGTCTGGCCGTCGACTTCGTCGTCGAGTCCGATCGTGCCCAACTGGGTGAGATCGTCCAGCGGGTGCGAGACGGACGACTGCGGACGAACATCGGCAACGTCGCGACTCTGGACGACGCCGTCGCCGCCCTCAACCCGACCGAGCGATCCAAGGGAAAGACGATCATCCGGGTTCGTCCGTAAAGACGCACCCCGCACGAACGAGCAGACGAAAGGACACCCTATGACAGACCCGACCCGGTCGAGCCGCTACGACTTCGAGTACCCCGATGAGGCCGGATACCCCGACGGGAAAGGCACCCTCAGCCAGGATCAGGTCGTCCTCATCGACGAGGTGATCGACGATCCCCGTGCCCCCGCATTCGACTTCGCCGTCGTCAACGATGAGAAAGCGGGCATCTACGAGGCGATCGTCGGTGACCGCGAGATCGCCGGCATGCCCTACAGCGTCGCCGGCGATGGTCGCCTGGTGCTGCTGGCCACCTCGGTGTTCCCCGAGTTCCGCAAACAGGGCATCGCCACCGAGCTCATCCGACGTGTACTCGACGACGTACGCGCGCACGGAAAGACGGTCACCATCAGGTGCCCGATCGTGCGCACCTTCATCGAGCACCACCCCGAGTACGCCGACCTCATCGACCCAGAGCATCCGGGAGTGACCAGATGAAGAGGAAGAAGCCGAAGCCGGTTCAGCAATTCCCCGTGATGGATGGTGGTGGCCCGGCACCCCGCGAGGAACAGATCGCCGGCATCGTGGCGATGGTGTGGTCTGACGCGCATGTCTACCACCAGGACGTCGAGAAGCTTCTCCGCGAATGGCTCGACACGGAACAGTGCATCGTCAAGGACGAGGAGTTCGCGATCCTGCTGTCGAAAGCTCACGGCGAGTTCGCCCGCGTGGCCTCGACCGACGGCACCGACGGGCCATCCTGTCCGGCATACGCCCTGGTGGAATGCCTGTACCGGGATGTCGAGCAGCTCGAGCGGGCGTCAAGCTGATGGCGGCGGGACCGCTCCACGCGGCGATGTATCGAAACCCGGCTCAGGCGAAGTCGGAGTCGGGCGCCGAGTTGTAGGCGGTGCCGAGCGGCTCGGACAACACCCGGCGGCCCCGGTTGAACACACCGCCGCTCTCTTCGAGGTAGCAGGCGCCGCAGAGCGACTCGTACACGACATCCACGCCGTCCTCGATCGCCACCTGGTCGCCGTCGAAGATGTACTGCCCGCCGACCGTGCGGGTGTTGAACACCGCTTTGCGGCCGCAGCGGCAGATCGTCTTGAGCTCCTCGAGCGAGTGCGCGATCTCCAGCAGCCGTCTGCTGCCCGGGAAGGCGACCGTCTGGAAGTCGGTGCGGATGCCGTACGCCAGCACGGGGACGTCGGCGAGGATCGCGATGCGCAGCAGGTCGTCGACCTGGGTTTCGGTGAGAAACTGCGCCTCATCGACGAGGAGGCAGTTGAGCGGCTTCCCGGTCGCCACCTCGAGCTTCGCCCGCTCCTCGGCGAACAGCGCCCACAGGTCGTCGTCAGGTGCGATCACGAAGTCGACCGGCCGGCGCACACCCAGACGGGAGACGATATCGGTGTCTCCCTTGGTGTCGATCTGCGGCTTGGCGAGCAGCACCTGCTGGCCGCGCTCCTCGTAGTTGTAGGCGGCCTGGAGCATGTTGGTGCTCTTGCCGCTGTTCATCGCCCCGTAACGGAAGTACAGCTTCGCCACTACTCCAGGTATCCGTCCTCGGCCGCCCGAAGGATGAGGTCCGCCTTCTTGCTGGCCGGTCTGTTCGCCTTCGCGTACTTCTCCCGTACGCGCCGAAGATACGTCTTCGCCGTCTCATACTGCACGTTCATATTCTCCGCCACCTCGGCTGTGCTCAGGCCGGAAACGTAGAGCGTGAGCGCCTCCTCCTCGCCTGGGCTCAGCTTCGGCCTCGCCTGGAGGACGGCCCCGACCGGAAGCGGTCGCCAGTCCTTCTGCTCGTGAGAGCCGACGTCCATTCCCATGATGCGGCGCGCGGTGTCCATGACCTCGCGCATCGGCAGCGACTTGGACAGGAAATCGGATGCCCCCGCGGCGAGGGCCCGCTCGCGCGCCTCCCGCGTGTCCAGACTGCTCAGGACGATGACCTTCGCCCCGGCCGCGCGACAGGTCCGCACGCGCGCTTCGATGGAGACCGACTCTTTGAGCTGGAAGTCGAGGAAGACCAGTTCGGTCGGGAAGTTGTCGCTGTGCACGAGCTCGAGCCAGGTCTGGGCGCTCAGCACGAGGTCGAAATCCGGGGCGTTCGACGCGATCCAGCTGTCCAGGCTGTCGAGCAGCACTTCGTGGTCGTCGAGCACCGCGAGTCTGATCGGGGCACGCCCCTCCGCGGTCCCGGCGGGCGTGGGCATGCTCGGGTCAACGCTGCTCATAGGTGAATCCTATTGTCAGTGTCAGGTCCTGGAAGTCGACCTGCAGGCTCGAGAAGACAATCCGCATGACCGCGAAGTAGGGAGCGAACGCAGAGCGGACGAAGGAATCGGTCGTTTCGAGCCGTGCAGTCAGGGCACCACGACACACCGTTCCGCGACCCCCGAGCTCGATCCTCAGGGTGTTCCCGACGAACGCCGGTTCGTCGAGGATCGCCACGATGAGCGCCCGCAGCACGGTCCTCTGGTCGGTGACCATGGCGGATGCTCGCCCCGCCGGGTCGATGACGGCGCGCTGGAGGCGCTCGGCCTCCAACCCGTCGTCACCGGCGATGACCTCCAGCCAGGTGCGGTCGGCTTCGGCGACCATGAGGGAGCGAAGGGACTCGGCGATCTCCCGGGCTCGCACCCGATCATCCTGGGTCACGTTCTCCCGCTCGAGCACCGAGTTGAAGAAGGGAAGCACATCCCGGCCCAGGATCATCACCCGGTTATGCCGCACCGAACGCGTGATGCCGTCACGCAGGCGACTGGTGCGCGATGTCACGGAGTGCATGGCACGTCGTTGCCAGCGTTCGAGCGACTCGACGAGCCGACCGGAGTAGGAGGCGGACGCGTAGGAGAGTGCGAGCACGGGCGTCATCCCGACGATGACGAAGGCGACCGGAGGAGTGGCCGACTGGAGCGCCGGCACTTCGAGGAGGGTCACGAAGCCGACGAAGACGGCGGAGAGGCTTCCCGCCGACGCGAGTTCCGTGGCCGGCCGATAGGGGCCGATCGCGAGCATGAGGAACCCGAGTGCCATGGGCCCGAAATCGTCCTGGATCCGCTGGTTCGTTCCCCACTGGCTCGCGACCGAGAGGGTGACCGCCCCGAGCGCGAGCAGATGGACGACGACGTGGCCGGATCTCGTGAACGGGGCCCGGGTCGGCGATGTCGCGACCACGACGGTGATGGAGGCCGCCGCGAGCCATAGGAGCGCGAGGATGGCGAGCGGCAGGCTCGACACCTGGTCGAGCGATCGAACCGTCATGACGATGCCGTAGTAGAACGCTCCGACCGCGAGCACGAGAACGAGCATCCGGTTGCCGAGGGTGCCCACCGGATCGAGTTGCTGCCTCGTACGCTCCAGACCGGTCATGGCGTGTCGCCTCCGAGCGTGACCGGCCCTGTCGAGACCGGTCCTGTCGCGACCGCGGACGGGACGGTGGTCGCGCCCTCATGCCCGGCGACGGGGACCTTGATCATGATGGAGGTGCCACGGCCCGGTGTCGACCAGACGTTGACCTGGCCGCCGAGGAGTTCGATACGCTTGCGCACCGACGATCGCAGGCCCAGTCGGTCTGCGCCCGTCGCAGCCTCGGAGAATCCGGCGCCGTTGTCGACCACCATGACGGAGAGGGCGGTATCCGAACCGTATACGGCGACCTCAGCGTAGGTGGTACCGGAGTGCTTGAGGACGTTCACAAGGCACTGCTTGACGGCCAGGCCGAGCGCTATCGAACTCTCCCGGTCGAGACGGCCGACCGCCGCGAGGTCCCCCGTCGTATCCACCTCGAGCCCCAGCAGCCGGCTCTCCTGGATGGCCGTGAAGAGCCCGCTGTGCTGCCAGTCGAGGCGGATCTTCTCGTCGACGGCGTCCGACGAGTCGGCAAGCCACTCCTCGCCGACGAGGGAATCGACATCCTCCTGGATCTGGCGGCGCAGGGTCGGATCGAGTCGATCCCCCGAGGAGTCGGCGAGCGCCGCGAGGTTGTTGAGCACGGTATCGTGCATGAGGGTCGCCGCCTTCACCTCGATGCGATAGCGCAAAGCGGCGACCTGTTCGTCCTGCGCCGCGCGGTGCAGCCGCGGCTGCGCACCGAGCTGACGCCGGTGCACATAACCGACGAGCGGGATGACCACCATGGTCGCCAGGTAGGCGAAGAACGCAGGAGCATCGAGGTGCAGCGGCAGCCCTGCCTGCAGGAGAGCGACCCCGATCGCAGCCTCCGCGACGACGTAGCCGGCCGTCGACCAGGCCAGGCCGGGGCCGACGCCCAACACCGCTCCCCCCACCATGATGAGTGCCACCTTGACCGCAAGGAACGAGAATCCGTCACCGTCGACGATGGGGATCGGCTGGCTGACCAGCACCAGGGCGTGGACATAGACCGCGAACCCCCCGATGAGAAGGTACCCCGCCAGCCACCAGCTGGGCCGGTCGCGGTCGCGGAGGAGGAGAATCCCGATCGGGGCAAGGAGAGCGAGCGCCGCCGGCCACAGCATCGAGTCGACACGGGCGCTCTGGAGTACGAGGGTGGAGAACAGGGCGACGCACAGCAGGGTGATCGACACGGTGCGCTGGGCCGCGACCAGGGAACGCCGAACCGCCTGGGGTGCGAGGTGTGCTGGCAGTCCTAACGACACGTCGGCTAACTTCCGCTCGGGTGGTACGTGTCCCTGAGTATGTCACCGTTTGCCCCAAGACTGTACCCCGAATTGTGCGGGATTTCGTCGAGAACCCCTCGGCCCCGGGGTCTCTGTGCCCCGAACTGGGGTTGAGGTCTAGTTGAGCTCGAGAACTTTCGCGGTCGCTGCGAGGGTCTTTCCGACGAGCGCCGGGGCATCCGAGAGGTTCTTGCCGTAGCTCGGGATCATCGTGCGGAGGCCAGGGGTCCACGCCTCCAAGCGGTCCGGGAAGCACCGCCCGATGAGGTCGAGCATGATCGGCACGGCGGTGGAGGCTCCCGGGGATGCTCCGAGCAGACCCGCAATCGATCCGGCAGCCCCGGTGACCACCTCGGTGCCGAACTGCAGGATGCCGCCCTTCTTCGCATCCTTCTTGATCACCTGGACGCGCTGGCCGGCGGTGATCTGATACCAGTCGGACGGCCGCGCATCCGGCATGAACTCACGCAACGCCGCGAACTTCGTGCGCTTGCCCGCGAGCAACTGGGTGATGAGGTACCAGGAGAGGTCGAGGTTGTCCTTGAAGGCCGCGAGCATCGGGATGATGTTGCCGGGGCGGATCGAGAGAGGCAGGTCGAGCCAGGAGCCGGTTTTCAGGAACTTCGGGCTGAACCCGGCATAGGGGCCGAACATGAGGCTCGCGGTGCCGTCGACGACGCGGGTGTCCAGGTGCGGAACCGACATGGGCGGCGCTCCGACCGACGCCTTGCCGTAGACCTTCGCACGATGCTTCGCGACGAGCGCAGGATTGTCGGTGCGCAGGAACTGGCCGCTCACCGGGAAGCCGCCGTAGCCACGTGCCTCCGGAATGCCGGACTTCTGCAGGAGCTTCAGCGCCCCGCCGCCCGCACCGACGAAGACGAAGCGCGCGTGCACGGTCGACGGACTCTTGCCGATCGCGCGGCGAAGTCGAATACGCCACAGCCCGTCGCGCATCCGATGCAGGCCCGTCACCTTCTCATCCGTGCTCAGCACGGCGCCGTTCGCAGTCAGGTAGGAGGTGAGGTCGCGGGTCAGCGCGCCGAAATCGACATCGGTTCCGGCTTCCATGCGGGTGGCCGCGATGTGCTGCGACTTCGGGCGGCCCGCCATGAGCGTCGGCGCCCAGGAGTAGATGACCGCAGGATCCTCGCTGTACTCCATGCCGGCGAACAGCGGGTGGTCCTTGAGCGCGTCGAATCGACGCTTGAGGAAGGCGACGTTGTCATCGCCCCAGACGAAGCTCATGTGCGGGACGGGGCTGATGAAGTCCTCGGGGGCGGGAAGGAAGTCCTTCTTCACGAGGTAGGACCAGAACTGGCGGGAGACCTGGAACTGTTCGTTGATCTTGACGGCGCTCGAGATGTCGATGGTGCCGTCGGGGAGATCCTTGGTGTAGTTGAGCTCACAGAGAGCAGAGTGACCGGTGCCGGCGTTGTTCCACGGGTTCGAGCTCTCCTGCCCGACCTCGGGCAGCGCCTCGAAGATGCGGATGCTCCAACCCGGCTCGAGCTGCTTGAGGATGGTTCCGAGTGTTGCGCTCATGATGCCGCCGCCGATGAGCGCGACGTCGATCGGGTTTGCGGGGCTCACTGCTCCAGTTTAGTGTCGCGAAACTGCCGCCGCTTTCCACCTCGCTGCCTCGTCGCTTGTCCCAAATGAAGGCATTCCCGTACCGGGACAACGGCGCCGCGGGGCAGCGGACGGCCCCCTTCACGAAATGCCTTCATTTGGGACAGGTTGGGCGGGGCAAGGGGGTGCCGACGGGGCGACGAGCTAGGCGGGGATGAGGGTCGCAGCGACGAGCTCTGCGATCTGCACCGCATTGAGCGCGGCGCCCTTGCGCAGGTTGTCGTTGCTGATGAACAGGGCGAGACCGCGACCGTTCGGCACACCCTCGTCCTGCCGGATGCGGCCGACATAGCTCGGGTCGGTCCCGGCCGCCTGGAGCGGGGTCGGAACGTCTGAGAGCTGGACGCCGGGGGCATCCGCGAGCAGCTCGGTCGCGCGCGCGACGGAGAGCGGCCGCGCGAACTCGGCGTTGATCGAAAGTGAATGGCCGGTGAAGACGGGCACGCGAACGCAGGTCCCGCTCACGAGCAGCTCGGGCAGTTCGAGGATCTTGCGGCTCTCGTTGCGAAGCTTCTTCTCCTCGTCCGTCTCCCCCAGGCCGTCGTCGACGAGGTTGCCCGCGAAGGGGACGACGTCGAACGCGATCGTGCGCGGGAACGTGGATGCGGCGGGGAAGTCGACCGCCGAGCCGTCGTGCACGAGCGCTGCTGCGTCCTGCCCGATGGCGGCCTTCGCCTGGGCGAGCAGTTCTTCGCCCCCGGCGAGCCCTGCACCGGAGACCGCCTGGTACGTGCTCACGATCAGGCGCTCGAGTCCGGCCTCGGCGTCGAGCACCTTGAGCACCGGCATCGCAGCCATGGTGGTGCAGTTCGGGTTGGCGATGATCCCCTTGCGGGCGTCCGCGATCGCGTGCGGGTTGACCTCGCTCACGACGAGCGGGACATCCGGGTCCATGCGGAAGCCCGACGAGTTATCGATGACGGTCACGCCGGCGGCAGCGAACCGGGGGGCCTGCGCCTTCGAGGTCGTCGCGCCGGCCGAGAAGATCGCGACGTCGAGACCGGTGGGGTCGGCGGTCGCGGCATCCTCGACGGTGATCTGCTCGCCCTTCCAGGGCAGCGTCGTCCCGGCCGAGCGCGCAGAGGCGAAGTACCGGATGCTCGCGACCGGGAAGTCGCGCTCCTCCAGCAGGCGGCGCACGACCGTGCCCACCTGGCCGGTGGCGCCGACGACGCCGATGTTGATGCCGCGGCTCATCGGCCGGTCCCTGCGTGGACGACGGCGAGCTCGTCGCCATCGAGCTCGAATGCGGTGTGCACCGCGCGCACTGCGTCGTCGATCGTGTCGGCGCGCGTCACGACCGAGATCCGGATCTCGCTCGTCGAGATCATCTCGATGTTGACGCCCGCCTCGAACAGCGCGGTGAAGAGCTTCGCGGAGATGCCCGAACTCGTGCGCATGCCCGCACCGACGAGCGCGAGCTTCGCGATCTGGTCGTCGTACTGGAGGCTGTCGAATCCGACCCGCTCCTTCTCCGAGAGCAGGGTCTGCATAACGCGGGCGCCATCGGCCATGGGCAGGGTGAAGGAGATGTCGGTCAGCCCGGTGTCGGCGGCCGAAACGTTCTGCACGATCATGTCGATGTTCGCCTCGGTCGTCGCGACGATCGTGAAGATCTCCGCCGCCTTGCCCGGGACGTCCGGAACCCCGACGACGGTGATCTTCGCCTCGCCGAGATCGACCGCGATACCCGCGATCATGGCCTCTTCCACGGTTTCTCCGTCCTTCGGATTGACGACGAGCGTCCCCTCATTATTGTTGAACGACGACCGCACGTGAATCGTCACCCCATGCCGCCGGGCATATTCCACCGCGCGAATATAGAGCACCTTCGCGCCGGCCGCCGCGAGCTCGAGCATCTCCTCGCTCGTGATCTTCGCAAGCTTGCGGGCGCTCGGCACGACCCGCGGATCTGCGGTGAACACGCCGTCGACATCCGTGTAGATCTCGCACACCTCGGCGCCGAGTGCTGCGGCGAGCGCGACGGCCGTCGTGTCCGACCCACCGCGACCGAGGGTCGTGATGTCGCCTGTGCCGCGGTTGAAGCCCTGGAATCCCGCGACGATCGCGATGGCCCCGGCGTCGATGGCCTCCCGGATGCGCGTGGGGTTCACCTCGACGATGCGCGCGCTGCCGTGCCGGGCATCCGTCGCCATGCCCGCCTGACTGCCCGTGTAGGAACGCGCTTCGAAGCCTTGCGACTTGATCGCCATGGCGAGAAGAGCCATCGAGATACGCTCCCCCGCCGTGAGCAGCATGTCGAGCTCCCGGCCGGACGGAAGCGGTGCTACCTCCGTCGCGAGGTCGACGAGCTCGTCGGTCGTGTCACCCATGGCCGAGACGACGACGACGACCTCGTTGCCTGCTTTGCGCGTCTCGACGATGCGCTTCGCCACGCGCTTGATGCTCACGGCATCCGCGACCGACGATCCGCCGTACTTCTGCACGATGAGGCTCACGGACGCTCCTGGATTTGCGGGGTAACGCCCTATTCTAAACGGGCCGAGCCGCCGGTTACGTGACTCGGCACGGGGCGAGCCCGGTTGGCCTGCTCTAGTACTTGCTGAGATCCGGGTATCCGGTGATCTCCCAGCCACCGTCGACGACCAGGCTCGTTCCGGTGATGTACCCGGCGTCCTCGCTCGCGAGGTACAGGATCGGGCCGGCGAGTTCGTCGGGATCGGCCGGGCGGCCGAGCACGATCTTGCTGTTGAAGTCGGATGCGAGCACCTCGTTCTCGCTGAAGGCGGAGGTCAGCGGCGTCGAGACCAGGCCCGGAAGGATGGCGTTCACCCGGATTCCGCTGCGACCGAGTTCGAGGGCGGCATTCTTGCTGAACATCTCGACTCCCGCTTTCGCGGAGGCATAGGCGCTTCCACCGAACATGGGAACGTGGGCGTTGAGGCTCGAGACGTTGACGATCGCGCCGCCGTTCCTCATGGCGCGAGCTTCGTGCTTGGTACTGAGGAAGACGCCCTTCAGCACGAGGTCGACGGTGAAGTCCCAGTCAGCCTCGGAATGGTCGACGATCGGCGCACCCTTGGCCGCCCCCGCGATGTTGAAGGCGAGATCCAGGCCGCCGAACGATGACACCGCGGTCGCTACGGCCGCCTCGAGGTCGGATTCGACCGTGACGTTGGTGACGACAGGAACGTAGTTCTCCGACGCGCCACCCGGGTTGAGGTCGGCGCCGACGACGCTCGCGCCCTCAGCGATGAGCCTGCGCGTGACCGCAGCACCGATCCCTGAACCCGACCCTGTGACTATGGCGACTTTGCCGGCAAACCGGCCCTCATTTATATTCATATGTATATATTACGCGATGAAGGTCGGCTTTTGCTGAGAGAACGGCTGTCAGCCCTGTACGACGCGACGACCCTCGAACGCGCGCCCCAGGGTCACCTCGTCCGCGTACTCGAGATCGCCGCCGACCGGCAGCCCGGACGCCAATCGCGTGACGCGAAGATTCGGCTGGACGAGGAGCCTGCTGAGGTAGCTCGCTGTCGCTTCGCCCTCGAGGTTCGGGTCGGTTGCGATGATGACCTCGGTGACGGTGCCGTCGGCGAGGCGCTCCATGAGCTGCCGGATGCGGAGGTCGTCGGGCCCGACCCCGTCGATCGGGCTGATGGCCCCGCCCAGCACGTGGTACAGGCCCCTGAATTCGCGGGTGCGCTCGATGGCGGCGACATCCTTCGCCTCTTCGACGACGCAGATCGTGGTGGCCGAACGGCGCGGGTCACGGCAGATCGTACAGCGCTCCTGTTCGGTGACGTTGCCGCACACTTCGCAGAACCGCACCTTCTCGCGCACCTCCACGAGCACCTCCGCGAGCCGCGACACATCGAAGGACTCGGTCTGCAGGATGTGGAATGCGATCCGCTGCGCGGACTTCGGGCCGATACCGGGAAGCCTGCCGAGCTCGTCGATGAGTTCCTGGACGATGCCTTCGTACACGGGTCAGGCCTCCGGACTCGGAGTGACGCGCGGTGCGATGGGCTGCTCCTCGATGAAGTTGGCGCCGAGGATCTCGCGCACGACGGCCTCGCCATAGCGCTGCTTGCCGCCGGATGGGGCTGACTTCGCTGCCTTCTCGGATCGAGCTTGCCGAGATCGGGGCTCGGCGGTCTCGACAGGCTCGACCGGAGAAGCAGGAGGCTCGACCGGAGAAGCAGGAGGCTCGACGGGAGAAGAAGCCGGCTCGACCGGAACTCTCTCGGATCGAGCACCAGTCTTCTCGGATCGAGCTTGCCGAGATCCAGGCTCGACCGGAGTAGAGGCGGGTTTCTCGGATGGGATCGGAGCGACAGCCCAGCCTTCCGCGTCGACCGCTGGGCGAGGCTCGGGCACGACTTCGGTCGAACGGTCGGGGCCAGGCTCAGCCGGCGGGGCATCCGGCTCAGCGTCGGCGGCGTTCGCGGCCGCAGCATCCGCCCTCGCGATGAACTTCACGCGGAGTCCGAGCACCTCGATGATGGCCTGCCGCAGGATCTCGCTCACGCTCTGATCGGCCGCCTGCGGCTTCTTGAAGTTCTCGACGTCGTTCTGGCTGGGGAAGGCGAGGGCGAGCACGTCCTCCTTGAGACCCATCGGCTTCGCGGTGAAGGCGACGGCCCACGCTGCGCGCTTCTTCTTGCCGACGACCTCGAGAATCTCGGCCCAGGCGTCGGAGAGCTGCTGGAACGTGACTGCCTTGTCGGCGCTGGTGGCCGGAGTCTTCTCTGGGCTCCCTTCGTGACGTGCTCCGCCCTCCTCAGGGAGCGGTGACTCGGAATCCGCCGACGACGAGTCGTCGGGCAGTGGAGTGGAGCCTCGGGTGTGGCGGGCGTCTACGGGCGCGCTGGAGCCACGGGGCGAAGGCGATTTCTCGCCTTCGCCGGCGACGCCAGCGCCGACAGCCGTCTCGGCTGTCGGGTTCCCCCGCGATGCCACAGGAGTGTCTCCAGCACCCCCCTCCACACCGACCCTCCGCTCCAGCCGCTCCACGCGCGCGAGTGTCCCTCGCGCGGAGGCATCCGACGCAGGGACCAGCACGCGCGCGATCATGAGTTCGAGGTGCAGGCGGGGGGAGGTCGCGCCGGTCATCTCGGTGAGCGCGCCGGCCACGACATCCGCAGCCCTGCTGAGCTCTGCCTCACCGAACCGGGAGGCCTGCGCCGCCATCTGGTCGAGCTCGTCCTGCTGGATGCCGCGCAGCACCGCTGCGGCCCCGCCACCGGTGGCGGCCACGACGATGAGGTCGCGAAGCCGCTCGAGGAGGTCTTCGACGAACCGGCGGGGATCCTGGCCGGTCTGGATGACGCGGTCGACCGCGGAGAATGCGGCGGCGGCATCCCGTGCGCCGATGGCGTCGATGACTTCGCCGAGGAGCGAGGCGTGGGTGTAGCCGAGGAGGGCGACCGCCCGTTCGTACTCGATCGAGTCGCCCTCGGAGCCGGCGATGAGCTGGTCGAGGAGTGAGAGCGTGTCGCGCACCGAGCCGCCGCCCGCGCGCACCACGAGGGGCAGCACGCCGGGTGCGACGGTGACCTTCTCGCTCTCGCACAACTGCTGCACGTACTCGAGCATCTGAGCGGGCGGCACGAGCCGGAAGGGGTAGTGGTGCGTGCGCGAGCGGATCGTGCCGATGACCTTCTCCGGCTCGGTCGTCGCGAAGATGAATTTGACGTGCTCGGGCGGCTCCTCGACGATCTTGAGCAGCGCGTTGAAGCCCTGGGGTGTGACCATGTGCGCTTCGTCGAGGATGAAGATCTTGTAGCGATCACGGGCTGGGGCGAACACGGCGCGCTCGCGCAGGTCCCGCGCGTCGTCGACGCCGTTGTGGCTGGCAGCATCGATCTCGACGACATCGAGCGACCCGCCGCCGTCGCGCGAGAGTTCGACACAGGATGGGCACTTCCCGCAGGGGGTGTCGGTCGGGCCTTCGACGCAGTTGAGGCAGCGGGCCAGGATGCGCGCGCTCGTCGTCTTGCCGCATCCGCGGGGCCCGCTGAACAAATAGGCGTGATTGACCCGGTTGGTGCGCAGCGCCGTCATGAGCGGCTCGGTCACCTGCGACTGGCCGATCAGCTCGGCGAACGTTTCTGGCCGGTAACGGCGATACAGGGCGGTGACCACCACCCCATGCTACTGGGCGCCGCTGACCCTACGCCGGGCTGTCCCCAGCCCGCTGTCCGGTGACGAGCGCGAGCGCCTGCCGCGCGATCTCCAGTTCCTCGTTCGTGGGAATCACGAGCACGTCGATCGCCGATCCGTCGGTCGAGATCGTGCGCGCGTCACGAGAGTCCGACTCGTTTCGCGTGGTGTCGACCCGGATGCCGAAGCTCTCCAGCCCCGCGAGCGCGGCCGCCCGCACGGCGGCGTTGTTCTCGCCGACGCCGGCCGTGAAGACGATCGCATCCGCCCGCCCGAGCTGCGCCAGGTACGCGCCCAGGTAGCCCCGGATGCGGTGCAGGTACACCTCGAGGGCGAGCGCCGCGCGAGCGTCGCCGGCTGCGGCCGCCTTCTGCACATCCCGGATGTCGCCGAAACCGCCGAGCCCCAGCAGCCCGCTCTGATGATTGAGGAGCTCGTCGATCGCATCCGCGGTCAGACCGCCCTCGCGCTGCAAGTGGATGATCGCACCCGGGTCGATGTCGCCGCCGCGCGTGCCCATCATGAGCCCCTCGAGCGGCGTCAGACCCATCGACGTCTCGACCGACCGGCCGCCGTCGACCGCGGTCACCGACGCGCCATTGCCGAGGTGGAACACGATGAGCTTGAGGTCGGCGGACGGCCGCCCGAGGAAGCGCGCGGCCTCGCCGGAGATGTACTCGAATGAGATGCCGTGGAATCCGAAACGCCGGATGCCATACTGCTCCGCGAGGTCGGCGTCGATCGCGTAGGTGCGGGCGACCGGCGGGAGCGTCCGATGGAAGGCGGTGTCGAACACGGCGACCTGCGGCACACCCGGGAAGGTGGCCTCCGCCGCGACGATGCCGGCGAGGTTCGGCGGGTTGTGCAGTGGAGCGAGCACTGCGAGCTCATCGATCTCCCGCTTGACCTCGTCGGTCACGATCGTCGGCTCGACGAACCGTTCGCCGCCGTGCACCACCCGGTGCCCGACTGCGGCAAGAGGTTCGTCGAGGTCGATGCCCTGCTCTCGCAGCCCCTCGAGCATGATTTGGAATGCAGCGGTGTGATCCGGGACAGGATTGCGGGAGTCGTCGGCGAGGGAGGCTTCACCGATGCGCTCGACGAGGCCCGACGCCAGCACCCGTTCGCCGTCGAGCTCGATGAGCTGGTACTTGAGCGATGAGGAGCCCGAGTTGACGACCAGAACGCGGCTCATGCGCGCGCGGCCTGCGCCTGGATGGCCGTGATCGCGACCGTGTTGACGATGTCCTGCACCGTCGCCCCGCGTGAGAGGTCGTTGACCGGCAGACGCAGCCCCTGCATGACCGGTCCGATCGCGACGGCACCGGCACTGCGCTGCACCGCCTTGTAGGTGTTGTTGCCCGTGTTGAGGTCGGGGAAGATGAACACCGTCGCGCGCCCGGCCACCTCGGACTCGGGCAGCTTCGCCCGTGCGACCGCCGCATCCGCCGCCGCGTCGTACTGGATCGGCCCGTCGACGGGGATGCCGGCCAGCCGCTCGCGCACCATGGCGGTCGCCTCGCGGACCTTGTCGACATCCGCCCCCGTCCCTGACTCGCCGGTCGAGTAGGAGAGCATCGCGATGCGCGGTTCGATACCGAACTGCTGCGCGGTCTCGGAGGCGGAGACGGCGATGTCGGCGAGCTGCTCGGCGGTCGGGTCGGGGATGACCGCGCAGTCGCCGTAGACGAGCACGCGATCGGCGAGCGCCATGAGGAACACGCTCGAGACGATCGAGACCCCCTCCTTCGTCTTGATGATCTCGAACGCGGGGCGCACCGTCTGCGCCGTCGTGTGCGCGGCGCCGGAGACCATGCCGTCGGCCAGCCCGAGCTGCACCATGAGAGTCCCGAAGTAGGAGGGGTCGGTGACGGTGTCGCGCGCCCGATCGAGGGTGACGCCCTTGTGCGCTCGCAGCCGGTGATATTCCTCCGAGAACTTCAGCCGCAGCACGTCGTCGAAGGAGCTGAGCACGGCCGCCTTCTGGATGTCGAGGCCGAGCCCGATCGCGCGGGAACGCACCTCGATCTCCTCGCCGAGGATCGTGAGGTCGGCGATGCCACGACTCAGCACGGTCGCGGCGGCGCGCAGGATGCGGTCGTCCTCGCCCTCCGGCAGCACGATGTGGCGACGGTCGGTGCGCGCGCGCTCGATGAGCCCGTACTCGAACATGAGCGGGGTGACGACGGGGGTGCGTTCGAGGTCGAGCAGGCCGAGCAGCTCGTCGGCGTCGACGTTCTCCTCGAACATGGAGCGTGCAGTGTCGAGCTTGCGCTGCGAGTCGGCGGCCAGGCGCGGCCGGATGCGCGTGATGCGCACCGCCGTGTCGTAGCTGCCGAGCTCGGTGCGGATGATCGGCAACGTCGAGCGGATGCCCTCGATGAGCCGCTCGATCGGCTCTGGCAACTCGAACCCGCCATTGAGCACGATGCCCGCGACGGAGGGGAATGTGCCGGACTCGTTGGCCATGAGCACCGCGAGCAGCACCTCGGTACGGTCGGCGGGGACCACGACGACGGAACCCTCGATGAGTCTCGGCAACACGTTGTTCATGCCCATGGCGGCGACGACGACGCCGAGGGCCTCCCGGCTCAGGAGTTCCGGGTCACCCTTCAGCAGCGTGCCCGCGGTGGCCTCCATGATGGACCGCATGGTGGGGGCGACGAGCACCGGATTCTCGGGGACCACCCAGACCGGCACGCCGGCACCGTTCTGGCCGGCGGGCACGACGCTGCCGATGGCGGCCCGGATGTCGTCCGCGTTGCCCGGGTCGCTCCGGTTCGCGATGACGGCGAGCAGCGTCGCGTGCTCGTGATGCAGTTCGGCGACCGTGACCTCGGCGAGCTGGCGCAGGGCATCCGGGGTTCGCGCCTCGGCGTGTTCGCCGACGCGTCCGCCGAGCACGAGCACGACGGGCGCACCGAGGTTCGCGGCGATGCGCGCGTTGTAGCCGAGCTCGGTCGGAGTTCCGACATCCGTGTAGTCGGAGCCGAGGATGACGACCGCGTCGCACAGCGCCTCGACGGCCTTGAACCGTTCGACGATCGTGGCGAGGGCGGCATCCGGATCGTTGTGGACGTCTTCGTAGCCGACACCGACGCACAGGTCGTAGTCGAGGTCGACCCCGTCGTGCTCGAGCATGAGTTCGAGCACGTAGTCGCGTTCGGCACTCGAGCGCGCCACCGGCCGGAACACCCCGACTCGCTCGATCGACCGGGTGAGGGTGTCGAGCACTCCGAGTGCGATCGTCGACTTGCCGGTGTTGCCCTCGGCCGAGGTGATGTAGATGGAGCGAGCCACGCTTCCAGCCTACGTGCCGCGCCCCGTGAACCATCGCGGAAGTCCGCCGAGCGAAGCGAGGTATCGGGCGCGTGAAGCGCTTGCCCGAAAATGTAACGACTCCCCGCGCACCCGCCAGAGCCCGGTTACCCTTGCTACGTTTCCGTCCTGGGGGAGTTGGCCTGGATGGCGCCACACGGGGAGCCGTCACCAGTCTAACCGGGACGCGCCTCGCTAGCGATGCTGCGCGATTCTCTCGGTCGTCGTCGCACCTGGGATCTCCCTGCGGGAGGCCGATTTCAGCATGAGGACAGTCACCGCGACCCACATCACTCCGGCGATCCAGGTGCAGATGATCCCCAGGTCGTGCACGATCGGCAGGCCGAGAAGTCGTCCCAGGTGGATGCTCGCGACCGAGAACATCCCGAGCGGGAAGACCATGCTCCACAGCTCGGACTCGTACTGCACCGGGTAGCGCTTCACCGCGTGGCGCCAGAGCCCGAAGATGACGAGCAGCGGAATCCACCAGACACCGAAAGCCCAGAGCATGAAGGTGAACCCCGACACGAAGTCGTGCGTGGCTTTGATGATCGGCAGGTCCGCGAGCAGGCTCAGGATCGACCAGCCCGAGTACACCGTGATCGCCGTCGCCCCCATGTACACCCAGTAGGTCGGCCGGATGCCGAACGCATCCTGTGTCGTCGTCATGAGGCGCAGCGTGATGATCACGGTGAGAACGATGTAGAGCACGACACCGATACTCCACATCGCGACCGCGATGACACCGAGGATGTTGATCTCCAGCCCATGGTCGATGATGCCGGTCACGACCGAGATCGACTGTGTCGCGACCACCCAGATGAACCAGCTGCCGTTCGCCTTGAGCGCCGGGGCGCCATCCTGCGGACCCAGCATCATCGCCGCGGCGATGCCGTAGGTCAGGACGAGCCAGAACGGAACGCTGATGCACAGGAGAACGATCGTCACCGCCGGCTCGATCGAGAAGAAGAGCGCGCCGACGACGTTGAGGGCAGCGACGATCGTCGCGAATCCGAACGCGATCGCCGGGTTGCGGGCGTCGGCGTAGACAAGGTCCCAATGGCGCACCACCCGCCACACCAGCGCGCCCAGGAGCGCGGCGAGACTCACCACGGCGATGACGAGCAGAACGATGGTGATGGCGTCCTGACCGACCAGCGAGAACGCTGCCCCGACGATACCGGTCGCCATCACGAAGGCGAAGGCCCCGGGAGGCAGCTTGCGAACCGCTGTTCCGAGCCGGCTTCGGCCGGCCATGAGGTTGCTTTGTTTCGCGTCGGTCATCCTCGCCGTTGCCATGTTCGTAGGCTACGCGGGCACGCGCGACGGTGTCACTGCCGAACCCGGTGAAAAATACCACCGCCGGCTTAACGAGATCCGCCAGGGCTGCTCGCTGCCGGCTAGAGGAGCATCCGCAAGGGCTGCTCGAGGATGCCGACGAGGTCGCGCAGGAAGCCCGCCGCGATCGCACCGTCCATGACGCGGTGGTCGACGGTCAGGGTGATCCTGAGCTTCGGCACATCGACGAGCACGCCGTCGCGCAGCACCGGCACCGGGCTGGCCGCACCGACCGCGAGGATCGCGGCCTCCGGCGGGTTGATGACTGCCGTGAACTGGTCGATGCCGAACATGCCGAGGTTCGAGACGCTGAAGGTCCCGCCGGTCATCTCATCGAGGGAGAGCTTGCCATCGCGCGCCTTCTCGGCGAGAGCAACGGTCTCGGTGGAGATCTGCCCGAGGGTCTTGCGGTCGGCGTCCCGGATGACCGGCACGAGCAGTCCGGCATCCGTCGCGACAGCGATCCCGACGTTGACCCGGGCATGCCGCACGACCGCCTGGCCCTCGGCATCGTCGACCCAGGACGCGTTCGCCTCCGGATGCTGCCGCAGCGCGACCGCGACCGCCCGCACGATCACGTCGTTGACGCTCGCCTTGAGATTCTGGGCAGCGAGCGCCTCGTTCACCTGGCCGCGGAACGCGAGCAGCTTCTCGACATCCACGACGCTCGTGAGGAAGAAGTGCGGTACCGCCTGACTCTGGGTGAGCCGTTTCGCCGCCACCGACCGGAGGCGGTTGGCCGGGATGCGCTCGTCCTCGCGGTGCTGGTCGGTACCGGGCGTGGGAGTTGAGGCTGGGGCCGCCGCTGCACCCGACGACGTCGCCGGTGCTGCCGGGGTCGCCATGCCGGTACCCGCTGCGATGGCGGCCTCGACATCCGCGCGGACGATGCGGCCCTGCGTACCGGAGCCGGTGAGGGCCGCGAGGTCGATGCCGTGTTCTTTCGCGATCTTGCGGGCGAGGGGGGAGGTTCTGGGCTTGCCGACCGCTGGGGTCGACGGCTCAACCACAGGCTTCCCGGACGGAGCCTGCCGAGATCCGGTCTCGACAGGCTCGACCGGAGAAGACGTCGGCTCGACCGGAGAAGACGTCGGCTCGACCGGGCCAGTGTCCTGCTGTTCGGCGGGCGTTTCGGCGGCCGGTGCGGGAGCGGGCTTCGCCGCCGAACCGCTCCCATCGCCGATGACCGCGACGGGCGTTCCGATCGGAACGACCGACCCGGCCTCCACGAGCTGCTGCTCGAGCACACCGGCCTCGAACGCTTCGAGGTCCATGGTCGCCTTGTCGGTCTCGATCTCGGCGAGGACATCGCCCTTCGCGACCGGGTCCCCGACGTTCTTGAGCCACTTCGAGAGCTCGCCCTCCTCCATGGTGTCGGACAAGCGGGGCATCACAACCTCAGACATGGCAGCCTCCTACTTCCGGTATCCGCTCGCCGCGAGCGTCTCGTGGATGACCTTCGTGAGCGCCGCAGCATCCGGCATCGCTGCGAGTTCGAGCGGCTTCGCGTATGGCAGGGGGACCTCGGCTGCGGCGACCCGGCGTACGGGAGCGTCGAGCCAGTCGAAGACCGCCTCGCCGATCGTCGCCGAGATCTCGGCGCCGATGCCGTAGCTCAGCATGTCGTCCTCGAAGATGACCGCGCGACTCGTCTTCTTCACGGATTCGCAGAACGTCTCCCGGTCGAGCGGGCGCAGGCTTCTCAGGTCAACGACCTCAATGGAGATCCCCTCCCCCGCCAGCTGCTCTGCGACTTCGAGGGCCGTCACGACACCGCGCGAGTAGCTCACGACGGTGAGGTCGGTGCCCTCCCTCGCGATGGCGGCACGGCCGATCTCGGCGACCTGCTCGCCATCCGGAACCTCGCCCTTGGTGTTGTAGAGGGCCAGGTTCTCCAGGAACAGCACCGGGTCATCGTCCCGGATCGCCGCCGTGAGCAGAGCCTTCGCGTCGGCCGGGTTCGAGGGGGCGACGACCTTGAGCCCGGGGATGTGCGCGTACCAGACCTCGAGGTTCTGCGAGTGCGTCGCGGCGAGCTGCTGCCCACCACCACCGGGGGTGCGGATGACCATGGGCACCTTCACGCGTCCGCCGAACATCCCGTACATCTTGGCCGCGTGGTTGACGATCTGGTCGATCGCGATGAGCGAGAAGTTGAGCGTCATGATCTCGACGACGGGCCGCAGGCCCAGCATGGCCGACCCGATCGCGACCCCGGTGAACCCCTCCTCCGAGATGGGGGTGTCGACGACGCGCTTCGGCCCGAACTCCTTCAGCAGCCCCGCGGTGATCTTGTACGAGCCCTCGAAGACGCCGATCTCCTCGCCGATGAGATACACGTTCTCGTCCCGGGTGAGCTCTGCGCGCAAGGTGTCGTTGAGCGCCTGGCGGTACGTCAGCTCGGTCATGACACCACCGACCCCACGGCCGTGACCGGATCGCCGGGGTACGCCCTGGACTCGTTCGCCACCGGCGTCGCATACACAGCGTCGAACAGCTCGGAGGGCGACGGATCCGGACTCGCGTCGGCGAACTCCACGGCATCCGTCACCCGCTTCTCGATCGCGTCGTGGATGCCGTCGGCAGCCTTCTCGTCGAGCGCGCCCGACTTCAGCAGCCGATTGCGAAAGGCCGGCACCGGATCGTTGGCCTGCGCCTCCTCGTTGTCCTCCTTCGAGCGGTAGCGCGCGGGGTCGACGACCGAGTGCCCCTTGAGGCGGAAGCTCATGGTCTCGAGGATGCTCGGCTGCCGGTCGGCGCGCGCCTTCTCGAGGGCGGCGATCGCCGCATCCCGCACAGCGACGGGATCGTCACCGTCGACGCGGACGCCGGGGATGCGGTAGGCGGAGCCGCGCTTGTAGAGGTCGGGCTCCGCGGAAGCCAGCTCGACCGGGGTGCCCATCCCGAGCCGGTTGTTGACGATGACGTAGACGATGGGGAGCTTCCAGAGGCCGGCCAGGTTGAGCGACTCGTGGAACGCGCCGATGTTGGTCGTCGCGTCACCCATGAGGCACATGACCGCTTCGGCCTTCTTGCCCGCCTTGCTGCGGTAGTCGATCGCGAATGCGGCGCCCGTCGCCGGGGGGATCTGACCGCCCACGATTCCGTAGCCCCCGAGCATCCGCAGGTCGGCATCGAACATGTGCATCGAACCGCCGCGGCCGCCGACGACGCCCGCCGTCTTGCCGAAGAGCTCGGCCATGACCGCGCCGGGGTCCATGCCGCGCACGATCGCGTAGCCGTGGTCGCGGTAGGTCGTGAACAGGTAGTCGGTGGCGCGGAGGGCCGCCATGAGGCCGACGACCGTGGCCTCCTCACCGAGATTGAGGTGGCAGTACCCGCCGATCTTCGCCCGCGCATACATCTCGCTCGCACGGAGCTCGAACTCGCGCACGAGAACCATCTGCTCGTAGTATCCGCGAAGCACGTCGGCGGAGTCGCCGTTCTGCTTCGCGGTCTTTCTGGCACCTGCCGGACGTCGTGTGTCCGCCATTCGGGCCTCGCTTTCGATAGACCGCTCACTTCCAGCCTATTACTCGGACGTCCGAGCTGTTCACGGCGGTGCTCGCGTTGACACCCCCCGAGGAACAGCGGACTATGGGAGGAGGATCACCGCCGAAGGTGAGAGCATCTCCGGCGGTCGGGCGGAGGAGTGAGTCATGAACAGTTTCGGCGCGCGTGCGGATTTGACGGTCGGCGACACGACCTACGAGATCTTCCGACTGGATGCCGTCCCGGGCTACGAGCGGCTCCCCTACAGCCTCAAGGTGCTCCTGGAGAACCTGCTGCGCAACGAGGACGGCACCCTCGTGACGGCCGACCAGGTTCGAGCCGTCGCCGAGTGGGATCCGGCCGCCGAGCACGGTGCCGAGATCCAGTACACCCCGGCGCGCGTGCTGCTGCAGGACTTCACCGGAGTCCCCTGCGTCGTCGATCTCGTCGCGATGCGGGATGCCATGGCCGCCTTCGACGGCGACCCGCAGAAGATCAACCCGCTCATCCCCTCCGAGCTCGTGATCGACCACTCGGTCATCGCCGACGCGTTCGGCACCCCGAAGGCGTTCCGGATCAACGCCGACCTCGAGTTCCAGCGCAACCAGGAGCGCTACCAGCTGCTGCGCTGGGCGCAGCAGGCCTTCGACGACTTCCTCGTCGTGCCGCCGGACACCGGTATCTGCCACCAGGTGAACCTCGAGTACCTCTCCCGGGTCGTCTTCACGCGACAGCGCGGAGGCACGAACCAGGCCTACTGCGACACCCTCGTCGGCACCGACTCCCACACTCCTATGGTCAACGGTCTCGGCGTGCTCGGCTGGGGCGTCGGCGGCATCGAGGCCGAGGCGGCGATGCTCGGCCAGCCGATGAGCATGCTCGTCCCGCCGGTCGTGGGCGTCAAGCTCACCGGCTCATTGACCGAGGGGACCACGGCGACCGACCTCGTGCTCACCGTCGCCGAGCTGCTGCGCAAGACCGGGGTGGTCGGCAAGTTCGTCGAGTTCTTCGGCCCGGGTGTGGCCGCGATCCCGCTCGCGAACCGCGCGACCCTGGGCAACATGAGCCCGGAGTACGGCTCGACCTGCGCGATCTTCCCGATCGACGACGAGACGCTCGCCTACCTCCGCCTCACCGGTCGCCCGGAGGAACAGGTCGCCCTCGTCGAGGCCTACGCGAAGGAGCAGGGCCTCTGGCACGATCCGAGCCGCGAGGCCGACTACTCGCTCGTGCTCGAACTCGACCTCGCGAGTGTTGAAGCATCCATCGCCGGCCCCAAGCGGCCGCAGGACCGCATCCCGCTGCGCAAGGCCCGCAAGGTCGTGAGCGCCATCCTCACCGAAGGGTCGAAGGCGCCGGAGGAGCTCGTCGGCCTGGATGAGGCGAGCGCCGAGTCCTTCCCGGCGAGCGACCCCATCGCGCTCGGCGATGTGAGCCGCAGTGCGCTTCCGGTCGACCGGACGGTCAAGCAGAAGGAGGTCCCCTGGCTCTCCGACCCGATCACGGTCACCGTGGGCGACAGCGAGACGACGATCGACAACGGCCACGTGGTCATCGCGGCGATCACCTCCTGTACGAACACCTCGAACCCCGAGGTCATGATCGGCGCCGGCCTCATGGCGAAGAAGGCGGTCGAGCTCGGCCTCAGCTCCAAGCCCTGGGTCAAGACCTCGCTCGCGCCGGGCTCCCGCGTCGTCACCGACTACTACGAGAAGGCCGGGCTCACCCCCTACCTCAACCAGCTCGGCTTCGACCTCGTCGGATACGGCTGCACGACCTGCATCGGCAACTCGGGGCCGCTCATACCGGAGATCCAGACGGCGGTCGACGACCATCATCTCAACGTGTCTGCGGTGCTCTCCGGTAACCGCAACTTCGAGGGTCGCATCCACCCTCAGACGCAGATGAACTTCCTGGCCTCCCCGCCGCTCGTGATCGCCTACGCTCTCGCCGGGACGATGAACACCGACCTGCAGACCGACTCCCTCGGGGTCGGCAAGGACGGCCAGGACGTCTACCTGCGCGACATCTGGCCGAGCGTCGAGGAGGTGCAGGCGGTCGTCGGCCAGGTCGTCGAGGCGGACATGTTCTCGAAGGGCTACGCGAACGTCTTCGACGGCGACCACAACTGGCAGGGACTCGAGATCCCGGATGCCGACATGTTCGCCTGGGACAACACCTCCACCTACGTGCGGCAGCCCCCGTACTTCGAGGGCATGCCGCGGGAGCCTGAAGCCCTGCGCGACATCCGGGACGCCCGCGTGCTCGCGCTGCTCGGCGACTCCGTCACGACCGACCACATCTCCCCGGCCGGGAGCATCAAGCGCGATTCGCCGGCGGGGGTGTGGCTGCAGGAGCAGGGCGTGATCCCGAAGGACTTCAACTCGTACGGCTCGAGGCGCGGCAACCACGAGGTCATGATCCGCGGAACGTTCGCGAACATCCGACTGCGCAACCAACTCGTTCCGGGCGTTGAGGGCGGATTCACGCGGCACTTCCCCGACGGGGAGCAGACGACCATCTTCGACGCTTCACGGCGGTACCTCGATGACGGTGTCCCGCTGCTCGTGATCGCGGGCGCCGAGTACGGATCGGGCTCCTCCCGCGACTGGGCGGCGAAGGGCACGCTCCTGCTCGGGGTCAAGGCGGTGCTCGCCACGAGCTTCGAGCGCATCCACCGGTCGAACCTCATCGGGATGGGGGTGCTGCCACTGCAGTTCCTGCCCGGTGACACTGCCGAGAGCCTCGGCCTCACGGGCGAGGAGACCTACTCGATCTCGGGCCTCGACGGGGCATCCGCTGCGCCGGCCAGAGTGACCGTGACGGTCACGCCGGATGACGGGGCTGCGCGCGACTTCGAGGCGGCCGTGCGCATCGACACCCCCGCGGAGGCGGAGTACTACCGGCACGGCGGCATCCTGCAATACGTGCTGCGGCAGCTGCTGGCGGCCTGACTCGGCCGTAGGGTTGGGCCGTGCTGATCGACGCGATCGTCCTGACCGGAGGACGTTCGGCGCGGCTGGACTCCATCCCCAAGTCGGAGTTCACCGTGGACGGCGTCACGCTGCTGGAGCGCACCCTGGCCGCGGTTGACGGCGCCCGCCGCATCGTGGTCGTCGGTCCGCAACCCGCCCGAGCGATTCCGGATGCCGTGCTGCTGGTGAGGGAGAGTCCGCCGTTCTCGGGCCCCGTCGCGGGGATCGCCGCTGGCCTGGATGCGCTCGACGGGGCATCCGCGACACCGAGTGAAGCGATACTCCTACTCGCGTGCGACATGCCGCGGGTCGACGGTGCGATCGCAGCGTTGGAGCAGGCGCTCGCCGCGCATCCCCAGGCCGACGGGGCGATCGCCGTCGACGCCGACGGCCGTGAGCAGCCTCTGGCTGCGTGCTATCGAACCGAGGCCATCGTCGAGGCCGTCGCTCGACACCGGGCCGAGGGCCTGCTCGACTCGCTGCGCGTGTTCCGTCTCATCGAGGATCTCGCGCTCGTGCCCGTGGCGGTGCCGGCGGGCACGACATCCGATGTCGACTCCTGGGCCGACGCGGCGCGACTCAGCGCGCTGCCACCGCCAACTACCCCCGAACCGCTCTACTCCACCGCCGACGAAGGGACATCCCATGAATGACGACGAACGCACCGCCCTCGCGGACTGGGCGAGCAGGCTCGCCGAAGCGCTCGAGCTGCAGGAGCTCGAGCTCGACATCGACCGTGTGCTCGAGCTCGCAGGGGACGCCGCCCGCGCCGTCGTGCGCCCCGCAGCTCCTGTCACCACGTTCCTCGCAGGCTATGCCGCAGGACGTTCGGCCGGGAACGGGAGCGACCCCGCCGTGGCGGTCTCGGAGGCGATCGCCACGGCGACGAGGCTCGCCGCCGCCGAATAGAATGGTGTGAACCTGTCGGCGAACGGCTGCCGACGCATCAGGGAGGCCAGCGTGAGTTCACCGGGCGCCCTCGTCGAGCCCGGTGCTCCCCTCGCACCGGAGAGACTCGCGCGCTACAGCCGTCAACTCGCGCTGCCGGGGTTCGACGAGGTGGCCCAGCGCAGGCTCGCGAACGCCCGGGTCCTCGTCATCGGCGCGGGAGGTCTGGGCAGCGCGACCGTCCCCTACCTCGCGTCGGCGGGCGTCGGCACGATCGGCATCGTCGACACGGATGTCGTCGAACTGTCGAACCTGCACCGCCAGATCTCCCACGGCGTCTCCGACATCGGGCGGAGCAAGCTGGACTCGATCTCCGACACGGTGGCCGGGATCGATCCTTCGACCGTCATCATCCGGCACGACGTGCGCGTGGATTCCGGCAACATCCTGGACATCCTCGCCGACTACGACGTGCTGCTCGACGGCAGCGACAACTTTCCGACCCGCTACCTCGCCAACGATGCCGCAGCGATCACGGGTAAGCCGCTCGTGTGGGGCGCCATCCTGCAGTACCACGGCCAGGTCGGCGTCGCGTGGGCAGGGCAGGGGCCCACCTACCGGGACCTGTTCCCCACGCCGCCCATCCCCGGCACGATCCCCTCCTGCTCGGAGGGCGGGGTGCTGCCGAGCGTCTGCGCGGTCATCGGGGCCATCATGGGCGCGGAGACGATCAAGATCATCACGGGGATCGGGCAACCGCTGCTCGGTACGGTCACGACCTACGATGCGCTCACCGGGCGGTTCAGGGACATCGACTTCGCCGCTGACCCTGAGTCGCCGCCGATCACCGAGCTCATCGACTACGAGGCGTTCTGCGGGGTCGCGACGACGGCGACTCACGACGAGGAGGCGGAGGGCGACGAGGTCGATGCGCGGCAGCTCGCGAGGATCCTGGAGCGCGGCGAACCGGTGCAGCTCATCGACATCCGCGAACCCTACGAGAGGGCGATCGTGACGATCGAACCGTCCGAGTTCATTCCGCTCGGCACCCTGACCCGCCGAATCGACGAGGTCCGGCGTGACATCCCCGTCGTCCTGTACTGCCATTCCGGGGTTCGGTCGGCGAGAGCACTCGCCTTCCTGCGCGACTCCGGATTCGACAACGTCCGCCACCTGGCGGGCGGAATCGACTCCTACTCCGCCACCGTTGAGCCCGCCCTGGTCCGGTACTGAGCATGCCATCGAGCATCGGGCCGCGCCCCTTCGCCGTCATCACCGGTGAGGAGATCAGCGTGCGCACCGTTCAGGGGTCGGTCGAGTCCCCGCGAAGCGGTGCCGTCGTACTCTTCCACGGTGTGGTGAGGAACCATGACGACGGCCACGACATCCTCTCCCTCGACTATCAGGCGCACCCGGATGCCGAACGTATCCTCGCAGAATGCTGCGCATCCGTCGCGGACGAGACCGGCCTCGCCGTCGCCGCAGCGCATCGGATCGGGCACCTCGAGATCGGCGATGTCGCCCTCGTGGCGGCCGCCTCCGCTGCACACCGCCGAGAGGCGTTCGACGCGTGCGAGCTTCTCGTTGAGCGCATCAAGTCGACGGTACCGATCTGGAAGCGCCAGTACTTCACGGACGGCCGATCGGAATGGGTCGGCCTGTGACCCGGTAGTGCAAACTTGACCCATGGCACACGGCTTCGACTGGAAAGACCCGCTTCACCTCGACGAGCAGCTCACCGACGACGAGCGGATGATCCGCGACGCGGCGGCAAAGTACGCGCAGGACAAGCTCGCCCCGAGGGTGCTGGATGCGTTCCGCAACGAGCACACCGACCCTGGAATCTTCCGTGAGATGGGAGAGCTCGGACTGCTCGGTGCGACGATTCCGGAGGAGTTCGGCGGCAGCGGTCTCAACTATGTCAGCTACGGACTGATCGCCCGCGAGGTCGAACGGGTGGACTCCGGGTTCCGCTCGATGATGAGCGTTCAGTCCTCGCTCGTCATGGTGCCAGTTCTCGAGTTCGGCACCGACGAACTGCGACGGAAATACCTTCCGGGGCTCGCCGGCGGTGAGCTCATCGGCTGCTTCGGACTCACCGAACCGGACCACGGTTCCGACCCGGGCGGCATGGTCACGCGAGCCCGTGCTGTGGACGGCGGATATCGCATCTCCGGCGCGAAGACCTGGATCACGAACAGCCCCATCGCCGACGTGTTCGTGGTGTGGGCGAAGGACGACGCCGGCGACATCCGCGGGTTCGTGCTCGAGAAGGGCTGGGAAGGGTTGAGCACCCCCGCCATCCACGGCAAGGTGGGCCTGCGCACGTCGATCACCGGTGAGATCGTCCTGGATGACGTGTTCTGCCCCGAGGAGAACGCCTTTGCCGACATCCGTGGCCTCAAGGGACCGTTCACGTGCCTCAACTCGGCCCGGTACGGCATCTCCTGGGGTGCGCTCGGCGCGGCGGAGGACTGCTGGCACACCGCGAGGCAGTACGTGCTGGACCGGAAGCAGTTCGGCCGCCCGCTCGCCGCGAACCAGCTCATCCAGAAGAAGCTCGCCGACATGCAGACCGAGATCGCCCTCGCGCTGCAGGGCTGCCTCCGCCTCGGACGCATGAAGGACGACGGTACGGCGACCCCCGAGATCACTTCGATCATGAAGCGCAACAGCGCAGGCAAATCGCTCGACATCGCGCGCCAGGCTCGCGACATGCTGGGCGGCAACGGGATCAGCGACGAGTTCGGGATCGCGCGGCACCTCGTGAACCTCGAGGTCGTCAACACCTACGAGGGCACCCACGACGTGCACGCGCTCATTCTGGGCCGGGCACAGACGGGGATCGCCGCGTTCTCCTAAGGCAGGGCGTCAGCCGCCGGCGAAGGGCGGGAGCACATCCACTCGCTCGCCCACCGGAACCGCGTCGTCCTTGCGCACGACACCGTTCAGCAGAAAGGAACCGGATTCCACGACGCGGCGCATGAGGTCCCCGTATCGTTCGACGAGGAGCGCCTTGAGCGAGCCCAGCGTCGCGCCGTCCTCGAGCACGAGCTGTTCCTCCTCGCACTGCGCAGCATCCGCCGCCGCAGCGAAGTATCTGACCGCAACGATCACGCCGGTACCCGTCTCAGCCGCCAATGTAGGACATCTCGATTCGCTTCGCTCCCCTGCCCGAGCGAGGGGTGTTGAGGCCCCTCAGCTCCGAGTACCGGTCTGTCCGCGCGCGCCAGATGGTCGCCATCGCCTCCGACAACTCATTGTCCGACGCCCCGCCCCGCAGCAGCGCCCTCAGATCGTGCCCCGTGTCGGCGAAGAGGCAGGTGTAGAGCTTGCCGTCGACGGAGATGCGCGCCCGGGAGCAGGAGTGGCAGAAGGACTGCGTGACACTCGAGATCACGCCGATCTCGCCCTCGCCATCCCGGTACCGCCAGCGCCGCGAGGTCTCGCCGCGGTAGTTCGGCTCGACCTCCTCGAGCGGCAGTTCAGCGTGGATGCGGGCGATGACCTCGGCGGAGGGCACGACCTCGCGAAGCTGCCAGCCGTTCGTCGTTCCGACGTCCATGAACTCGATGAACCTCAGGATGAACGGGGTGCCCTTGAAGTGGCGCGCCATCGCGACGATGTCCTGGTCGTTCAGGCCCTTCTTGACGACCATGTTGACCTTGATGGGTCCGAGGCCCACCTCGTGGGCGACGTCCAGGCCGTGCAGGACCTTCGCCACGGGGAACCGCACGTCGTTCATCGACTGGAACGTGGCGTCGTCGAGGGAATCGAGCGAGACCGTCACCCGGCGCAGCCCGGCATCCTTGAGAGCGGGGGCCAGGTGGGCGAGCGCAGAGCCGTTCGTGGTGACGGCGATGTCCGGAGCAGCCCCCGACGGTGTGCGCAGCTCGCTCAGCATGGCGACGAGCTCCGGGAGCCCCTTGCGCAGCAGCGGCTCGCCACCGGTGAGCCGGATCTTCTCGACACCGTGGCCGATTCCGATGGCGACGAGCCGAGTGATCTCCTCGAACGTCAGCAGCTCCTCGCGCGGCATGAACGCGTAGTCCCGCCCGAAGATCTCCTTCGGCATGCAGTACACGCAGCGGAAATTGCAGCGGTCCGTGACGGAGAACCGGATGTCGTGGAGCGGGCGGCCCCGCACGTCGACGAGCGGCGCGGCGTCAGATCGACTGTCGGTATCCGAAGAACTCGTGATCGTTGTTGTATCCACCGTGACCACCACCGATCTCATCGAAGTGTTCGACGAACTCGACGCCCTTGATCCACTTGACCATCTTGAACCCGAGCTGCACCTCGTTGCGAAGGCGCAGCGGGGCCCCGTGGCCGAAGGAGAGGTCCTCGTCGTTCATCTCGTAGGCGAGCATGGTCAGCGGGTACCGCATCTGCTCCATCGACTGGGCGTCGTAGTAGATGCCGCCATCCGGCCCGAGGGCGAACGAATAGAAGATCACCCACTTCGCCTCCGGTTTCGGTTTCACGAGATCGAGGATCGTCGACATCGAGACGCCGCCCCACTTCGCGACTCCCGACCAGCCCTGGATGCAGAAGTGTTGCGTGATCTGCTCGTGGTGGGCGAGGGCGCGCAGCTGGGCCAGGTCGAGTTCGACCGGGTTCTCCACGAGCCCGTTGATGCGCAGTTTGTAGTCGGCGAAGTCGCCGTCGCGCAGTTTCTGGTATTCCTCGGTCTCCGGGTATTTGCCGTTGTGCCAGAAGTACGGTGAGATGTCCTTCTCGGTGTACTGGCCGGGCTTCGCGTCGATGTGCTCGAAGAGCTTCTGCGCCGGACCGATGAGGGCGTAGCCGACCTTCTGCACCTTCCGCGGGAACCGGTAGGTGAGCGGCGTCGCCGCGACCCAGGCGACGATCATGACGACCAGCGAGGCCGCGAAGACCCAGAAACCGACCCAGGATTCGTCGTCACGACCCGCGTACATGTGGTTGAGGTTGCGCAGCGCCCCGGTCGCGAACACGAGGGAGACGTGCACGATGATGAACATCACGAACCAGCACAGCACTGCGAAGTGCAGCGAACGAGCGACCTGGATGCTGAAGATCGAACTGATCCAGCGGAACCGGGTCGACAGGGCCGGAGACATCCCGAGCCCGGTGATGAGGGCGAGCGGCGCCGCGACGAACACGGTCAGGAAGTAGGCGATCAGCTGCAGGCTGTTGTAGTTCACCCAGCCGTTATCGAGCGGCCAGTCGAGCGACAGGTACTGGATCGCGACCGAGATCGAATGCGGGATGACATCCCAGCTCATCGGGACCAGCCGCATCCACTGCCCCGTGACGAAGATGAGGACGAAGAACACGAGCCCGTTCAGAAGCCACAGCGTGTCGATGCCCAGATGCCACCAGCGGGCGAGGCCGATCGAGTGCCGGCGTCCTGGCAGCCCGACGCCATCCGGCAAGGTGAGCGAGTCCATCTTCGCGGTGTAGAGCGGGTCTGCGGGAACCGGCTTCTGCATCCGGAACCAGTCCTTGCCCGGCGTCGAGTGCCGGGTCAGGTAGAGGCGCGGGTGGTCGGCGAGGATCGTCACGCCGGAGCGGATGATGAAGATCATGAAGAAGGCGTTGAGGAAGTGCTGCCAGCCGAGCCAGGCGGGGAAGCCGACCGGGGCACCGGCAGGGAGCTCCGACTCCCCCGGGTACTGGGCGATGAACTCCTGGACCCCGGGGAGCTCCCTCAGCCCCTTCGCGACGGCGATGCCCGCCACAAGCAACACGAGTCCGATGGGGATGAGCCAGAGCAGGTTGAACCACTTGTCACGACCGACGCGGATGCGCGGGGCGACCCCGTACTGGGGCGGCACTCCGCCCGCCCAGTCCTCGTCCACCACGTCGTGGGGTTTCTTGACCAGTTCCGTCCGATAGCTCGTGTGGACCCCGCTCGTGGCGTAGCCCTTGTCTGGTGCTGGAAAGAGTTGGTCGTCGGACGGCGGGTGGATCATATCTTCCAGCGTAGCCCTCACCTTCTCGACCGGCCATGGAAGGCGCCGTGACAAGTGCCGCGGTCGGAGTTGACCTGCGTCAAGGCGCACCGGTCGCCCATTCGGCTCAATGGAGGTACCGGGCCACAGGGGCTCGGTACAGGGAGGTCAGATCATGAACACCGGTATCCGCACCGCGAAGTTCGAGACAGAGCCGTTCACGTGCCCGTCCTGCATCAACAAGATCGAGACCGTCGTGGGCAGAAAGCCCGGCGTGGAATCGGCCCAGGTCATGTTCAACTCGAACAAGGTCAAGGTGTCCTTCGACGAGGCGGTCGTGACGGCCGACGAGATCGCCGACTCGATCACGAAACTGGGCTATCCGGTCCTCGGCCAGAAGGTCAACTGATTCACTAGAGACATGGATCACCACCACGGGTGCGAGAGCGGCGGCGATGGTGCCCACGCAGAGCTCGAGGCACTCGTCGCGAAGGTGCCGCTCTTCGCCGGCCTGACCCACGAGCAGATCAGTGAGATCGCGAGCAGGGTCAGGCCCAGGGTCGTCCCGCGCAACCAGCAGTTGTACGGAGCCGGCGACATCAACCCGTACCTCCGGATCATCCACACTGGAACAGTGAAGGTGTACCGGATCACCGAGTCCGGGCACGAGCAGGTCATCCGCGTTCTCGGCTCAGGCGACTTCCTCGGGGAGAAGGCCGTCATCTCGCCGAGCGCATCCGACCATTTCGCGGTCACGCTCGACGAGTCGGAGATCTGCTCGCTCGACCACGAGGACATGCGCAGCTACCTGTTGCGCTACCCCTCCGTGGCGTTCACGATGCTGGAGACGCTGAGTGCCAGGCTCGGCACCACCGAGGAGCAGGTGAGCGCGATGACCGGCGAGGATGCCGCCGGCCGGGTCGCCGCGTACCTCGTCGGGCTCGCCGACGAGTACCACCGCAGCAGTTTCTTGCTCCCCATCAGCAAGAAGGATGTCGCCTCCTACCTCGGTCTGACGCCGGAGACCCTGAGCCGCAGGCTCGCCGCCTTCGAGGACAACGGCTGGATCCACCTGCACGGCAGCCGCCGCGTCGACCTCCTCGACATCGAGGCGCTCCGCCTCGTCTAAAACAGCGCGGGCGCTCCGCCTCGTCTGAAACAGCGCGGGCGCTCCGCCTCGTCTGAGAGCCCGGCCCCGGGAACTTGACCGGGGTCAAGGCGCCTTCGCGTCGCGTGCCGTGTACTGGGGTCGCGTCGGAGTTCACGGCGCAGGGAGTGAGGAGAGACCGATGACCGGTCGCAGGAAGTTCTGGATCGCCGCAGCATCCGGCGCGCTGCTGCTCGTGGCACTCGGCTTTCACCTGGGCTCCGTCGCGCCGGGGCGCGACCCTGCGCTCATCGTCGCGGCGGTCGTCGCCGGAGTCCCCACGGCGATGCGCGCGTTCCAGGCTCTGCGCGCGAAGGCGTTCAGCATCGACCTTCTCGTGACGATCGCCGTCGTGGGCGCGCTCATCATCGGCGAGTACGTCGAGGCGGCGGTCGTCGCGTTCCTCTTCATCTTCGGCGCCTGGTTGGAGGCGCGCACGCTCGAGAAGACCAGGCGCTCGCTTCGGGACCTCGTCGATCTCGCACCGCAGGTGGCACAGGTCCGGCGCGACGGTGAGACCGTCACCGTCGCGGCCGAGGATGTCATCCCGGGCGACCGCGTGCTCGTGCACTCCGGCGGCACTATCGCCGTCGACGGCACGATCGAATTCGGCCGGGCCCACGTGAACCAGGCCACCATCACGGGTGAGCCCCTCCCCGTCTCGCTCACGGTCGGCGACCCCGTGTTCAGCGGCACGATCGTGGACAGCGGCTACCTCGAGATCGTCGCCGACCGGGTGGGCGAGGAGACGACGTTCTCCCGCATCATCGAGCTCGTCGAGGAGGCCCAGGAGACGAAGACGAGGGCCCAGAGGTTCCTCGACCGGTTCGCCGGCATCTACACGCCGGCGATCGTCGTGCTCGCCGTGATCGTGTTCATCGTCACGCGCGACATCGAGTTCGCCCTCACGTTCCTCGTCATCGCCTGCCCCGGCGCCCTCGTCATCTCGACTCCCGTGTCGATGGTGGCGGGGCTCGGAAACGGGGCGCGGCATGGTGTGCTCATGAAGGGCGGCGACGCGCTCGAACGCCTGTCGAAGGTCGACACGATCGTGTTCGACAAGACGGGAACCCTCACCCAGGGCGTTCCGCGGGTCACCGAGGTCCTGGCCGTCGGCGGGGACGAAGAGCGGATGCTGCGGCTGGCAGCCGGCCTCGAGGTCGCCTCCGAGCATCCGCTCGGGCGAACGATCGTCGACGAGGCGGAATCCCGTCGCCTGGTGCTCCCCGGGACGCCCCGCGACGTGGATGTGATCAAGGGAGGCGGCATCCGGGGAATCGTCGACGGCCGCCTGATCGCGATCGGATCACGCCGGGTGCTCTCGACAGGGGGCGCGCACCTGTCGCCGGACGCGGCGAACTCGCCGGCATCATCTCCATCGCCGATCGGATCCGCCCCGACGCCGGCGCCGCCATCGCCGAACTTCGGGACAGCGGTGTGAGTCGGTTCGTCATGCTCACCGGGGACAACGCCCACACGGCCCAGCGAGTGGCTGACGAACTCGCAATCGACGAGGTCCGGGCGGAACTGCTCCCCCAGGACAAGGTCGCTGCGATCAGCGAGCTCAGGGCAGAGGGCCGCCGGGTGGCGATGATCGGGGACGGGATCAACGATGCGCCGGCGATCGCCACCGCCGACGTGGGTATCGCGATGGGGGCGGGAACCGACGTGTCGATCGACACGGCGGATGTCATCCTCATGGCCGATCGCTTCGACCAGCTCGTGCACGCCCTCTCACTGGCCAGGGCGACCGTGCGCAACATGAAGCAGAACACGATCATCGCGCTCGGCACCGTCGTCGTGCTCCTCGCGGGGGTGCTCGCGCAGCAGGTGTTCATGTCGACGGGGATGCTCGTGCACGAGGTGAGCGTCCTCGTCGTGATCCTCAACGCGGTCAGGCTCGTGCGCTTCGGCACTCGATATCGGCGTGCTGTCGGCAACCAGGAATCATCGCCGGCGGGCGCTGGTATTCCGGAGAGGCTTGGCGTTGAATAGGGACATGGCCCCGCGCCGCCTTCCGGACTACCGGACACTGGCCTCGCTCAGCAGGATCAACCTGCTGCACGAGTTGCAACAGCATGGCGCGAAGACCGTGACCGAACTCGCCGACGTGACGGGCCTGCACCACAACACGGCGCGCGAGCATCTTCACCGCCTGATCGAGGCGGGCTTCGTCGACTCCGAGTCGATTCCGAGCGTCGGACGAGGCCGCCCGCAGTTGCGCTACCGTGCCGCCCGCGACCGGCAGGACCCGGCCCGGCGGCGTCGGCAGGAGTCCTCGGAGAACAGGACCGCGCTCCTGCGACGCCTGCTCCCGATCCGGGACGTGACCGGCGATGACGAGGCGAGGACCCGGCAGCTGGACTCCCTCGACGATCACATGGAGCAATGCGGGTTCGACGCCGAGATCAACTCGGGCCACACCCACATGACGATGTTCGGATGCCCGTTCGCAGGGCTCGCCCACGACAACCCTCAGGTGTGCGAGGTGCACTTCGCGCTCGTCCAGGATGCCCTGGCGATCGACGACGGTCCCTTGCGGGCCACCGAGCTCCACCCGTTCTGCGGGCCCGAAACCTGCACCGTCGACCTGGACGACGCCGAGGCGGATCAGATCTTCTGACTCTCCCGCGGGACCGGTATTTATCACGGCCTTTGTCCTTGCCCCCCTCGACAGGGTCGACAAGACTGTCCGAAAGGACGCGATCGCGACCGCGGGGCGTCCCGAGCAACACAGGAGCCGCCGTGAGCACTCGCAAGGATGCCAGCACCGCACGCGCAGGGACGGACGGCCTTCTCGCCGACACCCTCGTCAATCTGGGCCGGTTCCTCCGCCCCGGCACGGTCTCTGAGGACCTCCGCTCGGTCTTCCTCAAAGGTGGCCGGGAGGCGGACTCCTTCTATCGCGACCGGTGGTCGCACGACAAAGAGGTGCGGTCGACCCACGGCGTCAACTGCACGGGCTCCTGCTCCTGGAAGGTCTACGTCAAGGACGGGATCATCACCTGGGAGACTCAGCAGACGGACTACCCGCTCGTCGGGCCGGACTCGCCGGAGTACGAACCGCGCGGCTGCCCGCGCGGCGCAGCGTTCAGCTGGTACACCTACTCGCCCACCCGCGTTCGCTACCCCTACGTGCGCGGCGTGCTGCTCGAGGCCTTCCGCGCCGCGAAGGCGAAGACCGGCGACCCCGTCCTGGCGTGGGCAGAGGTAACCGGAAACCCGGAGACGGCTCGCGCGTACAAACAGGCCCGCGGAAAGGGCGGCCTCGTCCGGGCGAGCTGGGAGGAGGCATCCGAGATCGTGGCAGCGGCCCACGTGCACACGATCAAGACCTACGGCCCCGACCGCATCGCCGGATTCTCGCCCATCCCTGCGATGTCGATCGTCTCGCACGGGGTCGGCTCGCGGTTCGTCACGATGCTCGGCGGAACGATGCTCTCCTTCTACGACTGGTACGCCGACCTGCCGGTCGCATCCCCCCAGGTCTTCGGAGACCAGACCGACGTGCCGGAGTCCGCCGACTGGTGGAACTCGTCGTACCTCATGATGTGGGGTTCGAACGTTCCCGTCACCCGCACCCCCGACGCCCACTTCATGGTGGAGGCGCGCTACAAGGGCCAGAAGGTCATCGTCGTCTCCCCCGACTACGCCGACAACACGAAGTTCGCCGACGAGTGGCTCGCGACCCACCCCGGTACGGATGCCGCGCTTGCGATCGCGATGGGGCACGTCATCCTCAAGGAGTTCCTCCTCGAGCGCAAGACCCCGATGTTCATCGACTACATGAAGAGGTTCAGCGACTCGGCGTACCTCATCGAGCTCGTGAAGCGCGGCGACGCCTGGGTGCCGGGCAAGTTCCTCATGGCGGATGCCCTTCCCGGCAAGGACGGGAAGGTCGCGAACGCGGCGTTCAAGCCGGTGCTCCTCGACCAGAACGCCGCGCCCGTCGTTCCCAACGGTTCCCTCGGCCACCGCTTCTCAGAGGCCGACGCCGGCCTCTGGAACCTCGACCTCGGCGACGTCGACCCTCTGCTGTCGATCGCGGATGCAGCAGACTATGACAAGAAATCCGTCTCGATCGACCTGCCGCGGTTCGACCTCGAGCCGCAGCCCGGCCAGGAGCATGCAGGAGGCTCCGGCACCATCCGCCGCGGGGTTCCCGTCCGGCAGGTCGCCGGGCGCACCGTCACGACCGTGTTCGACCTGCTGCTCGCGCAGTACGGCGTCGGTCGCGATGGGCTCCCCGGCGAATGGCCGACCGGTTACGACGACGCCTCATCCCCGGGAACGCCCGCGTGGCAAGAGGAGATCACCTCGGTTTCCGCCGCGACCGCGATGCGCATCGGGCGCGAATTCGCCCAGAACGCGGAGGACTCCGACGGCCGGTCCATGATCCTCATGGGCGCGGGAACGAACCACTGGTTCCACTCCGACCTCATCTACCGCTCCTTCCTCGCGCTCACCACCATGACGGGGTGCCAGGGCAAGAACGGGGGCGGCTGGGCCCACTACGTCGGCCAGGAGAAGGTGCGTCCGCTCACCGGATGGGCGCAGTTCGCTTTCGGTCTCGACTGGGTGCGCCCGCCGCGCCAGATGATCAGCACCGCGTACTGGTACCTCGCGACGGACCAGTGGCGTTACGACGGGTTGCCGGCCGACAGCCTGTCCACGGAGCTCGGCAACGGGCTGTTCGCGGGCCGCACGACGGCCGACACCCTCGTCGAGTCCGCCAAACGGGGCTGGATGCCCAGCTACCCGACGTTCAACCGCAACCCGCTCGACATCGTCGACCAGGCCGAGAAGGCCGGAGTCGAGCCGGCGAAATACGTCGTCGATCAGTTGACGAGCGGCGACCTCCGCTATGCGTGCGAGGACCCGGACTCCCCGGAGAACTTCCCCCGCGTGCTCAACGTCTGGCGCGCGAACATCATCGGATCCTCCGGTAAGGGCAACGAGTACTTCCTCAAGCACCTCCTCGGAACGGATGCGGCCATCCGCGGCGAGGAGTCCGGTCCGGACCGCAGGCCGAAGACGATCGACTGGGTCGATGAGGCGCCGGAGGGCAAGCTCGACCTGCTCGTCACGAGCGATTTCCGGAACACCTCGACGACGACGTTCAGCGACGTCCTGCTCCCGCCGGCCACCTGGTACGAGAAGAACGACCTCTCGACGACGGACATGCATCCGTTCATCCACACCTTCAACCCGGCGATCACCCCGCCGTGGGAGGCGAAGACCGACTTCGACATCTTCCACCTGCTCGCGAAGAAGATCTCCGAGTACGCGGTAGAGCACCTCGGGGTGCGCAAGGACCTCGTCGCGTCCCCGCTCCTGCACGACACTCCGGATGCGATGGCCACCCCGCACGGGATCGTCGTCGACAACCCGGAACTGATTCCGGGCGTCACGATGCCGAAGCTCGCCGTCGTCGAGCGAGACTACCCCGCGTTCGCCGCGCGGATGGCATCGCTCGGACCGCTCTCCGAGAAGCTCGGACTCATCACCAAGGGTGTGAAGTTCAACCCGGACGTCGAGGTCGCCGACCTCGCCCGCCGCAACGGTGTTGTGCAGAGCGGACCGACGAAGGGCCGCCCGAAGCTCGACACCGACAAGCGTGCCGCAGAGATGATCCTCGCGTTCTCCGGCACGACGAACGGTCGGCTGGGGACGCAGGGTTTCCGCGTCCTGGAGAAGCAGACCGGCCAGAAGCTCGCGCACCTCGCGAGCGACAACGAGGGCAGGCGCTTCACCCTCAAGGACGTCTCCGACGCGCCCGTGCCCGTCCTCACCTCCCCCGAATGGTCCGGGAGCGAGCACGGTGGGCGCCGCTACAGCGCGTTCGTGGTCAACGTCGAGAACCTCAAGCCCTGGCACACCCTGACCGGTCGCCAGCACTTCTACCTCGACCACGACTGGATGGTGGAGCTCGGCGAGCAGCTGCCCGTCTACCGCCCGCCGCTCGACATGCACCGCCTGTTCGACGGATACTCGCCCGTCGGCTCGATGGACCCCACGGGCGCGCCGGGTTCGGCCGGCCGCGCCGAGGTCACGGTGCGCTACCTCACGCCCCACTCGAAGTGGTCGATCCACTCCGAATACCAGGACAACCTCATGATGCTGACGCTCTCGCGCGGCGGCCCGACGATCTGGATGTCCCCACCCGACGCGAACAAGATCGGGGTCCGCGACAACGAGTGGATCGAGTCGTACAACCGCAACGGCGTCGTCGTGGCCCGCGCCATCGTCTCCCACCGGATGCCGGAGGGAACGGTGTACATGTACCACGCGAAGGATCGCACGATCAACGTGCCGATCGCGGAGACGTCCGGACAGCGAGGCGGGACGAACAACTCGCTCACCCGCATCCTGTTGAAACCCAGCCACCTCATCGGCGGCTACGCACAACTGTCGTTCGCATTCAACTATCTCGGTCCGACCGGGAACCAGCGTGACGAGGTCACCGTGATCCGTCGCCGCAGCCAGGAGGTGGAGTACTGATGCGCGTTATGGCCCAGATGTCGATGGTGATGAACCTCGACAAGTGCATCGGATGTCACACCTGTTCCGTCACCTGCAAGCAGGTGTGGACGAACCGCGACGGCATGGAATACGTCTGGTTCAACAACGTGGAGACCAGGCCTGGTCTCGGATACCCGCGGCAGTACGAGGACCAGGAGAAGTGGAACGGCGGCTGGGTTCGCAACAAGAACGGCCGCCTGAAGCTGAAGTCGGGCGGACGGCTGAAGAAGCTCGCGACCATCTTCTCCAACAACGACCTGCCGACGATCGACGACTACTACGAGCCGTGGACCTACGACTACGACATGCTCACCTCGGCGCCGCAGACCAAGAACGGCCCCGTCGCGCGACCGAAGTCGCTGCTTACCGGCGAGAACATGGACATCAAGTGGTCCGGCAACTGGGACGACAACCTCGGCGGCTCACAGGAGACCGCCCAGGATGACCCGATCCTCGCCCACATGAGCGACCACGTGAAGATGGAGTTCGAGAACACCTTCATGTTCTACCTGCCGCGCATCTGCGAGCACTGCCTGAATCCGTCCTGCGTCTCCGCATGCCCGTCCGGTGCGATGTACAAGCGCGAGGAGGACGGCATCGTTCTCGTCGACCAGGACGACTGCCGCGGATGGCGCATGTGCGTCTCCGCGTGCCCCTATAAGAAGGTGTACTTCAACCACAAGACGAACAAGGCGGAGAAGTGCACGCTGTGCTACCCGCTCATCGAGCAGGGCAAGCCGACGATCTGCTCCGAGACCTGCGTCGGGCGCCTGCGCTACCTCGGCCTCATGCTCTACGACGCCGACCGCGTGCTCGAGGCCGCCGCGATCGAGGACGAGCACGAGCTGCTGGATGCCCAGCGTTCGGTCATGCTCGACCCGTTCGACCCCGAGGTGATCGCCCAGGCCAAGCGTGACGGCATCGCGGACGACTGGATCGAGGCCGCGCAGAACAGCCCGATCTACAAGCTCATCAGCGAGTACAAGGTGGCGCTGCCGCTGCACCCCGAGTACCGCACGATGCCGATGGTCTGGTACATCCCGCCGCTCTCCCCTGTCGTGGATGTCGTCTCCAACAGCGGAAACGACGGCGAGGATGTGCGCAACCTGTTCGCCGCGATCGACAAGCTGCGCATCCCCGTCGAGTACCTCGCGGGCCTCTTCACCGCGGGAGACACCGTCCCGATCGAGTACTCGCTGAGGAAGCTCGCGGCCATGCGCTCCTACATGCGTGACATCAACCTCGGCAACGAGGCCGACGAGAACATCGCGCGGGCCGTCGGGATGTCCGGTGAGGACATGGAGGCGATGTACCGCCTGCTCGCAATCGCCAAGTACGAGGACCGCTACGTCATCCCGAAGGCCCACGTCGAGTCGGCGCGCGACCTCGAGGACTTCGCGTGCTCGCTCGACACGGACGGCGGCCCCGGTATGGGCGGCGCGCGATCGACGGGCGACATCCGCGCGACGGACCGCATCCCCGGCACCCCGATCGACTCGACCGTCGCCAGCTTCGACGCGCTGCGAAACGTGAGCGACCCGAGCGAGCCGTCGACGCCGGGCAGGCTGAACCTCCTGAACTGGAACGGCAAGGGCATCACGAACGGGATGTTCCCGCCCGCCGAATCCGGGAGCCCTGCGTGACGACCGTGACCGAGCGCAGGAGGGTGCCGGGGGGCCGACGAAAGAAGGCGCCCCAGAGTCTCGACACCTCCGCGCTCACCGACGACGAGCGGAGGACCGTGCACATGGCGGCCTCCATCCTGCTCGACTATCCGACGCCCGAGCGCCGGGCCCATTTCGACCAGGTGGCATCCGTCGTCACCTCGCTTCCGCAGGAGATCGCCGCGGAGTTCGACGCGTTCCTCTCGGAGGCCACCGTCATGAGCCAGGGTGAGCTCGAGGCGCACTTCACGTCGACCTTCGACCAGAAGCGCAAGTGCTGCCCGTACCTCACCTATTACTCGACGGGCGATACGCGGCGGCGCGGCATGGCGCTCGTCGGCTTCATCGAGGCGTACCGCGCCGCCGGCTGGGAGGTGGAGGAGGGTGAACTGCCCGACTACCTGCCCATGGTGCTCGAGTTCTCCGCGCGCAGCGACTCGCCCATCGCCGGCCAGCTCCTCAGCTCCTACCGCGAGGGAATCGAGGTCCTGCGCACCGCACTCGAGACGTTCGAGAGTCCGTACTCCCACGTGGTGGCCGCCGTCTGCCGCTCGTTCCCGGAGATCGACGCCGCGACCCGCGAGCGCTACCTGCGCCTCGTCAATGAGGGACCGCCGACCGAGATGGTCGGCGTCACCACCTTCCTCGGCGCGCTCGCGCCGTTCAGCCCGTCGGGTGAGTCCAGCGAAGGAGTACGGGTATGAGTGACCTGACCGTCCTTGACGTTCTGCTCTGGGTGGCGTTCCCCTACATCGCCGCCGCAAGCTTCATCGTCGGGCACATCCTGCGCTATCGGTACGACAAGTTCGGCTGGACCTCCCGCTCGAGCCAGACCTACGAGAGCAAGTGGCTGCGCTGGGGATCGCCCATGTTCCACTACGGAATCCTCGGTGTGTTCGTGGGGCACGTCGTCGGCCTGCTCATCCCGCACCAGTGGCTGGAGTTCTTCGGCATCACCGAGCACCTCTACCACCTTGGGGCCACCTGGGCGGGCGTCATCGTCGGGGCCATCACCGTCGCGGGGCTCGCCATCCTCCTGGCACGCCGCGGCGCCATCCGCAGGGTCCTGCGGGTCACGACCGTCATGGATGTCATCATGTACTCGTTCCTGGCCGGCTCACTCGTGTTCGGCATGATCGCGGTCATCCAGTTCCAGGTCATCGGCCAGTTCCAGGCGCCGGCCACCGGATACAACTACCGCGAGACGGTCTCACCGTGGATCCGGAGCCTCATCCTGTTCCAGCCGGATGCCACCTTCATGGTCGGCGTTCCCCTCGCGTTCAAGCTGCACGTGCTCACCTCGACGGGACTGTTCCTGATCTGGCCGTTCACGCGCCTCGTGCATGTGCTGTCCGTGCCGGTGATGTACCTGTTCCGCCCCTATGTGGTCTACCGATCACGCGACGATCACCGTGGGGCCCGCGCCATCCGTCGCGGCTGGCAGAAGAGCCCCGTCATCGACTCGACCAGGCCGAAGCAGAAGCAGAAACTCAGTTCCGATCGTTAGCACCATCACCACGTCCAGGAAAGGCCCCCGATGACCACCGTCGCAGGCTCGGCGCTCAAACCCGATCTCTCGAACTGGAACCCGGAAGACGAATCGACCTGGGATAAAAAGCTCGCGTGGCGCACCCTCTGGGTGACCACGTACACGATGATCCTGGCGTTCGCCACGTGGTATCTCGTGAGTGCCATCGCACCACGGTTGAACGACATCCGCCTCCCGGAGAACATGCTCTCGACGGAGCAGCTCTACTGGCTCGTGGCCGTCCCCGGGCTCGCCGGCGGCACCCTTCGGCTCGTGTTCATGTTCCTGCCTCCCATCATGGGAAGCCGCATCCTCGTGGCCTTCAGCGGCGCACTCCTCGTGCTCCCGCTCTTCGGATGGGCTCTCGCCGCCCGCGACACGACGACCCCGTACTGGGTGCTCATCTCACTCTCTCTCGCCGCCGGCGTCGGGGGAGGCAGCTTCTCCGGCCTCATGGCCTCCACGAGCTACTTCTTCCCGAAACGGCTCGCGGGGACGGCGCTCGGAATCCAGGCGGGGATCGGGAACCTCGGGATCGGGCTCATGCAGCTTCTGCTGCCCTGGGTCGTCGGTTTCGGTCTCTTCGGCACGGCCCTCCTCACCCCTCAGAGCGACTCGGAGGGCAAGCTCGTCTGGCTGCACAACGGCGGCCTCGTGCTCATCCCGTGGGTGCTGCTCGCGGTTGCGATGGCCGTCGTCGTGCTGCGCCGTGTGCCGGTGACGGCGAACTTCCGGCAGCAGCTCGACATCTTCCGCCTCAAGCACACCTGGATCATGACCGCGATCTACCTCATGTCGTTCGGCGCCTTCAGCGGTCTGGCCGCGCAGACCGGCCTCATCATCCTCAACGTGTACGGCTCGTTCCCCGACGCTCCGAACCCGCTCACCTGGGCCTGGATCGGGCCGATGCTCGGCGCGCTCGTCCGCGCAGCGGTCGGGCCGCTCTGCGACCGGTGGGGTGGTGCGAAGTTCACGTTCATCGGGGGGCTCGGGATGACGGGCGGCACCATCGTCACCCTGTTCTTCCTGAGCCCGACCTCGGTGAGCGAGTTCTCCGGCTTCTTCACGGGGATGACGCTCATCTTCTTCTTCTCCGGGTTCGCCAATGCGGGAACCTTCAAGCAGATGCCGATGATCTTCCCCCCGAGGCAGGCGGGCGGTGCCATCGGATGGACCGCGGCGATCGGGGCGTTCGGGCCGTTCCTCGTCGGGATGTCCCTGTCCGTCATGGCACCCACCGCGTTCTTCATCATCTGCGCAGTGTGGTGCGCGTTCTGCACGGTCCTCGCGTGGTGGTACTACGCGCGGCCGCACGCAGAGAAGCCGAGCTGACCCATCCGGGGCCGGCAGAAGAGAAAAGGGCAGGGCAATGGGAAAGCTGGATGGAAAGGTCGCCCTGATCACCGGCGGCGCGATGGGCATGGGTGCGGCGGACGCGGCGCTTCTCGCGAGCGAGGGTGCCACGGTCGTCGTGACGGATGTCGACGAGAAGGATGGCAACGCCGTCGCGGCGTCGATCGGTGGTCACTACCGCCACCTCGATGTCACGAGCGAGGACAACTGGCGCGAGGTCGTCGCCGATGTGGTGGCCACGATCGGGAACATCGACATCCTGGTCAACAATGCGGGCGTCGTCGCGTTCACCCCGGTCGCGACGACGGAGCTTGCGGAGTGGAATCGAGTCATCGACATCAACCTCACCGGCGTCTTCCTCGGCATCCGTTCCGTCGTGGAGACGATGAAGGCCGCCGGGGGCGGTGTCATCGTCAATCTCTCGTCCACGGCGGGGATGATGGGCTACTCGAACCTCAGCGCGTATGTCGCCAGCAAGTGGGGCGTGCGGGGACTCACGAAGGCCGCCGCCCTCGACCTGGGTCGTGACAACATCCGCGTGGTGTCTGTACACCCCGGCGGAATCCGAACGCCCATGACGGCGGGACTGGAGGGCAACGAGATGTACGCGTCCCAGCCGATACCCCGAATCGGCGAACCGGATGAGGTGGCCAGGCTGATCCTGTACCTGGTGGCCGATGCGACGTTCTCCACCGGAACCGAGTTCATCGTCGACGGCGGTGCGACGGTCGGCCAGGCGCTCAACGTCTGATCGTCCGGCCCCAGGGCGCTCGTTCTCACGCCGGTCTAGAGTGGAAATATGAGCCGCGAGGACCTGCGCAATCTCTATCAGGACGTTCTGGTCGATCACTCGCACGAGCGCCACGGCTACGGTCTGCTGGAGGATCCGACCGCAGAATCCCACGGGATCAACCGGTCGTGCGGCGACGAGATCACCCTCCACATCCGCGCGGGCGATGGTGTCGTCGAGTCGATCGGCTGGACCGGCCAGGGCTGCGCCATCTCGCAGGCGTCCGCATCCATGCTCTCCGACATCGTGGCCGGTCTGACGCGCGACGAGTGCACTCGCTGTCTCGACGGATTCCGTTCGATGCTGCAGTCGCGGGGGACGGACGACGGGGACGAGGAGCTCCTCGGCGATGCGGTCGCGTTGAGCGGCGTCTCGCTGTACCCGCCGCGTATCAACTGCGCGATGCTCGCCTGGACCGCTCTCGAAGACGGTCTGAGCCGCATCGACGCCTGAGGGTGGGCCGACCTTCCCCAACGATCGACACCTCTAAGCTGGGATCGTGCCGCTCGACATCGACCGGATTCGCGCGCAGTTTCCCGTGCTGCGGCGTCGCGTCAACGATCATCCCCTCGTCTACCTCGACTCGGCGGCGACGAGCCAGAAGCCCCGCGCCGTGCTCGATGCCGAGCGCGCCTTCCTCGAACACCACAACGCGGCCGTACACCGCGGAGCCCACGCTCTCGCCGCGGAGGCGACCGAGCTCTTCGAAGTCTCCCGCGAACGCCTCGCCCGCTTCCTCGGCGCGACGGCCGAGGAGATCGTGTGGACCGCTGGTGCGACCGCCGCCCTCAACCTGCTTGCCTACTCGTTCTCCAACGCGAGCAGCGGACGAGGAGGGGCACAGGCGGAACGATTCCGCCTGCGCCCCGGTGACGAGCTCGTCGTCACCGAACTCGAGCACCACGCGAACCTCATCCCCTGGCAGGAGCTCGCCGGGCGCACGGGCGCGACCCTCCGTCACATCGGGGTCGACGACGCCGGCCGGCTCCGGATGGATGAAGCGGCGGGCATCATCGGCGAGCGCACCCGGGTCCTCGCCTTCGCCCACGTCTCCAACGTGCTCGGGGCGATCAACCCCGTCGCAGAGCTCGTCGCACTCGCACGACGGGTCGGCGCGCTCGTCGTACTCGACGCATGCCAGTCGGCGCCCCACCTGCCACTCGACGTGAAGGCTCTCGATGTCGACTTCGCCGTGCTGAGCGGCCACAAGATGCTCGGCCCTCTCGGCATCGGAGTGCTCTACGGCCGCCGAGAGCTGCTGGATGCGATGCCGCCGTTCCTGACCGGCGGCTCGATGATCACGAGCGTCACGATGGAGCACGCGGAGTACCTCCCGTCCCCCGCGCGATTCGAGGCGGGAACGCAGCCGGTCTCACAGGCCATCGGCCTCGCTGCCGCAGTGGACTTCCTCGACGATCTCGGGATGGACCGGGTTCACGAGCGCGATGCCGAGCTGGGGCAGGCGCTCGCGACGGGCCTCGCCGCGATCCCGGGCATCCGGCTCCTCGGCCCCGCGCCGGGCGAGCCGCGGGTGGGGTTGGCCGGCTTCATCGTCGACGGCGTGCACTCGCACGACGTCGGGCAGTTCCTCGACGAGTTGGGGATCGCCGTCCGCGTGGGCCACCACTGCGCCGAACCACTGCACCGACGGTTGGGGTTGGCAGCATCCACGCGAGCGAGCACCTCGGTGTACACGACCGATGCGGACCTGGCCGCCTTCCTCGACGGCGTCGGCCGGGTCAGGGCGTTCTTCCGCGCCTGAGGCGGTCAGCCGTGGCTTGCGGGCTCCTCCGCCTCACCCGCGGCCCGGCGCGCGAGCACGAACACGAGGTCGGAGAGTCGATTCAGGTAGTGGCGAACGGGCTCGCTCACGACGTGTCCGGCGTCCTTCGCGCGCAGCGTGTGACGCTCCGCACGCCGCACGACGGTGCGCGCGAGGTCGAGCGCGGCCTCCAGGCGGGTCGTGCCCGGCACGAGGAAGACCGGCTTGAGCGGTCGCTCCTCGGTGAGCTCGTCGATGAGCTGTTCGATGGCCGTGACGAGTTCCGGCTCGACGAGGGAGACCCCGGGCTCCAGCCGGTCGCGGTGCTTTGGGTTGACGGCGAGGTCCGCGGCGACGACGAAGAGCTCCCGCTGGACGCGAAGCAGGATCGCGGCGATGCGGTCGTCGTCGCATCCGGCCCGCGCCACGCCGAGCGCCGACACCGTCTCATCGATGTCCCCGAGTGCCTCGACGAGGGCGCTGCCCTTCTCGATTCGACCGCCGTAGAGCTGCCCGGTCGTGCCTCCGTCGCCCGTCCTCGTATAAACACGGCTCACGCTCTGGCCTCCCGTCGGACCCGACACTAGGGTGAGGAGAGTCACCCGTACTCAGGGTGACACAACTCCCGCGGAGGGGAAACCGGTCGAAATCCGGTGCTGACCCGCAACCGTAGGACGGTGTGAACCGTCGAGCCGGGATACCTGTCACGGGAGGGCAGTACAACTCTTGATCGCCGCGGTCTGCGTGACGGAGTCCGGGTACCCCGCACGACACTCGACGTCGTTACCGCCCCGCGGAACCGGGCACGCTCGCCGACCCCACAGGGAAGGCCAGCCATGACGTCGTCCGCTTCCGCAGGCGGAACCGCCCACCGCCCGGATCGCCACGGTGGATTCACCCGCGCCGGCATCCGGATGCTGGCAACGGCTGCACTCGCGATCGGGGCAGTCGGCATGCCGGTGTCGGCCGGGGGGACTCCGGCCCTCGCAGCGGATGCGTCCTGCAGTGACGGGGTCACCGTCGTAGTCGACTTCACCGACGTCACCGTCGACGGGAAGGCCGGCGCAGTCGAGGTCGGATGCGCGGACGGCGACCCGGAGAATGGTCGCGCCGCGCTCGTGGCCGCCGGCTTCACGGTGACCGATTCGCAACCCGGCTTCCTGTGCGCCATCGACTCGAGACCGGACCCGTGCCCGGAGACCTTCGACGGATCGTTCTGGTCCTACTGGCATGCCACCCCCGACGGTGAGTGGACGAGCTACCAGGTCGGGGCAGACTCGAGCGATCCCGTCCCGGGTCAGATCGAGGGGTGGAGGTACAACGACGGGACGACTCCGCCCGGAATCGCCCCCGGCGATGTCGCCGACGCCGTGGTCACAAGCACGCCGGCGACCGCCCCGCAGGAGGTACCGGGCGACGAACCCGGTACCGAACCACCCGGCGAACAGGCGCAGGCGGCTCAGGGCGCGGCGCTCACCGCGACCGCGATCGGCTTCCTCGTCGTCATCGCCGCCCTCGTCGTGGTGTTCGCCGTGCGCGCCCGCCGCCGCGGCCCGGGAGCGAGTGACTGAGAGTGCCGAGCGCAGACCCCGTCACGACGCCGCGACTCGACCAGAGCGTCGAGGAGCGTCCGGCCGGGCGCGGCAGCCCGCATCCGGTGTCGTGGTGGATCTGGGCTATCGGGATCGCCGTCGCCACGACACGGTCCCCCGGCATCGTCTCGACCGTGATCCTCCTCGCGGCGCTCGTGGCAGTCGTCTGGCTGTGCCATGAGCACTCGGCCTTCTCCCGTGCCTTCCCCGCCTACCTGGCGCTCGCGACCGCTGTCGTGATCGTCCGGGTCGTCTTCTACGTCCTCGTCGGGATCAAGACCGGCGGTGACGTGCTCGTTCCGCTTCCCCGCATCCCGCTGCCGGACTGGGCGGGCGGAATCGCGCTGCTCGGTCCCGTGACGGCATCCGGGCTCCTGGCCGCGGCGTCGGCCGGCCTCGCGCTCGCCGCCCTTCTGGTGTGCTTCGGGTCCGCCGTCGCCCTCACGAACCCGCAGCGGACCCTGCGCAGTCTGCCGGCGTCGCTGCACCTGCTGGGCACATCCGCGGTCATCGCCATGACCCTCGCACCGCAGCTCGTGGAGTCGTGGCAACGGGTGCGCAGGGCGCAGGCGTTGCGCGGCAGGTCGCTGCGCGGGAGGCGAGCCGTCGCCGCGACGACGCTCCCCGTGCTGGAGGATGCGCTCGAACGCTCGATCGCACTCGCCGCGTCGATGGACTCTCGCGGCTACGCACGGGTGCACAAGGGCAGCAGTCGCACCGTGCTCGCCCTCATGCTGGGCGCACTCGTCGGCGCGGCCCTCGGCACCTACGCGCTTCTGGACGGCTCCGGCCCTCGCTGGCTCGCGTTCCCCCTTCTGGCCGCCGGTGCGACTGCCGCGATCACCGGGTCGATCATCGCCTCCCGTCGCATCGCGACGACGACGTACCGCCCAGACACCTGGGGAGCGCGCGAGAGTCTGATCGCCGGATGCGGTGTCGCGGTCGCCGTGCTGGCCGTCGCGGTTCCCGCCATCCTGCCGCCTCCCCTCCGTGGAGCCGCAGCCGACGTCGGGGGCTGGTCCCTCACGTTCATCGTGTGCGGCGCGCTCGCGATCGTACCCGCGCTTGTGGCGGTGAGGAGATGATCAGGTTCGACGCCGTGACGTTCCGGTATTCGGAGGCGAGCACACCGGTTCTCGACAATGCGAGCCTCTCGATTCCCGAGGGTGAACTGTGCCTCGTCGTCGGCGCGACGGGGTCGGGAAAGTCGACGGTGTTGCGGCTCGTGAACGGTCTCGCGCCGCACTTCACCGGCGGCCACCTGACCGGGACCGTCACCGTCGACGGGCTCGACACGCGCACCCACCCCCCACGCGACCTCGCCGGCACGGTCGGCGTGGTCGGACAGGATCCGCTCGCCGGGTTCGTGACCGAACGCGTCGAGGACGAGCTCGCGTACAGCATGGAGCAGCTGGGTGTCCCCGCCCCGACCATGCGGCAACGCGTGGAGGAGGTCATCGACCTGCTCGGCCTGCACCGGCTCCGGCACCGCGCCCTCACGACCCTCTCGGCTGGTGAACAGCAGCGCGTCGCGATCGGCTCTGCGCTGACCGCCGGTCCCCGCGTGCTCGTCCTCGACGAACCGACCTCCGCACTCGACCCGCACGCCGCGGAGGAGGTACTCGCCGCTCTCCTTCGGCTCGTCCACGACCTCGGGGTCACGGTGCTGCTCGCAGAGCATCGCCTCGAACGGGTCATCCAGTACGCGGATTCCGTGCTGCGCCTCGACACTGAAGGCGCGCTCGAGTACGGTACGCCTGCCGTGGTGCTCGCGTCGAGCCCCATCGCGCCGCCCATCGTCGAGCTGGGTCGCCTCGACGGATGGGAGCCGTTGCCGCTCTCCATCCGCGATGCGCGCCGCGTCGCGGGGCCACTGCGCGAGCGACTCCGCTCTGCGCAGTCGAGTGTGCCGTCCGGCGCCGTCGCACCGGCGGCCGGATCGATCGCACTCACCGCCCGCGGTCTCCGCGTGCGGTACGGCCGGATGACCGCGATCGACGGTCTCGACCTCGACCTCCGGGCCGGCGAGCTCACGGCGCTCATGGGGCGCAACGGTTCCGGCAAGTCGTCGCTCCTCTGGGCGCTGCAGGGCACGGGCACGCGATCGGACGGCACCGTGCGGGTCGTCGGCCGCCACGGTATGGCGGGTGGTTCCAGTGCGGAGCATGGCTCCGGCCTGCCGGGTGGGCCCGGCGCGGTGGTTGGTTCGGACCCCGCGAGCGGTGTCGATCCGGCGACCCTCGCCCCGGATGCCGCGATCCGGCATATCGTCCTCGTCCCGCATGCGCCGGCGGACCTCCTCTACCTCGAGAGCGTCGGTGCGGAGTGCCGCGAGGCGGACCGCGCGGCTGGCGCACTGCCCGGCACGGCATCCGCCACCCTCGAACGCCTCTGGCCCGGCGTGCCGGAGGCTGCGCACCCGCGCGATCTCTCCGAGGGGCAGCGCCTCGCCCTCGTGCTCGCGCTCCAGTTGGCCGGCGCTCCCGGCGTCGTGCTCCTGGACGAGCCGACCCGCGGGCTCGACTACGAGGCCAAGCGGCGACTCGGCGCGCTGCTGGCCGAGGTGACGGCATCCGGCGGCGCCGTGCTGCTCTCCAGCCATGACGTGGAGTTCGTCGCGGGGACCGCGGATCGGGTCGTCGTGCTCTCCGACGGCGAGATCATCACCGATGGCCCGGTATCCGACGTGCTCACGGCGAGCCCGGGGTTTGCGCCGCAGGTCGCCCGCATCCTGCGGCCGCTGCCGTTCCTCACGGTCGATGGCGTGCGTCGGGCGATCGCGGGCACGTTATGACCCAGAACGCCGGGTCGGCGGGGTCCGGCATCCGGTCGATCCCGCTCGGCGCCCGCACGGGTACCGCCCTCGCCATCACCTCGGTCATCGGTGTCGCCTCGTTCACCTGGCCGCTGCTCGTCGGCCAGGACTCGCCTCTCGCGCAGACGGCGGCAGCCCCCGTCGTGCTCGCCGGTGTGCTCCTCGCGGTGGTTCTCGTGACGCTCGTCGCGCTCGGCGACCGCAGCATCGACGCGAAGACCGTGACGATGCTGGGTCTGCTCGCGGCGATCGGCGCGGTGCTGCGCCCCCTGTCGGCCGGCAGCGCCGGCGTCGAGTTCGTGTTCCTGTTCGTGATCCTCGGCGGGCGCGTGTTCGGCGCGGGGTTCGGGTTCGCCCTCGGCTCTGTCACGCTCTTCGCCTCCGCGCTGCTGACCGGCGGATTCGGCCCGTGGCTGCCGTTCCAGATGCTCGCGGCATCCTGGATCGGGATGGGCGCCGGCCTGCTCCCCCGACGGATGCGCGGCGCGCGCGAGCTCTCCTGCCTCGCCGCGTTCGCGGCCGTGAGCGGGTTCCTGTACGGCCAGCTCATGAACCTGTCGTTCTGGCCGTTCGCGATCGGCGCCGGAACCGCGTTGAGTTTCCAGCCCGACGCATCCGTGTGGGAGAACCTCCAGCGCTTCGCTCTCTTCAGCGTCGCGACCTCGCTCGGGTGGGACCTCATGCGCGCGATCGTCCTCGCCGTCGGGGTCGCACTGCTCGGCCGGCCGGTCCTGAAGGCCCTGCGCAGGACCGCGGGGATCGGTTCGTTCTCGAATCCGATTAAACCCGGTCCCGGCTCTCGATAATCACTATATGTAGTGCTTAGATGTTGGGACAGCCGCTATATCTGGCTGTTGACGGACTCAGCGGAAACTGCGGATTCCAGCACGACGGGGAGCGAGACATGGCAACCGAACAACGCGCAGCACACGGGAATGCCCAGCAGGCCGGTGCGACCGGCCTCCGCATCGAGCGACGATTCAGCACCCCCGGCATCCACCCGTACGACGAGGTCGAGTGGGAGCGTCGCGACGTCGAGCAGACGAACTGGAAGACCGGGGAGACGATCTTCTCGCAGAGCGGCGTCGAGTTCCCGACCACGTGGTCGCTCAACGCCTCGACGATCGTGACCACGAAGTACTTCCGCGGCGCCGCCGGCACGCCGCAGCGGGAATCGAGCCTGCGCCAGCTCATCGACCGGGTCGTGAACAAGTACGTCGCCGCGGGGATCGAACACGGTTATTTCGTCTCCACGGAGGACGCGACCGCATTCGGCGACGAGCTCACCTGGCTCCTGCTGCACCAGGCGTTCTCGTTCAACTCCCCCGTGTGGTTCAACGTTGGCACGGATTCTCCGCAGCAGGTGAGCGCCTGTTTCATCCTCTCGGTCGACGACACCATGGACTCGATCCTCAACTGGTACCGCGAAGAGGGCATGATCTTCAAGGGCGGCTCCGGCTCGGGTGTGAATCTCTCCCGCATCCGCTCGGCCGCCGAGCTGCTCTCCTCGGGCGGCACTGCGAGCGGTCCGGTCTCGTTCATGCGCGGCGCGGATGCGAGCGCCGGCACGATCAAATCCGGAGGGGCGACGCGACGCGCGGCGAAGATGGTCGTGCTCGACGTCGACCACCCCGACATCCGCGAATTCGTGCAGACCAAGGCGAAGGAGGAGGAGAAGATCCGCGTCCTGCGCGACGCCGGTTTCGACATGGACCTGGGCGGCCAGGACATCACCTCCGTGCAGTACCAGAACGCCAACAACTCGGTGCGGGTGAGCGACGCGTTCATGCGCGCCGTGGAGAAGGATGCCGGCTTCGACCTCACCGCACGCGCGGGCGGCCGCGTCATCGAGACCGTGCGGGCCAAGGAGCTCTTCCGCGAGATCGCGGATGCCGCCTGGGCGTGCGCAGACCCGGGGCTCCAGTACGACGACACGATCAACGACTGGCACACGAACCCGGAATCCGGGCGCATCAACGGCTCGAACCCGTGCTCCGAGTACATGTCCCTCGACAACTCCTCGTGCAACCTCGCCTCGCTCAACCTGCTCGCGTTCCTGAAGGCCGATGACACCTTCGACGTCGAGGGGTTCACGGCCGCCGTCGAGCTCATCATCACCGCCATGGACATCTCGATCTGCTTCGCCGACTTCCCGACAGAGCCGATCGCGAAGAACACCCGCGACTACCGCCAGCTGGGCATCGGCTACGCGAACCTCGGCGCACTGCTCATGGCAACCGGTCACGGCTACGACTCCGACGGCGGCCGCGCTCTCGCCGCCGCCATCACCTCGCTCATGACGGGTGCGTCCTACCGCCGCTCGGCGGAGCTCGCCGCCATCGTCGGGCCATACGCCGGCTTCGCCCGCAACGCGAAGGCGCACGAGCGGGTCATGCGCAAGCACGCGGCGGCGAACGATGAGCTGCACCCCCTCGGGGCCATGGACGGCGCGATCCACGCGCGCGCAGAGCAGGAGTGGAAGCGCAGCATAGAGGTCGGTGCGCAGAGCGGGTGGCGCAACGCCCAGGCGAGCGTGCTCGCGCCGACCGGCACGATCGGCTTCATGATGGACTGCGACACGACGGGGATCGAACCCGACTTCTCGCTCGTCAAGTTCAAGAAGCTCGTCGGCGGCGGCTCGATGCAGATCGTCAACCAGACCATTCCGCGCGCTCTGCGCCGCCTCGGCTACCCGGAAGAGACCGTCGAGGCGATCGTCGAGTACATCGCCGACAAGGGCCACGTCGTGGACGCTCCCGGGCTCAGGCCCGAACACTACGAGATCTTCGACACCGCCATGGGGCGGCGTTCCATCGCCCCCATGGGGCACGTGCGGATGATGGCAGCCGTACAGCCGTTCCTCTCCGGGGCGATCTCCAAGACCGTGAACCTGCCGGAGGAGGCCACGATCGACGAGGTCGAGGAGGTCTACTACCAGGGCTGGAAGCTCGGCCTCAAGGCGCTCGCGATCTACCGCGACAACTGCAAGGTCGGCCAGCCGCTCTCCGACGGCAAGAGGGAGACCGCCGCGACGACGACCACGGCAGAGCACGCCGCACCCGTTCGCCGCCGCCTCCCGAAGACGCGCCCGTCGATGACCACCTCGTTCACGGTCGCCGGCGCCCAGGGCTACCTGACGGCAGGCTCCTACCCCGACAACGGGCTCGGCGAGATCTTCCTGCGGCTCGGCAAGCAGGGCTCCACCCTCGCCGGGGTCATGGATGCGTTCTCCATCGCCGTGTCGATCGGCCTGCAGTACGGGGTGCCGCTCACGACCTACGTGGAGAAGTTCACGAACCTGCGGTTCGAGCCGGCGGGCATGACCGACGACCCGGACATCCGGATCGCCCAGTCGATGATGGACTACATCTTCCGCCGCCTCGCCCTCGACCACCTGCCGTACGAGACCCGCGCGGGCCTCGGCGTGTACACGACCGCTGAGCGCACGGCCCAGTTGAACGCGGGGGAGTACGCGCAACCGCAACCCGGAACGGCGGACCTGGCCGAGGAGACACCCGCGGCGGCTGTCACCGAGGATGCGCCCGTCGCGGTCGTGCCCCCCGCCACCGTGCCTGCTGCCACCGTGCCGCCCGCCGCGCCGGAGGCGGTGCACTCGAGCGCACAACTGCTCGAGGCGCAGCAGGGCCTCGTGGCGGATGCGCCGCTGTGCCTGTCGTGCGGGGTCAAGATGCGCCCCTCCGGCTCGTGCTACGTGTGCGAGAGCTGCGGGAGCACGAGTGGCTGCAGCTGACCCGGCGTCGGCCGAGTCGGCCTGGGACTGGGATGTGCGCAGCCCCGAGGTCCAGTCGGATCAGTTGCGCGCCCTCATCGATCGCTACTTCGATGACGGGGACGTGGCCGGCTACGCATCGTCGTTCCAGACGATCGCCCGCGAACTGACGGACGCACTGCCCGACGACGCCGACGTCGAGTTCATCGAAGGCTTCGCCCTCGACTACGCCCTGCGCACCCAGCAGGCCTGGCTCCACTGGCCCGACTACACCCGGGACGCCCTTCGGGACTGGGTCGCCCGAAACCAACGCACTACCCTCGCCGGCGATCGCGCGGCGATCGAGGAGGTCGCCCGCGACTTCGATGACACGGTGCGCCGGGTCATCGCGGACCGGCGAGCGCAGCCCGGACCGGACGACGACGCCACGAGCCGACTGCTGCGCGAGACGATCGATGGCGAGCCCCTGTCGGAGGATCTCATCGTGTCGATCCTGCGCAACTGGACGGTCGGCGAGCTGGGCACCATGGCTGCCAGTGTCGGGATCCTCGTCGGCCACCTCGCCCGGCATCCGGACCTGCAGGAGAGCCTGCGGAACTCCCCCGAGGAGCTTCCGGCCGCGATCGACGAGATCCTGCGCATCCACTCGCCTCTCGTGTCGAACCGCCGGGTGACGACCCGCCCCGTCGTGCTCGGCGGCCGCAGCATCGCGGAGGGCGAGCGGATCACGATCTTCTGGGCGTCCGCGAATCGGGACGAGACCGTCTTCGGCGACCCGGATGACTACCGGCCGGAGGCCAATGCACCACACAACGTGCTGTACGGGCGCGGCATCCATGTCTGTCCTGGCGCCGGGCTCGCGCGCCTCGAACTGCGCGTCGCTCTCTCAGCGCTCCTGACGGGAACGCGCCGGATCGACCTCGTCCTGGGTCCGGTGGACCCCGCCACCTACCCGGCGAGCGGATTCCGCACGCTCCCGGTGCGGATCACCCGGTAGGGGTGCCGATCAGAAGAACTCGCTCAGCACGTCGAGCTGCACCTGGGCGAGCACCGCGACGATGACGTAGCAGAGGAGCGTCGCGATCGGGATCCAGAAGAACCCGGCTGAGGCCACCTTGCGGATCGGAGCCGGGACCCACTCGGACCGGAGGGTGTGCAGCACGACGACGAAGAAGACCGGGATCGTGACCGCCCAGGTCACCATGCACCACGGGCACAGCACCCTCAGGACGAAGACGCTCTGGGAGATAAACCAGACGACGAGCGCGAGGGCCGCAGCAGTGCCGATGCCGAACAGCACCCAGAACCAGCCGGCGAACCGGGCGCCGGCGAGCATCCCGACCCCAGCCGTGATCACGGCCGACCAGAACACGATGCCGAGGATCGGGTTCGGGAAGCCGAAGACGGAGCCCTGCGCGGAGTTCAGGTTGTCGCTGCACCCGACGAGCACGCTGAAGTTGCACGCGAGTTGCGCGTTGGGGTTCTCGAGCAGTGCGATCTTGTCGAGCGTGAGCGCGAGGGAGGCGATGAGTCCGATGATCCCCGTGACGAGAAACGTGATCGGCAGGCCGACGGGACGGCGCGCGGATTCAGTCAGAGCCACCCTCCCAGTGTGACGCATGACCGCCCCGGCCGTGACGACGGTAGACCGTGACAAACTCCGGGTCGACGTGCAGCGACACGACGGACCCCGAACCCAGCTGCCGCGCAAGGACCTGCGATGACGGCACTTCGGCGACGACCTCGTCGCCGGCGAGGACGATCCGGATGCCGCCCGCGGCCGGCTCGAGCGCGGCGACCGTGCCCACCCACGAGTTCTCCACGGCAGGAGTCGGCTCCGCGCCCGGCTCCCGGACGGTGACCGCCGACCGAGGAAAGGCCACCCAGGCCTCACTACCCACGGGCGGGAGATCACCGCTGCCCGCGAGGACGTGGCCGTGAGCGACGGCGACCAGTCCACGGCCGGTTACTCGCCCGGCCAGGAGGTTGAGGCCGGCCAGTGACGCCGCGAACCCGTTGACCGGTCGACCGAGAACATCCGAGGCGCTGCCGTCGTCGGCGACCCGCCCGCTGTCGAGGGTCACGACACGGTCGGCCAGCACGATGACGTCGACGACATCGTGGGTGACGAGCACCGTCGTCGTCCCCGTGCTCGACAGCCGCTCGCGCAGGAGCGTGCGGATGCTCGACGCGGCCTCCACGTCGAGGGAGGCCATCGGCTCGTCGAGCAGCAGCAGGTCGGGTTCCGCTGCGAGCGCGCGCGCGATGGCGACCCGTTGCTGCTGCCCTCCGGAGAGTTCGGCCGGCCGCCTCCCTTCGAAGCCGGAGAGTCCGACATCCGCCAGCCAGCGCTCTGCCCTCCTGCCGGCGTCGACTCTGCTCCCGTGGGCTGCGCGGATGCCGAAGGCCACATTCTGCACTGCGGTCAGGTGCGGGAAGAGGAGCGACTCCTGACCGAGCAGGCCGACCCGGCGGGCGTGGGCCGGTAGGGACATCCGTTCGCCGGCACTCACGCGGGTCAGCGGACGCCCGTTCACCCGGATGCTGCCGGTCGCCACCGGGAGGAGGCCCGCGAGCGCGCCGAGGAGGGTCGACTTGCCCGACCCGTTGGGGCCGAGCAGCGCCAGTACTTCGCCCGCGCCCACCTCAAGATTCGCGTCGAGGACGAAGTCTCCCCGACGAACGACCAGTTCCGCGCTCAGGGTCACGTCAACGCTCCGGCTCCGGCCGCCAGCTGCGCATGAGAAGCAGGATGACGACGGCGACCACGATGAGCAGCAGGGAGAGGGCGACGGCGGAGTCCTGGCTCACACCCGCACCATTGAAGGCCGTGTAGATCGCGAGGGGCATCGTGCGCGTGATCCCTGCCGCGTTGCCGGCGAAGAGCGCCGTCGCGCCGAATTCGCCGAGCGCGCGGGCGAAGCAGAGCACCGTGCCCGAGACCAGACCGGGCAGGATGAGCGGGAGCGTGATCCTCCTGAACACCGTCCACCTGCCCGCACCGAGCGTCGCGGCGACCGTCTCGAACCGCGTCCCCGCCGTGCGCAGCGCCCCCTCGACCGAGATCACGAGGAACGGCAGGGCGACGAACGACTGCGCGATCACGACGGCCGCGGTCGTGAACGGGATTCGGATGCCGAACGCCGGTTCGAGCACGGCTCCGACGAGCCCGTTGCGCCCGAGCAGGTAGAGCAGGGCGATGCCGCCGACCAGGGGTGGCATCACGAGAGGGAGGGTCGTGAGCGCCCGCAGGACGCCCGCGACGCGCTGCCTCGACCGCGCGATGACGAGGGCGAGCGGCACCCCGACGATGGCGCACAGGATGGTCGCGGCGGTCGCCGTCTGCAGGGAGAGTCCCAGTGCGGAGAGCGCCTCGACCGAGGTGATGGCGGCGGGAACCCTCGGCCAGTCGGCCCGGACGAGAAGACCGATGACGGGCAGGAGCAGCAGCGCGAACCCGAGCGCGGCAGGCACGTAGAGCAGGCGGGGTATCCCCACCGGCCTCGAGCCCGTCACCCACCCGCTCATGGCGCGGCGAAACCGTACGTCGCGAGAACGGCCCGGCCCCGGGCGGAGAGCACGAACGCGACGAATGCCCTCGCGACATCCGGATCGGCTGCGCGCGCGAGCACGGCGATCGGGTAGGTGTTCCTGGCGCGCTCGGCCCCCGCGATGCTCACGCCCTCGACGGAGCCCGCCGCAGCGGCGACATCCGTCACGTAGACGAGGCCGGCATCCGCTTCACCGGCCTGCACTTTGGCGAGCACGGCCTTGACGCTCTGCTCCTCGCTGACCGGGGTGAGCGAGACTCCGTCGAGGTCGAGGAGGGTGTGCGATGCCGTGCCGCACGGGACCTCCGGTGCGCACAGCACGACCTGCACCCCGGGTCTGGTGAGGTCGGAGAGCCCCGTGATGTGCAGCGGGTTTCCCGGCTGCACCGCAATCTGAAGGGTGTTCGAGGCGAAGTCGGACGGTGACCCGCCAACCTCGTCCGCGACCGTCGCCATGGTGGCCTCGTCCGCCGAGGCGAACACGTCGGCCGGCGCTCCTTCGGCGATCTGCGTCGCGAGCGTCGAGGAGCCGTCGAAGGAGATCGGGGCCACGGTCACCCCGGGGTTGTCGGCGGCGAACTCCCCGGCCAGCTCAGTGAAGGATGCGACGAGAGAGGCGGCGGCGAGGATTCTGAGGCTGCCGGGGTGCGCCGTGTCGGATGCCGACGGGGTGCACGCGGAGAGTAGGAGTGTCGCGACTCCCAAGGCGGCCGCGTGGAGAATCACGGCGCGCCCGCGACGAGGTGCGGTGCCGCGCACGGTCATGAGCCGTTCGGTGTCTCGACGATGACCATGGTGGACTTGACGACCGCGACGGCGAGGGACCCGATCTCGAGGCGGAGATCGCGCACCGCCTCGGTGGACATGAGGGAGACGATCCGGTGCGGGCCGCACTGCAACTCGACCTGGGACATCACGGTGTCGCTCGCGATGGCCGTCACGAGCCCGACCATCCGGTTGCGCGCGCTGCTGCCGATGCCGGAAGGGTCGTCGGGCGCGACCGCGGTCGACTGTGCGTGGCGCGCCAGTTCGATGCCGGCGATGACCTGGCGACCTGCGTCGTCCTGGGTCGCCTCCACGACATCCGCTGCGACCCAGCGGCGGACGGTGTCGTCACTCACGCCGAGAAGTCGAGCCGCCTCGCTGATCCGATACTGCGTCATGATTCAAAGGTTATCACCGCATCTGCGGCTGAAATGTGCAAATCGAGGGGAAGGCTGGAAAGTGCGCATCGAGCTCATCGGTAGGGTTGAGTCATGACACATCGGGAGGCCCACGGCGGGCCCGATCACCGCGGAGGCGAACACGGCGCGGGCGAACACGGCCCCGTGACGATCGGCGTCGCGGAGCACCGGACGCGCATCCTCGACTCCCTCTCGCCACTTCCCGCCGTCACCGTGCCACTGTCGCTCGCGCGGGATCGGGTACTCGCGGCCGATATCGTCGCCCTCGTCGACGTTCCCGGATTCGAGAACTCGGCCATGGACGGCTACGCGCTGCGCCAGGTCGATGCTGCAACCGCGACGCGGGAGGCGCCCGTTGCACTGCGGGTCGTCGCCGACCTCCCCGCGGGCTCTGCGGTGGACCCGCCGCTCGGTGCCGGGGAGGCGGCCCGCATCATGACCGGCGCACCGGTCCCCCACGACGCGGACTGCATCGTGCCGGTCGAAGACACCGATTCCGGTACGGGGACCGTGCTCATCTTCCGTGCACCCCAGCCCGCTGCGCACATCCGGCACGCAGGATCCGACGTTCGCGTCGGCGAGGCGGTGCTGCCCGCGGGCCGGATGCTCGGCGCGCGCGATCTCGCGGCGGCGGCCGCCGTCGGCGTGCGCGACCTGCTCGTGCATCCGGCGCCGCGCGTCGGCGTGCTCTCGACCGGCACCGAGCTCCGGCCGGCCGGTGAATCGCTCGCGCGCGGTCAGATCCACGACTCGAACTCGATCCTGCTCGCAGCGGCGGTCGCCGAGTCCGGCGGGATCCCGGTGCAGCTCGGCTCCGTGCCCGACGACGAGGATGCCCTCCGGGCAATCTTCGAGCAGAATGCGGCGACCGTGGACGCCTTCATCACGTCGGGTGGGGTGAGCGTCGGCGCGTACGACGTCGTCAAGGCCGTGCTCGCACCGCTCGGGGTCTGGTTCGGACCCGTGCGCATGCAGCCGGGCAAACCGCAGGGCTTCGGCCGGTGGCCGGGCACCGGGGTCGGCACACCGATCTTCGCGCTCCCCGGCAACCCGGTGAGCGTGTTCGTCTCCTTCGAGGAGTTCGTGCGCCCCGCCCTCCTCGCGATGCAGGGTCGGTCGGATGTTCAGCGCGACGCCGTGCGCGGAGTCGCACGAGGTATCGCTTCGGAGGGGTGGCGAAGCCCGGCAGGGCGCGCACAGTACATGCCGGTGGTCGCGGAATGGCATCCGGATGGCACGCTCGGCGTGCGCCCGGCCAGCAGCGGCGGCTCCGGCTCCTACCTCGTCGCGAGCCTCGCCGGGGCGAACGCCCTCGCGCTCGTGCCCGAAGCGGTGACCGAGGTGCGGGAGGGCGACGTCGTGGATGTCACACTGGTTCCATGAGCGAGCAGCCCTTCACCCACCTGGATTCCGCCGGCCAGGCCCGCATGGTCGATGTGACCGCCAAGACCCCGACGGCGCGCGAGGCCACCGCGGCCGGCTTCGTCCGCTGCGCACCGACCGTGATCGCCGCGCTGCGCTCCGGCACAGCGCCCAAGGGGGATGTCCTCGCGGTCGCGCGGATCGCCGGCATCCAGGCGGCCAAGCGCACGCCGGATCTCCTCCCCCTCGCCCACGTCATCGGTGTGCACGGGGCGAGCGTCGACCTCGAGGTCGTCGACGACGGGGTGCGTGTCTCAGCCACCGTGCGCACGGCCGACCGCACCGGGGTCGAGATGGAGGCCATGACGGCCGTCGCCGTCGCGGCACTCGCTGTGGTCGACATGGTCAAGGGCATGGACAAGACGGTGCAGATCGAGAACGTACGGCTGCTCGCGAAGTCCGGTGGCCGCTCCGGCGACTGGCGGCGACCGGATCCCGCCAACTGAGTGAATTGTCACGGTCGCACGCCGGGCAGAAGTTCGACGTCGTGCCTATCGTGGAAGCATGACTGCAGAATCGATTGACCTTCAACGGCAGGCCCCGAGCAGTGCGGCGCACTCCGGCTGCGCGTGCGGACACGAGAACGAGAGCGAGATCGTCCTGGACGTACGGCAGATTCCGCACGCGATCCGGCACGCGACCATCTTCGGGGCTCTCGGCTCGATCGCGCCGGGGGTCAGTATCGATCTCGTGGCCGACCACAACCCGCTCCCGCTGCTCGCGCAACTCGAACAGCGGGAGCCCGGCCGGTTCAGCGTGAGCTACCTCACCGAGGGTCCGGATGTCTGGACGCTGCACATCACGAGGCAGAACGCCGCCTGACCTGCGCGTCCGGCCGATCTGGCGGACGCCCTCAGCCTCGTGCGAAGGCGATGCTCTCGCCGACCAGGTGGACGAGCACGAGGAGTTCATCGCGGTCGCGAGGGCCGTAGATCATGATCTCGGTCCCATGACCCGCGTACCGGTGCGGCTCCCCCCACCCCAGGGCGCATACCTCGCGGGCACGCTCGACGGGCAGGCACAGGTGCAGGCTCGTGTCGAAGACCCCATGGAGGTGGATCGGCTCGAGGGGGTCTCCCACAGGCGCGAGGGAGGTCTCCGGGTCGCGCACCGTCGGCAGGCCCTCGAGCAGCACGGCGCGGGATGCAGGCGGGCACACCGAGCTGTGGCCCTCGACGACCCCGGCAAGCCCGAAGATCGCTGACGCAGTGTGGCCCCAGGTGCCAGGGCGGGACTGTTGGCTCAACTGCCGGTGGGGACCTGACGCCGACGTCTTCGGACGCACCCCGGGCCGGCCGGGAAGATCGGACATGCCATCGAGGATATGCTCCTGCGGCGTGGCGCGACCCGGCTCCAGACCGTGAAAATGTGGCCGCGGCGGGCGGCGGATGTCGGAGCGTTCAGTGGTCCCCGCCGTCGAGCTGGCTGAGGATATGCGGTACGAGAGGCAGCAGCACGTCGAGGCCCTCGTCGACGGCCTTCACGGACCCCGGCAGGTTGACCACGAGTGAGCCGGGCGGGTCCCCGGCGATACCGGCCAGACCCCTCGTGAGCACGGCCGTCTTCGTGTTGCGCGCGCCCTCGCGTCGCAGTTCCTCGGCGATGCCGGGAAGCTCGCGGCTCAGGAGCGGACGGGTGCCCTCGGGGGTGAGGTCCCTCGGTCCGATTCCGGTTCCGCCACTCGTGATCACGAGTCGTGCCCCGGATCGGATGGCGGAGCCGATCGCGCCGGCGACACTGTCCACGCCATCCGGAACGAGGGCGGAGTCGACCAGGTAGCCATCGGCCTCCAGGCGTTCGACCGCTCGCGGACCCGATGTGTCCGGACGCTCGCCGCGGGCGCTGCGGTCGGAGACCGTGATCACTCGGGCATGGATCGGGGGGTTCTGGGCGTCGTGGTGGTGCTGCATGAGTACAACCGTACGACCCCGAACCCCATCGCGGCTCGCTGCGTCAGCCGGCAGCACGCTTCACGAGGGAACGGAGCTCCTTGTCGACGGCATCCGTGACTTCGAGCACCGCGTAGGCCGCAGGCCAGAAGACGCCATCGTCGAGCAGGGCATCCTCGGTGAAGCCGACCGTCCCGTAGCGGGTCTTGAACTTGGACGCCGACTGGTAGAACACGACGACCTTGCCGTCGCGTGCGTAGGACGGGAAGCCGTACCAGGTCTTGGGCTCGAGCTGGGGCGCGACCTCGGTCACGATCGCGTGCAGCTTTTCGGCGATCGCGCGGTCGGAACCGGTGAGCGCGGCGATCGCGTCACGACAGGCCTGCGCCTCCCGTTCCCTCTTCTCCTCGGCCTTGCCGCCCTTGCGCTGCTCCCGCAGTTCGGCGGCGCGCTGCTTCATCGCGGCGCGCTCGTCGGCGGTGAACTTGCCTTCCTCGTTGTCGGACCTGCCTGCCATGGTTGCCTCCCGTTCGTCGCGACGCTCGATCGAGCCGTCGTGTTCGTGACAGTCACGATACAAGCGCGACCTGTGCCTGCGCTTCTCGATTCCTGCTCGGTCTGCCGACCTGAGCCGCGCAGGATCACTCCAGACACGACGAGGCCCGCGGCGACGGCCACAGAGTGCCGTCGACCGCGGGCCTGGGCCGGTTGTGGGGAACCGGCGGCTCGGCCGCGGTTGCGGGAAGCGCCGCAGCGGAGTGTCCGACGCCTAGAAACTGGGGTTCGCGATGCGCCCCCAGGTCGACTTGTTGCCCCAGATGTTCTGACGCAGCCCTTCGAGCTGCAGAACCTGTGAGTGGTCGACGAAGAGGTTGACCTCGTTGCCGTAGTTCTTGATATACCACTCGAACACGAGCGGGTCTGCCGACTCGAACATGACGTGCTCGATACCGACGCCGTTGATGATCGAGGCGACCGGGGCCGTGTTCCAGGTCGTCACGTTCTCGGTGATGCCCTCCGACTCGATCATGATGATGTCGGCGCCGGCCTCGAGAGCCTTGTTGGCGCGGGCGACGAGGTCACCGACATCCTTCTTGCCCTCCGCGGCGAGTTCCTCCTCCGTCGAGTCGCCACCCGACCCGAACTGGATGCCGAGCTCCGGCTTGGCCTTGAGGCCCGCCTTCTTGACCCGCTCGATGAGACGCAGCAGGCCCGAGGTGGGGATGGAGATGAACCCGGCAGAGATCTCGATGACGTCGAACCCGACCTCCTTGGCCTCCTTGAGGTAGTGGTCGATCGCGTCGGGACCGTAGCGCTGGACGGTCTCGAGCCATCCGCCGGAGGAGATGTAGGCGTCGTGCTCGTGGGCGAGGTCGCTGAACGCGCGCACCTGCTCACGGGGCAGCAGGGCGAAGGATCCGCCCGCCCACTTCACGCCGTCGACCCACTGGCCGGCCACGTCGAGCACGTCGGCGAGGTGCCGCGTTCCGTAGGTGGAGTAGTACGGTCCGCGCACCTCGGTGAGCCCGAACGTGCGGGGCTTCTCCGGGCGGAATGCGCGGGGGATGAAATCGAAACTGGTGTTTGCCATGATTACTCCTTGTTCGGATGGCTGGCCGGACGCCGGGTGGGCGCCTCAGGCCACTGATGTGGATCCTTTGCGCCGCGTGAGCGGCACCCGGGCCAGGAGCGTTGTGAGCTCCCGGACCGGTTGTGTATCCAGGCTGTGGATGACCTCGGCGAGCTGGTCGCGGAGGTCGGGACCGGTGAACGGCGTGACCAGTCGGGTGAACTTGCCCATCGCATCCGCCCAGTCGAGCGGATTGGTGAAGAAACCCTTGTAGGAGGCCGTGGTTGCCATCAGCACCGTGCCGTCGGCCAGTTCGACCTCGACGCGGGAGGGCATCTCGTTCGGGAACCGTGCCGAGTAGCCGGCATCCGGGGTCACGGTGACCCTCTGGAGGAGCTCCTGCACATCGGCCCGGGTGATGCGCTCCGGCGCGAAGGCGGCAGGCTGCACCTCACCGTCGAGCAGCGCCGCGGCGACCATGTACAGGAGGGAGTGATCGGCCTCCTCCTTCGTGCGGATCTCGCGCTTGCTGCCCTCCTCCCCGCCGCCGATGATGTCGAACGCGACCTGGAATGTCGTGACGCGCACGGCCGCGATCTGCGTCGCGTCGAATCCGGCCTGCGAGCGGATGTCGAGGGCCGCGTCGATCGAGGACTGCGAATGGATCTCGGCGTTGTGCTTCTTGATGATCGTGCGCAGGACGCTCTCGAGATCCTCTGTTGACCAGTCGATCGTGAAGTCGCCGGCGATGGTCTCCTTGAAGCCCTTGTTGCCCTCGAAGACCTCCTCGGGGCCGGTGATGCCCGCGCGGGCGAGGAGCGCCGCGAACGTGCCCTCCTTGCCGACCTGAGGGTAGGCGAGGCCCTTCCAGTTCGAGAGGTTCCCGGTGCGGGTGACCCGGAGCGCGTTATTGGCTGTTCCCGAGATCGCGATCGCGTTCGCCGTCTGGTCGACGCTCAGGCCGAGCGCCTTCGAGACGGCGGCGGCGACCGCGTAGGCGCCCTGCACCGTGTGGTCGAAACCCTTCGCGCGCACCGGGGCGACATCCGACAGCCGCGTGTGCACCTGGTAGGCGACCGCGACGGCCGTCAGGAAGTCGGCACCGCTCGCATCGACGCTTTCTGCCGCGGCGAGCACCGCGCCGATGTTGTCGGACGGGTGATTCGTCTCGCCCTTCGCGAGGTAGCTGTCCATGAAGTCGAGATAGCGGCTGAGGGCGACGTTGTAGAACGCGGCACGGTCGGGGGCGGATGCCCCGCCGCCGATGAGGGTCGACGCCCCGTTTCCGCCGAGCGACTCGGTGAGCTCACGGACGGCGACGAGGGGCGGCGCGTCGAGGGCAGCGATGGCGATGCCGATGGTGTCGAGTACGCGGATCTTCAGTTGCTCCACCGCCGTCGCGCTCAATTGCGCGAACCTCGCACCGGTCACGAATGCGGCCAGCTCCTGGACTTCGGTCATCGGAATCTCTTTCCCGCGGTTTCTCCCGAGCCGTTCTCCGACTCAGCGGCCGGGGCGAGCGAATCGGGGCGACCACTGGTGACAACCTCGCTCTAAAGAGACATATTCCGCTTTTAGAAAATTCGCGAGGATTGCAGCGACCCGCAACCCGTACCACGCTGCTCGAACGAGTCGATGCCTCGAGACAACCGCTCAGCGCCTGATGCGCACCTCGACCTCGTCGCCGACATCCTTGCCGAGCTTCTTGCGCAGCGCAGCGCTCACCGAGATGAAGTGGTAGCCCTGGCCCGTCGGCATGAGCGCGGAGGTCACCGTGACACCGTCGACGGTCGTGTCGGCCTTCACCGACTTCCCCGTTCCGAAGAAGTCTTGCGAACCCGGCACTTCGATGACCGACCAGGCGGGCATCCACTCCGGGTTGACGATCGTCGAGCGGAAGGTCAGTTCGTCGGACATGACGCCAGCGTAGCGAGCCCGGATCAGGGGCCGGTCACGTGGAACACGCCGGCTGCCCCCTTCTCGGCATCCGACATGATGTGCGTGACGAAGGGGTAGCTCCCCGCCTCGGGGAACGTCAACTCGACGAAGCCGCCCTGCGCGGGCTGCAGCGCGAGCGCCTGGCCGCCGCCGACACCGGTGCTGCCGCCATCGCGCAACAAGTAGTCGCCTTCGGCGTACACGGTGTCGAACTGCCCACCGACGACGTGGAACGCGCTCGGCCGATTCGGCCCGGCATCCAGCACCCAGATGCGCACCCGCTCGCCGACCTTCGCCTCGAGCGGCCGGTACTTGTACTGGTTCGCGTAGCCGTTGAAGACGACGAGATCCGGGTTCTGCGTCGCGATGCGCGTCGCGTCCGCTATCGCGCCCTGTCCCCCCAGGTAGTACTCGGACTGCACGAGCACGAACTCCCGGTCGACCGGTGTGAGCCCTGGCGGGTCGATGATGACCGCGCCGAACATGCCGTTCGCGATGTGCAGCGACATGGGCATGGTCGAGCAGTGGTACAGCCAGATGCCGGCACGCGTGGCCGTGAAGGTGTAGGTGAGGCGCTCGCCCGGCTGGATGGTACGCATCGGCTCGTCCGGGGCGAGCGATCCGGCGTGGAAGTCGACTGAGTGCCCGAGGGTGCCGTCGTTGACGAGCGTGATCACGAACGTGTCGCCGACCTGGCCGCGCAGGGTCGGCCCTGGCGCTGTGCCGTTGTAGGTCCACAGCGTCTGCTTGACACCGGGTGCGACCTCGCGCATGCCCTCCCGCACGGTGAAGGTGTACTCATGGGTGGTCCCGGATGTCGCAGGCGCGAGCACGGCGTCGTGCGCCCGGAAGGTCGCATCCGGCTCCTTTGCGAGGTCGATGTCCTCGGCCGCCGATGGCCCGGCCTGTGCGCCGTGGTCGTGGCCGCCGGCCGCCGGGGTGTCGGACGGCGCCGGGGACGCGGTCGCACCGCCGATCATCTTGACCGTCATGACCATGCCGAGAAGCTTGTGACCGGCGATCGAACACCAGCCGTCGATGTTCGAACCGACGACGCCCACCTTCACGTCGGTCGACGCGTCGGGGTTCAGCAGCCCGGAGGACGCCCCGTTCGCGAGCACGAGGTCGTGCACCTGGTTGTCCTTGTTGGTGAGCCGGATGACCAGCTCGTCGCCGGCCGGCACCTCGACGACATCGGGACTGAACCGCATGTTCTTCATGCTCACCTCGACGGTCGTCGTGTGGCCGGTCGGGGTCACGGATGCCGCGGGCGCCGCGAGCTGGAACCCGGCTGCCGTGGGGTCGAGGGCGATCCCGATCGTGAGCGCGAGGACCACGGTCGACACGGCGGCCGCGAGCGCGGCCCCGCGGCGCGCGGGAACCGCAGCTGTGTCCGCAGGGGCCGCCGCCGTTGTAGTCCTTGTCGCCGTTGTCGCCGTTGTCGCCGTCGCCCGGGAGGCGAGCACCGCCCGCACTGCGAGCACGAGGAACACAAGCAGCACCGCGAACACCACGAGCGAGACGACGACCTTGACGAAGCTCGGCACCGGAAGCAGGAACACCACGATCCCGAGGTTGACGACGCTGACCCGGTAGAGCCCTACACGGTCCAGCTCACGTGCGGTGCGCCGACTCGCCTCCGGCCCGCCGCCGAGCACGACCGGCAGCAGGTAGCTGAGCGCCCCGATCAGCACCTGCGCAGCGAAGCCGACCGCGAACGGGCCGACGAGCCAGCCGACGCCGGAGGCGGCATCCGCCCACCCCGGCGCCTCGACGACCACGACGCCGAAGGCGATCGTGCAGAAGGCGAACCACAGCACGCCGGCACCGATACTCCAGCTCGCAAAAGTGCCCTGCGCCGAGCGCCGGGCCTGACGCACCCCCTCGACGACGACGAAGCCCACACCGACCAGATAGATGAGGATGCCGAGGGCGAAGAGCGGTCGCAGGTCGAGCGCGACCGAACCTCCCACGACGACGAGCCCGCCGACCATGAGCCAGAGGGTGCGGCGGGCGATGGCATCGACGGCATCCGAGACGCGCGTGTGCAGCACGGTCGGCCAGAGCAGGATGACGGTGCCCACGACCGTGAGCCCCACCCAGCCGAGCAGGTTGAAGGCGAGGTGCGCGGGGTAGAGACGATCGTGCAGCCCGTCGGGAAGCGTGACGCGCGCCATGACGATGCCGAGGCCGACCCCGATCACGAGTGCGAGCCCGGCCGCGATGTAGTACCAGACGAGCGGGGCGAACCGAGCCGGCAGCGCGCCACGCGACTGCAGGAACAGTGTCACGACGTGGGTCACCGCGACGACCCCGACGAGGATGCCGCCGGCCAGGACGAGCGGCCACAGCATGGTGACCATCCCCGCGACGACGAGCCCGGCCCCGACCGTGTGGCCGACGAGGCGCATACCGTGGAACGCGCGCCCCCCGGGGGCGGGTCGCCGCAGGAGCGTGTCGGCGAAGTGCTGGCTCCAGACCAGGATGGCGGTGCTCACGGCGCCGAGCAGCAGCAGGTGCACCATGAGCCAGTCGCCCGCGGGCACGAAGCGGTGCGTGAGGACGATGATCGCCGCCGCGACGAGCCACAGGGCGACGAGGCCGTTCATGAGCAGGTACCAGAGCTTGCGGCTCATTCTTCAGCCTTCCAGGGCGTTGTTGACGGGTTTCTTCGGCGGCCCCATCGCAGCGCTCGTGACGGCGAGCGCAGCGAACGACAGCACGGCGACGACGTTGAGCACCCCGCCGATTCGAATGGCCTCGGTCGAAGCCCAGGCGTCCCCGCCGAGCACCCGCACGACGAGAGAGGCGTGGAGGAGGGCGACCGGCAGGTAGAGGAACCAGCGGTACGGGAGCGGCTTGCGCAGCACCGCAGGGAGGATCACCGGTGCGTGAGCCATGATCATCGACATGACGAAGCCGAGGAAGATCGAGTGCAGCACCGCGTCATACCGCGGTCCGTCGGCAGCCTCTCCCCCGACGATCCAGACGCCGGCCGCCACGACGAGCCAGACGTAGCCGGCGAGCAGGCAGATTGCCATGTAGCGAGGCAGCCCTCTCGTGCTGGCCAGGCGCGTCGCGACGTCGTAGCGGAACAACCACACCACGAGCAGGGCGAGGGCTAGCCCGAGCAGCGGGTAACCCGGTTCCGGCCAGAGCGGTGCGATCGCGGCCGCCGCGACCACGAGCACGGATGCGGCGAGCCCGAGCGACTCCGCCCGGGTATCCACGACGGGCGAGATGCGGGCGAGCTCGAGCCGCTCTCCCGCGATCGTGAGGATGAGGAAGGCGGCCATTCCGGGCACCATTGCTGAGATCGGGACGCCCGAGATCCACAGGATCGCGCTTGCGAGCCCGGCGACCGCGCCGAGGAGCTGGATGTCGATGGCTGCAGCCGGCGAGCGCCTCCGGATGACGAGGTACACGCCCAGCAGCGCGCAGAAGCCGAGGAGGACCAGCGTCTGGCCCACGGCATCCGGGAGCGGGGAGAGGAGGAGCAGGCTGCCGAGGCCGAGCAGAGCGGGCGCGGCGAAACCCCACGCGCGGCGGGCCGCGACCGCGCGCTCGAGCACGATGAGGGTGCCGACGAAGCCGAACACCATGAGCGGTGCATGGAGCGCGGCGACCTCAGCGGAGGAGAGCGGCGCCCACACCCCGAGCAGCAGGAGTGCCGCGTCGAGACCGAGCAGCAACGCCAGGCCCCCGGGGATGAGGAAGACGAGCCGCAGCGCAGTACGGTCGAGAACCGGGCGTTCGGGTGCACCGGTTCCGATCCCCTGGCCGGTCGGCCGCAGGGCGGAGGTCACGCTTCGATCGTAGCGCCGCCATCCCGTCCCAAATGAAGGCAATCACCGGCCCGGCCTTCCCGTTCGCAGGCCAGTCGCGCGTGGACGTGCGTGATTGCCTTCATTTGGGACGGTGGAGTGGGAATGCCGGGCATGGACTAATCCCGTAAGATTCTTGGAGGCCGCCGCAGCTCGACCGCGGCGCGACCTGGAGAATTCGCCTAGTGGCCTATGGCGCACGCTTGGAAAGCGTGTTGGGTGCAAGCCCTCGGGGGTTCGAATCCCCCATTCTCCGCTCATGTGATGTCTCGCGATATAGGCCTCGTAACCAACATTGAAACCTGAATGTGTCGCTTATCTAGACTGAGCACGCCGTGTTACAAGTATGCTGCCCAGGCGGCAGCCGGGCGCGATGCCTGAACTCAGGGACACGGCCGAGGCGCAGCTACCTTCCGAGGTGCTCTCGGTAGAGCCCGAGTTGGAGCGCCGTCCTCTTGTGCCGCAGCCGTTATGGGTGCGACACAGGAGGACATGCTCCCTGCCTTCTAAAAGGGCGACTCCTCCACCGGTCGCCGAATACTGGAGTTCACCCGAAGTCCTGCCGCCCTCAGTTCGGCGACGAACTCCCGGAGTTGATGACGAGTAGCCTCGGTGGGGCCTTTAGTGAGCGTCATTGTCTTGCCTCGCGGCGTACGTAGACGAAGTGTAGTTGTGCTATCCGTCCTAACGGACCATCCCTGCGCCGTAGCGTTGGTGAGTAAGATTGCGAGCTCTTTGTCGAGGGCTGAGCGCACGGAGTCCGAGTCTTGGGATGCGACGGTATGTGTACGGAGGCCCTGTTTCTGTATCTGTTGCTCGACCTCGAGTGCCGCGCTGGTGACCGCGGCTCGCTCGTTTCCGTCGGGCGAACGCTGGTATGTCAATCGAGTCAATCCAAAGACATCGCTCGGCAGTGTCAAAACTCCAGTGGCGAGTAGAAAAGTACGGGCTCTGCCGATAGCGCCGACAAACAGCCCGAACTCTAGAACTACGTTGTCTCGTGCAGTCGGCGTAGTAACTCCCCGGCTCGCTATCGTGTCATCGGGTGTTGCAATGAGCACGGCAAAGTCCATCTTGGCGGCAGTAGCAACTAGAGAATCAAGCGCGTATCCTGACGGGTCAAATACTTCCTGATCCCACCGGACAACCTGGCATTTGTTCCCCAACTCCACTTGCAAGTGGCGCGCAACCTCGCGGCCTTCTATAGACGAGCCGATGAACACGCGGGCCAACGAGTTCGTTTCAGTCATGACGTAAACCTACTAGCGAGAGACTGAATCCCATTTGGCGCACATAGTCTTGGCATTCTTGCCGACTTTCATTGGGATCACGTACGATGCTCCTGCAAACAGGTCAGCAGCGGCAGGGCAAAGCGCATTTAGCAGACAACCCGCCAACAGAAATGCACCTTCGCCCGAACGGTGGGCGCGCATTTCCATTGTCGGCGCTGCGGATTCGAGTCCTTGGATGGGCCACGCCGCCAGTTCCGACGCGTGGCAGCGGATCGGTGGGGACGAATCCCCCATTCTCCGCTCTTGCCCAAAGTCGCGACTGCGCTAGTTAGGCTCACACCATGACCACTGCCCGCTTCGAGGAACTCGATTGGCAAGAGACCCCCATGGGTGAGCTCACTCTGCGACGTCGGCTCGAACCGACCCTCGGTGTCGACGTGTTCGAGGTCAAGCTCGGCGAAGAGTTTCTCATGTCGAGCCTGTTCACGGTGGCGGAGGTGGCGCTTGCCGACCTGGGGCTCGCGGCGGTCAGCGGCGACAACCTCACCGTGGTGGTCGGCGGTCTGGGTCTCGGATACACGGCGGTCGCGGCCCTTGCGGATGCCCGGGTCGGTTCACTCGAGGTGATCGATGCGCTCCCCGCCGTCATCGACTGGCATGAACGGGGCTTGTTGCCCGTGTCGGCGCAGTTGACGGGGGACATCCGCACCACGCTCGTGCTCGACGACTTTTTCGCTCTGATGCGGCGCAAGCCCACCACCCGGTATGACGCGATCCTGCTCGATGTGGACCATTCGCCACGCCACCAGCTCGACCCCAGCCATTCCGACCTCTACACGATGGCAGGGCTCGGGCAGGTGCGCCACCACCTGGTAGAGGGTGGCGTGTTCGCGCTGTGGTCGGATGACCCGCCCGACGACGAATTCATGGCCCGCCTTAGCGTCGTGTTCAGCGACCCCGTCGCGCACATCGTCGATTTCGACAACGCACTCACCGGCGGCGTTTCTTCCAACACGGTGTACGTGGCGACCCGTCATCCCTAGCGTTCAGTCCGCGTCGCAGCGGGGCCTCAGCGGCGCTTGAGCGTCCCGAAGATGCCCTTGATGACCGTATTGATCATCGATTTGCCCTGCCTGGACCGGATGAAGTCGGAGATCGGATTCGATTCCTTCTTCGACGAGGTGCGGGTCGTCGTGCGGGTGGTGGGCTTGCGCGTCTTCGGGCGGGTCTTCTCCCACTCGCGCTGCATGCGCTCGTAGTCGGCCTGCGCCTGCGCGGCCTCGTCCTGGGCGGACGCCGCGTCTCGCTGGGCTGATGCGGCGGCGGATGCTGCGGCCAGCTTCTTCGCCAGGATCTCGCGCGCCGACTCAGGGTCGATCGCCGTGCCGTACTTCGCCTGCAGCGGCGAGGCGGCGACGGCGGCCTTCACGGCATCCGGGGACGCGGGGTCCATCGACCCCTGCGGTGCGCGCAGCCGCGTCCAGGCGACCGGCGTTGGGGCACCGGTCTCGCTCATGACCGTGACGATCGCCTCACCGGTCGCGAGCTGAGTGAGCACCTGCTCGAGGTCGTACCCCGACATCGGGTAGGTCGAGACGGTCGCGCGCAGGGCGCGGGCGGCATCCGGCGTGTGGGCGCGAAGCTGGTGCTGGATGCGCGAGCCGAGCTGGGCGAGCACGTCATCCGGAACGTCCTTCGGCGTCTGCGTGACGAAGACGATGCCGACGCCCTTCGAACGGATGAGGCGAACCGTCTGGACGATCGCGAGCAGGAAGTCCTTCGACGCATCCTGGAACAGCAGGTGCGCCTCATCGAAGAAGAACACGAGCTTCGGCTTGTCGAGGTCGCCGACCTCGGGCAGGTCGTTGAAAAGGTCGGCGAGCAGCCACATGAGGAAGGTCGAGAACAGCGCGGGCTTGTCCCGCACACCCGGCACCTCGAGCAGGCTGATGATGCCCCGGCCATCGGATGCGGTGCGCAGGAACTCGGCGGTGTCGATCTCCGGCTCGCCGAAGAAGACGTCTGCACCCTGGTCGCCGAACGCGATGAGGTTGCGCAGGATGACGCCGACGGTGGCTTTGGAGAGCCCGCCGAGATTCTTCAGATCGTCCTTGCCCTCGTTCGTGAGCCAGGTGAGAACGGCGCGCAGGTCGGCGAGGTCGACGAGCGGGAGGCCGGCGTTCGTCGCGTAGTGGAACACGAGTCCGAGCGAGGATTCCTGCGTCTCGTTGAGCCCGAGCACCTTCGAGAGCAGGGTCGGCCCGAACCCGGAGATCGTCGCGCGCACCGGCACCCCCATGCCGACGCCGCCGAGGCTGAAGTACTCGGTCGGGAAGCTCGCCGGCGCCCAGTCCTGGCCGATGCCGCGGGTGCGGGCGAGGAGCTTGTCGCTCGCCGGGCCAGGCGCCGACACCCCGGTGAGATCGCCCTTGATGTCGGCCGCGAAGACCGGGACGCCGGCCGTCGAGAGCTGCTCGGCGAGAACCTGCAGGGTGCGGGTCTTTCCGGTGCCGGTCGCGCCGGCGACGAGCCCGTGGCGGTTGAGCATGCCGATCGGGATGCGCACCTGCACGCCCGGGTCGGCCTGGCCGTTGACGAGGGCGCCGATCTCCAGGACCGAGCCCTCGAAGGCGTAACCGGCTTTGATGGTTGCGACGGCGTCAGGCTTGAGGGGCGCCGGTGGGGCGATGCTGTCTTCCGTGCCTCTAGCGGAATCCGGCTCCTTCGCCGTCTCGGATGCGGCAGCTTCAGTCGCCGCAGCGGCATCGGCAGCATCAGCAGCGGCCTGGGCCTTCGCGAGCGCCGCCTGGGCCTCTTCGAGCGCTCTCTTCGCCGCCGCCACCTGCTCCGCTGCATCCGTCATGGCGCCAAGCCTATTCGTGGGTCGACTGGTTCGAAGCTCAGCGCACGGCCGACCACTCCGCGGCATTCACAATCAGGACGAACACGAGCGCCGTGACCGCGATCGCGATCATCAGACAGGCCAGGGTCATGAGCCTTGCACGGCGAGCGGGAATCGCGAGGACCGCCGCCACCATGAAGACGTAGAGCACGAGGATGACTGCGGCGCCTATGAGACCGACCGGCGGCTGGAGGGAGTTGAGTGCCAGCAACAACCCGATGGACAGCGCGGCCAGTGCCCCGCCGACACTGAGCCAGACGGCACCGCCCGAGGTGCGCAGCGCGGGCTGGTCGCCCACCCGCGTGGGATCCCGACGATCGGAACGCGACATCCTTCTCACCCATCCTGCTGTACTTGCGGGCAGGCTACGCCGATCGGCTGGGAGTCACCGGAGCCGACGAGCCGTCCCACTGCAGGCCCTCCCGCCGCGAGTGATGGCCGTCCGGACGAATGATGGCGCCGGGGCGGGCACACTCGTCCGGACGGCCATCACTCGCGCAGCTCGCCGCCGATCACTGCTCGCAGATGCCCCACGCCTGCCCATAGCCTCCCTCGGCCTCCGGCAGCGCCATGAGGTCGAGGAACGGCTTCGCGTCGAAGGCCTCCGGACCGAGAACGCCCGCGCCCGACCACACGCCGGATGCGAGCAGCTCGAGCGCGATCACCGGGTTCAACGCCGTCTGCCACACGACGCACTGGCTCTCGTACTCGGCCATCGTCCACTCGTTGTCGCTCACGTGGTAGAGGTAGCTCGACCGAGGGGCGCCGTCCTTGCCCGTGCCCGTCACCCACACTCCGGCACAGGTCTTGCCCGTCATCCGAGGCCCGATCGTCGCAGGGTCCGGGAGCCCGGCGGCCACGACGTCGCGCGGCGCCACCATGACGGGGCCATCCGCCGAACGCACCCGCACCGGCTGGGTCTTGTCGAGGCCGAGCTGGTTCAGGGTCTTGAGAATGCCGATGAACTCGTTCCCGAGCCCGTACTTGAAGGTCACGCGCTTCGCCGGCAGCCAGCGCGGCATGAGGAGCACCTCCTCGTGCTCGACATTGACGCACTCGACCGGGCCGATGCCCTCCGGGAAGTCGAAGATCTCCGGCTCGCTGAACGGCGCCGTCGTATACCAGCCCTTGTCCTTCTCCCAGATCACCGGCGGGTTCAGGCACTCCTCGATGGTCGTCCAGATGCTGAAGGATGGTGCGAAGATCTCGTTGCCGGCCTCGTCGCGGACGACGAGGTTCGCACCGTCGCGCACGCCCAGCTCCTCGACCTCGCCGAACAGGTGGTCGACGGCGTAGCGCGCGAAGACATCCGAGAGCCCCGGCTCGACACCGATACCGACGAGGGCGAGCCGCCCGGCCTTCTCCCAGTCGGGCGCCTGGGCGAACTGGTCGTCGCCGAGCTTGACGCCGGTCTCCTCGTGCGGGTTCACCGGATGCGGCTCGGACAGGCTCATGGCCATATCGAGGTAGTCCGCCCCGGCGGCGAGCGCCCCGGCGAAGATGGTGGGCACGAACTTGGGCTCGACCGCGTTCATGACATGGGTGGCGCCATGCTCCTTCGCGACGGCAGCCACGTCATCCGGATTCGAGGCGTCGACTCTCGCCGCAACGAATCGCCCGCCCTGCGGTCCATGCTTCGCTTCGACCCAGGCGACCGTCGCCTCCGCTCGCGCGAGGTCGTAGTCGCTCACGATCATGGTCTCGAAGAAGGTGCGGCGGGCGGCGATCTTCGCGATCGCATTGCCGACGCCGCCGGCGCCGACGAGGAGGATTCTCATGGATCGACGCTAGCGGCTCTCACCCTCAGGAAGGTAGCGGGCGTTCGTGGGAGTTCGTCGCCCGCCGCGACCCTCGCTCGCGATCCAGTCGCCGTGCCAGCGGCGCCCAGACGATGACCGCGATTCCCGCACCGAGGAGTGCGCCGCCGACCGTGTCGGTCAGCCAGTGAGCACCGAGATACGTGCGGCTGAGGGCCATGGCGACCGTGTAGACGGCCCCCGCGTACCAGACCCACGCACGCCCGAGGATGATGGCGAGCGAGACCGCGAGCGTCGCAGCGTTGGCGACATGGCCCGAGGGGAAGGAGCCGGCATCACTCACGACAAGGATCTCCTCGGGCCTCGGACGGTCGAAGGTCGCCTTGAGCGACTGGACGGCGAGCACACTCAGCAGGACGGCGAGCGCGTAGTACGCCGCTGCCCAACGTCGGCGCGCGACCAGGAGAGCCGCGACCGTCCCCACGGGGACGAGGATCCGGGCGAACCATCCGCCGCCGACGAAGTTCAGCACGAGCGCGGGCCCCTCGAGCCAACCGACCCGGTGCTCGAGCATCTCGTCCATCCAGACCTCGTCGACGAGGATCGGTCCGTTGTGTCTGGCGAAGATGAGCAACCCGAGCAGCACGGCGAGGACGACCGCCGAAAGGCCGCTCACCCATGGCCAGTGGCGCGTGGCCTTTCGCGACGTTCGCGTACTCGGCAGCCCATCCATCGTCTGATGGTAGCTAGCGCACGAGCGGCGGCACGGTCGATGGTCGCACCACGAGCCAGAGGGCCAGCACCGAGACCACCGCGGTGACCGCCATGACAGCACCCATGGGGATGGCCGTATCGATCCCGAACACCCCGACGATGGGCGAGATCGCCCCGGCCAGGCCGAAGTTGAGCGCCCCGAGCACGGATGCCGCTGTGCCCGCCTCCTTCGGATGGTTGGCGAGCGCGAGCACCTGCACGAGCGGGAACCCGAATCCGCAGGCGGTGATGAACACCCACAGCGGGATGAGGATCGCCATGAGCCCGAGGTGCAGGATGTCGACGACCACGATCGCGGTCGCCGACACCACGAGCACGGCGGTCGAGACCGCGAGGATCCACTGCGGGCCGAAGTAGTTCGCGAGACGCGAGGAGATCTGCACCCCGGCGACGACTCCGATCGAGTTCGCGGCGAACAGGATGCCGAACTCCTGCGGGTTCATCCCGTACACCTGCTGGAACAGGAACGACGACGACGAGAGGTAGGCGAAGAGGCCGGAGAAGGTCATTCCGGAGATGATCGCGACCCCGACGAAGACCCGGTCGGAGAAGATCGCCCGGTAGCGCTCCCACACCGTTGCATGACCTCGGTCGACGCGTCGCGCGGGCGGCAGGGTCTCGACGATGAACACCGTCGTGGCGACCACCACGAGGATTCCGTAGGCGGCGAGGAAGTAGAAGATGCCCCTCCAGTCGAGAATGGTCAGCAGTTGCGAGCCGATGACCGGGGCGAGGATCGGGGCGAGCCCGTTGACGAGCGCGAGGCGGGAGAGCATCCGCACGAGCGGGATTCCGCCGAACAGGTCGCGCACCATGGCCATCGCGACGACACCGCCCGCGGCCGCCCCGATGCCCTGCAGGACCCGGAAGAGGCCGAGCCACAGCACATCCGGCGCGAGCGCGACGGCGAAACTGGCCGCGACATGCAGCGCGGTGGCGAGGATGAGCGGCAGTCGGCGCCCGACCCGGTCGCTCCACGGTCCGACCAGGAGCTGCCCGACACCGAAACCGACCGCGGTCGCCGTGAGGGTGAGCTGGATGAGCGCCGTCGAGACCGCGAACTCGTGCTCGAGGGCGGGGAAGGCAGGCAGGTAGAGGTCGACCGTGAACGGTCCGAGCGCGGTGAGCGCGCCCAGCACGAGCACGTAAACGAGGCGCTGGCGGCCGGAGAGGGAGTCCCCGGGATGGACGATGGTGGTCAAGGAAGTTCCCAGGATCGGGCGCGGACTTGCTCGCGGCGGAAGTGCGGACTTGCGCGAAGCGACCCTGGTGCGCGTACGGTGTCGACTTTACCGTCACCGGCCCAGCGGATCGGCCATCACCCGCTCGAAGGCCAGCTCGGCCGCGCCGATCATGAGGATGTCCGCACCCAAGGCGGCGGGCAGGATCTCGACCGACTCGAATGGCGCTCCCAGCGCAGTGTCGCCGACGAGCGCCGCCAGGCTGCCGTCCTCCGTTCCGATGAGCAGCTCGAGGAAACCACCGAGCACGACCCGGGAGGGGTTGAGCACGTTGACGATGTTGCGGAGGGCAACCGCGAGGTGGCGGCGCTGCCGATTGATCTCCGCATCGAGCGCCCGACTCGTGCCTGCCGCCAGGACGGCCTGAAGTTCGCGGAGGTCTCCGGCTCCCGCCGCGGCAAGAAGCGCCGCTTGGGAGACCTCAGTCTCCAGGCAGCCCCGCGCGCCGCAATGGCAGGCGCGCCCTTCGCTGTTGACGAGGGTGTGGCCGAGCTCGCCGGCGTAGCCCGCGGCGCCGGCGAGCGGGTTCCCCGCGATCACGATGCCACCGCCGATTCCGCTGGCCCCGCCGTTGAGGTAGGCGAGATCGCCGACCCCGATGCCCGCGCCGAACGCGCGCTCCGCGGTCGCCCCGAGGGAGGCGTCATTGGCGGCACGGACGGGAAGCCCGGTCGCATCCTCCAGCATCCGCGCGAAGGGGACATCGACCCACTGCAGGTGCGGGGCGAGCCGCACCACGCCGTCCGACCGGCGCACGAGTCCGGGAACGGCGGCTCCGATCCCGACGACGCGGTTCTCCCTCAGATCGAGTTCACCGATCATGCTGACGATCTGCTCGACGACGCCGGCGACATCCGAACCGTCCTCCACCGGTCGCCGCATCCGCTGGATGACCGTGCCGCCGAGGCCGACAACCCCCAGGGTGATCGCATCCACCTCCGGGTTGACGGCGATGGCGACCGGGAGCGTACCCGGCCGCACGTATCGGCTCGGACGGCCGGCGCTCTCGCGGGCATCGGGTTCCGCCTCGACCACGAGTCGCGCTTCGACGAGCTCGGCGACGAGGGTGGCGACGGTGGAGCGGTTGAGCCCGGACAACTCGGTGAGGCGGGCTCGGGGGACACCGCCACTACGATGCACGACGGTCAGGATGGCGGACAGATTGTGGCGGTGAACATCGTCGGTGTGATTGCGCCCGATTGCGGGAGGGGATATGTTCATGGCAACAACAAATGTACCTTGGAGCAGGCAATGGCGACACCGACACGCGACGACAAATTCACCTTCGGGCTGTGGACCATCGGCTACAACGGCACCGACCCCTTCGGCGGGCCGACCAGACCGCCGCTCGACGTGGTCGACGCCGTCACCCATCTCGCCGAGCTCGGCGCCTCGGGTCTCACCTTCCACGACGACGACCTGTTCGCGTTCGGCTCGACGGATGCCGCCCGCCAGCAGCAGATCGACCGCCTGAAGCAGGCGCTCGCCGACACCGGACTCGCGGTGCCGATGATCACGACGAATCTCTTCAGCCAGCCGGTCTTCAAGGACGGCGGGTTCACCTCCAACGACCGTGCGGTGCGCCGGTACGCGCTGCGCAAAGTCCTGCGCAACCTCGACCTCGCCGCCGAGCTCGGAGCGAAGACCTTCGTCATGTGGGGCGGACGCGAGGGCGCGGAGTACGACGCGGCCAAGGACATCCGTGCCGCCCTCGAGCGCTACCGGGAAGCCGTCAACCTGCTCGGCGACTACGTCACGAACAAGGGCTACGACATCCGGTTCGCGATCGAGCCCAAGCCGAACGAGCCGCGGGGCGACATCCTGCTGCCCACCGTCGGGCACGCGCTCGCGTTCATCGCGTCGCTCGAGCGGCCGGAGCTCGTCGGCGTCAACCCCGAGGTCGGGCACGAGCAGATGGCCGGGCTCAACTTCGCGGCCGGGATCGCGCAGGCGCTGTACCACGGCAAGCTGTTCCACATCGACCTCAACGGGCAGCGCGGCATCAAATACGACCAGGACCTCGTGTTCGCGCACGGCGACCTGTACAACGCCTTCGCGCTCGTCGACCTGCTGGAGAACGGTGCACCGGGCGGCGGACCGGCCTACGACGGGCCGCGGCACTTCGACTACAAGCCCTCGCGCACCGAGGATGTCGAGGGCGTCTGGGCCTCTGCCGCCGCCAACATGCGCAACTACCTGTTGCTCAAGGAGCGGGCCGCGGCGTTCCGCGCCGACCCGGAGGTACAGGCCGCGCTCGAGGCCGCGCGCGTGCCGGAGCTCTCCGTGCCGACCCTCGCGACGGGCGAGACCTACGACGACCTGCTCGCCGACCGCACCGCGTTCGAAGACTTCGACACCTCGGTCTACTTCGGCGGCCGTGGCTTCAACTTCGTCGCCCTGCAGCAGCTCGCGACCGAGCATCTCCTCGGTGCTCGGTGACAGCGGTGCTCGATGACAGCGGTGCGCGATGACGGCGGTGCGCGATGACGGCGGTGCGCGATGACTAGTGTCGCCGGGGTGGACTCCTCCACTCAGAGCTGCAAGGTCATCATCCGCGACCTCGAATCCGGAGCGATCGTGCGCAGCGGGCGGGCACCGCATCCGGACGGCACCGAGGTCGACCCTGAGGCGTGGTGGCAGGCGCTGCGAGCGGCGATCGCGGATGCGGGCGGTCTCGGCGACGTGGCCGCGATCTCGATCGCCGGCCAGCAGCACGGCATGGTGGCGCTGGATGCCGATGGGCGCGTCATCCGTCCCGCGCTGCTCTGGAACGACACTCGTTCAGCGCAGGCCGCCGCTGACCTCGTCGACGAGGTGGGCGCCGCCGAATTCGCACGCCGCACCGGAACAGTGCCCGTCGCATCCTTCACCCTCACCAAGCTGCGCTGGCTGGCCGACGCCGAACCCGAGAACGCCGCGCGCGTGGTCGCCATCGCACTCCCCCACGACTGGCTCACCTGGCGCCTGCGCGGCTACGGCCCCGTCGGTGAGAGCCCGCTCGGGCCGGTGCTCTCCGAACTGACGACCGACCGATCCGATGCGAGCGGCACCAGCTACTTCGACCCCACGACCGGCTCCTACGACCGCAACCTGCTCGCCCGCGCACTCCGCCTTCCGGACGTCCCTGTCCCAAATGAAGGCATCCAGCTTCCCCGGGTACTGGATCCCTGGGCAGCGCAGACCGTCGATGCCGAAATGCCTTCATTTGGGACAACAACAGGCGCGGGTGGTGGGCTGGTGGTGGGAGCAGGCGCCGGCGACAACGCGGCGGCGGCCCTCGGGCTGGGCGCGGCGACCGGTGATGTCGTGGTCTCGATCGGCACGAGCGGCACGGTCTTCGCCGTCACCGACCGGCCGGTACGCGATACGGCGGGCACCGTCGCCGGATTCGCGGATGCCGCCGGCGGCTTCCTCCCGCTCGTCGCGACCCTGAACGCCGCACGCACGCTCGTCTCGATCGCCGCAGTCCTCGGCACGGACCACGATGAGCTCGGTCGCCTCGCCCTCACCGCGGAGCCAGGCGCAGGCGGCCTCGTCCTCACCCCCTACTTCGAGGGCGAGCGCACCCCTAACCTGCCGGATGCGACGGCCAGCCTCACCGGCATGACGCTCGCCTCGACGACGCGCGCGAACCTCGCGCGGGCGGCGATCGAGGGAATGCTGTGCGGGCTCGCCGACGGCCTCGACGCCCTGACGCGCTGCGGGGTCGAAGCGCGTCGCATCCTGCTCATCGGTGGCGCGGCACAGAACGCCGCCGTCGCGACGATCGCAGCCCAGGTGTTCGACCTGCCCGTCGTGGTGCCGGAACCCGGCGAATACGTCGCGGCGGGCGCCGCCGTGCAGGCCGCCTGGGCGCTCACCGGCGAGCGCCCGGCCTGGCAGATCGGCATCGCCTCGCGGCCGGCATCCGACCACCGGCCGATCATCCGCGAGCAGTATTCATCGCACCGCGCCTGACGAGTCGTCCACCCCGTCATGACTCGGGTCAATGTGCGGCTTCCGGATCCGTCGCACCCGCAGGATGCCCCGACTCGCGGGGAACGGGGCGAGGCTGCCTCGCGCGCACCCGCTTGACGACCGTGACGATGACTGCCGTGAGAGCGAGCCCAGCAGGGACGAGCAGATGCACTCCGGCGAGGATGAGCAGCCCGACCACGAAGACACAGGAGACCACGGCCATCCACCAGCCGACCGACCAGCGTTCGAGCAGCCGGACGGCCGCCCACATTCCGAGTGCGTAGATCGCCACCATGCAGCTCGTGTGGATGAGGATGAAGGCCGCGAGATCGAGCCCGGCGAGGCTCAGCGCCACGAAGTACACGCCGATGAGCAGACCCACGACGAGCAGGCTGCGCCTGGGGATGCCGCCGGATTCCGCACCGGCCGCCATCCACCGCGGGAGGTCGCCGTCGCGCCCGAGCGAGGCGCCGAGCTTCGCGAAGGCGCCGAGGTAGGTGTTGAGCACGCCGAGCGAGACGATGCCCGCGATGACGGCGACGGCTGCGGGGCCGACGCCCGGCGCGGTCGTGGCGACGAGGTCGAGGAGGGGAACCGGGCTGTCTCCCGCGTTCGATCCGAGCACGGCGATCGTGATGAACTGGAGCGCGAGGTAGGCGATGCCGACGGCGGCGATGGCGATCGCGGTGGCGAGCGGGATGGTGCGCCGCGGGTTGCGGAACTCACCGGCGATGTGGGTGACGGCCTCCCAACCGGCGAACGCCCAGACGAACAGGCTGATGGCAGTACCGACCCCGAGCCAGCCGTTCGGCAGGAACGGTTCGAAGTTCTGCGGATGCGCGGCAGGCAGGGTGACCGCCACGACCCCGATCACGATGGCGACGAGTGCGCCGGTGAGCACGAGCTGTACCGCGCCCGACACCCGCAGCCCGTACATGTTCGACACGAACGGTGGGACGAAGATGAGTACCGAGAGCAGCACGATGACCCACTGCGGCGCTCCGAAGATCGCACCGATGTAGGAGGCGCCGAGCACCGCGACGACGGGCGCGCCGACGCACACGCCGAAGTAGAACCAGTAGCCGGCCATCCGGGCGGCCGTCGGCCCGAGCGCGAGCCGCACGAAGGTGGCGACACCACCGGCATCCGGATGCCGTGCCGCGAGCGCGGCGAACGTGCCGGCGAGCGGGATGGACAGCACGAGCACCGCGACGACGGCGAGGATCGAGGCGGGGCCGGCCGCGGTCGCCGCGAGCGCCGGCAGTACGAGGATGCCGGTGCCGAGCACGGAGGCGATGTACAGCGATGAGCCCTGCAGCAGGCCGACGGTGCCGGCGTGCCCGGTGCCGGCAGGCCCGGGATCGGCGATCGTCGCGACGGTACGGTTGCTCACCACTCCATAGTCTCTCTGGCAGTCAGGTGTCGTCCATCGAGAAACTGCCACTCTGTGTCTACCTCACGCCATGTCGACGTCGTGCCATGCAGCCGGCGTCGCGCTCGGTGTCATTCTCGCATCCGCCACCGACCTCGTCGGCACACTCGTCGGCATCCGGCCGGCATCGCCGGCCGTGGCATCGCGCCTGGCGCTGCGCCATCTCACCACCGTCTACTGTCATAAGTTGTGACCACCCAACGCGATCGAACCGTCGGCGCGACGACGCAGCTCGCCACCGAGGTGAGCATCAACTTCGGCTCATCGATCGCGGGCCTTCTCATCCCCATCGTCGGCAGTGTCGTCGTCGTCGCGGTGCGTCAGCTCGTGACGGCACTCGTCGTCGTTCCGCTCTCCCGGCCCCGGATACGCGGCCGCTCCTGGCGCGCCCTCTGGCCCGCCATCGCGCTCGGCGTCATCCTCGCCGTCATGAACCTGACCTTCTACGAGGCGGTCGGGCGCGTGGGCCTCGGTATCGCTGCGACGATCGAGTTCCTCGGTCCGCTCTCGATCGCCCTCGCGACCTCCCGGCGCATCCTCGACGTCGCCTGCGCGCTCGCCGCGGGCGCGGGCGTGTTCATCCTGGCCGGCGGCGAGGGGCAGCTGGATGTCGTGGGCATCCTGCTCGCACTCGCGGCGGGCGTGAGCTGGGCGCTCTACATTCTCGTCACGAGAACCGTGGCGGCACGGTTCAAGGGACTCGAGGGGCTCGGCATCGCGAGCGTCGTCGCGCTCGCCATCATCGGGCCGGCCGCGCTCGTGGTCGTCGACTACTCGGCGATCGACTGGCGGGTGCTCGGCCTGCTCGTGGCGACGGGGATCCTGTGCTCGGCCATCCCGTACAGCCTCGACAGCGTCATCCTGCGCAGGATCACGCCTCGCCTCTACTCCATCATCACGAGCTGCTCTCCGGTCATCGCCGCACTGTTCGGCTGGCTCATCCTCGGGCAGGGACTGTCGCTCCTGCAACAACTCGCGGTCGTGCTCGTGTGCGCCGCCGCCGCCACCGCGTTCGCCACCCAGCGCACCCCGCCCGCCTCCCAACTGGAGGCCACCGCAACCGTAACGCCCTGACGCCGAGCCACGACCAGCGCAGGAGGGAACGGCTATTTCAGCGCGGCCAGCACATCCTCGATGAGGTCGGCGGCGTCCTCGACGCCCACCGAGAGCCGGATGAGGTTGTCGGGCACCTCGAGCTCTGTTCCGCGCACCGAGGCGTGCGTCATCTCGGCCGGGTAGTTCACGAGGGATTCGACGCCGCCCAGCGACTCGGCAAGCTGGAACAGTTTCGTCGACTCCGCGAACTTCTTCGCCGCCGCAGCACCGCCGCGGAAGGTGATCGACAGCATCCCGCCGAACCCGCGCATCTGCCGTGCGGCGAGCTCATGTCCGGGATGGTCGGGCAGGCCGGGGTAGTAGACGTGCTCGAGGGCCGGATGCCCGACGAGCTTCTCGGCGATGGCCTGCGCGCTCGCGCAATGACGCTCCATCCGCAGCGCGAGGGTCTTGGCTCCGCGGGTCGTGAGCCAGGCATCCATCGGGCCGGAGACGGCGCCGGCCGCGAACTGGACGAAGCCGACGCGCGAGGCGAGCTCGTCGTCGTTCAGCACGACGGCGCCGCCGAGCACATCGGAGTGGCCGCCCAGGTACTTGGTCGTCGAGTGCACGACGACGTCGGCGCCGAGCGCGAGCGGGTTCTGCAGGTAGGGCGAGGCGAAGGTGTTGTCGACGACGACGAGGGCGCCGGCCGCGTGGCCGAGCTCGGCGAGCACCGCGATGTCGGAGATCGTCATGAGCGGGTTGCTGGGCGTCTCGACCCACAGCACCTTCGTGGTCGGCGTGATCGCCGCGCGCACGGCATCCGGGTCGCTCATGTTCACGACGCTCAGCGACACGCCCCAGGGGACGAAGATGCGGTTCACGAGCCGGTGCGTGCCACCGTAGACGTCGTTGCCCATGAGCACGTGGTCGCCGGGCTTCAGCACCGTGCGCAGGAGGGCGTCCTCCGCGGCGAGGCCCGAGGCGAAGCTCAGGCCGTGCTTTCCTCCTTCGAGGCTCGCGAGCTGAGCCTGCAGCGAGTCGCGCGTCGGGTTGGTCCCGCGCGTGTACTCGTAACCATTTCGCAGGTCGCCGATGCTCTTCTGCACGAACGTCGTCGTGAGGTAGACGGGCGGGATGACGGCGCCCGTGGTCGGGTCGAAGCCCTGACCGTCGTGGACGGCGCGCGTGCTGAAGTCGTGGCTCATGGTGTCGCTTTCAGTGGTTCAGGAGGAGAGGTAGGCGAGGACGTCGTTGCGGGTGAGAACCGTGACCGGCTTGCCATCCCGGGCGACGAGAAGAGCATCCGCCTGGGTGAGGGCTTCGCGCGCCGTGTCGACCGTTTCGTGGATGCCGATGAGGCCCAGTCGCGGCCCGATGCGGGTCTCAACGGCGTCATCCGGCTTCGTCTCGCCCGAGGCGAGGAGGTCGAGCAGCGTCGTTGCATCCACGGCGCCGAGCACCTCCCCCATGACGACCGGCGGCTCCGCCGAGAGCACCGGCAGCCGTGAAAGGCCGTTCTCCCGCAGGATCCGGATGGCGTCCCGCACCGTGTCGCTCGCATGCGCATGCACGAGAAGGTGCTCCTCGCCGTCCCTGCTGAGCAGCACGTCCTCCACGGTAGGCCCCTGCCCGGCGGCGGCGAACCCATGAGAGGCCATCCAGCGGTCGTTGAAGACCTTGCCGAGGTAGCCGCGACCGCCGTCAGGCAGCAGGATGACCATGACCGCTTCGGCAGGAAGCGTGCGCGCCGCCTTGAGCGCGGAGGCGACGGCCATGCCGCTCGAGCCGCCCACGAGCAGCCCCTCCTCACGGGCGAGACGGCGGGTGTACTCGAACGACTCCGCGTCGCTCGACGCCACGATCTCGTCCACAACGCTCGGGTCGTAGGCCTCGGGCCAGAAATCCTCCCCGACGCCCTCGACCAGGTAGGGGCGCCCGGTGCCGCCGGAGTAGACGGACCCTTCCGGATCCGCTCCGATCACGACGACCCGGCCATCCGATACCTCTTTGAGGTACCGGCCCGTGCCGCTGATGGTTCCACCCGTGCCGACGCCGGCCACGAAGTGGGTGATCTCGCCCTCGGTGTCGCGCCAGATCTCCGGACCGGTCGTCTCATAGTGGCTGAGCGGCCCGTTGAGGTTCGAGTACTGGTTCGGCTTGAAGGCGCCCGGGATCTCCCGCGCGAGCCGGTCGGAGACGCTGTAGTACGACTCGGGGCTCTCCGGCGCGACCGCGGTGGGCGTCACGACGATCTCGGCGCCGTAGGCGGTGAGTACGCTGCGCTTGTCCTCGCCGACCTTGTCGGGCAGCACGAAGACGCAGCGATAGCCTCGCTGCTGTGCGACGAGGGCCAGGCCGATTCCGGTGTTGCCGCTCGTCGGTTCGACGATCGTCCCACCCGGTTTCAGCAGCCCCTCGCGCTCGGCCGCGTCGACGATGCGCGCGGCGATGCGGTCCTTCGAGGAGCCACCGGGATTCAGGTATTCGACCTTCACGAGCACGGTCGCCGCGATCCCGTCCGTGACGTGCTGGAGCTTCACGAGCGGCGTGTTGCCGACCAGATCGAGGATGCTGTTGGCGTACTTCATGGTGAGCCAAACCTACCAGCGGCACGGTGAGCGTTACCCGGGCGTGTGCGATACCGGGGCGGGCGGGAATGTTTGCCCGTCGGCCGGACTTCTTACCAGCAGACCGTCTAGGTTAAAGAGGAACCCCCGCCGCCCGACCGACAGGACGACGCCCATGGCATCGAGCACGAACCCGCCGAAGAAGTCCGCCGCGCCCGGCGGCAAGCTCACCGTGAAGCAGGAACGCGAGCAGCGTCGCCAGGCCAAGGTCGAGGCGTTCAAGAAAGAACAGGCGCGCTCGAGGCGCAACCGGCTCTTCGGCATCTGGGGCGCAGTGGTCGGCAGCATCGTCGCGGTCGGTCTCGTCGTCACCATCGTCGTCATCACGGCCACCCCCAAGAAGGATCCGCTGTCGATCGAGCTCACCGGACTCAAGACCTGGGACGTCCCCGGTGCCGTTCACGTCGATCCGGAGCGGGTCGACTACAAGGCCGACTACGGCATGGACCCGCCGGCCGGCGGTCCGCACTGGAGCGCCTGGCTCAACTGCGGCATCTACGACGAACCGCAGGAGAACGAACGCGCGGTGCATGCCCTCGAGCACGGTGCGGTCTGGGTGACCTACAACCCCGACGAGGTGACCGGCGCCGCACTCGACACGCTGCGCGACCGGATGCCGCGGACCTACAGCATCCTGTCGCCGTACCCCGGACTCGACTCCCCGGTGGTCGCCTCGGCGTGGGGCGCCCAGATCCGGATGGACGGTGTCGACGACGAGCGCCTCGACGGCTTCATCGCCCGGTACTGGCAGTCGGGCACGGCGCCGGAGCTCGGCGCATCCTGCACGGGAGCGGTGGATGGCCCCGGAAAGATCGGCTGACACCGGCGCTGCGCACGCGGTTCCGACCAGGACGATCGTCCTCGCGATCCTCGGCGTCGCCGCACTCGTCATCGCGGGCTTCCTCGCCGGGCGTCTCACCACGCCGGCCGAGGTGGTCCCGAACGACACGAGCGCCGAGGCGGGCTTCGCACGCGACATGCAGCTCCACCACCAGCAGGCCGTGGAGATGTCGATGATCGTGCGCGACGAGACCGACGACCCGGACATCCGGTTGCTCGCCTACGACATCGCCCTCGCGCAGCAGCAGCAGGCCGGACAGATGTTCTCCTGGCTCACCGTGTGGGGACTGCCCCAGGCTGCGAGCGAGCCGTCGATGACCTGGATGGTGCGGCCGGGTCGCAGCGGGACCGGTCACGACCATGGTGCTGGGGAGGCTGCCCACGTCCCCGGCGAGCCGATGCCTGGGCTCGCCACGGACGAGCAGATGGCCGAGCTGAGCGCCGCAACGGGCGTGGAGGCCGAGAATCTCTACCTCACCCTCATGATCGCGCACCACAAGGGCGGCATCGACATGGCCGAGGCGATCCTGGACCGCTCCACGAACCGCGTCGTCACGAACCTCGCGCGCGGCATGATCGCCGCCCAGCAGAGCGAGATCGACTACATGCAGGAGCTGCTCGCCCAGCGGCAGTAGCTCCGACCGGGTCCGTCGCGCCGTCAGACGATCAGGCCGTCAAGCGGTCATCCGGATGCGTGGCGACACCGAGTTCGCCCAGCACCGTCGCCGTCTTGGCGCGACGGTTGTCGATCTCCGTTCCGATGTCGAGGGCGAGCTCCGGGTTCGACTCGACGAACTGGTCGAGTATCTCGTTGGGCACGAGGATGACGGTGAGGTCGGTCACCGCCGTGATGGCCGCGGCGACCGCCTGGCGCGTGAGCGAGGTGAGCCCGATGATCTCGAGCCGCCCGAGTTCGGTGACCGTGATCTCGGCGCCATCCGTCGTGCGCGCGGCGAGCGCGGCCGTGCCGCGCAGGATGAACCGCATGCCCTCCGGTACCGATCCGCGCGCCTGCACGACCTCACCGGCGCCGTAGCGCTCGAGGACGACCTTCTCGCGGAACTGCAGCGCATCCTCGTTCGAGAGGTACAGGGCCGGCGCCACCTGCAGGAGCGCCGCGCGGTAGTTCTCCTCGGACTGGTGGCTGTCGGTCAGGTCGTTGTCGTAGTGAAGGCCCGCCCGCCGCGCCGCGTACCAGATGCGGGTCTTGAAGAGGCGCGGGCCACTGAACTCGTCGGCCGGCGAATTCAGGGTCAGATACACCGTGTACCGGCCTTTGGGGTGCGGGGTGACGATGGCCTCCTCGCCCGGGATGGTCTGCGGCAACCCGCGTGCCACCTCCCGGCACACCGCGATGACGGCCTGGGGCGGATCATCCGTCGAGAACCGGGTGAGCGTGGAGACGCCGAAAGCGCCCTCGCTGCGACTCAGGTTCACGATGGAGCTGGAGGCGAGACTCGCGTTCGGCACGATCCGGATGCCCGCATCCGTCCTGATGTGCACCGACCGCCAGTTGACCTCCACCACCTGCCCGCGGACGCCATCGGCATCGAGCCAGTCGCCGAGCTCGAAGGGCTGCTCGAACAGCAGCAGCAGGCCGGAGACCACCGATCCGACCGCGTTCTGCAACGCGAGGCCGATGACGATCGATCCGATGCCGAGCGCCGTGAACAGGCCGCCGATGTCGGCGTTCCAGACGAACGAGAACAACAGGGCGACGAACACGATGATGAGCACGAGCCGCACGATCTCCACGAAGATCGACGGGACCCGCTGCCGCCAGGTGCCCTTCTTCGCCGTCTCGAAGAACGCGAGGTTGAAGGCGTTGATGAGCAGCAGGATGATGAGGAACCCGAAGACGGTCGCCGTGATCCGTGTCCAGCTCCAGTCGACGTTGAGGTAGCCGGCCTGGCTGATGAGCAGCAGGAATGCCCCGACCGGGACGACGAAGTTGCGCAGCAGGGCGACGACGCGCGCCGCCGGGCTCCCGCGGCGCGCCAGGGTGCTGTGCACCTCGGTGAGCACGAGGAGGGAGACCGGCAGTCCGACGACGATGATGACGGCCGGCCAGAACCACGGCTGGCCCAGGAGGTCAGACATGGCGACCGGAGATATCCACGCGCCATACGCGCTGCTCCCCCTTGGCGGTCTGCAGCAGCCCGACGGACACGAGGCTCTGGCTGCCCGGCAGCTTGTCGACGACGCGCTGGGTGAGGAAGATGCCCGGCTCCGCGGTCTCCCCCTGCACCCGGAAGGCGAGGCTCACGGCGTCGCCCCAGAGGTCGTAGACGATGTGCGATCGGCCGACGAGGCCGCTCGTGACGGTACCGGTGTCGATTCCGGCCCGGAGATTCAGACTCGCCCCGAGCTGGGCGCCGAACCGCTCGAGGATGAACTGCAGTTCGACCGCGAGGTCGACGGTACGCCGCGCGTTGTCGACACGCGGGATGGTCAGGCCGCAGCTCGCCAGGTAGCCGCTGCGCGTCGTCCTGACCCGCTCGACACCATGCAGGTCGGCCGCCTCGTCGAAGCTCCGCAGCAGTTCGTTGAGCTGTTCGAGCGCCTTCTCCGACGGCAGATTCCTGCTGTACTCGTCGAAACCCACGATGTCCGCATAGAGAACCGTGACCTCCTTGTGGTCCTCCACGATGTTCTGGTCGCCGTCCCGGTAGCGCTTGGCCACCGTCGGCGGCATGAGCGTGAGCAGCAGCCGCTCGTTCTCGGCGATCTGCTCGTCCAGGAGAGAAGCCTTGACCTGCAGGCTCCTGCTCATGTCGTTGAAGGCCGTGCCGACATCCGCGAGTTCATCGCTGCGGCCGGCATCGACCTGCACCCCCTGCTCGCCGGCGGCGATGCGACCCGCGGCGGTCTTGAGCCTGCGCAGTGGCCGCACGATGAGTTGGGCGAGCACGAGCGAGAGCAGGGCGACGACGATGATGAGAGCGGTCGAGGAGAGCACGAGGTTGCGCGTGAACTCGCGCACAGGCGCGAACGCCTCCGTCGTGCCGATCTCGGCCACGATGACCCAGTCGAGGTCGCCCACCCGCACCGGGGTGTAGGCGGCGAGGGACTCCTCCCCCAGGTAGTTGTTGCCGATGAGCGTTCCGGTCTCGCTGTTCAGGGCGTGGCTCACGGCATCCGTGTCGATCTGCTGGAGCAGGAGGGTGCTCCCGGTCTCGACGACGCGGTCGGCGACATCCGGCTTGGTGCCCGTCGCGACCGCCTTCCTGAGATAGTCGTCCGGATGCTCGACGACCTCGCGCGAGGTCGACCGCATGAGGTGGTCGCCCCCGACGAGGTAGGTCTCCCCGGTGTCGCCGAGACCCTTCGCGCTCCACTGCAGGTCGCCGGTCATGACCGAGTTGATCGCGTCGATCGGCATTTCGACCGCGATCGCCCCGATCGCCTGGCCGTCCGACCCGACCGGTGAGACCGCCCAGGCGGCCGGGCGGCCGAGCGACGGCGGATACTCCCCGAAGTCGGTGAACTCGACGGTGTCGAGGATGTTCGTGCTGAGCGCCTTCGCGTAGGCGGTCGCGAGGTTGCTGAACGCGTAAGGTCCGTCGACCAGGTTCGTACCGAGATCGACGCCCTTGTACGCCGAGTAGACGACATTGCCCTTGGTGTCGATGAGGAGCACATCCTCGAACTCGAGCAGCTGGGTCATCCGGTGGAACTGCTCGTGGTAGCGCGCGTTCGCGGCCGACCATTCGCTGCCGTCCCCCGCGTCGACGGTCTCGATCGAGGCGTCGAAGTCGTCGAACGGGATCGTGTAGTGCAATTGCAGGTAGCTCTGCGCCGCACCGGAGGGGACGAAGCTCGCGGCATCGATGATGTGGCCGGTGGCATCCCCCAGCCTGCGTGCGAACGGGCCGCTGAAATACGCCCGGATCGCGATCCGCTCATCCTCGGTGAGCTCCGTGTCCTCGAGGGCGGCGAACCCTTCCGTGAACGCCTGCGTCGCGTCGATCGTCTCGGCGCTCCTGCCCTCCAGCAGCATCGTGTTCTTGATGCGGGTGAACAGTTCGCTGACCTCGCGCGCCCGCGCGTCGCGCACCCCGACGAGCCGGTCGAATGCGGCGTCGCGCAGGGAGTCGGAGCCGTTGACGTAGCCGATGAGCCCGACCACGAAACTCGAAAGGAGGCTCACGAGGAGCAGCATGATGAGGAGCGCCGACTGGATGCTCAGGCCCGCGCGGCGGCTCGACCTGCGGACGGCGCCGTCGGCCCGCTGCGGCGTTGGTTCGGTTCGTGACACAGGGGCTCCCGTTGGTCCGGCCCGAAGGGCTGGCACTCACTGTAGTGAATGCGGGTACGCGTCAACAATGGCCGGTTCGACCAGCCTTCGCCGGGTCGAACCTCACCCGGCGCGCGCACCCGCCTGCTCCGCGTACAGCCTGGCGTACACCCCCGCCGCCGCCATCAATTCGGTGTGGGTTCCGCGCTCCACGACCTCCCCCGCCTGGAGCACGAAGATGACATCCGCGGCGGCGATCGTCGAGAGCCGGTGGGCGATCGCGATCGTGGTGCGGCCGCGGGATGCCGTATCCAGCGCCTGCTGCACCACCCGCTCCGAGATCGAGTCGAGCGCGCTCGTGGCCTCGTCGAGGATGAGCACGGCCGGGTCCTTGAGCAGGACGCGGGCGATCGCGATGCGCTGCTTCTCACCGCCGCTCAGGCGGTAGCCGCGCTCACCGACGACAGTGTCGTAGCCGTCCGGGAACGATCGAACAGTGTCATGGATGTTCGCAGCCCGGCAGGCGCGCTCGAGTTCGGCATCGCTCGCTCCCGGCTTCGCGTAACGCAGGTTCTCGCCGATCGTCGCATGGAACAGGTAGGTCTCCTGGCTGACGATTCCGATGTTCTCGAGCAGTGACTCCTGCCGCAGGTCGCGCACGTCGTCGCCGGCGAAGAGCACCCGCCCCCTCGTCGCGTCGTGGAACCGGGGGATGAGGTAGGAGATCGTGGTCTTCCCCGCCCCCGACGGCCCGACGAAGGCGGCGAACTGGCCGGGTTCGATCGTGAAGGAGACGCCCTTGAGGGTGGGGGCCGCCTGGCCCGACTCATCCGGATAGCCGAACACGACATCATCGAACTCGACCTTGCCGAGGTCGCGGCCATGCACTCGCACGGGCTGGGCGTCCGGGGCGTCGAGGATGGTCGGCTTGAGGTCGAGGTATTCGAAGATGCGGGCGAACAGCGCGCCGGAGGTCTGCAGGTCGAGGGCGACGCGCATGAGGCCGAGGAGGGGGAACATGAGTCGCGCCTGCACGGTCGTGAAGGCGACGATCGTTCCCGCGGTCACCGGAACCTCGCCGAGGATGAGCCAGGCCGCGCACAGGTAGATGATCGCCGGGATGATCGCGAGGAAGATCTGCACCATCGCGAAGAACCACTGACCGCTCATCTGCTGCCGCACCTGCAGGTGCACCTGGTTGTCGTTCTCGTCCTGATAGCGGGCGACCTCCGAGGGCTGCTGGTTGAAGCTCTTGGCGAGCAGGATGCCGGAGACCGACAGGGTCTCCTGCGTGATCGCGGTGAGCTCGCTCAGCGACTCTTGCGTCTTCGTCGCGATGCGCGCCCGCACCTGGCCGACCCGGCGCTGGGCGATGACCAGGACGGGCATGAGGATGAGCGCCACGACCGTGAGCTGCCAGGACAGCACGACCATGGCGACGAAGGCGGCGATGACCGTGACGGTGTTGCCGAGGACGCTCGAGACCGTGTTGGTGAGCACCCCGGCGACGCCGCCGACATCGTTCTGGAGGCGTGACTGGATGACGCCGGTCTTGGTACGGGTGAAGAAGGCGAGTTCCATGCGCTGCAGGTGGTCGAAGAGCTTGACCCGCAGCGCTCCCATGACCGTATTGCCGACCGTCGCGGTGAGCCAGGTCTGCCAGACCCCGAGCGCGGCGGAGACGAGGTAGATGACGACCATGAGGGCGACGATGCCGCCGAGCACCGGCAGGTCCGGTCCGCCCCTGGGGAAGAGTCCGTGGTCGAAGGCCTGCTGCGTGAGCAGCGGCGGCAGCACCGAGAGGCCGGCGCCGACGATGACGAGCGCGCCGGTCGTGACGAGCTGGGTGCGGTGCGGGACGAAGAGCTCCGCGATCCGCCGGAGCAGGCCCGCCACCCGGGGAGCCGAGGCGTTCGCCGCGCGCTGCGCTTCGACATCCGCGCTGCCGATGCGGCCGCGCCCACCGCCTCCGCCACGCATTCCGCTCACCCCCTCATCCTCCCGCAAACTGTTCGCAAGACCGCATTTTCCGCACCAACGGGCGGCTTTGATGCGGAAAATGCGGTCTCGCGGGGGGAGGGGCGGGAGGAGGGCGCGGACCGGCTACTTCGTGGACCCGGCGAGCAGGGCGGAGACGAAGTAGCGCTGGAAGGCGAAGAACACGACGAGCGGCACGATCATCGAGAGGAAGGCGCCCGCGGAGAGGATGTCGATGTTCGCCCCGAACTGTCGCAGCTGGCTCTGGATGGCGACCGTCACCGGCTGGGAGGTCGCATTCGTGAAGATGAGTGCGACGAGCATGTCGTTCCAGGTCCACAGGAACTGGAAGATGCTGAGACTCGCGATCGCCGGCAGCCCGAGCGGCAGGATGATGCGGCCGAAGATGCGCCACTCGCTCGCCCCGTCGATGCGCGCCGCCTCGAGCATCTCCCCCGGGATCTGCGTGAAGAAGTTGCGCAGCAGGAAGATCGCGAACGGCAGCCCGTACGCGGTGTGGAACAGGATGACGCCGACGACCGAGCCGAAGAGCCCCACCTCGCCGTACAGTTTCGCGATCGGGATGAGCGAGACCTGCAGGGGAACGGCGAGGAGGACGATCACGACCACGAGCAGCCAGTCGCGACCGGGAAACCGGATCCAGGCGAAGGCGTACCCGGCGAGCGACCCGATCACCACGACAAGCGCCGTGGCCGGCACGGTGATCGCGATCGTGTTGACGAACGAACCCATGAACTGGGCGTTGCCGAGCAGGTTCGCATAGTTCTCGACGGTGAGCTGGGCAGGCCTCGTGAACACGGTCCACCATCCGCTCTGGCTGTTGTCGGTCGTCGACCGGAGCGAGGAGAGGAACAACCCGATCGTCGGGACGAGCCAGAACACCGCGACGACGATGAGGACGACGTTCACGGCGCCCTTCCCGAAGAAGTCGAGGATGCGCCCGGCGACCCTGCGCCGCGCCGTCACGATCCCGGCGGGCGCGGTCACTGCTCGCGCTCCATCCTGAACCTCCGCACGTTGATGATCATGAAGGGCAGCACGAGCACGAGGAGGAGGATCGCGAGCGCGCTGCCGAGCCCCTGGTCGTTGCCGCCGCCGAAGGAGACCGTCCAAAGCTGCACGGCGATGACGCTCGCCGAGGGAAGTGACGACCCCGGCGGGATGACGTAGACGAGGTCGAAGATCTTGAGCACGTTGATGATGAGCGTGATGAACACGACGATGAGCACCGGCGACAGCAGCGGTGCGGTGATCCGGCGGAACACCTGCCACTCGCTCGCCCCGTCCACGCGCGCCGCCTCCTGGAGCGAGACGTCCATGGCGGAGAGCCCCGAGGCGATCATGACCATCGCGAACCCGGCCCAGATCCAGACGTAGGCGAGGATGATGACGGCCGTCACGAGCGTCGGCCCGAGCCAGGAGACGCCGGCGTAGTTCGCCGCGAAGTTGGAGGCCGGGAGGCCGACCCGGTAGTCGCCAGGGTCGAGACCGCTGATCGCGTAGGTCCCGTCGGCACCGGTCACCGCGGAGGCGACGACGGCGCCGGCCGAGTCGACCGCCTGCACGGTGACACCGGGCAGCCCTTTCTTGCCGTCGCCGAGCTCGCCGTCGACACCACCGCCGCCCGTGACGAAGTCGAGCCACACCGTGCCGGTGATCTCGTCATCCGCAGCCTTCGACGCCGGAACGGCGGTCGCCGCGTCGCCAGGAAGGGTCGCACCCAGGATGCCGACGAGCGGGAAGTCCTGCTGCCCACCGGCCGGCACCGCGGCGCCCGACTCGACCGCACCCCCGGTGCCGGTCAGGCCGACGCCGTCGCGCGGGCGGGCTCCTGGATAGCCGGCGCCGTCCGCGACCGCGTCGTGGATCGCGACGAGCCCCGCATTGACCGCGCCGAGATCCGGATTCTCCTGGAACAGCGTGCGGAAGATGACCCCCGAGGCGACCATCGAGATCGCCATGGGCATGAAGACGATGAGCTTGAACGCGCTCGCCCAGCGGATACGGTTCATGAGCACCGCGAAGATGAGCCCGAGCACCGTGCAGGTCACGGGCGCGACGATGACCCAGATGACGTTGTTGCGGATGGAGAGGAAGGTGGCCGGGTCGGTGAACATCGTCACGTAGTTCGCGCCCCCGACGAAGTTCCTGCCGCTCGCGTCGAACAGGGAACGCCACACCGAGTAGACGACCGGATAGCCGATGAGCACCCCCAGCAGGAACAGCGCGGGGGCGAGGAAGATGACCGCGGTCACGAGCGAACGTCGCGCGCGGCTGAGGGAAGGGCGCGGACCCGCCGGAGCGAGCCTCACGTCCTTCCCGTCGACCGCTTCCACCGCGGTGGACACGTCGGCAGACTCCTACTTGCCGTAGTCCGCTGTCGCCGCAGCTTCGAGAGCCTTGGCCGTGCCCTGGATGTTCGTCGGGTTCTGGTAGAAGTCCAGCAGGATCTTCCACTCGCCCGAACCGGAGGTGCCGCCGAATGCGCTCGGCGCCTGGTCCGACATGTCGAAGCGGAACGTCTTCGCGTTCACGAGGGCGTCTGCGATCTGCCGGGAGGTGTCATCCGGGTAGTTGGACACGTCGACGCCGTTGTTCGGTGAGGTGAACCCGCCGAGCTTCACCCAGATCGTCGCCGCCTCAGGGCCGGCCAGGTAGCTCATGAGGGCCGCAGCCCCCTTGTTGTCCTTGAGCTGGATGGCCGCGTTGCCTCCGCCGACGACCGCAGGGTCTGATCCGTTGATCGAGGGGAAGTCGTAGAACTTCGCGTCGGTGCCGATGACCGACTTCGTCTGGGACGTGATGTTCCCTGCGACGAAGTCGCCCTCGTACACGGTTCCGGCCTTGGGCGGGTTGCCGAAGACCTCGGTGACCGAGTCGCCGAAGGTGCGCTGCGCGCCGCCCGGCTCGATGAGCGCCGAGTTGCTCCACAGCTTGGAGAGGATCGTGAGCGCGTCGATGACGGAGGGGTCGGTCCACGGGATCTCATGGTTGGTCAGCTGGTCGTACTTCGCGGCACCAGCCGTCCTCAGGTAGATGTTCTCGAACCAGTCGGTGAGCGGCCAGCCGACATCCGCCCCGATGGAGAGGCCCGGGACACCGGAGTCGGAGACCTTCTGCAGGGCGGCCACGAAGTCGTCCCAGGTCTTCGGCACGTCGGCGCCGGCGTTCTGGTAGACCTTCGTGTTGTACCAGACCGTCGACTTGTTGGAGCCCTTGAACCAGACCCCGTAGGTCTTTCCGTCGACCGAGCCGAGGTCGATCCAGTCCTGCGAGTAGTACTTCTTGACGGTCGCGAGAGTGTCGGCGGAGAGCGGGATGAGGTTGCCGGCCTGCGCCAGCGACTTCAGGAGGCCTGGCTGCGGGATGACCGCGACATCGGGCGGATCGCCGCCGGCGATCTTGGTGTTGAGGGTGGTGGCGACATTGCTGCCGTAACTCGTGTAGTTGACCTTCGCACCGGTCTCGCTCGAGAACTGGGCGAGCACCTTCTCGAAGTTGGCCTGCTCGGCGCCCGACCAGTCGGCCGCGACGTTGAGCGTGACACCGGAGAGGTCCTCCTTCGGCGTCGTCGACGCCGGCGGCGTTCCGCCTGAGCTGCAGCCGGCGAGGGTGACACCCAGAATGGCCGCAGTGGCGAGAGGGATGAGTGCTTTTCGGGCTCGATGGAAACGCATGTCTCCTCCTTGTGGAGTCGATTCACCGGCGGGTCTCTCCCGTTCATCGCCGGTTGGTGTCTCACAATGGGGCAGACAATCGGTTGGTGATATCGCGCACAACGTTAGGCTTGCTAACTATCACTCACAAGCTGTGGCGACCCAAACTCAGCTACTCATAGAGTGCTCTCAGTCGGCGCCCAGCTTGCCCCTCGGGCGCGGGCAAGGACCGGACCTGCCGAGAACGCACCCTTACCACGCACGGTTCAGACGGTTTCGGCAGGTCCGGTCGGCTCTTACCCCTTCGTCGAGCCGGCGAGCAGGCCGCGGACGAAGTAGCGCTGCAATGAGAAGAACACGATGAGCGGGACGACGATCGAGATGAAGGCTCCCGCGGTGAGCAGGTGCCAGTCCTGGCCGTACTTGCCGGTCACCTCTGCGAGAAGCTTGGTGATCGGTGCGACGGTGCCGTCGGCGAAGACGAGCGCCACGAGCAGGTCGTTCCAGACCCATAGGAACTGGAAGATCCCGAAGGAGGCGATGGCCGGCATGGTGAGCGGAAGGATGATGCGGAAGAAGATCTGGCCGTGGCTCGCGCCGTCGACCCTCGCGGCCTCGATGAGCTCCCGCGGGATCTCGGAGACGAAGTTGTGCAGCAGGAAGATCGCGAGAGGAAGCGCGAAGATCGTGTGCGCGATCCACACCTGCGAGTAGGACGTCCCCGCGTTGAGGCCGCTGAACAGCTCGACTCCGCCGATGTTCACGCCGCGCGAGAACAGGCTCAGCAGCGGAACGAGCGCCATCTGCAGCGGAACGATCTGCAGGGCGAAGATGCCGATGAACATCCAGTCCTTGCCCTTGAAGTCGATCCAGGCGAAGGCGTAGGCGGCCAGCGAGGCGATCACGAGCGGGATGACGGTGGCCGGGAGGGTGATCGCGATCGAGTTGAGGAACGCCTGGCCCATCGTGAGCTGGGTGTTGCCCGCCTCAAGAACCTGCAGGTAGTTGTCGAAGGTGAATCCCCAGTTGGAGAAGATCGTCCACCACCCCGTCGTGGCGACCTCCCCGGCCGGCCGGAACGACGACAGGAAGAGCCCGAAGGTCGGGGTGGTCCACAGGATGGCGATGACGAGCGCGGCGATCGTCGCGGTGCGACTGGTCAGGCGGCGCTTGGTGCGTTTGGTGGCCGCCTCCACCCTGGCCTCGCCGCGAGCGAGTTGCCTGCTCGTCGAGTCGCTCATCGGGACATCGATGGGGGTGACGGCGCTCATCGGATCTCCCTCTGCTTCTTGATCTGTCTCGCGTTGTAGATGATGATCGGCATGACGAGCAGGAACAGGACGACGGCGAAGGCTGCGGAGCGGCCCGTCTCGAACCCCTTCCACTGCGTGTACATCTCGTTCGCGATGACGCTCGTCTCGTTGGCGCCGGCCGTCATCGTGCGCACGATGTCGAAGACCTTGAGCGAGGCGATCGAGATCGTGGTGAGCACGACGATGAGCGAACTCCGGATGCCGGGCACGGTCACGTTCATGAACCTCTGCCAGGCGTTCGTCCCGTCGAGTTCCGCGGCCTCCAGCTGCTCGGCGGGCACCCCCTTGATGGCGGCCGAGAGGATGACCATGGCGAATCCGGTCTGGATCCAGATGAGCACGATGATCAGGAAGAAGGTGTTCCAGGGCGAGTTCTGCAGCCAGAACACCGGCTCGCCCCCGAACCAGACGACGATCTGGTTGAGGAGGCCGATCTGGTCCTGGTCGGCGGGCTTGGCCGCGTAGACGAAGCGCCAGATGATGCTCGCGCCGACGAAGGAGATCGCCATCGGCATGAAGACGAGCGCCTTGAAGATCTTCTCCCCGCGCGACCTGTCGATGAACGCCGCGTAGGCGAGGCCGAAGATGGTCGAGAGCGCCGGGACGAGGAGAACCCAGACGATCGTATTGACGACGACCCGGATGCCGTAGGGCTGGGTGAAGATCCAGACGAAGTTGTCGAGGCCGACGAAGCCCTTGCTGCGGTTGTCCTGGAAGGCCTGGATCGTCGTGCCGATTGTCGGGTAGATGAGGCCGATCGCGAGCAGGATGACCGCAGGGGCGAGGAAACCGATCAACTGGAACAGGTATCCGGCGCCCTGCTTCGACCGGTAGTCGAGGTAGAAGAACAGGGCCCCCAGCACGGCGGCGATGAGTGCGGCCCAGACCACCGAGCCGAGGAGGAGCATCGCGATCAGCGGAACGAGCACGCACACCGCGAGGCGGACGATCGTGTACTTCTTCCCCGAGCGCGGAGCGATCTCGATGAAGAAGAGCAGCAGCCCGATGACGGCGAGGAAAGCCGCGATGACGAGCACGATCTGCAGCCAGGCGGGAAGTGTCGCTATCCAGCCGAGGAACTGTGACATGGGCAACCTTTCGAGTACGGCGTCGGACTCAGGGTGGAGCGCCTTGTGCTCCGCGAGCGTATCAGCGTCGCGCGAGCCAGGGTAGTGGGGCCGACGTCGCCGCCGGCCCCACCACGGTGCAACCTAGCTGGACGGCCAGGAGCCGTCGATGGTGGTGAGAACCTCATCCACCGACTTGCCGTTGATCCAGTCGACCATCCCGGTCCAGAACGATCCCGCGCCCACGACACCCGGCATGAGGTCCGAGCCGTCGAAGCGGAACGTCGTGTTCGGGTCCTGGAGGATCTTGATCGCTTCCTGCAGGATCGGGCTCGACGCGTTGGCCGGGTCGAGGCCGTTGTTGGCGCTGATGACGCCACCGAGGCTCACCCGGCTGTTCGCCCACTCCGGGCTCGACAGGTACTCCTGCACCTTGACCGTGTCCGCGTCGTTCGAGAACGCCGCGACGATCTCGCCACCACCGGTGACCGCATTGCCACCGGCCTCGACGGACGGGGTCATGAAGGCCCAGATGTCGGCATCCGGGCCCACCTTGACGTTGCCGTTGTCCGGATCCTGGAGGAACCCGTCGAAGAACGACGCCTGGTGGGTGAGCGTGCAGGTTCCGTTGCCCATCGCGCGGGCCACGTCGCCGAACGGTGTCGCGTTGATCGACTTGACGTCGCCGAAGCCGGCGTTCACGTAATCCGGGTTCAGCAGGATCTCGCCGAGCGAGTCGAACGCGCCCTTGATCGCCGGGTCGGAGAACGGAACCTCATGGCTGACCCACTTGTCGTAGGTCTCCGGGCCGGCCTGGCGCAGGACGAGGTCCTCGATCCAGTCGGTTCCCGGCCATCCGGTGGCCGCGTCAGAGCCGAAGCCGGCGCACCACGGCGGCTCGCCGGTCGACTCCTGGATCTTCTTGGTCAGGTCGAGGAGCCCCTGCCAGGTGGTGGGGACCTCCCAGCCGTTGTCGGCGAACTTCTTCGGGGAGTACCAGATGAAGCCCTTGACGCTCGCCATGAGCGGGGCGCCGTAGAGCACGTCGTCGGTCGTCGCGTAGTTTGCCCAGTCCGTCGACCAGTACTTCTCCACGTTCGCCTTCACCCCATCGGGGGCAGGCTGGATGAGGTCGCGGCTCGCAAGGTCTCCGAGGAGTCCGGGCTGCGGGAAGATCGCGATGTCGGGTGCGTTGCCGCCCTGGGCCCGGATGCTGATCTGCGTCTCGAACTCCTTGCTGGCCTCGTACTTGATCTCGATGTTGTTGTCCTTCTCCCAGTCCGCCCAGGACTGCTGGAGAAGTTCCGCTTCGGTGTCGGAGATCGTCCCGTAGATGGTGACGACGCCGTCGGCGTTGCCGGCATCGCCGGGTCCGTGACTTTCATCGCCCGTGCCACCGCCGGCGCAGCCGACGAGCGCGAGGCTCGATGCGGCCAGGATCGCCAATGGTGCCGTGAAACGTCTATGCAGGGTGGAACTCATGTACTTCCCTCCTCAGTGAGGTCATTCCGCCGGAGGAATAGAGCCCGACGGGTCGGTGTGTGCCGAAACCCGTCCCGCCAGTGGTTCAGTGCCCGCCTTCGGGAACCGGTTCCATGATCCAAGCTATTGCACCCGCCGTGACGACTGCAAGCGCTTGATCACCCCGAATTGCTAACGTTTGCATCACGTGAGTTGCGCCCCGGACACGATGATTCGATGTTCGCGGTGTTTCCGGGGTTCGAAAAATATGGAACCGGTTCCATATCGCCGGGATGCTGGCTATGCTGTGCGTGCAGGGTCCGAGGAGGTGTCGACGATGAGTGCGATCGCCGATGTGGCCCGCATCGCAGGCGTCTCGAAGTCGACCGCGAGCCGTGCGCTCAGCGGCCGCGGCTACGTCTCCGACGCCACGCGTGAGCGGGTCGTGCAGGCGGCGACCGATATCGGCTATGTCGTCTCCTCCAATGCCGCGAGCCTCGTCACCGGGCAGACCCGGAACGTCGGGGTCGTGATCCCCTACGTCAACCGCTGGTTCTTCGCCGAAGTGCTCGACGGGATCGAGTCCACCCTCATCGGCGCCGGATACGATCTGACCCTGTACCGGCTGAGCTCGGACGCCGAACAGCGACGGCGCATCTTCGACTACTTCCTCGTGCGCAAGCGTGTGGATGCCGTGATCGCCGTCGGCATCGAGCTGACCGCGCACGAGGTCGACCAGCTCCGCTCCCTCGGCAAGCCGATCGTCGGACTCGGGGGGGCCATCGACGGCATCCCGACCCTCAACATCGACGATGTCGAGGCCGCACGCCTGGCGACCACCCACCTCATCAGCCTCGGGCACCGAAGGATCATGCACCTGGGCGGAGACCAGGAGGAGCAGATGGACTTTCGCGTTCACGCGCAGCGCCTGGCCGGCTTCCGGCTCGCTCTTGCCGACAGTGCGCTCGAGCGCTTCGGCAGCTTCCGGGCGGTCCCGTTCAGCATCCCCGGCGGGTACACGATGGCGCTTCAGGTGCTGGCGGACCCACGCCTGCGTCCTACCGCGATCGTCGCCGGATGCGATGAGATAGCGATCGGCGTCATCATCGCAGCACGCCAACTCGGGATCCAGGTGCCGTCGCAGCTCTCGATCGTCGGCATCGACGGCCACGACCTGTCCCCCATGTTCGGGCTCACGACCCTCGAACAGTTCCCTGCGCGCCAGGGCGCCATGGCCGCCAACGTCGTCCTCGACCGCCTCTCGGGCCACGCGGAGGAGCCGATCGACAACCGGATCACGATGCCGGTCGCTTTCGCCGTGCGAACCAGCACGACGGCGCCACCCGCGGATGACTCCGCTGGCGACGCCGTCGCCGTCTGATCCTTGCATCCTGCCCCGGCACCATGCTCCGAAGGCTAGCCAGAGGGTAAGACTGTCTAGAGCGATTCGAAATCGGGGTACACGGCTTCTCGGGAGTTCGGGGGACTGCCAGAGATACTGGGGGCGGTGCGTCCTCATTATGGTGGACACGGCTGACCGTTGCAAGTATCCTCACTGTGGGCCCTGGACAGTGCCGTCTGCCGGCACGTGCGGGCATTCTCACGGCACCTGGGCGGGCCCGAGCCATAGCCCCCGGATTCGTGACGGGGCTCATCCGATATGGCGACGGGGTGAATCGTGCAGTGGTCAGGGAGCGTCGAAGAGCTGACGGATGCCGTCGCGCGCGCACTCGAGACCGGTGACCACCATGCCGCCGTCGAACACATCGCCGATCAATGGCCTCACCTGACGAGCTCCCGGGGTCGTGAGTTGCGCGAGCTCATCGAGGGCCTCCCCTTCGACAACTGGAACACCGACCCACGCATCCTGACCGCGATCGGTGCGAGCTATCGTTCGGTCGGTTCGCCGAGCCGCTCGGCAGCGCTCCCCTATTTCCATACCGCCCAGGCACTCCTGGATGCGCAGGACGGCGCCTCTGTCCACACGGTGGCGACGCTCCGAGCGCACCATGCCGCGGCCCTGCGCTCGCTGGGCCGGCTCGAGTCCGCGCGGGAGCTCGCCGACTCCGCCTGGGAGGTGCTCGAGCGCGATGTGACACTGACCCCGGCCAAGCGCGTGGCGGTCCAGGCCGTCACGGCGCTCCAACAGGGGATGATCGCCATCCATCTCGGCGACTACGAGGCCGCGAGCGGCTGGTTGCGCCTCGCGCACGGCCTGAGCGATCCCCACCTGGCGGAGCCGGAGCTCATCGAATGCCTCGCCGGGTTGGGCTTCCTCAAATACACCTCCGGCGACTTCGACTGCGTCGAGGACTTCGTCGCCCGCATGAGAGAGGCCGGTGATCCGCAGGTCGTCGAGAGCCGGTTCGGCGCGCTCGCCCGCATCGCCGAACTGCTCGTCGCGGTCGAACGCAACCATCTGCAGGATGCCGAGGCACTCGCGAAGAGGGTGCGAACGATTACCGAACGCACCGACTGGGAGCCACTAGCCCTCTACGCGACCGCGGCCATCTCCATCATCAACGGACGGTATATCGAGGGGCTCGACCACGTCCACCACGCGCAGCAGCTCATCCGCTCCTGGGAGGGGCCGGCGGCCGTGCGCATCCAGTGCGAGGGAATGCGGGGCACCCTGCTCATGCACCTCGGCGAGTTGACTGCCGCTGAGCAGATCATCTCGAGCCTCACCCCCACCCAGAACCACGCGAACTGCCCCGCGCGCTTCATCGCGGGCATCCGCTTCAAGTCCGGGGACAGCGCCGGATGCCTCGCCGCCCTGCAGGACTGCGAGCGCCTCGGCGAGAGCCACTCGAGCAGGACCATGATCGACGTGCTTCTGCTGAAAGCGGCCGCGAACTACGACCTCGGCAACGAGGTGATCGCCGACATCGCCTTCGATCGGGCACTCCTGTTCGTGAGCAGGACCCGCATGCGCACGCCGTTCACACTCGTCCCGGCGATGACGATGCAGCGGATGCTGGGCCGCGCGACCGATCGCAACCAGCCCGAGCACGTCCACTCGGTGCTCGAGGAGCTGAGGGCGGGGCTCGGTGGGATGAGCGGCACCTCGATCGAGCCGCTCAGCGATCGCGAACTGGATGTCGCCCAGCACCTCTACCTCGACAAGACGCTCAGCGAGATCGCCGCCGAACTGTTCATCTCCACCAACACGGTGAAGACCCACGTGCGCAGCATCTACCGCAAGCTCGCGGCGACCAATCGCAAGGAAGCGGTGCGCCGGGTACGGGAGTTGGGGCTGTACCTGGAAATCACCCCCTACTAACCCGCCCTCATCCTGCATTCCGAACACGGCTGTGGTTGTATGGAGGGCACGGGCGCGACCCGGAGGTTATCCTCCGTGCGGCCCGGGTGTCCGAACCAGGCGGTTCACGCAACCCGAATTGTGAGCCGCGCTGCCCCACCAAGAGCCAGGGATGCTTCGCCGTCGGGCGTCCTGGTGAACAACAGTCGGGATGCTCGTCCCTGATCCCGAGTTTCCCGGCTGAGACGGCAAAGGCGCGGGACATGCCTCGTGGTTAAGGTGTGTCCCGCGCCGCTTCATGCGTCGCCGTGGTGGCGGACTACTTGAGGGTGACGGTGGCGCCGGCCTCTTCGAGCTGGGCCTTCGCCTTGTCGGCGGTCTCCTTGTTGACGCCCTCGAGAACGGTGCTCGGCGCGCCGTCGACGAGAGCCTTCGCCTCGCCGAGACCCAGGCTGGTCAGGGCGCGGACCTCCTTGATGACCTGGATCTTCTTCTCGCCCGCGGCGTCGAGGACGACGTCGAAGGTGTCCTTCTCCTCCTCCTCAGCGGCACCGGCTCCGGCGCCACCGGCGGCCGGGGCGGCAGCAGCAGCAGCAACCGGGGCTGCGGCGGTGACCTCGAAGGTCTCCTCGAACTTCTTGACGAACTCGCTGAGCTCGATGAGGGTGAGCTCCTTGAACGCATCGAGCAGCTGGTCTGTGGTCAGCTTGGCCATTTCTTTCTCCTTGTTTGTACGTTGGTACGTTGTCGATCTGACCCGTCGGACGGTGCCGACGGAGGGGCTGTTTAGGCTTCCTGCTTCGCGCGCAGAGCGTCGACCGTACGGACGGTCTTCGACAGCGGTGCGTTGAAGAGGTAGGCCGCACCGAACAGCGACTGCTTGAAGGCGCCGGCCAGCTTCGCCAGCAGCACCTCCCGGCTCTCGAGGTCGGCCAGTTTCGTCACCTCTGCTGCACTCAGGGGGTTACCGTCGAAGTAACCTCCCTTGATGACGAGCAGAGGATTCGCCTTGGCGAAGTCGCGCAGTGCTTTCGCCACGGCGACAGTGTCTCCGTGGACGAACGCGATCGCGGATGGGCCGGCCAGTTCGTCGTCAAACGAGCTGATTCCTGCCGCATTGGCTGCGATCTTGGTGAGCGTGTTCTTCACCACGGCGTAGGTTGCGTGCTCGGCGATCGACCCGCGCAACTGCTTGAGCTGGGCGACCGTGAGTCCGCGATACTCGGTGAGCAGGGCGGCGTTCGAGTTCCGGAACTTGTCCGTGAGCTCGGCGACCGATGCTTCCTTGTCCGCCATGGCACTCCTTATTGTTGGAGACCGCTCGAACTGGGTTCAGGTCGACGAGTTCAGGCAAAAAAGAATGCTCCGGCGCATGCGCACGGAGCAGGGATTCCGGTATCCGGATGTCTACTTCACACACCTGCGCGGGCGTTCGCTTCTGCGATCCTTCGCGGCATCCCCTTGCAGGCACACCGAACCAGCGGTCTTTGGCTTCGTCAAGACTACGGGATCGGGCTCGTTCCGTGCAAACTCGTCAGGGCCGAAGAACGGTGTCATGGGGTTGGGAGGTCGACGTCCTCGTCAAACTCGTCATCGTCGGCGGCCTTCGACCGCCTCCGCACCGGCAGCAGGACGAACACCGCGAGACCGACGACCACGATTCCGAGGACGAGAGCGGCGATCGCGACGCCGGGCGGCGCGGAACCCGCCGCGTTATCGCCGATCGCGGCATCCGAGATGGTGTGCTGGTAGGCATCCGGGGTCGTCGCCTCGGTCGCTCCCGAAGTACCGGGCACGAGCGGCGTCAACACGTCCCCGTCGATCGCGAACCAGGCCTTGCGGGCCGGGTCGTGCACGAGCAGCGACTCCGCCGGGGCGGCAGCAAGCGCGCGGGCGAGTTCGGGCGGGTCGAAGGCCGCGAGTTCCGGGGCATCCAGTGCGGGGTTGATCCACACGGTCGCGAGCCCGAGGACCGCGCCGCGCACGCTCACCGACGCGACCCAGTTGTTGGTGAGCACCGTCGGCACCTCGGTCTGCCTGCCGGCCAGGAAGTCGGGCGTCCATTCGAGTACGCGGGAGATCGGACCCACCGTCGTCGTCGCGTCGAAGTCGATCCCCTTGGTGACCCCGTCGCCGGACCCGTACAGGTCGATGAGCCGCGGGATGAGCCCATCGGCGAAGTAGTCGGCCACCTGCTGCGGCGTCTTCGGCTGATCGGCGGCGAGGGCGGGGGAGACCGCGACCCCGCACAGCAGGGTGAGGAGCAGCACGCCCATCGCGGGCAGCAGCTTCCCCATGGTCGCAATTCTCACGTCGGGTCCTTCGGGTGCGGGGGCTCCCCTAGTCTGTCACTTCAGACCCCGACTCGGCGGCATCCGGGGGTTTCTGGCTGTCGACACGATCGACCCAGGATGCGCGGGTGTTTTCTTCTCGCGCGGGATGAGTTCGACCCGCGCGAGAAGAAAACACCCGCGCGAGGCGTGCCGGGGACGGTAGCAGGGGAGAGAATGATCGGGTGAGCGTGCAGCCGGCCCTCTGGGGAGACCCCGTCCCGGACCATCGCGCTCGCATCGTCGCGCGGTCCACCGACCGGGTCGCCTGGCTGCGTGCCCGACGGCGCGGCGTCACGGCCACGGATGTCGCCCGCCTCTCGAGCGAACGCGCGCTCCAGGCCGTCGCCTTCGAGAAGGTCAACGGCAGCAGCTTCACCGGCAACGCCTACACGGACCACGGCCGAGCGCGCGAGCCGGAGATCGCCCGCTGGGTGCGCTCCGTCTACGGGATCGACCCGAGCATCGACCTGTACCACGCCGAGCACAACGACGCGCACCTCGCAACGCCCGACGGCATCCGGTTGCGGGAGGGAGCCATCGAACTCGCCGAGATCAAGACGACCGCGAAGCCGTGGCGCAGCATCCCGCGCAGCTACCTGCGGCAGGTCTGGTGGCAGCAGTACGTGCTAGGTGCCGAACGCACGCTCGTCGTCTGGGAGCAGCATCGCGACTTCGTGCCGGTCGAAGCCGAGCCGCGCGTGCGGTGGGTCGACCGGGACGACAACGAGATCCACCAGCTCATCGGGCTCGCCGACCGCCTCCTCGAACTGCTGCGCGGCTGACCCGACGGCGACGAGGGAACCCCCGAGCACACCGAGCCAGGCGAGCGCGATCGTCGTCGCGACGAGCTCCAGCACGCTGCCGACATCCGTGCCGAAGCGCGCGAGCGAGAGGATGCCGCCGGTACCGGCGACGGCCGCCACCGCGATCCCGCTCGCGAGCGAGAAGCGCCGCAGCGCCCGATGACCGACCGCGAACGAGCACTGCAGCATGGCCCAGCAGGCCGCGGCGAACGCGAGAACGGCGACCGAGGTGTGGATGAAATCCTGCCAGGTGAAGCTCGGGCCGTAGGGCAGGGGGCAGCGCGCCGTGCAGGTCACCTGGGAGGCGACGAGGAAGAACGCGCATCCGACCCACAGCGAGATCGCGGGCGCCCAGGCCCGCAGCAGCGGCGCGATCGTGCGGATGCGGCGGCCGGCCCACGCGATGAGGCTCCCGCCCACGACGATGAGCAGCAGTGCCGCCCGGAACCACTCCGCCGTCGGCTCCCCCGTCGCCCCGAGCTCGCTCACGTACATGACGCGGGGCACGGTGAGTCTGGCGCCCCAGATGATGACGAGCGCTGCGGCGACGAGCGCACAGCCGAGGAGGGCGAGGTGGGCGTCGAGGCTCCGGCGACCGGCAGCCGGCAGGTTGTCGGTCACAACACCATGCTATGGCCTGCGACTACGGTGGTGTGATGGACCAGATGCACGCAGTCGCAATGAACACGATCGGAGGACCTGAGGTCCTCGTCCCGACAGACTTCCCCCTGCCCGTGCCCGCCATCGGCGAGGCACTCGTGAAGGTGAGCGCGGCGGGGGTGAACCCGATCGACGCGAAGACGCGCGCCGGGCGAGGGGCTGCCGGGCTCATCCGCGAGTATCCGGCGATCCTCGGGGTCGACTTCTGCGGCACGATCGTGCGACCCGCCTTCGACACGCATCCGTTCCAGCCGGGGGACGCGGTCTACGGAATGGTCTCGGTGCCGCGGCTCTCCGGGAGCTACGCGGAATACCTCACCGTGCCGGTCGTGGCGATCGCCCGTGCACCGCGAACCGTCACCGAGGCGCAGGCGGCAGCCGTGCCCTGCGCAGCACTCACCGCCTGGGGCTGCATCGTGACGGTCGGCCAGGTCGAGCGGGGCCAGCGGGTGCTCGTCCATGCGGCGGCCGGAGGGGTCGGGCACTTCACCGTACAGCTCGCGAAGCGAGCCGGTGCGCACGTCGTCGCCACCGCATCCGAGCGCAATGTCGACTGGCTGCGGGAGCTCGGGGCCGACGAGGTGATCGACTATCGCACCACCCGCTTCGAGGAGGAGACCGGCGACCTCGACCTCGTGGTCGACCTCGTGGGCAATGTGCACGACGACACGGGAACACGCTCGCTCAGGGCGATGCGCCCGGGCGGACTGCTCATCAACGTCCCGACCGGCAGCTGGCCCGAATTCCGGGCGGATGCCGCTGCCGCCGGCATGCGCGCGACCGACATCAAGGCGCTCTCCGACACGGCATCGCTCACCGCGATCGCCGAACTCATCGACGCCGGCGAGCTCGTGGTGCACGTCGACCGCGAGTTCCCGCTCGACGAGGCCGCGGATGCGCACCGCCTGCTCGAGGAGGGCCACACGCGCGGCAAGATCGTGCTGCGGGTCGCCGACTGAGGCCAGACGGCTGGGGTCAGGTCGGCTGAGGCCAGACGGCTGGGGGTCAGGCCGGCTGGGGTCTGGCAGCTGGGGCTCGACTCAGGAATCGGCGAGCACGAGCTCCCTGACGAAGTCGCTCTCCCACCGTTCGCCGAGGCGGAACCGCTTGGTGCCGACCGTGACGAACCCGCTCTTCTCATAGAAGCGGTTCGCCCGCTCGTTCTGGTTGTTGACTCCGAGCCAGAGGCTCGCCGCACCGCTGTGGGCTGCCTCGCCGACCGTCGCCGTCATGAGCACCTGGGCTACGCCGCGCCCGTGCTGTCCCGGCATGACATAGAACTTGCTGAGCTCCACCGTGGGACGCCGGATGACCGCTGCCATGACATCCGGATCGTGCGGTTCCTCGGCGATGAGCATCGCGTAGCCGGCCGGCTCGCCGGCGAACTCGGCGATGAGGAGGGTCCGGGCCGGGTCGGCGAGGTAGCGCGCGAACGCGTCCGCGGTCAGGTGTGCGGCGATGAACGCCTCGATGTCTTCGGACTTGGAGTCCGGCGGGCAGGCGAGGGGAAAAGTGGTCGCGGCGACCTCGTGCAGCACCGCGGCATCCGCCGCACCCGCCCGGCGCACGGTCGGCTCCGGTGTGAACGAATTCGAAGGAGATTCACCGCTCTTCATGACTGTGACAGCCTAAATGGCCCGACACGCGTGTTACTCCTTCGAATTGGTTCACGCGACAGCGGTGGGCGGATGCCGGGGAGACGACGAAGGGCCCCGCCCGGAGGCGAGACCCTTCGCTCGTGCTCTGCTGGAAAACTGTCTGTCAGAGAGCTTTCTGTCAGAGAACCGTGACGTCGAGCGGGATGCCGGGGCCGAACGTCGTCGACACCGTCCCCTTCAGCACGTAGCGGCCCTTCGAGGAGCTCGGCTTCGCGCGCGCGATCTCGTCGAGTGCCGCCTTGGCGTTCTCCGCGAGCTGGTCCTCGGTGAAGGAGGCCTTGCCCACGATGAAGTGCACGTTGGAGTGCTTGTCGACGCGGAACTCGATCTTTCCGCCCTTGATGTCGGAGACGGCCTTCGCCGGGTCCGGCGTGACCGTGCCGGTCTTCGGGTTGGGCATGAGGCCGCGGGGGCCGAGCACCTTGCCGAGACGACCGACCTGGCCCATGAGCTCCGGGGTCGAGACGGCGGCGTCGAAGTTCGTGTAACCTCCGGCGACCTTCTCGATGAGCTCGGAACCGCCGACCTCGTCCGCGCCCGCAGCGAGCGCGGCCTCGGCGGCCGGCCCGGTGGCGAACACGATGACGCGAGCCGTCTTGCCCGTCCCGTGCGGGAGGATGACGGTGCCGCGCACCATCTGGTCCGCCTTGCGCGGGTCGACGCCGAGCTTGAGCGCGACCTCCACAGTGGAGTCGAACCTGCTCGAGCCGGTCGAGCGGGCGATGCCCACCGCCTCACGCGGGGTGTAGTACCTGCCGGCCTCGATCTTCTCGGCAGCAGCGCGGTATGCCTTTGACTTGGTCGCCATGATTACGCCTCCACCGTGATCCCCATCGAACGGGCGGTGCCCGCGATGATCTTCTCGGCCGCCTCGACGTCGTTCGCGTTGAGGTCGGTCATCTTGGTCTCGGCGATCTGGCGAAGGGCATCCTTCGAGAGCTTGCCGACCTTGACGGTGTGGGGCGTTCCGGAACCCTTCGGGACTCCGGCGGCCTTCTTGATGAGCTCTGCGGCCGGCGGGGTCTTGAGGATGAACGTGAACGAGCGGTCCTCGTACACGGTGATCTCGACCGGGATGACGTTGCCGCGCTGCGACTCGGTCGCCGCGTTGTACGCCTTGCAGAACTCCATGATGTTGACGCCGTGCTGGCCCAGCGCCGGCCCGATGGGCGGTGCGGGGTTGGCGGCGCCGGCCTGGATCTGGAGCTTGATGAGCCCCGTCACCTTCTTCTTGGGTGCCATTTTTCTTCCTTTACTGTCGAACCGGGCGGATGTCCGTCCAGCTCTCCCGCGTCCGGTATCTCCGGGGCGGTGATCTTGAATTCTATCTGGGGTCTCGATACGCGGCTTCGCCGCTACTCGACCTTGTGCCGGCTCGCATCAACGCTGCTGTGCAGCATTGACCCGAACCGCTACAACTTCGTGACCTGGTCGAACGAGAGCTCGACGGGGGTCTCGCGCTCGAAGAGCGAGACGAGCACGGTGAGCTTGCCGCTCTCCGGCTTGATCTCGCTGATCGAACCCGGCAGGCCCGCGAACGAGCCCTCCTTGATCGTGATGGTCTCGCCGACCTCGAAGTCGACCTCCTGCGGGATGGTGCGCGCCGCGGTCTTGCCGCCCTTCGCGCCGCCGCCCTTGGTCGGAGCCTCGACGATCTGCACGAGGCTCTGCAGCATCGAGAACGCCTCCTCGAACCGCAGCGGGGTCGGGTTGTGCGAGTTGCCCACGAAGCCGGTGACGCCCGGCGTGTGCCGCACGACCGACCAGCTGTCCTCGTTGAGGTCCATGCGCACGAGCACGTAGCCCGGGATGCGCACGCGGTTCACGAGCTTGCGCTGGCCGTTCTTGATCTCGACGACGTCCTCCATGGGCACCTGCACCTCGAAGACGTAGTCCTCCATGGCCATGCTCACGCGACGGTTCTCGATGTTCGACTTCACGCGCTTCTCGAACCCGGCGTAGGAGTGGATGACGTACCACTTGCCCGGCTTGGCCTTGAGCTCGGCGCGGAAGTCCGCGTAGGGGTCGACCGCGTCCTCGTCGGAGGCCTCGGCATCCGCACCACCGGCATCCGGACTCGTCGAATCCGAATCGGTCGACGCGGCGTCGGACTCCGACTCGGTGGCGGCCTGCACGGCATCCAGTGCCGCCTCGAGTCCCGCCTCGACATCGACACCGTCGGTGCTGGCGCCGTCGGTGCTGACGCCCTCGCCCTCGATGTGCAGGGCGCGCTCCTCGGCGGGAACAACCGAGGCGATCTCCTCGGCGAGGATGTCGCCCTCCTGGGCCTCGTCCTCCTCAGAGGACTGCTCAGCCGCGGTCGCGAGGTCGACGTCCTCGAGCTCTTCGAACTCTCTGTCAGGCACTGATTCTCATTCCATTTCCGGTGACCCGGCCGACGGGCCGATCACACGTGCAAAGTCGCGCCGGTGCGCGAAGGTACTACTGGGTCGGACCGTCACCGAAGACGTAGCCGACGCCTGTTCCGAACAGCAGGTCGAGCAGCGAGACGATCGCCATCATGAAGACCACGAACACCAGGACGACCCCCGTGTAGCTGATGAGCTCCTTGCGGGTCGGTGTGATGACCTTCTTGAGCTCGTTCATCACCTGGCGCAGGAACAGCCTGATTCGCCCGAACGGCCCGCGCTTCTGGGCACGGTCCATCCTGGCGTTCGCGACGATGTCCTCGCTGGGCTCGTCGACCACTCTTCTCGCCACAGTGACTACCTTCCGGATGGTGCGCAGCCGGCCAAGGTGACCGGACGTGCTCGCGCTGTCACGAGCGGTTGCCCGTATCCAGCTGCAGGGCGGACAGGACTCGAACCTGCAACCTGCGGTTTTGGAGACCGCTGCTCTACCAATTGAGCCACCGCCCTCAGCAGTGCCAAAAAGCCACAGTCTCGCGATTCACGCCCGAGGGGTTCTGCCAAAAATTGGCGCACGAAAGCATGGCAGATTTCAACTACCTCGCTCCAGTGTAGGCGACGCGGTCGCCCTCGCGCAAAGCCCGCGGATGCCGTTCCGCCTTCCCGAGAATCCTGCGCCATCCGGCCTCCGTCGCCCGGCCTCCGTCACCCGGTCTCCGGCTGGGTTCGTGCTTTAAGCTGATGCTCGTGACCAACGAACACGCACGCATCTCTCGCAGAATCGCCGCCATCGCCGAATCCGCGACGCTCAAGGTCGATGCGAAGGCGAAGGCCCTGCAGGCGCAGGGCCGCCCGGTCATCTCCTACGCAGCGGGCGAGCCGGACTTCGTGACGCCGTCGAACGTCGTGGATGCCGCATCCGCCGCCGTTCTCGACCCCCGCAACTACCGCTACACCCCCGCCGCCGGCCTGCCGGAACTGCGCGCGGCGATCGCCGAGAAGACCCGGCGCGACAGCGGCCTCGCCGTCGACCCGGCGCAGGTCATCGTCACGAACGGCGGCAAGCAGGCTGTGTTTCAGTCGATCGCGACGGTCGTCGACGACGGCGACGAGGTCATCCTGCCGGCGCCGTACTGGACCACCTACCCCGAGGTCATCAAGCTCGCCGGCGGTGTGCCGGTCGAGGTCTTCGCCGGCGCCGACCAGGGCTACCGTGTGACGGTCGAACAGCTCGAGGCGGCGCGCACGCGGAAGACGAAGCTGCTCGTCTTCGTCTCGCCCTCCAACCCGACCGGAGCGGTGTACTCGCCGGAGGAGACCGCCGCGATCGGGCGGTGGGCGCTCGAGCACGGCATCTGGGTCATGACCGACGAGATCTACCAGAACCTCGTCTACTCGCCGGCCGACTCCCCCGACTCCCCACCGGTCAGAGCCGTCTCGATCGTGGAGGCCGTGCCGGAGCTCGCGAACCAGACACTGCTCGTCAACGGGGTCGCCAAGAGCTATGCGATGACCGGATGGCGGCTCGGCTGGATGGTCGGCCCAGCGGATGCGATCAAGGGCGCTGCGAACCTGCAGTCGCACCTCTCGTCGAACGTCTCCAACATCTCGCAGCGGGCGGCGCTCGCCGCGCTCACCGGGCCGCAGGAAACGGTCGAGCTCATGCGCCAGGCCTTCGAGCGCAGGCGCAACGTCATCATCGAAGAGCTCAACCGGATCGACGGTCTTCACGCGCCCATGCCGGAAGGCGCGTTCTACGCCTACGCGGATGTCAGGGGGCTGCTCGGGCGCGCCTGGGGCGGTGTCGTCGCCACCACGTCCCTCGAGCTCGCCGACCTCATCCTGGAGCAGGCGGAGGTCGCGGTCGTGCCGGGCGAGGCGTTCGGGCCGAGCGGCTACCTGCGGCTCTCCTACGCGCTCGGTGATGAGCCACTGCTGGAGGGCATCCGGAGGCTGCAGGAGCTCTTCGCCTGACGGCTTGGTCCCACGGCGGTCGCATGCAAGGGCCTCGAATGGCCCTTTAGCGCCCCCGGGAAGGGTCAGATGAGGCCCTTTCGCGGGCTGTGGATAGTCGACCTGGCCGCGGTGGAGGCTGTGGCACCCTGTCGGTCATGCCTCGCATCGGCCTCCCAGCACGCCTGATATCGGAACCCTTCACCACGGAACAGGGCCACGCGGCCGGTCTCGGCACGAAGCGGATGCGCGGGCCCGATCTGCACAGGCCATTTCACGGCATCCGCACGCACCGACCCGCCACGACGATCGAGGCGCTCGCGAGAGCGTTCCAGTGCGGGGCGCCAGGGCACGTCTTCGTCTGCGGGGTCTCCGCCGCCGTGATCCTGCGGATACCACTTCCCGCCCGTCATGAACGCTCCCGGATTCTTCACGTCGCGGCGCCGGCCCCGCACCGGGCGCCGAGAGGTCGCGGCACCGCCGGCCGAAAGGTGCAGATCCGCGCCGACGAACTGTGGATGCGGAACGGCATCCGCATGACCACTCCCGAACGCACCTGGTGCGACCTCGCGTCCGTACTCTCCGGGCCGGACCTCGTCGCGGCGGGCGACTACCTCATCCATCACGAACTCCCGCTCACCAGCCAGGACGCGCTTCGTGCGGCCGTTGACGGCTGGGGCGGCCGCGCCGGAGCCGGACGGCTTCGGTGGGCCATCGAGCGGCTCGACGACCATTCCGAGTCACGCCGCGAGTCGATCCTGAGGGTCCTGGTGCTCGGAGCGCGAATCTCGGGGGTCACGGCGAACGAGTGGATCGTCACGTCGGGCGGATATCGATATCGGGGCGACCTGGTCATCCGAGGGAAGAAGGTCATCATCGAGTACCAGAGCCGCTTCCACGATGGGACGAAGGAGTTTGCCGCGGACATGACGCGCATCTCGCGACTTGAGGCGGATCACTGGTACGTGCTCCAGGTCAACAATCGCGATCTTGCCGATTCAGGTGAACTCGTCCAGCGCATCCGGAAAGTGCTCGCTGATCGGTCCCCGAGCTGCTGACTCACTGACGTCCTGACCCACCGAAAGGGTCCCAAAACGCCCTTCAACACGCCCGGGAAGGGCACTTTGGGACCCTCTTGCGTGGGGTCAGAGCAGCCTGCCCCGGAGGTGAACTCGTGGCGCCAGGAGAGCTGCAGCTTGCGCAACATGGCCCCGCCGCTACGCCATTGACTCGGTGAACCACCAAAAGGGTCTCAAAGTGACCTTCAACATGCCCCGGAAGGACAATTTCGGCCCCTTCTGCGAGAGGTCAGAGCAGCTTGCGCTCGAGCGCCCAGGCGGTGAGCTCGTGCCGGGAGGAGAGCTGCAGCTTGCGCAGCACGGCCGAGACGTGCGTCTCGACGGTCTTGATCGAGATGAAGAGGTCCGCGGCGACCTCCTTGTAGGCGTAGCCGCGGGCGATGAGCCGCATGACCTCGCGCTCGCGGGCCGAGAGCCGGTCGAGCTCGTCATCGGCGACAGCCTGCTCCCCGGCGACGGCGCCGAACGCATCCAGCACGAAGCCGGCCAGGCGCGGCGAGAAGACCGCGTCCCCACCCGCGACCGAGGCGACCGCCGCGCTCACCTCCGCCCCGGAGCTGCCCTTCGTGATGTACCCGCGAGCGCCGGCGCGGATCACGCCCACGACATCCTCGGCCGAATCCGACACGCTGAGCGCGAGGAAGCGCACGCGGTCCAGCAGCGCGGCGCTGCTCCGGATGACCTCGGCACCTCCGCCTCCCGCGCCCCCCGGCAGGTGCACGTCGAGCAGGACGACCTCCGGCTCGAGGGCGGCGATCTGCGCGACGGCCGAGCCGACATCCGCCGCCTCGCCGACCACGTCGATCGTGTCGTCGAGGTCCGCCCGCAGCCCGGAGCGGAAGATCGAATGGTCATCGACGATCAGAACGCGGGTCACGGTGTGGGCTCCCGCTCGCTGTCAAGGTGCAGATGGACTTCGGTGCCGGCCCCGCCCGCACCCGGCGACACCCGTGCGGTTCCCCCGACTCGCAGCATCCGGCCGATGATCGACTCCCGGATGCCGAGACGGTCGTCCGGAAGGCTCGCGAGGTCAACTCCCGGCCCGCGATCCCGCACGAAGACGTCGGTTGCGGCGGGGGAGGTCTCGAGATAGACCGACACCTCGCCTCCTGCATGACGTGCCGCGTTGAGCATGGCCTCGCGGGCTGCTGCCACGATCGCAGCGCTCGCAACGGTCGTCTCGCCCGTGGTGACGACGTCGATCCTCACCGGGTATTCGAGTTCGATCTCCGAGGCGATCTCGCGCAGTTCGGTGGCGAGGTCTTCGCTCACCGGACCGGTTCCCGCGAACAACCAGTCCCGCAGCTCCCGCTCCTGCGCCCTCGCAAGGCGCGCGACCTCACTGGATGCGCCGGCGCGGTTCTGGATGAGCGCGAGGGTCTGCAGAACGGAGTCGTGCAGGTGCGCCGCGATCTCCGCCCGCTGCTCCTCGCGCACGCGGCCGGCGCGCTCCGCGAGCACCTCACTCCACAGCGTCACGACACGCGGGATGAAGAGCACCCCGCTGCCCAGCACGATGAGGAGTACCGCGACGACCGCGGTGAGCGCGGGCGGTTCGCGCAGGAGCAGGACGATGCCGAGCAGGATCATGAGGCCGGCCGCCGTGCTGCGGACCACGACCCCGTATCGCGCGCTGCGGCCGGGGTCGCTGCGATCGAAACCGAGGCTCCAGGCGACCGCCGCGAGGGCGAACAGGACGGTCTCGAGCGCGCCCGGGACGAGTGGCGTCGGCAGCCCGTACCGCGGGACGATGGCCGCAACGAGCGCCGCGACGCCTGCCAACGAGACGAGGATGGCTGCCCCGGGGACCGCGCGGCGGACACCGCTGTCGTCGTCGACATCCGCGGGACGCAGCGGCGTGAGCGCCCATAGCCAGAGGTAGAGAAGGATGCCCGCACCGCCGGCAAGGACGAGCACGACCAGCAGCACGCGCACCGTGGCGACGGGCCAGCCGAGGTGCTCGGCGAGTCCGGCGGCCACCCCGGAGACGATGACCCGACGCGGCCGGGTCATGAGGCCCGGGCGGGTCGTGGCGTGCGCGGAGGTCGTGGTCACCCTTGAATCCAAGCACGTGCGGCGCCAGGGTGGGGGTGCACTCAGGGTCGAATCAGGGTGAACCCTCATAGAGGCGGATGCCGCGGGTGCGGGAGCATTCAGACATGGCATCCTCGAAGACCCCCAAGGCTGGCACCGCAGAACCGGACGACACCGGCGAGCAGCCGCCCGCCGCATCCGCCACCGAACCCACCTCCACCGGATCCTCCGCGACGCCTCCAGGCCCGCGACAGGGCAACCGCTTCTTCTCCTGGATACGGGGCACCGGCATCCAGCGCCAGCCCGGCTGGCTCGGCGGTGTCGCGGCCGGCATCGCGGTGCGACTCGGGATCGATCCGATCATCGTGCGCGGCATCATCGTCGTCATCGCGGTGCTCGGCGGCCCGGCCCTCCTGCTCTACGCGGCCGCCTGGCTGCTGCTGCCGGACACGAACGACCGCATCCACGCCGAGGAGCTCGGCCGCGGGCGCTTCGATCCGGCCCTCATCGGCATCGGCATCATGACGCTGCTTTCGCTGCTCCCGCTCACGCAGGGCTTCTGGTACGCGGGCGCGTTCTACTGGGGTGACCTCTCCTGGGCCTCCTCCCTCGGCCGCGTGCTGTGGACCGCCGTGATCCTCACCGCCATCGTGCTGTTCGTGATCTGGATCGCCCGCCGCGCGGACAGCAACCCGATCGTCACACCGGCGACGACCGACGACCAGCCGGACACGATTCCGGTTCCCATCGTTCCGGATGCCGGCCTGGCGGCGGATTCCGCCGGGAGCGCGACCACCCACCCGGTCGTGACACCGGATGCAGCGGCAGCCCCGGCCGGTTCCGCGGCGTTCGCGGCGCCCGCCCCACCGCCCGCCCCCGCGGCGGGTGCCGGTGCAGACGAGCTCGAGGCGTGGAAGCAGCAGCAGGCCGAGTGGAAGACTCAGCACGCGGAGTGGAAGACCCAGCGGGCGGCGACCGAGCGGGAGATCCGCGAGCAGAGGGCCGCGGAAGCCCGCGAACGGGCGCTGGCCGCATCCGCCGAGCATGTGGAACGGCGACGGCTGAGGCGATTGGCGAATCCGCGCATCAATGCGGCGACGGCGTTCAGCGTGCTGGGCGCCGCCATCGTCGGCGGCGGCATCGCCGCACTCGTGGCATCCGGAACGCCCGCGCTCGCCGGGTATGAGGTGACGGTCTCGCTCGCGGTTGCCGCGATCGTGCTCGGGGTGGCAATCATCGTGGCCGGCCTGTGTCGTCGGCGCAGCGGGGTGCTGGGATTCTTCGCCGTGCTCGTGTTGCTCGCAACCCTCGTGAGTGCGACGGTCCCGCGCGATCGCGTGCTGCTCTGGCCAGGTTCCGGTTACGGTGTCGGTGTCGGGGAGTCCGCACGGTATACGCAGCTGTTCGGCAACCTCTACCTCTCGACGTACGCAGGAGCCCCGGCCGGCGTGACCGATATCTGGCAGGGCGCCGGGACGATCGAGTTCGAGATCGCCGACGGGGCCGGGGTGCGTGTCGAGCTGAGGTCGCGATCCGGCAACATCTACCTCTTTGAACGAAGGGATGACGACGGGGACGGCAATAGCGAGTACGACAGAAGCCCGGCGACGCAGTCGACGCACAAGGTGGGCGATGAGTGGGTCTGGACCGCCGTGATCGGCGTCGACTCCCCCGACATCCCGACGCTGCGCATCTGGCAGGGCGCTGGGCAGATCTACCTCTACGACCAGAGCATCACGACACCGACCCCGACCGAGGAAGAGGTCGCACCATGACCGACACGACCGAATTCGCAACGACCGACGACACCGGGATTGAGACGCCTCGCGCGGACACGGCGGATGCTTCCTCATCCCGGGTGCGCCCGCGCATCCGATTCGGGGCGATCGCGTGGGGCCTCATCGTCTGCGCGATCGCCGGGGCAGTGCTCACCGTGATCGGCACACCGGGTGCGCGGTCGGCGTTCGCCTCCTGGCTCGGTTCGCTCACCCCCGGCGGATACGTGCTCATCGGGGTGCTCGTGCTCGGCGGCCTCATCCTGCTGTGGGGCCTGCTCGGCGTCATCCGGCGCCTCCAACGCCAGCGGTCGAGTCGCCCGATCGGCTGAGGGCGGGCTCGACCCGATCGGTGGGTACCGAAGCCCGCTCAGCCGGCCGTCACCGTCGGGTGGCGTGACGGTGCAGGATGGTGCAATGACCGATCCCGACAACGTCGTGAGCGTGCGCGACCTTCGCAAGACCTACGGCGCTGTGACCGGTCTCGACGGAGTCACCTTCGACATCCGGCGCGGGGAGACCTTCGCCCTGCTCGGGCCGAACGGCGCGGGCAAGTCGACGACGATCGAGATTCTCGAGGGCTACCGCGACCGCACGAGCGGCGAGGCGAGCGTGCTCGGCGTCGACCCGCAGCACGGCGGAATCGACTGGAAGGCACGGCTCGGCATCGTGCTGCAGAGCACCGGCGAGAGCGGCAACGTGACGGTGCTCGAACAGCTGACCCACTTCGCCGGTTACTACCGGAACCCCCGCCCCGTCGGCGAGGTCATGGAGGCGGTCGGCCTGACGGGCAAGGCGAAGACCCGCATCGGCAACCTCTCCGGCGGGCAACGACGGCGCGTGGATGTCGCCCTCGGCATCATCGGACGGCCGGAGCTCCTCTTCCTCGACGAGCCGACGACGGGCTTCGACCCGCAGGCACGGCGCCAGTTCTGGGGGCTCATCGACGGGCTCAAAGCGGATGGCACGAGCATCCTGCTCACGACCCACTACCTCGACGAAGCCGCGCACCTCGCCGATCGGGCCGCCGTCATCAACGGCGGACTCATCGTGGACATCGGCCGCGTCGGCGAACTCGGCGGTGCGGATGCGCGCATCCCCGTCGTCCGCTGGCGTGAGCGGGGCGCGTTGCGCGAAGAGCGCACGACCGAGCCGGCGGCTCTCGTGGCGCGGCTCCACGCCGAGCACGGAGGAGAGCCGGACGGGCTCGAGGTCATCCGCCCGAGCCTCGAGGACATCTACCTCGACCTCGTCGGCGCCGAGCGCATCGGATCCGACCCCCTCGATGCCGCCTCCCCCGACACCGATACCACTAGCCCGGAGGCGACACGCGCATGACCACGACGACCGCGGCGCAGCCGCCGACCACGCCGCCCGACCCGCGCATCCACTCGATCGGGCGCAGCATCCGCCTCGGCCTCTCCCGGGTCGGCTACGAGCTCAAGGTCTACGCGCGCCAGGGCGACTCGGTGTTCTTCACGTTCCTGTTCCCGATCCTCATGCTCTCGATCTTCGCGGTCGCGTTCAGCAACGCGGGCAACATCGGCGCGGCGCCCGACGGCACGGGCGGCATCACCTGGGCGGCCTTCTACCTGCCCGGCATGGTCGCGGCGGGCATGCTCCTGAGCGGCGTGCAGAACCTCGGGGTCGACATCGCCGGCGAGAAGGGCGACGGCACGCTCAAGCGCCTCGGCGGTTCGCCCCTGCCGGTCATCTCCTACTTCATCGGCAAGATCGGCATGGTCATGGTGAGCGCCGTGCTGCAGGCGGCGCTCCTCCTCGTGGTCGCGAGGTTCGCGTTCGGCGTCGAACTGCCGACCGACCCGGAGAAGTGGCTGCTGTTCGTGTGGGTGTTCCTGCTCGGGGTCATCACGAGTTGCGTTCTGGGGATCGCGCTGTCCGCCCTGCCCCGCAGCGGCAAGAGCGCGACGGCGGTCGTCATCCCGATCGTGCTGCTGCTGCAGTTCATCTCCGGCGTCTACCTGCAGTTCAGCATGCTGCCGGAGTGGCTGCAGAACGTCGCGAGCGTCTTCCCGCTCAAGTGGATGGCTCAGGGGATGCGCGCGGTGTTCCTGCCCGAATCGTTCGCGGCGCTCGAGCAGACCGGCGACTGGAACCTGCCGTGGGTGGCGATCATCATGGGCGTCTGGTTCGTCGTCGGCCTGTTCCTGTGCCGGATGACGTTCCGCTGGATCCGAAAGGACTCCTGAGCGCCCGTTTGTGCGCAGTTCTGGTCGGTCTGGCCGGCGTCATTCCGACCAAAAGTGCGCACAAACGGTGAAGGTCAGAGGCTCAGGCCGACGAGCTGGGGCTCCGGCTGCAGGCGGATGCCGAACTCGCTCAGCACGCGCAGGTGGATGTAGCGGGCCAGCTCGGCGATATCGCTGGCGGTGGCGCCGCCGCGGTTGACGAGCGCGAGCGTGTGCTTGCTGCTCACCGCCGCGCGGGAACCGGGCAGCGAGAACCCGCGCGTGATGCCGGAGCGCTCGATGAGCCAGGCCGCGCTGAGCTTGACCGGGGACTCAGGTGCGTCGGGGTCGATGATCCAGCGCGGGGCGGCATCCGGGAGCCCGCGGGCGAAGTTCTCGGAGACGATCGGGTTCGTGAAGAAGGAGCCGGCGCTCACCGAATCCGGATCGGCGGGGTCGAGGAGCATGCCCTTGGATGCGCGCAGCCCCAGCACGGCGGCGCGCGCGGCGGCGAGTGGCACGCGGTCGCCCGCGGTGGCGCCGAGGGCGGTGGCTAGTTGGTCGTAGGCGATGGGTGCGCTCAGTTCGCTCGCCTCCAGCCTGAGGTCGAGTGAGAGGACGACTCCGCGGCGGCCCGGGCGGTCTGCGGAGCCTTTGAGGGCTGAGCTGCGGTAGCCGAGGCCGAGGTCGGATGCGGCGAGCCGCATCCGCTCGCCCGTCCCGGCGTCGAGGAAGTCGATCGAGTCGAGCACCTCGGAGAGTTCCTGGCCGTACGCACCGATGTTCTGCACTGGGGCCGCGCCTGCGGAACCGGGGATGCCGGAGAGTGCTTCGATGCCGGAGAGCCCGTTGTCGACGGCGTGGGCGACGACGACGTCCCACGGTTCGCCGGCAGCGACCCGCAATATCACGGAGGTTCCCTTCGTGACGCGCTGCGCGCTTCTCAGGGAGCGGTTCTCGTCGCCGCTCCCTGAACTACCGCTCCCTGAGGAGCCGACGAAGTCGGCGTCACGAAGGGAGTCCCCCGCTGGCCCGACCCGCTCTATCCCCCGCGTCAGCACCCGGATGACCGTCCCGTCGAAGCCTTCGTCCGCCATGAGCAGGTTGGAGCCGCCGCCGAGCGCGAGCCAGGGCTCGCCGCTCGCCCAGGTCTCGCGGGCGGCCTCGACGAGCTCGTCGGTCGTCTCGGGTGCGAGCAGCTCTCGCGCCTCGCCGCCGACGCGCAAGGTCGTCAGCTCGGAGAGCCTCTCGCCCCCCTGCGTCATGCCGATCCTGTGCGGATGCGCAGCTGCGCCTTGCCGAGCACGGTTTCGTCGGAGAACGTCACGGTCAGGTCGATACGCGCCCCGACGTCGTCGACGGCGCCGACCTTGGCGACCACGCGCACGAGTGCGCCATCCGTCGCGTCAACGAGCACGGGCCGCGTGAAGCGCACCTGGTAGTCGGAGACGAGTCCCGGGTCGCCGATCCAGTCGACGACGGGCTGTGCGGCGATGCCCATCGTGAGCATGCCGTGGGCGAGCACGCCGGGCAGGCCAACGCTCGTCGCCACGTCGTCGCGGTAGTGGATGGGGTTGAAGTCGCCGGATGCCCCCGCGTACCGCACGAGCGAGTCGCGCGTGAGGTGGAACTCGCGCTCGGCCACCACCTCGCCCACCGTGAGCCCTTCCCCAAGGGCCCCAGATGGCCCTTCATGCACCCCGGGAAGGGCACTTTCGGACCCTTCGTGCGCCATTACTCATCACCCCGCACGACGAGGGTGGATGTCGCGGTGACGACGTGCGCACCGGTCGCGTCGACGATGGCCGACTCGGAGGTGACCATCGAGTGCCCCCCGAGCGACTTGACACTCGTGACGGTGAGTGTCGCGGTGAGCTCGTCGCCCGCGACGATGGGCCGGGTGTAGCTGAAGCGCTGGTCGCCGTGGACGACGCGCGTGAAGTCGATGCCGGCATCCGGTTCGGCGAGAAGCTGGGCGAGGGTGCGCTCCTGCACGACGATCGGGAAGGTGGGCGGGGCGACGACGTCGGGGTAGCCTGCGGCGAGCGCGGCATCCGGATCATGGTTGACCGGGTTCTCGGAGAAGACGGCGCGGGCGAACTCGCGGATCTTCTCCCGCCCGACGAGGTAGGGCTCGGCCCGGGGAAAGACGCGGCCGGCGATGTCAGGGTTCACTCCCATCCGCCCATCCTATCGAGGCGGAAACGACGAAGCCCCGGTCACCTTCGTGGTGTCCGGGGCTTCTAGAACCCTGTCGTGCGGCTGCCTACTGGCAGCTGTCGCACTGCAGAAGATCCATCGGGTCGACGGGAACTGCGTAGCCGCCGACGGTGTCGGTGTCGTTCTCCATGGTGACCTCCTTAAGTCTTCTCGAAGCGGATATCCCCCAAGAACCGGATATCCAGCCCCTGCGTGGTCTCCTACTATATAACGGGAATCACACGAATGTCATTCCCCTACATATAGTGTTTTCGGCGTGTCGCGCCATTTCTCAAGATTAGGTGCGACCACCGACATTCCGACCCCATTCTCTGGGCGCATCGCCTAGAGTCCTGACCTGGGGGGGGGTCAGGACGAATGTCTGAGAACAGTGCAGCCGACCGGGCGACGCTTCGAGTCTTCACCATCGGCCATTCCACCCGTGCCTTCGACGAAGTGCTGGCGATGCTGCAGGAGAACGGCGTCGACGAGCTCGTCGACGTGCGGTCGTTTCCCTCGTCCCGAAAATTTCCGCAGTGGAACCAGGCCGCGATTCAGCACGCGCTGCCCGACGACATCCGGTACCGATGGATCGAGGACCTCGGCGGCCGCCGGCACACACCGGCAGGCGTTCCCAGCGTGAACGGCGGGTGGAGGGTCAAGGCGTTTCGCGACTATGCCGATTACATGGCGACCGACGGATTCCGTTCCGGGCTTGCAGAGTTGATGGATGTCGCGGCGGTGTCGGTCCCGGCGATCATGTGCAGCGAGGCGGTGCCGTGGCGGTGTCACCGGCGGCTCATCACCGACGCGCTCATCGTCGCAGGGGTCGAGGTCTTCGACATCATGTCGCCGACCTCGACGACGCCCGCAGAGCTGACCGAGTTCGCGCGGGTGCACGACGGGGCGATCACCTATCCCCGCCCCGAATCCGGGTGACGCGCTGCCGCGACAGAACCGCCACTACAGCGGCAGAACCTCTTCCGACCAGTGGTCCGGGTTGCCGAAGCGGTGCGCCGTGATCGCAATCGCCTGCTCGCGGAGGAACGGAAGCAGTTCGATGCGACCGGCCTCGGTCACAGACTCCGAGTAGATCGCCACGTCGGGGCTTCCGCCGAGCGCGACCGCGAGGTCCACGTGCCCGCCGCCGACCAGTCGCACCCGCGAGGTTCGCAGGCTCCCCGCGCCGGCGCGCGCGAGCCAGGCCTCATCGTTCTCGATGACGACGGATGCCCCGGTCGCCTCGATCGCACGGGCAAGTTCCGCAGGCAGCTGCTCCGCCGCGCTCACGGAGACGTTGCGGCCCGTTTCCGAGGTGCGCGCAGCGCTGCCGTCGTCGTGCAGGCCGCCGGCCCGCACGCCGGCCGCGACGACCCGTGCGAGCTCGTCGACCGAGCCGCCGGCGTTGAGCCGCACCGTGACGGGCAGCGACCGGTAACGGAACACATCCCGCTCCACGCCGAGGCCCGAGACGTCCTTCGCCGCACCGAACTCGCGCTCCCAGGCGGCCTGGTCGCTCTGCGCGGCACGGCCGACCCACTCGGAACCGGCCGCCGCGACGATCGCCGCCACGGCATCCGACACCGAAGCCTTCACCGTCGCCTTCGTGCGCGACCACGACCCGAGGTGCACGAGGTAGTTCGGCCCACCGGCCTTCGTGCTCGCACCGACGACCGAGCGCTTCCAGCCGCCGAACGGCTGGCGCCGAACGATCGCACCGGTGATGCCGCGGTTGACGTAGAGGTTCCCGGCCTCAACCTTGGCGAGCCACGTCGCGAGCTCGTTCGGGTCGAGCGAGTGGAGCCCTGCGGTGAGTCCGTAGTCGACCTGGTTCTGCAGGCGGATCGCCTCCCCGAGGGTCGCCGCCCGCATGATCCCCAGGATCGGCCCGAAGAACTCGGTCAGGTGGAAGTCGCTTCCCGCGGCGACTCCGGTGCGGATGCCGGGCGACCACAGCCGCCCAGTCTCGTCGAGCTGCTCGGGCTTCAGGAGCCAGCGCTCGCCCGGCTCGAGCTCGGTGAGACCGCGCTTGAGCTTGCCGTTCGCGGCCTCGATGATCGGACCCATCTGGGTGGTGGGGTCGCTCGGGTAGCCGACCCGCAGAGTCGTCGCGGCATCCACGAGCTGCTTCTCGAAGCGCTCCGACCGGGCGACAGAACCGACGAGGATGACGAGGCTCGCCGCCGAGCACTTCTGGCCGGCGTGGCCGAACGCGCTCTTGACGACATCCGCCACCGCGAGGTCGAGGTCGGCGGACGGCGTCACGATGATCGCGTTCTTGCCGCTCGTCTCGGCGAGGATGTTCAGCTCCGGCCGCCACGAGCGGAACAGCTCCGCCGTCTCATAGCCGCCGGTGAGGATGACGCGGTCCACTTGTCTGTGCGACACCATCTTCTCGCCGAGGCTGCGCTCCTTCAGGTCGACGAGCGCGAGCACGTCGCGCGGCACGCCGGCACGCCAGAGCGCATCTACCATGACCGCGCCGGAGCGCTGCGCCTGCTTCGCCGGCTTGATGATGACGGATGCGCCGGAGGCGAGCGCGGCGAGCGTCGAGCCGGCGGGGATCGCGACCGGGAAGTTCCACGGCGGGGTCACGACGATGAGCGTCGAGGGGGTGTACTTGGCCCCGTCGACCGTGTCGAGCTCCTCGGCGAGCTGTGCGTAGTAGCGGGCGAAGTCGATCGCCTCGCTCACCTCCACATCGCCCTCGGCGATGGTCTTGCCGGCCTCGGCGGCCATGACCTCGATGAGGTTGCCGCGGGTCTCCTCGAGCACGTCGGCAGCCCTGCGGAGGATCGCGGCGCGACCCTTCCCGCCGAGCGCAGCCCAGCCCTTCGCCGCGGGCAGCACCCGCGCGAACACCGCGTCGAGCTGTTTCTCGTTCGTGACGGCAGCGGCCGCAACGATGTCGAGCCCGAGCGGGCTCTTCTCGACGGCGCCGAGCACCTTCGCGCCCCAGGCGCGGTTGGCCGGCAGCGCCGGGTCGGTATCGGGGGTGTTCGCGAATCCACCGACGAAAGCGGTGTGCGCCGCAAGTCGCGACTGCCGGCGATTCGGCGCCGGCACCTCGACGTCGACATCCGCGAGCGACGCGAGGAACCGGTCGCGCTCGCGGTTCCACAGCTCCTCGTCGTCGACGAGCTCGAACACCGCCGACATGAAGTTCTCCTGGCTCGCGTTCTCTTCCAGGCGCCGGATGAGATAGCCGATCGCGACGTCGAATTCCTGCGGCAGCACGACGGGTGTGTAGAGCAGGAGGCCGCCGACGTCGGCGCGCACGGCATCCGCCTGGCCCTCTGCCATGCCGAGCAGCATCTCGAACTCGACGTGGTCGGAGACGCCGCGCGCTTCGGCGAGCAGGTGGGCGAAAGCGATGTCGAAGAGGTTGTGGCCGGCGATGCCGATGCGCACGGCGGTCGTCCGCTCGCGCGTGAGCGCCCAGTCGAGTACGCGCTTGTAGTTCGTGTCGGTGGCCTGCTTGCTCGGCCAGGTCGCGAGCTCCCAGCCGTGCATGGTCGCCTCGACGGTCTCCATGGCGAGGTTCGCACCCTTGACGAGGCGGATCTTGACGGGCGCACCGCCGCGGGCGACGCGCGCTGTCGACCACTCGACGATGCGCTGGTAGGCGCCGAGGGCATCCGGAAGGTAGGCCTGCAGCACGATGCCGGCCTCGAGTTTCAGCAGTTGCGGCTGGTCGAGGATGGCCTCGAACACGGCGATCGTGAGGTCGAGGTCGCGGTACTCCTCCATGTCCATGTTGATGAACTTGGGGGTCGCGGATGCCGCAGCGAGCTCGTAGAGCGGCGTGAGTCGCTTGGTCACCCGCTCGACCGTCTCGTCGAACGCCCACATGTTGAGCTGGCTCTCGATCGAGGAGACCTTGATCGAGACGTAGTCGACGTCGGGGCGCTGCAGGAGCTTCTTCGTGCCCTCGAGGCGGCGTTCGGCTTCGGCCTTGCCGAGCACGATCTCGCCGAGCAGGTTGATGTTGAGCCGGATGCCGGGCTTCTTGAGGCGCGCGATGGCCGGGCCGAGCTTGGCGGGGCGCGCATCCACGATGAGGTGGGCGACCATCTGGCGCAGGACGGCGCGGGCGATGGGCACGACCGGCCAGGGCAGCAGCGGGGCGACGAACCCGCCGAGGCGGATCGCGATCCGCATGTACCAGGGGAGGAAGGACGGCGTGCGCTTCGCGAGGTCGGCGAGGTTGCGGGCGGCGACGCGGAGATCCTCTGGGCGGATGACGCGGTCGACGAATCCGATGGTGAAGTCGAGCCCGTTCTGGTCTTTGAGCACCTGGGCGAGGAGGGCGGCGGAGCCGCTCGATCCGGCTGCGGCGCCGCGCTTCGCCCAGGTGCGGGCGAGCTCGACGGCGTCGTCGGCGATCGTCGCGGGGAGGGCTGGGGTGGCGCTCTGGACAGCACGCGGCGGGCGTACGGAAGCGGTGGAGGTCTTGGCCATGCAGCCAGAATAGTACCTAAACCTTGCCAATTGGCAAGTTTATTTGACGGGGTCGTCCAGCTCGCTCAACGGCGCTGAAATCAGCGCGCTGACCAGCAGTTTCAGGCTCTCGGCGACGCGCACGTCATCCCGGTCGTAGAGCCACTGCAACTGCAGGCCGTCCATCATCCCGAGAATCGCGCGAGCCGCCGACTCGGGGGTCCACCCTTCGCGCAGCAGCCCGCGATCCGCGGCTCGCTGTAGATATCGCGCGTTCGAGGCGATGATGCTCTCGTAGAACTCGGCGTAGTAGGCGTGCGCCGGATGCTCGTCGTTGGTCGCCTCCGCCGAAGCCATGTTGTAGAGCTCGATGACGCCGGGCATCCCCACGTTGTCCTCGGCGAGCGAGATGAGTTCGGTGAGGGACATGCCGCCCTCGTCGTCGAAGTGCCGGCGCAACCGCTCGTCGCGTCGCCGCAGCACCGCCATGAGCAGTTCATTCTTGGTCGGGAAGTAGTGCATGAGCGACTGGTGGCTCACGCCCACGCGACCCGCGATCTCCCGCAGCGATGCCCCGTGCAGGCCGACCTCGCCGAACACCTCGAGCGCGGCATCCAGGATGGCCTCGCGCTTGGCGACGCCCTTCGGGGTGCGCCCGGCGGGTGACGGCGCAGGTTTCGGCACGGATTTCGGCATCGGTTCCTCTCGTGGAGTCACCAGCCTACGAGCGCCCGGTGAACTCGTCCATCGAGCTGTACACCTTGAACACGCGGCCGGCCAGGAAGTCCCAGGCGCGAACGGGCAGGATGCCGCGCAGCACCATGGAGAGTCTCACCGTCCACGGTTTGTACAGCACGGGCGCGCCGCGCAGCATGGCCCGCCACGCGGCATCTGTCGCGTTCTTCGGGGTCAGAATGGGGGTGAGTGCGGGGCCGCGAGCGCCCTCGAACATGCCGGTGGAGATGTAGCTGGGGCAGAACGTGGTGACCCGGATGTGGCGGTGGCCTGTCTTGCGCAGTTCGAGTCGCAGGGAGTCGCTCCAGCCGATCATCGCCCACTTGGATGCGGCGTACACGGTCATGCCGGGGTTGGCGACGGTGCCGGCGGCGGAGGCGATGTTGAGGATGTGCTTCGGGGTGGCGGTGTCGGCCATCATGTCGGGCAGGAATTCGCGCGTGATCCACATGTGCGCGATCGTGTTGATGCGCATGGTGGCGTCGATGCCGGTGACGGGGTCGTGTTCCCAGAAGGCGCCGCCGCGCACGATGCCGGCGTTGTTGATGAGGATGTCGGGCGCCCCGACCTCCTCGCGTGCCGTGGCGGCCGCCGTGGTGATGTCGTCGAGACTGGAGATGTCGACGCGTTGCGCGAGCACTGTCGTTGCGGTACCGGCGAGGGATGCGCTCACCTCGTCGAGGGCGACCTGTTCGAGGTCCCACAGGATGACGGCCCGCGCGTCTTCGGCGACGGCCCGCCGCGCGTAGAGCTCCCCCATGCCGCGGGCTGCGCCGGTGACGAGCACGGTCCTACCTGAGACGGAGTCCATGCGACCCTTCCCTTTCGTCGGTGTTCATGGGCTGGAGCGTTCAGCTCACACGCTAGCGCCCGTTGAGGTCCTTCGGCGCCGACTGCGGATTGCGATAAGTCTGATCGTCAAAGCGATGGTCAAGCTGACGATTCGACCCCTCGACGCGAACTTTCGCGGGTTTCGGCACGCCGCTACGCTGCCGCTCGACCAGTGGTATCACGACGGCTAATGAACCGGCGGGCTAGACAAAAGTAGCTGGGGCGGGATTCGAACCCGCGACCTCACGATTATGAGTCGTGCGCTCTCACCAACTGAGCTACCCAGCCACGGCATCCGGAAACCGGATGGCCGAGCCCCCTGTGGGAATCGGACCCACTACCTCTTCCTTACCAAGGAAGTGCTCTACCAATGAGCTAAGGGGGCGCGCAAAACACCACGACCCGCGTGGGATTGACACCGTAAGAGACTAGCATCCACCGGCAGGGTGGTTTCGACCTTACCCACCCGATCGATCGGCGAATGCCACGTCCCCGGGAAGCGCCTAGTTCGCGTTGGCCTTGAGCCAGGCGAAGGGGTCGACCGGAACACCGTTGACGTGAATCTCGAGGTGCAGGTGGGCACCCGTCGACTCTCCCGTGCTTCCGACCAGGCCCACCTCGTCGGCGACCTTGACGTGCTGGCCGACCACGACCCGCATGGAGTTGTCCGCCATGTGGGCGTAGACGCTCTGGATCAACTGCCCATTGATGTGGTGGTCGATGATCACGTGGTTGCCGAGACCGTAATGGGATGGGACGACCGCGCTCACCACGCCGTCGGCGATCGCCTGGATCACCGCGCCGGCGCCGGGAGTGAAGTCGACACCCTTGTGATCGGTCGAGCACCCGGCGCACGGCGAAATCCGGTAGCCGAATCCGTCACTGATCGGAACCGCGACCGCGAACGGCCACTGGATGGTTCCGTTCGGGTCGTTCGTGTACGCGAAGTTGCGGTTGCCGTACCGAAGGAAGATCTGCTCCCTGAGCGACACGGCCGTGTAACCATCGCGCGCCAGGGTGTTCTCGGCGAGGGGCCTCACCTCGAGGGTCTGCACCTCGCTCTCCGCGGGGGCGGAGAACGCCGACTCCACTGAACTGTCAGGGTTGAAGAACGCGTTCGCCGGGATCGACGTCGACACCATCATGAGACCGGCCCCGACCATGGCACCGAAGGTCATGAGCTTGGAGAGCATCCGCCGCCGGAACGACCGCTTCCTGCCGTGCGGCCTGGGAGCGGACCTCGGGGCGCTCGGCCTCCGCACGATCGCATCACGTGGGGGCTCTGACGCCGCGACCGGGCGCCGACCGTCGACGCGGGGTGGTCGGGCGGGAGGAGCGACCCTCGGCGCCTTGGGCGCTTTCGGCGCCTTCCGCGAACGATGACCCTCGGATGCCGCTGCCGCGGAGACATTGCGCCTGCGTCCGGGATTGCGTCCGGGATTCGCCGCCGGCCGCGCCCTGACGGCCTGCTCGCGCTCGCGCAGTTCCCGACGTGTCAGCAGGGGGGCGGTCGTCTGTTCGTGCGGGGCGACCCGCTCCTGCGGCGTGGAAACCAGTCCGAGCTGCGCGAATCCGGAGTCGGCGGCGTCGACGTCGGTACCTGCCGCACCGTTCATCCAGTCGAAATCTGCCACGGGCTATCGGACCCCGGCCTCAGCGGAATCGAGGTCCCCGCCATGACGCGCAGTGAACCACAGCGAAGTCATGACCTGGTGCTCCTCAACAATCGGCTGGTACTCGAGGGGGTCGCAAGCCGAGTTAGATCGGGTTCTGACTACGTCGTGACATCGCCAGATAACGGATTCATAAAGAATAACGCAATCGGCTGGAAGAGCAACAGCCCCAAATCCTCAGTTTCCAGGTTCGTCGAGAACCGACTCCAGGGCGGCCGCGACCGACGGCTCCGCCGCGACGAGGAACTCGCTGCTCGCCGAAGCCCCGCCGCGGCCGCTCACGCGCGCGCCGGCCTCCGCCGCGATGAGGCCGCCCGCCGCGTGATCCCACGGCTTGAGGCCGCGTTCGAAGTAGGCGTTGAGCCGCCCGGTTGCGACCGCGCAGAGGTCGAGCGCCGCCGACCCCTGCCTCCGGATGTCGCGCACCTGCGCCACGAGCCCGACCAGCACCTTCGCCTGTTCGACCCGCCTCTCGGCAAGATAGCCGAAGCCCGTGCCGACGAGCGCCTGCGACAGGTCGACGGGCGGGGCGACCCGGATCGGCAGGCCGTTCAGCGTCGCGCCGCCCCCGACGGAGGCCGCGAACACCTCATCGGCGGCCGGGTTGACGACGACACCGGCGAGCGCACGCCAGGTCTCCGGTTCAGGTTCGCCCTCGACGACCGCGATGCTCACGGCATACTGCCGGATGCCGTACAGGTAGTTGACGGTCCCGTCGATGGGGTCCACGACCCAGGTGAGTCCGCTCGTCCCCGCCTCGGCGCCGCTCTCCTCCCCGAGGAAGCCGTCTTCCGGTCGCGCCTCGGCGATGAGCGAACGGATGAGCGTCTCGGCCTCGCGGTCGGCATCCGTCACGACATCCTCGAGCGAGGACTTGCTCGCAGCCACCCGCACACCTTCTGCGCGCCGCCGGGCGATCAGGTCGCCCGTCGTCACCGCGATCCTCGTGGCGAGCTCAAGCAGTTCTGATGGTGTTGTCATGTCGTCGGCTCACGCAAGTTGGCTGAAGACTTCAGCCCTTCGAGTTGCTCCCGCAACCAGAATCGTGTCTCCTGCCTGGATAATCGTCTCAGCGGTGGTGTAGTTCCAAGCCTGGCCGGGGCGCTTGTAGGCGGTGATCGTCACACCATACTTCGATCGGATCTGGGTTTCACCCAGAGGTCTGCCGATGACGACCGAGTTCGGCGTGGTCTTGACGAGGGCGAAGTCGTCGCCGATCTCGATGTAGTCCTGCATGGCGCCACGCACGAGGTGGGCAACGCGTTTGCCCATGTCTTTCTCGGGGTAGATGACGTGCTGCACGCCGAGTTGTTCGAGGATCGTGCCATGGGCATCGCTGACGGCCTTGGCCCAGACATGTTGGATGTTGAATCGCAGCAGCAGGGAGGTCGTCAGGATACTGGCCTGGACGTCGCTGCCGATCGCAACGACGACGCGTTCGAAGTCGGGGAGCGAGAGCTGTCGGAGGCTTTCCTCCTTCGTGGAGTCGGCTTTCACGACGTGGGTGAGCTGCCCGTTGAGGCTCTGGACGATGTCTTCGTCTCCATCGATGCCGAGCACTTCGGTGCCGTTGTCCATCAGCTCCAGCGCGAGGGAACTCCCGAAGCGTCCCAGCCCGATCACGGCGACGGAGTCAGCGTCGGCGACCCGGATCGGGTCGCCGTGGAATCTTTTGAGCTTAACCAATGATCGGCCTTTCTTTGGGGAGTTCATAGGCGAGGGTGCGTTCGCGCAGCGCGAGTGCCGAGGCGAAGGTGATTGGGCCGAGCCGGCCGACGATCATGAGGAGAATGAGGACGAGTTGACCGGCGACGGGAAGTTGGGCCGTGATCCCGGTGGAGAGGCCGACGGTCCCGAATGCGGACACGGTTTCGAAGAGCACCGGTCCCAGCTCGAAGTCGGTCAAGAGCATGAGCACGACTGTCGCTGCCATGACGAGGGCTGTCGCGAGGAGAACAACGGAGATCGCTTGACGGTGAACGGCCCGCGAGAGTCTTTTGCCGAAGATGTTGACAACGGCCTCACCTCGAATCTCGGCGACAAGGATGAAGAAGAGTACGGCGAAGGTGGTGACCTTGATTCCGCCGGCTGTTCCCGCCGGCCCGCCACCGATGAACATGAACACATCCATGCCGAGAAGAGTCGCAGGATGCAGGGCTCCGATATCGACGCTGTTGAAGCCGGAGGTGCGGGTCTGCACCGACTGAAAGAATCCAGCCAGGACTTTCCCCGGCCAGTCCAGGGGGCCGAGTGTGTCCGGATTGTTCCATTCGAGCGCGGTGACATACACCGTCCCCAACACGAGGAAGAACACCGTCGCCCAGAGCACGATCCGGGTGTTCATCGTCCACTTGAGCGGTCTGCGGAGGTGCTTTTTCAACTGCATGATGACGGGGAAGCCGAGTCCCCCGAGAATGGTCGCCGCACAGAGTGGCAGGCAGATCAGCGGATCCGTCGCGAAGGGAACAATGCTGTTGCTGAACAGGGCGAAGCCGGCATTGTTGAAGGACGACACGGCATGGAACACCCCCAGCCACGCGGCCTCACCCAGCGAATACCCGTAGCCGATCGCGAATTGCGCGGTCAGGGCTATCGCCACTGCCCCCTCGATCACCAGCGAGATCCGGACGATGCCGAGGACGAGGGCACGAACGTCCTCCAGGCCGAGGGTTTTTGTCTCTGTTGCCGCGTTGAGCCTGGATCGCAGTGACATACGACGAATCACGGTCAGGCCGATGACGGAGGCGAAGGTCATCACCCCGAAGCCACCGATTTGGATGAGGAGAAGGATGACGCCCTGTCCGAACCCCGTCCAGTAGGCCGGCGTGTCGACGACGACGAGACCGGTGACGCACACGGCGGAGACCGCGGTGAAGAGAGCCTCGATCCAGGAAGCCCCGCCGGGGCCGATTTTTGCGAAGGGCAAGGTGAGCAGAGAAGCGCCAATCACGATGGCGAGAACGAAGCCGAGGAGGATCACCTGCGCAGGGTGCAGGTGACTTCGTCTTCGCAGCGCCGAAGACACTCGAGGCAGCCGTTGAGGTCGCACCCCGAAACCCTACTCTTCGGAGGCAGCAGTTCTGCGCTGACCGAACCCCGCGAGGTGCATTCGCCCCGGGGCTCCGGGCGAAGCGGGCGGGACCCTGGTTCTTGAGAGTGGCAAGTGAGGGATTCGAACCCCGAAGTCTGAGACGTCTGATTTACAGAGGGATACCGGTCGTATCGTTCAGCACATCCAGTGCTGTCTGGCCCGGAACCTCGGGGAATCCAGGCGATATCAGATGCCTTTCATCCAGTCTGGCACAGGGAGTGATCTGCAGTTTGCACACACAACTGCACACACAAGCCGTCTGGAGGGCTAAGGTCGCGACATGGCCGACCTCGAGGATCTCGGCACCCCGAACTGCAGCCAGTGCCTGCAATCTGTTCGAGGTCGGCGGACCGATCGAGCACCCGTACTGGTGTGCTCGGTGTGCTCGGTGTGCAAGGTCAGCCGGCTGGCGACTTCTGTCTAGGAGGTTTCGGCATCGTCGCGATGCTTGCCGCTCGAGACTCGTTCCTGTAGCGAATGACCCACTCGTGAGGATGCAGGACGTCAATCTGGCCGGGCAGAGCAGCTGTCCGGAACTGAACATCACGAGTTATGCAATACCGCTCGTAATAGATTCCGCTCCACCCAGAGTCCCGGGCCGTCGCAAACACACAACCGTCTTCGTGATCGAGCGGCGGGTTGCCGTATGGAATCGCCACGACACCGATCGTGTCACCGTTGCTATATTCCACGACGACGTCGTTGATCAAGATTTCAACCAGTTCGCGCGCATAGTGTGCGGGCCACCCAAGTCCCCGATCGCGCGGGTCACGCGCGTCGGGCGGTTGAGCGGCCTTCAAGGCCACGAGCCGGTCGATGTGCTCACTGGTCCACACTTCGAGCCGGGCTCCGGACGGGTGCACCCCCTTGCGGGTGGTTGCGATCGCCAGGATGCTGTCATATCCCGCGTCGGTCGGGTTCGGGATCGGACTCTCAAGTGCTACACGAACCGCTGCGTCGAATTTCTCCCAGGTGAACGGTGCCCCTACGATCCGCGCGACATCAAGGTATATGTTGACGTCTAGCACGACGAGGATTCGGTCGCGGCTCAAACGATCAGAATCGCTCGGATCAGCTTTCACGGCTCACGTGTCCGAGCAGCAGGCTGCGCGCACGTTTGTACTCGTCGAAGTCCTTGAATCCGTGTTGTCCATATCCGACCACAGGAGTGAGAGCGGCATCGCTTGCTGACACCTCGACAGTGGAGAAATCCACCGCGGAGGGGGCCGCAGGCGCCTTGCCGGACATGGTCTGGGCTCGATGCTTATACGCCGGCCAAGCGTTGCTCAGGTCTTCAATGGGGATGACGATATCGCTGACATCCGGCAGGTAGCGGTCTTTCCATGGGCCGGATTCGTGCGTGAGCTTCCACAATTCCGACGCCGACAGATCGCCAGCGACACGCCAAACTTCATCTATGACGGCGACAGAGGACTTATCGATATCTTCGCGGCTCTTCCAGCTGTCATCTATTGCTGAAATGGGCGACTGCTTGAAGCGCTTATACATGCCGTAAAGCGGCTTGATCGCGGGACCATTCTTCCAAGCCTGGACATCTTCAACGAAGAGTCGCGATCCGTGCCGGAAGAGGTTGAGGCTTTGAGCCAAGGTGACGAGCTTCTGAAGCTTGAGGTTGGTGATCCCGCCACCCTCTTCGGCTGCGATTGCCAAGAACCGGGCGGCGATGGCGGCAGAGTGAACGTCCACTGCCTTCTCCAATCGTTATCCACAGGCTTTTACACAAGTTATCCACAGCGGGCCTTGACACAAGTATACAGAGACGTCTTTCAGCGGAGTTGGCCCCCAAGGTGGGGTGTCGCATTTACTCGTACACCCTGAGTAGTTCCCACTCCTCGCTCGCAGCAAGCTGTCCGCCGGTCAACGATCTCCAATGGCCGCGGGAAGATCTTGGCGCGCATCTAGTAGTGGGCGCGCCTACGTCGGCGTCGGGCCGGCACCAAGGTACTAAGGAGCGCCATCGCGCCCGCGAACAGGAAGACCCAGGGGTTCGCTGTGAACGCCGCTACGAGCCAACCCCAGATATTAGCAAGCGTCTCGGGAAACGCTTCAAGGATGAGCTGCGCGATGTTCATGCTCTGACGGTAGCGGTGAGGACTGACATTCTGCTGAGCGATTCTTCACTCCGTGACCGCGGCAGTTCGTCGAACGTTCGACAAGCGTCAAGCGCGCGATCATGATGCGCCTGTAGTTCAATCCGTGAGTAGCCCATATTGGATGGCGTGAGTCATCCCGAGGCCTCGAGAGAGCCGACAACTCTCGGGGCGTTCGGCAGTACTGCTACTTCGACTCGACAACCATCGAGCCAGGCTGAGCGCCACCAACGACGGCGCGGTACGCGATCGCTGTATCCCTGAGCATCACACTACCCGCGGGGCTGTTGTACCTCTCGGCTTCCTTCGCGAGCTTCTCGATCGCGCTCCACAGCGCATCCTTCGCCTCGACTTGACTTGCCATATCGATCGTCCTTTCTCACGCCTCAGCCCGATGCTGAGCGCTCCCCAACCGTAGACCCCCGACCCGACAATCCCGATGCCCACGCCTCCCCACAAGCAGCTAGGCGACGCGATGAGGCGATGACGATAGCAGAACGAACACGCCCAGCCCATCGACCAGTTGATCACCACACGAGAAAAAGGGCGAGAGAATAGATTGAAGGTGAGATCCATGCCACGGACCATGCCCATCAGTCAGGAGCTCCGCCAACGCATCGGAGACGACATCTTCGTCGGTTTCGGCCGCAACGAGATCGCACGCCGATACAAAGTCTCCCCCGGCCTCGTCTCCAAAGTCGCCCGCGAACGTGGCCTCAGCTTCAAGAACACCTGGAAGGTCGGCACCGCCGTCCGGGCCCCCCAGATCGACCAATGGGTGGCCCGCGTCGAACGCCAGGACGAACTCATGGAGCAGTACTTCCACCTGCCAAACCCCATGCGACCGAACGGCGAACCGTCACGAGCCGAGAAGCGCCTCAGCTACGCCCTCTACAACGTCAACCGGCACCACAACGGCACGTACCGGTAACAACGACCCCGTCGACCGGGCTGTCGAACGTTCCACTGCCCCAATGCCCCCGAATACCCGAGAAGCATTGGCCTCAGCACTGAACTGGCCGCGATCAGTCAGCCTACGCGCGCGCACGACGCGTGTACGCGTGTACGGCACGTCTGGGGTCGCGAATACTATGTGCGCATGGATGACGAAAAAGAATTGGCGACGGCACGTGAGAGCTACGACGAACGCCTGGGGCTCGCGCAGGTGGCGTTTTCGGCGTGGCGGGCCGCGGTCGGCGCTGCGGTCGCCGATTGGATTGTTGAGCAGGCCAAGGCGCACGTGACGGGCGAGCCGGACGTCAGTAAGGAAATGGGTCGCGATCGAGTCCAGGACCTCAAGCAGTCGGCTGTAGCGATGGCAGAGGGATCTGCCGATGTTGTAGCGAAAGCGCTGGCCGGCTTTACGCCGGAGCTCCTTGTGCCATCTCCTGGAGGCTATTCGGGACGCGTCGAGAAGGCTGAGTCTGCTCCAATTGCGAGGGTCGGCGCTGATTTGGCGGACGTGCTGAAGGGGTACGGGTTTGCGCCCGGCCAGTGGCGCGACTGGGACTGGTATGACGGAACTGAGAAGGTGACGACGCAAGGAGGATCATTCCGCGTCACCACTGCGGTCATCGACGCACGAAAAGGTTATGTGAGAGCGCTGGATGCTCTGAGGAAGGCTGACGAGGGCGTCAAGAAGATCATCGATGCCCAGGCGCGAGCGAGTGCCGCCGACCTTTGGGAATGACGCCGTCGGAATCTACGACCCGGTCCATTGCCCGTAGAAGCGTCGCACCTCTCGTTGCACCAGGCGTGCTCGGCGCGGCTTGAACCAGTACTTGTATCGGAGGTTCGACTACGCCAGCTTCCGCGCCCTGAGCCGCGCCTCGAGGGCGCTCATGCGCGCCTCAACGTATTCCTCGTACGGGAGATTCCGGTGGAAGAGTTCGAGCATCTGGCGCTCCCACGCGCGGTTCTCGGCCTTGTCGATGAGTAGGCATTCTGCCTGGAACGCGTGACAGCGCAGTAGCTCCCACTCGACTTCGAGGGAGTGTTCAGGCCACCAGTTCCGGCCAGCGTTCTCGAGCAGCTCGTCGAGAGTCGCCCCTGCGAGTCTGTTCGTGAAGCAGGCTGCGCCCTGGGGGATGACCGGGCCTGAATCTTCAGTGTCGGGGATTCGGATATTTGGCTTCAAATTGCGCCATCACCCGCTCGAGCTTGTCCTTCATGGCCTGAATCTTCTCAGGCGAGATGGGGGTTGACCGGGCCCGCTTACGACCGCGAGGGCTCTGCCGGCTGTACTGCTGGAGCAGCTTCCCCTCAAGCGGAGTGATGCGACCCTCCTTGTAGGCGTCGAGGGTCAGTCTGTCGATGGTGAGCCTGCCGGTGTCCTTGCCCTTCATCCTCTACGAGGTCGCCATCCGTACAGGGCTGCGCCGTGGGGAATTGTGCGGGTTGCGCTGGCAAGACGTCAGCTTCACCGACCGGGAACTCGTCGTGAAGGTACAGCTCATCGAGGTCGGTGGAGTCAATTTCGAGGGGGAAATCAAGACCAGTTCCGGGCAGGACCGCGTCGTCTCTCTCGACGATGGTCTCGTGGATGCGCTCGCCGCATGGAAACTCCGCCAGGACGAGGAGCGAGACGCCTGGGGTGCCGCGTACAAAGACTCAGGGCGGGTCTTCACCGACGAGGACGGTCGCGAGCTCAAGCCGCGCTACGTCACCCGCTACTTCGACACCTACGCCCTCAAGGCCGGCCTGCCGAAGATTCGCTTCCACGACCTCCGGCACTTGCACGCGTCCCTGCTCATCAGCGCCGGCGTTCCCCTCGCCGTCGTGAGCAAGCGCCTCGGGCACTCCACCATCGCCGTCACAGTTGACCTCTACGGCCACCTGCTGCGCGACGCGAACCGTGACGCGGCCGAGGCTGCAGCCGCGATGCTGGTCCCCCGCGACCGAACTGCACACACAATGCACGCACAATCGTAGGGAGCAAGACAAAGGCCTCCGGTCGAAGAGGCCGGAAACCCTTTGTTTCATTGAGAGTGGCAAGTGAGGGATTCGAACCCCCGAAGTCTGAGACGTCTGATTTACAGTCAGATCCCTTTGGCCGCTTGGGTAACTTGCCGTAGTGCTCCGGCCACATGTATTCACCTGACCGGAGACAAGAATCAAGGATAGCGGGTCGGCGGGTCTCCTGAAATCACGCCGGCGCCGTCATCGAATGCCGCGCGCGGATAGGATCGGCGAAGCGGTACCCGACCGGTCGACGAGGAGGTGTGGTGCCCGGCATCAACGAAGTCGCGGAGCTCGCCGGCGTCTCGACGGCGACCGTCTCGCGCGCCCTGAGCGGCAACGGTCACGTCTCGGCGGCGACCCGTGAGCGGGTCATCAGTGCGGCATCCGAGCTCGGTTACGTCGTGAGCTCCAACGCCTCCAGCCTCGCCACCGGCAGGACCAAGAACGTCGGCGTCGTCATCCCGGTGCTCAACCAGTGGTTCTACAGCTCCGTGCTGCAGGGGGCCGAGAGCGCGCTCCTCGCCAACGGCTACGACCTCACCCTCTACAACCTGGGCGGCGGGGCGGATGAGCGCCGCAGTGTCTTCGAACACTTCCTGCTGCGTAAGCGGGTGGATGCCGTCATCGCCGTCTCCCTCGAGCTCACGGCCGGGGAGACCACCCGCCTGCTCGACATGAACAAGCCCATCGTCGGCGTCGGCGGACCACTGCCGGGGGTGCGCACCCTGAGTATCGACGACGTCGCGATCGCCCGGCTCGCCACCGAACACCTGCTCTCGCTCGGGCACACCACGATCGCCCACATCGGCGGCAACAAGGAATACGAGCGCGACTTCCACCTGCCGACCAACCGCCGCGTCGGCTACGAGTCGGCGCTCGAGGCCGCCGGCATCCCCGTCGACCCCGAACTGTTCCAGACCGCGGACTTCACGATGCGCGGCGGCTACCAGGCGGCGAAGCAGCTGTTCGGCAACCCGCGCAAGCGTCCCACCGCGGTGTTCGCGGCATCCGACGAGATGGCGATCGGCACGATCCTCGCCGCACGCGACCTCGGCCTGGAGGTACCGGAGGACGTCTCCGTGATCGGCATCGACGACCACGACCTCTCCGACTTCTTCGGGCTCTCCACGGTCGCCCAGTTCCCCGAACTGCAGGGACGGCTGGCGGTCGAGATCCTGATGGACCAGCTGCACCCGAGCCGCCGCACGCAGGGCACGCTCAACACGTCGCTCCCCTACGAGTTGATCGTGCGGTCGAGCACCGCACGCGTGAGCAACCGGAGGCGCTGAGGCACCCTGGGCCGTCCCCGCTCAGTCGCCGGAGGCATCCTTCGCATAGCGGTTGGCAGCATCCGCGACCGACTGGACGTAGGCGTCCGAGGAGTTGTAGGCGCCGACCCCCGCGCGCCAGCCCTCGCGGCCGGCCATGTCGCCGCTCGCCCGGCAGAGGTAGTTGCTGGTCGCCACGACCGCATCGTCGATGTTCTGCGGATCCTCGACGCCGTCGCCGCTGCCGTCGACGTGCCAGTTGCGCCAGGTCTGCGGGATGAGCTGCATGGGACCGACCGCCCGGTCGTACTCGGCGTCGCCGTCGATCGCGCCGCCGTCGGAGTCGGCGATGTGCGCGGTGGCCGCGCCGTCGAGGGCAATGCCGAAGATGGGCGGAGTGACCGTGCCGTCCTCGCCGACGCTCGAGCCACCGTGCCGGCCGTGATCGCTTTCGATGAGTCCGATCGCGGCGAGCGTCGTCCAGCCGAGCCCGCAGGATGGCATCGCCCGCGCCTTCACGATCGCGGCGCCCGCATAGGCGGCGAGCGCGCGAGCAGGGATTCCGGATGCCGCGGAGACCCGCTCGACCCAGTCGGCATCCGCAAGCCCCGCGACGCCCGCGCGAGTCCGAGCCTCAGCGAGGGGCGGTGCAGCGGCCGGGAGTGCGTGGTCGGGCCCGGGCGGCTCAGGAGGCGCTGCACCGGAGTCGCCCGGGAGCATGAGCCGCGGGCTCAGCACGAGCATGACGGCGACCACGATCACCGCGAGTGCGGCCACGGCGGCAATCGCGACAAGAACACGGGAGCGGGTCGACATCCGGGCTATCCCATCACAGTTTGCTGCGACAGACGGACTGATATCACGGTGGTCAACTGCTATCATTGTGCGATGAAGCAGCTTCTCCTTCGAGTCCCTGAGGAACTCCATGCTCGCCTGACTGACCAGGCACGCGCATCCGGGACCTCGGTCAACGCCCTCGCGAACCAGATCCTCGGACTCGGCATCGATCCGTCCTCCCTCTCCCGCCGAGACCGCCTCAAGCTCAAGCTCATGGTCGTCGGCACGGTGGGGCGGGGTCGGCCGCATCCGAAGGCCGAGCTCGCCCCGGTGCGCACCCCCGAAGAGAAGGCAGCGATTCTGGAACGCGCCCTCGAATCGATGCGAGGGGTGGGGCCGATCGCCGATGAGATCATGGCGTACGAGCGCGGTGAGCGGTGATCGTCTACCTCGACTCCTCGGTCGTTGTTCGTGGCTACCTCGCCGATGAAATCGACCACGTCGAGGTTCGACGACTCCTGGAGGACCCGAGACACACCACTATCACTGGTTCGTGGACCCGCATCGAGGTGACCGGCGCACTTATTCGGGCCGCAGCCGCACACCGAGGCGACCATCAGGCACTGCTGGCGGCGTTCGAAGACGATGTCAGTGAAGTGTCCGGCACACTGACCGTTGTCGACGCCGAGCAGGCCGAACTCGAGCGCATCGCCCTCGAGCTGGTTCGCGGCTCCGGCATCCGCTCAATGGATGCCTGGCATCTCGCCTGTGCACGCCTCGCCCTCGATGAGCTCAGCGAACCGGGCGAGGAGCGCGGCTTCGCCACCCGCGACGGGGAGCAGGCGGCCATTGCGCGGGAAATGGGTTTCGCCATCCTCTGACCTACCGGCCCCGCCAAGCAGACCGAATCGCCCGCCCGCACCCGCCCGGCTACCATTGGGCGCATGGCAGATTCAACCTTCGACATCGTCAGCAAAGTGGACAAGATGGAGCTCGACAATGCCCTGCACCAGGCGCAGAAGGAGATCTCCCAGCGCTACGACTTCAAGAACGTCGGCGCCGAGATCGACTACAGCGGCGAGAAGGTGCTCATGAAGGCGAACACCGAGGAGCGGGTCAAGGCCGTGCTCGAGGTGTTCGAGTCGAAGCTCATCAAGCGGGGCATCTCGCTGCGCAGCCTCGACGCCGGCGAACCGTACGCCTCCGGCAAGGAGTACCGCCTCGAGGCGGGCATCAAGCAGGGCATCGCGCAGGAGGATGCCAAGAAGATCGGCAAGATCATCCGCGACGAGGCGCCCAAGAGCGTCAAATCGCAGATCCAGGGCGACGAGCTCCGAGTCAGCTCGAAGAGCCGCGACGACCTGCAGGCGACCATGGCCATCCTCAAGGCCGCGAAGCTCGACGTCGACCTGCAGTTCGTGAACTTCCGGTGACGCACACCGCCTGACCGATCGGAGCACGGTGGACGGCTGGAGTTTCGCCCTCTGGGTCGCGATCTTCCTCGTGGCGGTCGACTTCGTCATCCGCGTCGTCTCCATCATCGTCATCCCGCGCAACCGCCGCCCGCAGACGGCCATGGCCTGGCTGCTGGCGATCTTCTTCCTGCCCTACATCGGCATCCTGCTGTTCCTCGTGCTCGGCAGCCGTCACCTGCCGAAGGGCCGGCGCGACAAGCAGGAGGAGATCAACCGCTACATCCTCGACACGACGGAGGGGATGGACCAGGTGAGCCACGAGCATCCGTGGCCGGAGTGGCTCGAACCGATCGCCGCGCTCAACCGCAACCTGGGGGCCATGCCGCTCGTCGGGGGCAACGATGCCCGCCTCTACCCCGACTACCTCGAGTCGCTGCAGGCGATGACGGATGCCGTGGGCAAGGCGAAGAGGTACGTGCACTCCGAGTTCTACATCATGTCGCTCGACGAGACGACCGCCCCGTACTTCGACGCGCTCGAGGCCGCCGCCGCCCGCGGGGTGACGGTGCGCGTGCTGCTCGACCACATCGCCTCGCTGCGCTATCCGGGGTATCGGCGCACCATCCGGCGGCTCAAGTCGATGGGTGTGCAGTGGCAGCTCATGCTTCCCTTCCAACCGCTGCGCTGGAAGTTCCAGCGGCTGGACCTGCGCAACCATCGCAAGCTTCTCGTCGTCGACGGGCTCGTCGCCTTCACCGGCTCGCAGAACATCATCGACTCGAGCTACAACAAGCGGTCGAACAAGCGCCGGGGCCTGCACTGGAAGGACCTCATGGTGCGGTTCGAGGGGCCGATCGTCGCGGGAATCAACGCCCTCTTCGTGACCGACTGGTACAGCGAGACGGATGAGCTGCTCACGCGCGAGACGGACCCCATCCGCGAGGTGAGGGTCAAGGACCGGGTGGGCGCCCAGGTGGTACCGAGTGGGCCGTCCTTCGACGGCGAGAACAACCTGCGGCTCTTCAACTCCCTGCTCTATGCGGCGCAGGAGCGCATCATCATCTGCAGCCCCTACTTCGTCCCGGACGAGTCGATGCTGTACGCGATCACGACTGCGGCGCAGAGCGGCCTCGACGTGCAGCTCTTCGTCTCGGAGGTGGGGGACCAGCCCGTGGTCTACCACGCTCAGCGCAGCTACTACGAGGAGCTGCTCAAGTCGGGCGTGCGGATCTGGCTGTACCGGTCGCCGACCGTGCTGCATCCGAAGCACTTCACGATCGACGAGCAGGTGGCCGTCATCGGCTCGAGCAACATGGACATGCGCTCGTTCAGCCTCAACCTCGAGATCTCGGTCATGGTGCGGGGGCACTCCTTCGTGCGGGAGCTCCGGATGCTCGAGGAGGACTACCGCCAGAACAGCCGGGAGCTGCACCTCGATGAGTGGCTCGCGCGGCCCTTCGGCGCCCAAGTGCTCGACAACGTGGCGAGGCTCACCTCGGCGGTGCAGTAGGGGGTCTCGATCTCGACGAGCTCGCTCCGAGATATTCCGCACATTCTCAGGTCGAGCTTGCCGAGACCGACCGCCGCAGGTCTCGGCAAGCTCGACCGGAGAAGCTACGACTCGCCCGGAGAAGTTAACGGCTCGACCGGAGAAATCAGCTCACCCACTCTCAGGTCGAGCCTGCCGAGACCGACTGAGCGCCGGCAGATCGCCCACCCGGCCTTCGATCAGTGCGATCCTCTTCGCCCGGCCCCAGCCCTGCACTTGCTTCTCCCGCAGAAACGCCTCATGCATGGTGTCGTACTCCTCACAATGGGCGAGCGCCACCGGAAGTCGCTTCGACGTATACGCGCTGCCGAGTCCCGACTCGTGCTGCCAGAAGCGGAGGCTCAGATCGTGCGTGCTCCCGCAGTAGAAGCTTCCATCGCTGCAGGTCAGGATGTAGAAAAACGGCATGCGGCAGTGTGCCTCACGAAGCGCTGGCACGGTGCCCGCCACTGAGCTATCAGTGGAAAACTCGACGAGGTTACGACGGTGAGGGAGCGATTCAGGCCCGGGGTCTCGGCAAGCTCGACCGGAGAAAATAGCGGTTCGGGCCCGGGGTCTCGGCAAGCTCGACCGGAGAAAATAGCGGCTCGACCGGGGAGCTACGGCTCGACCGGAGACGAAAGGGGGTCGACGCTCGTCAGCGATCGTCGCGGGAGATGTCGACCATCTCCTCGCGGGGCACGACCTTGATGCGCTCCCGACCGTCCGCCTCGCCGAGCGCCCGCTCGTGCAGGTCGAGGCGATGCCAGCCGTCGACGTCGGTGTAGCGGATGCCGCGGTCCTCGAGCATGGCGATCACGGCATCCGGCGACGGCTCGGACGGCGTCCACCACTCGGCCTGGTCGTTCAGGAGGCTCTGCACGGTCTCCATGGCGTCGCTCTTCGTCGCTCCGATGAGCCCGACCGGGCCGCGCTTGATCCAGCCGCTCGCGTAGACCCCGTGCACGAGCTGGTCATCGTCGTCGATCGCACGTCCGGCCCGGTTCGGGATGACCCCGCGATGCTCGTCGAAGGGGATGCCGGGCAGCGGCGTGCCGAAATACCCGATCGCGCGGTAGAGCCCCTCGATCGCGAGCTCGCGGATCTCGCCCGTCCCGACGACGCCGCCCGCACCATCCGGAGCCGTGCGCTCGTAGCGCAGCCCGCCGACCCGACTCTCGCCGGCACCGTCGGTACCGACGACCTCGAAGGGCCGGGCGTAGAAGTGCAGGTGGATGCGGCGCGACGCCGCGCCCACCTCGCGCGACCGCCACTCGGTGAGGATCCGGTTGATGACGAAGATCTGCTTGTTGGTGGCGATCGCGACCTCGGCCGCCGGGTCGATGCCGAAGTCCTCGTCGGCGAGCACGATATCGACGTCGCGCAGTTCGCCCAGCTCGCGCAGCTCGAGCGGCGTGAACTTGACCTGCATGGGTCCGCGACGACCGAACAGGTGCACGTCGGTGATCGGCGAGGCGGCGAGCTGATCGTAGACATTCGCGGGGACCTCGGTGGAGAGCAGGTCCTCGGCGTGCTTGACGAGCATGCGCGCGGCATCGAGCGCGACGTTGCCGTTGCCGATGACGGCGGCCACGCGGGCGTCGAGCGGCCAGTCGCGCGGGGCATCCGGATGGCCGTCGTACCAGCTCACGAAGTCGCTCGCCCCGAAACTGCCCGGCAGCCCGACGCCCGGGATGTCGAGCTCGGCGTCGCGCACCGCCCCCGTCGTGAAGATGACGGCGTGGTAGTGGCGCTTGAGGTCGTCGAGGGTCACATCCCTTCCGTACTGGACGTTGCCGAACAGCCGGATGTCGCCGCCGTCCAGCACCTGGCGCAGCGCGTTCATGATGCCCTTGATACGGGGATGGTCGGGGGCGACGCCGTAGCGGACGAGTCCGTAAGGGGCGGGGAGCTGCTCGAACAGGTCGATCGAGACCTCGAAGCGACGGTCGGCCTTAAGCAGCAGGTCGGCGGCGTAGATGCCGGCCGGACCGGCGCCGACGATCGCGACGCGAAGCGTTGTCATCCGCAGATTCTCAGTTCGAACGCTCGACGAGGGTGTCCGCGAACCGGGTGAGCGCCGTGCGCACCGGGCCGTCGGGAAGCGGGGAGAGCGCGGCGACGCCTTCGTGCGCCCAGCGGTGCGCCTCGTCGAGTGTCGCGCGGGTGACCTCGTGCTCGCGCAGGTCGGCGACGGCGGCCGTGAACTCGGCCGAGGCGCTGGCCGAGGCGACCGGGCCGCCCTGGACCCCGCGGTCGAGGCGGGTGACGAGGGCTGCCGCATCCGGGTCGTCGATCGCCTGGCGACGCAGGTACAGGAGGGGAAGGGTCGACACCCCTGAGCGAAGATCGGTACCGGGGGTCTTGCCGGTCTCCTCGAGTTCGCCGGAGAGGTCGAGCACGTCGTCGATGAGCTGGAAGGCGACGCCGATCTTCTCCCCGAACTCGCGCAGCGGCTCCTGGAACTCTTCGGGCGCCTCGGCGAAGATCACCCCGACCTGGGCTGCGGCGGAGATGAGCGAACCGGTCTTGTCAGCCAGCACCTGCAGGTAGTGCTCGATCGGGTCGTCATCCGGTTCGGGTCCGATCGTCTCGTGCAGCTGCCCGAGGCACAGGCGTTCGAAGGTGATCGACTGCAGTTGGACCGCCCGCTGTCCGAGGCTCGCAATGAGCCGACCCGCGCGCGCGAACAGCAGGTCGCCCGTGAGAATCGCGACCGAGTTGCCCCACACCGACTGCGCGCTCGGCACGCCCCTGCGCACCTCGGCATCGTCCATCACGTCGTCGTGGTAGAGCGAGGCGAGGTGGGTAATCTCCATGGCCTGCGCTGCGACGACCACCTCGGGGGTGTTCCCGAGGCCCAGTTGCGCGGTCAGCAGGGCGAGCGTTGGCCGGATGCGCTTGCCTCCCGCCTCGAACAGGTAGCGCGCCGTGACATCCGCGAGGTTGTCGGCGAAGGTCATCTCCTTGAGGAGGCCGTCCTCCACGAGGCGCAGGCCATCCTCGAGCGCGAGGGCGAAACGACGTTCGTCGGCGGACGCGAAGAGCGTCTCACCCAGCCCCAGGGTCGACTTGAGCTTGTGGCGTCGACGGAGCTGCTGCGCGCTCGGCTGCGAACTCAACTCGGGGCTGCTTCCTTGGTGGCAGGCTTCGCCCGCGGCTTGCGGGCCGGTTTGTGGCCGCGGTGAAGGGCGACGACACCGGAGGTGAGGTTGCGGTAGGCGACCCGCGTGAAGCCCGCACCGCGCAGCCACTGGCTGAGCGTGGCCTGGTCGGGCCAGTCGTTGATCGAGTCGGCGAGATAGCTGTAGGCCTCGGGGTTGGAGCTCGAGAGCCCGACGACCCGCGGCATGACGTACTTGAGGTAGACGCCGTAGCCGGCACGCAGGAGCGCTCGCGGCGGCTTCGAGAACTCGCAGACGACCACGCGGCCACCCGGCTTCACGACCCGGTAGAGCTCCTTGAGGGCCTTCCGCGGGTCCTTGACATTGCGCAGGCCGAAGGAGATCGTCGCGGCATCGAACTCGTTCGCCTTGAACGGGAGCGCCATGGCATCCCCCTCGACGAAGTCGATCGACGGGTGGCGGCGACGGCCCTCCGCGATCATTCCCGCTGAGAAGTCGAGGGCCACGACGTCGGCGCCGTGCCGCGCGATCGCGGCCGAACTCGTACCCGTGCCGGCCGCCACATCCAGGATGCGTTCGCCCGGCTGGGGAGCGATCGCGCGTACCGTCTGCAGGCGCCAGAGGAACGAGTTCCCCATCGACAGCACCGAGTTGGTGCGGTCGTACTTCTGGGCGACCTCGTCGAACATCGCGGCAACCTCATCGGGCTGCTTGTCCAAGTCCGCCTTCGCCATGCTCCCAGTCTATTCGGGACCGCCGAGGGGCCGCCGTCGCTCTACCGCACCGCCCACGGCGGCCCGGCAGCGCGGCTACGCTGGGAGCGTGAGCGAACGAGAGCGTGAGGCCCCTGCGCTCACCGTCTCCACCGTCGGCATCGACGACCCGGGCGACCTCACCGCACTGCTGCCGCCGGAGCGTCAGCTTCTCTGGCTCCGCCGGGGCGACGGTCTCGCCGGGTTCGGCACCGCCCTCCGCTGGGACTTCAGCGGCCCCTCCCGTATGACGGATGCCGCGGCCGCCTGGCGCGACCTCGCCGGCCGTGCACTGGTCGCCGATGAGGTCGGCCTTCCCGGCACCGGACTCGTCGCCTTCGGGACGTTCGCCTTCGCCGCTCGATCCGAGGCGCCGAGTGTGCTCATCGTCCCCGAGGTCGTCATCGGGCGCCGGGACGGACGCGCCTGGATGACGCGTATCGGTGCGACGGATGCGCCGCCGCCTGCGCCGGGCGATCACGCGGCCGCTGGAGCACCTGGCCGCCGCGCCGTTCCGGCCACCGGCATCCGGTTCGAACCGGGAGCGCTGTCGCCGGACGCCTACCTCGAGGCGGTCTCACACGGTGTGACACGCATCCGGGCCGGAGAGCTCGAGAAGGTCGTGCTCGCCCGCGACCTGATCGGACGCCTGCCGGCGGGCGGGAGCATCGGCGGCGCACTCGAGGCGCTCGCCGCCGGCTACCCCGACTGCTGGACCTTCGCGGTCGACGACTTCTTCGGGTCGAGCCCGGAGACCCTCGTGAAGGTGAACGACGGCACCGTCTCGGCGCGCGTGCTCGCCGGCAGCGGTGCGCGGGGGACGGATGCGGCATCCGACCTCGACGCCTCCGTCGCCCTGGCCACCTCGGCGAAGGACCAGGACGAGCACGAGTACGCGGTGCAGAGCGTGCTCGCAGCCCTCCGCCCGCACAGCCCGGGCGTGACCGCGAGCGATGTGCCGTTCACCCTCAGGCTTCCGAACCTCTGGCACCTCGCAAGCGACGTCGAGGGCGTGCTCTCCGACGACTCCGGCTCGCTCGATCTCGCCGCCGCACTCCACCCGACGGCCGCCGTCGCCGGCACGCCGACCGCGAACGCCGTCGCCGCGATCGAACAGCTCGAGCCCTTCGACCGCGGGCGCTACGCCGGCCCGGTCGGCTGGATCGGCGCCGACGGGGATGGCGAGTGGGCGATCGGCCTGCGCTGCGCGCAGGTCGGGGCCGACGGCCTCGTGCGAGCATTCGCGGGGGCGGGAATCGTCGCCGACTCCGTGCCGGAGCACGAGCTCGCCGAGACGACGATGAAGTTCCGGCCGATCGTCGAGGCGCTCGGCGCGTGAGCGCCGGTCAGGACTGCGCGAGCCTCTTCTTCTCGGCCTCGACGTCGAAATCGGCGGCCGGCCACTGCGGGTCGAGACGGCGCAGCGCGTCGAGCAGCAGCCGCTGCACCGCGATGCGCGCGTACCATTTGCGGTCGGCGGGCACCACATACCAGGGGGCAGCCTCGGTCGCGGTGCGCTCGAGTGCGAGCTGGTAGGCCCGCTGATACTCCGGCCAGAGAGCGCGCTCGTCGAGGTCGCCCGGGTTGTACTTCCAGTGCTTGTCTGCGCGGTCGAGCCGCTCGGCGAGCCGCTCCTTCTGCTCGGCCGCGCTCAGGTGGAGCATGACCTTGATGACGGTCGTGTCGTCGGCCACGAGCTCGTTCTCGAAGGCGACGATGGCGTCGTAGCGGCGCTCGAGTTCCTCCGCCGGCGCGAGGCCGCGCACCCGGGCGATGAGCACATCCTCGTAGTGCGAGCGGTCGAACACGCCGACGACGCCGGCGGGCGGCAGCTGCTTCCGGATGCGCCACAGGAAGTCGTGCTCGAGCTCTTCCGGCGTCGGCTTCTTGAACCCGTGGACCTTGACGCCCTGCGGGTCGATCGCTCCGACGACGTGCCGGATGACGCCGCCCTTCCCCGCGGTGTCCATCGCCTGGAGCACGAGCAGCACCTTGCGCAGCCCGCCCTCCCTGCTCTCGGCGTAGAGCCGCTCCTGCAGGTCGGCGATCTCGGGGCCGGCGTCGGTGAGCAGCGCCTCCCCGTCATCCTTGTCGCCCTCGAATCCGGGGGTCGAGGAGGGGTCGACGTCGGCGAGCACGAAACCGCTCATCACTTTCAGCAGCGTGGCGGGATCGTCGGTCCAGGCTGATCTCGGCATGTGCCGATGCTACTCGCGAGGCAGCGGAACCTCGATGACGGTCCTCCCGGATGCCGTGCCCAGTGCCTCGTCGAGCTCACCCCGGTTGCTCGCCGGCAGGTAGTCCCAGCCGTAGGCCTCGGCGATGGCGGCGATCCGCACCTCGTGCGGCGTGTAGAGGACGCGGTCGAATGCTTCCGTCGACGCGGTCGCCGAGACCTCGAGAGAGTCGAAAATGGTCCCGCCGCCGTCGTTGCCGACGATGACCTGGATGCGCGGGGCCTGCTCCCCCGGTGCGCCGAGCAGAGAACCGACATCGTGGAGGAAGGCGAGGTCGCCCAGCAGCACGCGGGTGATGCCGGCAGCGCCGCTTCTGCCCGCATCCGGCACGCCACCCTCCTGCTGGCTCGCGATCGCGATGCCGGTCGCGGTCGCGATCGTCCCGTCGATGCCCGCGAGACCCCGGTTCGCGTGCACGGAAATGCGTTTGCCCGGCACGACGCGGTCGGCTTCCCGGATGAGCCTGGAGGAGCCGAGCACGAGACGGTCGTGCGGCCAGGTCTTCTGCCAGAGAGTCTCCACGAGCATCCGTCGCGTGACGGGCTCCCGGAACACCGCGAGCTGCGCCTTCGTGAAAGCCGAGACCGCCCGGGCGTCATCGGTGCGTGCATCGGCCGGGTCGACCTTCGCGGGGACGTCAAGGAGCGCACGACTCGCCGCCACCCAGGAGCCCACCCACGCCCGCGCCGTGGCATCCTGCGCGGTGGCACCCTTCCTGCCCGCATCCGGCTCGCCGGCCAGGGTGACCGTCTCGAGGATGCGGCTCGCGCGGCGACCGGGGTTGTAGGCCTCGCCGGCCTGCCCGCGCACGACGATGACCTCGACATCGTCGCGTTCGAGCAGTCGCGGCACCTCACGGCTGAGGGTCGGATGCCCGAACACGACCGCCCGCCGGACCCGCCCTCCGAAGCTCTCGTCGTTCAGGAGCTCACGGTACGCCACGACGAGGTTCGGCCCGAAGTGCGCACCGCTCGACACTTCGGCCAGGAGCGGCGCGCCGAACGCCCGAGCTGCCGCCTCCGCTTCCTCGCCCGCAGCATGACCGGCGATGACGACCGTGTCGGGGACGACCCGGATGGGCTCGGTGACCGCCCCGGTCGACCCGCGGGACTCCCGGGCTGCGGGTGCCTCCCGCAAACCCCCGAGCGTCGCGACCAGGACCGGGTCGATCGTCCCGGAGAGCGGCTCACGGAAGGCCAGGTTCACCTGCACCGGGCCCGGAGCATCCGAATGGCCGAGGGCGGCCGAGAACGCCGCAGTCGCAAGCTCGCGCGGATAGGCCGCGTCGAAGCCGGTGGTGCTCGGGGCCTCCACCTCGCGCGCGAACCGCACGAAGTCGCCGAACATCCCGAGCTGGTCGGTGGTCTGGTTGGAGCCGATCCCGCGCAGCTCCTCCGGCCGGTCGGCGGTGAGCAGGATGAGCGGCACCCCGGCGTGGTGCGCCTCCAGCACGCTCGGCAGGAGGTTGCCGACCGCGGTGCCCGATGTCGTGATGACGAGCGCGGGAAGCCCGGTCTCGACCGCCGTGCCGAGGCCGAGGAATCCGGCACCGCGTTCGTCGATCCGCACCGCGAGCGTGACCAGCCCGGCGCGCTCGAACTCCGCCGCCGCGAGCGCAAGCGCCTGGGAGCGGGAGCCGGGGCTCAGAACGATGTGACGAACGCCCAGCCGGACGAACTCGCCGAGCACCGCCACCGCGAAATCGGTGGCCGGGCTCCCTTCGGTCACGAGTCCTTCGAATCGTCGTCGAGTTCGGCGATCTCCCGCTCGAGCCGACGGATGCGCTCATCCTGGTCGGCGTCCGAGCCGAGGCGGCGCAGGAAGGCCGGGTCGTCATCCGGTGCGCGGCCGAGTGGGATAGCACCGCGGTCCTGCGTGCGGTCCTTGCCGATCAGGAACCAGAGGAGGCCGCCGACGACGTTGAGCACGACCACCACGACGACCCAGGCGGGTTTCGGGATGCCGCGGGCCCGGCGCGCGTCGGTGAGTGCGCAGTCGACGACTGCGTAGATCCAGAAGCCGACGGCCAGGGCCGCGGCGGCCAAAGTCAGGAACGCCCGCATGTGCTGATTGTAAGCCAGTCGGCTGATCGGTGCTCCAGCGACCACTCTCAAGAGATTTACACTGGGCAGGTGAGTCCTGCGCGCCGAATCCTCCTCTACTCGATCATCCGGGTCATCCTGTTCGCCGTGCCGTTCGCCATCCTCATGGTCGTGAACGTGCCGTGGTGGGCATCGGCGCTCATCTCGGTCGTCATCGCGGGCTGCCTCTCCTACCTGTTCCTGACGAAGCAGCGGAACGAGGTGGCCGAGACCGTCTACGGCTGGCGCCACAACGGAACCAGTCGGGACGACGACAACGACCTCGAGAACGAGGCGCTCGACCGCCGCGAGGAGCAGTCCCACTGAGCAGGGACCAGGCTGGCCGGGCGGCGCCCTAGAACGCGATCGCGAGGGCCAGACCGACGCCGAAGAACAGCGCGGTGAGGCTCGTGAGCTTCAAGGCGAGCAGGAACTCCTTCGGTGTCTTCGCGGTGAGCACGATGATCGCCGCCGGGACCGCGAGCAGCAGGCAGAAGTACACGAGGTAGGCGTTCTCGTAGAGCAGGACGAAGAACGCGAGCCCCACGAACGGCAGGATCGCGAACACCGTGAACAGGATGCGCGAGACGAGCGACCCGAACAGCACCGTGAGCGTGCGCTTGCCGGCCACCCGGTCCTGGTCGATGTCGCGCAGGTTGTTGGCGACCAGCACCGCGCAGGCGAGGAGACCGGCGCAGGTCCCGGCGACCCAGCTCTCGAGGTTGACGGTCCCGACCTGCACGAAGGTCGTACCCGCCGTGGCGACGAGCCCGAAGAACAGGAAGACGAACACCTCGCCGAGGCCGTAGTAGCCGTACGGATGCTTGCCGCCGGTGTAGAACCAGGCAGCGAGGATGCAGGCGGCGCCGACCGCGAGCATCCAGTACTGTCCGCTCAGCACCACGACGGTGACGCCGGCGGCCGCCGCGAGCACGAAGAAGACGAGGGCGACCGCGAGCACCGTACGCGGCTTGGCCGCACCCGAGCCGGTGAGCCTCGAGGGGCCGACGCGGTGGGTGTCAGCGCCGCGTACGCCATCGGAGTAGTCGTTCGCGTAGTTGACGCCGATCTGAAGACCGAGCGCGACCGCGAGGCAGAGAAGTGCGCGCACCCAGTGCCAGTCCAGGAATCCACTCGCGGCGTAGGCCGCGGCCGTTCCGAGGGCCACGGGTGCGATCGCGAGGGGCAGGGTGCGGATGCGCGCGCCGGCGACCCAGTCGCCGAACGTCGCCGGGTGCACGACCGGGACCGGCGACCGGCCGCCCGGGCGACCGCCCTTGCGCTTCTTCACCGTGACCGGCTTCTTCTTCTCGTAGGTGGGCGTCTCGGCGATCTTCACCTTCGAGGACTGCTTGACGGGTTCGCGCACAGCGCCCTTGACCGGCGTCTTCGCCGGGTCGAGGCGCTGCTGCTTGGGGTTGCTGTTCCTGGCCACGACAAGAATCCTATCCAGCGGGCGGAGCAAGCCGGGCGACGAGCGACGCCCGATCCGGCTTTCCGCTGGCGAGCACGGGGATGGCTTCGACGGTGACGAGCTCCGCCGGGCGGGCCGCGGGGCCGAGCGCGACGCCCACCGCGGTGCGTACCGCCTTGAGCAGTCCTTCTGGCGATGCGGATGCCGTGGTCGCGACGATGGGAACCTCGCCCCAGCGGTCGTTCGCACGCGGGACGACCACGGCATCCGAGAGCCCGGGCAGCGAACGCACGATGCGCTCGACCGCCGCGAGTGAAACCTTGATCCCGCCGGAGACGATCACATCGTCGAGTCGGCCGGTCACTCGCAGCACCCCCTCTACCAGTTCCCCGGTGTCGCCCGTGCGATACCAGCGCATGCCGCTATCGGAATAGAACGACGCTGCGGTGCGCTCATCGTCGCCGAGGTAGCCTTCGGCGAGCACGGGGCCGCCGAGCTCGATCTCACCCTCCACAGCATCCCCGGCCAGGCGAACGGCGGTCGCGCCGATCGGGACCCCGTCGTAGACGCATCCTCCGCTCGTCTCGCTCGACCCGTAGGTGCGCGTCACGCCCAACCCCAGCTCGAGCGCCTGCGCGAGGAGCCCGGTCGGCGTCGACTGACCGCCCACGAGGATGCGATCGAAACGGCGAAGGGTCTCCAGCGCGTCGAGATCGTTGCCCTCGACGGAACCGAGCAGGCTTGCGAGCTGCGCGGGGACCAGCGAGGTGTAGCGCGCGGGGTGATCCATGGCGGCCGCCGCCTCGAGGAAGACGTGGGGGTCGAAGTGGCCCTGCGGCAGGATGATCGGCTCCGTCCCCGCCGCGATCGATCGCACGAGCACGTTGACGCCGGCGATGTAGTGGGCGGGCAGGGCGAGCACCCATTGCCCCGGGCCGCCGAGTGCCCCCTCGGATGCCGCAGCGCTCGCGAGCAGGGCATCCGCGCTGAGGGCGACGCGCTTGGGCGAGCCGGTCGAGCCGCTCGTCTGCACGACGAGAGCGACCCGCTGCGGGACCTCGTTCGGGATGCCGGCCCGGTCGGCGCCTTCCGGCAGCGGCATGATCGCGGGGCCGCCGCCGAGCGCGGACCGCAGGGCGGGCAGCACTATGTCGGGGTCGCCCGCCGTGACCTCCAGCGGTCGCGTCATCAGAACTGCCAGGGGTAAGGGCCCCAGTCGGGGTCGCGCTTCTCGAGGAAGGCGTCGCGGCCCTCGGCGGCCTCATCCGTGCCGTAGGCGAGGCGGGTGGCCTCGCCGGCGAACACCTGCTGACCGACGAGCCCGTCGTCGACGGCGTTGAAGGCGAACTTGAGCATCCGGATGGCGGTCGGCGACTTGGTGAGGATCTCCTGCGCCCAGGCGTACGCGGTGCTCTCCAGCTCCGCGTGGGGGACGACCGCGTTGACGGCACCCGCCTCGAGTGCACGCTGCGCCGAGTACTCCCTGGCGAGGAAGAACACCTCCCGCGCGAACTTCTGTCCGACCTGGCGGGCGAAGTACGCGCTCCCGTAGCCCGCGTCGAAGGAGCCGACGTCGGCATCCGTCTGCTTGAAGCGGGCATGCTCCGCACTCGCGATCGTGAGGTCGCACACGACGTGGAGCGAGTGGCCGCCGCCGGCCGCCCAGCCGGGAACCACGGCGATGACGACCTTGGGCATGAACCGGATGAGGCGCTGGACCTCGAGGATGTGGAGGCGGCCGACGCCTCCCTCTCTCATCGAGCTTGCCGAGATCCGCCGGTCGTCGGGCCGGGTCTCGGCAAACTCGACCGGAGAGGAAGACTCGACCGGAGAGGAAGGCTCGACCGGAGAGGTAGGCGCCTCGTATTGGTACCCACTCCGCCCCCGCACCCGCTGGTCCCCACCGCTGCAGAACGCCCAGCCGCCGTCCTTGGAACTCGGCCCATTGCCGGTCAGCAGCACGACGCCGATGCTCGGGTTCTGCCGCGCGTCGTCGAGCGCGCGGTAGAGCTCGTCGACGGTCTGCGGCCGGAACGCATTGCGCACTTCGGGCCGGTCGAAGGCGATGCGCGCGACGCGGCCGCCCTGGTCGTGGTGGTAGGTGAGGTCGGCGAGAGAGTCGAAACCGTCGACCGCTTTCCACAGCGTTGCGTCGAACAATTCGGAGACCATGGCCATGTTCACAGCCTAACGAACCGCCGGATCAAGCCGTCGGACTGAGGGGTCAGATGGTGCCGAAGAACCCGAGCAGGTTGATGAGGATGAGCGGGTTCGCGATGACCGCGAGCACCATGGCCGCGATGCCCCATCCGCGTTGGCGACCACGCAGAACGGCGAGCAGGCCGAGCGCGAGCGGGAGGGCGGTGAGCACGACGAGTACCTGACCGATGACGGTGGCCGCCACCGGCTGTCCGTAGGTCGCCAGGTACACGGCGACGCCTTCGGCGACGACCAGCAGGACAGCCATACCGAACGCGATGTAGCCGAGCGGCCACGGCGTGTGCGGCGTGGGCGGCGTGACCGGACTCTCGGGAGGGAGCGGTTCGGTGACCGGCAAGGCCGCGTACGGCAGCGCAGCATACGGCAGCGCAGCATCCGGCAGCGGAGTGCCCCCTGACCCGGTCGCCGGCCACGCCGGGCCGGGCTCGGTCGGCGTGCCGTCCTCGATCCTCACCCCGGAACCTCCTCGTCGACCTGTCGACATCCGCCTGCGTGGCTCTCAGGATAGGGCACCGGCCCCAACCGGGGCAGACTGGAGCCGTGCACCCTGATCTCGACGACCTGCTCGGCTCCGCGCACGTCGTCACCCTGCCGCTGTCGACGCGGTTCCGCGGCATCGACGTGCGGGAGGCCATGCTCCTGCGCGGGCCGTACGGTTGGACCGAGTTCTCCCCGTTCATCGAGTACGACGATGCGGAGAGCGCGTCCTGGCTCGCCGCAGCGATCGACTTCGGATGGTCGCCGCCTCCGGCGGCGCTCCGCGACTCGATCCCCGCCAACGCGACACTGCCCGCCGTCGGGCCCGACGAGGTCACCGGCGTGCTCGACCGGTTCCCCGGATGCCGCACCGTCAAGGTCAAGGTCGCCGAACGCGGGCAGGCGCTCGCCGACGACGTCGCCCGGGTGGCGGCCGCGCGGGAATACATCGGCGCGGAAGGACGCATCCGGGTCGACGCGAACGGCGGATGGGGAGTCGACGAGGCCGAGACTGCCCTGCGTGCGCTGGCTGCGTTCGACCTCGAGTACGCGGAGCAGCCCTGCGCGAGCGTTGCCGAGCTCGCCGCACTGCGCTCGCGCATCCGGGATCTCGGCGTGCCGATCGCGGCCGACGAGAGTGTGCGGAAGGCCACTGACCCGCTTGCGGTGGCACGGGCGGGTGCGGCCGATCTCCTCGTCGTGAAGGCGCAGCCGCTCGGCGGGATCGCGGCCGCGCTGCGCATCGTCGCCGAGGCCGGGCTACCGGTCGTCGTATCCAGCGCTCTCGATACCTCGGTGGGGCTGTCGATGGGCGCCCACCTCGCGGCGGCCGTCGCGGACCTGCCCTTCGATTGCGGCCTCGGAACCGCCGCACTGCTGGCGGCCGACGTCACCGACAGACCCCTCGTCCCGGTCGAGGGGGCAGTGCCGGTACGCCGGATCGAGGTGAGCGATGAGTTGCTCGCCCGGTACGCCGCCCCGAACGAACGCCGCGGCTGGTGGCTCGAGCGGCTCCGGCGCTGCCACGCCGTGCTCGCGCGGACCTAGCTGTACTGACCTCGACCGTTGTTGATTCGGTCGATGGGGGTCTTGCCTCCGATGCCGAGATGGTGTCTGTC